>NZ_JBPZHB010000005.1:55725-697459 GCF_051857545.1 Larkinella fluvii | reverse complement strand
GTCATACAAAATGAATCATCCCTACGGGATTTTTGGACTTGACCATCCCTTAGGGATGATTCATTTTGTATGACCCCGTTTCAACCAGGGGTGATCAACGAAGTGGATGGCAAATCCCGTAGGGATGATCCATTTTGTAGCGGTTGTAACCCGCCGAAAGTAGGATAATAGAATGCAAAAAATCCCGTAAGGATGATCAATAGAACCGTTTTTTATACCCTAATTCATTACAATTGATGATCATCTCGCTCCCGAAGCGCGGAGGTAGCCCGGGAGGGAGGTACTGGGGTGGTGGGTTGACCGGGCGTCGTGGGGATGGGTTGGATGCCGGGTCGGGGCGGTTCCGGGGTCGGACCAAACAGCCGGTTGAATGAACGCGTGTACTGAATACTCATTCCGCCCCCGGTCGTCAGCGTTCCGTAGGTCGTGGCATTCAGCGAACCGAGCTGGTTCTGGTTGCGGTTATACATTTTCAACCGAAGCTGACCATCGGGCGAGAGCCAGTATTCCAGCGTCCATTCGCCGAGCAGACTGGCCACGCTGGTCTGGTTTTGCCCGTATGTAAAACCGCCATCCCGGCTGATGCGGAACCGGTCGTTGAAGCGGTACGAAAGCCGAACCTGAAGGTTATTGACCAGATTTTGATCCAGACCATTGAGCGAAACGCCCACATCCAGGTTCTTGTCCAGCGTCGACGCCAGGCGGCTGATCTGGTTCGAAAGCAATTCGCTCAGGCTGTTGGTCAATCCTGAACCGACTACATTGCTGCTCGTGGGCGAGGCCGGATCGATCAGGCCCAGGCCTTCGCCGGGAGCCAACTGGCTGAACAACAGAATGCTGCTCACCTGACGGCCCAATTCCTGATCGTTGCTTTGCAGGCGCGACTCAAAAGCCGCCACCGCCTGCCGGAAGTCCGGCTGTTGCGGGTATTCTTTGACTTTCAGATCGTAGGAAATATCCGGAGCCAGCAGCCGACCGTTTAAATTGATCAGCAAATCGACAGGATACCGGCGGGTACGATCAGGATTATTAGACGAATTGGACGAATAATACTGGAGAATCGGTGCCAGCGAAGCGTATTGCGTGTAGGCGGTTTTGACATCGACCATCGCTTCATACGGGTCGCCGGTCCAGGTGATGCGGCTGTTGGGTAGCATCTGAAACCGTTTGTTGATCACGTTTTCAAACGTAAAAGTATATTCACCCTGCTGAATTTCGTAGGCCCCCGTCATCGTGAAATCGCCTTTGGTGTCGATCCGCATTGCCAACTGACCGCTGCCGTAGGCCTTGATGATGTCGCCGGTCTGGCGGTCCAACTGAATTTCGCAGTAGGCGTCGGGCGTGATCGACAGGTTGAAATCCATCCGAATACCCGACAAGTCAACCTCGGGCTGGGTGTTGGCACTATCGCGATGGGCCGGATTGACGTTAATGAATCGGATCACTTCTTCCTGGGAAACCGAAGCGGCCTGGTCGAGCGGAATGTAAATCCGCGTTCCCCGGTTGCTGGTGACGTTGGCACGAATAGCCAGATTGTCGAATGGGCCTTCGATTCCCGCCCGCCCGCTCACCACGGCGGTGCCATAAAACTGGTCGTTGTCTTTGAGCGTCGTGTTCAGAATCTTGAAATTCTTCATGTCCACGACGTTCAGATCCACCGTAAAATACTTGAAACCGTCGTGAAATACCCCGCCCTGCAACGTAGCCCGCCCGCCACTCAGGTCCGTCAGAACCATGTTTTTGGCAACGATTTCGCTGGGGCCAAAGTAGATTTTATCCGAAAAACCGAGATCTGCTTTCAGGTAATCAAGGGTCAGTTTTCCGTTGGTAATGTCGACCGTACCCCCCAGCACCGGGCTACCGGCTTTCCCTTTTATTGTAACAACTCCGGTAGCGGTTCCGCTGATGTTCGAGGCAATATCCTTGACAAACGGTTCAACCAGCCGCAGGTCCGTGCCTTCCATAACCGCTTTCAGGTCGAGGGGGTTGGCGGCCGATTCGCCCGGTGTATACATGCCGGTAATGGCCAGCACTTCGCGGTCGAGTCGCCGGATTCGGGTGTCCAGATTGATCCGGTTCAACTGGTCGAGCGTGCTGCGGTTGACGACATTACCGATCAGAAAATCATTGTATTTCAGCGAATCGATGGTAATAGCTCCGTCCAGCAATGGCAAACCGTAAAGCCCCCGCACGGCCACTTTCCCGTTGGCAACGCCCGAGACCTTGGTTTTCAGCACCGGATTCAGGGTTTCCAGCAGGAAGTTCTTGGTCTCGATATCCAGCGTCTGCAACGAGTCCTGCGACGCTTTTCCGCTGACCGAGATCAACTGGTTTCGGTTGGAAACCGCCAGATTCCGGACGGTAATTTCCGGCCCGACCACCCGGATCAGATTTTCGGGTGAAATAGTCCAGGTACTGTCCAGCAACCGAAACTTCGACCGTTCCAGTTCGATATCGATGGCATCGCCCTTAAACGTCAGCGACCCGTTTAGATCGGCCCGGTTGGTGCTTTTCTGCTGTTGCAGACTGGTCGTGAAATCAATGTGGTTCACATCCCAGGAGGCTTCGGCCTGTAGGTTTTCGGTGGCCGCCAGCGAACCAAATTGTTGTTGGGTCGAATTGATGATCAGCGACGCCAGCACATCCGGCGAGTTGACGAACTTGGACGTATTGAGGTCGACGGTGCTTTTGTAAAAATTATATTCGTCAAATTTCAGCGTATCGATCGTGCCATTCAGCGTCAATAAAGAAGATTGATCGACCCCAAACCGGCCTTCCAGTTTCGTGTTGGGCGACACATACAGCGATGGATAGACGAGGGTGAGCAGGGGCTGCGAATTTTTCAGCAGGAAAGAATAATCAATGTTGTAGGGCGTAACCGACAGCGGTTTTCGCCGTTTTTCCTGGTAATAGGCGGCTAGCCCGGCGGCATTTCCGGCAAAATTAAGGCGGTATTCCTTCGCAATGCGGTTTAGATCGTCGGCGACCTGCGTTAGCTGAAAATTGCCTTTCAGGTCGGCGTCGAGATAATCGGAATTGATGCTGATCGACCGTTCATTGCCGGTAATGGCCGACGACATGAACAGCGTGTCCAGCACCAGACTGCGTTTTCCGTAGGTGACAAACGTATTCAGCAGCCGGGCGTTGCCGACCAGTTCGTTGAGCGTGTTGCCCTGCAATTGAACATCCAGATCGCTCCGGACAATCAGGCTGTCGTCCAGCAGGTTCGTAGCCAGAAAATTCGCCTGTTGAACCGTGCCGCGCACATCGAACAGGTTTTTCGGTCCCCGCAGGTCAAAGGCCCCATTCAGGTTGAAGGTCAGGTTCGTGTCTTTGACGCTGACCAGCCCCCGGAAAAAAGACTGCTGTAAATTCCCCTGAACGACCAAGTTGCGGTAGTTGTACTTCTGAAAACCGACGCGGGTAAATTGCGCATTCAGATCGAGTGAACCGTCTTTGATGGTCAATCCGCGACCCACGAACTTGCCCTGCCCGTCGACCTTCTGCAGCAGATCCGGCTGGTCGATGAGTGAACCGACGTTGATGTCCGACAGCTTCAGATTGCCACTGTAGGTGGTCCGCTGATCGCCGTTCAGGTGCAGTGCGAGGTCGCCCGAAACCGTCCCGATGCCGGTTTTAAACGTCCCGACGGTTTTAAAGTCGATGAAGCGACCGGCAAAGGTGGCGGCAAAATCGACCGTTCCGAGCTTTCTGGCGATGGAGTTGAACGCCGAGTCGGAATAATACGGACGGATGTCGGCCATATTGACCTGCGAAGGCTTGAATCGAAAATCCACTACGGTATTTTCGTCACTGTCCGGTAAGCCCTTGAAGGCCAGATCGCCCACCAGCCGACTCCGGAAGTTGGTGCCAAACCGGATGTCGGCGTTGGTTACTTTGAAATTCCGAATCCGACCCACGTAATCGCCCGTTGCCCGGGCGACGTCAAAATTGGTGTTGAAATACGATGTAAACGGAGCCAGATCCTGCGCCCGAACGACGGCATTCCGCAGGTTGGCCCGCATCACAACTTCGTCGTTAAACTCGTTGAAAGCCGAAAAACTGTCGTACGAAAAAACCAGACGATTGCGAACCGTCGACTCATTGATGCGGGCAAACAGGCTGTCGAGCCGCATTTCCTTCGCACAATACAGGAACTTCGTATCGAGCCGGTGAATCCGTAGATTGGCCTGTTTTTCAAAGCCTTTCATGCGGCCGATGTTGACGGCAATGGTATCGCCCAGCAGCAGAAAGCTGTTCAGGTTGGCACTTAAACCGCTGACGAGAAAGTGGTTGTAGTCAAAAAGTCGCCCGCCCATCGTCGGTTTCCGCATGTCGTGGTACGTAAACTTTCCATCAACCAGGGTGGCTTTGCCAATGGTAAACGGGATATTCTGATTGGCGATGGACGGTTTGGTCGTATCGCGGGTCATCTCGTTGATCCGCTCCAGAAAGTCATCGATGTTCAGGTTGCCGGTTTTGGCGTCTTTCACCAGATCAACCTGGGGCTGGTAGAGCAGCACTTCATCCAGGTGAATATCGGTGGAGGAGTTGTTGATCAGCGTTTCGAGAGCGAGGGTAACTTCGAGACGGCCAACGCGGATCATCGGTTTCAGATCGCGGTTACGGATCGTGACTTCCTCCAGCGTAACCGAGTTGACCCAGACGTTGGGGAACGAAAAATTAATATCGATTTTTTGAATGTCGACCGGGAACAGCAGCTTCTCGGAAACCCGTTGGGCTGCGTAACGCACCAGTTTCGTCTGAACTGCCGGAATTTGCAGACTGACTCCCACAATTCCGACCACCAGCAAGACCACCAGAACGGTGTAGAGCAGGGTTTTGAGAAGTATGGTGAAAAATGAACGCATCCAGATGCAATGAACAATGACCGGTGAATAATGAATGACAATTCGTGCGTGTTGGTTCCAGACAGAAATCAGAAGGACCGCAAAAGGTTTTTCATTTCGGTCCGCCGACGCGGTTCATTGTCCATTATTCAGTAATTTTGAAAAATGACAATTTTGGCAATTGAATCTTCGTGCGACGAGACGTCGGCTGCTGTATGTGTTAACGGAAAAATACAATCCAATGTTGTAGCCACGCAGTTAATCCACGAACAGTATGGCGGAGTCGTCCCCGAACTGGCTTCGCGCGTGCATCAGCAACGGATTGTACCGGTCGTCGAACGCGCGCTGCATGAAGCAAATATACAGAAAAACGCGCTAAATGCGGTAGCTTTTACGCGCGGCCCGGGTTTATTAGGGTCACTTTTGGTCGGCACATCGTTTGCCAAAGCCCTGGCCCTGGCGCTGGATATTCCGCTCATCGAAGTCCACCACATGCAGGCCCACGTTCTGGCCCATTTCATTGACGAACAGGCCATTCCGCAGTTTCCGTTTCTGTGCCTGACCGTCAGTGGCGGACACACGCAAATTGTACTCATCCGGGATCATCTGGACATGGAAATTATTGGCCAAACCCAGGACGATGCCGTGGGGGAAGCTTTCGATAAAACCGCTAAACTGCTCAATCTGCCTTATCCGGGTGGCCCGCTCATCGACCGGTATGCACAGCAGGGCAATCCGCTGGCCTACCCGTTTCCGGAGGTCGAAATGCCGGGACTGGATTTCTCGTTTAGTGGCATCAAAACCGCCTTCCTGTATTTTCTGCGCGACCGCGTTAAAGCCAACCCGGATTTTATCGAGCAGAATCTGCCGGATATTTGCGCCAGCATCCAGCACACGCTCATCAAAATTCTGCTGACCAAATTGCGGAAAGCTGCCCGGCAAACCGGTATTCGTGAAATCGCGCTGGCGGGTGGGGTTTCTGCCAATTCCGGTTTGCGGGCGTCGCTGGCTGAACTGGGGCGGCAGGAGGGCTGGAACGTCTACATTCCGAAGTTCGAATACTGTACCGATAATGCGGCTATGATTGCGATGGCGGCCCATTTCAAGTATTTGAAGGGCGAATTTACGTCGCAGGAAGTGAGTCCGCTGCCGCGTTGGTAAAACGGTTTTGCTACCCATCAAACACCGCCTTACCTTTGACGCATGAACACACCTGTTTTAAAAGAAATCCGGATTTACCCCATCAAATCACTGGGCGGCATTTCGCTTTCCGAAGCGGTGGTGGAACCGAAAGGCTTTCGCTACGACCGGCGGTGGATGCTCGTGAAACCCGACGGGACATTTTTGACGCAACGGGAAAATACCGTCATGGCGCTGGTCGAGGTCGAACTGACCGACTGGCATCTGCGGGTTTACCACCGCCATCGACCGGATGACGTGCTGGAAATTCTCCTGGAAAAAACGACGGATGAGTCCCTGACGGCCTATGTGTGGGATCGTCAGGCCGTTGATTCCCTGGTCGTTAGCCCGGAAGCGGACGATTGGTTTAGCCGCCTGCTCGGTTTTCCGTGCCGCCTGGTCTACATGCCCGACGACTCGCTGCGGCCGGTCGATCCGAAATATGCCCAGCCTGAGGATGTGGTCAGTTTTGCCGACGGTTTTCCGTATCTGGTCATCAGCACGGATTCGCTCGATGAACTGAACCGCCGGGTGGAACAACCGCTCGAGATGGTTCGTTTTCGGCCCAATCTGGTGGTAGAGGGCGTTTTGCCGCACGACGAAGATACCTGGTATCACTTCAAAATTGGCGAACTGACGTTCTTCGGTGTGAAACCCTGCGCCCGCTGTGTGTTGACAACCATTGACCCCGAATCGGGCCAAAAGGGAAAAGAGCCGCTCAAAACGCTGGCGACGTACCGGAAGCTGGACAGCAAAATCCTGTTTGGCCAGAATGTGCTGGCTGAAACCACGGGAGTTTTGCGCGTTGGCGACCCGGTGACGATTCTCGAAAAACGACCGGCGCGACTCCCATTTTCGTATTAATTTATTATTTGTTCCACCGTTGAGGACGGGACAAAACCAGTATATGAAGTTCTTTTACTCGATTAAACGCGTACTGCAAAAAGCGCACTACCTCAGTCTCGATGTAGTGGCCGGAGCGGTGATTTCCCATATCATGGTGGCCCGTTTGCCCGACGGTCACCAGCCGGTTGGTTGGGCAACAACGGTTTTACTGGCGATTTGTGTGTTCGTTATTTATGCCGCCGACCGCCTGTATGATGTTCGCAAAAGCCTGCAAAACCAGAGTCAACTCACGATCCGTCACCGGTTTCATGCTGATAACCAGGCTATATTGCTTCGGGTTTTGGTAGGACTGGCTGCGATTTCCGTCGTTTTGTTGTTCTGGTTACCCCGGTCTGTGTTGTGGTTTGGGGCCGGGCTGGCGCTGGTTTCCGGGGCTTATGTCTGGGGCGTCTCGCGTTTGTCGGGTTCCAATGCCCGGCTGGCGTGGAAAGAACCGGCGGTGACGCTCGTCTATACCATCGGTGTCTGGGGCAGTTCGTGGGCGCAAAAACCGACCATCGGCTGGTCCGAAATTGGGTTAGGACTTTTGTTTCTGTTGATCGTTTTCCAGAACCTGCTGCTGTTTTCGGTGATGGAAGCCTACGAATTACCGGACACGTCCTATTCGCTGGCGACCTTCTGGGGTTTCGACCGGAGCGACGTGGTGCTGCGGACGCTGGCAGTGGTGATTACGGTGTTGGCACTCGTGATATTTTTCATGGCCGACGACCGGTTTGCCCAGCGGGCGGCCATTATCCAGGGTATGATGAGCGCCGTGCTGTATACCATTCAGCGGTATCCAAACCGGTTTTTGACTAACAATCGCTACCGTTGGATCGGCGACGGCGTGTTTTGGCTACCGGGTTTGATTCTTTGAAAGCCCGGACAGCCTGTATCGTACTCAACTGAAAAACGCTGATGAAAATTCTGCTCGTTGAAGATGAAGAGCGGCTGGCTTCTTTTATTCGCAAAGGAATATCGGCCGAAGGTTACGAAGTTGAAGTTGCTTACGATGGACGGGCCGGGCTGGCCCTGTTCCGCCGGGAGATTTACGATCTCATCATCCTGGATGTCAACCTTCCGCAAATCAACGGCTTTGAGTTGTGTCGCCTGATCCGCTCGGAAAATGAGACAATCCCCGTGTTGATGCTCACCGCGCTCGACAGTCTGGCCGACAAGTCGGACGGTTTTAACGCCGGGGCCGACGATTACCTGGCCAAACCGTTTGAGTTTCAGGAACTGCTGCTACGGCTCCGAGCGTTGACGCGCCGGAGCGGCTCCCGGCCGAAGCAAATACTCCGGCTGGCCGATCTGGAACTGAACCTGGATACCAAAACCGTGACCCGGGCGGGCAAACGCATCGACCTGACCACCCGCGAATATGCCCTCATAGAATACCTCATGCTCAACAAAGGGAAAATCATCTCGCGGGTAGACATCAGCGAACGGGTCTGGAGTCTGAATTTTGATACGAACAGCAACGTGATTGATGTGTATATCAGCTACCTGCGCAAAAAGATCGACAAAGATTTTTCGCCCCGGTTGCTGCATACCATTGTTGGCATGGGGTACGTTCTCCGGGAAGATTAATCCGATAGGTATGCTGATTCGAAACCGCCTGACGATCATCTTTACACTGCTGGCTACGGCCATCCAGCTCACGCTGTCGCTGCTGGTGTGGTACTTCTATTCGCTGTACCGACGCGAGGAATTTTACAGTCGGCTGGAGTCGAAAGCCCGTGTGGCCGGACGTCTGCTGATTTCCCGGCGACATCTCCACGATGACTTTTTTAAAAACATGGTGCGGACCGACCTGCTCACCATCGTGGAGGAGCAAATCAGCATTTACGATCAGCGGCACAATCTGGTCTTTACCAACCGGACGCTGAAAGAATCGGAGTATTACAAAGAAAAAATACCGCTCCTGACTACCGAATCGCTGTTTGAATTCAAAAGTGGTCACCTCGAATCGATCGTGATTCCGTATAGGCATGGCGGACAGCTCTTTTACATTTTTGCCTCGGGTTATGACCGGATCGGCCTGGCCAAACTCGGAACCCTGCAACAAATTCTGCTGCTGGCCAATCTGCTGGGGTTTGCGCTGATCGTGCTGGCTGGCTGGTATTTTTCCGGTGGTGTGCTGAAACCGATCGCCCAGATTGTGGATGAGGTGGAGCAGATCACTGCCCGGCAACTGCACAAGCGGGTTCATGAGGGAAATCGCCGGGATGAAATCGCCCAGCTTGCCATGACGTTCAACCAGATGCTGTTTCGGCTTGAAGATGCGTTTGTCTCCCAGCGCAGCTTTGTCGCCCACGCGTCGCACGAACTGCGCACCCCGCTGACCAACACCCTGGGTACGCTGGAAACCTCCCTGCGGTATGACCAGAACCCCGCCGACTGGCGCGAGAGCATGGAAGTGGCGGTTGAAGAACTGAAAAAAGTGATTGCCCTGACCAATGGCTTGCTGGGCCTGGCCAAAGTGACCGATGGCCCCGTTGCTTTAACCGCCGTTCAGGTAGACGATTGCCTGCTCAACGCCATTGGGTACGTGCAGGCCAAGTATCCGGGCCGGAACCTGAACCTGCAATTCAAAACGGAAGAGGAAGAATCGTTTACGGTGAAAGGCAACGCTACGCTGCTGACAACTGCTTTTCTAAATGTGCTCGACAACGCCTGCAAATATTCCAGTGAAGCGGTTTCGGTGCATTTGCAAGTCACAAAAGATCAAATCATTGTGACCGTAGCCGACCAGGGGCGTGGCATTTCCGAGACCGATGCTGCTCACATCCTTAATCCGCTGTACCGGGGCGGCAATGTCGATGACGTGCCGGGTTACGGCATTGGGCTGGCCGTCACGCAGAAAATCATTGACTTGCATCAGGGTGTTCTCCAGATCACCTCCGACGTAAACCGGGGAACTTCAGTGACGATTCAGTTGCCAAGCCAGGGGTGAATGGAATGCTTGTGTCTGAAAAATAGCTTATCTGGAATATTAATTAGTACTTTTTTTAGATTTCGTAATTTCAATTAATAGGTAGGGATCGTTGAAATACGTACGAAAAATACTTCTCTGTTCAAATTTCACAGAAAATTCAGAAGGACTTCATGATCTGACTGTTCTGCCATATTAAACTTTTCTACTACCTTTTAATTTCCTTCTCACACCGTTCTAATGTTACGGAGCGTGCTTTGTGTCAATAACTAGAGACACAAGCGATGCAGCGCCGGACTTTCCCCTCAATTTTGCTTTACGGCTTTGGACTGGCCCTGGCGCTCTCCCTGGTGTTTAATGGATTTCTGCTGTATGAGCAAAGTCGCCAGCGAATGATTTACGAATATGAATTAGGCAACTCGATTCCTCCAGTCGATCTCGTGGTTTGGCAACAGCAGCTTCTGGATTGCAAACGGACCAACCAGCAGAAAGACAGCCTGATTCGGCAATTAGCACAAGGCCCCAACGCACCGCCGGGTCAGGTCGTCCCTCCTCAGCATCCCCTTCAAACCAGTAACGTGAAAAAATAGATCCTTATGAATAAATTATTGATGCTCGTGAGTTTGTGTGCCCTGGTGGGTGTGGCAGGCTGTTCCGAGAAAAAAGAAGAAAAGGAGGAAGAGACCAAGTATTTGGTGACCAGCCCTTTAAAAACCGATACGACCGTCACGAATGAATACGTCTCCCAGATTCATTCCATCCAGCACATCGAATTGCGAGCCCTGGAACGGGGTTATCTGCAAAAAATCTTTGTGGACGAAGGACAGGCGGTTAAAAAGGGGCAGCTCATGTTTCAGATTCTGCCGATTCAATACCAGGCCGAACTCCAGAAAGCCCAGGCCGAAGCCAATTTCGTGGAGGTGGAATACAAAAATACCAAATCGCTGGCCGACAGCAACATCGTTTCGAAAAACGAGCTGGCACTGGCCAAAGCCAAGTTAGACAAGGCCAAAGCAGAAGTCACCGTTGCGCAGATTCACCTCGGTTTTACGGAGGTGAGAGCGCCTTTCGATGGCATCATGGACCACTTCCAGGTGCGATTGGGAAGCCTTGTCGACGAGGGCGACTTGCTCACTACGCTGTCTGACAACAGCAAAATGTGGGTGTATTTCAATGTGCCGGAAGCGGAATACCTGAATTACAAAACCCACGCCCAGCAGGAAAATCTGAAGAATGTCAACCTGTTAATGGCCAATCAGCAAGTGTTTGATTATCCCGGCGTGGTTCAAACCATCGAAGCGGATTTTAACAACGAAACGGGAAATATCGCTTTCCGGGCCACTTTCCCGAACCCAAAAGGACTGCTCCGGCACGGCGAAACCGGGAACATCCAGATGACCTTGCCGCTCAAAAACGCCCTGATTATCCCGCAGAAAGCCACTTTCGAAGTTCTGGACAAGAAATATGTCTATCTGGTGGATAAAGACGGCAAGATCCGGTCCCGGGAAATTACCATAGCTGCGGAAATGCCCCACATTTTTGTGGTTAAATCCGGTCTGACCAAAGACGATAAAATCCTGCTGGAAGGCTTGCGTCAGGTCAAAGAAAACGAAAAAATCCACTACACCTTCGTGCAGCCTGATTCGGTTTTGTCCAAGTTAAGCCTCTACGCCGAATAAACCGGTTTTCCAACCTGCAAAGATATGTTCAATCAATTCATCCGCAGACCCGTATTTGCGATTGTGATTTCGATCATGATCGTCTTCATCGGCATCCTGGCTATTGAGAAGTTACCGATTTCCCAATTCCCGGATATTGCCCCCACCACCGTCAATATTTTCATTGCGTATCCCGGTTCCAGTGCCGATGTACTGGTAAAATCCACGCTGATTACGCTGGAACAGGCCATCAACGGTGTCCAGGATATGCGGTATATTGCCACCGATGCCACCAGTGCCGGGGAAGCGACGCTCCGGATTATTTTTGAACCAGGGACGGACCCCAATGTCGCCGTTATCCGGGTGAAAACCCGGGTGGATCAGGTTATGCCGCTTCTCCCAGAACTCGTTCAGCGGGAGGGGGTTATTATTTCGCCGGTTCAGCCCAGTATGTTGATGTACGTCAACCTCTATTCCAAGGATAAAAGTATCGACGAGAAATTCCTGTTCAACTACGCGACTGTTAAAATGATCCCCGAAATTCAGCGGACCAAGGGGGTCGCCCGGGCGCAGATATTGGGGAGTCGTCGGTATGCAATGCGCATCTGGCTCAACCCGGACCGCATGCGGGCCTACAAGATTTCCACCGAAGAAGTGATGAAGGCCATCGGGGAGCAAAGCATCATCGGCCGACCGGGCCGGATTGGGCAAAGCTCCGGTATTGCGGCCCAGTCGCTGGAATACGTGCTCACGTATAAAGGACGGTATAGCGACCCCAAAGAGTATGAAGACATCATCATCCGGGCCAATTCAGCCGGTGAAAGTATCCACTTGAAAGACATTGCCAAAGTGGAGTTGGGAAGCGAGTTCTTCGACATCTATTCCAACCTGGATGGCAAGCCATCGGCTGCCATTGTGTTGCGGCAAAACTACGGGAGCAACGCCAGTGACGTCATCGAGGAGGTAAAAGAGAAGCTCGACGTCATGAAAGAATCCTTCCCACCGGGCGTGGATTACAAAATCAGCTATGATGTGTCAAACTTTCTGGACGCGTCCATCGAGCAGGTCATCGATACGCTGCGGGACGCGTTTATTCTGGTTGCGCTGGTTGTTTTCATCTTTCTGGGTGACTGGCGTTCGACCCTGATCCCAATTCTGGCCGTTCCGGTTTCCCTGATCGGGGCATTCTTTGTGATTCAGGCGTTTGGGCTATCCATCAACTTAATTACGCTCTTCGCTCTCGTGCTGGCCATCGGTATTGTGGTGGATGACGCGATTGTGGTGGTGGAAGCAGTTCACGCCAAGATGGAAGAAGAGCCGCATCTATCCCCGTATGCCGCAGTCAAGAAAGTGCTTGGTGAGATTAGCGGGGCGATTATCGCCATCACGGCGGTTATGGTGTCGGTATTCCTGCCCATCTCCTTTATGTCGGGTCCGGTGGGGACTTTTTACCGGCAGTTCTCCATCACGATGGCCAGCTCCATTGTGATTTCAGCTCTGATCGCCCTGACGCTTACCCCGGTTTTGTGCGCCATGTTGTTAAAAAACCACCACGGACAGCCCGCCCGGAAGAAAAACCTGCTCACCAAAGCCCTTGACGGTTTCAACCGGGGCTTTGATAAAGTGACCGGACGATACGTTGGCCTGTTAAAATCAATCGTCAGCCGGAGAGTGGTTACCTGGGGCGTATTACTGGCTTTCTGTTTTGGAATACTTTACGTAAATAAAATTCTGCCCGCCGGTTTTATTCCGAACGAAGACCAGAGTACGATTTACGCGATTATCCAGACTCCTCCCGGTTCGACGCTGGAAAAAACCAACGAGGTTTCCCGGCGGCTTCAGAAAATTTGCGAAGAAGTTCCGGGCATCGAATCGGTGTCTTCACTGGCCGGTTATGAGATCATGACCGAAGGACGCGGCTCCAATGCCGGTACCTGTCTGATCAACCTGAAACCGTGGTCGGACCGCGAGAAAAACGTGAAGGAAATCATGGAAGAACTGGAAGGGAAGACAAGGGGGCTTGGGGCCGTGGTAGAGTTCTTTGAACCACCGGCCATCCCCGGTTTCGGTACGTCCGGCGGTTTTTCCATGCGTTTACTGGACAAAACCACGGATACGGATTACCGCGAGTTTGATAAAATCAACAAGGAATTCATGGATAACCTGGGCAAGCGGAAAGAGCTGACCGGCTTGTTCACCTTCTTTGCCGCGAACTATCCGCAATACGAACTGGAGATCGACAACAAGCTGGCCATGCAGAAAGGCGTGTCGATCGGTAAAGCGATGGACAACCTCAACATCATGATCGGTAGTACCTACGAGCAGGGGTTTATCAAGTTTAACCAGTTCTTCAAGGTCTATGTGCAGTCGGATCCGCTGTACCGAAGGCTTCCAACCGATCTTTTAAAGCTTTTTGTCAAAAACGACGCGGGCGAAATGGTGCCTTATTCAGCCTTCATGAAGCTTAAAAAAGGCCAGGGACCGAATGAAATTACCCGATTCAACCTGTATAATTCAGCCGCCATTCAGGGTCTTCCGGCCAACGGGTACACCACCGCCGATGCCATTCAGGCCATTCGGGAAGTGGCTGCCAAGACATTGCCCAGAGGTTATGACATTGCTTTTGAGGGCCTTTCCTACGACGAAGCGAGCCGGGGCAATGAGTCGCTGTATGTGTTCCTGATTGTGTTGGCCTTCGTCTACTTTGTGCTGGCCGCGCAGTACGAAAGTTTCATCATTCCGCTGGCTGTCGTGTTCTCGCTGCCGGTTGGGGTCTTCGGGTCGTTTTTGCTGCTCAAACTGATGGGGCTGGAAAACAACATCTACGCCCAGATCGGGCTCATCATGCTGGTCGGTCTGTTGGGTAAAAATGCCGTACTGATCGTCGAATTTGCCGTTCAGAAGCGGCAGCAGGGCGAAACCATTCTGAACGCAGCCATTGAAGGAGCCAAGGTTCGTTTCCGCCCGATTCTGATGACCTCCTTCGCCTTTGTGGCCGGTCTGATCCCGTTGATCAGCGCGACCGGTGCCGGAGCGATTGGAAACCGTACCATTGGTGCCTCGGCGATGGGTGGGATGTTGTTCGGAACCATTTTCGGGGTCATCATCATCCCCGGACTGTACTTTATATTCGGCAATCTGGCCGATGGCCGTAAGCTGATTAAAGGGGAAGAAGAAGATTCGCTGACCGACGTATTCGTCCATTCCGTAGACCAGTTTCCACAACCTGAAGAAAGTGAAATCAATGAGAAATAGACAACGAGTAGCCTGCGTAGGGATAACGATTCTTACCCTGCTCAATAGCGGCTGTAGCGTTCCCCGCCTGGTTCCGAAAGCCGAAAATAAAACCGTACCGACGAATTACAATAATTCGTCGGACTCGACCAACACGGCAAAGACAAGCTGGAAGGCGTATTTTACCGACCCCAATCTGGCGGCCCTGATCGATACGGCCCTGTATAACAACCAGGAATTAAATATTACGCTTCAGGAAATTGCGGTGTCCAACAACGAAATCATGGCCCGCAAAGGAGAGTATCTGCCGTTCGTCACGGTGGGCGGTGGCTCCGGCGTCGAAAAGGTCTCCCGCTACACCAGCCAAGGGGCCGCTGATGCCGTAACCGATATAAAACCGGGGCGGCACACGCCCGATGTGTTACCAAACACCTACGTTGGTGCCTTTGCCAGTTGGGAAGTCGATATCTGGCATAAACTGCGGAACGCCCGGAAAGTAGCGGTTTTCAACTATCTGGCGTCCATTGAAGGCCGGAATTTCCAGGTGACGAATCTGGTGGCCGAGATCGCCAACTCGTATTATGAGCTGATGGCGTATGATAATCAGTTGGAAATCATCAAACGGAACATCGATATTCTGACCAACGCCCTGTCGATCATCAAGCAGCAGAAAGAAGCGGCCAAAGTGACCGAACTGGCGGTTCGCCGGTTTGAGGCCGAGGTGTATAAAACGCAGAATCTTCAGTATGACGTTCAGCAAAAGATTGTTGAAACGGAAAACCGGATCAATTTCCTCGTGGGCCGGTTTCCGCAGCGGATTCAGCGAAGTTCTGTGAGTTTTAACGAGTTAAGTCCAACCAAAATGTATGCGGGTGCCCCCTCGCAATTGCTGGAAAACCGGCCCGATATCAGACAGGCCGAACACCAACTGGAGGCTGCCAAACTCGATGTCAGTGTGGCCCGGGCCAACTTCTATCCCTCGTTGCACCTTTCCGCTTCGCTGGGTTTGATGGCCTTTAATCCGATTTATCTGGTGAATACGCCGGAATCATTGATTGCCTCGCTGATTGGGGATTTGGTCGGTCCGGTCATCAACAAGAATGCCATTACGGCGATGTACAAAAATGCAAACGCCAAGCAAATTCAGGCGGTTTACCAGTACGAAAAAACGGTTCTGAATGCCTACATCGAGGTAGCCAATCAGTTGTCGGCCATCGATAACCTGGAAAAAAGTTACAGTACAAAAAATAACCAGGTGCAGGCGTTGACCCAGTCGACAGGCATATCACTCCGGTTATTTACCTCAGCCCGGGCCGATTATATGGAAGTATTGCTGACGCAGCGGGATGTGCTGGAATCCAGAATGGAGCTGATCGAAACGCGGATGCGGCAAATGAACGCCATGGTCAATGCGTACCGGGCGCTGGGTGGTGGGTGGAAATAAAGGAGGTCTGTTTCAGGCCTGTTTTGTCCAATAGTTTACGGTTTTAAAACCTTTTACCAAAAGGATTTGACTCCTTCATTTAGAACTGTAAATTGGCAGCCGATTTAACACTCAATATCTTTATGACAACTGCAATTGATTCTGCAACCCAGGCTACCATCGACCATTGGCTCAACGGCAATTATGACTCCGAAACCAAAGCAGCGATTCAAAAATTGCTGGATAATAACGAATCGACCGAACTGACCGATTCGTTCTATAAAAACCTGGAATTTGGTACCGGCGGTTTGCGGGGCGTCATCGGCGTGGGTTCCAACCGCATGAACCGCTACACGGTCGGCGCGGCTACGCAGGGGCTGGCGAATTACCTGAACGCGGCTTTTCCTGACATTGACATCAAAGTAGCGATTGCCCACGACAGCCGCCGGATGAGTCCGGAGTTTGCCCGGATTGTGGCGGATATTTTCTCGGCCAATGGCATCGAAGTGTACTTATTCAGCGCGTTGCGCCCCACGCCGGAGTTGTCGTTTGCCATTCGCCAGTTGGGTTGTCAGAGCGGGATCGTCGTAACGGCGTCGCACAACCCGCCGGAATACAATGGCTACAAAGCGTACTGGAACGACGGTGGCCAGGTGGTGGCGCCCCACGATAAAAACATCATCACCGAAGTCAATAAAATCACGTCGATCGACGACGTGAAATTTGACGGCGTTCCAGAGAAAATTCACCTGATCGACGAAGAAATCGACAGCGTATATGTCGAACGGATCAAGTCGAACTCCATCAATCCGGATGTGATTGCGCGGCAGAAAGACCTGAACATCGTTTTTACGCCCATCCACGGGACGGGTATTACGCTGGTTCCGCGCGTGCTGAAAGCCCTCGGTTTTACCAACGTGAACATCGTGGAGGAGCAGGCCGAACCGGATGGCAATTTTCCGACGGTGAAATCGCCGAACCCCGAAGAACGCGACGCCATGCGGCTGGCGCTGGAAAAAGCCGAAGCGATCAATGCGGACCTGATCATGGCCACCGACCCCGATGCCGACCGCGTGGGTTCGGGTGCCCGCAACCACCACGGTCAGTTTGAGTTGCTGAACGGCAACCAGATGGCCAGCCTGATCATCTATTATTTGCTCCAGGCCTGGAAAGACAACGGCAAACTGACCGGCAAAGAGTTTGTTGCCAAAACCATCGTGACGACCGACCTCATCGACAAGATGTGCGATCAATACGGCGTTTACTGCTACAACACCCTGACCGGTTTTAAATACATCGCGCAGATTATCCGCGAACTGGAAGGTCAGCAGCAGTTCATCGGCGGGGGCGAAGAAAGTTACGGCTACCTGATCGGGGATTTTGTCCGGGATAAAGACGCCATTGCTTCCTGTGCCATGATTGCCGAGCTGACGGCTTATGCCAAAGACAAAGGGCTGAGCCTGTTCGACCTGTTGATGGAGATGTATCAGAAGTTTGGCTTCTATTACGAAGGCCTGATTTCACTGACGAAAAAAGGAAAAACCGGGGCCGAAGAAATCCAGCAGATGATGGCCGACTTCCGGGCCAATCCGCCAAAACAGATTGCCGGGTCACCGGTTTTGCGGGTCGATGACTACGCGAGTCTGGAGCGAACCGATCTGACAACCGGCGAAAAAACCGCCATTGAAGCCGGGAAAATGGGCATCGAGTCGTCGAACGTGTTGCAGTTTTTCACCGCCGACGGAACGAAAGTATCGGCCCGCCCATCAGGAACCGAGCCGAAAATTAAATTTTACGTGAGCGTCAACGAACCCCTGAAAAGCAAGGAAGAGTTCGATGCGGTGTACGATCAGTTGAAGAAGAAAGTCCAGTCGGTGATGACGGATTTGAATCTGGAGTGATCGGTTGTTCTAATTAACCGGGGAGAGCCCTGGAAGGGCAGTCTGTTAATAGACAATAGCTACCACGAGCTGATGGGTGCTATTGTCTATTGACAGGACAGGCCTCTGGCCTTCATTCAAACAGCTTCTGAACGTCAGGCAGTTCGTCGGTCTGTACGTTAAAATGCCAAAACCGCCTTCGTCCGGCTGCTTTCCCCAGCCAGCTCAATAATCCGCATGACCGCGAGGGCTTGTTCCGGGGTTACTTCCTGCGGAATTTCGCCGACGATGGCCCGGTACAGATTGTCGTAGAAATGGTGGTAATTGCCCGGCTGGCTCGGGAACGTAAACCGGGCATTGGGGGTGGTGAGCGTACCGTACTGGCTTTCGGGTTCGGCGCCCCAATCCGGGGTGTCGGGCAGAATATTTTTGCGCTGGGTTTCTTCCTGAATGTCCAGACCGTGTTTGATAAATGAGCCTTTGGTGCCGTGAATGATGTAACGCAGGCTGTTGTCGACCGCCAGCATCGACGATTTCAGAATGACGCGTTTGTCGACATAGAATAATTTCACGTCAAAATAATCATCCAGAATACCGCCTTTCCGAATGATGCGAACATCGCCCGAAACGGCTTGCGGAATGCCAAACAGCGCAATAGCCTGGTCGATCAGGTGAGGGCCTAAGTTAAAGAGGTTTCCACCGCCTTCGGGATCTTTTTCTTTCCAGCTATCCAGAATATCCGGCCGATACCGGTCGTAGCGGCATTCGTATTCCACGACTTCGCCCAACTGATTTCCCCGCAACACCTGCTGAATGGTCAGGAAATCGGCATCGTATCGCCGGTTCTGGTACGGAATGGCCACGAGCCCTTTCTGTTTCGCCAGATCCAGCAATTCGCGGGCTTGTTCGAGGCTGTTGGCAAACGGTTTTTCAATCAATACATGCTTTCCGGCTTCAAGAGCGGCTTTGGCGTACGAAAAGTGAGTGTCGTTGGGCGAGCCGACAATAATGAGGTCGATGGCCGGATCGGCCAGCAAGTCTTCGTGACTGCGGACGGTTTGAATGCTTGAGTCGAAAGCTTCGGCTTCATTGCGGTGACGTTCCACCACTTTGACCAGTTTGAAATGCGGGTTAACGGTTAGGAAAGGCGCGTGAAAATACCGGCCCGATAGTCCGAAACCGATTAATCCAACCTGAATAGTGCGGGACATACGAATGACAAATCAAGAGTTGAGGGCCGAAGATGACTAATTTTGTCCAGAAGGTCAACTGGATAAATTGAGCCAATGGTCAAATTTGTCCCACCTACCGGGTCGATAACGGCCTGTAGGAGACCAAGAAAAGTATTATCTTTGAAATTGGAATTAAGTAAAAAGAATGATCCTCCGCTTTCAAAGCCTTGCTGAACTGGATGCCGTTGCCGGACAATTGATCGACGCCGGGCGATCGCATTCGGTCTGGCTGTTCGATGGTGAGATGGGTGCGGGAAAGACGACCTTGATTAAAGCAATCTGTCGGCGTCTGGGCGTTGAGACCACGGTCCAAAGTCCAACCTTTTCGATTGTGAATGAATACATTACAGATTCAGGTGAACCGGTCTATCATTTTGATTGTTACCGGCTTCGCAATGAAGAGGAAGCCCTGGACAGTGGTCTCGAAGAGTACATCGACTCAGGAGAACGCTGTTTCATCGAGTGGCCGGAACGAATTGCCGGTTTGTTACCCCCCGACGCCTGGACCCTTCACCTCCGGGTGGAAGAAGGCGAACGAATACTGGAAACCAATTGACAAAAATGACGGATTAAGAACAACGGGGCGCAACGCTTTCGGGCGGTTTTCGGTGAAACCATCTCCACCGGGGAATGCGTCATTCGCAGTTCGAAATTCATAAATCCCGTTTATAGTGACTGGGTTTGAACAATTAGCAAAACAAACGGCACTTTATCCGCAGGAAGCTCCTGCCGCTGTTAAGAAGCACAATGGCAGTCTCATGATTGGGATGCCCAAAGAGGTCTCCCTACAGGAAAACCGGATTGCCCTGACGCCCGAAGCGGTCACCATTCTGGTGCGCCACGGCCACGACGTTCTTATTGAAAAAGGCGCGGGCGCGGGCGCAAAATTCTCCGATAACGACTATAGCGAAGCCGGAGCACAAATTATGCCCTCGGCCAAAGAGGTCTACGACGCGAACCTGATTCTGAAAGTGGAACCGCTGGTCGATCAGGAATTTGACTACATCAAAACCGGCAGCACCCTCATTTCGGCGGTCAACCTGCCCAACCACGAGAAGAAATACTTCGAGCGGCTGAACAGCAAAAAAATCACCGCGCTGGGCTACGAATACATCGAGGATAAAGTGGGCGGCATGCCGATCATCCGGGCGATGAGCGAGATTGCAGGCAGCACCGTCATGCTGATTGCGGGTGAATACCTGAGCAGTGCCAACAACGGCCGGGGGGTAATTCTGGGCGGGATTACAGGCGTTCCCCCAACCAAAGTGGTGATTCTCGGAGCCGGAACCGTGGCCGAATACGCAGCCCGGACGGCGCTGGGACTGGGTGCCGAAATCAAGATTTTCGACAAACACATCTACAAACTCCAGCGGCTGAAATACGCCATTGGACAGCATATCTATACCTCGATCATTGAAACCGATACGCTCTCTGAAGCCATTCAAAGGGCCGATGTGGTGATTGGGGCCATGCGGGCGGAAGACGGTTTGAGTCCGATTGTGGTGACGCAGGAGATGGTTTCGCGCATGAAACTCGACGCGGTAATTATCGATGTCTCCATCGATCAGGGCGGCAATTTTGAAACGTCCAAAATGACGACGCACAAAGAGCCGACGTATAAATACCAGAACGTCATTCATTATTGTGTGCCGAACATTGCCTCGCGGGTGGCTCATACGGCCAGTCTGGCTCTAAGTAACATTTTTCTGCCGTTCCTCCTGAAAACCGGGACCATCGGTGGCATTGAAGAAATGATGTTCGCCAATCGCTGGTTCATGAAGGGCGTTTACAGTCATAACGGGCTGTTAACCAATGCCTACATCGCTAAAAAATTTAACATGCGGTACAAAGACCTGAGTCTGTTGCTGGCTGCCAGAATTTAAATTGTTTACGGTTCACAGTTTTCGGTATACGGTGGCTGATGCATCCACTCTTTCGCGTCAGCCACCGTATACCAAAAACTGAAAACCGTAAACCGTAAAAACATGATCAATAATAGCAACGAAAACTTTCTGCTGGACGACGCCAATTCGCCGGATGTCAACCGGAAGCTGATGAGTGCGGTTTCGACGGATTTTGTGAAAGTGTCGGATACCCTGCGCGAAGCGTCGTACGTCATTCGAAAACGCGGGTTTACCGAGAATCCCATTTTTGTCGTATCCCGTCGGCCGGTGGATATCGGTCAGTTGCTGCTCGGGCCGAACGAACTGGCGGCCAATGCGTGGAGCTATCGGGCGTCGTTGCTCGATGAGTTTGTGCAGCGGAAACTGGTGGCGGAGGAGTCGGTCGATGTGTTCAAGGAAAGTTATAAAAATCCCGACGAATATTGCTGCCTCTTCGTCGTCGACGGCGACTTTGCCGGTTTCATCTTCATCCCTTTTCCGGAGGATTAGTCGGTTTTCAGTATACGGTTTTTAGTTTACGGTGGCTGACGCATTATATAAGAACGCGTTAGCAAGCATGCGTCAGCCACCGTAAACTGAAAACCGTATACCGAAAACCTAGTACTACTTCCGAACCCGGTATTTGTAATAATCCCACGTTTTGCGAATACCGGCATAGACGCCACTGCGGTTTTCAAACAAATCGCCCTGATCGGCGGCTGCGGAGAACGTGACCAGCAGTCCCCGCTGATTCACCGGCAGATCGAGTGACATGACGGACGAAAACTGCCGGAGGGTTTCAGCGAACGGAAAATCGTAGGTGCCATAATTTTCACTGTAAGAAAATTTGAACTGAAACTGGCAGTTTCGGGCGAAATTTCCCTGAATACCAGTGTGATACACCCGAACGCGGTTGTTGCTGAAAAAACCGTAGGGCGACAGATTGGGACGGGTGTCGGTCACCGGTGTGATGAAAGGCGTGCCGATGCCGCGACCAAAATACGACCAGCCGTCCTGGTACTGCGTATGATTGAAGTAATTATCCTTTCCCCGGAATTTATTCCCATCGTCAAATACGCCCCCGCCCTGGCTTTTTGTGTACAATAACTCCACAACGGCACCGGTAATGCGTAGACCGAATGAGGCCGGTTTCAGATTCCGGAACCGGATGCCCGTCAGGCCATCTTCGAGGTTCGTCAGGTAATAGAGCGAACCGTCTTCGTAGACACTCTGGTGATACAACAAAACAGACGTTCGGCGCGAACAGAATTCTATTCCTATATCAATGGTGCCCAAGTGATTGCCCACCCGATTTTCCCGGTCGAATTTGCTGTAGTGGGTCGTGTCGACATCCGACAGACGCCCGAGGCTGTTGCCCACCGTCACGAAAAGGTAGTCCTGCAGGCTGGCGGGGAAATGACCATTTTTGACAATGGATTCCGGCAACTGATCGGTGACGCCCCCCCATTGGGCCTGGTGATTGAAACCGGCGTAGAATTTGACCGGCCAGCGCGGTTTTCCCAGCCGTCCGTAGAACGATTTCTGGTGGAGAAAATAATGCTGAACCTTGCGCTGGCTACCAAACCAGCCGTGGGCGAAATTGCCCCGGAAAGAAAGAAGCCCTTTGGTAAAGCCGATGGGTGTGTAGTGGGGCAGGCTGATCTGGATTCTGGGCAGGGGCAGGGCGTTACCCGACCAGCTATATGAACCCGAACTGAGGGTTGAATCGACTAAACCGACCACTTCGCGTCGGCGTCCTGCCATGATTTCAAAGGCGCCGGCGCGAATTTTAACATACGCTTCAGGAATTAAAAATGAATTTTTTGCTTGAGCATCCAAATTTGAAACGACTTCAAAACCATAGCCAATGCCAAAACGATCCCGACGGATGGGCGAGGTAATGTCGGTCAGGGGGTAATACCGGTAATCCTGCCGAACGCCCGCCCGAACGGTTGCATACGGTAGAGTCGTGGGAACGATGCCGTATTGATTGGTTCGCAGCCAGAATGGGGTTTGCCGGGAGGAGGAATAAAAACCGCCTATTTCTGCAAAAAAATGGCTGGGCCGGGTTTCAATAACGGGCTGACTAAAGGCAAAAAGCGGAAGAAAAAGAATCAGGAGTAGCGCTCTTATCATGTCTCATTGAAAAAAGATTCCACGTTTCATTGAGCACTACAGGCGACAGGAAAGCCCTCTATTCCCGGTCTGGGATAGCGACGACTGACCCGTTAACCCTTGCGGATTTAGCCGGATCACGGATTCATACAATCAACGATGACTGGCCCGGACGGTTTGACCTGGAGTGATAAGGTTGTATGTGCAAATATTATTCCAATTTTGCAATTATCCAAGCACCTTTGGACCTTCCTGATTGATTCCGGAAACATACAATTCACTGCCGATGCCGACCGAATGAAAGGCGGCCTGCATGCTGTTGCCAACCCGCAACGCCGTGGGTTGGTCACGGCTGAGGGCAAACATGGATGGGCCGGAGCCGGAAATGCTGCAACCGAGGGCGCCGGCATCGAGGGCGGCTTGCTTTACTTCGCTGAATTCGGGGATGAGGATGGCGCGAATCGGTTCAATAATGACATCGACCATCGAACGGCCAATCAGATCGTAGTCGGGTTTCATCAATCCCGCAATCAGCCCGGCGACGTTGCCCATTTGAATGATGGTGTTTTTCATCGACACCTCATTTTTCAGAATGTGCCGGGCGTCTTTCGTATTAACTTCAATTTCCGGGTGAACAATGGTGGCGAAGAGTTGCGCCGGGGTATTGATGGTGATGATATCCAGCGGGTTGTAGCTCCGGATGACCACAAACCCGCCCATCAGCGAGGGCGCTACATTGTCGGCGTGGGCCGAACCACAGGCCAGACGTTCGCCCTCCATGGCAAAGGGTAGGAGGTCGATTTGCTTGAGCGGTCGGCCCAGCAACTCATTGATGGCAAACACACCCGCAACGGCACTGGCCGCGCTGGAACCCAAACCGCTGCCGAGCGGCATTTTCTTATGCAGAATCAGTTCCAGTCCCTGGTCCGATTCGATGTGTTTCAGGTACGTCTGAATGGCAATACCGGCGGTGTTGCGTTCGGCCTCCTTCGGCAACCGGCCTTCATCGCCAACGATGGCTTTAATTCGAACGCCCGGCAAATTGCTTTTCCGGACGATGATTTCGTCGCCGGGACTATCGACGGCAAAACCGAAAATGTCAAAACCGCAGGCAACATTCGCGACGGTCGCAGGGGCAAATACTTTTATTGAATCCACAGTCTGTAAGGGATTACCGTGGCAATCCCAATCTTTTGTCTATCTATACAAATTCTATGGGCGTGTGGTTCACGCCAGGTAACTTCCAATGCTGACCACATCCGCAAACACGCCTGTGGCCGTCACTTCCGCGCCCGCACCGGGGCCTTTGATCACGAGTGGGCGTTCTTTGTACCGCTCGGTCGTAAACGAGATGATGTTGTCGGCACCCGAAAGCGAGTAAAACGGATGGTCGAAACCGACCGACCGCAGTTCAATGGTCACTTTCCCGTTTTCAAACGTAGCGACATACCGCAGCTTTTCGTTGCGGCCTTCCGCTCCCAAAAGCAGGTTATCAAAATACGCATGATTGTGCTCCAACTCTTCGAAAAATGCCGGAATGCTCGGCGCTGTGATGCAGCTTTCGGGCAACAGATTGTTGATGGTAACGTCGGACGGTTCCAGTTCAAAACCGGCTTCTCGGGCCAGAATCAGGATTTTCCGGCCCACGTCCATGCCACTCAGGTCTTCGCGCGGGTCGGGTTCGGTAAATCCTTTTTCCTTGGCTTCCTTCACGATGGTGGCAAAGGAGACGCCGGGTCTGAAATTGTTGAAAATATAGGATAAAGTCCCGGATAAAATGGCTTCGATTTTCAGAAACCGATCACCGGACGTCATCAGGCCCTGCAAGGTGTTGATGATCGGCAATCCCGCGCCCACGTTGGTTTCATACAGGAATTTGACGCCCCGCCGAACAGCCGCCCGCTGCAACCGCTTGTATTCGGCATACGGCCCGGAATTGGCCACTTTGTTCGGGGTGACAATCGACACGTTGGCGTTGAGCAACGGTTCGTAAAATAACGGAATGTCCTTATCCGCCGTACAGTCGATGAACACGCTGTTGGGCAGGTTATAATCTTTCAGCTTCTCAACAAAGGCTGGTAATGAGGTTGTTACGCCCTCGTTGGCCAGCCGGTCCTGCCAGGTGGTCAGGTCGATGCCTTTGGGATCGAGCAGCATTTTCTTCGTATTAGACACGCCAACGAGGCAAATCCGGAGCAGCTTTTCGTTCCGCAGAAACGCGTATTGGGATTCAATCTGTTGCAGCAACGTACGGCCAATCAATCCCGCCCCAACCAGATAGAGGTTGAGAATCCGGGCTTCGGACTGGAAAAAGACGTTGTGCATCGCATTGAGCGCTTTCGACAGGTTGTTTTTGTTGATCACCACCGAAATGTTGATTTCCGACGACCCCTGCGCAATGGCAATGATGTTGACCCCGTTTTTGCCCAAAACCGAAAAGAGCTTCCCGGCAATCCCCGAACTCTTTTTCATGCCTTCGCCCACCGTGGCAATGATCGACAGGTCTTTTTCAATACCGATGTAATCGACGTGACCGTGGGCAATTTCGGTCGCAAATTCCGCTTCCAGAATGTCGCGGACACGCTCGGCGTTGCGGGGTTCGATGGCAAAACAGATGGAGTGTTCCGACGACGCCTGCGAAATCAGAATGACACTGATTTTGTAATGCGCCAGCGTGCTGAACAGCTTGGCCGAAACCCCGGCGACGCCGATCATCCCGCTGCCCTGGATGTTGACCAGTACAATGTCGTCGATGGATGAGATCCCGGTAATCGTAAAATCGCGCCGGTCGGCGGTGCGGCTGATTACCGTGCCTTCGTGACTGGCGTTGAAGGTATTCAGAATCCGGATCGGGATGTTTTTGGAAAAAGCCGGTTGCAGCGTGGGCGGATAGATCACTTTGGCCCCGAAGTGGCTCAGTTCCATCGCTTCCGCGTACGTAATGGTCGGAATGTTGAAGGCATTCGGCACCTTGCGCGGGTCGGCGGTCATCATGCCGTCCACATCAGTCCAGATGTCGATGAAGTCGGCGTTCAGGGCGGCACCCAGAATGGATGCCGTGTAATCGGAACCGCCCCGGCCCAGCGTGGTGGTTTCGTTGTTGGCGGTGGAGCCGATAAAACCGGTGACAATGGGCAAGTCCGATGCAATGGTTGAAAAATACTCCCGAATCAACTGGTTGGTCGTTGTTTCATCGACGTCCGCCATGCTGAACTGGGCGTTGGTTTTGATGAGTTCGCGGGCGTCGCAAAACCGGGCCGGAACGCCTTTGCTTTTCAGGCATTCGCTGATGACCAGGCACGAAAGTCGTTCGCCGAAGCTCATGACCAGGTCCATCGTCCGGTCCGACAACTCTCGAATGAGCGACACGCCCCGCAGCAGATCCTCCAGTTCGTTGACCGTGCCGCGAACCTTGCCGAACACCTTACTTTGTTCTTTAATCGGAATTAATCCCTTGATGACGTTGAAATGGCGGTCTTCAATGCCCCGAATCAGTTCCAGGTAATCGGGGTTGTTGGTGGCAGCCATCCGGCCGATTTCAATCAACTGGTTGGTGACCCCGCTCATGGCCGACAACACGACGGCTCCGATGGTATCCCCGTTCTGGCGGTGGTTAAGAATGATGGCAATGACTTTTTTAATATTCTCAACGGACTTTACCGACGTTCCGCCAAATTTCAATACGTTCATACAGTGGGAAATTATTGAATTATTGAATTGTTGGTCGTAGTGGATCAACAATTCGGATGCTGTATTGGTGATGAAGAGAAAAGGAGCGCAAATATAGGGAAAAAGCAGGTTGTGTACAGCAAAGAAATCGAAACGAAAAACATAGGATTGCGGTCGTAAAGGCCCCAAAACCGGTCATGGAGGCCACTGGCGGTTGTTTGTCGTGGTGGAATTGCCGAAAATTTCGTATTTTCAGGAAGCGAACAAATCCGCCGAACACGCTGTTCTTTCATCAAGGATAACTGCTGACCTAACGACCGTATTTCATGAAAGGATTCCAATTCTCCAATTATATTCCGCCCGAAAAAAAAGAAGGCAGTAAATTCGACCAGTTGCTCAACATTTTCCAGCAATTGTTGCTGATGACGTCGGGCAATGTCGAACAGGCGCTGGCTTATCTGAACGACCTCGACCGGCGGTATAGCCTGACCGACGACAAATACGGGATTGGTAATTTTGTCGAGGAGATGAAAGAAAAAGGGTATCTGACCGAGCAGAACGAAGAAGGCACACTCGCGATGACGGCCAAGAGTGAACAATCCATCCGGAAGTCGGCGCTGGAAGAAATTTTCGGGAAACTGAAACGCTCGAAATCCGGCGGCAACCACCACACCCCGTTCACGGGCGTGGGCGACGAACTGAGCAGCGACCTGCGCGATTTTCAGTTTGGCGATTCGCTCGAACAGATTTCCATGACCGAATCCATCCGCAACGCCCAGATCAACAGTGGCGTCAATGAGTTTACGCTGATGGAGCGCGATCTGGAGGTGGTTCAGAAGGAGCAGAAAACCCAGACCTCGACGGTTTTGATGATCGATGTGAGCCACTCGATGATTCTCTACGGTGAAGACCGTATTACGCCCGCCAAAAAAGTTGGTATGGCGTTGGTAGAGCTGGTGAAGCAGAAATACCCCAAAGACACGCTCGATATCATTGTGTTTGGCAACGACGCCTGGCAGATTCAGGTGAAGGATTTGCCGTATCTGGAGGTGGGGCCGTACCACACCAATACCGTGGCCGGGCTTGAACTGGCGATGGATTTGCTGCGTCGACGCAAGAACAAGAACAAGCAGATTTTCATGATTACCGACGGAAAACCCACCTGCTTGAAAGAAGGCATCAAATATTACAAAAACAGTTTCGGGCTGGACCGCAAGATCGTTTCGAAAACCCTGACGCTGGCCGCCCAATGCCGTCGGCTCGACATTCCGATTACGACCTTTATGATTGCCTCCGATCCCTATTTAAAGCAGTTTGTTCACGAATTTACGAAAGTGAACAACGGCCGTGCCTATTACAGCGGTTTGCAGGGATTGGGAAACATGATGTTTGAAGACTTCCAGCGCAACCGCCGGAAAAACATGAAATAACCGAAAAAGTATGACGACGATTCAAATTTCCTTGGAAGAAGCGGAAATAACGCTACTGGAGCAAAAAGCACAATCGCTCGGTTATGAGTCGGTGGATGAGTTAATTCAAAAAACGGTTCATCGTTTATTGGAAACGGAGGAGGAATACAAGACACGCTTAATGCATTACATCGTAGATAAAAATGCTGAATTGTATCGGCGTTTGGCTTAAAAAACATGACTTATCCAAACGTTGAAGATATTGTTCTCCTTCATGGGATTATCATTCGACAATCTGGCGGGAGTTCAGGCGTTCGCGATCAGGGTGGGCTAGAAGCTGCTGTCGCTCAGCCCAGAATGACATTTGCCGGTGAGGATCTCTATCCGACTATTATTGAAAAGGCGTCGGCCATCTGTTTTTCATTAGTGATGAATCATCCTTTTGTGGATGGTAATAAGCGAATTGGACAGGCTGCTATGGAATTCTTTTTAATGCTCAACGGATATGAAGTGAGGGCAGATATAGATGAACAGGAGCGCATAATTTTGGATTTAGCCGCTGGTATGCTGGACCGTGATACATTCACTCAATGGTTAAACAAACGAATAGTTTTACTTAATTTTTAACAGAACTAGGTGATGGGATGGTAAACAAAAACTTATTCCGGGAGATCCCCGTTATTTCGACATAAACCACCATTTCCGACGCTACCCAACGATTTCATGAGCTATTCATCCCTGAAGAGTAAAGAGTTAGTAAAAATAAAAACCCTCGGCGAACTCAAGGCTGCCGGTTACCAATCCAAGTCCATCAAACAAGAACTTCGTGACAACTTGATCGAGAAGATTAAGGCGAAAGAGACCGTTTTTCCGGGAATCTGGGGCTATGAAGATACCGTTATTCCGGATGTCGAACGGGCGATTCTGTCGATGCACCACATCAATTTGCTGGGGTTGCGCGGGCAAGCCAAAACCCGGATTGCCCGGCTGATGATCAATCTGCTGGACGAATACATCCCGGTTGTGGAAGGGTCTGAACTGAACGACGATCCGCTCGTGCCACTCTCCCGGTTTGCGCACGATCTGGTGGCGGAAAAGGGCGATGCGACGCCGGTTAGCTGGTTGCATCGAAACGATCGCTACACCGAAAAACTGGCGACGCCTGATGTTTCCGTAGCCGATCTCATCGGCGACGTCGATCCGATCAAGGCTGCAACGTTGAAGTTACCGTATTCGGACGAACGGACCATTCACTTCGGACTGATTCCGCGCTCGCACCGGTGTATTTTTGTGATCAACGAATTGCCAGATTTGCAGGCCCGGATTCAGGTGTCGCTCTTCAATATTTTGCAGGAAGGCGATATTCAGATTCGTGGTTTTAAACTGCGCTTGCCGCTTGACATTCAGTTTGTGTTTACGGCGAATCCGGAAGATTATACCAACCGGGGCAGCATCGTGACGCCCCTGAAAGACCGGATCGACAGCCAGATTGTGACCCACTATCCGAAGTCGCTGGAGATCGGGAAGAAGATTACGCAGCAGGAAGCCATCGTCAAAACCGAGCAGAAAGGCATGGTGAAAACCAATGATCTGATTGCGGATCTGATTGAGCAAATTGCGATGGAAGCGCGTGATAGTGAGTATGTTGACTCGAAAAGTGGGGTTTCGGCACGGTTGACCATTGCGGCTTTTGAAAACCTGTTGTCGGCCGCCGAACGCCGGGCGTTGTTGAATAGCGAGAAGGAAACCTACGTTCGGATTACGGATCTGTACGGCGTCATTCCGGCGATTTGCGGAAAAGTGGAGCTAGTGTACGAAGGCGAAGTGGAAGGCCCGGTGATCGTGGCCCAGAACCTGATCGGGAAAGCCATTCGGACGCAGTTCCTGAATTATTTCCCGAATCCCGAAAAAGCCAAAAAACAGAAGGGCGGCAATCCCTACAAAAAGATAACCGACTGGTTTGGCGACGGCAACGTGATGGATTTCCTGAACGACCTGCCCACCCGCGATTACGAAAACCGCCTGAAAGCCATCGACGGTCTGGACGATGTCGTCGATTCGCTCCATTCGCGCCTGGGCAAACAGGAGAAACTGTTCATGATGGAATTCGCCCTGCACGGTCTGGCGGAATATTCGCTCGTGGGCAAGAAGGCGATGGATACGGGTCAGCAGTTTAAAGACCTGTTGGGCAGCATGTTCAGTCCCGGCACGGCCTTCGGTGAAGACGACGATGATGACGACGAAGACCGGTTTTAAAATAGTTAAGAGTGATGAGTTAAGAGTTGGCTGACGCATCTGTATTCTTGCGTCAGCCAACTCTTAACTCATCACTCTTAACTCATAACTCACAAAAAAAGGCACCCTGTTTTTCAGGGTGCCTTTTTTTGTGTCGTGAAATGCTACAGGGAAACTACGCGATGAAAATCACGTAGTTCTTCTCTTTCGGGGCGTTGTTCAAGGTTCTAATTTTGCAGCATCAGTAACAACAGATACACATAAAGATTGAACACCCCATGAAAGCATCACTATTCACCGTGTGCCTGGTGGCGGTTGGCCTGCTGGCGGAAGCGCAGACCACCAAACCCAAACCGACGACGGCCGCCAAGCCGGTTGCCGCCGTACAAAAGAAACCGGTGGCAGCGGCCCCGAAGAAAACCACCACTGCCAAGCCGAAAACCACGGCCACGGCAGCGAAGAAACCCGCCACGAAACCGGCGGTTGCGACGGCTCCCAAAGCCACGACCACGGCGGTGGAATCCGTAACGGCGACGGCCGAAGCCGAACCGATGCTGGCCCAGCAAACCGTTGTGGAGACCAAGCCGCAAGCGGAGACGCCTTCGAAAGAAGCGACGAAACGCTCGAAAAAAGCGAAAGCCGAAAAACCGGCGAAGGCGCCAAAGGCCGAGAAAGTGGCCAAACCGGAGAAACCGGCCCGCATCAAAACCGAATCGGCGTATTCGGGCCGGGGCTTGTCGATCGGTATTCGGGGGGGCGTCAATGCGTTGTTGAACGAATATGCGCCGGGCGGTGATCTGGATGGCGTCGGTGGTGCGTCCGAAACCGCTCCGGGTTTTACGGGTGGGCTGGTGATCAACTACGGCCTTGGCAACGTCTTTTCGATTCAACCGGAGATCCTGTATACACGCCGGTCGGCGAAATTTGCCGGAGAGGTGGAAGGCCAGAAATTCTCGCTCCAGGTTTCTGCCAACGCCATTGAAGTTCCGCTGCTGCTCAAACTTTCTTTCGGTCGCAAAACCCGGTTTTTTGTGAATGCGGGGCCGTATGTGGCTTACGGCCTGGATGCCCGGTACAAGTTTGTCGTGGATGGTGAAACGCTGGCCGACGAAAAACGGACGCTAACCAGCGACGATGCGCGGCTCGAATACGGCGTAACCGGTGGCCTGGGCGTATCGATTCCGGCCGGGCCGGGCCGGTTGCTGATCGAAGGAAGGTATAATTACAGCCTCGGAACCGACGCCGACCCCCAACCGGCGGAATACGTCAGCCAGCAGGTGGCTACGTTCTCGCTGGGCTATGTTTTCCCGCTGGGAAGACGCTAGGACGACCGGTTACTCGATCACCACCGCCGTGCCATTGGCACTCACCATGAGCAGACCGCCGTTGTTTCCGATGGTTTGGTAATCCAAGTCGACGCCGATAACCGCATTGGCACCCAGCCGCTGCGCCTGTTCGATCATTTCTTTCATGGCAATGCTTTTGGCTTCGCGCAGGGCCTGTTCGTAAGCGGCTGAACGTCCGCCCGCTACGTCGCGCACGGTGGCAAAGAAATCTTTAATCAGGTTGGAGCCAATGATGGCTTCACCGTTGGCCAGGCCCAGGTATTTTGTGATCCGTTTGCCTTCGATATTCGAAGTAGTTGTTATCAGCATAGACTTGATCTCGGTGTAACCGTCGGGCGGTTCCTGGTTTGAATGATGACTTGTTCCTCAAAATTAAATACCGGGAACATGCTAAATGACAGAGTTACACAGAAGATTATTTTTAATGGATGGGGTATTTGTTTTGCCTTACAGGCGGTAGTCGGTATGATCCAAATTCGGGTACAGAACCAGTATCGACCTTCAAAAACAAGGTCTGTAAAGCCGAAAAAACCGGTGAATGCACTTCAGCAGACGGAAGTACCTGTTTAAACCTCAATATAGGCAATTCAGGCGTAATGCACTGGCTGGCCGCACCAATTTTGCCCAATTTTGAATCACAAATCAAACTTTTCTAACAATCAAATCAAACAACAAATGAAAAAGACAACCGTACTTTTGAACCGCGTGAATTTCCGTTATGGATGGACTATGGTTATGTTGCTGGCCCTACCGCTCTGGTTTGCAAGCTGTAGCAAAGATAAGGATGGCAATGGCGAACCGGATGTAAAACCATCGGCGGTGAGCGGAAGCTGGAAAATTTCGGGAATGAAAGTGAATCCGGGTTTTGATTTCGGAACCGGCCAAAAAGTTACCGATTTGCTGGCGTTCTTTAAGGAATATGGTGGAGAGGAAGCCGTTGCGTGTTTGACGGACACCAAAATGACGTTCAACAGCAACGGAACTATTACTGGTACGCCCTCACCCAATTGCAAATCGGATGATCTGGATGATTTCAACCCGGCGACTAACAACGCCAAATGGTCGGTAGATGGTAATAAACTGACGATTACTGATAGCGACGGTGCCCAGGTTTATGATCTGGAAACGTCGGGCAGCACGATGAAATGGAGCATCACGGAAAAAGACGACCTGGACGGCGACGGAAAGGTGGACACCTATACCATGACGATTGAATTCAAGAAGGCGTAAGTTGCCGATGCAGAATAATAAAGGGGCCGCCCGTCGACATTCGACGGGCGGTTTTTTTGTGTTGTAAAAATTTAGTTTTAAAAGTGCTACATCATCACCCCCAGCTACTCCACAGGAACAGCCAAAATTCGTTACCGCTCAGGTAATTGTAAAAACATGTTGTTGCCTTTTTAAATGATCCGTAAACTGAATTTGTCGGTCACAAAAAAATAGTACGGGAATAGTTTAACCAGTATGAAATAGGTGTTTTATTGCACAAACATTTAAACAATAAGCCTAAATCCACATAAGGTTTCACTGTACAACGGTAAAATAATTTATAGGGTATGAAAAACACAGTAACCAATTATGGGCTGATACTCACACTATGTGTAGCAATTTTTGGTTGCAAACCGCGAAACGAAGAAACCGCCCCCATTCCCTCATGCCGGATTGTTAGCGTCGTATTGAAGTCTACCTCAACTAGTGATCGTCTAATTCGTGATGAGGAAACGATACGGGTAGGCGGCAAAGACGTAAAAGTGAGTTTCTACAAAGAAAGCTTTTACACCTATGATCCACAGGGGCGACTGATTCGGGAAAAAGACCGGATGATAACCGGGGACTCTACGGTCGTCGAGTATGATTATTCGCCGGGATTGATGCTTAAGCAGACTACTTCCTATTCCCGCCAATTGGGTACGCATGTATTCATTGATAGTATAGTCTTAAACACACAAGGGTTGGCTGAATCCAAATTTTATCAGCAAAAAGTCAAATATGATTCGGAAGGATATTTGACCGAACAGATGTTAAGTGGTTCGATTCAATTCGTAGGTCAGGTAGTGAATGGTAATTTGGTAAAAGAGTATAAATACCTGGATGGGTTGTATGTCTATAAATACGAATATGATTTAACCCGTTCTGGCTTGCCTGCGATTTACACATTCTTGGGGAAAGAAAGCCGTAATCTGCTTAAAAAAGAATCGATTGAACGAGGAGACTCCTTTATTGGACAGGCTATCTTTGAAACTAATTATCAATATCGATTCGATTCTGATGGGCGTGTATATAGAAAAATTGTTCACGGTGAAGATGTTGGATTTGGGTGGTATGCAGATGAAGGAACAGCAGTTATTGACTATGAATATGATTGTTCTCCTTCCAAACTTTATTTTCAACCCCCGCCAAAAAACGCTAAGCAACTATAAGCACCTTGCCAGCCACACTACCAATAGACGTTCCTAAATTTAAATGGTTCTCCATCATCACCCCAGGCCACTCATTAAAGGAACCGATTTTGAATATGAGTGTAGTTGAAATTTACAACCCTCATTTTTAGCGATTTAGAATCATGTTACCGATTTTTGGTTCTAATAACCGCTTGATTTACAGGGTTTTTATATTGGAAACTTACGTAAAAAAGCGCATAAAATCCTGGTTTGTTTGTCTTGTAAATTATAGGTTTGTCCCGTCCCTTTTAGATCACCCATGAAGACTTCTTTCTTATCCATCCTGTTTTTGCTTAGTCTGCTGGCGATGGCCATAAGCTGCAAGAAAGACCGGGATCTGCATCCCAACGGTTGGGTGACCGACCCGACCAACTTGCCGCAACCACCAAAGGGATGTAAGATTGTCAAAACTACGTACAAAGACCCATCAGATGGCCGGACGGGCGATCTGCTCTGGGAACCCGAAACCATTACGCTGGACGATGGCCGGAAAATGCCCATCAGTTGTGTTGCCAAAATGACATACACCTATGACGCTCAAAATAGGCTTGTAGAAGTGTACGAAAAATTATTAAACAATCTGTATACCAGGCATCGCTACACGTACGAATCACATTATCTAATTGATTATTATGAGGTACTCTATAAAGGGGAGACAGAACCTACTATTCGGATTGATACAACATCATTAAATGGCCAAGGTTTAATCAACCGATACCGGGGTTCAGGTGAATCTTACCTAATATATAATCAGGATTACCAACTGGTTGATGACAGTCCAAATCGTCCGGGATATACGCATATTTATGTCGATGGAAATATGATTGAACAAGTGGAATACCAATCTTGGGGAATGCGCAATGGAGAGTGGTTTGCCTACGATCGGTTTTTACGCCACTTCAGCTTCAATATGACACGTCCTAATCTGCCGGTCATCCACCAGTTTCGGGGTAACGAAAGCCGCAATCTGCCACTGAAAGAAGTCTGGCAATTGGAGTCCTCTCCTGACTTTGGTACCCAGAAAGTATATCAGAAAACCTACAACTATTGGTACGACCAGCAAGGTCAGGTCAGACGTCGGATTGTGCATGGCAAACCGCTGATTGGTGGCTGGTTAATTGAGGATGATCTGTATGGAGTGGGGGTGACTGATTTTGAATATGAGTGTAGTTGAAATTTACGACCTTCATTTTTAGCGATTTAGAATCATGTTACTGTTTCTTTGTTCTAATAACCACTTGATTTACAGGGTTTTTTGTATTGGAAACTTATGTAAAAAAGCGAATGCAATTCTTGTTTGTTTGTCTTGTAAATTATAGGTTTGTCCCGTCCCTTTTAGATCACCTATGAAGACTTCTTTCTTGTCCATCCTGTTTTTGCTCAGTCTACTGGCGATGGCCTTAAGCTGCAAAAAAGACCGGGATCTGCATCCCAACGGTTGGGTGACCGACCCGACCAACTTGCCGCAACCACCAAAGGGGTGTAAGATAGTGAGAACCACGTATAAGAACCCTTCGGTGGGCCGGACAGGCGATCAACTCTGGGAACCGGAAACTGTTACGCTGGACGATGGCCGGAAAGTGCCCGTCAGTTGTGTAACTAAAACCACCTGCCTCTATGATAATCAGAATCGAATCGTGGAAATACGGTCTCAATATTTGGACAACCAATACTGGCTCTTTAAATACACGTATACAAGCGATTTTGTCATTACCTACCAGGAATATTCAGGTAAAACAAAACCATATATTGAGATTGACACCACCTCACTCAACGACCAAGGATTGATTAATCGGCGTCAAGGTTTGGGAGAACCTTACTATTTCTATAATCAGGATGATCAATTAGTGGATCGTGAACCGGATCGTCCGGGCCAATCCCAGGTATATATTGACGGCAATATGGTTGAATATGTCGTATACCAATCTTGGGGCATGCGGGATGGGGAGTGGTTTGCATACGACCGCTTTCTGCAACGTTACAGCTACCTGACTACGCGCCCCAATCTGCCGGTGATCCATCAATTTCGGGGCAATGAAAGCCGCAATCTACCTTTGAAAGAGATCTGGCAGTTGGAATCGTCCCCTGACTTTGGCACCCAGCAGGTGTATCAGAAAACCTACACTTATTGGTATGATCAGCAAGGTCAGGTTAAACGACGCATTGTGCATGGCAAACCGCTGATCGGTGGCTGGTTGATTGAGGATGATCTGTATGGAGTGGGGGTGACTGATTTTGAATATGAGTGTCCTTAATTTTTATAAATTTTTGTTTGTACAATAAATTACCTATATCTCTATGACAAAAATCTTACTAACCTTCCTGATCTTTTTTAGTCTGATAATCAGTGGCAAGGCACAGAAATTTACCGTCAGTGATCCCATCGACGGCGTTGTATTCCAGCAGAATACGCAACATCAGGGCAAAATTGTCGTTCTGGGCGATTTGAATACCAAAAACATGTTGATAGGGGGATATGTCGTTTCGGCATCGCTCCAGAAACTGGATCTGGTCACTGGTAATTCTACGGGTGCGGCTCCCATTTCCGTCCCCATTTCACGTAACAAGACGACGTTTAAAGGTTCTATTACGGTTGACAAAGGCTGGTACGAACTAACGGTTAAGGCTACACAAATCACCACCTTCCCGTTGATCAAACGTAATTTCGAAACCAAACGCAAAGTAGGAATCGGCGAAGTATTTGTCATCGCCGGGCAATCCAATGCCCAGGGCGGTTTCGGACTGACAGCTTCCAATACCCAGCGTATGGATGCTGTCCGAGTTTCGCCGGATGTCATTCCGGAAGCCAATTTAGGCAGTTACGACCCCAATAGTCCCAACCTGCCTAAATCGTACCGGCAGGTGCAGCGAATGGTCGGTACCAAAGATCATTTTGGTGGAATCGGTCCTACGGGTAATTCGCTGTGGTACTGGGCTGCTCTAGGTGCAAAGCTTGCCAACGAATGCCAGGCACCCGTTGCTTTTTTCAACGGAGCCTATGGAGGGACGACCGTCACAAATTGGGTCACCTCTACGAATCCTAACGCCCGCACTTCAAACCAAAATAACTTTACAGACGTTACTAGAGGACGCTATCAGCCTGGTTCTCCCTTTTACTTTTTTGCCAACATGCTCAAGTTCTATAGCGATAACTATGGCGTTCGGGCGGTTTTGTGGATGCAGGGTGAAACGGATACGAAAGCATATAGGGATGTAACCTCTGGTAATCAGGAGCAAAAAGACAGTTGGAACGATAGAGTTATAGTAGGTCCGAACGGAAATCCTTTAGATTATCTTGTACCATTTGGTAATGGTAATCAAGAAAAGCGTTGGGTGGAGAATGCAGGACAATATCGTGACAAGCTCGCGGAAGTAATTCGGAAAACCCGTGAGTATTGCAAAAAGCCGGATTTAATTTGGGTCGTCTCGCAGACCTCCTATATTTATGATTACACACCGAATCGTAATTACCATTCATCATCGGTTATTCGGGATGGGCAGAATGCCAATGATTTGAATGGACAGGTTGGCTACGTCTATCAAGGACCATACACCGATGATTTAGGTACAGATTTCCGGCGGCCTGTCGGTTCGGGCGCTGATGAACCCGTGCATTTCAATAACAATGGATTAAATGTTGTTGCCGATCGTTGGTTCGACAAACTAAAAACAGTCTGTGAGAATACACGTCCGATCACGGTGCAGGATTTAGGCACCGAGCCACAAGGCGTAGACATCAGCGATGATGGCCGTACAGTATCCGCGCCGGGCGGATACTCAAATTATACCTGGAGTACGGAAAATGGAGGTGCCACCAATGCCGATGCGCCAGTATGCAATGTCCAAACCCTACCGGGGGAATGTTTCGGGACGCACCGGGCTATTATGCAGAATGATCGTGGAAACTATGTAATTACTCAAACGGTTGATTATCCTTACGTTATCGTCGACGACACCAATGATGGCTCCACCGGTTCAGCCCCCCTCGCCACCGGCTGCTACACGATCAAAGCCAAACACTCCAACAAGTTCCTGCAGGTGGCCGATGGAAATGCCGGTACCCGCATCCGTCAGCAGGACGGCAACGGTTCTACCAACCAGATCTTCAAACTCGAAGTGGTCGATGGCTCCCTCTACCGCATGATCTCCCAATTCAGCAACAAAGTCGTGGATGCGAATGGGGCCGGTACGGGCAGTGGTACCACGGTCAACCAGTATGACTGGGCCAACAGCGCGCAACAGAAATGGCGGCTGGAAGCCTACGGTGACGGCACCTACAAACTCGTACCCTCGTATTCCAATGCCCTGGCCGCCGATATCGAAGGGCCCAGTCTGGACAATGGGGCAGGGCTTCATCTGTGGAGTCAGCATGGTGGAGATAATCAACGGTTTTACGTTCAGACCTCCGGCTGTTCCGGCGGAACGACCCCTCCGCCCACCAATCCGCCTACCGGTTCCTTAAGTGGCTGTTATGTGATCCGTTCCGTCCAGACCAATCAGCTCATGGAGGCCCTTTCGGGCAACACCGTCGAGCAACGGAGCGCCAACGGAGCGAACAATCAGATTTGGAAAGCCGAAACGACATCCGCCAATCAGTACCGCTTCGTAACGCAAAATGGCAGTGGCCTTGCTATGAGTGTCAACGATCTAAACAATGGCGAACTCCTGCGCCTGAGTGCGTCTTCCGGGGATACCCGGCAACTGTGGACGATTCAGGACAATGGCAGCGGAGCCTACCGCATCAACGGGAGCAATGGCGTGACCTGGGACATGAAAAATTACGGCAACGACCCCCAATTGCAACTCTGGGGATCGACCAGTGAAGGCTTCCAGAATCAACGTTTGTTCCGTTTCGAGTCGACGGGTTGTCCGGGTGGCACCCCGAATCCGCCGACGAACCCACCAAGCGGAGGCTCCTTAACGATCGTAACCCCAACCTACAACTGTAATACGGGCAATTTGACAATCAATACGTCGGGAGGCAATGGAAGTACAATTGAATATCAGATTCCGGGCGTGGCTGCCTGGACTACGAATTCCACGTTTGCGATCCCCTCCTGGCAACGGACCGGTACAACCTTTACGCTGCAGGTGCGGCAATCGGGTGTGCAAGCCAATTCGTATGCCTTCCTGACGACCTGTGATGGAGGAACGACGAATCCTCCCACGAACCCACCGACGGGTGGTGGTACCTTAACAATCGTAACCCCAACTTACAACTGTAATACGGGCAATCTAACGATTGCTACTTCGGGAGGGAACGGGACTACCCTTGAATACCAGGTTCCGGGTTTGGCTGCGTGGACGACGAACCCGACGTTTACTGTACCTTCCTGGCAGCGTACGGGTACAACCTTTACGCTGCAAGTACGGCAGTCGGGCACCGAAGCTTCTCCTTATTCATTCCTGACGGCCTGTAGTGGTGGACGGCTATCGGCCATTTCTAGTTCAGAACCTGCGGAGCGTTTGCGGGTCAACCCCAATCCGACCAATGGATCGACACGCGTTCGTTTCACGTTGGACAAAGGCAAAGAAGCGACGCTTTCCGTCGTGGCAGTCGATGGCAGAACGGTTTATGCAAAACCGGTTGCCGGAACGGGGGACGAACAGGCGGTAAGTATCGACCTAAGCAAGCAAGCCGATGGTCTGTATTTGATCCGCTTATCGAATGACACCATGAACCAAACCGCCAAATTACTCCTGCAGCATTGAGTCTATCCCTCCATCGCCGTACGGAAACACCCGGTTTTGGTACGGCGATGGAGGAGATGGAGTTCGTATGCAAGCGCCGGCGAAATCCGCCGGACACTTCCCGACCCCTCACGGGCAGCAATGGTCGGGAAACCCCAACGTGAAGGTTTGCAAAACCGTTTTACCTGTGTAAATTGCAGCGTTAAACGAAACGTCACGTATGAATTTTCCCGGAGAATTAAAGTATACGCAAGATCACGAGTGGATTCGCATCGAAGGAGATACGGCCATTGTCGGTATCACGGATTTTGCCCAGAGTGAATTAGGTGATATTGTCTTTGTGGACATCACGAGTGTCGGACAGAGTTTGGCAAAAGGCGACATATTCGGTTCGATTGAAGCTGTCAAGACGGTTTCGGACCTTTTTCTGCCCGTTGCCGGTGAAGTACTTGAAATTAATCCGGAAGTTGAAAAATCACCCGAACTGGTCAACGACGACCCGTATGGCCGGGGTTGGATCGTGAAACTGAAATTGACCGATGGGGCCGAATCCGATGATTTGATGTCGGCCGAATCCTATAAAGAGTTGGTGGGGGCCTAAGTCCCCAATTGAATCAGGAAGCTCCAGCCGGGGCTTTTTTTTTGCATTTCCATGAAACTACTCATTCGTGCCGTCCGAATCATAGACCCGCAGTCGCCCTTTGATGGACTGGTTCGTGACGTACTCCTTGAAAATGGTCTCATCCGCCAGATCGGCGAAGCGCTCCCGGTCGATGAGGACGACTCCTCGATTCAACGCATCGAACCGGCCGGTTTGTGCCTGTCTCCGGGTTGGGTCGACCTCCGGGTTTCGGCCAAAGATCCGGGCTATGAACAGAAAGAAGACCTGACCACGGTTTGCCGGGCCGCCATGCTGGGCGGTTTTACGGACATTGCCGTGTTGCCCAATACCAAACCGGTTCTCGATTCAAAAGACACGCTTGGGTATGTCCGGCAGGCCACCCAGGGACAAGCCGTCAGTGTGCATCCGATTGCCGCCATTACGAAACGGGCAGAAGGTCAGGACTTTACAGACATGATCGACCTGCACCACGCCGGAGCGGTGGCGTTTTCGGATGGCGAACAACCGCTGACGCATCCCGATCTGCTGCTGAAAACGCTGCAATATTTGCGGCCGTTCAACGGCTTGCTGATGAACCGCCCCGAAGAGCAGAACCTGACGCATTTCGGACAGATGAACGAGGGGCTTTCCAGTACCTTGCTGGGGCTGAAGGGGATGCCCGCCATGGCCGAAGAAATGATGATCGAGCGGGATTTGCGGCTTCTGGAATACCTGTATCCGCAATCTGCCGGGCGACCCGCCGAAACCGTCCTGCATTTCTCCACGATTTCAACGGCGCGTTCGGTCGAGTTGATTCGGCAGGCCAAGCAGCAGGGCTTGCCGGTGAGTTGCGATGTGGCCGCCCACCAACTGGCGTTCACCGATTCGGATTTGATGGGGTTCGATACCAATTTAAAAGTAAACCCGCCGTTTCGACTGCCCGCCGACCGCGAAGCCCTAAAGCAGGGGCTGGCCGACGGCACCATTGACGCCGTCGTGTCAGACCATAATCCGCAGGACGACGAAAGCAAGAATATCGAATTTGACCACGCCGATTTTGGCATCATTGGGTTGGAAACCGCTTTTGCCGTGGTCCGCACCCATTTTCCGGAATGGCCGTTGGCGTCATTGGTCGAAGCGTTGACCCACCGTCCGCGCCAGATTCTGCGATTGCCAGCGCACACCATCGACGAAAACCAGCCGGCCACGCTGACGGTTTTCGATCCGGACCTGGCGTGGACGTATGAGCGGACGGCTTCCCGGTCAAAAAACTCGCCGTTTTTTGGCAAGACTTTACGGGGAAAGGCGTTATGGATTATTAACAAAAGCTTTGTTGAATCTTTATAACACGTAGTGAAACAACTTATTTCGTTTTTTAACCACCCGCTTTTGAAGCTGCCGGTATTTTTCGGGCTGTTGGCGGGGGTATTGTGTTTCGGGTATTTCCTGGCGCTCTACGCGTTGGGCATCATGCCGCTGGGGAATCATAAAGTGCTGGATTTTGGTTTTCAGATCATCATGATGGTAGCGGCAGTCTGGTACTACCGCAAGCACATCGGGAAGGGATTTTTGCACCTGTGGGAAGCCCTGAGCATCTGTTACGTGGTCAATACGGTGGGCGCGATGCTGACGGCCTGGCTGATTTATCTCTTCCTAAAATACATCGATCCAACGATTTTTACCCAGTATCTTGACGAAATGCGGGAGCTGATCGTTTCGACCAAAGGGCGGCTGGTGGAAACACTGGGGCAGGCGGAATACGCGAAAATGCTGAAAAATGTCGATTTGATTACCCTGGAAACCCTCGTTGGTGACGAAATCAGCAAGAAAACCGTGCTGGCGATTTTACCCGTCCTGATTATTTCTTTACTTTTCAGAAGACAGGACTACAGCCTCTACAATCCAACCCCCGACTTGCCGAATCCTTCCGAATCCCCTAAATCAAACTGATAAAACACGCACTGAAATGGAAGAAAAACCCTCTACCGCTCGTCTGGCCCTGAAATGGGGATTAATCTCCGGGGTCATTTTCATGATCTATACCACCGCCATCAATGTCACCGGCCAATTTTCAAACACGGCATTGCCCTGGCTCAGTCTGGTGATTTCCGTTACAATTATTGTAATGGCGATGCGTGAATATCGTACGTTGAACAGCGGTTTTATGAGTTACGGTGAAGGCGTAAGTATAGGAACTCTGGTATCGGTCATTTCAGGGCTGATCTCCGTCACCTACAACCTGATCTACACCTCGTTCATCGATCCAACCATTCGTCAGCAAATTCTGGACAATGCCCGGGAGCAGATGGAAAACCGGGGAATGCCCGACGAGCAGATCGAACAGGCGATGGAATTTACCGAAAAACTCCAGGGACCCGGCTTACAGTTTTTGATTGGTATCCTGGTTGCCGCCATTTTTGGCGCGCTCATTTCACTGGTCGCAGCCGCCTTCATCCGCCGGAACCGTCCGCCTTTTTCAGATTTTCAAAATTGATAGAGAGGAAAGACGTTAGACAAGAGAAATGAGATAAAAATATACCGATACCTGATAAAGCGTACGTCTTTGCTCTCTTGTCTAACCTCTCTCGTCTTATTAAACCATGCTCCCTGTTTTTCGGAAAGAAATCAACGGTTTTTTTAGCTCGCCGGTCGCGTATGTCATCATGGTCGTCTTTCTGACGGCGGTGGGGCTGATGTTGTGGGTTTTTCCGGACACCAGCCTGCTGGACTACGGCTATGCCGACCTGGGCGTTTTTTTCAACCTGACGCCCTACGTCATGCTGTTTCTGATTCCGGCCATTACCATGCGGTCCATTGCCGAGGAGGTACGGGCCGGGACCATTGAGTGGCTGCTGACCAAACCGCTGACCCGCTGGCAGTTGGTTCTGGCCAAATTTGGTGCCAACTGGCTGGTTGTCATATTGTTATTGCTCCCTACCTTGCTGTACTATTATTCGGTCTACCAACTGGGTAATCCGGTGGGCAATCTGGATTCCGCTGCGGTTTTCGGTTCCTACATTGGGTTGGTGTTACTGGGGGGCGTCTTTGTGGCGGTGGGCCTGTTTGCTTCTTCTATCAATGAAAATCAGGTAGTTGCGTTTGTCGTCGGCGTGTTTTTGTGTTTTTTGCTGTACGTCGGAATCAGTTCGGTGGCCGGTTTGTCGTTCTGGGGAACGCTCTCTTATCCACTCACCTGGCTGGCGCTCGATGCGCAGTACCAGGCGCTGGGGCGTGGTTTGATCGATTCCCGAAACGTGATCTATTTGCTCAGTGTAATTACGGTTTTTCTATTTCTGACCGAGTGGCGAATGACCGCCCTCACCCGCTGATATGCGACTCGAAGTGCTGGTAAAATGGGCCGCTATCGGCTGGACCATCATTATTTTTATTGGCTGTGCCTGGCCGAGTGACTATCCCTCACCAGGGGTAACGGTCAATGATAAGTTTCTGCATGTCAGTATCTTTGGCCTCTGGGGTTTGCTCTGGGGAACCATCTACCGGTTTCCACTGCGACTTTTTATCATCGGTGTGGTTTATGGCTTTTTGATTGAAATCTATCAGTTGGTCATGCCCATTAACCGCGATTTTGAGTGGCTCGATCTGGCGGCTGATGCGGTCGGGATTGCGGGCGGTTTACTGGTTAGCATCCTTCTAATGCGGAAAATCATGAAGGGTTGATCGATTACTTAATTTTCATTTTTCGATAAATTTGTTGTGAAATAGTAGGAAATAAAACGGCTTTCTTTTTTATTTGCTCTTATATGTACCACATAAGTACATTAAATAGATGAAGATCACGGACATAACCACCCACCGGATTCGCCTGAGTGCCGAAGCCTGGTTTCATCCCCGGCCCATTCCGCCCGGACATGTTCCCTACTGGGAATTTCCGCTGACGACCCTGCACACCGACGACGGCATTGAAGGCTACACCATGGATTACGGGCCGCTGGGGCAGGGGCGGGCGTCGGCCTACGCCGTGCATGACGTCTATTACCACGAACTGGTTGGGAAAGATCCGTTGAATCACGAAGCCATCTGGCAGGCGATGCGGTCGAAACAGCGGCATTTGTATAACCTCCGGGAAGCCATCTGGGGTAATCTGGATGTGGCGTTGTGGGACATCAAAGGCAAAGCCGCCGGGATGTCGATTGCCAAACTCCTGGGTCAATACCGGGACAAAGTACCCACCTATGCTACCTGTCCCCCGCAAACCGTTCTGACGGTTGACGAAGTGGAACAGGAAGTCCGCCAAAAAATCGGACAGGGTTTTCGGGGGATCAAACTGCAACTGTCGGGTGGTTCGGCGTTGGATATTCCCCGCCTGCGGAAAGCACGGGAGGTGGCGGGTGACGGTTTTCCCCTCATGCTCGACTCGTCGGCGGTGTTGACCTTTGAAGACGCGCTCAAAATTGGGTATGAGCTGGACGATCTGACGTATGAATGGTTCGAAGAACCGTTTCCGGATGCGCACCTCGTGCTGCTGAAAAAACTGTCGCAAGCTATCCGCACCCCGGTTCTGGCCGCCGAAACCGTTGGCCTATTTGAATTGCCGCACTACATGACCGAAGGTGCCATTGACCTCATTCGGGCGGATGTTCACCACAAAAGTGGTGTCACCGGGCTGATGAAAGCCATGGGCATGTGCGAGATGATGGGCTACGGGCTGGAAATTCATACCGCCGGTGCTCCTCTGCTGGATGTGGCAAACTTGCATGTGGGCTGTGCTACGAAGCTCTCGCGTTTTCTGGAAAGCCACCATCCCATGTTCCGGTTTGGCCTGAAAACCGATCCGCTGGAAATTCGCGAAGACGGTTGTCAACACTGTCCCACCGGCCCGGGTCTGGGCGTCGACCTGGATTGGGATTGGCTGGATAACCATACCGTCGACGTGATCCGGGGATGCGCGTATTGAATCAGTCCTGAGTAGTCCTTAACCCGTATTATTTTTTCTGATAGAAATACAAAAAACAGGGACTGCTCTTGGAATTTTCTTTCTTTCTTTTCAATATTGTGTAATTATGTACTACTTATTTACATAATAACAAGAGTCCTTTCCTAACACAACCTTACCTTATTTCGATTATGATCAATCCTCTATTTCGAGCCATAAGCTTGATTGGAATGCTGGCATTGCTGTTCAGCGGACCGGTCGCGTTGGCACAGGCCCGGCTTCAGGTGCAGGGTCGCATTGTCGGCGGAGATGGCGACGGCCTGCCGGGTGTCAGCGTCGTCATCAAAGGAACATCGACCGGCACGGTTACGGACACCGAGGGCAACTATACGGTTAGCGTTCCCGATCCGAAAAGCACGCTGGTCGTGTCGTTCATCGGCTACGTCAGTCAGGAACTCGCCGTCAATGGCCGCACACGGCTGGATGTGAAACTGCTGGAAGATGTGAAAGCGCTGAATGAAGTGGTCATTGTGGGCTACGCTGAACAGTCGCGGGCCAAAACCACGGCATCCGTATCGAAAATCGATGTGCAGGAACTCCGCAACATTCCGTCGGCGAGCCCGATCCAGGCCTTGCAGGGAAAACTGGCCGGGGTTTCGGTGCCGGTTTTGTCCGGACAGCCGGGGGCTGCCGCCAGCATTGTCATCCGGGGTGGCACCACCCTGAATCCTTACGGAACCGGCTCGACCGGCAGTGGCACCAACCCGGTTTCCAGCATCCAGGCCAGTAATCCCCTGGTCATCGTCGACGGCGTTTTCCGGAGCTTCAACGATGTCAACCCCGACGATATCGAGTCGCTTCAGGTGCTGAAGGATGCCGCTTCGACCGCTGCCTACGGTGCGCGCGGGGCCAATGGTGTGATCATCATCAAGACCAAAACCGGCAAGTTCAACGGCGGAAAAAGCAATGTGACTTTCCGGTATCAGCACGGGGTGGAAACCCAGGCCCGTAACTACAATTACCTGAATGCCAGAGAATACCTGAATCTGGCCCGCCGGACCTGGGCGCGTGGCCTCGACGTTTTCGACATCAACCAGAAGCTGTATTCCGCCGGTAATTCGGCCACTACGCCCACCTACACCCAAAAAGGGCAATATGGCAACGCGGTTTTTACGACTGCTTACCAGGACAATCTGGTGGCGGTTGAAGGCCAGCCCTACGTCGATAACCTGCTGGCCAACGGTTGGGAAACGATGGACGATCCGGTCAATCCGGGCCGAACGATTATTTTCAAGGACAGTCAGTATCAGGACGTGGTTTGGAACACGGCTGCAACCAACAACTACAACATTGGAATCGATGGCGGCACCGAACGTGCCAGTTACAACGTATCGCTGGGCTACATCGATCAGGGTGGGGTTTTTCTGGGTACGAATTACAAACGCTTCAGCTCGCTGGCCAACGCCAATTTCAAAGTGAGCGACCGGTTTCGGCTGGAAACCAACGTCTCTTACCTCTGGAACGACAATAAATTTCTGTCCAACAACCAGGTGCAGTTGACGCGCAGTGTGCGGGTGCCACCGCTGAACCGCCTGTATTACGACAACGGTTTACCAGCATTAGGCGAAAGCGTTTCGGTTCGGAACCGGCTCCACGAGTTGTATTACCAGGATTTAAGCTCCAACAACGACCAGGCGACGTTCCGGCTGGCGGGTGATCTGGAAATCGCCAAAGGGCTGCATTTCCGCCCGTCGGCTTCGCTCTATATCGTTCAAAACCGCTATCTATTTTTTGAGCGGGCTTTTCCCGGACAACAACGCCAGCGCGACAAGGCAGAAGAACTCACGCAGGACAAGCAGTTTATGACCGACCAGATTTTGCAGTATGACAACACGTTTGGCGGAAAGCACAACCTGACCGCCCTGGCCGGTTTCAACTTTACCCGCCGGGTTGAGTACAATTTGCGGGGAACGGGGCAGCGGTCTACGGATGATTACCAGACCACTTTTAACGGCAATCCGCCGACGACGGTGATCAACGGCGTTCAGCAACCGAATTTTGGGTTAACATCGGGCTATTATGAAACCAAAACCGCCAGCCTTTTCGGTCAGGTGAATTACGATTACGATGGCCGGTATCTGCTGGGGGCTTCGCTGCGGTACGACGGTTTTTCGAGTTTTGCGCCCAACAACCAGTACGCGCTGTTTCCCTCGGTTTCGGCGGGCTGGAATGTTCACCGGGAAAATTTCTGGAAAGTTCAGGCAATCAATCAGTTGAAAGTGCGGGCGAGCTACGGGCAGACCGGTTTGTCCGGATTGAGTTACACGGACACCTACGGTGGCTATGGGTCGGCTCCGTACGGCGGCAATGGTGGTATTTTGCGGACCACACTCGCCAACCCGAACCTGCTCTGGGAAACCACCGAAACCATCGACGGCGGTATCGATCTGAACCTGTTCAACCGGGTGACGCTGATCGTCGATGTGTATAACAAACTGACCAAAAATCGCCTGGATAACCTGCCGTTGCCCACCGAAACCGGCTTCAACAGCATCCGCTATAACGTCGGCAAACTCCGCAACCGGGGCGTTGAGGTCGAGTTGGGGGCTACGGTGCTGAAAAAGGGCAACTTTGCCTGGAATACCAATTTCTCGTTTGCGTTCAACCGAACCACCATCGTTGAATTACCCGACAATGGCCGCGATAAAAACCGCATCAACGGCGGCTTGATTTATGACCCGGCCACGGGCAAGGATATTGAAGTCGGTGGCTACGCCGAGGGCGAGCGTCCCGGCGGTTTGTGGGCTTTTCAGTCGAACGGTATTTTTGCCACCGACGAAGAGGCCAAGAGCGCACCCAGGGATTTGCTCGTCACCAGCGTCGCACTCGGCAAACCCAAACACGGCGGTGATGTCAACTGGGCCGATCTGAATGGCGATGGTCAAATCGACGGTAAAGACCTGGTATTCATCGGTTATCGGGTTCCGGACAAGATTGGCGGGATGCAGAATACCTTCACCTGGAAAGGCTTATCGGCCCGGTTTACGATGGATTATGCCCTCGGACACGTCATCAGCGACGGCGCGCTGGCCCGGGCGATGGGACAGGCAAGAGCCTCCAACGAAGGGGCACCCCGCGAAGCCCTCAGCGACGAAACCTGGCAGAATCCGGGCGAAACCGGGAAATACTACCCCCGTTTCAGCTTCGGCGATGCCGACTTTGGCTACCGGAATCACCTGCGGCAGGTGACGCAGGTCGGCTACAACCAGGTAGGGCTGGACGACGGCTATGGCAGCGACAACTCCATTTATTACTCGAAAGGCGACTGGCTGGCTCTGCGGGAGCTTTCGTTTTCGTACCAACTGCCAACCGCAATGGCCCGTCGGATTTTTGCGGGCTCGGTTCAGCTCAACGCCGGGGTCTACAACATTGGGTATTTGACGAAATACAAGGGACTGAATCCGGAAGTCTACAAGGGATACGATGAAGGTGGTTATCCGCGTCCGCGTCAGTTTATGTTCGGAGCCACCATCCGGTTTTAATCAGGCATTCAATCGCTGCACTCATGAAAAAGACATTCATTCAATTCCTTTTGTTGACGGCGACGGGCTGGCTCGGCTCTTCCTGTCAGGATATTCTGGAGGTAAAACCGCGTTCGCAGATCACCAATCAGGTTTTCTGGCAGAGCGAAGGCGACTTCACCACCTACATGACCGGCATTTACCAGCGGTTTCGGGGTCACATGAACGAGCAGGCTTTCGGCGAAGACCGGAGCGAGCTGTACGTTCAGGGATCGTTGCCCCGGTTTTCGGCCTACTGGTCGCAGGTCATCAATGCCGGCAACTCGCGTGACTGGACGGCATTTTACGGTACCATCGGACACGTCAATCTGCTGTTGCGACAGATCGACGGCTTTGCGTTCACCAACGAGGTGGTCAAAAAACGGACGCAGGCCGAAGCCCTTTGCGTTCGGGCATACCTATACTATTACATGGCCAAAATCTGGGGCGATGTGCCGCTGGTGCTCGAACCGGTGGTCGATGAGAACGTACCACTGGTGGCCCGAACCCCCGTTGCCGACGTATTCAAGCAGGTCTTTGCGGATCTGGACCAGGCCCTTGCGCTCTTCCCGGAAGCTGGTTATCCGGATAAAAACCGGTTTTCAAAACCGGCCGCCTATGCCTTCAAAGCCGACGCGAAGCTGTGGACGGCCAAAATGCTGGGGGGCGGCAATGCGGATTTCAACGAGGCTCTGGCGGCCATTGCGGAGGTTGAAAAATCGGGGGTGAGTCTGTTGCCGGTTTTTCGGAATGTCTTTTTGTCTACCAATAAAAAGAACGCCGAAGTGATTTTTTCGCTGTATTTCAACCGCAACGAAACCGGTAGCGATATGTACGCCCGGTCTGCTCTGCCGTTGGCGAACTACTCGGGTACGGCCGCCAATGCCGCCGAGCTGCCGCTGGTGAAAGAACCGGGCAATGCCCAGGCGGGTTATGCCGCCAGTCCGGAAGCCCTGGCTTTGCTTGACACCTATCCGGGCGATGTTCGCCGGGAGGTGAGCTACATCTGGGAATTGCAGGGCACCAAAAAACTCATTGCCTGGCCCAATAAATTCCGGGGGACGTTGTATGCGGAAGACCGGCTGGCTGACGATGATGTGATTCTGTACCGCTTCGCCGACCTGTTGTTGCTGAAAGCCGAAGCGCTGGCGGCTTTGGGTCAGTCGGCACCGGCGTTGGTTGAATTGAACAAAGTCCGAAAACGGGCCGGTGTGGCCGACTTTATGGCGACCGATAAAAAGACGCTGGAAAAAGAAATTCTAGACGAGCGCGGCCGGGAGTTTTTCCACGAAAACAAACGCTGGTGGGATCTGGTCCGCTTCCACAAAGGCGGCACCATCAATGTCTACGAACTCGTGCCGAACCTGCGGGGAAAAACCACACCTTTGTATTGGCCGGTAGCCACGCGCGTGCTTTCGCTGAATAATCTCATTAAGCAGACCGAAGGTTACTGATCAATGTCCTGAATATATAGACTTCCTAAACCCTTACTTTTAAAACATGCGGATCTTCGTTTATTTTCTGTTCCTGAGCGTGTTGCTGGCGAATTGCAGGACCGCGAACCGCCCCGCTCAGGTGAGTGAGCAGCCGGTTTTTGAAACCACCGCTACGGTTTTCGATCCGGGAACGTCCTACGCGACGACCCGCATTCCGGCTTTGGTGATGACCACCAAAGGTTCGCTGCTGGCGTTTTGTGAAGCCCGCGTTAATAATTCCGGCGACTGGGCTGACATCGACATGATCATGCGCCGGAGCACGGATGGTGGGAAAACCTGGGAAGAGAACGTGGTTATTGCCGCCCGTGAAATCAAACGGCCGACGTCCAATTGCACCCCCATTGTCGACCGCGACGGCAAAACCATTCATGTGCTCTATCATCGGAACTACAGCAATTGTTATTACGTCCGCTCGACCGATGACGGCAAAACCTGGTCGGCACCGAAAGAAATCACCTACGCCTTTGACCAGTTTCGGCCCGAATACAACTGGAAAGTGCTCGCACCCGGCCCCGGCCACGCCATTCAGCTTCAGAACGGGCAGCACAAGGGGCGACTCGTGGTGCCGGTCTGGCTCTGCGAACCGAATCCCAAAATTCCGGGCGGTGACCACCGGCCTTCGTGCGTGGCCACGATTTACAGCGACGATTTTGGCCAGACCTGGAAACGCGGAGCCATCGTAGCGAACACCACTCCGGAAATCAAAAATCCGAGCGAACACGTTGCCATCGAAACCGCCGACGGGCGGGTGATGCTCAACATCCGCACCGAATCCGCACCGCACCAACGGATGATTGCCTACAGCCCGGACGGTGCTACGAACTGGACAAAGCCGGTTTTTGATGAGGAACTGTTCGACCCGGTTTGTATGGCCAGCCTGATTCGGGTGAGCGGCCCCGGCAAGGGCGGAAAAAACCGTATTTTATTCGTGAATCCAGACAGCCAAAATGATCCGGAATACCTCAACAAACGCAACGATTTTCGCAAACGGCAGAACCTGACGGCGAAGTTGAGTTACGACGATGGACAGTCGTGGCCGGTGCAGAAAGTGATCGATGCGGGCAAGGCGGGGTATTCCGATCTGGCCGTTGGTCCGGATGGCATGATGTATTGCCTTTACGAAACCAACGAAGGGTCAACCGAAACCTGGCGGTATCGCATTGTGCTCAAACGCTTCAACCTGGCCTGGCTCACGGATCAGAAAGATAAGGTCAACATGGTGTCTTTTACCCGCTAAATCTTATGAATTATTTCCTGAAACAATCGATAAAGTGCTGTATAGTAACGGTTTTAGGGTCTAGTGCGACTTTGTCTGCTGTAGCACAGCCTTACCATCCAAATCTCCCGATTCTGGATGTGTCCGGCGAGAAAAACCGGCACACGGTTATTGCCCGGGGAACGGAGGAAATCTACCAGGGCCACCCGACAACAGTCTTGATGCCCGATGGCAAGACGCTGTTTTGTGCCTGGTCATTCGATCACGGGGGCAAATGCGGCCCGCTGGCGAAGAGTACGAACGGCGGTGTGCAGTGGGAAATGATCCCGACGCCCGCCGACTGGAGCACGACCTTTAATTGCCCCAGTATTTATCACTTAACCGACAAAGCCGGGAAGGCGCGTCTGATGGTGTTTGCAGCTCGTCCGGGCATGTCCCAGACCTGGAGCGAAGACGGCGGCAAAACCTGGACACCTGTCAAAAGTCTGGGAAAACCGTGCGTCATGGCCTTTTCGAGCATCGTCAAACTACAAAACGGCGATTACCTGGGGCTGTATCACCGGGGACCGGACGACAAGGACAAATCTCCGCTGAAAATCTGGCAATCGATCTCGACCGACGGTGGAGTGACCTGGGGCGAATCGGTGATGGTGGGCGAAATGGAAGGCCGTTCGCCTTGCGAACCCGCCGTGTTTCGGTCGCCCAACGGCAAACAATTGCTGTGTCTGATGCGGGAAAACCAGCGGAAAGGCCGGGCGTTGATGATGACGTCGGAGGACGAGGGAAAAACCTGGTCGAAGCCCGTCGAAACGCCCTGGGGGCTGACCGGCGACCGCCATATGGTGCGGTATACGCCGGACGGCCGGATTGTGTCGGTTTTTCGGGATATGGCCCCCAACAGCCCCACCAAAGGGCATTTCGTAGCCTGGGTGGGGACGTACAACGACATTGTCAACGGTCTTTCGGGGCAATACCGGGTGAAACTGCTGCATAATTACGCCGGAACCGATTGCGGGTATCCCGGTCTGGAACTCCTGCCCGACGGTACGCTCGTGGCGACGACCTACATCAAATATGAACCCGGAACGAAAAAGCATTCGGTCGTCTCCGTGCGGTTCAAGCTCGACGATTTCGACAAGAGGCTTTAAAATTAATGAGAGTAGAATTGACCAAAACACCATGAACGTACCAAAAACCGAAGGACTGTTGTCCGCACCATTTACCCCCTTTCACGAAGACGGTTCCCTCAATCTGGAATTAATACCGGTTTTAATCGATAAAATGGTTGCCGATGGGCTGAGTGGCGCCTTCATCTGTGGCAGCAACGGCGAAGGCCCCAACATGACGACACAGGAACGCATGACCGTGGCCGAAGCGTTCGTGCAGGCATCAGCGGGGCGGTTGCCCATCTGGGTACACGTCGGGCATTCGAGTATTCGGGAATCGCAGGCACTGTTGCAACATGCACATTCGATCGGGGCCGATGCGGCTTCGTCGGTCGCTGCGTTTTACTTCAAACCCACATCGGTTCAGAATCTGGTCAGCAGCATGGCCGAAATCGCGTCGGCAGCACCCGAAATGCCGTTTTACTATTACCACATTCCGACCCTGACCGGCGTAGGCATGGACATGGTTGAATTTCTCCGGTTGAGCGAAAAACAGATTCCCAACCTGCGCGGAATTAAGTATACGGCCACGACGATCTGGGAATACCAGGTGTGTCTGCGGTATGCCAACAGCCGGTTTGACGTTCTGTACGGATACGATGAAATGTTACTGCCAGCCCTGAGTATTGGGGCAAAAGCAGCCATTGGCAGCACGTACAATTTTGCCGCTCCGCTGTATCTGGAAGTCCAGCGGCGCTACAACGCTGGGCAGATGGAGCAGGCGCAGGAGGGCATGGCCCACCTGATCGAGATGATCCGGGTGATGACCCAATTTCCGCCCATTCCGGCCCAGAAAGCCATCATGCACATGCTGGGGTACAACGTAGGGCCGTGCCGTCTGCCGTTGACCCGGCTTTCGGAGAATCAATACGATCAATTGTACACCGAACTGGAAACGATCGGTTTCTGGCAACGGCTCCGCGCGGCTTCGGAAACTCCGGTCGTTCTGTCGGCCACCGCTACGCCAAATGGTCAACCCTGAGTCGGTTTTTGAACGGGCTGGATGGCCCACCAACGCGGTTTTTTATAGACGTTATGACTCGAAACGGGTTTCTTGTTCTTCTCTTTTCAATGGTATATGATCTTGCTTTGGCGCAATCGCTGACCTGGCGAACGTTGCCTTCCGTTCCCGATCCGGTGGGGTTTGCGGGTTCTGTCGCCGGGATTAGCAACGGGGCTATGCTGGTGGGAGGGGGCGCTAATTTTCCCGATAATGTAGGTCCTTGGGGCAAAACGCCGAAAACCTGGTACGACGATCTGTTTGTGCTGGAAAAACCGGACGGTTCCTGGAAAAAAGTGGGTAAACTGCCGCGAAAAATGGGGTACAGCGTGGCCCTGACGGTACCTGACGGTGTTTTGTGCATCGGTGGTGCCGACGGGGAACGGCATTATCCGGATGTATTTGTATTGCAATACCAGCATGGACAGGTGACGACGAAAAGTCTGAGTCCGTTGCCATTGCCGCTGGCCAATGCCTGCGGGGCGGTTCTCAACGGAGTCGTTTACGTGGCCGGAGGGATTGAAACGCCGACCGACACCACCGCCGAAAACCTTTTTCTGAGCCTGGATTTGCGCCAACCCGAAGCCGGATGGCAGCGGTTACCACCCTGGCCGGGGCCGGGCCGAATGCTGGCCGTAGCGGGTGCGCAGGCCGGAAAATTCTATCTTTTCAGCGGTACGGAAGTTTTCGCGGAGCCAAAAACCGGAGCGATCAAACGCCGGTATCTGGCCGATGCGTATGCCTACGACCCCGCGCAACGAACCTGGACACGCCTGGCCGATTTGCCGAATCCCATTGTTGCCGCGCCCTCACCCGCTTTTCCGTCCGGCTCCAATCACCTGCTGGTGCCGGGTGGCGACGATGGGGCCAATGCCGACCGCAATCTGATTCTGAAAGAAAATCACCCCGGTTTTCGCACCGAAGTTCTGGCCTACCACATCCCGACCAACACCTGGACGGTTGTTGGCAACGTCAGTCCCAAAACCGGGGTGAATGACGACAATAAAAAACCGGCATTGTGGGCACCCGTTACGACGCCCGCAGTGGTCTGGGAAGGAAAATGGATTCTGCCCGGTGGCGAGGTACGACCCGGCCTGCGCACCAACCGGGTACTCATCACCAGCCCCACAACCCCATGAATCAACCCCTCAATGTGCCGGATCTGAAACCGGCCATCGGATACAAACCCTGGAAGAACCTGCGCTGGTGGGTGCTGGCGGTTTTGTTTCTGTCGGGTATTGTCAACTATGTGGATCGCAATGTGTTGTCGTTCACCATGATTGATCCGTCCTTCAAGCGGGATATGCTGGGGCTGCCCGCCGACGCGGTTCTGACCCCGGCGCTCGACGGGCAGTTTAAGGAACAGATGGGGTTTGTCGATGCGGCTTTCAAAGCGGCCTATGCGGTGGGCTTTCTGCTGACGGGCTGGCTCACCACGCGGCTGGGCCTTCGTCGGGGATTTTCGCTGTTTGTGATGATCTGGAGCCTGGCCGGGATGCTGACCTCGCTGGTCGGCTCGATCCGGTCGCTGGCGTTGGCGCGGGCGGGGCTGGCCGTTGGTGAAGCCGGGAATTTTCCGGCAGCTACGCGCACGGTGTCGGAGTGGTTTCCGCAAAAGGAACGCTCGATTGCGTTTGGTATTTTTAACGCCAGCGGCAACATCGGGATCATTCTGACGGCCTGGCTCGTGCCGTTTCTGACGCTGCAATACGGCTGGCGAAGTTGCTTTCTGCTCACCGGTTTACTCGGTATCGGGCTGCTGGTGGCCTGGCTGGTGATTTACCGCCCGCTGGCGGAACATCCCCGTTTGTCGCCCGACGAACACGCTTTGATTCGGGCCGATGAGGTTCCTGAGCCGGAGCGGGCTTCCGTGTCCTGGTGGCAACTGCTGCGCTACCGCCAGACCTGGGCGTATGCGGGATGTAAATTCCTGATCGACCCGGTTTTCTGGATTTACCTGACCTGGTTACCCGATTTTTTCAACAGCAGCGAAGCCCTGGACCAGAAGCTCGACCTCAAAAATCTGGGGTTACCGTTTCTGGTGATTTACCTCGTTACCGATGTGGGCAGTATTTTCTTCGGCTGGCTATCGAGTTACTTTCTCAAAATCGGCTGGTCGGTCAACCGCGCCCGCAAGATCACCTGGCTGATTTGTGCCCTCTGCGTGGTGCCGATAGTGCTGGCCGCTCAGACGCACAGTTTATGGGTGGCCATCGGCTTGATTTCACTGGCTACAGCGGCCCACCAGGGTTTTTCGGCGACCTTGTTCGCCAGCGTTACCGATCTGTTCCCCAAACCGCTGGTGGCCCCGGTCACGGGAATCGGGGGAGCGGTCGGGGCGATTTCCGGCGTTCTGCTGGCGCTGATCGCAGGCGTCATTCGCGTCCGGTATGGCTATTTTCCGCTGTTTGTGGTTGCTGCCTGCTCGTATCTGCTCGCGCTGGGGATCATTCATCTGCTGGTTCCGAAAATGGAACGGGTCACCCTGGCTTCTGAATAACTGCCGGATGAAAAGCCGGTTTTGGTAGACTCACGGTTTCAAAACTGTCAGAACCGGCGGTCCAACCGGGTGTTCGCAGGTGAACGACTGGCCTAACAGCTTCGCCACCGTTGCCGCCAACTGATTCTGAAACAAGACTGGTCCGCCGGACTGTTCGCCGGTGGGTGGCGTGTCCGGGCCGATCACGGCGAACCACATCTGGTAGGAATCCGGTGTTTTGGCACCGTGACCTTTCCAGGTGGCTTTCGGCGTGTGGCCCCGTCCGTGGTCGGTGGTCAGGATGAGCGTGGTTTTTCCGGCGTATTGTGGAATTTGCTGGATGGTTTTCCAGAGGTCGGCCATGAACGCATCGGCGGTGTTCACCATGCGCAGATCGTCGGCATACCGCCCGGCATGGGCCAGCCCGTCGGTTTCGTCAAACTGCATGAACAGCACCCGGGGGCGGTTTTGCAGCAGGTAGTTTTTGGCGGCATAATAGGTCAGGAAATCACTGCGGACGGATTTGTCCCAAACCTGCGCGGGAATGGTCGTCATCATGCTGTTGAGCAGCGAATCGGTGGCGGATTTTGGGGATGGAATCAGCTCGTTGCCGGCACTGGCGAAAAGACCGGTTTTCTTCTCGTTCACGGCGGCTTCAATCACATCCCAGGATGAAAATGCCGCAATCCGGCCCTTGTAGTCGGGTTGGTTGTGGAGAAATTCGAGAACGGTGGTATTCGGATTATCGATTTTATCATTCGACTTGATGCGGTCGTCGGCATAACCGGAAAGAATTTCGTTGTACCCCGGATAGCTGAACCAGTACGGATTTGAGGCATTGACGCGGCTGTTTTTCAGGCGGTTTCCGTAAAGCTGACCTTCTTTGGCGACGGTATTCCAGAAGAACGGAAACAACCGCTGACGTCGTTCCTGGGGCGTAGCCGCCCAGAAAAACTTCCGTGCCGTGGCCGTGTCGGGCGAATAAGCCGGGTCGAACAACAGTGTCGAATCGGCACCGGAAAACACCTCCTGCCAGCGAACACCGTCGAGCGTAACCAGAATAACGTTTTGCGTTTGCTGTGCCGTAGCAAAAGAAAGGCGACAGATGACCAGAAAAAAAGCCAGCGTGAAAATTCGAATCAGTTGGTTCATACCGGGAAGAAGAAAGAGAAAAAGGGGCAGATGAACCGGTAAAATACTGAAAAGCCGTTAGAACCGCTGGTGTTCAGGCTGTTAAATTTTTGTAAAAATATAGAAATAGGACTTTCGTTTTTGCCCCGTTCCCCTAAACGGCGGCCTTATTCATTTCGGCGATTAAATTAGGGGAACAGGGCAAAACGAAGGCATAAAGAATGATCAGAGGGTAAGCCTTGAGAAAAAAGCTAGACTTCTGAATTGCCCAATGGTTTGGTTACGTATCCGATGTAATGTACAATTTCAACCGGATGCGGTCGGTGGTACTTTGCCGGTTTCCGAATGCAACGCGTTGAATCATGGTTTTCATCGTACTTTGACCAGTGGTTACCTTCAGCAACATCGGCCGGTTGACGGACAAACCCTTCATCACCTGGTTGACGTAATGGGTGATGTTGAAGACGTAGGCATCCTCCAGTTCGATGGCGTTTGGCAAATACGAATAGCTGGCCACGGCGGCCGATGCACCGGTAGAAAAACCGGGAACGGCTTCTACCGTTTCGTTTTGATTGTTGGTGAAATACAGCGCCAACTGGTCGGGGGGCGCATTGTTGTCGCGCACATCCCGCCGAATGGGTTCGATGATCAGTTCCGCGCGGTTCAGGCCAATGAAATTTTCCGGTTTGATGAATTCACTCAGCGACGGGATTTCGAGTCGGGTGGACAGAAACGCACCGGGTACGACAAACGATGAATTTTGCGTCGTTCGGCTGGAAACCGCATCCGATGCGCGTTGCAAAGCCTGCAAAGGCGTTCCGCTCCGGTTGTTGGTCAGTTGGGTGAATTGCGACGCCTGGAACGGAAAGAGCAGATTACCCGCCGTCTGGCTGATGTCGTTGCCCCGGTAATACAACCGGATGCCGGAAAGCGACGAGGTGAGGTTTAACCCCAGAAAAACATTACTGGCCGCTGGACTCAAAAACGCAAACCCCTTCCAGTAATCAGACATGGTTTCGCTGCTGTTAATCTCCTTGCTGATCAGCTTGGTGTAAAACGACTGCGCCAGAGCGTCAGGTATCCGAACCCGAACCTGCCGGGTTTCTTCCTTGAATTGAGGAAGAAAGGTATTGGTAATCAATGGTGTGGCGTTGTAGGCGACCGATTGCGTGTTGTAATGAACCGCCCCAATATCGAGCGGCTGCTGAAGCTGGTGAATCTGAAGCGTAAACGGTTTCAGGGTGTCGCCCACCGAATAACCGTACACCATTTCCAGCACCAGCGAGTCGAACCGGATGCCCTTTTGATCGGGTAAATCGTTGGTAACGTACGATAAGGACGCAAATCCCCGGCCTTCCATCTGGCCCGTCTGGGAGTCGGTCCAGCGACCCACCAGAATCGTGCTGTCGGACGAGGTGACAAACGAGTCGGGGGCCATGACGGTCGACAGATTGACCGTCACCGTGTCAATGTACTGGAGTTCCATTTCGTCGGGATTGATTAGATTCTGGCCGACGTCCAGATCCCCCGACATGCAGCCGGAAATCAATATTGCGGCCACAATCGGTAGCGCTAAGCGCAGTAAAGTTCGCATGTATTTTTTCTAAAGTAGGGGGACTAAATACTGTATAGTAGTTTACGGTTTACGGTTTTCAGTTTACGGTGGCTGGCGCGTGCTTCAACCAGAATGCGTCAGCCACCGTAAACCGTAAACCGTAAACTGAAAACCGTAAACCGATTACGGAACCGACACGCCTAGCTGGCTGAGTTCCGGCGGGGTGAGGGTGGGCGGGAATTGTCCCTGATGCAGTTTGGAAACAACGCATTCACCCACTTTGCGGGCCAGTTCTTCGCTGGCAAAACCGCGTTGCCCCGGCAGACCCGGCACCGTCGGCTGGTTGATCACGGTTTTTCCGTTCAACATGACCTGATACCCCCAGCCCGCCGGTGTGCGGGTTGTTTGAAGCTCATACTGCGATTTTTGACGGAACAAACTGTACGTCGTGACAATGGCCAGCCCGATCAGCAGGATCGCCAGGGACTGAATTTTTTTGCCTTTCATACGTCTCATCAATTCGTATCCGTATCCTGTTCAACGGTCGGGTCAAATTCCCAGATGTCGTCGAACCGGCCGGAACCGCTGCTGCCGGTGGTGACGTAGCCTTTGCCGTTGATGGCGAATCCAAAGGCGTATTGCCGGGCCGATCCTTCAAAAATGCCCTGCTCATACCAGTCGTCGGTGGCAACGTCATACACCCAAACCGCCGTGCTGCCATCTCCGAGGGTTACGTAGCCTTTGTTGCCAATTGAAAAGCCAACGGCGTAGCTGCGTTGTACCAGTTCATCGTCTTCAAAATCGCCTTTTTCGATCCATTCATCTTTGGTTGCATCGTAGGCCCACCAGTCTTTTTCGGCCGATCCGTTGTTGTTGCCGGTTCCGACATACGCCAGTCCGTCGATCACGAACGAGATGGCTCCCAGTCGTTTGGCTCCGCCGTAGCTGGCTGTTTTCTCCCAGGTATCTTTGGTGGGATCATAAGCCCAGAAGTCTTTCAGATAATTACCGTCGAAACCGGTGCCGACGTAGCCTTTGTTCCCCACCGAGAAAGCCACCGCGTTCCGGCGGGCGGTGCCACCGAAGTCGGCGATGCGTTTCCAGGCGTTGGCGGTCGGGTCAAATTCCCAGAAATCTTTCAGCCGGTCGCTGTTGGCATTCAGCCCGGTACCCAGATAGCCTTTCGTGCCGACGGCAAAACCAACGGCGGTATTGCGGGCTTCTCCGCCAAAATCGGCCAACTGCGTCCAGGTGTTGCGGGCCGGGTCATACGACCAGAAATCCTTCAGCCGGTCGTTGTCAGCGTTGGTGCCGGTACCCATGTAAGCCACATTGTTCAGCACAAAACCGGCCACGGCATTGCGGGCCACGCCTTCAAAGTCGGACCGGCGGTTCCAGTCGCCCAAAACCGCAACGTCGTCTTCGTTGGAGCAACTGCTCAGCATAGCACCCCACAACACCCAGATTAAGGTGTAGGAAAAAGCCGGGATCAGAATCGAAAAACGATTCTTAAAAAATGAGCTTACCATCGAGGGTTTAGAACGCAACACGCGGGGGAATGAAATTTTCATAGAAAAAAAGGGGAAAGTGAGTAAATAGAAAAACCCGTTACCGATGGGGCAACGGTGAAAGAATAGAAAGGGTGATTGTTTTCGGTATCGATATGCATGAACTTACAATTGAGTACGTCGTCGTTTTTCGTTGACGGTTTCCGGTCGATTGCCCCGCAGGTTAAATATGCCCGGCATTTTTCGCAGGTCATAGCGGAGGGCGTAGACGTACCGCAAGGATACGCCTACGCTCCAGCCGCTGCCGTCGGCCCGAAGGACGGCGGACTGCGACTCTCCGCGGTTTACGGTGTATAATAGGTTGGTTGTTATTGAGTTACTGAGTCCCCAGTATTTCCGGGCAAACAGACTGAGTTCTGCTTTTCCGCCCAGTTTTACAGTATATTCGGCCGAGGCTTCGGCCATGCCGTTCAGGCGCGGGCTCAGGCGGGTTGCCCCAAAAATCTGGATGGTGTCGACCCGGGCGCGGCTGGTGCGGCCAAAACCACCCCCGGAACCACTGTAGCTGTAGCCTTCCACCAGAAAGTTGCTGACTTGCTGGCCATTGTTCGGCACCATCCAGACCCCGGCTCCGAGCCACAAGCCGGAGCGACGGGCGGCCCGGTTGCCAAACCGCATCAGCCGTTTGCCGCGTACCACAAAACCGTGCTTGTTGTTCTCAAACCGCAGATCGAGGGCATTCGAGCCGCTGCCCACCACCAGCGTGTTGTGAATGGGGGAACGGGCATAACCGCCTTCCACGGCCCAGCGTTCGTTGCTAACCCAGCCGATGACGGCACTCCAGCCGGTTTGTGTGGTTCCTTTGGTGCTAATCAATCCGTTGAAGGTTTGGTCAAGCTGCCCTTTGTCGGTTCGGAAAAAACCGTCCCCTCCGATATACCAACGCTCCAGGATATACGTCTCGCCATAGCGGGCGATCAGCTTCGTCATTTCGGCCCGGCGTTCCTTCACCGATCGGTACTCGGGCGTGAATTCACCCGCAGACGCCACCGGCGGGCGATAGTAGTCGGTAATTCCCTGGGCAAAAGCCGGGCAGACGAGGAGGGTGAGCCAGAACGTAGTCAGAGCGGTTTTCATGGAGAAAAGGCAGCTTAAAGGTGTTTTATAGGGTACTGGGTTTAAAGGTTGGCAAGCTTTTGATCATGCGTCCTCCGCCGGCTTTCCGCTGGATCGACGACCCCAGGGCGGGCAGGCGGTTGGGTTCGGCAACACCCCGCCGGGCAATGCGGCTTCCGGTAATCTGGTAAAGTGCTTCGTTGAGCAGGGGCTCGTTGACGTCGCCCAATGGTTGTAAATTGAGCGGTTCCTGAACCTCCACCGCGGGCGTAAAACCGGTGGAATAATCGGACTGGCCGAGGCTGTTGAATGACTTAAAAACGATTGGCTGCATACCCCATTTAATGTTTCCGGAATCATCGACTATCGTAATAGACCCCACATTTTTGCCATAGGTTGTAGTGCCAATGGTCGTTACGGTCATATAAGGGCGCAGTCCGTTGATAATCAATTCGCTGGACGAAGCGGTTCCGTCGGTGGTCAGCACAAAAACCCGCTGGAGGTTGCTTCCAATGTTTTGCGATTTGATAACAAACCGCTGGATAAAGAACTCATCGCCGTATTCCTGCTGGAGATAAGGCGTCAGGGTAGAGTTCCATTCTTCGCGGAAATAGACTTTGGTTCGGTCGATGTTTTTTCCGATCAAACTGGCCAGATTGGCGGATGACGAAGTATAGCCGCCCGGATTGTAGCGCAGATCCAGCACCAGTTCGTTAACGCCTTTGGCTTTGAAGTTGCTGAAAATGGCATCGACCTGATCGTCATATTCCGAACCGTTGCTGTTGTTGGGCGCCGGAACAAATTGATTGTAAACCAGATAGCCGACGGTTTTTCCGCCAACGGTGTAGACCGAATCCATGAAAACCGGGTTGGCCTGAAAAACCGTAGCCGTTACCGCGCGGGTCAGATCCGTATCGACCAGCGTGCTGTTTTGCAATTCGGCCAGACCAAAGGAGAACGTTGTGCCGCCCGAATAGAGCAACGAAACGTAGTTGGACGTCGTGATGGTTTGACCGTTCACTTTGCTGATGATGTCGCCCCGTTTGAAGCCCGCAGCGGCTGCCGGGGAGTTGGGCAAAACGTATAAAACCTGCGCAATCACGTTGGTAGAACCCTGCGAGCGCAGGTAGAGCATAAATTCCATGCCGGTGGTAGTCGATTCTCCGCTCAGCGATGCCGACAGGTCGTCCGCATTTTCTTCGATCCATGAAAACCGGTCGCCGTCGGGTCGGGCGGTGGCGTCGTAGGAATAGAGAATGGAATCGAAAAAGTCGGAAGGCGCGAGCGTCAGATCCGGGCTGGCCGGGATTTTGTCATTCCAGTAATAATACTCCCGCATGTTTTCCAGAATCCACTTGTTGATGGTCTGGTTTTCGGCGGTTGTAGTGGTCGTGGTGGTTGGTTCAACGAGGTCCGTTTCCTTGCGGCAACCCGCCAGCAGCGTAACGGAAAGCAAAACCATTCCCCACCAGGCAGGGACACTGCGCAGTTTATTTTTCATAGCGTTTCAATTCAGGTTGTATTCAAAAAGGATAAGTCATTTACCAAAACAATTGGCACCCTTCTCCACCGCTCCGCATCCTGTTTTCGGAGAAGGATGCCAATTGACTTTTCAACGCCGTTGTTTCAGCACCTGCTTGAAGGTGCCATCGGCCTCAAAAAGCAGGGCTACCGGTTTTCCATCGCTGGTTTTCACAACGACCACCAATTGCCCTTCGGCATTTTTGGCGGCATCTTTAATCGTCGAACCCGCATACGTCGTCGTGATGTAGGTCGTAACGGCAGCGGGCAAATCTGCCACGGCAACCGACGTAAAGTTGCCGCGCAACGGTTTGGAAACTTCTTTGTTGAAGGTCCCGTCGGTGTTGAAGAGCAGGGTCTTGGCCTGATCGCTGACCACGATCATCACCAGATAGCCACGCGTACTGTCTTTGGCTGCGGTTTTCACTTCGGCGCCGGCATAATTTGTACTGATGTAATTGGTGATGGCAGACGGCAGGTCAGCGACGGCAATCTGTTCCAGCGATCCTTTTTTGCCACCCCCTTTTCCGTGCGAACCCCCTTTACGGCCGGGTCCGCCTTTCAGCGCTAATTCTTCGTTAAAGGTGCCGTCAGCGTTGAACAACAGGGCTTTGGTTTCGCCATTTTGCGTGATGGCTACCAGGAAATTGCCCGTGTCATCTTTAGCGGCATAGTCAACGGTGGCGCCGGCATAATTAGTAGAGAGGTAGTTGCTTACAGACGTTGGGAGGTCGGTTACGGCGATTTTCGTAATGTTCTTCCTGCAAAAGAATCCGGAACTGTCGGACGCCAGCCGGGCGGTGCTGGTGGCCGAGATAGCCGAATCGGTGTCCGGGGTGACGGTTTGCTGGCTTTGATTGCAGCCGTATAGGCCGGCGACGATAACGGTCAAGGCGATGAACAGGGATTTTTTCATGGTTTTGCTGTCTATATATGATGGTGGTTGGTAATGCAGAGTAACAAATTAGGTGTCCTGTTTCAAAGGGCCGGTGGTCATGCTGGGTTCGGTTCGGTAAAAATCATAAAGCCGTCGTCCGATCAGTTCGTGGCTGATGGCGTTGAGCCTTTCGCGGTCGCCGGTACTGAAAAACTCCTCGCGGGAATCGACCAGTGCCTGCACATCGAATACCCGGAACCCCCGGTGTTGTCCTTCGCTTTTAAGGATGGCACTGCCCTTGCGTCGCAACCAGCCACTGACCGGTTCGCGGTGGGGGAAAGGGGTCATCAGAATAACCCGGCTGCGGTGAAACCGGAGGGTTTCCAGGATCATCGACAAATGAGCGTATACTTCGTTGAGGGGCCGAATGGCACCCAGCACGGATTGGATGCGTAACTTCCACGCCATCACATGCTCCATGAACCGCGTTCCGGCGGTGGGGCGCAGGGCCAGCCGCGAATCGCGCAGGTGGCGGTTGGCAATTTGCAGAATGATCAGGTCATAGCGCCGGAGCGGAACCCGCTGCAACACTTCCGCGATGGTGCTGATGGCCATCGGCGCATGGTAGGTCACGATTACTTCCTGCCCCCCGCGTTCCAGTTGCTGCACGAACTGATCGATGTAGCTCTGCCGGGAGTTGAGGCCCGAGTCGTAATGGAGACTATCCGCAATGACCAACAGATGTATTTTCATTGCTTTAGAATTTCAGGTTCGAAGTCGGAAAAAGCGGGAGAACCACTCGGGAGCGAACCGGTTTTTTCGACGATACAATTGACATTACGCCGGGAAAACCGGCACCGTTGCAGACCAAATCGAAAAAAATATAGAAATTAGGGGAGTGAAAAAAAATAAAAAAAAGTCGTTAACCGCTGCAACAGTCGCCCGGTTTTTGACGTACATGGGATGGTATGAGTGAATCATTTACTTAAATCGTTACGGCCTTGTTCTTCCGAAAGCGCCCCTCCTTCGCGGAAAACGATATAGATAGTGTTATTGAAGCCTGCCGCAACCATGATGCGCAGGCTCAACGTGTTTTATTCAAAAAATTTTATGGCTATTCCAAAAGTATTTGCCTGCGGTATTCGGCTACGACGGAGGAGGCCGAAGAAGTGTTGAATGAGAGCTTTCTCAAAGTATTTCAACGGCTCCATCAATACGATGCCACGCATCCTTTCAAAGCGTGGCTACGGTCGATTCTGATCAATACCGCCATCAGTTATTACCGTAAATACCACAAATTAGACATGAGTTCGTTGGAGGCCGGTCAGGATGTGCCGTTCGAAGACGATGTGATAGGCCAGATTTCGGCCGACGAAATTCTGGCGCTGGTGCAGCAACTGCCACCGGCCTACCGTACTGTGTTTTCGATGCATGTAGTAGATGGCTACAGTCTTCGGGAAATTGCCGAGGTGTTACAGAGCAACGAAGCCACGATCCGTTCGCATTTTTTACGGTCGCGGCAACGTCTTCAACAGGCCATCCGGTCTGCGTACCCACACCTGTTTCCATCCGACCCCGCGATTCCTATTCGTTACTATGAAAACTGATAAATTTGAGGAAAATATACGACAAAAGCTGGAGGGAATAGACCCTCCGTTCCAGGAGACAGATTGGGTGCATCTTCGGTCTGTTCTGCGTCGCAATGGCGTACCTTCCATTGGCGGGGCGGTTACGCAGTGGCTTGTGCCAATGATGAGTGCCGCCACGGTGGCCGGGCTGGTCATTCTGGCGGTGTGGCAATACCGTACCAATCAGAAACTGGAGCAAACCGTTCAGTCTCTGAAGGATACTGTCACGATTCTGCAACAGGCTCCGCTGGAAACACCGGTTGCTCAAGGGCCAAAAACAGACACGGTCTACATAACACGCGAAGTATCGATTCCATCACCCCGGTTATCGCCTTCTGTCCCAGGGGTTCAGCAGGATGATGATCGTGAGTTGGCCAACCGTTCAGAAACCGATCCGGCGGCAACGGATCGCTCCGGCGAAAGCCCGTCAATCGAATCAGCTTCAAATCCGAATCGGGAACGCAACCGGCTGGAAGGTAGTACTTTATCGGGTCGATCCGGCTCAAAAGAGCGTCTGACGGAATCCGAAACGGGGCTGAATGGATTGGAATCGGATCCTTCAAAAACCGGTCGTGTGCCTGCGGAGCAATCGGAGCCAAATACACTTCCTTCGGGCCGTTTGCCGAAATCCGCTACAGACCGCTGGAATCGGAACCCGGATCGGTATTCGGGACGGCAGAAACCCGCCGGTTTGGAAACCTCCCGGCCGTTGTCAAGTGGTTCTTCGGGTTCGGTAGATGTTCCGGGAAATGCCGGGTCGCCAGCCGGTTCGTCCTCATCAGCTTCTATTTCCTGGGAGCCGGTGCTGAATCGGGCATTGAAAATTGATTCCAGTTATTATGTCGAAAACTACCAGCGCCGGGTCCGCCGAATCCGTCCGTTGGCAACACATTCGGCCGTAGCCACCACTTCGGGTTCAAAACCGGTGGTAGAAGAACGGCAGCGTTTCGTTCACGTCCGGATTGGGGGCAGTGCGCAGTTGAGTGGCGGTCAATCGGGTTACGGGCTGGCGAGTGAAGTTCTGATGGGGGATCGTTTGACGATTGGCATCGGATTGACGCGCCTGAGCGTTTCGGGCGAGGAGTACATTACGGAAGGACAGTATTTTATCAAGAAAAAAACTGAATTCCGGCGGGATTATCCGGGTAAAGTGCCTGGGGACAAGCGCATTGAAATTTTGAACATTGCCCGCAGTGGAAAGAGCTGGCAGTTACCGATCACTTTTGGGTATCGTCTGCCGGTCGGGAACTCTGTTACGATTACGCCATCCGTTGGCGCGAGTTTCAGTCTGGAAGCCCGCGAGAAAATTTCGTTTACCAACCGCATGGGGCCGTATGAATTTATGGCGCAAAAGTTCTACGAAGATTGTTCTCCCGGGGTCTACAACAACTGGCTCGTGGGGGTTGCTGTCGAGAAGCAATGGAGTCACTGGGTCATTCAGGCCAATCCGTATCTGTCAAGCCCTTTATTGTCTTCGCAGTTTAGTTTGAACCGGACTTCGGCCGGGATGCGGGCGCGGTTGTTGTATCAGTTTTGAGATCGTATTTAAAGCGAAATGTTGTTCGTAGGTCTACAAAAGACCTTTGCGTATGTAAACCGAAACGCCGGATTCGTGGGTCAATAACTGGTATTTATCGGCGATAATTTGCTTTAACCCGGGGATATTTTCGTGTACAACCCATTCGGGATTTTCAAAAAAACGGTTTGCTTTTACTTCGTCAATGAAGACGGGAGGATTGTTTCGTTTTAGGTCATCTATATACGCTCTCCCGTAATAGGCAATGAGTTGAGGATCATGAATCGCCCCCAACGAATTTGTGGTCATACAGCGAATCGAATGGTTTTCTTTTGTGCCTTGCCTCAATCCGCTCAAGGTATGATACCGCATATTCCACCCCCAGACCACCAGACAATCGGTTGGTTTTGAATACTTTTTGATCAATCTGGCAACTCGTTTTTCATGGAGGGGAGTAGAGGTCATTGTAAAGTTTTGATTCTTCCTGGGGAGCTTTAAGGCATATACTAAAGTGGAGCCAATGAGCAATCCTATGCTGAGGATAACCACTTTCCGGTAGGCCTGTTCCTGATTATTTCCGGATTCCAGGATTTGATTTAAACTGTAGGCGGTGAGTAATGTGATTGGGAAAATAGTATAAAAGAGATAATGTTCAAATATATAACCAGTTTTTGTTACGACAAGCAATGATATGGTAGCGTTCAGAAGTAAAAACCATAGTTTTTTATTGTAAAAAAAAGAATACATCCTATTGTTAAAAGCCATAATTGTCGCTACAATCCATAGAAGAAAACAAGAGATCAGAAAGAACACGTAGTCGTACGACGATTTAAAGAATAGTTTTATGAATGATTGAAAGCTATTTCCCGGATTATAATGACTAAGATTTGTTTTAATGTACATGATGTAAAAATCGTACATGAGATGATTATAAATGAGGTAGACAAACAATGATGTAGCTACGATCATTATTCCGGATCCCATTGATACGATCAATAAGGATTTTCGTAAAGTAGAAAGTTTGCCTTTTATGATAGCCAGGAAGGCGCAAAAAATGTATAGGAAAGCAAGTGGCCCCCCTTGTAATTTTGCGAGCGGAACAAGGCCACAAACAAGGCCTAATGTCCCTACTAGTAAAAATGAGTTCTTCGCAGAGCGGAAAATTTGACCCAATAGGAAGACTCCTGCCGTAAGTAAGGTGACAGAAGGCAATTCACTATTGTAATGGTTGAAATCGCCGTGATTTGTAAAAAAGAAAAATTGAAATGGGATCAATAAACTTAAAAATGACGATTTGAAATCGTAAAAAAGACGCAATGTACAATACGTTGTAAAAAGGGATATGATGATGAGGACGACGGATAACAGGTGGAGCGTAAAATAATCAAATGAAAACCCGATGTACTTTAAGAGTAAGATAAGATAACTGTTGATTGGGCCACCAGTTGTGCCATCGACTGATCGCCAGAAAACCGGGTCATATGCCAATGTAATTGCTTGAGTCAGCATCTGGCTTTCGTCAGGATTTAGCTGATCATTATAAAAAATAAACGGCAATTTTTGCGCGAGTAAAAGAATAGATAATACCGCTAGTAGGGAATATTCATAGGAAAATAAAAATGAAGATGCGGTGATTGTGGGATAAGATTTATTTTTGATAAATAATTTTTTCATGTGAGTAGCCTTGATCAGTGATAAAAATCTTTAAATGTTCATAAAGGGAAAATATTGTATTGTAAATTGTATGCTCATGCATTTTACAGTACAATGATTTTTCCGTCGGGTTTTTTTCTCGCAATTGCATTTTCACACGAGTAATAAAATTGATGGAAAAAATAGATGCCCTTTGGTATTTTTTTGGGGTCTAATTCAACTTCAACCCGGTATCCTTTTGAACAGTGGTTTCCGGTTTTAATAAAATTTCGTAAACCAGTTGGAGCCACCATTGACCACAGAAGAAATGTGTCTTTCTGGGAAGCCATAATTACGGCATAGCCTTCACCGAGATGTCGGACTGGGTTGACTTGATCATTAACCATGTTTAGTCGAACCAGTTTTTTGTGCCCAACGCCAGTTGAAATTTGTATTTTTTTTAGAGAAGAGAAGTGGGCTTCATTCCATTTTTTTCTTGGAAGGCCTTATTCATTATGGTTTGCGGTAAAAGACTCATTTAGGCCGTGATTAAGTTTGTTGGTTTCGGGGGATACCTTTTTTTCGATGGCAGAAATAGGGTATAGATAGATCAGAGGGGATTCGTTTCATACTAAATCGAATCAACAAAAACACACTATATAGTGTGTTTTTGTTGATTCGATCCCCCGAAGAATTAATTTAAGTTCTTTAAATCATCGATTACTTTAATGGCTGGCCACGTCACGCAGCCATTATTATTGTTCTGGAAGTTGTTAAAAATATTGATAATGCTCCCCCCATTGTAAGAGCCATTATTGAGTGCATCAGTTACCTTTACCTCCATCACACAGTTATTCGGAAGTGATTGTATAGTTTTATTCCAATACCCTGAATTTTTGAGCGCATTCACAACTTGCTCTAAATCATTTCCAGGGGGGAAATAATCAAGAGGTAAATCAAAGATAGCAAATGAAATATCAGTTGCTCCTGCGTCGATACTGGTCTTGATTTTGTCAATTAAAGTAGGTACAAGAGTTGACGGACAAGGTTGCTCATTGCATTCGTTGCTCCATTCCACTGACGCAAGTGAAGGTCGTGCAGTTGCTACGATACGGGTTTCAAAAGCCGACTGATAGTTATAGCCAGGGTTATGTTTTACTCCATCCAACTCCGGAGGAAGCATTCCTAACAAAGCCCAAGTACCCCGTTTGTCATTACTATCGGTAAAGCTTCCGACGTCAAGTACTGTTTTGATATTTTTGGCTTTAAAAATTCCGACCCATTCCTTAACAAAATCTATAAGAACCTTCGATCGGAACTGAAGCCAGCGTTTGTGATTTAAACTTGACCCTCCATCAACAGGAGGATTCGGACGTCCTGAATAAGTAATATCATGCCAATCTTGCCAGGCACTTACCGTGCTGGGGTGGTAATCTGTATAAGCATTAAGGTAATAATTTGCCTCTTTGTGGTGGTTGACTACAACAGCAACATACCCAATCAGGTTAGCTTTCGTCGCCAGGTAATTGGCCACACCGTTCAGCCATCGTCGGTAGTTCGCCATTTTGGACGAATGGTAGCTCATGAAATGATTTATAGGTTCAGTATGCCCCCCATTGGCATCTGATACAAATTTCTGGGCAGCATCTGCTCCCTCATAGCGCCATGGTGCGCTGGTATTATATTGCGAACTAGCAGGAGGTTGACTAAAATCCAATAATGGCCAGATGTTAATATTTACTTTAAGTCCGTGGCTATCGGCTTTAGCAAATATATAGTCCCAATGACGGAACTCAAACTCCCCTGGACTCATTTCTGTATCATCCCATTTCATGGGCATTGACACATGGGTTCCGCCCAGTTGTTGCCAGTAATCCATTATTTTTGCAATATTCCTAATCTTTGTTACTTTAAGATCTGAGTTTTTAGGAGGTATTAAACGATGGGGTGAGGGCAAATTAGATCCGGGTTCAGGCATGTTTACGTATTTACGTGTGCCATAGTCTTTTTTGTCACTCCATTCCTCACCAACTATAGAGGTCATCATAAACGTTTTAGTGGCAACGTTTGTACTGCTGGGACAAGAACTAACAGTTACAGTGGCTTGAGCAATTTTATTATCGCATCCGGCTTTACTGGCAGTAACCGCATATGTTGTAGTGCCATTATTGCCAGCGGCCGTGATGTTGACCGATTGACCATTTTGCCCCGTGCTCCACTGATAGCTAACCCCGTCGCAATCAGCTCCTGTGCAGGGGGCATTGAGGGTTATGGCACTACTGCAATTAGCTGTAGCCGGTGCTGTGGCACTGACGACAAAATTACAACCCACTGTAGTTGGAGTTCCACTGCGGAACAAAGCACTGGCAGATATCTCCTGTTTGGCAAAGGTGGGACCCTGCCAGAATGTTTTTAATCCCAAGCCTTCGGTTCCCTGGCTGTAAAGAATCTGGATGGGGTGGTAACCGGCCCGCAGACAAATGTTCCCATTGGGTTCCTGGCCTGTTGAGTTGATGCCGTGGCAACCCCGGTCGGCAGCGATCAACTGGTCCCCAATCAGGAGTTGGGAATCATCATCACTGGTGATGAAGAAGGTATACTGTCCATCAGCCGGTACTTGGATGTATCCCGCAAACTCGAAGCCAAAATGGTCATCGCGTTGGCGGGGCGTTAGACTGATGGTGCCAACTGAGCCGGAGCTAACGATAGCCTGGTTGCTGAATCCGGTGGCCGAACACCAGTCGTTATTGGCAATGCTTTGATAATACTTATAAGTCAAACCGCTAGTCAGGTTGGCAGGAGAGTCGGCATTTCGCAAGGTGGTGCAGGAACCGGTTGCAGGAGGGGCGGTAGGACAACCAGTAGACTCGAAGCCAAACAGACGCTGGTCGGCGAAACCTTCGGTGAGGTTACCCCACAACTGAAGCTGTGGTTCTGCGCCATAATTTCGCATATCCCAGGTAAGTCCATTGGAGGTGTTGATTCGATAACTGCCGTTGTTGTCGCTTTGGATTGTCCATTTCTGTAAATCGGCTCCGGTGTAGGTTCCGATTCGGAGTAATTCGCCTTGACTGGCGGCATTGACCTGCATGCTTTTGCCGGAACCATCCTGCGTGGTGAATCGGTATTGATTTGTCCCTACACTTTCGGCTTTCCATATCTGGTTTGCCTGGCTATTGGCGGTTCGTTGTTCGACCACCTCGCCGGACAGTGATTGGAGCAACTGACCAGTTTTTTTGGATCTAATAACGTAACAGCCTGTAAGTGATGATTCACACCCGTTAACGGTGACCGATGTTTGAGCGGTTTTGGTATCGCATCCGGCTTTACTGGAAGTAACCGCATATGTTGTAGTGCCATTATTGCCAGCGGCCGTGGTGTTGACTGATTGGCCATTTTGTCCCGTGCTCCATTGATAACTAACTCCGTCGCAATCAGATCCTGTGCAGGGGGCATTGAGTGTGATGGCACTGCCACAACCCGCTGTGGCCGGTGCCGTTGCACTGACAACGAAGTTACAGGCTACAGTAGCACTTCCACTGCGAAACAAAGCACTGGCGGGGATCTCCTGTTTGGCAAAGGTGGGACCCTGCCAGAATGTTTTTAATCCCAAGCCTTCGGTTCCCTGGCTGTAAAGAATCTGGATGGGGTGGTAACCGGCCCGCAGACAAATGTTCCCATTGGGTTCCTGGCCTGTTGAGTTGATGCCGTGGCAACCCCGGTCGGCAGCGATCAACTGGTCCCCAATCAGGAGTTGGGAATCATCATCACTGGTGATGAAGAAGGTATACTGTCCATCAGCCGGTACTTGGATGTATCCCGCAAACTCGAAGCCAAAATGGTCATCGCGTTGGCGGGGCGTTAGACTGATGGTGCCAACTGAGCCGGAGCTAACGATAGCCTGGTTGCTGAATCCGGTGGCCGAACACCAGTCGTTATTGGCAATGCTTTGATAATACTTATAAGTCAAACCGCTAGTCAGGTTGGCAGGAGAGTCGGCATTTCGCAAGGTGGTGCAGGAACCGGTTGCAGGAGGGGCGGTAGGACAACCAGTAGACTCGAAGCCAAACAGACGCTGGTCGGCGAAATCTTCGGTGAGGTTACCCCACAACTGAAGCTGTGGTTCTGCGCCATAATTTCGCATATCCCAGGTAAGTCCATTGGAGGTGATAAGCCGGTAACTGCCGTTGTTGTCGCTTTGAAGGGTCCATTTCTGCAAATCGGCTCCGGTGTAGGTTCCGATTCGGACTAATTCGCCTTGGCTGGCGGCATTGACCTGCATGGTTTTGCCGGAGCCATCCTGCGTGGTGAACCGGTATTGATTGGCTCCTACACTTTCAGCTTTCCATATCTGGTTTGCCTGGTTGTTGGCGGTTCGTTGTTCGACCACATCGCCGGATAGCGATTGGAGCAATTGACCGGTTTTTTTAGATCGGATAATGTAACAACCGGTAAGTGAAGCTAATTCAGCAGCAATTCGCGATCCTTTCAAAGACCCAGCATTGGCAAGGCTCTCGGCGGAGTTGTGGCAATGAATCTGGAATTTGCCTTTTTCAATAAATTTGCTGTCAGCACCGGCGTCCTTGTGGCTTCGTAGCAAGCGGAAGGTGTTATTGCTGGAAATTGAAACAAACTTTCCCTTGAGAGAATAGGTAACCGTTTTCCGCTGGGTTGAAAGCTCTGTACCGATGAGGTCGACATAGTCACCGCCCGTTTGAACGAAACCGTCTGGGACGAGCACTTTGAGGCTAAACGCATTTGAGCCGGGAAAGGTCGCTAGCAAGCCGGGATGCATGGCCATGTAGTGAGCCGTTATCGTTAATTCCACTTCTTCACCAAGGCTGACCTGCTTTTTATTGGTGTAAAAGACAAAACGAATCGGATCGCTACCCGAGGAGGCTGATTTGCGATTGGGGGATGGATAGGAAGGAGAAAGAATCGATCTCCTGGATTTACCGCTTCCCGGGTTTCGGCTCTTTTCAAGTACGTATGTAGCGGGTTTCTCCATATTCTTTAGCAAAATAGTCGGGAATTTTTCTTCCTTATTTATGTTACTAAATCGAAAAGATGGTAAACTTAATAGCGTCAATAATGCTATTAAGTTTATTAAGGCACGATTTCCTCCTGCAAGGTAGATTCTTTTTCTCATGATAGCAAGGATGTAAATTTTACGATAGTGTTTTTGTAAAATTCACAAAGCCTTTCCTTTACTACATGAGTGATATTATGTATATTTTTAGGGTAGATTACCTATTTTTGTCTCTGTATTTAATATTTAGTTGATAAAATGTCTACTTTGTTTTTAAAAATGAATCTTAACAAAGACCCCGGCCCTCCATTTACATTTAGCTTCGAAGAAATACTTGCTTTATGGTTTTCGACTGTTTTGGTGCTAATGTATAATAGACCGGCTATTTCTGCTGTAGATTTGCCTTCCGCTAATTCCCACAGTACTTCTTTTTCGCGCCCAGTCAATTCATTCCATCCTTGTATAGCATGCATTCGCGACTTGGGGGGTAATGACGGAAGAAAGCGCTGTCCCAGGGAAATTAACCTTAAACATTGTGGTAATTCATGAAAACCACAGACTAAATCGGGCTTTAAATCCTGAATATGATAGTCGATAATTTTTTGTATAATTTACGCTATTGTCTACTAATATCGCTAATTGGAAACGTTGGTTCCGCAATCTTAATTCTTGAAGAACATCAAAATAAATTGTCGATTTTTCATAGATGTCAAATAAAATCCAATCAATAGGTTGTTGTTTTAAGACCTTTTCAACTTGTTGAACATCAAAAATTATGTTTATACTTAAACATACCGATCTGGCAATTTCGGTCATGTAAGAGGCTATAAAATGGTTAGATGGTATACCAATTATTGTATTCATAAGACGTGATCTCTGTTTTTAATAATAGGCAATATACTATTTATATATTGTAAATTATAGAGTACTTTTTTGAGAAATAATTGCTGCCAGTTGAAGTCAAAATGATTTGTTTTATAGGACTTTACGGTTTGCCGAACACTATATAAAGTCCTGACTCAGAGCGTTATTAATGAAAGGTAAATTGGCTGACAACTTTCAAAGAATAGAAAATTAGGAAAGGAAAACGATCCGGGCGGGAGAGATTCTACATTGGTCTCTGGATTCGGGCAAAACGTATTTTTGCAAAAAAACCTAAACAGACGCCTGCGAAAGGCCGTTTAGGTAAGTAACCAGACAATTTGCTATGAAACCACTGTTAGGAACAAAAGCTAGCCCATTGATGGTGCATTTTTCACTACTGGTGCTGAGAATGGGTGTCGCAGCTCTAATGTTGACACATGGCTGGCCTAAATTCATGAAAGTACTTACCGGCAATTTCACCTTCGGCGATCCCATTGGAATTGGTAGTGCGCCATCGCTGGTTCTATCTATGATGGCCGAGTTTGTGTGCTCAATTCTGATTCTGATCGGATTTCAAACCCGGGTAGGAGCCATCATCCTCATGATCAACATGCTCGTGGTTACGTTTTTTGCCCACGGAGCAGACCCTTTTGGGAAAAAAGAGATGCCTTTGTTGTATTTCCTGGTCTATTTTACCCTCTATTTTGTAGGCCCCGGCAAGCACTCTGTCGATGGCCGTACCAATAAAACTTGGCCGGGTTGATAGCCGGTAGGGTAGGAGAAAACTAAACTATTTCTTTTGCCATAGATTTGGTAGCAAGCGGTAATAGAGCAAATGTCGCCAGGTTGCCCAATCGTGAGCACCATCGCCCCCTACGTAATAATCGTGCTTCACATTGTGTTTTTGCAAAGCCTCATGCAACGCAACCGCCCGTAGCCCAATGGTGGCCACCTCGCCGGTCCCTTGTCCAACGAGGAGATAATCTACTTTTTTATTGATATCCGGATCGTTCAGGAATGTTGCGCTGGTCTGCTCAGTATTTAGATCGCCGGAACTCAGGCAACCAAACGAACTGAACAAATCCAGGCAATTGAAACCCACCAGTTGGGTGTGTCGTCCGCCCATCGATAGACCCGCCAACGCCCGGCCTTTCGGGGTGGTTTGCGTACTGTAGTTCTTATCGACGAACGGTACAATCTGCTTTCTCAATTCTTCTTCAAACAGCTTGAATGTCAACTCGGTATGCCTTGGGTCACTACGGTGAATCACCTGGTTGTTCGGCATGGCAATAATCATCGGAACGGCTTTGCCTTCCGCAATCAGGTTGTCGGCAATAAAGTTGGCCCGACCGTCCAGCGACCAGGTGGAAGCCAGTTCCCCGCTTCCGCCCAGCAGGTATAAAACCGGGTATTTTTTCTTCGGGTTATAACCAGGTGGTGTATAGACATATAATTCACGTTCGCCGTTAAGCACATCAGAATGGTACGTGTGGCGGCTTAAGGTTCCGTGTGGTACCTGGCGGGCATCGTAATACGCCGGGCCATCGCCGTGAACGACCAACTGGCTGTAGCCCGGCTGGTCCGAAAAACCGGTGAGGGTGTTGTTGGGGTCGACCACGGTTACACCGTCGATGATAAATTTGTAGACGTAAATGTCCGGTTTCACCGGCCCGACGGTCAGCGTCCACAGCGTATCGTTGTCCTTTTTAAACGGAATCGGTTTACTGGCCTTGAGTGCCAGCAGCATGGGGCCACCGGTTAACAGCACTTCCTGAGCCCGGGGTGCCTTGAGTCGAAACGTCACCCTGTGATCGTCGCTTACCTCCGGTGAGATGACGTTGGCACCAAAGGGATTCAGGTTTTGGGTGTTTTTATGCGGATTCCAGTCTAAATTAACGTGCGCTTGCTGCGCCTGAACGGATGGAAACTGGGTCACAAACAGAAAGCCCAGGAAAATTCGGATGGGGAATGATTTCATCATGGGTAGGTTTATACCTGTCAGAGTCTGCGACCGCTGACAGGGTATAAAAATAAATAGTGAATATGTAAGGAATACATAAAGCTTATTTTTTATTTTTTCCCTATGAATTACAAAAAACAACTGGAGGAGTATTTCAAAGAGGTCGACATACGGTGTGTGTTGGGCCTTTCAATCGACTGCGTGATTTTTGGATTTTATGATAACCAGTTGAAAGTGTTGTTGTTACGATGGAAGCAGACCGAGGAGTGGGGATTGCCGGGCGGTTTTATCTACAAGAATGAATCGGTCGACGTGGCTGCTCAACGTATTCTGGAAGAACGCACCGGGATTAAGGAGCTTTTTCTGCAACAGTTTCACACCTTTGGCGAAGACGTACGGTATAATCGGCAGGAAATCAGCCAGAAACTGAGTTGGCCGGATACCTCGACCCGACAATGGCCCGACCGCACCGTGTCAATTGGCTATTTTGCCTTGGTCGATTTTTCGAAAGTAACTCCCACCGCTGATTTTCTAACGGATGAATGCCGGTGGTGGGATGTTGAAAAATTGCCCTCCTTGCTTTTCGATCACAACCATATTGTCGCCGTGGCCCTCAGAACGTTACGGGTTCAACTGAGCTGGCAGCCAGTTGGCTATAATCTGCTGCCCGAAAAATTCACCATGCCCGAACTCCAGCGACTCTACGAAACAATCCTGAACCGACCGCTGGATCCCCGTAATTTTTCCAAGAAAATGCGGGCGTTGGGCATCATCGAACGGCTGGAAGAGCAACGGAAAGGAGGAGCTTTCAAGTCGCCGTATTTGTTCCGGTTTAATAAAGAAAAGTACGAAAAAGCGTTGCAGGAAGGTAATCTTGCCTTTAGTTAACGTTCAAAACGAACAGCGCCCGAGCCGAGAAAACCTCCATTCGGGCTCTGTTCGTTTTGGTAAGAGTATGCCTATTTTTCTACCGGGCTGAACTTGATACTGACCAGAGACAGTAGCGGCTCAATGGCTTTCGCTTGTTCATTTTTGAAAACCAGGTAGACATCATGAACCCCGTTGGTTTCTTTCAGTGCAACTTTCAGAGGAACCGGGCCACGGGGCGTGTAAGAAGGAGCAGCCGCCGTGGTTGATTTTGGCGGAGTGGTAACACCCGTTCCGGCTGTGGGCGCATTGCCACCGGCGGTTTGAATGGCCGTCGCCGTGGGTGCGGCCCCTGGCGCTCTCGGTTGGGCCACCTCCACAACGGTTTGACCGATCAGATCGCCCGTTGGAGAGTCCAGCCGGATTTCAATGGTTCCGCCGATACTGCCATCGCGTTTCTGAGCCGAAGCAATGAGTTCCAGTTGTTTGATGTCGGTCAGGTCCAGCTTTTTATACCCGATGTACCCCTTTGAAAAAGCCACCAAACTCACCCCGGTTCCCATACCCCGGGCTTTGATATCAACGCCTTTGGTGACCTCAGCATCGGCCGGGCTGACTTCCGGGTTGCGCAGAATAAGCTGGCTTTCCGAGGTCTGCGAAGGAATGGTTTTGACCGGCCGGTCGGTATAAGCCGCCCGCACCAGTACCGTCCCTTTTCCGTTGTCGCCTTCCGGAATTTTGAGCGCATAACTACCCTGCGTCGGCAGGGTACTCAAGGTTTTTTCGGTGCTGTTCAGAATGTATTTAACAATCGCAGCGGCATCACCGGCCGACATTGCCGGGTGAGCGGGCATCACGACTTCGCCCCAGACGCCACCACCACCGTTGATGATTTTTTTGACCAATTGACCCGACGCTTCGGATTTGCCTTTATACCGGTTGGCAATGTCATGAAAAGACGGCCCAACGGATTTAGTGGTAACCTGATGACATACTTTGCAATCGCTCTGGCCGATCAGGGTCTGGGCCACGGCGAATTGCGTCGAAGCATCGACACTGCGCTGACTCTGAATCACTTCGGCGTAATCGAAGCCTTCGGATGTGTAATCGATGCTGATGGCGACCCGCGACGGACTGATTTGCCCCGATGTTGCATTCGGCCCGGCAAGTTTACCATCTTCTTTATCGCTTACCTGAACCGCGTACTGAATCGGTTTATCGGGGAAGAAAAAGGACTTGTTACCGGTTAAATTCACGGCCACAACGGGCGGTTCATTGCCTGCGATGATTTTTACCGACTGGCTGTTGCTGGCGCCTTTCGGATCGCTCACCGTCAGCGTGGCGGTATAAACGCCCGGTTTATCGAAGGATACGGTTGGGTTTGCAGTCGTAAAAACCCGGGCGGCCCCACCGCCCGAAGCCACTTTCCACTGGTATTTCAGCGCGTCGCCGTCAAAATCTTTACTGCCTTCCGACGATAAGGTGATCTGGAAAGGAACCGTGCCGCCTTTTTTGCTGGCGGCTGCCTGCACAAGCGGTTTGCGGTTTCCGCCGTTGTATTCGAGCCGAACCAGCCGCGAATTATCGCTTTTTCGGAACCAGTTGCTGCCGTATTCCAGTGTATACAAATCACCATCCGGCCCAAATTTCATGTCGATCGGTTCAACCGGGCGGTAGTTGGGTAATACCCGCTCCATGGATTGGTAATCGCCATTTTCGTCCATCGTGATGGCCATAATCCAGCCCCGGGAGAAGTCGGTCGCAATCCATTTTCCTTCGTAATACGCTGGCCACGGACGCTTGGGATCTTTGAAATCGGAGCGGTGATAAATCGGGCCACCCGTCGCACTGCGCGAACCGCTGCCCACCAGCGGGAATTTCTCCGAAATACCGTACGGGTAATAGATGAAAGAAGGCGCTACGGGCGGTAGTTCTGTCAAACCGGTGTTGTTGGGCGAATTGTTAACAAGTTTTTTAGGGTCTTTTTTGTCCAGCGGTTTATTCGTTGCATAATCGAAAACCGGGAAAGCCTGGTCGTTGCCGACAAACCACGGCCAGCCGAAGTTGCCCGGTTTCCGGCCCTGGTTCAGCTCATCGTACCCGCGCGGACCAATTTCGGTGTCTTCACCCGCATCGGGGCCAACTTCGCCCCAGTAGAGAAAACCGGTTTTGCTGTCGATGGAAATCCGCCAGGGGTTGCGGTGGCCCATCGAATAGATTTCAGGACGGGTTTTGGCGGTTCCTTTTGGGTACAGATTGCCTTCCGGAATGGTATACGAACCATCGGCTTCGGGGTGAATGCGCAGAATTTTACCGCGTAAATCGTTGGTGTTACCGGCGTGTCCCTGGTCATCCCAACTGGCGCGGCCGGGTCGTTCGTCGGTTTGGGCCGCCTGCTGGTTGCCGGTGTTGTTGCCAACGGTCAGGTAGAGATTCCCGGCTTTGTCCCAGGTCATCCCACCCCCGGTATGGCAGCATACTTCGCGCTGGGTTGTTACTTCCAGCACCACCTTTTCGGAACTCAGCTTGTCATCGACCAGATTCCATCGGGTCAGAATGTGCTTCTTTTCGGTTGGGTGGGCATAATACAGATACACCCAGTGGTTTTTATCGAAATTGGGGTCGAGCGACAGCCCCATCAGCCCTTCTTCAGCTTCGCGTGAGACGCCTTCTGCACTGGTGTATTTGGTGTTGACGGGAATGGTCGCAATCAGATTGACGGTTTTGGTCGCCGGGTCGTATTTTTTGAAAGCGCCTTTGCGTTCGATGATGTAGGCCGTGCCATCTTTGAGCACTTCAAACACCATCGGTTCGTCTAAATTCTCAGCAATGACGACGGGCGTAAACCGGCTTTCATCCGGTTTTTGATCTTTGGGGTTGTCTTGTATCGTAAACGAAGCCAACCCAATCAGCAACCCGGTATTCAGCAGGATGGAAAGCGGTTTTGGTAAATAGTCTTTGTAGTTCATGCTAATTGGTCCGGTATTCTTTGTGGTTTGTTGTTGAGCAGCGAATGCCATAAAAAAATCATTCGTTGCCATTAGAATGTAGCGGTTTTCATTAAAAATAGTATTAATTAATGAAAACGCGTAAATCCTTTTGACAACGAATGACTTAAAACGGTGAGCAGAAACTGCACGGTTCTGAATTACATCGGTTTCGATTTCTTGCCGACCAGTTTCAGATCCAGCGTAAAGGTATCTTCAATGATTTTATCAGCCGCCGTACCGATAACCGCAGCCCGGTATTTGATGTCGTACGCCAGCCGGTTGACAACCAGTTTCGCCGTAGCTTCCACCGCGTCGCCCGCTACTTTCACAACCGCCGGAAACGTAATGGGGTTGGTGTTTCCTTTGATGGTCAGATCGCCGGTTACGTTGTAGTTGGCTTCTCCGGCTTTGGCTCCCGAAATGGCATCCAGCTTCGTGATTTTGAAAGCGGCCGTTGGGTTCTTGTCGACGGAAAAGAAATCATCGCCTTTCAGGTGGTTCACCACGCGCTCGCTGTTTTTATTCTCGCTCAGTGTCGTCATGTCGGCCGTAAACGTACCCGCTGTCAACTTGTTGCCATTGAAAACGAATTCGCCTTTCGATAATTTGATGTTTCCGGTATGTTCACCGCCCACTTTCTTGGCGTTCCAGACCACGGTACTCTGTTCGGTATCAACCGCGTAGGTAACGGTTTTGGCGACGACTTTTCCCGGACGTTTGTCCGATCCCGGCGTTCCGGCGATGATGGTCAATGGGGTGGAAGCCAGCATACCCAGAGCTAACAGGCCGGCAAAAATTTGCTTCGTTTTCATAAAAAATAGAGAGGTTGGTTAAATGATACGGTTTTAACTAAACCGCACTTTCAGAGTTTGGTCTGAAAGTGCGGCCATGGATTCAGGGTACTCCAAATTATTTTTGACGGGGACGTCCGCCCGTTGCGCCACCGGTGGCGGGAGCCTGTTGTACGGCACCACCGCCATCGTCACCACCACCGCCTTTCTGGTCGTCGTTGTTGATGGTTTTCTTCCGGCGGCCGAAGCTGAAACCGGAACCGTCGAGACTCATTTTACCCAGCCGGTAGGAGAAGTTCACGCGAACCCCGGCATTGTACATGCTGTTGACGCTTCTCTGGGTCAAAATCGGTGATGACGATTCCGAACGCACTTTAAAGGGGTGGTTCAGGAAGTTTTCGGCACCCAGACCGATGCTGCCCCGTTTGTTATTGAAATCTTTCTTGACACCCAGGTTGTAGAACGCAAAGCTGCCCTGATAACCCTGCAGGTTGATCTGCCGCCCGCGTCCTCCACCGAAGCCCTGTAGGCCCCAGCCGTTTTTCAGCGTAACGCTCGTGAACAACCGGCCACCGATGACCCAGCCCGAGTTGGAAGCGCCGTAGATGGCACTGGCGTTGTTGTTGGTCAGATACGTGTGGTACAGATCAACACCACCACCCAGTTGCCATTTGGAGAACAGGGTCACATTCGTGAATAAATTCACCCCATAGGCCTGCTCTTTCCCGATGTTCTGGAAGGTACTGCTGATGGCCTGCTGAAACACCGGGTTTTCGGTGGTTCCGGTATTGATCTGTGTCACATCCCGAACACTCGTAATGGAGTTGTTGGTCTGGCGGGCAAACAGCGTTGCATTCATGTAGAATTTCTTGATCTGACCGCTCAGGCCCAGTTCAACGTTGTCGGTATATTCCGGTCTCAGATACGGATTCCCCTGGCTGGTGTTGAGGGGGTTAGCAGCGTTGATGTTGGGGTTCAGGAACTGGATGCCCGGCCGTTGAATCCGGCGGTTGTAACCTAGTTTCACGATTTTTCCGCCTTTCAGTCCTTTCGACAGGTTCACGCTCGGTACAAAAACACCGTAGTCCGGAATGTCACTCAAATCGCTGCCCTGCTCGTTACTGAACTTGGCGTTGATGAACGTGTACTCGTAACGGCCACCGGCTTTCAGTGTCCATTTCGTCTTGGATGCATACGTGTAGGCAACGTACGTTGCCATGATGTTCTGGTTGTAGTCCAGCGTATTGGCCGGTTGAATCGGGCTGATCTGATAGTTCTCGTTATCGCCCATCGTCGTATAATACTGGTAGTCGCTGTTGACATTCCGAAAGATGCCTTTTCCGCCAAACTCCAGCAACTGATTTGCTTTGATCGGCGTCTGGTAATCCATCTGCAAGGTCGATTCCTGGTTGTAGCTCAGGTTGTCGTTGCGCTGGCGGCTGGTGATGGTTTGCATGTCGGTGCCATTGAGCAGTTCCGCCACAAAGTTGTTGGTGTTGTTATTGCGGCTGTATAACCCCAGAACGCTGAATTCCTGGTTTGGCTTGTACGTCTTGGTGTAGCTCACGTTGGCATCGACCGTACCGGAGAGGTTTTTGGTTTCCACGTTCCGACCGGTCATGGTAGACAGCAGGTTGATGTACGACAGCGTTTGCAGGTTGTCCTGATAGTTGGTCATGTTCCGCATCCCGTAGCGCAGGCTGGCCGACAGCGAGGTGTTTTTGTCAATGTCGTAATCCCACCCCAACTGATAGTTACCGAACATCCCGGCCTGGCGGGTATCGGCGTTTTGAATTGTGGTGGTCGTGCCCAGTTGGCCGATGGTCTGTTGCGTGCTGTTGAAAGCTCCTCTGATGTTGTACATCGCCCGGCCAAAACCGCCGAGGTTGAAGCCCATTTTGCCCTGACGGTAGCTGGCGTTCAGGTTCAGGTTCGAACTCCGGTTGCCCGTGCCGACGTCCATGTTTAGGGTTGCGCCCTGTAGCGTATTCTTTTTGGTGACGATGTTGATGATACCAGCTGAACCTTCCGCGTCGTATTTGGCCGATGGGCTGGTGATGACTTCAATCGACTTGATCATGTCGGCCGGAATCTGCTTGAGCGCGTCGGCTACGCTGCTGGCCACAATGGTCGACGGTTTGTTGTTGATCAGAACCCGAACGTTGCTGCTGCCACGCAGACTGACGTTACCGTCCAGGTCGACGCTCAGCATCGGGACTTTCCGCATGATGTCGGCGGCATCGCCCCCTTTGGACGTAATGTCTTTTTCGGCGTTATACACCAGCCGGTCTACTTTCTCTTCAATCAGAGCCGCCTGACCCGTAACGGTTACTTCGTTGAGCAGCCGCACGTCCTGCGACAGTTTGATGACGCCCACGTTCATATCCGACCCCTTCTCAATTTTGATTGGAGCCGACACTTTATTTTGGTAACCAATGAAAGAGTATTGGAGTCGGTATTCGCCGGGAGCGAGTTTGGATAGGGTAAATTTTCCTTTGCCGTCGGCGGTGGTTCCGTCAATGGGCTTGCCGGTTTTGATGTCGAGCAGGGCAATGGTCGTATATTCAACGGGTTTGTTGGAAGTCGAGTCCATCACCAGACCGGAAATCTTGCCGTTGCCGCGGGGTTTATCGTCGTCTACCGTTCCGGGAATGAATGTTTTTTCTTTTTCACCACCGCGCTGGCCACCGGGTCCCATGCGACCCCCGCCAAAACCACCGCCCCCGCCCGGAAACTGGGCGAATGTCTGAACGGCAGCCAGACTGCATAGTACTGTAACAAATAGAGAGAGGGAAAATTTGTTCATGATTTCGAGTTCATTAGACAATGAATATGCAAATCAACGATTGTGGGGGGATTCTGGAAAACGAAATAGACTAAGGGCGTGAAAACGTCGCCGGATGACGTCTTTTGACCGATGAATCCAAATGGTATTATTGGGATGAAGATCAGGACAACTACCCATCGGCGGTTGTCCTGATCAACAAATTACCCAATGGAAACCGTGCGGTAGGTCGTGGGGGTTGGCACGTTGGTCGAAATATTGATTTCCTGCGTCCGGGTGTTGGCACCATCCGACACCACTACTTTGTAGATGCCGTCGGTTAGAGCACTGATATCGAAGCGGGTACGGAGGGCTTTCTCGTGTTTGCCGAGTCTTTGCGTGGCCTGGATATTGCCCAGGCGGTCGACGAGCCGGATCGTCAGGTTGGCACCTTCCAGATTCTGAACAACTACGTCAATTTTCATGGTAGACGGAAACGCAATGACCGAGGACTCGAAGGGGGCCTGATCACCCGGTTTGGGGGTGATGTTGGCGAAACTCAAGGATGAGGCACTGACCAAAAGAGCGGCAACGATGGAAGCAAATGCGGTTTTCATACGATTATGTATTTTTGTGTGAAATGAACTGATTGGTGGGTTGGTGGCCGGTTTCGGCTGATCAACGATACAAAGCAACAGCGGAAAAAACGGCCCGCAAAACGCGATATACCAGCAAGTTACGGATGTCGACTAAAGGCGTGTTTCGACCGATTAATGCCAAAAATGAACCGGTTTTGTTCCGAAAAGAGGTTCGGAGGTGGCTAATAGGTAAAAATCGGCTATTGGTCGGGACAAGCTGGCAATTTGTCGATTCTTCCCGTCGGTTTTGGCTTTTGTGCCGTATGATTGTAAATCAATTGACACTTTTACCCGTTTCGACACCTTCCTTGATTTCCGTCGAACGATCACTACATAGATACACTTGCTGCACAGATATTTTTTAATAGAGATGGTAGTTGGACAACCTGGTTTCATTTGATACCAGGTTGTTTTGTCGTTTCAGAAGATTTTTGAACCTGAGTGTTTTGCTCGCAATCATCCTATCATCCCATGAATTTACTCACGTTACGTCGTAATGTCCCGGTCCTGACGCACGTTCTGGCCTGGGGCTTGCTGGGCTTTGCCCTGCTGGTTTATCAGCCATTGAACTGGGATGTTACGTTGCCCACTTTGTTCTGGATCAAACAGGGGATTTACTTCTGTCTGCTGGTCGGTGCCTTTTACCTCAACACGCTGGTATTGGTGCCTCAACTGCTCTTCCGCGATAAAACCGGGATGTATGTTGGATCGCTTGTTCTGACGGCGGCCATTGTCCTGATCCTGCTGTTTAGCATCGACACCTGGTTTAACTTACCGGAACTGATGTTCAGGGCGTTTCACCCCGAGGGTGGAGTTCGGAAACCCCGGAATATCTGGGGCTGGAGCCAGTCGGTGCTGGTTACCACGTTTTTGATGTTAGGCATCGGAACCAGCATTGCCTCCGTTCAGAAATGGCAGGAAGACGCCCGGCTGCGGCTGAGTCTGGAACAGGCCCGGGTTAGTTCCGAATTGTCTTTTCTGAAAGCCCAGATCAATCCCCACTTTTTTTTCAATACGCTCAACAACATTTACGCCCTGACGCTCCTCGACGTAGAAGCGTCGCGGGAAGCCCTGCACCGGCTGTCGCGTATGATGCGGTACGTTCTCTACGAAACCGGTAACGATACCACCATGCTGAGCAAGGAAATCGACTTTGTTCAGGATTACATTCAACTCATGCAGCTTCGGCTAACGGATAAAGTAACCGTGACGCTCGAACAGCCAACACCTTTGCAGGATGTGCCGGTGGCGCCGATGCTGCTGCTGCCTTTTGTCGAAAATGCTTTTAAACACGGGGTCAGTGCCATGCGACCCAGCCGGATCAGTATTGTTATTCACCAGGAAGGGTCAAAGTTGGAAATGGAAGTGAGAAACACGATCTTTCCCGAAAAAAATCAGTCACTCGAAGTCGGCAGTGGCATCGGCCTTACCAACACACGTCGGCGGCTCGATTTGCTCTATCCCGAGCGCTATGAGCTTTCGGTGAAAGAAGACACCCCCGAAAACGAGTACCTGGTTCATCTGAACCTGCAACTTACATGACCCTCAATTGCATTGCGGTAGACGACGAACCCCTGGCCCTCGGGCTGGTGTGTGCGTTTGTCGAAAAAACGCCGTTTCTTACCCTGGCTGGTCGCTACAGCAGCGCCGTCGAAGCCTTACAGGGCCTGCACGATCATCCGGTCGATCTGTTGTTTCTGGATATTCAAATGCCCGATCTGACGGGGATGGAGCTCGCCCGTGTGTTGGAGCGGAATCAAACCGGCAGCGCCCCAAGGATCATTTTCACAACGGCTTTTAATCATTTTGCGCTGGAAGGCTACAAGGTCGATGCGCTGGATTACCTGCTCAAACCGTTTAATTACGAAGAATTTTTGCGGGCAGCCAACAAGGCCCGGGCCTACTTTGAGTTGATCAACCGGCCCACCATCACGCTGCCGGTTGCGCCCGAACCGGAAGAAGAATACCTGTTTCTGAAAGTGGAGTACCAACTGGTCCGGATTGCCTTCAATGACATTCTCTACATCGAAGGACTGAAGGATTACGTGAAAGTGCACTTACGAAAAGACCGCCCCGAAGCTGTTCCGAAGCCGATTCTGTCGCTAACGAGTTTGAAAGCCCTGGAAGACAAACTGCCCTCCCGGCGGTTTATGCGCGTTCACCGCTCGTTTATCGTCGCTTTGGACAAAATTGAGGCCGTAACGCGCAACACCATCCAGATTGGTTCGGCCACCATTCCCGTCAGTGACCAGCACAAAGATGCTTTCAATCAATTCCTGAGCCGCTGGTCGTAGACTCGGCGGTTGCCATCTGGCGTTCAATAGTCGCTTCAACGCCCAGCGTGAGCAGATTATTGAGCTGTTCGGCAACGGCGTCGGCAAAACCGCTGAGGGGTCGCAGATCCATTTCCCACAGGGCCGAATCGTCGCAGATGGCGTGAACGAAATTGCGCACCGAAGCCGCATCGTGTACATCGACTTTCTGCCACATATTGAAGAAATATTCGGCGTAATCGTCGCGGATGGGGTAGGTGATGATGCCACCGGAAGGCGTAGTCGCTTCGCCCAGATAGGCCCCTTTTTCGAACCGAACGGCTTTCATAAACCGCAGGTAAGCCGCAAAACCGAGTACCATTCGTTGTGGCACCTGCTGTTGCTGTTCCACAAACCGCTGAATGGTCGGCAGATTCCGGGCGCGCATTTTGGAGGTTTCCTGCATCGTAATGCTGAGCAGAAGGTGTTCGATATACGGATTGCGGAACCGGTCGAGCACGTCGGCGGCAAATTCGCGCACGGCATCCGGGTTTTCTTCCGGAATCATCCACTCGGGCAGGGTCGGCACAATCTCCTGCGTAATCACCTCCTCCACGAAACGACCCATCAGCGGGTGCAGCATCATTTCGTTGACGGTTTCCAGACCGAGCAAATACGCCAGCGGCACGCTGATGGTATGGCCTCCGTTCAGAACGCGGAGTTTGCGCTCGCGGTAAAAATTGATGTCTTCGTCGATCACGACACTCGGGTCGGCTTTCGCAAAGGTCAACACGCTTTTGACGCGGTCGTCGCCTTCGATGGCCCACAGCCGGTAGGGTTCGGCCATGATCAGTAACTTATCTTCATAGCCCAGTTCTTCCTGTTTTCGGAGCAGGGTTTCGGCGTCGGGTTTTCCCGGTACAATCCGATCGACCAGTGAGTTACAGAAGCGAACATGGTATTTCAGCCACTTCATAAACAGCTTGCCGAGTTCGTTGTGTTTGGCTACTTTTTCGACGATGTCGCGCAGTTTCAGCCCGTTGTCGGTAATTAGTTCGGTGGGAATGACCACCATCCCTTTGCTGCGGCCACCGCCAAAATTCTTGAATCGTTCGTATAAGAAAGCCGTTAGTTTGGCCGGATATGACTGCGGAGGATTCTGGAAAATGCTCTCGGCCACATACTGGATTCCAACTTCGGTCGTGTTGGAAATGATGACCTGCAACGACGGTTTTTTGGCAATGTCGAGCACGGCTTTCCAGTCTTCCTTGGCCGAAATGACGCGGCTGACGGCCGACACCACCGTGTGTTTATCCACCGTTTGACCCTTCTGAATTCCTCGCGTCACCACCGTATACAACCCATCCTGTTCGGCAAATTCATCCGTTGCGCCCCCGGTGGATTTCACCACAACGATGCTGCCGTTGAAAATACCCTGCTGGTTAGCTTTATGGATCAAATAGTCGGGTAATCCACGCAACAAAACGCCTGTGCCAAATTGCAACACGCGCTCAGGGTGAATGGTGGCCGGATGATTCGAACGATTCAGTGGTGTCATGATGATGGATACGTTGCTTGGTCGCCTGGACGGCGTCAAATGTTACCAGTATTGTGTAAAAGTAAATCCTAAATGAATAGAGCGCAATTTAAGTTAAGAGTTAAGAATTAAGAGTTAAGAATTGGCCAACTCTTAATTCTTAACTCTTAATTCTTAACTCTTAACTCCGCCAGAATGGCGAGTACTTCTTTGGCTTTTGTTTCGATTTGATCGTATTGGCGGTTGGCCAGCACCTCTTTCGGGAACAACTGGGAGCCAATGCCCACGGCGGTTACGCCCGCCTTGAACCAGGTGCTGAGGCTTTCGCGGGTCGGCTCGACGCCACCCGTCACCATGACACTCGTCCACGGCATCGGACCTTTCACGGCTTTGACAAAGCCGGGTCCCAGCGTGTCGCCAGGAAAGACCTTGACCACTTCCACCCCAAACTCTTCGGCGGTTGAAATCTCGGTGAGCGTTGCACAGCCCGGCATGTAGGCCACTTTCCGGCGGTTACAGGTGCGGGCGATGGACTCGTGAAACGACGGCCCCACGATGAAATTGGCCCCCGACTGAATGTAAAGGGCCGCCGTTCCGGCTTCCACCAGCGTTCCGGCGCCCAGCACCAGCTCCGGGAAATCACGGGCGGCTATTTTGGCGAGTTCCGCAAACAGTTCGTGCGCAAAATCACCCCGGTTCGTAAATTCAAACGCCCGGATGCCGGCCCGGTAGCAGGCCCCCAGCACCTCACGACAAACGTCGGCGTCGGCGTGGTAAAAAACCGGTACCACCGGCACCTGCCGAATGGTTTGATAAACTTCTAATCTTGAAAAACGAGCCACAGTATTCTTAGTTATGAGTTAAGAGTTAAGAGTTAAGAGTTACATGCGTCAGCTAACTCTTAACTCTTAACTCTTAACTCTTAATTCACAATCATCTTCTCAGTCGTCCCGACTTGTCACCACCGACCATGGCTTCTACTTCCTGAACCGAAACCAGATTGGCGTCGCCTTCGACGGTGTGTTTCAGGGCCGAAGCAGCCGCACCAAATTCAACGGCGTATTGCGGATCGTTTTTGGTTAACAACCCGTAGATCAATCCGGCCAGATACGCATCACCACCCCCGATTCGGTCGACGATGTGCGTGATGTCATATACATCTGATGAATAGGTTTTTGAACCATCGAAAAACTTGGCCATCAGCCGGTTATGCGACGCGCTCAGGGATTGCCGTTCGGTATCGGTAAAATACTGAATCCGCGGAAACTGGATCTGCATTTTCCGGCAGGCATCTTCGAAGGAGTCTGCTTTTACGCCGTAGAGTTCTTCGAAATTTTCCTGATTGCCCAGCACCAGATCGCAACCGGCGGTTAATGCGGGTAAAATGTCCTGCGGTTTTTTGCCGTATTTCCACAGATTACTCCGGAAATAAATATCACCCGAAACCATTACCCCCAGCCGGTTGGCCGTTTCGATGGCTTCCTGCAAACAATCGGCGGCCTGTTGCGACAGGGCGGGCGTGATGCCCGACCAGTGGAACCAGTCGGCACCGGAGAGAATTGTTTCCCAGTCGAAATCACCGGGTCGAATCAGCGAAAAAGCGGAATCGTAGCGGTCGTAAATGATCTGGCTGGCGCGACTCACGGCCCCGGTTTCCAGGAAATACAGCCCCAGCCGTCCGTCGCCGAAACTGATGCTCGTCGTATCGACGCCGTGATACCGCAACGTAGCGGCCGCAGCCCGCCCCAGCGCATGGTCGGGAAAACGGGTGACGTGGGCCGTCTGGCAACCGAAACAAGCCAGCGAAACCGCCACATTGGCCTCCGTTCCGCCATAGACCACATTCAACGAATGCGCCTGCGTAAATTTTGCAAAACCCGGTGGCGCCAGACGCATCATGACTTCACCGAAAGTGACAATTTTTTTCAAGTACTGAATGGTTGATATGGTTTTTGGTGATTGAAAATGGGTTGATGGCTAAATGGTTGAATGGTTACATGGTTAAAATGGTTGAATGGTTTGGGATGGTTACATGGTTGAAAACGGGTGACTGACAACCATTTTTAACCATGTAACCATTTCCAGCCATTTTAACCATGTAACCATTCAACCATTTAGCCATTAACCCATTTAAAACCCTCTTTCAATTTTAAACACCGATACTTTCCAGTTCCTTTTTCGTCACCGGCTCCAGGGTTGGCGACAGGAAATGGATGATTACCAGCGCAATCAGATAGGTTGAACTGGCAATGATAAACAACGGTAAATAACCCAGACTGACGCGGATATTGCCCGCCACAGCCGCCAGCAAAATACCGCCCATCGCTCCGAACATCCCGCCGATACCGGTGACTGAAGCCACGGCATTTTTGGGAAATAAATCCGACGCAAACGTGTAAATATTGGCCGACCAGCCCTGGTGGGCCGCCGTCGCTAAAGAAATCAAGGCAATTGCTACGTAAATACTACTGGTCTGAGCCGCAAAAAAAATTGGAACCACGCAAATCGCACAGATCAGCATGGTGGTTTTGCGGGCCCGGTTGGCCGACCAGCCCATGTGAATGAACTTGGACGACAGCCACCCGAACAGCACGCTGCCGCCATCGGAAACGATGTAAATGACCAGAAAAGGCAAGCCGACATTCTTCAGATCGAGCCGCTGGTCGAGCGATTCGCTGCTGTTGAAAAAATCGGGGAGCCAGCTCAGGTAAAACCACCAGATGGGGTCACACATGAACTTGCCGACAATGAACGCCCAGGTTTGCCGAAAACCCAGCAGACGCCACCACGACAGCTTTTCTTCCGGAAGGTCTTCTTCGTAATCCTGTTGAATATAAGCCAGTTCGGCCTTGGTGACCCGTGGGTGTTCTTCCGGGCGGTGGTAGATTCGGAGCCAGGCAATCAGCACCAGAAAACCCAACAGACCCGTAGCCACAAACGAAAACCGCCAGCCAAACTGAATGGTCAGCCACGGAATCAGAACTGCCGTGGCAATGATACCGACGTTGGTGCCGGCATTGAAAAGGCCCGTCGCAAACGACCGTTCCTTTTTGGGAAACCACTCGGCCACCGATTTGATCGCCGACGGAAAGTTGCCCGCTTCGCCGACGCCCAGCATAAACCGGACGATGTTCAGCCCCCGCAACGATCCGATGAATGCATTCAAAATGCCGGCAACGCTCCAGAGAATGATCGAAATGGAAAATCCCCGCTTCGTGCCCACCCGGTCGATGAGCCAGCCGATGAGGAGAAAACCCAGGGCGTAGGCCACCTTGAAAACCGTGTCGACGTAACTATACAGCACTTTAAACTGATCCAGATCACTTTCCGTCAGGGCTTCATCGGCCGCCTTGCCCATCATTTCCCGCCGGAACGTTTCGTCGATCATCGTAAACGACAACACCTGCCGGTCGATGTAGTTGATGGTCGTTGCAAAAAACAGAAGCAGCACGATTCGCCAGCGATAATTTCCGGAGGGGGCGGACATTATGAAAAGGGGTTAGCGATGCGATAAAGACAAAATTTTGCCAAACTTACCGAAATGTCACGAAAAAATAGTAGATCGAAAGGCCGGAAGGCGAAATGAGTAGAGCCATCCAATGGCCTGCTTTTTCAATCAAAAATACGCGCAAAAAAATGGCATTAGAACAAACCTGGAGATGGTTCGGCCCCGCCGATCCCGTTAGTCTCGCCGACATCAAACAAGCCGGAGCGACGGGCATTGTAACGGCGTTGCACCATATTCCCAACGGACAGGTGTGGTCCGTCGATGAAATTACCACCCGTAAATCCATCATTGAAGCCGGTGCACCCGGCGAACACCGCCTGACGTGGTCGGTGGTCGAAAGCATTCCGGTTCACGATGCCATCAAAACCCGCTCCGACGGTTTTCAGCAGTACATTGAAAATTACAAAGAGTCGATTGTTAACCTGGGCCGCTGTGGCATCGATACGGTTTGCTACAATTTTATGCCGGTGCTGGACTGGACCCGCACCGATCTGGACTACCTGATGCCGGACGGTTCGACGGCTTTGCGGTTTGATGCCACGGAGTTTGCGGCTTTTGAATTGTTCATTCTGAAACGCCCCGGTGCCGAAGCACACTATACGCCTGAACAGCTTCTGAAAGCCCGAAACCGCTTTGAAGCCCTGGACGAAGCCGCGGCCCGGCGTTTGCAGTTAAATATTCTGGCAGGTTTGCCGGGTTCGGAAGAAAGCTACACGGTGGAGCAGTTTCAGGAAACCCTGAATGCCTATAAACACGTCGGTGATAAGGAGTTACGAGAAAATCTGTACGCGTTTTTGCGGGAAATTGCGCCCGTTGCGCAGGACGCGGGCGTTCGACTGTCGATCCATCCCGATGATCCCCCGTATCCGATTCTGGGGCTGCCCCGCGTGGTGAGTACGGAAGCCGATGCCCGGATGGTGCTGGATGCGGTCGATGTGCCGGCCAATGGCCTGTGTTTCTGCACCGGTTCCTACGGCGTCCGGCCCGACAACGATCTGGTGGGCATGGTCGATCGACTGGGAAACCGCATTCATTTTATTCACCTGCGCAGTACGAAACGCGACGAAGAAGGTAACTTTTTTGAAGCCAATCACCTGGACGGGGATGTGGATATGTTCGGCGTCATCAGTGCGTTGCTGGGCGAACAGCGACGGCGGGAGGAGGAAGGGCTGGAAGATTTCAGAATGCCGTTCCGCCCCGATCACGGCCACAAAATGCTCGATGACCTGAATTCCGGAAAACGGACGAATCCCGGTTACACTGCCATCGGACGACTGCGCGGACTCGCCGAACTCCGTGGCCTGATGCTGGGAATCGAGCGGTCGAGTCTGTAGTTTTTTGTATCTTGGTGGGAGAAAAATAAGTTTACGGTTTACAGTTTTCAGTTTACGGTGGCTGACGTGAGCCAAGAAGAAATGCGTCAGCCACCGTAAACTGAATACCGTAAACTGAAAACCTTCCAGGCTGTTCGTTTGTACTTGATGCCCTGTTGACGGGTAAAAAGCCGACGCCTTAGTCTTTGTTGGGGGAACGCAACCCCGTACGACCATGCTGGTTGATCAACCCATCAAATCCTTTTTAGACGAAGATTTTCTTCTCCAGACCGATACCGCCCGGCGGCTCTACCACGACTACGCCAAGGCGATGCCCATCATCGATTACCACTGTCACCTGCCACCCGATCAGATTGCTGCCGATAAAACGTTCGAGAACCTGACGCAAATCTGGCTTTATGGCGACCACTACAAATGGCGGGCCATGCGCACCAATGGGGTAGCCGAAAAGTACTGCACCGGCGATGCGTCGGATTACGAAAAGTTTCAGAAATGGGCAGAAACCGTGCCGTACACGATGCGGAATCCGCTGTACCACTGGACGCACATGGAGCTGAAAAACCCGTTTGGCGTCGAAACGGTTTTGAATGGTACCACCGCCCGCGAGGTGTATGACCGCTGTACGGAACAACTCCCCGGCATGTCGACCCGCACACTGCTGCGGCATTTCAACGTGAAAACCGTCTGCACCACCGACGATCCGACGGATTCGCTGGAGTACCATAAAAAGATTGCCGCCGACGGTTTTGAGGTAAAAGTGTTGCCCACGTTCCGGCCCGACAAGGCGATGGCGATCGACGACGTAGCGGTTTTTCAGGCGTATGTAACGCGAGTAGGAGCGGTTTGCAACCAGGAAATTCGCTCGCTCGACACGTTTATGGAGTGCCTGAAACAACGGCATGACTACTTTGCCCAGGCGGGTTGTCGCCTTTCCGACCACGGTCTGGAACTGATTTATGCCGAGCCATATACAGAATCGGGCGTGCGCAGCGTGTTTGAGAAATTGCTGTCGAACGTTGCATTGAGTGAAACCGAGAACCGGCAATTCAAGTCATATATGCTCGACCGGTTTGCGGAATGGGACTGGGAAAAGGGCTGGACGCAACAATTCCACCTGGGTGCGTTGCGGAACAACAACAAACGCGCGTTGCGGACCCTCGGCCCCGATACGGGTTGGGACAGCATCGGCGATTTCCGTCAGGCGAGTCCGCTGGCCCGGTTTTTAGGGGGCCTGGATGACCGCGATCAACTGGCGAAAACCATTCTGTATAACCTCAATTCCGGCGATAACGAAGTGATGGCCACGATGATCGGTAATTTCAACGATGGATCGATGCCGGGTAAAATTCAGTTCGGCTCGGGCTGGTGGTTTCAGGACCAGAAGGAGGGAATGCAGAAGCAGATCAACGCGCTGTCGAACATGGGACTGCTGAGCCGGTTTGTCGGAATGCTGACCGATTCGCGCAGTTTTCTGTCGTATCCGCGCCACGAATATTTCCGCCGGATTCTCTGCAATATCTTCGGCAACGACGTTGAAAACGGCGAACTGCCCAACGACATCGACTGGATCGGCAAACTGGTGCAGGATATTTGCTACAACAATGCGAAGGAGTATTTCAAGTTTTAAAAGAGGGGAATGCTAAATGTAAAATGATGAATGTTAAATGTAAAAGTGTTTCAACTCCATGCACTTTTACATTTAACATTCATCATTTTACATTTAGCATTCCTCATTTCACTGTTTATACACTTTCCCTTCTTTCATCACAAACCGTACCTGTTGCAGGGTTTTGATGTTCTGGACAGGGTTTTCGTCGACGGCAATCAGGTCGGCGAGTTTGCCGGTTTCGACCGAGCCAATCTGCGTTTTCATCCCCAGCAACTCGGCATTGACCATCGTTGCTGATTTGATCGCTTCCAGGGGTGGCATTCCGGCTTCGACCATGTACTCAAATTCCTTCGCATTATAGCCGTGAACGAAAACGCCGGCATCCGTACCGAACGCGATTTTGACCCCGGCCTTGTACGCTTTGGCGAAAGTAGCCTGAATCAGTGGGCCGATGGCGAGGGCTTTGCGCGTAACAAAAGGCGTATAATACCCGAATATTTTGGCCGAATCGGAGGTCACTTTCCCAGCAATGATGGTGGGGACGTAATAGGTACCGTGCTTTTTGAATAACTCGATGGCTTCATCGTCCATCATTGTGCCGTGTTCGATGGTGTTCACCCCCGCGCGGATGGCCCGCTTCATGCCTTCGGCGCCGTGGGCGTGGGCGGCAACGGCAAAACCGTAATCTTTGGCGGCTTCCACCACCGCCCGTACTTCTTCTTCCGTAAACTGCGGCCCCGAACCGTCTTTGGCGTTGCTCAGCACCCCACCGGTGGCCGTGATTTTGATCAGGTCAGAACCGTCTTTGTAGCGTTGCCGAACGGCTTTGCGGGCTTCTTCGGGGCTGTTGATGACGCCTTCCAGCGGACCCGGATCACCCATCAAATCCTTGCGGTAGCCGTTGGTCGGGTCGGCATGACCACCGGTGGTGGCGATGGTTTTACCCGCCGTGAAAATGCGGGGACCGTCGACCAGCCCCCGGTTGATGGCATTGCGCAAGGCCACGTTGACGCCACTGCCGCCCAGATCCCGCACCGTCGTAAAACCGGCCAGCAAGGTCGTTTGGGCGTATTTGGCAGACTGAAAAGCCACATCCGGCACGTTCATCGTAAACCGGTCGAGGGTGCCGCCCCGGCGGGTTTCGCCTTCGAGGTGGACGTGCATGTCGATCAGGCCGGGCAACACGGTTTTGCTTTTCAGGTCGATTACCCGGTCCGAAGCCGCCGGTTTGGAATAACCTTTCTGAATAGCGGTAATTTTCGTGCCTTCCACGACCACGGTCATTTCGCGCTGGAGTTCGTTGCGAACGCCGTCAAGCAGGTTGCCGCAGTGAATCAGGGTGCGTTGCTGGGCCAGCGTTAGCAGGGGCGACGTCAGGAATAAGAAAAGAATTACGGCGGAAAAGTAGTTTTTTTTCATGCAGTTGGATTTTAAAAAGCAAAAAAGCCGCAGAGGTTGCGGCTTTCAAGATACACATTTATCGAACGCCCGAAGGCGGTTTAATCGGGCTTTTTATTTCTTCACGATCACCCCATCGGCCACAAACGTGATGGCTTTTTCGGGCTCGGTGATTTTGGCAATTTCTTCCTTGCTTTTCCCGGCATCTTCGGCGTAATGGCGCAACTCGGCGACGGAAGTGGTTTTGGTTTCGGCGGTGCCTTCAAAAACGACGCTTTTGCCAACAATGTCTTTCGGAACAAAGAAACCGTAGTCGCGGAACCGCACCAGCATGGCCTGGCCGTCGGCGGCTTTCACCCGCATCCAGCAGCCTTTCACCTGACAGACCGATTCGACGGTGCCTTCCACTTTGGTGTCCAGTTTCGTCTTGTCGCCCATTTTGGCGGGCAGCTCGGTGGTTGGCGTCGCGTGGTCGGCGGTTATTTTTTTGCCGTGGTAGCTCACATTGTCCTGCGCGACGGCGCTGAGCGAGATTCCGAGGGCGAGGGTCAGGATGGCTAATGTTTTCATAGTCTGTCTGATGCGGTCTTGACGTGATGGAATACAAAAATAGTAAAAAGCGTTTGTTATTCTAACCCGACTATGAACAGAATACGCTTTTCTATACCAGCTTGTTTTGCATTTCAATAGGGCAAATCTGAGTGCAAAAGAGTCCTTTCGTGCAAACCGGTCCGTTCCATGCCATTTATTTCAATGGAATGCCTGTCGATCAACAGGCATTCCATCTTTTTTTAGAACTTGCCGGTTCAACGGATACAAAACCACAGCTTTTGAACCACCATGGAAAACCGGAAATACCCCATCGGCCCGCTTACGACGCAGGAAAGCTACGCACCGGCGGAATTGCAGCACTTGATTGCCATCGTTGAAGCCATGCCCGCTCGCTACCGGGAGTTGGTCGAAAACCTGTCGCCGGAGGAGCTGGCGAAGACCTACCGCGAGGGGAGTTGGAGCGTTCAGCAATTGATTCACCACGTCAGCGACATTCAACTGCTGCATTTTTTGCGGATGAAAAAAGCCCTCACCGAGCCTGATTACGAGGTCGTCACCCTGATTAATATGGATGCCTGGGTAGCCACACCGGATTCGCTGACCGCGCCGATTGAAGATTCGCTGGTTTCGTTTGATGGCATCACGCGCCGGTATGTATACCTGCTGAAATCGCTGACGGATGAGCAGTTGGCAATCAAATACTTCCATCCGGTTCGCAAACTCTGGTTCAGTCAGGCGCAGGCCATCGCCATGTCGGCCTGGCACACGCAGCACCATCTGGCGCACATCAAACTGGCGTTAGCGGGAGAAGCGATAATATGATTCATCCCTACGGGATTGGTTGCATTCGTCAACGGGTTGAAACCTGCTACAATACGATTCATTCCTACGGAATTACCTTAGGCAATCAATCCCGTAGGGACGATTCATTTTGTAGGAACCAGGACCACTTCTACGGAAAATGAATCCCGTAGGGATGAATCATGTTGTCGCCCCCGGTTTTAACCGGGGGCGCATTGCCTGGCCCTTTACAACCCGGCAATACGCCAGCCGTCGCGGTAAATTCGGCTCAGGTAGCGCTCGGCGTCGGGATTGTTCGGAAATTTCATTCGGGCAGCGTCCCATTCCAGCAGTTTGCCCGGCACCCGAATCGCTACGGTACCCAATAAAATAGCCTCGGTCATTGGCCCGGATTGGGCAAAATGGGATTCGGTTTTCGGGCCACCCAGACAAGCCTCCGCGAAGTGGTGGTAATGGTTGCGTTCTTCCAGCTCCGGCACTTTGTAATTCTTAAATTGATCGCCCGGCAGCAAAACCGGCATCTTGCCGTGCGGAATCAGCAGGGCACCTTTCGTGCCGATCAACATCGCCGACTCTGCCGGATAGTCGGTCTCCGAGAACAACGCCCGAATTTCTTTCGGTGGGTAAAACTCCCCGTCGAACCACTCGACCGGCAGGGTGCGGGAAGCGGTCATTTTGTTGCCCGGAAACGACCACGTAATGTGGTTGCCCTGCGGCCAGGTGTCACCCCGCCGGGCGGGTGAGTCTTCCCAGGATTTTTGCACTTCGGCAATCACCGACTTGGGCGGTTTCAGTCCCAGCCCTTTCCAAACGGCGTCGAAAATGTGGCAGCCGATGTCGCCCGACCAGCCGGTACCGAAATCCTGCCACGCCCGCCATTTGGTCGGGTGGTAGATGTCCGGCGAAAAAGGGCGCATCGGGGCCGTGCCCACCCAGAGGTCCCAGTTTAGGGTCGAGGGGGCTTCCTGGGGTTCGGCCGGGCGCGGACCAATGAGCCGGTAATGTTCAACGGCACCGGGGCGGTTGGAGCAGAGATAGGCGTGTTTTACCTTGCCGATGGCGCCTTCTTTGATCCACTGAACGGCGGTGCGGTCGCCTTTGCCCGCGGCTATCTGGGTGCCGAGCTGGGTCACGACACCGGCCTTAACGGCGGCTTCGGTCAGCACCCGCACCTCGGCCACATCGTGGCACATCGGTTTCTGGCAATACACGTGTTTGCCGTTCCGGATGGCCTGAATGGCAATGGCAAAGTGATTATGATCCGGTACGGTTACGTTGACTGAGTCGATTTTATCGCCCTCTTTTTCAAGGAGTTCGCGCCAGTCGGTATACGTCCGGGCCTGCGGATAAGCATCGGAAGCCTTTTTCAACCGGATCGCATCTACATCGCAGATTGCCACAATATTGACCCGCGGATGTTTGCCGAATTGGTTGAGGTCGCCCCAGCCCATGCCGCCCACACCGATGCAGGCATGGTTAAGTTTGTCGTTTGGAGCGATCTTTCTTTTGGAGGCCTGGAGCACCAGCGGAGGAGCCAGTGCGGTGGCCGCAGCCGCCAGCAGAAAATCCCGCCGAGACACGGTAAAAGCGTTATCTTTCATTTTCAAAGGGAGTAGGTTTAGAATTCAGTAAGCAAAATTGGCGGGTCAACTACTCCATTCCGGCGCGTTAACCCGATGTAAATTAATTGGATCATCGAAAATTTCCAATCGATAATTCACCGAATCCCGCTTATCTTTAACGGACCTTTACGGATCGATTCCAAACCCCTTTTTCTGATGAACTATTCTACTTTTCGCCTTTCGACGGTTGCTTCTAAATTTCTTTTTACTCTGGTAATTGCCTTGTATTCAATTGTTTCAGTTAAGGCTCAGGTGGGCGTCGGCACCAAAGCACCCAAAGGAGCAGAAATCCTGTTTGACGGGTCTCGCCAGATGCTCGATTCGAAGTGGATCTACTGGGAAGGCCCCCGGTTTGCCGCAACTCCGCCCATCAAGTGGACCATTGAAAAAGATCCGGATGGGAAAGGCACGGTTCTGAACACCAACGACCCCACGGCTGCGGGTGGCAAATACGGCACGGCCGACATCGTAACGAAACAGGCTTTCCGGGATTTCCGGCTGCATATCGAGTTTTATATTCTAAAACCGGGTGGCAACAGTGGCGTTTATCTGCAAAACCGCTACGAAATTCAGGTGCTCGACGGCGACACCACTTCGCACGGGATGGCGGCTGTGATCAACGAAACGCCGTCACCGTACCACGCTTACAACGGCGTCGGAAAATGGAATTCATACGACATCGTTTTTCGGGCAGCCCGGTTTAAGGATGGTAAGCGCACCGAAAAAGCCCGGCTGACGATGTATTTCAACGGCAAAAAAGTGCATACCAACCAGGAAATTAACCAAGTGTGGGGTGGACCCAATTCAGGCATCGACGGCGGGAATGACGGCGGCAAAGGCATCACCGATACGCCGGGTGGCCTGAAACTCCAGGCCGAAGGGCACGATGTCTATTACCGCAACATCTGGATCAAAGAACTGGATCTGAAAAAATCGGAAACGGATTTTTGAAGTAAGGAAGAGAATGTTAAATGTAAAATGATGAATGTTAAATGTAAAAGTGGTAGGCGCTCTTTGACTTTTACATTTAACATTCATCATTTAATATTTATAATTCTATTATCCCTCCCGCGCCTTCACTTCTTAATCGTATTATAATACACCTCAAGGTGTTTGTGCATCGCTTTCCGGAACGCTTCGGGGGTTCCGTCCTTGAGGATCCTGAACAGGTCGGCGTGGGAAACCGGGTCGATAAGCACGTAGTTGTCTTTCTGGTTGGTCATAGAAGCAAAAACGTGTTCAAAAACCGGGAATAGCAGGCTTTGAAACCGCTGGAACGTCTCATTGCCCGTCATATCATACAACTTGCCGTGAAATTCAATCTCGTCTTCTTTCGAGAGAACCGGCAGCGTCTTCTGCTTTTCGACAATCTGCTCCAGCTCGTCCAGATCCTTCTGCGTTTTTCGGGCAAATAAAAACTCGGCGATTCCCATTTCCAGAATCAGCCGCAATTCGAAAATATCCTTCTGGTTGCTCTGGCTGAGTATAAACGGATTCAACACTTTTTCGATCCCGGCCAGCAAATCGGGTTGCGACATGATCATGCCGCGCCGGGGCCGGGCTTCAATCATCCCCAGCATCCGAAGCCGACTCAGGGCTTCCCGAACCACATTCCGGCTGACATTCAGTTTCTGAGCAATTTCCAGTTCGTTCGGAAGCGCATCGCCGGGTTTAAAAGCATTCTCCGTAAAGTATTCACGCAGGATATTTTCAACACGATCGGTCATCGACAGACTCTCCAACGGTTCCAGCAACCCTAATTTACTATTCATGTTTCATTTTTTGGTGCAAATGTAATGCAATGCCCCGGTATTTTGGCACTTTTTGAAGTACTATATCTTTTTTGATACAATTTCATTGTAATTAAAATACGACTATTATATTTGTAGGACAAATGTAAAGATAGAATATAATTCGCTCAAAGATCCTGATTCCATTCCTTTCTTCTATGATTCTAATCATCTACTTCCATGAAGACACTGCCCCAAATCTATTGTAGAGTCCTCGTTCTCTGTTGTTGGCTGGTAATGGGATACGGTGCGAAAGCCCAGGCCCAATCGGTCAGAGGAACCGTTACATCGAGTGCCGACCAGGCCCCGCTTCCTTTTGTTACCGTGGTGGTGAAAGGCACCCAGATTGGGGTCACGACGGATGGGAACGGGAAATTCACGATCAATGCGTCCGGCGACAAAACGCTGGTCTTTAGCTACATCGGCTACCAGACCAAAGAGGTCGTTGTCGGCAACCAGACGGACGTGAGTGTGGTGCTGGAACCTGATCTGAAAACGCTGAATGAAGTGGTGGTAGTCGGCTACGGTTCCCAGTCCCGCGAAACCGTAACGACTTCGATTTCCAAGCTGGATAACAAGGTGTTGGAAAACATTCCGTATGCCAATGCCGCTTCGGCCTTGCAGGGAACCTTGCCGGGCGTGCGAGTGCAAACGACGACGGGCCAGCCCGGAGCGGCTCCGCGGGTCATCATCCGGGGCGGAACGTCGATCAACAATCCCGACGGTTCTTCGCCACTGTATATCATCGACGGTGTTATCCGGTCAGACATGAACGACATCAATGCCGACGACATCGAAACGCTGCAAGTCCTGAAAGATGCGTCATCTACCTCCATTTACGGGGCCAGAGGAGCCAACGGGGTGGTGATTATCACGACGAAAAAAGGCAAATCCGGCAAAATGCTGATCACCTTCCGGCAGAACACCACGTTTTCGCAACTGGCCAAACGCTACAACATGATGTCGGCCCGCGACTACGTATACTACGGTCGGTTAGGGGTGCTGAACTCGGCCAAGAAGATTCCGGAACGCATGAACGTGCTGACCCTCGCCAACAGTTTCGGCACCGGAAACGATCTGTCCAACCGCACCTATTCGACGGTTCAGTACCTCACCCCCCAGAATCAATACAAACTGGGCGAAGGCTGGGAAAGCATTGCCGACCCCGCCGATCCGACCAAAACCCTGATTTTCAAGAATACCGACTGGCAGGATGTATTGTTTCAAACCGGTATTTCCCAAAACTATTATCTGGGCGCCATGGGCGGCACTGACAAGGGGAGTTATAACCTGGGTGTCGGCTACCTCAAATCACAGGGCATTGCCATCAATACGGATTTTCGGCGGTTTACCTTTGATTTCAGCGGAGACCTGAAGATTCGGGAAAAGCTGAAAGTCAATGCGTTTACCAACTTTACCAATTCGGGCAACAACCAGGTCTTTAACGATAACCAGATTTTTCAGCGCGCGCTGGCCCTGCCGCCCACAGCCAAACTGTATTTTGAAGACGGCACCATGTCGCCCGGTTTTAACCGATCCATTGGCAATCCGCTGTATCAGTTGAACCGCTATGCGACCGATAACCACCTCTACCGGCTGACCCTCGGTGGCGGTTTGACCTGGAACATCCTACCGGGGCTGACGTTTGAGCCTTCTACCTCCCTTTACGTCATTGAAACCAATAATAACTCCTTTCAAAAATCGTATCTGAACGGCCCGCTGGCCTTCATCGATTCGCGGGTAGCCACCGGAGCCCGCTCGACGCACTGGCAGCAGCAGGTCGATGCCATTCTGAATTATACCAAAAGCTTCAATCAGCACGGGCTGGATTTTATGCTCGGTAGTTCGTATTTCGACCGGAAAATATCGGCTTTGTCGGCAACGGGTCAGGGCGCTTCCACGGATATTATTCCGACCTTGAACGCTTCGGCCACCCCAACCGCCGTCAGCAGTTCGATCACGCAGCAACGGATTTTGAGCTTTTTCGGACGCGCCAACTACAATTTCGCCCAGAAGTATTTACTCTCGCTGAACGCCCGCTACGACGGGGCTTCTAATTTGGGGCAGAACAACAAGTGGGGCTTGTTTCCCGGAGCCTCGGTGGGCTGGAATATTCACAACGAGTCATTCTGGAAAGAAGCCGGGCTGGCGCGGGTGGTGAACACGCTGAAACTGCGATCCAGCTACGGCGTAAACGGAAATCTCGGGCAACTGGGTGATTTTCAGGCGCAGGGAACCTACAGCGTGGGGTCACGGTATGACGGCACGGCGGCCATTCAGAATACCGTCATTCCGAACTCGAACCTCAAGTGGGAACAGACCCAGACGTATGACGTCGGGATGGACATTGGCTTGTTCAACGGGCGGGTGAATCTATTGGTGGACTACTTCCGGAAACGCACCGACAACCTGCTCACCAACCTGGAATTGCCGCTGGAAACCGGTTTTCAATCCATTCTAACCAACTACGGCAGTCTGCAAAATCAGGGCATTGAAGTGGAAGTGGCGGGAACGATCATCCGTTCGGAGTCGGGTTTTAACTGGAACGCCAGCTTCAACATTGCCACCAACCAGCAGAAAATTCTGAAATTGCCCGACAACGGAAACGACCGGAACCGGGTCGGCGGAGTGCTGGTCTATGACCCCGAAACGGGCAAAAACGAATGGCGCGGAGGGCTTCAGGAAGGGGGCCGGATCGGTGATTACTACGCCTACAAACAGCTTGGAATTTTTGCCACCGACGAAGAAGCGGCTGCAGCCCCGCGCGATATTATTGTGCCACTGGCCAGCAAAACGAAGTTCGGGGGCGATGTCAACTGGCTCGATGTGGACGGCAACGGTGAAATCAACTCGTTCGACCGCGTCTACCTCGGCAATATATATCCGACGGTGACGGGCGGTTTTACCACCTCGCTGGCGTACCGGAATTTCAGCCTGACGGCCCGCGCCGATTTCACACTGGGGCACACCATCTACAACTACACCCGGGCGTTGTACAACGGTCAGTTTGTGGGCGAAAACAATGCCTCCACCGACATCCTGCGCTCGTGGCAAAAACCGGGCGATCAGACCGACATTGCCCGGTATTACTACGCCGATCAGCAGGTGCAGAGCAACCTCTTCCGGCAGAATTCCTACTATTTCGAGAAAGGCAATTTTCTGGCCATCCGGGAAATTTCGCTGGGCTACAGCCTGCCATCCGGTCTGACATCGAAGCTCGGCCTGAGCAACCTGCGGCTGAATGTGACGGCCAACAACCTGAAGTATTTTACGAAATATTCCGGACTCAATCCCGAGGAAGGGGGGCAGGACAACGGTCGGTATCCGGTTCCTAGAAATTTCATCGTAGGTCTGAACGTGTCATTCTAATCAAGAAACGATCATGAAAAACAACCTCATCGCCCTGTTGTTCATTTCTTTGTTGTGTTCCTGTGACAAAGAACTGGATGTTCAACCCGAAAGCCAGATCACGGCGGCCTCCTACTGGAAAACGCAGGAAGACGTAACGGGTGCCAAAAGTGGGATGTACGCCCGTTTCCGGGCCTTCACCAATTTTAACCTCTACTACCTCGGCGAGTCCCGCAGCGAAATCATGGGAACCGGTATCCTGAATGCTGATTTCCGGATCCCCTATTTTCAAAACCGCCTGCATAAAATTACCGCGCCCGGCCCCGACTGGGGGACGATTTACACGGTGATCCACGACATTAACCTGATTCTGAAATACACACCAGCCATCGCGTTTACATCAGAAAGTGCCAAAAACACCATTCTGGCGGAAGCGTATACCATGCGGGCGTATCTCTATTTCGTGCTGGTGCGTACCTGGGGCGGAACACCACTGCTGCTGGAGCCAACGGAATCGTCGGACCCGGAAACGATCTACAAACCGCGGGCTTCGGAAGAGGAGATGTTTAAACTGATCACCGACGATCTGGCCAAAGCCCTGGAGCTTTTCCCCACCAATACCTACCCGACTCGGCGCGGAGCCTGGTCGAAACCGGCGGCCAATGCCCTGAAAGGGGATGTGTATCTCTGGATTGCCAAACGCAGGAACGGCGGAGAAGCGGCCCTCAATACCGCTCTGGCGGCTTTGCAGGAAGTTCAGAAAAGCGATGTCGCCCTGCTGCCGAATTTTGCGGACGTGTTCAGTTATACCAACAAAGGCAACAAGGAAATCGTGTTTGCGGTGCGCTACCAGGATCTGGAAGCCATCAACAACTACAGTGGCGATATGTACATCCGCGACAGCGACCTTCCACCGGGAACGGATGCCGCAACCCTCCAGAAAATTGGTCTGGGGGGCGGTATGAACTGGTGGGCACCCTCCGAAACCATGCGCAAACAGTTTACGACGGACGACAAACGCAAGGACAAATCGTTCGTGGAAATTTACGGCAAAGATGCCCAGGGGAAAGCAACCTTCTACACGTCGATCATGACCAAGTTCAGCGGTTTTATCGATGCGAATGGTCGGCGGTTTCTGGACGATGTCATCATTTACCGCTACGCCGACGTGTTGCTGATGATTGCCGAAGCCAAAAACGCGCTGGGGCAGGACCCGGCCACCGAAATCAATCTGATTCGGCAGCGGGCCTACGGTGATCAGTTTGAGAAACACCGGTTCGTGTCATCCACCAAAGCCGCCAACGACGACGCCATTCTCAAGGAACGCCTGTTCGAACTGGCTTTTGAAGGCAAACGCTGGTGGGATCTGGTTCGGTTCAACAAAGCGTTCGACCTCGTTCCCTCACTCGCCGACCGCAAAGGGCAAACCAACCTGCTGCTGTTCCCGCTCTCCGAAACCGTCATAAGCCGGAATTCTAAACTTGTCCAGAATCCGGGATATGAATAGCGGTTTACGGTTTACAGTATTCGGTTTACGGTGCGGTTCTCCGCCGGGACTGACGCGTAAACCGAATACCGTAAACTGAATACCGTAAACCATAAACCAAATTCAAGTACACAAACACCATGATGCATTCACCAATCGGTGGCCTGTGGCCAGCCTTGTTCACACCGGTCGATCAGAACGGCAACCCTGACTTTCAACAACTGGAAAAAATTGTAGAACTCTGTATCAAACAAAAACTGGACGGCCTGTATGTGCTGGGCTCCACCGGACAGGGATTTCTGTTTTCGGAAAAACAGCGGATGGACATCACCCAGGCCGTCATGGAAACCGTCAGCGGGGCCATGCCGGTGATTGCCCAGGTGGGCGCGCTGAACACGCGGGAGTCGATTCGGCTGGCGCAGGCCGCTCAGGAACAGGGCGTATACGGGATTTCGACCGTTGGCCCGATTTATTACCAGTCCGGTGTTCGCAATGCGCTGGAACACTATAAGGCCATTGGCTCGTCCATCGACATTCCTTTTTTTCCGTATCACATCGGTAACCACAGCGTGTTTGGGGGCGACGCCCGGCACTACATCGAGCAGATTCTGACCCTGCCCAACATTGCCGGTATGAAGCTCACCACCCAGAATCTGTACGAAGTGAGCCTGATTCATATTCTTTCGCAGGACAAGCTGATTCTGTTCAGCGGGGCCGACGAACTGTTCTGTCAGGCCACCCTGTGCGGCACCGTGGGCGCCATCGGAAGCTTTTTTAACCTCTGGGGAGAAGAGTGCAAATTTGTGCGGGAGGAATTTATTAAGGGAAATTTTGAACTGGGAAACCGCTTCATGCTGACCTTTCAGGAGATTATTCATGACGTGCTGCCCAACATCTGGTCGTTCTTCCACCAGGCCATGCTGCTCAAACACGACATCAACATCGGATTGCCCAACCCGCCTTTGGGCATGGGCAACGGTGAATGGAACGAAAAAGACGTGCTGGAGATCTGCGACCGGATTTCGGCGGTTAGTGGATTGGTTAGTAACTAGTTGAGAAAACCGCTAAACCTGCAAGGTCTTCAAGACGGGGTCGCCCAGACCTTACAGGTTTAATACCAGAAAAATGACCGCTTTCTTTTTAAATACATCCCTGAAACGGACACTCCAAATTGCGGTGTGTGGTCTCACGGTGTCTTTTGGGATGTCATTACAGGAAAGCTATGCGCAAGTTGCCGAAGCCTCTGCCGGGATGCGACTGCGTCCGGTGCCGAAGCGGGTAACCGATCTCTACGAACCGGTCTGGGTGGCTCCGGCACCGGGGAATGAAGCAACCCTGATCAGGCGGAAAAACGGCGGACTGACCATCTTTTACATCAACCGCCCCGGTGATGCCAACCAACTCCGGTCCATATCTTCGGCCGACGGTATTCACTGGGAGCCACCGGTGAAAGAGTTTGATTTGCCGGGGCAGGCATATTACGCCAACCGGGTGCTGGAAGACCCGCAGGGCGAACTGCACGGCATTTTCCATCTGTGGGGTACCGGTACCAACGGCTACCGGGGGCGGCATCTGGATGTGTGGTATGGCCGGACAACCGGCACTGGAAAGCCGTGGAGTCAGCCCCAGAAGATTTACGACGGCTATGTCGGTTCGATCCGGAGTTTCATCCGGCTCAGCACCGGACGCCTGTTGGTGTCTTTTGCCAAAGCGGTTTCCGAGCGGCAGGAAAAACCGGGAGCGGGGCAGGTTGATTACGGCTGGAACGACATCATTTCACTGTATTCGGACGACAACGGACAAACCTGGAAACCGTCGGCTAATCCGATCCGGGTCGAAATTGACAACACGATGCCGGTTCGGTACGGCGGTATTGAGCCGGATGTGGTGGAATTAACCGACGGGCGGTTGTGGATGCTGGTTCGGACCAACAAAGGACATTTGTATGAATCGTTTTCCGGTGATCAGGGCCAAACTTGGCAGGCGGCCCGGCCAACCCGGTTTATTTCGTCGGACTCCCCGGCCGAACTGCTCCGGCTGTCGGACCGCCGTCTGGTGCTGCTGTTGAATAGCAACCAGCGTTGGGATAATCCCCGGAGTTATGCCGCCGGAGGCCGGGAAATGCTGCATGCCGCCATCAGCCGCGATGAGGGCAAAACCTGGCAGGGCTTTCGGGAAGTGCTGACGATGCCTGCGGCCAAACCGGGTCGGGTTGAAAAAAACGACCGGGGCACCGCCTACGCATCGGCAGCGGAAACGGCGGAGGGCAAGGTGGCATTGGTGGCCGGACAGGGTGACGCCAAATCCGTGGTGTTGTTTGACCCCGATTGGCTCGAGCAAACCGAAGCCCGCGATGAGGGGAAAACGGCCCTGATTTCGACAACCGAACGCCCGGCCCTGGTCTGGAATTTTCCGGCGACCCGGCAGGGAACGCTGAAAGCCGACCTGGATCTACCGCCCGATGCGCAGGCGGTTTCACTGGCGCTAACCGACCATTTTTCGGTGCCGGACGACTCGCTGGCGGCTGACCATGCCGTAGCCGAATTCAAGATTAAATCCGCCGAACTGGCCAAAACCGGGCCGAAACCGTCCCGGATGACGGTGGAAATCCGGTGGAATTGCCAGAAACAAGAGGCTCTTTTAGTGATGAACAACCGAATCGTGGCCCGGACGAATTTTTGTCGCCAACCGGATTTTGGAATAAACTACCTGCGGATCAGCCTGCGCGACCAACGGGGAAAACCCGTCGGTGTGTCGCTTCACTCGGTCGCGATGACGGGCACAATAAAGACAAACTGACTATCCTAAACCTTAAACCACCTGCTTTGTATGAAAATAGCGCATCGATTAAAAGTAGCTAGCCTTCTGGCGCTGATGGCCAGCGGTTCTCTGCTCGCTCAGATCAATAAAGACGCCGGAAAAATCACCGCGTCGGGGTCCTGGATTGCGGAGCATGTTCAGGAAATTCCGGGCCTGAAAATGGGGCCGTTTGTGCGGCTGGCCGACGGCAGTATTCTAACCGTCGACAAAACCAAAAGCCTGATCAGCAAGGACGACGGGAAAACCTGGACGGAATACACGATCTTTAAAGACCCGGCGAAATTTGAAATCAGCGACGAACGGGCGTTGATCCGTACCAAACGGAATGTGATCATTCTGGCCTGTATGAACCTGAAAGAGCGGGCCAACTGGAACTGGCAGAAGGAAATCTCGGACTCGCCCGACGCCAAACTGCCGACCTACGCCGTCCGCAGCCTTGACGGCGGAAAAACCTGGCAGGACGCCCAGAAACTGCACGACGACTGGACCGGTGCCATTCGCGACATGATCGAAACCAAAGACGGCAGCATCGTTTTTACCTCCATGATGATGAGGCACAACCCCGGACGACATTCGGTGTTGACCTATTCGTCGAAGAACGACGGCAAAACCTGGACCCGCAGCACCATCATCGACTTGGGCGGAACCGGCCACCACGGGGGCGTCACGGAAGCCACGCTGGAACAGTTGAAAGACGGACGCCTGTGGCTGCTGCTGCGCACCAACTGGGGAACGTTCTGGGAAGCCTATTCCAAAGACGACGGCGTGACCTGGAACAGGTTCAACCCCACAAACATCAGCGCGAGTTCAGCACCTGGTCTGCTCAAACGGTTGCAGGATGGCAAGCTGGTGCTGGTCTGGAACCGCCGTTTCCCGGATGGCCAGGTGTCGTATAAGCTGAGCGGGGGCGACAGCCAATGGTCGGAAATTCCGGCCAGCAACCACCGCGATGAACTGTCGATTGCGTTTTCGGACGATGAAGGTAAAAGCTGGAGCAAACCGGTCGTTTTTGCTGAACGCGGAAAGCAGCCCCGGATTTCGTATCCGTACGTTTTCGAAGAAAAACCGGGCGTGCTCTGGATCACCGTCATGCAGGGCGAGTTGCGGGTGAAGCTGAACGAAAAAGACTTTCTAAGGTAGAAAGCGGCACGTAGCTCTTTAAACAGGTGATCTATGCGACTTTCGATACGATTTTTGCGAATAACGGTTTTCTGCTTTTTCCTTGGTTTTCCGGTTTTTGCCGAAAAACCGGTGGAAGGTGGTGATGGCAATTTGACCATTGTCGCTTTCGGCAACTCCATCACGGCCACCCGCAAAACCGTCAATCAGGTTTTTGCGCAGCGATTGCCCCACCTGCTGTCTCAGAAAGGCGTGAGTGCCACGGTCATCAATGCCGGAATTCCCGGTAGCCATACCGGTCGTCAGACGGATCATAACCTGTTCAAAATCAGACACGCCCGCGACCGGTTTGAGTCGGATGTGCTGGCGGTTCATCCCGATCTGGTAATCATCGGCTTTGGCATCAACGACGCCCACATCGACAGCGGAGGAGCCACGGGGCCGTCGCGGATTCCGCTGGAGAACTACCGGAAGAACCTGGCCTACATGATCGAATCGCTGCAAAAAAACGAAAGTCTAGTCATTCTGACGGTTCCGAATCTGCTGGGTAAAAAATACGCAGACTACCAGAACGAGCGGCTTTTGCAGTATGTCGAGGTGGTACGGAACTATTCCCGGAAATACCGGACGGGTCTGGTCGACAACTACAAAGCGTTTGTGGATTACCAAAACCGGACGGGTGTCAGCTTCGATTCGCTGATGCTCGACGGCGTTCACCCCAACGACCGGGGCCACGAACTGATTGCCGGGAACATGGTGGACGAAATCCTGCGGGTGACCAAACTCAACGGAAAGAACAAGGTCGGTGAGAAAAGCCTCGTGCTGCAACTCAATCCGGGAGCCGACAACCCGCGCAACAGCGAGGGCGATTTTGTGACGCTGAAAGACGGCCGGATTCTGTTCATTTACTCGCGTTTTGCCGGTAACTCCTCCAGCGATTTTGCTGCGGCCACGCTCGTAGGGCGGTATTCCAGCGACGGGGGCAAAACCTGGACGCCAGACGACCAACTCATCGTCAGCAATGAAGGCGGCATGAATGTGATGTCGGTTTCGCTACTGCGGTTGCAGGATGGCCGAATCGCCCTGTTTTACGCCCGGAAAAATTCCATGGACGATTGCATTCCGATGATGCGGATTTCGACCGACGAAGCCAAAACCTGGAGCGACGCCATTCCCTGCATCACCGACCGGAAAGGCTATTTTGTGTTGAACAACAACCGCGTGATTCAGTTGAAAACCGGTCGGCTCCTGATGCCGGTTGCCTTGCACGAAACACCACCGGGAGGCCGATTTAATGGAAAAGGCCGCTTATTTTCGTATTATTCCGACGATACCGGCAAAACCTGGAAGGTGAGTCAGGAGGTGGCCAATCCGGATGTGATTACCCTGCAGGAACCGGGGCTGGTTGCTTTGAAAGACCGGCTGATGATGATCATCCGGACGGATGCCGGGGTTCAGTATGCGGCCTATTCGACCGATCAGGGGCAGACCTGGAGTCCGTCGCAGCCGACCACCATTGCGTCGCCGGTTTCGCCGGCCACCATCGCCCGAATCCCGGCCACCGGCGATCTGCTGATGGTCTGGAACAACAACGGCAACCAGGAAGGCAACCCGATCAAAGGCCGACGGACGCCCCTGAACATCGCCGTTTCGAAAGACGAGGGCCAAACGTGGCAGCACGTCAAAACGCTGGAAGCTGACCCCGATGGCTGGTATTGTTACACGGCCATCCATTTCGTGGGGAAAAAGGAGGTTTTGCTGAGTTACTGCGCCGGAAACCGCCCCAAAGGCACAGGACTATCGGTCACCAACGTCACACGCCTGAACCTGGACTGGATTTATAATACGAAGAGGTAAGACAAGAGAAGTGAGACAAGAGACACGACTAATTACTAAACCCATGACCAAACCACTGTTAATCCTGTCATTCATATTACTGGCTTTTGGAGCCGCCCGGGCGCAGCCCGATACCGAATCCGTGGCCACGGTTGCTCTGGAATTGAACCCCGGCGACAACAACCCCCGCAACAGCGAAGGCGATTTCGTCACGCTGAAAGACGGTCGCATTCTGTTTGTCTATAGCCATTACACCGGCGGCAGCACCAGCGATCACGCCCCGGCCTATCTGGCGGGGCGGTTTTCGAAAGATGGCGGCAAAACCTGGACGCAACAGGATCAGCTCATTGTGGAAAAAGAAGGCGATATGAACGTGATGTCGGTTTCGTTGCTGCGGCTGAAAAATGGCAAAATTGCGCTGTTTTACCTCAAAAAGAACTCCGAGCAGGACTGCATTCCCCAGATGCGGATTTCGACCGACGAAGCCAAAACCTGGAGCAAACCCACGCCCTGCATTACGGACCAGCAAGGCTATTTTGTGTTGAACAACAACCGCGTGATCCAATTGAAAAATGGCCGTTTGCTCATGGCGGTGGCACTCCACCGGTCTCTCAACGGAAAATGGCAGAACAAAGCCACTTTGTACAGTTACTATTCGGATGACAACGGAGTCACCTGGAAATCATCCGGTGAAGCCGTCCCCAACACGACCGATATCATCACGCAGGAACCCGGTTTGATCGAATTGAAAAACGGCACGATTATGATGTTCATTCGCGCCAGTGGCGGGGTGCAGCAACTGGCGTATTCCAAAGACAAAGGCCAGACCTGGAGCCACATCGAGCCGAGCAATCTGAAATCGCCCCTGTCGCCAGCGTCCATCGCCCGCATTCCTTCGACCGGCGATCTGCTGGTGGTCTGGAACAACAACGACGGCAGCATTCCGGCCATCAAAGACAAGCGCACCCCGCTGTCGGTGTCCATTTCCAAAGATGACGGCAAAACCTGGCAACACGTCCGCAACATCGAAACCGATCCCGACGGCTGGTATTGCTACATCGCCATTCATTTTACCAAAAAAGAGGCTTTATTGGGGTACTGCGCGGGTAGCCAGAAAGCCAAAACCCATTTGTCGACCACCCGAATCAACCGGCTGAATCTGGCGGCCTTGTACCAATAAACCGGTTTTCGCATGAAAATAGAGTCGGACTTTTCCCGTCGGAAATTCATCAAAATGGCCGGACTGGGTGTGGTTCTGCCGACCGTTCTAGTGCCGGTTTTTCCCGGAATGGCGTCAGCGGAGGAGAAAAACCGGGCCACGGTTCCGGATTTGGAACGGATCAAAGGGCTGTTCGCACAAAAAGAGCCGAGTGTCTGGCTTTTCACCGGCGACAGCATCACGCACGGAGCCAAGCACACGCACGGTTTTCGCAGCTACCCCGAAATTTTCGCCGAACGGCTTCGCTGGGAGTTGAAAAGGGTGCGTGATCTGGTGGTCAATACCGGCATCAGCGGCAATGCCACCAGCAACATCCTGAGCGATTTCGACTGGCGGGTCGCGCAGTTCAAACCGGCGGTGGTGTCGCTGATGATCGGAACGAACGACTGTGCGCGGAAAGAAATCACGCCCGCCGTTTTTGAGCAAAATCTGATTAGCCTTGTGGAGAAAATCCGTGCGTTGAGCGCGATCCCGATTCTGCATACGCCGAATCCGATCATTATCCAAAAAGCCCCGGAACGTAAAACGCTGCCGGATTACATTTCGGTAATTCGAACCGTAGCAGAAACGAAACAGGTGATTCTGGTCGATAACTACCACCATTGGCAAACCACGACCGGCGTTGATGTAAACCGCGAATGGCTCAACGATCCGCTGCATCCGGGCGCGCGGGGCCATCAGGAAATCGCCCGCCAGTTGTTCAAAGCAGTAGCCATTTTTGACCCCAAAGAACCGACTTGTGGAGGGCCGTATTATGAAGGGGAACACTGAAATGATTGACTATCAACGAATAAATGGAGTCTTACCCGGCCCTCACGTCCTGCTGTCGGCGGGTGTTCACGGGGATGAATACGAACCAATGCTGGCGGCTCGTGAACTGATTGGGGCGTTGGAAGGGAGATTGGTGTCCGGCAGCGTGACGATTGTGCCGGTGGTAAACGCGTCGGCCTACGCGCTCGCCAGCCGCTGCGGGGAAGACGGGCTGGATCTGGCCCGGATTTGTCCGGGAAATGCCACCGGTTCGGTGTCGGAGCAAACCGCCGACCGCATTAGTGCGCTCATCCGGGAAGCGGATTATTATGTCGACATGCACACCGGTGGATTGGCGTACGACATTTATCCATTGGCCGGTTACATGCTTCATCTGTCGCCGGAGGTATTGGAAAAACAGCGAGAAATGGCGCTGGCGTATAACCTCCCCATCGTGTGGGGAACCGATCACTGCCCGAACGGACGCACCCTTTCCGTGGCGCGTGATGCCAACATTCCGGCCATTTACCTGGAATACGGCGGAGGAACCGGCTTCCGGGAGCCGGTCGTGACGGCCTATCAGGACGGTTTTCTCAATCTGCTGAAGCACTTGAAAATGATCGATGAACCTGCTCAAACCATGCCGATTACTGAACTGTACTGGGTGGAAGATGATCGGCCTGACAGTGGCTATCTACAGGCCAAGATGCCTTCGCCGGCTGACGGTATTTTTATCACTGCCGTAAAACCGGGTGATTTCATCCGGGCTGGGCAGCGTTGGGGCCGAATTGTTGACCCGGTTTCGGGCAACGCTACGGACGTAATCTCGGAAATCGCCGGGCTGGCTTTTCTCCTGCGAACGACGGTAAACGTGAAAAAGGGTGATGCGTTGGGCGGGGTTCTGCCCATCGAAAAGCCCGGTAAAATTGTGATTCATGAGAGATAAAAAAGTCGTGCTCATCACCGGAGCCGCCGGGGGAATCGGTCGGGCCACGGCCACGAAATTCGCCGAAGAAGGCTTTCGGCTGGTACTTTCGGATATTGCCGAAAAACCGCTAAATGCGTTAGGGCTTGAATTAAAAAGTGCATACGGTGCTGATTGCTTGGCAATTCCGGGCGATCTGGAACAGTCGTCCTATCTGCAAGAGCTGGTCAATCAGACTGTGGAATGGGGTGGGCAGATTGACGCGTTGGTGAATAATGCCGCCTGGCGAACGCTGGAAACGCTGCGGACCATGAACCTTGAAACCTGGGAAAAAACGCTCCGGGTTTGTCTGACGGCCCCGGTTTTTCTGACGAAAGGGGTCGCGAGTCAGATGGAAAAACAGGCCGATGGGGGCGTAGTGGTCAACGTTTCCAGCGTCATGGCGTCCCGGCCAGGGGGCTGCGGCCCGGCCTACATTGCGGCCAAAGGAGCACTGGAAAGCCTGACGGCGGAATTTGCCATTACCTATGGTCGGAACGGTATTCGGGTGGTGGGCGTTGCGCCGGGTTACATCGATACGGAACTCAGCAACGACTACGTTGATCCGGAAGGAGAAAACATCAGCGCCCGCTTGACCGCCGAACTCACCGATTTCATTCCGCTCGCGCGGGGTGGTCATTCCCGCGAAGTGGCCGAAGCGGTTTTCTGGCTGTGTTCCCCGCAGGCTTCCTACATCAGCGGCACTACCCTGACCATCGACGGCGGTTTTAAGCCCAATTTCAGTAATTATTCAGCCAAGAAAACCCAATTCCCCACCGAGTTTTGAACACGATCTGGAAATACCAAAATCAAGTACCGACGGTGGCACCTCAACACCGCGTACTTCTGGGCGAAGGGCAGACGCCACTCGTCCGTTCCCGGTCAATTGGGCCATCGTTGGGTCTCAACAACCTGTATTTCAAACTGGAAAGCCTAAATCCGACCGGTTCCTACAAAGACCGTTTCGCGGCTGTTCTGGTGAGTGAGCTGAATGCCAAAGGCCAGAAAGTCTGTATTGCCACCTCCAGCGGCAATACCGGCGCGGCTTTGTCGGCGTACTGCGCGGCTGCGGGCATTCAATGCATTCTGGTGGTGGTAGACGGGGCGCCCTTGCCCAAAATCCGGCAGATGCAGTTATACGGAGCCCATATTTTTATGGTACACGGTTTTGGTAAAGATCCGGCAATCACTTCGGCGGTATTTGACGAACTCGAAACCCTCTGCCGGACCCATGCAATACCGCTGCCGATCAGTGCCTACCGGTATTGCCCGTCCGCCATGCAGGGCGTGCAGACGATGGCTTCCGAAATTCTGGAAACGCTGGAAGGTCGGGTCGATCATATTTTTTCGCCAGCCGGTGGGGGCGGGCTGACGCTGGCCATTACCCGGGGTGTTCTGACGGAAAAACCGGCTTCTGCTTTAGTGAAAGTCAACTGTGTTCAACCCGAAGGAAACGATACGATCGCGAGTGCGTTGCGGAACCAGGATCGGAAAGCCAGCGCGGTGGCAGCCTCCACCACGACGGTCAGCGGTTTGCAGGTGCCGGGGGTGCTGGATGGCGATGAGGTAATCGCGAATTGTCGGAAAACCGGCGGCACGGGCTACGTCGTGACGGACGAACGGGTTTTTGCCTGGCAGAAAGCACTGGCTCAGAAGGAGGGGATTTTTAGCGAACCCGCCGGAGCGGTCGCGCTGGCCGGGCTGGAGGACGCCGTGGCCCGAAACGAAGTGAGCCGCGACGAAACTGTGGTTTGCCTGGTCACTGGCAGCGGTTTTAAGGACATGGCGTCGGTCGAAAGAAACTTTGGCTTGCCGCCCGTGGAGACGGTGGACGTTGGCCGGGCCATCGGGCTGATTCAGCCGTTTTTGTAATTGTTTTTCTCAACTAATCCCCACGTTATCAAGCCATGACTCTATCGCGACCGTCTTTTTATCCGTGGCTCATCGTGGGTTTACTCTGTGTGGTCGGCTGTCTGAACTACCTCGACCGGATGATGATTACCACGATGCGGAGTTCCATTCTGGCCGAAATTCCGATGACCGACGGGCAGTTCGGCTTGCTGACCTCGGTTTTCCTGTGGGTATACGGTTTGCTGAGTCCGCTGGCCGGGTTTCTGGCCGACCGGTTCAACCGCAGCCGGGTCATTGTCGGGAGCCTGTTTGTCTGGTCAATCGTCACTTGGTTCACTGCCCGGGCCACCACCTTTGAAGAACTCCTGCTGACCCGCGCGCTCATGGGCGTCAGCGAAGCCTGTTACATTCCGGCGGCTCTGGCGCTGATTGTCGACTACCACCGGGGTGCCACGCGCTCGCTGGCGACGGGCATTCACATGGGCGGGATCATGATTGGGCAGAGCCTGGGCTTTGTGGGCGGCTGGTTGGCCGAAAGCCGGACCTGGAGCTACGCATTTGGCGTTTTTGGACTCATTGGTGTTGGGTATGCGGTGTTGCTGGCGTTGGTGTTGCGCGATCCGGTTGTACCCGAAAAAGATACGCTTTCGACCGAACCGGAACCGGCCATTCGTTTCACGGCAGCCCTTCGGGATCTGTTCAGTCGACGGAATTATGTGGTAGCACTAACCTTCTGGGGGCTGGGTGGAATTGTGAGCTGGCTGGTTGTCGGTTGGTTACCAACGTATTACAAAGAGCATTTCAACCTGTCCCAAACCGTCGCCGGTCTGTATGCCACGGGCTATTTTCACACGGCCTCGCTGGTGGGCGTTCTGACGGGCGGTTTTCTGGCCGACCGCTGGAGTCGTACCAACCCACGCGGCCGGATTCTGGTGCCTTTTATCGGGCTAGTGATTGCCGCCCCCGGTATTTTTATCGCCAGCAGCACCAGCGTCCTTCCCATTGCCATTGTCTGTTTCATGATTTATGCCTTCACGCGCACCTTCCTGGATGCGAACATGATGCCGATTCTATGTCTGATTGCCGATCAGCGATACCGCGCCACGGGTTACGGCGTATTGAATCTGGTGGCATGCATCGTGGGTGGCGTGGGGCTGTATGCGGGCGGTATGTTGCGGGATGCCGACGTGGATCTCAGCCGGATGTTCCAGTTTGCCGCCCTTACCATGCTGATTTCTGCCGCCTTGCTATATACCATCAAACCAAAACCGGAAGATATTACCCCTAAATCCCGAAGCGTCGGCCCGGCCTAAAGGGGACTTTATGCATCTGGAAGATTCCGCGTCCAAGTCCCCTTCAGGGGATTTAGGGGCTAATAAATAAACCTGTTTTAAAATGAATCTGGAAGAATTAAAAGACAAACTATACGTGGCCGTGCTGTCGGATGTACTCGACCAGTTGGGCTATACACACCAGGCCACGCGCATTCCGTTTCACGCCTATACCGGCATCAATAAGTTGCTGGGTCGTTGCAAAACCAGCTTGTGGGCGGACATGTATGACGCCGACCCGAATCCCTACGAACTGGAACTACAGGCCGTCGATTCCTGCCAGCCGGGCGATGTACTGATCTGTGCGGCAGGCGGTTCCACGCGTTCCGGCATCTGGGGTGAACTCTTGTCGACGGCGGCCCGCAACAGCGGTTGTCTGGGCGTCATCGTTCATGGCGGGGTTCGGGATATCGACAAAATGCGGGCGATGGAATTTCCGGTTTTTGCAACCTCCAGAAATCCGTACGACAGCCAGAACCGCCAGCGGGTGGTCGATCTGGACGTGACGGTGGAAATCGACGGCGTAAAATTCCGGCCCGGCGATCTGGTGATGGCCGACGAAGACGGTATTGTCGTCGTTCCGCAGGAAGTGGAAGAGCAGGTGATTGCGGCCGCGATTCAGAAAGTGGATGCTGAAAATATCACGCGTGACGCCATTAAAAACGGCATGAAAGCCTGGGAAGCCTATCAAAAATTTGGTGTATTATGAGCAAGAAAGTTGTTGTAAGCGGGGAAAACATCCCGAAAAGTCACCTCCCTTTTTCGCCCGGTATTGTGTCCGGCGATTACCTGTTTGTGTCGGGACAAGCCTCAGTGGACGACACCGGAGCCATCGTCAATGACACTTTCGAAGGCGAATGCCGCCGGTCGTTCGAAAACCTGAAACGGATTGTGGAAGCCGCCGGAGCGAGTCTGGACGATGCCGTTCAGGTTCGGAATTACGTCGGCAAACAGGAATACCTGGCCGAGTTCAACGCCATTTACCGGGAGTATTTTAACGCTCCGTATCCGGCCCGGACCACGCTGATCGGTTGCCTGGGCGATTTGCTGAAGTTTGAAGTCGATGTCGTGATTTACGTAGGAAAATAAAACCGCAACAATGCGAAAACGAATTGCGCTGCTGGGCATTTACCACGAAACCAACACTTTTATTGAAACCCCCACCACGCTGGACGATTTCAAAAACGGCTATTGGCTGGCGGGGGAGGCCATTCGAACCGAATACGAGGGCGCACACCACGAAATCAGTGGCGTCATCGACGTGATCGATGCTTCTCCCGATCTGGAACTCGTTCCGGTTTTGTATGCCTCCGCCACGCCGGGCGGTTTGATCCAACGAGAAGCTTACGAGGCTATCCTGGCCGAAATGTGGTCGGCACTTGAGGCCGTTTTGCCGGTCGATGGTTGCGTCGTAGTGCCGCATGGAGCCGGGGTGGCCGAATCGTATCCCGATCTGGATGGGCATTGGCTGGGTTTGCTGCGGGAAAAACTGGGTCCTGAAATACCGATAACCGGCACGCTGGACCCACACGCCAACGTCAGCCCGGCGATGGTTTCGGCCACGGATGCGCTGGTCGCATATGCCACCAATCCGCACATCGACCAGCGGGCGACGGGCCGGAAAGCCGCCCAGATTCTGGTGGACATGTTGCGGGGCACGGTTCAGCCCTTGCAACACCTGGTGCAATTGCCGATGGCGATCAGCATCGAGCAACAATACACCTCGCAGGACCCCTGCCGGAGTTTGCTGGCGCATTTGACGGAAACGGGGGAACAAAACCACCTGCTGTCGGCGAGTTTGCTGCTGGGTTTCCCGTATGCCGATGTGGCCGAAATGGGTTCGGCTTTCATTCTGGTTGCCGACCAAAAACAGGAAGCCGACGCGCAGAAGCTGATCCAGAAAACCGGGCAGCAACTTTCTGACTATATCCTTGACCGAAAAGAAGAATTTAACGGACTAAAAACCGGTATTCAGGCCGTCTTGCCGACGCTGGCGGCTTTACCCAAACCGGTTTTGATGCTGGACATGGGCGACAACGTCGGTGGGGGCGCACCCGGCAACAGCACGCATTTGCTGGAAGCGCTGGAAATGAAGGACATCGGACCGGTTTTTATCTGCCTGTACGATCCGTCGGCGGTGGAGCAAGCGAGTCAACATGCCATTGGTGATGCGTTTCCATTGGCGATGGGAGAAGCCGGAAAACCCTACAAAACGGAGGTGCAGCTCACGCGGTTTTCGGACGGAAAATTTACGGAGTCGACGCCCAAACACGGCGGTTTTGTGAATTACGACATGGGCGAAACCGTGCTGGTGGAAACCCAAAAAGGCAATACCGTCATGCTGACCACCCGCCGAACACCGCCCTACAGCCTTCGTCAAATGACGGCTTTTGGCCTGAAACCGGACGCGTTTGCCATCATCATCGCCAAAGGCGTCAACGCTCCGATTGCCGCCTATGCCCCGGTTTGCCCGGCCATTGTGCAGGTCGACACGCCGGGCGTGACCCAGGCCGATATGACGCTGTTTGCGTACCAAAACCGGAGGAGGCCATTGTTTCCGTTTGAACAAACCTACCAGCTCCCCTAAACTTCATTATTCGTTATTCAATATTCAGTGTTCGATATTTATTCTTAAGTCGTTTTTTATCAAGTAGTTAAATATCGAATATTAAATAATGAATAATGAAATATAAAAAGACATGAACTACACCGTCGAAAAGCTTTTTGATCTGCCTTTTTACACCGAAGGCCCGGCGGTGGATCGGGATGGAAACTGGTATGTTACGACGCTCACCGGCGGTGAAATCATTCGGCTGGATAAAGCGGGGGATTACACCGTCTGGGGAAAAACCGCTTGCCCCAACGGGCAGGTTGTTTTGCCCACTGGAGAACACTGGGTGTGTGATCCTGAGCAGGCTGCCATCAGCCGGTTCGGTTCGGATGGAGCGTATCAAGGGTCTGTTATTCAGAAGGTTTGTGCCAGTGTGGATGTGCAGTCGCCCAATGATCTGGTGATCGACTCCCGGCAGAATTTCTATTTTACCGACTCGATCCGAACCCATGGAAAAATGTTTTTTGTCGGAGCGGACGGAACCGAGCGCCTGGTTGCCGACGGCATTGATTACGCCAACGGGCTGGTGCTGTCGGCCGATGAAACGAAGTTGTACGTTGCCGAAAGTTACCAAAACCGGGTGTTGGTGATCGAACTGACCGAACCGGGAATGCCGAAAAACCCGGCGACGGTTTTTGCGGATCTTCCAGCCCATCCCTCCGGGAATCCCATTGACAATTTACCCGATGGCCTGGCGCTTGATCAGCAGGGTCGGGTTTGGGTGGCGCATTACGGGATGCAGGCGATTCAGGTGTTGTCGTCCCGGGGCGAATGGCAGTTTTCACTGGATACCACCTTGCCACTAACCAGCAACCTGTGCTTTCTGGAAGATCAGCCGGAACGTAAGACGCTGCTCGTAACCGGCGGATTCGGCGAACCGGGGCCGGGCGGAGTGGTTTTGATCACGGTTTATCCTTAACCCAACGAAGATGAAGTTACTTTTTTATCGCTTGGTTTTACTCATGACAATTGCATTAAAAACCGTAGCGCAGCCTGCGGTCGAGTGGTCGGAATTGCCCCCGCTGCCGGGTAGAAAAGGCTGGGCGGGGATGTTCGCGGGTGTTAGCCGCGGCGCGCTGGTTTGTTTGGGCGGGGCCAATTTCCCCGACAAATACCCCTGGGAAGGCGGAAAAAAGAAATGGTACGACGATATCTACGTTCTGGCCGATGGGAAAAACTGGCTGAAAGCGGATGAAAAACTGCCCGAACCGTCGGGCTATGGCGTAACGGTTTCGTACCAGAATACCCTCATTCTGATTGGTGGAAGCACGGAAAGCGGTCATCTAAACCGGGTAATCGGGTATGAATGGAATGGAAAGAAACTGATTCAATCGAGTTACCCGGAACTGCCGGTTCTGCTGGCGAACATGGCCGGTACGCTGCTGGGTGATGTGATTGTGATTGCCGGAGGAATCAGCACGCCAACCGGAACACCCTTGAAAAAGTGCTACGCGCTGGATTTGAAAAACCGCTCGCAGGGCTGGTTCGAAATCGATTCGTGGCCGGGGCCGGAGCGGCAGTTTCCAGTTTGTACGGTTTATCGTAATCACCTTTATCTTTTTGGCGGGGAAACCGTCGGACTTAATGCCAAAGGTGAGAAATACCGGTCTATTCTGCTGGATGCGTTTCGTTTACGGCTGGAGCAAAAGAACAACAAATGGGTTGGTGTCTGGGAAAATCTGGCGCCAATGCCCCGGGGCATGTCGGCTGGCGGAACGGTTTTGCCCGTTCTGAACAACGACCGGTTTTTGTTCTGGGGCGGGGTCGATGCGGTAACGGCAGCTTATAAAACACCGGCCACCCATCCCGGAATTATTCAAAGTCTGCTTTTTTATTTTCCCGAAGCCGATAGCTGGGAATACATCGGTCAGCAAACCCGGTTCGAAGCCCGGGTAACCTTGCCCGTGGTGTTCTGGAACAACCGTTGGGTGTACGTCAGCGGAGAAATAAAACCGGGTATTCGGACGCCGTCGGTGGTGAGTGTGAACTAGTTGCCTGGTGTATAAAAAATAAGTCATTCATGACGTATCGCATTTTTCATAATTACCGGTTTTCGCAGTTGACGCTGGGAACCGTTCAGTTGGGGTTAAATTACGGTATCTCGAATTCGGAAGGGATGCCGGATCGGGCGGAGAGTTTCCAAATGCTTCAGCTTGCCGCACAAGCCGGGATCAATACGCTGGATACCGCCCGTCAGTACGGACATTCGGAGCAGGTGTTGGGTGATTTTCTGGAAGAAACCGGTCAGGCGTACGACCTGAATCTGGTGTCAAAATTCAAAATCAACCCGGCCAACCTCGGCCATCCGGAGCGGGCATGGGAAGAGGTACATCGGAGCGTAAAGGAGTCGCTGGCGGCTTTGAAAGTTGATCGACTGCCGGTTTGCCTGCATCACAAAGGCGCGGAACCAATGGCGGAAGTGATCAAAATTCTGCCGATGATGGTGCGCCGACTGAAAGAGGAAGGGCTGATCGACATCGGGGGTGTTTCGGCGTATGAGCCTGAAGATGTGGCGTATATCCTGAAAGAAGAGGTGCTGGAAGCGACGCAGATTCCGGTGAACGTTTTCGATCAACGGCTCTTGAAAACCGGGCTGCTGAATCAGTTGCGGAGCCAGTCGAAGCTGGTTTTTGCGCGCAGCGTGTTTTTGCAGGGGCTGTTTTTTATGAATCCGGCGCAGTTGAAGGGCAGTCTGAAAAAAGCAGAACTGCACCTGGTTGCACTGCAAAAACTGGCGCAGCGGGCGCAAATGTCCGTGGCTCAACTCGCTTTTTCGTTCGTCCGGGATTTGCCCGCGGTCGATAGCATCGTTTTCGGAGCAGTCAATCAGGCCCAAATCCAGCAGAATATTGCTTTGCTGAATGGCCCGGCGATTCCACCCGACGTGCTGGCCGAAATCCAGGACGTGTTTCAGGCGGTGGAGGAAGAGATCGTGACACCGGCGGTGTGGCGTTTTTAAACTTCGTTATTCAATATTCGTAATTCATTATTCGATATTAAAGTGTTGTTTGTCTATCAGTTATAGATTAAATATTGAATAACGAATATCGAAGGAAAAATAAATGAAAAACCTATTCAGTCTTGACGGCAAAACTGCCATCGTAACCGGTGGCGCGGGCTTTTTTGGGACGCCCATTTCGTGGGCTCTGGCCGAAGCCGGTGCGGAGGTCATCATTGCGTCGCGGGATGGTGAAAAATGCCGGAAATTTGCCGCGACCATTCGAGAAAAAGGCTGGCGGGCCGAGGGCATGGCGCTGGATCTGGAAAATGAAAACTCGATTCGCGCGTTTGTAGACGAAGTGAAAAACCGCTTTGGCCGGATTGATGTGCTGGTCAACAATGCGGTTTCCCGCGAAGGATTTAAGAATCTGGCCGATATCGACCGGGAAAGCTGGGAAAAAGCCCAGCGGATTAATTCGACCGGTCTGGTGCTGATCACCCAGGCCGTGATTGCCGTGATGCTTCCGCAAAAATCCGGTAACATCATCAACATCAGCTCGATTCAGGGCGCGGTTGGTCCGCATTTTCCGGTGTATGGAAATACCGGCATGACCAGTCCGGTCAATTATACGTACGACAAATGGGGTATGGTGGGTTTCACCAAATGGCTGGCGAATTACTACGGGAAAGACAACATCCGGGCGAATTGCATCAGCCCCGGCGGCTATGGCCCCGGTGTGGAGCAGATGAGCGGGAAGGAAGAATTTGTCGAAAACTACAAACGCCTGACGCCCCTGGGCCGTTTTGCCAACGATGACGACATCAAAGGTCCGATTATTTTCATGGCCTCTGATGCGTCAGCGTTTGTTACGGGGCAGAATTTACTGGTCGATGGTGGTTGGACAAGCTGGTAAAAAAGAACGTCACTGATTGGCGAGGTCTTTTTCCGTTACATATTGCATGAGTTCGGTGGCGGCCGTCAGGGCCGGACTCGCCAGGGCGTCACTGAATAGAACGTTGATGGGACCTTCGCCAAAATAAAGTCCGTCAGACACCAGAAACGAAATCCGGACATTTCCCTCGACGGGATGAGGTCGCCGGGGGCCGTCCCAGGGACCAATTTTGGTCACGATGTTGATGCTGGCGTTGAACAGGTTGGATGTCAGAATGTTGGATCGGGAATCGGTGGCTTCCCAAATCACCATCCGTTCGGTATGATTGATGTAGCGGGCGGTTCCGTCCTGATACGAAGCCAGCACATCGAGTCCATTATCCAAACCGACTTCGACGACAACTGCCAGCAATTCTCTTTTTTCGATGGGGAGTCCATTTTCCCGTAACCGCTGACAGGCAAGGGCTTTGATCCGGGTTTCGACGTCCGGATCAGCCGCTACGTTCTGCAAATCGGAAGCGTCTGCGGTATCGGCCAGCAAAACCGTCCACGGATATTCGTACGGCGACTGAATGCGGTTTTTGTAATACGCCAGGGAGTCACAGAACAGCAGTTCGTAAATGACGTTGGTGGATTCCTGAGAGTACGGTTGTGGAGTCGTGTTAAAGGGGTGTGTAAGGGCCATGCGTCGTGTTCGTTAGCGTTTGCTCCCGCTGACCAGGTCGTTGGGATCGGTATTCAAAGATCGCAAGGCTGAAGGACTTCCAATACGCCAAATTGGTAACTGGCGGGATTGGGTACATAACGGGTGCTCTTTCAGGATTCGTAGCCCGTGAGCCAGCGAATGGAAGCGGGCTCAGCCCAGTTCGAAGGTGGTTACGCCAAAGATGCCGTTCACGGCAATGCGGGGGGCGTTTCCGGTATACATCCGGGCGGTTTCAAAAACCGGCTGCATGCCGTACTGCCGGGCGAGGGCCACGGCTGCCGGGTTAGCTGCCGGAACATCCAAATAAAACCGGGTTTGGGGGGCAATGGATTGAACGAGTCGGGTCAGAAGCTGATCGGCAAAAACGGGCGTTTCGGCAAACAGGGGGCCAATTTTATACCCCTCGCGGCTGGGCCGAATCACGCCATACCCTTGAATTTCCTCGCCGACAACAACCGCCAACGCCTTGGAGTCACGTTGTTGAAGCCATGCCGCCAGAAAATCCGCCCGGTCAGCCGGGAAATAACGCCGGTCGTAGGCCAGGAGGGATTCGAAAGGAAGCTGGTCGCCCGGAACGACCGTGGCACCGGATTCTGCGGTAATGGGCAGTGGCGTGGTGCTTTCGAAACGGATGTTGTTGTAGGCCAACGCAAAACCGGATCGCCGGTAGTTTTCCTGCTGTTCGACCACGCCATCCAGACCGATGGTGCGCCCTTCCAGGTGCTGCATAGCCGCTTTCCAGAGGGCCAAACCGTGACCCTGCCCCCGGTAGCCGGGCCGAACAATGTAGAAACCGATGAACCCAAAATCCGGAGCATAGCGCACCGCCGAGATGCAGGCAACGGGCTGGCCGTCGAGCCAGCCCGCCAGAAAACCGTCGGGGTCCGCTGCATAGAAACAGGCTGCGTCGCCCAAACCAGGATTCCAACCTTCGGCAGCCGCCCATTCCACGGCAATGTCCTGTACTTCCGGCAGCGTCATCCGGCGGATTTGGAGGGTGTTCATGTCCGAAAAATCTTAATAATCGCCTTCGCCGACGTCTTTCGTTTTCTTTTTGGCCTGCCGCAAGCGGTAATTGAACGTCAGGTTGATTTGACGAAGCCGCCCCTGCGAGTTGGTTTCAGTGTAGAAATTGGCACCCTCGGTGATGGAGCGGAACCGGCGGGAATTGAACACGTCGATTACGTTCAGGGTCAGCGTGGCGTTGTTTTTCATGATGTCTTTGCTGACCGCAAAATCCAGCGTGGCAATGGCTTTCCGTTTGCCCTGGGGCGTAAGCTGGGGAGCCTCATAGTTGGCGCGCAGTTGAACGTCGGTTTTTTCCCAAACCGTCAGCCGGTTGGTGGCCCGCACAAACCAGCTATAGGTATCGCTCTGAAAGTTAGCGTCGAGGTTGTCGCCGTTGGTAACGGCGCGGAAGAAGTTAAAGCTACCATCCATTTTCCACCATTTAACCGGCGTGAACGAGCTGGTAAACTCGGCCCCGTAGGAGTCTTCAGTTGCCAGGTTTTCGGGGCGCGTATTCGAAAAACCGTTTTCATCGACCCGGCGGATGCGCACGATTTTGCCAGTGGTATGCCGGTAGTACAGCGACGACCCGATCGAACCTTTCGCGAAGTATTTGATGTGGCCAATTTCGAAGGCATCCGTAAATTCCGGGTTCAGATCGGGGTTGCCGCTCCAGAAGTTCCGGTTGTCACTAAAGGTCGAAAACGGGCTGAGGTCGTTGTAGTTTGGTCGGCGAACCCGGCGGCTGTAGCTCAGTTGCAGCGCATTCTGCTGCGGCATGTCGTAGGTGACGTGAACGCTCGGAAACAGGTTGGCGTAGCTGCGGGGATTGACCTCGTTGGTTTGTTTCAGCGTCGTGGTGACGTCTGTCCACTCGGCCCGCAACCCCGCCTGGTATGAGAATTTGCGGGTTTTGTTGCCAATCATCCCGTAAACCGCATTGATGTTTTCTTCGTACAGAAAGTCGTTGGTCAGGCCCGGAACCGGAATCCAGCCGCCATCGGAAGTCTGTTCCCGCACCCAGTAGTTGTTGGTCATGTCGCGCGTACTGCTCCGCAAACCGGCCTCAAACTTGCCGTCTTTTGCAAACGGCTGGATGTAGTCGATCTGCACCAGAAACTGCTTCTCGGTTTCGTCGTTGATCGACCGTTGCAGCGAACTCGGGATGCCGGAAGGGCCGCCATCGGGCAGAACCGTCCGCTGACCGAAATACTGATCCGAACTTTCCCAGTTGTCCAGATACCGCAGGTCGGCGGTCAGTTCGTGGCCCTGGCGTTTGAACGACCGTTTGTAGGTCAGGGCGTATTCGGAATTGGGTTCTGTTTCGGTTTCGTCCTGCGTGCGGTAGGTGATGCTCTGCGGGTTGCTCAGGCTGGAAATGTAATCGCGGTACCGGATGTCCGTAAACCGTTTGCCTTTGCTGATCCGCCAGGTATACGCGCCAGTCAGGACGTTTTTGTCGTTGAAAAAATAGTCGATCCCGGCCCGGGCGTTGTTGTTTTGCCCCTTGAGTTTGCTGGTCGAGTTTTGCTCGGTCAGAAACGTCGAATCGTTGCGATACAGCTCCTGATACAGGGTGCTGCGGCCGGGCGTGTTCCGGTAGGCCGCGGTATAATTGACGAAAAAATTCAGGTTTTTGCGCCGGTAATTGACGTTGGCGGCCAGCCCATAATTGGTCGGGTGTCCGACAATGACGTCAAAGGAGCCATTGAAACCCTCTTTCCGTTCTTTCTTCAGAATGATGTTGATAATACCGCCCATGCCTTCCGCTTCGTAGCGCGCCGACGGGTTGGTGATCACTTCGATGCGTTCGATGCTGCTGCCCTGCAACTGTTGCAAACCGCTGCCACCCTTGATGCTGACCAGGCCCGACGGTTTTCCGTCGATCAGAATCCGGACGCTGTTGCTGCCCCGCAGGCTGACGTTGCCCTCGACATCTACGGCCACCGACGGCACATTACTCAGAATATCGGCGGCTGTTCCGCCCGCGTTGGCGAGGTCTTTCCCCACGTTGAAAATCTTTTTATCCAGCGAAAATTCCATCGAACTTTTTTCGCCCTGCACCACCACTTCATCCAATGTGCTGGCCGAAGCCGCGAGTTTAAGCGTGCCGATGTCGAGCGGAGAATTGTCGCGGGTCAGGCGGATGGCGGATTTTTTCAGGGATTTATACCCGATAAATTCCAGAACGGCGTAGTAATTTCCGGCGACAGCATCGACCGAAAATTCGCCGGTTTCGGTGGTAATGGCCCCCGCAACGAATGAACTGTCGGCCTGTTTGAACAACCGGACGCTGGCAAAAATAAGTGGCGCGTTGGTTTGGGCGTCCAGTGCTTTTCCCTTCACTTTCAGTTTGCCATCCTGGGCGTAGCCAGACGAGAAGGTAAAGACACAGAAAATCACCAGTTGACTTGCGTAAAAAATGTATTTTTTGAAGTTTAGGGAAGACATGCCCGGTAGCAGGAAAAGGGTGGTAAAGGTTCGGTTCATTCGCTTATTTCGTATAGACAACAAAGGCCGTTTGATGCTTTTTTTACTATTAGATACGCACAGATGGTGAGATCGACTCCGGTTGGTTTGGGTCGGCGATGTGATACTGCTCGCAAATCGTGAAGAGATGGCCTTAACTACTTGAAATGGGTGTAGTTTGCGTTCGAAACAGAATGGTCCGGATAGCTTACAACTACCTATTTCTGCAAAAGTAGGATTTTTCTGGCAAAAAAGAGTGAAAAATGATCGATAATCAGTACGTTACTACGATGAAGTGGAGCCTTGTTTTTGGAATTGTTTTGGTGAATCTGTTCACAATTTCCTGTAGTCAGAATAAACGATACGGCGACCCCGTTGCGGAGCCTGCTATCCTTCTGAAAGACATCACGAGTTTTCTGGCTTACCGCGAAAAAAATGTAAAGTTGTCTGACGACTACCAGGCGCTGGATACACTTGCCAACTCCATGACGCAGGAAAGTTTTTTGAAATCCATTTCCACCGGACGGTATTTTCCCTTGCGGCTGAAATCGGACGATTCGGTCGCCGTGTATCAACTGGCTAAAATAGAGGACGCTGCTAGTCAGGATATTAAAACGACAGTGAAGTACTGGGGATTGGAAGAACTGGAGCATTTTCAGAAGGAAGGGACGGCACTGCCTGCCTATCGTTTTACGGACATGGAAGGAAATACCTACACCAATGAGACGACAAAAGGGAAAATTGTGGTATTGAAATGCTGGTTTATTGCCTGTTTGCCGTGTGTTCAGGAAATGCCGGCGCTGAATGAACTGAAAAGCCACTACAAAAACCGCCCGGACGTGGTGTTTCTCAGTCTTTGTCTGGATTCCCGGCAGAAGGTGGCCGCGTTTTTAAAGAAAAAACAATTCGATTATGTTGTGATTCCGGATCAGGAAAGTTATCTGACCGACCAATTGCAAATCAACGCGTATCCCACTCATTTCGTGATCAATAAGCAGGGACTGATCACCAAAAAAGTAACTGATTATCATGCCCTGGTGTATGCATTGAAGAAAGAAACGGCGCAGTAATACCCGTTCAATCGGGTAGAAGTGTTTAAATAAAGGCCGAAACTCTGTCGGGACGGTTGCTACAAAATGGATCATCCCTACGGGATTTTTTGGAATTCTGGGGCCGCGGTTGCTACAAAATGAATCATCCCTACGGGAATTCTTTGATTTTCCTAAAACACACCCAGCATTTCCCTAAAAGCCAAAACCGTATACCGCTCTGCTTACACCCGCAGGTGATCGGGCATCCAGTTGACAACCGACTTTTTGATTTCGTCCGGGCTAAGGTTTTCAGCAATAGCGCGTTGGGTCAAATCCGGTAGTTCGTCGTCCGATGCAAACCGCAGGGCAAGAAGCTGGCCGAACGAAAGTTGGTTTTCGATGGTTTCCAATCGCCGGTTGGTCAGTAGATAATACCGAAACCGCATCTCCAGCCGAACGATTCGGTTCTGATTGTTAAGCGCATAATGCTGCCGCAGCATGAAAGCTACCCAGGTGATCAGGACAATCAGCAGGGAAATGAACAACCAGATCAAGGTCGGCTCATCGGCTTTGAACGTGTAGTATAGGCTGATTCCCAGCAGAATAAGAACGACCGGGTAAAATACAAAGTGGTGCGGAGGGTAATACCGAACGTGGTTTTCGTAATTTTGTGTTTTCATGGAGGCTATGGGTAAGCGTTCCTACGTAAAGAGTAAAAGAGCCTAAATGGTTTTGGATATAGAAAAGGATATGACTTTTGAAGAATTAAATCTGAATAAACCGCTTTTAAATGCCTTGACGGATCTGGGCTACACCACACCCACGCCAATTCAGCAGACGGTATTTTCGGTGGTGATGTCGGGAAAAGATGTGTGTGGCATTGCCCAAACCGGAACCGGCAAGACGTTTGCGTATCTGCTGCCGTGTCTGCGGCAATTCCAGTTTTCGAAAGATCGGCTTCCGCAACTGCTCATCATTGTTCCGACGCGGGAACTGGTGGTGCAGGTCGTGGAAGCGGTGAAGCAGTTGACCCCCTATATGAATCTGGCCGTGGTGGGCATCTACGGCGGGGTGAACATCAAGCCGCAGATTGCCGAAGTGGAGCAGGGAATGGATGTGCTGGTGGCTACACCGGGTCGGCTGATCGACTTGTCCATCAAGGGTTTACTGAAAACCAAAACCATCAAGCGGCTGGTGATCGATGAGGTGGACGAAATGCTGAACCTCGGATTTCGGACGCAATTGACCACCATTCTGGATTTGTTGCCGGTCCGGCGGCAGAACCTGCTGTTTTCGGCCACCATGACCGAAGAGGTGGAGGGTTTGATCGAAACGTATTTCAACAATCCGGTTCGGGTCGAAGCGGCTCCGGTGGGAACGCCCCTGGAAAACATCAGCCAGACGGCGTATGCGGTTCCGAATTTTTATACCAAGATCAATCTGCTGGAGTTGCTGCTCCGCCAGAATGCCGATATGACCAAAGTGCTGGTTTTTGTGGCGACCAAAAATCTGGCTAACCAGCTTTACGAACAACTGGAAGCGAAGTTTCCCGAGCAAATCGGCGTTATTCACTCCAACAAGGAACAAAATCACCGCTTCAATTCGGTCCGGCAGTTTCAGGAGGGGAACTACCGCATTCTGATTGCGACCGACATCATCGCCCGCGGGCTGGATGTGGCCGAGGTGTCGCACGTCGTCAATTTCGACATCCCGGAAGTGCCCGAAATGTACATTCACCGGATTGGCCGGACGGGCCGCGCCGACCGGAACGGGATCGCCATTGCGTTCATCACCGAAAAGGAAAAAGAGCAGCAGGCCACCATCGAGCAATTGATGAATTACGCCATTCCGATCTTGCCGCTCCCCGAGGACCTTGTCATTTCGGACGTGCTGACCGAAGATGAAAAACCGAAGGTGAACATGAAAAACCCGGGCGTTAAAATTCACCTGAGCGATACGTTCGGGGGGGCGTTTCACGAGAAAATCGAGAAAAACAAGAAGGTCAATGTGCGCCGGAACCACGCGGAGGAGATGATGAAGAAGTACGGGAAACCGATCAAGAAAACCCGGAAAAATAACTGACGGGAAGACTACAATTGCACCGGACGTCTTACCTTTGATAGTATCATTTGATACTATCATGAAGCTTTTCTAGGTATGAAGTGACTGATTGACAGCATTTTGTGGATCAAAGAGAACTGATCATTTCCGTCCAATGCTGACCAAATACTCCTGGGCGGTCATGATTGGAAGTTCTGACTCCTTAAAATCCTTTGGGTTTCGGGTTAGTATACTGTTGCACTCGCCTTTCAAGGCACAGAAGTATTGCAGGGAATCTTCAAAGTCAGAGAAATTAGAATTTAATCCCTTTTCAATAATCAAGTCATCGACGCTAATGATCCGGGCTATAATCCGAAATTTTCGAAGCATATCCTTTGCTCTTTCTTTGCCTTCATATTTGGACAGAAAATAATTCACCGTAGCAAACGAAAGAGCCGAAACCGCTAGTTGGATTTCTTCTTTCTCCGCCAGACTGGCTAATTTGGCTATGGGTTCGTAGTAGGGAATGCGATGCCCGAGTAAATCCAGCATGATGTTGGTATCCAGAAAAAGCCGCACGTTCATCGATATTTCTCCATCAGATGCTTGCTGTATTCATCCTTTGAATCCAAATCTGACGGGATCATTGTCCGTGAAGTCATGCTTTTAACGAACGGAGAAATTTTGATTTCCTCGTTTTCTGAATCGTTCTGACTGACCAGCGATTTTAAATACCCTTCTACCAACCCAGAGAGGCTTCTGTTCTGCGATGCTGCGTAGATTTTAGCTTGCTGAATCACGTCTTCATCGAGCTTCAGCGTTAATTTCGTGTCCATACGAAAAGATAAAATTGTACGTGTAAATATAGTAATTTCATACGTACAAAACCACCGCCCCGGTATTTAGTGGTATATTTGAAGCCGGAAGCCATTTCTATCCTTCCTCCTTTTAGAAGATTATGTCTTTTTCATCGCTTGGATTATCCGAACCGCTCCTGAAAGCCGTCGCGGAGCAACAGTATACCGAACCCTATCCCATTCAGCAGGAAGCGATTCCGACCATTCTGAAAGGGCACGATGTGCTGGGAATTGCCAAAACCGGCTCGGGCAAAACCGCCGGTTTTGTGCTGCCGATTCTGGAAATGTTTCAGCGCAGAAAGACCACCAACGATCGCAATGTAAAAGTACTGGTGCTGGTGCCCACCCGCGAACTGGCCGTTCAGGTGGCCGAAGTGTTTCAAACCTTAAGTGCCAATTTACCCCGAAAAGTGAAAACCCTGGCGGTTTATGGTGGGGTGTCGATCAATCCGCAGATGATTGCCTTGCTGGGTGCCGAAGTTGTGGTGGCAACGCCGGGCCGCCTGCTGGATCTGGTGTCGTCCAACGCCTTACACCTCTGGGAAGTGGCAATTTTGGTGCTCGACGAAGCCGATAAAATGCTGGACCTGGGCTTTGCCGGCGAGATGAATGAGATTTTTGAAATGTTGCCCAAAAGCCGTCAGAACATTCTGTTTTCGGCCACGCTGGGCGATGCGATTCAGGGAATCCGGGAAAACCTGCTGCGCAATCCGATTAAAATTGAAATTGCCGAAGAACCGCAGAATCTGGATCTGATCAAGCAGGTCGCCTACCGGATCGACCCGGAACGGAAAGGGCCGTTGCTGCGGTATTTGATCAAGGAACGGAAGATGACGCAGGTGCTGGTGTTTGTTTCGTCGACCCGGACGGCCGACAATCTGGTGGTGAAGCTGCGGAAAAACGGCGTGCAGGCCGAAGCCATTCACGGCGATAAAAGCCAGGGCGCGCGGACCGAAACGCTGAGTAAATTCAAGTCGGGGAAGTTGCCGGTGATGGTGGCTACCGATCTGATTTCCAGAGGGATCGATATTCAATTGTTGCCGTTTGTGATCAACTACGAATTGCCACGTTCTCCCAAAGATTACATTCACCGGATTGGCAGAACGGGCCGCGCCGAGGCCGAAGGGGAAGCCATTTCCCTGATCTGCCCCGACGACGAACACCATTTTAAAATCATCCAGAAAAAAATGGGCAAGCGCGTTGAAATGGTCGATACCGAAGAATTGAGTTTGAAGGGGTATTGACCGGAAAAAAGACAAGAGACAAGAGAGCAGAGACAAGGGGCAAAAGAAATCGAACCGATAATAATCCGGTGCAGGTGTATGTCTTTCTTCTCTCGTCTCATCTCTTTCATCGCTCAATCAAAAACCAGGTTCATCAGCACTTGGGCCGTAGCTGCCCGGAATCGGAATATTCAGCAGACGCAGGTATACACCCAGTTGCGCCCGGTGGTGCACAATCTGACTGAACGAAATGCGGATCATTTCGCCTTTCGAGGTGTCGCTGTAAATTTGTTCGCCTTCGCGCAGCACCCACCGACCTTCCAGTTGATCTTCAGTAGCCTGTTCCAGATGCGCTTTTCCGTCGGCCAGCATCCGTTCAAAATAGTCCAGCAACTGGGCTGTATCGTTAATCGCTACGGGCTGATACGGAGTCGTGGCAAAATCGAGTTCTTCGGTGGTCAACGCCAGCGTCACCCACGAAGGCAATTCGGCAATGTGGGTGGCCAGCGCCCGGACGGTCATGCTTTTTTCGTGCGGTCGCCAGTCATATTTATCGTTGGGAACGCGGCCCAGCATGTTCCGGGTGGTTTTGGCTTCCTGCTCCATTTCCTTCAAAAGCATTTCGATCTGTGACATAGTCGTTGGGGTTTGTTTACGATACAAAGTAAACGCGACCCGGTGACAGCCCTATGTCAGTAGCCTTTGGCGGAAAGCCATTAAATTTACCGGTCCAGCACCAGCCCGTCGAAGTCGCCGAGTTTGGCCACTTTTAACTCCACAAAACCGTCTTTCCAGGTAAACGGAACCGGTTTTTCGGTCACCAATGAGAAGACTTTTGAAGGTTTGAAATCCGACTTGATTCTGAAGGTTAGCTCATAAACCGGCAGCGGTTTGAAATACGTGTTTCCGCTAAAACCGGTCAGGTTGACCAGGTGCAGAATCAGGCCGTCGGAAGTTTTCTTCGTGATGTTGGCCGGGACGTTTTTCGTGTATTCCTGCAAAATGACTTCGATTCGTTCGGGCGCGTTGGTCTGAACCAGTTGGCCCGCTTCCGGAAACAGGTAGTCGATGGCGTCGAGCAGAATGTTTTTGTGTTGTTCGTAGCCGTGCATGTAATAGAGCCGCCCCAGATTGATCGGTAAGATAACCGCCTGACTTTTAGCGTGTTTTTTGACACCCATCGCGTAATACCCGGTGGGGTCGTGGCCACCAATGATCTCTGGCGGGCCGGGGCGGCCCTTTGCCAGAATGGGCAGAAAAACCGCATCGGCGGCTTTCAGATCGTAGAGTCCCAGATTGAATTTCCAGAAAAGCATCGACTGTTTCTGAAAACGCTTGAAGACGGTTTTGTTTTCGGGGTTGAGGTAAAACCCGGCCCCGTCGTGGTCTTTCTGGATAATTTTGGCCCCGAACAACTCCTGCAAGGTTTCCGGACTGTCGAACAGCGTCCGGTTGGTGGCAATGAGGTGGGTACCTTGCTGGCTCGCTTCTTTCAAAACCCGGATGGCTTCGGCACTCAGGTAGGTGATTTCCGGCAAAATCAGGAGTTTGTATTTTTTGACTTTCTCGGCCAGGTTGCCGATCTGTGCGTCTTCGATGATGTCGAATGGCAGGTGGGCTTCTTTCAGCATCAGTACGATGCCCCGGTATTCCTGCATGGGTTCGCCACTCGGCCAGGCGCCGGGAGCTACTACGGCAATTTTAGCGACGGATTGGTAGTTCCCGAAATACGGTTCATGCTTCTTGTGGTGGGCGTAAATGGTTTTGACGATGTCGAAGTTTCGTTCATCTTCGTACCCTCTCATATCACCCATCAGGCTGATATCCAGACCCGAACCGTTGGCGATGTTTTCGTACAACCGAATTCCGACTTCCTCTGGTTCCACGGCATTGTAGCGCGACTGAAACGAAATCTGCTGAATGCTGGCGTTGCTAATGATGTGATCGGGAAAGGAATTGACGGCATTGCTCACGTTGTCGGAAGCTGTGTAAGGCCAGTAGGGAAGGCTGGTGTTCGACTGGGATTCGTGCCGGATGATGTCGACGTATTTGTCCATATACGTGCAGATCGCAATCTGGTTATTTTTGGACTTTACCAGTTCGTGCAATCGCTTCGACCAGTCTTCGACCGTGGCTTTTTTAAAGGCCAGGTACTTTTGAAAAACCGGGTCGGCTTTGTTCTCGACGGTGGGCAAGGTCATTCCCGAACTGAAGGCTGCGAAGGCTTTTTTATCCGCTTCGTTCTGGTCGATGCCGTGGTATTTGCCTTCATACGGGTTATTGACCTGATAACCCGGCATGTTCAGGAAAATACCATCGATCGGAAACTGGTCGATCACCTCGGCGATGATTTTGAACGCCCGGTCCTGCACATACGGCGCGTTGATCGACACCACGTACATATCCGTGTTGATGATCCGTTCGCCTTTTGGGGAAATATAACACCAGTCGGGGTGGGCTTTGAAGATGCTTTCGTGAACCCGGCTGAAGTCGAACCGCACCACCACCCGAATGCCGTTTTCGTGGCACTTTTTGATGACCTCAGCCAGCGTATTCGGTTTCATGTAGGGGTTGGTATACTGAAAATCGAGCCGGGTGGGGTAGAAGGCCATAATGCCGCCCGCGTTGATCAGCAGCGTGTTGGCCGAACACGCCAGAAGGTCTTTCAGCAGCGAATCCGGTTGGAGCGTGGCGGCTTCGTAGGCCGGTAAATTGGTCTGGATCACGCGCAGGTTGTTGGCTTTCCACCACGGCAGGTTGTCCGGCCATTTTACGGATGGGGCTGGCTGGGCTGTTTTTTGGGCAATTCCGGCAGTAAACGAAAACAGAAAGCAAACCAAACAAAGAAGAAGCGGTTTTTTCACGGGAACGGAATGGGCTGATGGAAAGCTGGAAAGAATAAAAGTAGTCAGAAAGTAGGCGCAAATCAATGGCTTCTACAAAACCAGAACGTACCTTACCGGTATGAAACTGACCTGGACTTTCTACTCCAAAACGAACCAGCCCATTACGCTGACCGTGATTTACGTGCTGGAACTGGACAAACACCAACTCGAATACGGCGGTTTTCTGGATACCGATTCCAACCGGGCTTATGTCGACTGGGCTACGTTTAAACGCTTCGATGATGCCTCAATCAAGGTGCGGAAAGATGCGTTTGCTCGGTTAAAACGCATAACAAAAAAGGAGGACATGATGCTCGGCGATGCGCTGGTGCGGTTTACGCCGGAGGGCAACGACCCGGCGGAATGAGCAGCTTATACCACTGTCGACTGAAACAAAGCCCTGGTTCGTCGCCCGGTTTTAGAGCCGGTTAATCATAACAAATCCATAATCTTCCGTGCAGTGATAAAAACCGGGCAAGCCGTAACTTCGATGAACCAAGTGGCTTTCTTTTATGGCGTATCTGGAAATTATCCTGCTCGTCTTATCCGGTTTGACCCTTTTTCTGTTTGCCCTCAATTACCTGTCAGACGGTTTGAAAGCGATTTCGGGGGACAAGCTACAGGGCTGGCTGAAGACATTTACCCGGACGGTATTCACCAGCATCTTGACGGGCGTCGTGGTCACCACGCTGCTGGACTCTTCTTCTGCAGTCATCATCATGACCATCGCGCTGGTCAATTCCGGGGCGTTGACCTTTCGACAGGCTATCGGCATTGTGTTGGGGGCCAATATCGGAACCACCTTTTCAAGTGAACTCATTGCGTTTGACATCGGAAAATGGGCGGGCGTACCCATGGCGGTTGGTCTGGGAATCATGATTCTGGCCCGGCGCGAAACCCTCACCCAATGGGGGCAGGTCATCCTGGGGTTCGGAATGCTTTTTCTGGGACTCTTTCTCATGGAGGAAGCCGTTCAACCGCTGAAACATCTTCCCCAGGTGGTGAACTGGATGAAGGGATTGGCTGAACCGTGGATTGGTGCCCTTACGGGTGCGGGGGTAACGGTTTTGCTGCAATCGTCGTCTGCCACCGTGGGCATGTCGGTCGTTCTGGCCGGGCAAGGTCTGCTGACTATCGGGGCGGGGATTGCCGTCATGATGGGAGCCGAACTGGGAACTTGCGCCGATACGCTGGTGGCATCCGTTGGACGCACGAAAGCGGCTGTTCGTACCGGGCTTTTCCATCTCCTTTTCAACCTGCTGTCCATCACGCTGGGCTTATTGCTGATTGTGCCTTTCACCGAACTCGTGCTTTTGATCAGTAAACAGGCCCCGGTTGGGCGCCAGTTGGCCAATGCCCACGTCCTGTTTAACGTTCTGGGGGTTTTGATGGCTGCTCCTTTTACGTCCCGCTTAGCCGCTGTGTTCGAGCGGTGGGTTCCGGATACCATTTCAACCCCAAAACGGGCGGTCATGTCCCATTGATAGTTTTTCGGTGTTAACCTACACGGATATGCACATTTTTGATAAGATAGAGAAACGATTGCGGTTTATTGCCCGGGAAGGGTTGGAGATTGGTCCCCGGCACCGGCAAATCCAAAGTGTCGAGTATTTTTTTAATGGCGAAATCCGGATTTCACTGGGCGATTTTATGCTTTATCTGAACGAGGTCGACTGCGAAATCGAGATCAACTCGGCGATTCTTTTTCTGGGTATCAATCCGCCCAAAAGTCAGGAAATCGAATCGGCGATAACGCACCTGATCCGGTTGGTTGAAAAGGAGATTGGTGCTTTTCGGGTACGAATGGTCATTCCACAGGATCGGGACTAGCTTTACTTTTCCTGTAAAAAGACAACACCGGCGTTGGTTTCTCAACGCCGGTGTTGTCTTTTTACAGGAAAAGTAAAGCGTCTTTTTTTATACTTTATCCGGCTGATAAATCTTGACCGTTCCGTCGCCTTCGCTGCTCACCACCAGCATACTGCGGCCGTTTGGGCTATTTTCGGCCGGAACAAACAACACGCCTTCCGGGGCATCCCCGGTTTTGAAAAGCTGGAGAAATTGGGGAGCCGCCGGGTTCGTGACGTCATAAATGGCAATCGCATCAGCCCGTTCCATGCCGACAAACGCGATGGGTTTGCCGTTGATCATTCCGACGGTGACGCCTTCCGGTTCAACACCCTTGTCGTCCGAACGCCCATCATCATAGAGGTTGAGATTGGCGGCAATAACCTGCTCTTCCAGACTTTTGCCCGAGTCATACACCCGTGCTCCGGTGGATGCGTTGTAAATGCTGAAGCCGCGGCCACCAAAGCCGTAAAGCTCGGTGTAGACGCCACCGGTATTGCCGGCCGTTTTGGTCACCCGCAGGCGGCCCAGGTTGGCGGGGAGTTTCAAGTTCGCTGCGGTTGGAAAAGCCGTGGCGTCCAGGGTGAGGCTGCTGACCCGTACCTGTTCATCAAACGCCGAATATTCCCGGGCGTCGCCTTCGTTGGCCGTAATCAGATACCCATTGCCACTGGCTGAAAAGTAGGAAATCGCGTCGGGCAGGAAAAAGGATTGAACGGGCCAGGTCCCCAGACTAATTTTACTGTCCTGATCGCTGGGGTCCATGGCGTTGTTGGCCAGGTTAATGTCCTTGGTTCCCAGTGGGTTGATTTTTAAAATGGTTCCCGTCACCAGATCAACTTCGGCAATGCCATTGTTTTCCTGGAGCGTTACCCACGCTTTTTTCGAATCCGACGAAATCGCTACGTATTCCGGCTCCACATCCTGCGCAAAGGTCGCACCGGGGCCGTAGATCCGGAAACCGCCCGCCGACAACTGCGGCAACGAAGCCGCAAACGACTCGAAGGTGAGGGTTTTGACGCTGTAGTTATCGGCGACGTTGATGATCGAAATGGAACCCACCGGATCAGTGGTATAGTCGGCACTGGGTTCGCCCTCGTTGGCTGTAACGATGTAAGCACCATTGGGGCTAAAGGTGACCATGTCGGGCAGCGCGCCCACGGTAATCTGTTTGACGGAAGTCAAATCCGTCGTGTTCAGAACGATCACGCTCCCGTTCGCCTGTTTGTTGGTGGCTTCGAGGGCGATGGCAAGTTTTCCGCCGTATACCGCCACGCTGTTGGCTACACCGCCGAGGGCCGTCAAATCGATGGGTTGTAATTTGGTCACCGTGGGGTAGGCCGTCAGATCCAGGACATCGACTTTGGGGGTTGATTCATTGTTGACCACAAACAGGCGTTTGCTGATCGGGTCGTAGGTCGCAATTTCGGCGGAGGCTTCCCCGCCTAAATCCGTTGAGGAAATTTCCTTGAAGGTGGCCGGGTTTTCCTGCGACGCCCCGGGTGGCTGGTGATCGTTGATACAGGCGTTGGTCAATACCGCTAAAAGGGCCAGCCCGATCCGCCATTTGTTCTGAATCATGCTCGTGTTTATGAGGGGTGAAAGAAACAAAAATAGGAGCCGATCAGGGACAGAAACCACGCAGGAAAAAAGCTTAACAATTATTTAACAGGCTCCTTGACAGGTATTTATGGTGAGTGTTCGTCGCTTTTTTGACCGAAGCCGTAGGGATGTTACCGGAAGGTTAACAGAACCTTTTCAGACTTGATCGTACCGTAATCTGCTTGTTACGCCTTGCTTTTACCTTTGCTCAGTCCGCATCCGGCTCCGCAATCCGACCGAATCTCCAGCCAGGACACGCATCACAACTTGTAACGACCAACAGGTCATGAAAGGCACTTCAAACAACATCATCAGCCTGTGGTTTGGCGCTGACACGCCAATTCGGCAATTCAAAATTGAGAGAAACCGTCCACTCTGGTCAGCCTGCCAACGGGTTAGCCAGGTTTTTGTCGCGCCCTCCGGCGCTCTGACGCCCGACCAGTATCGTAAATCCGACCGATCGGCTTTTGCCCGGGCGGTTCTGGAGGAATTGAACTACCGGCAGGTTCCGGAAGGTGTGGGGAAATGGAGTTGAGTAGCTGTAGAAAGCAATCCGTTCATTATTTTTCTTCCTCCCGGAAATGAATTTGAAACAAGCACTGCTTATCGTTATTCTGGCCAGTTTCATGCCCATTCGCTCCGCCCTTGCCCAACCGAATGGCCTCTACACGACGGCCCAGGCGCATTCGCACAATGATTACGAGCAATCGATTCCTTTCTGGCAGGCCTACCACCAACAATTCGGTTCGATCGAAGTCGATGTTCACGCCCGAAACGGCGTTCTCTACGTGGCCCACGATGAGACGGACATCGACCCCGGCCGAACCCTGGATGCGTTGTATATTCAGCCCCTGGTTCAGCAGGTGAAAACCGGTCAGGGGAAGATTGAGCCGAAAACAACTCGCCCGCTGCAACTCCTGATCGATCTCAAAACCCCGGCCCGCCAGACGCTGCCGCTGTTGGTTCAGACTCTGGCGGCCCATCCGAACGTGTTCGGCTCCGGGGCTTCGGTACAGGTCGTGGTGAGCGGCCAAGTGCCGGAACCGGAAGAATTCAAAACCTATCCGGATTGGCTGCTCTTTGACGGACGTCCTGAAATAACGTACTCGCCAGATCAACTGAAACGCATTGGCTTAATCAGCCAGTCGTTTCTGACCTATACGCGCTGGAATGGCAAGGGGTTGATCGTCAATGCTGAACGGAAAAAGCTGAACGAAGTGATCCGGAAAACCCACCAGCAAGGCAAAAAGCTGCGGTTGTGGGCGACACCCGACAACGTGAACACTTGGAAGACGCTGATCAATCTGGGCGTCGATTACATCAATACCGACCACATTACCGAACTGGCCAATTTTCTCAACAGCCGCCCCACCGCTGAATACCGGAATAAAACCGTTCACGCGGTTTACCAGCCGACGTACCGGCAAAACGACGCGCTCAGCCGGGTAAAGAACGTGATTCTGCTCATTGGCGACGGCATGGGACTGGCCCAGATCTACGCCGGGATAACTGCCAATCAGGGTCAGTTGAATCTGACGCAGGTGCTGAATCTGGGCTTTTCCAAAACCAGTGCCGCAGATACCTACATTACGGATTCGGCCGCCGGAGCAACGGCGATGGCAACGGGTGAGAAGACCAACAACCGGGCCATTGGGGTAGACTCGACGGGAAGGCCCCGTCCGGCCATTCCGGCTCTCATCAAACCCTGGAATATGGTCAGTGGATTGATCAGTGCCGGGAGCGTGACGGATGCCACCCCAGCCGCTTTCTATGGGCACCAGCCCGACCGGTCTTTCGAACGGGAAATTGCGGCAGATTTTCTGCAAAATCCGGTTCAGATTCTGATTGGGGGCGGCTACCGGTTTTTTAACGAGGAGAAAGTCCTGGATACCCTCCGGCAGCGGGGGTATGCGGTAGCGGATCGATTCGGCAAACTGGCGCAGTTGAAAGCGCCTTTTGTGTTGCTGGACGATGAATCGGTCGTTTCCGTCGGCCAGGGCCGGAAGGATTTTCTGACCACGAGTCTGCGCAAAACCCTGGCTGAGTTAAGCCCCAACCCCGCCGGATTCTTTATCATGGCCGAAGGCGCGCAGATCGATTATGGTGGCCACGCGAATGATGTCCGGTATGTGGTTCAGGAAATGCTGGATTTTGATCAGGCGGTCGGCGAAGCGCTGAAGTTTGCCGACCAGAACGGGGAAACGCTGGTGATTGCCACCGCCGATCACGAAACCGGGGGGCTGACCCTGCTCGATGGCGATCTAAAACGCGGGTATGTGGATGGACATTTCAGCACCAATGACCATTCGGGCGTGATGGTGCCGGTTTTTGCGTATGGCCCTCATTCGCTGGACTTTCGGGGCATCTACGAAAATACCGCCATTCACCATAAGATTATGGCGGTTTTGGGCCGTTATCGGAATACGCAAAAGACCAAATAATTCTTCCGGCGGTTAATAAAAAAAGAAGAGTCACCACCCGGATGACTCCTCTTTTGCATTCGTGCCGGTTTGGCGGAACAATACCCCGGATTCTGGTACATCTTTTCCGGATTCAATTTGTTCTCATCGAACGGAATCGGGTAGTAATAATCCTTGGTTCCGAAGTTGGACAGTTTCGCCACCTGTTAAATGCTGAAGAATTGGGTTACCGCCCTGCACCTCCGAACGGGAACAAAGCCGAGGGCGTGTGGGATTCCGTCATCAATCGGCCTAATTCGGTGGCTTTCGCGGGGTGTTTGGCCGCCAGATTTGTGGTTTCAGCCGGGTCTTTTGCCAGGTCATAGAGTTCGACGGGTTGGTTGGTATTCCCGGCGGCATTCAGTCGAACTGCCTTCCAGTTGCCCTGCCGAACGGCTTGCTTGCCCCCCTGTTCGTGAAACTCCCAATAGAGAAAGGCGTGTTTTTTCTGAGTGCCTTTTCCCGTCAGAGCCGGAACGAACGAAATTCCGTCGATACCTGCGGGGGCTTTCGTTCCAGCCAGTTCGGCAAAGGTGGGCAGCAGATCCCAGAAGGCTCCCACGTGCTCATTTTGGGTGCCGGGTTTGATGGTGCCGGGCCAGCGGGCAATCATCGGCTCCCGGATGCCGCCTTCGTAGAGGTCGCGCTTGAAACCGCGAAAACCGCCCCCGCTGTTGAAGAAAACCGGGTCGGCACCCCCTTCGCGGTGCGGGCCGTTGTCGCTGGAAAAAATAATGAGCGTGTTCTGATCCAGTCCTTTTTCTTTTAACGTCGCCAGAAGCTGACCGACGTACAGATCGAGCCGGGTGACCATCGCTGCGAACGTAGCCCGGGGATACGCCTGCGAGGCATAGCCGCCGACGCTGGCGTTCGGGCCATAATCGGCACCTTTGTACGGTTTTTCGGCGAATTTTCCTTTATAGTATTGGAAGATGCTGTCGTTGGGAACCAGCAGTTCGGCATGGGGGAGGGTATAGGGCAGGAAGAGGAAAAATGGTTTTTTCGGGTCGTTGTTTTTAACGAAGCCCAGTGCTTGTTGCTGGATCAGATCAGGGCCATACTGGCTGGTTTTTAGTAGGTTTTCGTTTTCAGCCAGAACGATTTTTTTGCTGTTGTCCCAGAGGTGATTCGGATAATACCGGTGCGCCAGGCTCTGGCAGTTGTAGCCGTAGAAGCGGTCGAAGCCCTGTTGGTTGGGATCACCTTCGGAACCGACTGGCCCCAGTCCCCATTTGCCAAAAGCGGCCGTCGTGTAACCCGCTTTCTTCAGAATTTCCGCCATTGTCACCACCGAATCGGCCAGGGGTTGCTGGCCCTCGGGGTCGACACCTTTGTTGCCCCGGATGTAGGTATGCCCGGTGTGGTGGCCCGTCATGAGCGACGAACGGGAGGGCGCGCAAACCGACGTTCCCGCGTAAAACTGCGTAAACCGCACCCCTTCGGCCGCTAGCCGGTCGATGTTCGGGGTTTTGATCAGCTTCTGACCGTTGATGCCCAGGTCGCCGTAGCCCAGGTCGTCGGCCAGAATGAAGATGATGTTGGGACGGGTTTGGGCCGTAACAAAAGCAGGCAGGGAAAACAGCAGATAAAAGGAAACAAGCAGGGTACGCATGATCGAACGGTTAGTCGGCTTCTTCCTCCTAAAATCGATTTGACGGAAATCCTACTCACGATCCGGCATTTTGTGAGCAATCACCCGGATCATGAGCAGGATTTCCGTCGCTTCTGCTTAGTTTGCCTGATAGACGGGGACCAGTTCGTTGCGGGCAAAGTCTTCGAGGGTTGTCGGCGTGGTGTTGTCGGCATTGCGTTCAAAACCGCCCATCAGACCGCCATCGTTAACGCGCTGGCAGAATTCCACGTAGTTATCGGCCAGACTGGGCGTCATGCCCGACTGGATCATGCCCGCCCGCGCCTGCTCGTAGGGGAAAGCGGTCCAGGCTAAATCCGGTTTTCCGAGGGCCTGGCCCACAATCTGCGCCACTTCATCGAAGGTCAGGTCACGCGGTCCGGCCACAAACCGGACGGTTTTGCCTTCAAAATCCAACGCCAGCAACTGGTGGGCGGCTACGGCGGCAATGTCGTCGGTGTGAACCAGCGCCAGCGGTTTATCGCCTTCGATGGGAAAACCCGCCAGCAAACCCGTTGCTTTCAGTAAACCGATGCTGCTGAAAAGATTCTGAAAAAAGAAACCGGCCCGCAGATGAACGACCCGCAGATCTTCCACCGCGTTGAGTTGGTTTTCCAGATAGGTCATGCCCTGAATGACGCCGTTCTGGTCGGGCAAATGTGCCCCAAAGCTGCTTAAACTGACCACGTAGGGGACGTGATTGGCCCGAATGGCGGCTGTCAGAGCGTCGGCGACCCGTTTTTGATAGCCTGTAAAATCGGGGGTCGTAAAGTTGGGAGGAATGATGGCATAGACCGCCGTAGCACCCCGAAAAGCCTCGATCAGAAAATCCGGGTTTTCCAGACTTCCGATGGCCGCCTGGGCACCGCTGTCGATGAGTTCTTTCAAATGGTCTGCTGACCGACCGATGACCCTGACCGGTTTTCCGGCTTGTAGAAGTTGCCGGGCGATGGGTGTGCCCGTATGGCCGCTGGCTCCTGTGATGACGTACATAGCACTTAAGTTGATTACTTTTTAGAAATAAATCTTGCCAAAACTAGACCTAATAGTTTATATTTGTCAAGTAATCACTTTAATGTTTCTTAGTATCAAAATGGAGACTATAATTGATAATGAGGTACTTGAAAAAGGAAATAGTTCGGAAGATTTAGCGGCTTATGGGTTGACGAAGTGTCCGGTGACGCTCACCAGCCTGATCATTGGCGGAAAATGGAAGCCGGTTATTATTTACAACGTGTCGCGGGGGATCAACCGATTCGGCGAAATGCAGCGCGCCATGCCCGGTATCAGCAAGAAAATGCTGACGCAGGAACTGCGGGATCTGGAGCGAAACGGAATCCTGAACCGGAAAATCTACGCCGAAATTCCGCCCCGGGTCGAATACAGTCTGACGGAACAGGGAAAAGCCACCCTGCCGGTTTTGCAGTCGATGGTGGACTGGGGGAAAGCGTATGCAAAGACGCTGGGATTGCACTAGGGCGGTTTTCGTGTGGTTTGAAAACCGCCCCGATCGGGTCTACGGTTTGAGTACTTTCAAGGTTGCGGTTCTTGCCCCGCTGGTGGCCCGCAGGAACAGCAGCCCTGCAGGTTGATGACCGAGGAACAACGTTTTTTGTTCTATTTTCGCGGCTGCTTCAACCGCCCAATCGGCCACGGCCCGGCCGTTCGCATCCGTCAGTTGCAGGCGCAGGGGGCGTCCCTCTGCCCCCCGGACTTCTACCCCGAGCGTTGGGCCGAAAACCGGATTGCCCAACACAATCATTTCCAGCGCTTCGGGTTGTTCCGCACCCTTCCGGCCGGGCAGGGGGCAGTTCAAAAGTTTTCCCGAGTTCTTCAATACAAACGTGCTGCCCTGCACCCGCGCCGAGATCAGATGCGGGCCGGTTCCTTTCAGTGTGACCGGAACTTCGAAGCGGTAGGCATGCGCCCCGTTGCCTTTCCCGGCATTCTTCAAATCATCCCGGTAGATGTTGGCGACGGTGCTGCCCCAAACCGCTTCATCGGTGTAGAACTCCACCGTCACCGGCGTGTTGGGTTTATTGCGATCCCACACCCAGCCCCGGATCGTACCGCATTCGACTTTGTCCAGGTAGCCGTCGAAACTCCCGGTTACGGTGGTAGTTGACGCGGGATGGACGGTTAAAACAAAGCTCACGCTGTTGGTGGAACCGGGCACATCCGTGGCCGAATACGTCAGCAGGAAGCTCCCCGGTTCGGTGGGTGTTCCGCTGATCATCCTGTTTTCCGAACCCAGACTCAAACCCGCCGGTAAACCGCTGAGGACATACGTCAGGGGGCTGCCTTCGGGGTCGGTGAAGGCGGGAAGGGTAGCCGAGAAAGGCACATCCACCTGCGCGGTCAGGGGCGTAATCAGCACCGTGGGCGAGGGCGGCACGGGGGGCTGGTTGCCCACCGGTTCGGTGCTGTTCTGGCAAATGAGTGCTTTGGGCGAATTTTTGAGGATGAAACCGCTGCCCGTCACCCGGGCCGACAGGAAGTGGGGCAGGTTGTCTCTGAGCGATTCGGGCAGGACATACCGAAAAGCGTGTTGGCCATTGCCTTTACCCGCGTCGAGCAGGTCCTGGCGAAAATCACCCGCGGGCAATGTGGCAATCACTACATCACCATCCAGGATGTCAACAGAAACGACGGTATTGCTCTTGTCGCGATCCCAGGCCCAGCCCCGGAAACTTTCGCAGTCGGCGCCATAAATATACCCGTCGAAACTGCCGCTCACTGGCGTCGGCAATTCCCCCCGAAATTCAAAAGCGCCCTGATCGATGGGGCCGCCGTTGTAGAAACGGGGATTCCCGGCCAGGTCCGTGGTGCCACTGGTGGTGGTGCTGCTGGTGGGATCACCGGCGTTGATGGCGGGCGAGCCGGGCGAGAGTTGCAGGTCGGTTTCGCTGACAAGAGGCAGAACTGCGGTGGTCAGGTTGTTGGCTCCGCCATACCCCGTGACTTCCGTATCGAACAGGCTGTAGGTGCCGGTGATGGTGGAACCGTTTGAGTTAAAGAAGGTTTGAGAACCGCCGTTGTTCCAGACAATGCAGTTTTTAAAGGTAGTTCCACCCCCGGTTTGGTACGCGATTCCTCCGCCCAGGGTTGCTGAGTTGCCCGAAAAGCTGCAATTGGTGAAAAGCTGAATCGAGTAATTCACGGATATGCCTCCGCGTGATGCCGAATTGCCAACAAAACTGCAATTCGTTACGGTCGGGCTACCGCCATCGTTGGCGAGTACACCACTGTTGCCGGTGGAGGTATTGTTGGTAAATTGACACCGGGTGATCACCGGGCTGCAGGTGCCTCCGGCATTGGTTCCGTTAAAAAGGCTCCCGCCGTTTCCGGCGGTATTCAGGGTAAAGCTAGAGTGCGTCAGCCTGGGGCGACATTGGCTGCCCAGGTCGGCATAGTTATACATCGCCCCGCCCGGCCCGTCCGAGATGCCCGCCGTATTGCTCATAAAATGGCAATCGATGAATTCCGGGCTGCAGATGCCGCCCGAATTGGCCAGATTGTGCACTGCTCCGCCCGATTTGGCGGTATTGCTCACAAAGAAACAGTGCCGAACCGTGGGGCTGTCGTTGAGATTGGTCATTCCTCCGCCAACCCTATGAACGTCTTCAACGGCACTATCGGCATTGCCTGCCGTAATCACAAAACCGTCGAGCACGGCGCTGGTGGTCAGCGATCCGGAGAGATTGCTGACGACGTGGTAGGAATTGTCGGTGTTCCCGGCTCCCCCGATTTCCCCGCTGAGGGTGGTGCTGGAAGGGGTAGAAAGGTTGAGGGCGGGGCGTTCGCTCAACAGGTTTTCGTCGCCCTCAAAACCGCCATACACGGCGACGTGGTTTCGCATGGAAAAACTGATGGTGCGGTCGGCAGAGCCGGTGGGTTTATAGAGACCGGCGGCCACCCAGACCTGAACGTCCACATTACCGTTGGATTGGGAATAGGTGCTGGCGGCTTCGATGGCGGCCTGGAGTTGGGTGCCATCGAAGGCATTTTCCCAGGAAGAACCGTCTTTGGTAACGGCCCCTCCGCCTGGGGTAACGTAATAAATCTCCTGGCTGTAAACCGTCAGGCTGGTCAGGAACAGGCAGGCCAGCAACAGCCGCTGGCCCTGATTCGGTCGGGAAATGCGTAGAAAAGTTTTCATCAAAACGAAGATTGAACGGGTGAGGATATCGACCCTAAAATTCCACCTTTTTTTGATAAATACCTGATACTGTAGCGACTACTATTGACCGTTCGATAAAAACCGGGTTTTGTGGCAGCGAGCCGACCGACCCGGTTTGCTACCGTTTGCGGGCTAGACCGATGCGATTTGGCGGGCCGAATTCCGGCCGAATTTGCTCTGGCTGTCGTAGGCCAGCCCCAGGCCAACGCTGGAGAGCTTGTTTTCGTCGGCAATGGCCGCATTCGGGAAAAGCCGCTTGAATTCGGTCTGAATCAGTGGTACTTCGGTGGAGCCGCCGGTCAGAATGACCAGGTCGATGTCCTGTTGCCGCACCCCGGCATCCTGCAAACAGTCTCTAGCTGATGCCACAATCTTTTCAACTTCGCCGAAAATAGCCGTTTCAAACAGCTTCCGCCGGATCGGAATTACAAAATCCGATTCCACAAAATCGAAGGGCGTATCGTGTTCATCCTGATCCGTCAGGGCAATTTTGGCGCCTTCGGTAGCCGCCAGGACGGCGTGACCGGTTTCGTTTTCGAGAACACTCAGCAGCCGTTTGTACCGCTTTTTGTCGTGCGACTGAAACAGCAACTGCCGGGTTTGCATGATGAGTTTGGGCGTGTAGAGGAAGTTGACCTTGCTCCATTCGGCCAGATCGTGAAACGGTTTCAGCGGAACTTCCAGTTGTTTGTCGCCATAGCGGCTCCGGTAACCTAGTTCGGGCATGATGGCGGCCAGGCTCAGGTCTTTGTCAAAATCGTTGCCGCCAACCCGCACCCCGGTATTGGCTAAAATGTCCGACGAACGATCCGTTTTCCGGACGGATTGACTCGATAACCGGATTACGGTAAAATCGGAGGTTCCACCGCCCAGATCGGCCACGATCGCCAGCTTTTCGCCGGTGAGCCGGGCTTCGTGGGCAAAGGCGGCCGCGATGGGTTCAAACTGGAATTCAACGGTTTTGAAGCCAATCCGCAACGCAATTTCTTTCAGTTCGGCCTGCGCCTGGGCATCCGATTCGGGCGAGTGATCGACAAAATGAACGGGTCGGCCCATCACCACATTCTCAATTTCCTGACCTGCCACGGCATCCGCTTTTTCCTTCATTTTTTTTAGAAAAGATGCGATGATGCTGGAGAAATTCATGGTCGTGCCGTTCACCACGGTGCCGTGTTTCATCAGAGGGGTTCCCAAAACCCGCTTCAGACTCCGCATGAAGCGGCCCTGCTGGCGGTCGAAAAACAGATTGACCGCGGTTCGGCCATAGAAAGCCTTGTTGTCGGCGCGCTGGAAGAAAATGGCACTCGGAATGGTTACGTGCGTCTGTTCAACCGGTACGAGGCTGATTTCGTCGTCGTTGGCAAGGGCAATGCTGGAGTTGGAGGTACCAAAGTCGATTCCGCAAGAGAGTGTTGTCATCCCGGTTTTAGCTCAAAATGTAGCCCGCAAAAGCCTTTCACCGTCAGGAAAAGAGCCTGACCGAAGCAGGAAAGCACGGCTGTGATTGGATAAAGGGGCGCAAAGGTACGAGTAAACTTTTTAAAATTCTCGCAAACGATGATTTTTATAGGACGGTTGCACCATTCTTCCCGGCTTTAGTTTAGGTTGATATAGAGCCAGCGTTAAAAGTGAGGGGTACCGGGAAAAGCAGCTTCTACGACTTTCGGCAGACTGGTCGCGTCTGAAACCGGTGATTCATTCAAGGCTTTGGTCAACGTGACGGTGACGGTTGTTCCGCTGTTTTCCTCGCTCTGAATGTCCAGATGCCCTCCGTGTATTTCCACAAATTGCCGCGTGATGACCAGGCCCAGGCCGGTTCCCTGAATCCCGGCGGTGTTGCTGGCCCGGAAGAAGCTCTGAAAAAGCCTTGAAAGATCCTTGGCCGGTATGCCGATGCCCCGGTCGATGACCTGCAAAACCAGACCGTCTTTTTTGAACTGAATGCGGAGGTGCGGATCGTCTTTTGAAAATTTAAAGGCATTCGACAGCAGATTGACAATCACATGGTTCATCAGTTTTTCGTCCAGATACACCGGGCAAGGCGTTCCCTCGACCAGCACCTGGACAGCCCGCTCATCACTTCGCTGGCGAAAATGGGTGGCAATAATTTCCATGCAGACTGCGATGACATCAACCCACCGGGGCTTGAAACTGACTTTTCCAGCCTCAATGCTACCGATGGTCAGCAGATCGCTGAGCAGTTCGCTCACGCGTTCGACCTCTTTTTCAATCACCCTCAAATGTTTTCGGATGGCGGGTTGAGCGGTGGTTGCCGGACTATCCAGGTAGAGCCGGACCAGATCGACGCTGGATTGAATGGTGGTCAGGGGCGTCCGAAACTCGTGCGAAGCCGTGCTGACAAACTGTGACTTGAGTTGATTCAGTTCCTGCTCCCGTTCCAGCGATTTCAGTAGCACGATCTCTTTTTCTTTCTGGCTGGAAATGTCGTTGACAATGCCAATGTAGCGTATCGGAAGGCCCCGGTCGTCTTTCATGACAAAGGTCCGAACGTGAAGCCAGCAGATTTCCTGGTGGATGCCCAGCACCCGACACTGGAGCGTTACTTCCTGGCCCTGCCGGTATTTTTTAAATTCGGCTTTGACCAGCGCCCGGTCTTCTTCCAGAATGGTATTCAGAAACGACGCTGTGTGGGGCGACGAACTGCCAAATACACGTTCATACGCCGGATTGATGTACAGCAATTGGAACGGTTCGACGGAATGAATCCAGAAAACTTCATCGACATTTTCGGCAATTTCCCGAAACCGCTGTTCACTTTCCCGGAGGGCTTCTTCGGCCAGTTTTCGCTCCGTAACGTCCCAGGCAATGCCGATGGCCCGGACCGGATGCCCCTGGTGATCTCGGACCACCAGCCCGTCCTGTTCCAGATACATGATGGTCCCATCCGGTTTTATAATCCGGCAGACGTTCGAGAAACGATCGTCCCAGGTATTCTGGTGTTTTCCATGCCGGGTTCCTTCCAGAAAAGCAGGCAGATCGTCCGGATGAACCATCTGAATGAATTTCTGAAAAGTCCAGTCGGTCCGGCCTGGTTTCATTCCAAAAATTGTCCAGAGGTGATCGTCCCAGATCAACCGGTTATTGACCAGATCGTCCTCCCAGATTCCCTGCCCAGCGGCCTGCGTTGCCAACTGGAGCCGCTGGTTGAGGTTTCGCAACTGGGTTTCGGCGGCTTTTAGCGCCGAAATATCAGTGCAGATGCCCACGTAGCCCACCACCGTACCGTCCTGCTCTTTTAAGGTAGTGGTGACGAGCAGAATCGGTACCTGTCGGCCATCTTTTCCGATGGCCATGCATTCCTGATACGAATAGTCCTTGTTTTTCAGGGCCACCTGAAAGAGATCGGCCGGGGCACTGTCCGAATCTTTCAACTCGTAGGTAATAAAGGGGAGGGGGTTGTCGGGCGGGCCGGGGTAGATCTTCGGAACCCGCCCAAGGAGTTCATGGCTTTGATAACCCAGTAATTTTTCGGCAGCCTGGTTCGCCGTCTGAACAACCCCGTTGATGTCGGTGGAAACGATGGCCTGACCGGCGTGTTGCAGCACCGCCTGGTGCAGGGCCGACAACTGCCCGATCTCCCGGGTACGTTCTTCCACCCGCTGTTCGAGGTGTTCGTTCTGTTGTTTCAGTTCTTTATCAGCCAGTTGCTGATTCAGCACAAATGCCAACTGGCTCGCTACTTCCTGGGCAATCTGCAGGTGTTCTTCCGTGAAAAAATGGGAAACCGTCGACACGAGGGTGAACGCGCCGATGCATACCTGACGGCGGTAGAGCGGAAGGATTACCAGTGAGCGGAAACCCCGTTCATACAGGTCAAGTCCCGGCGGAAAACCGTCGTCGTCAGGTTGCAAATCGGGAAGGTACTGAACGTGGCTCGACTGCCGGAGCATATCCAGGATAAAATGGCTTGAAAAAGCCAGACCGGGGGTTACCTCCAGCACACCCTCGGCCAGCCGGTATTCGGCCACGGCCAGGCCCGTGGTTTCATGGAAACGAAAAATGGTTAGCCGTTCACAGGGGACCAGTGCATTGATGTGGTGCAGGGCAGTCAGCAGGGGTGATTGTTCGATCGGTTGGTGGCTCAGGAGCGCCTGGTCGATCGTATGGAGACCCTGTAGCCGCTGATTCGCCCGGCGAATGGCCGACTCCTGGTGCTGCCGGTGCTGGGCATTTACGACGAGGGTACTGAAAGTCTGGAGCAAATGAACGTCGTTTTCGTCCCAGATTTTGGGTTTATCAATGGCGTAAAAACCGATGAAACCCTGTGTTTTATCATCCAGAACCAGGGGGACCGCAATCATCGACCGAATGGCAATGGAATCGAAAATGGCTTTTTCTTCTGCGGCCTCGGGGGGCAGTTTGTCGGTGGTCAACTGAATTACCTGCCGGTTTTCTAACCGGGTGTAGAGCCAGGCAAAAACGGCTCGCGGCAAATTTTGAAATCGGTGGCTGCTCGACGTAATGCCCGGTCCGCACCATTCGTGTGAACAACTTCCCCGCTGCTGATCGTCTGAATACCGGAAAATCGCGGCCCGGTCGGCACCGTTAAAACGACTGATCTGTTCCAGCGCATCGGTGATGCAGGCATCGAGTTCAAAGCCGTCGAGGGTGATGAACTGACTCGAAATAGCCGAAATGATGGATTCCATGGACAGCCGTCGCTGGAGTTCCAGTTCGGCGGTTTTTTGCTCCGTAATATCCTGAACTTCAGCTAAAAATTGGTCTTCAATGGGCGTGAGGGTGATGTGAACCCAAACGTTCAGGTTGGTATTCTGGTAGTGTTCATCGAGTTGCTGAGGATGCCCCGACTGGAGAAACGACACCAGTCGCTCCAGCCGCCGATGGGCATCGGCCGTTGGCCAGCACCCGCTGACGGTTTTTCCGGTTATTTCCTCGACCGATAACCCGGCTATCTGGGCGAACGCTGTATTGACCAGTCGGCAACGAAAATCGGTAATGGCCCGGTGTTCATTGCGAATCGGCTCCAGAATGGCAACACCCTGCTGCGAACGATTGAACCAATACTGCAAAAGCTTTTCCACATCAGACCGGGTTTAGGAGGAGCGGGCGGACTATTCGGCCAGCCACTTTTTAAACGAATTATACCGCGCTCTGGGCAGAATGGCTTCCAGAGGTTGACCATCGATCAGCAGAAACAGACAATATTTGCCATTTTCCCAATACGCGTATTTCTGGACGGTTTTCCGATGAATAATGCTGTTTCGATTGGCCCTGAAAAAAAGGCTCGGGTCCAGATCGGTCGCTAACTTCTCAAATGGGACATGAATTTGAAACGTGCCCAGCAGGTGTCGTACAAAATTCTTTTTGTTCCGGATGAAAAAATACAGACAGTCCTCAGTTTGAAGCACCATATGCCCTCGTTCATCGTGCCCCTGGATGGTTTTCATAAACAGAGTTGGCGGGGGAGCTTGCTGTTTCTGTTGCTGCCGTTTGAGCCGGCTCTCGATGGCGGCCACCAGTTCTTTCATGCCAAAAGGTTTGGCAAGGTAGTCATCCGCGCCCAGCGTCATGCCCCGGCGCAGGTCGGCCATGTCGGCTTTTGCGGTCAGGAATATAAACGGAACATGGGCTAAGGTCGGGTTGGTACGGATCGATTCCAGAACCTTGTAGCCATCCAGTTTCGGCATCATAATATCGCACAGAATTACATCCGGGGGCTGCTGAATGGCCTCGGCGATGCCTCCCTGACCGTTGGCAGCGGCTGTCACTTCATAGCCCCGCATGACCAGCATTTCCTGTAAGTTTTTCCGGATTTGTGCTTCATCTTCGATGACCAATACGTGAATCGGCATTTTCAAACGGGTTACATTTCAAAATAGGGCTCAGAGAAATCGTAATTTTTAGGTTTGCATTCGCGGCACTACCGGGATGAAAAAGGCAGGATTTCGCTTGACGATCAAACGATTGGCTTATAAATTCTGGACAAAAAGCGTAGAATAGTGATTCAATGATAAGTTTTTCGTACCATTTCTCCAACTTTTTAACCGCATCTTTGTGTCTGTTCGCAATAAATGGTAACATGGCTTTTGAAGCCGGATCAATTGGTCTCATTTACTTTACCCACGCAGTTTTTGCCGGAATCGATGAAAGACGAATCGTTATCGCCCGAGGGGACTTATACCATCCGGTTCGATGTTTTTGAAGTTCGAATGAGCCACTGGGTCGAAGTGCCGGGCATCTTCCGGGTGGCGGATGACTTGGTGCTTTTCGACTTGCGGGGCGATGTCTGGAGTGCCGGGCCGGTTACGTGGCTCAGTGATTCGGTTGTTCAACTGACGGTTCGCCGGTATCCGGGTTGGGTTTCCTGCGAGTTGGTGCTCGACCTTCAGGCCGGAAAGGGGGAAGCCATCTGCGGCCCCGGCCGTTTTGAAGGCCCCTTGCCAGCCCTGGAAAACTGGGTACGTCGGCATTGACCGGATCACGGTATCCAGGCCGCAGCCAACCAGTCGATGGCCTGAAAATTACAACGCTACGACAGTGACGCGGTGCCATCACCAGGATTTTTCAAACAAACCAACCCGCAAGTGGTTCTTTTCGAAAGAACAATCTTCAACGTATGAAAACGAAACCATGGATATGGGGGCTTTCGCTGGCCCTGCTCACAGCCACCACGCAGTTGGCCTGTGACTCCAAAACCGAAAATAAAGCCGAGCAAGTCGGCGATGAATACAAGGATGTAATTGAGGCCCAGCAGGAAGGAGACAGCAGTGAAGTTCAGGAAGAACAGGCTGAACTGGATTCCGCCCGTCAGGATTACCGGGAACTGAAAAAGGATTCGACGCAAAAATAAGAGATGGGCTACTTACTTGTTAGGAACACGGATGGAACGGATTAGCGAAGATTAAAATCCGTTTTTGATCCGTTCCATCCGTTTCATTCGTGTTCCCATCAGGAAATCCTAACGACGCTTCGGTTGATCGAACGATAGATTGGCCGAAAAGAACTGCAACACTTTGGTCCCGATGCGTTCGCCAATCCGGTTGATGTGGTCACCCTCGTATTCTTCGTAGGTGTGCTTGATCTGGTAATCATTCAGAACGCCGTCCAGCACTTTGTTGTTGGCGGCAATGCTAACGTCTTTCGAGCCGGCATCGAAGGCAATGGCGTGCAGTTTTTTCAGGTTCGAAATCGACTGGTCAATGCCGGACAGCGGGGCATTGGCCGCCAGTTTCGCCAGAATGCCCGGCTGGGGCTGTCCGTCCTTGACCGGCAAATCCAGATAAAAAGGCGGTTTGGTCGGGTTAGGAGCCCAAGCCGCAGCCGTTGAAAAAGCCGCCTTGGTGCCAAAATCGGCTTTCTCCAGTTCTTCCATACTTTTGATGGCTTCCATCCGGCCCGCAGCCGCTTCGTTCCGGTTTTGGGTGAGGTTGGCGCTCATACAGCAGGGACTCAGCAGGTAGATGCTGGAAAAAATATCCGGGTATTTCTGACCGATCCGCATGGTGCCGTAACCACCCATCGAATGCCCGCTTAACCCGCGGCTGGCGGCAGTGGGAATAGTCCGGTAATGGCTATCGATGTAGCCCACCAGTTCCTTCGCTACGTAGTCTTCCCAGTTGCCGGTGGTGACTGAATTGGAGTAAAAACTTCCAAAAAACCTGGTATACGCATTGGGCGTGACAATGATCATTTCGCGCACGGCGGGGTCCGACAAGGCTTTGTCGACTACTTCCGGCAGGTTGATCCAGTGTTTGGTAAAACCGTACCACTGGGCGTCATTATCCGTAAAACCGTGCAGCAGATACAAAACCGGATACCGGCGGTTTTTGTCGGTTTTGTAACTGGGTGGCAAATAAACCGACACATCGCGGTCGGGCGAATCGCCGGAAAGATTGCCTTCCAGGCCTTTGCCGTGAACTTTGATGCGTTCGGCGGTCCCTTTTTTGGTAGCGACGGACTGGCTGGTGGCCGGAAAGGCGATGCAGACGGCGAACAGGATGGCAAGGGCGGAAACCAGTGACGTTTTCATGAACGGTTCAGGAATGCTTTTTCCAGCAACTTACCGATAAGTTGAACAAAGACAAAGCATTCCTGAAGCCGCAACCGAAAAGAAGTTACCAGGCATATTGATTGTTCGCTTCCGCAGCGTCGTCGGTCCGGGTTGTGAAAACCGAGCGGCTCAGGGATGATTCGCTGTCTTTTCCTTTGGCCCGTTGTTCGCCAATGCCGCCGGGTGCCGGGAGTAACAAATTGATGACCGACAGCACTTCGGCCGTCAGCCCCGGAAACAACCCGTGTACGGCGGCTGCAACTTTGGCGGGCAGTGAAATGATCAGTTCGGCGCGGCCATACCGGCAGGCTTCCAGAATTTGCCGGGCACTTTCTTCCGCGCTCTTCGACAAAACCGGCAGGGAGTCGCCGATCTTGAACCACGCATATTCTTTTTCGTTTTGGCCTTTGAAGAGGGCATTTCGCGGGCTTCCGGTTCGCATCAAACCGGGGCAAACGGTGGTGACATAAATACCGTCTTTGATCAGTTCGGCCCGGAGTCCTTCCGAATAACCGACTAACGCAAATTTACTGGTCGAATAGGGCAGCAGGTGCGGAAAAGCCACTTTTCCGCCGAACGACGCTATGTTGATGATGCGTCCCCCCGCCGACCGGCGTTCGCGCATCTGGGGCAGCACCGCGTTGATGGTGTGAAAAGCCGCCCAGAAATTGGTTTCCATCACTTCCCGAAAGTCGGCTTCTGTTGCGTGTTCGATGGGTGTCACCAGAATCGTTCCGGCGTTGTTCACCAGCACGTCCACCGGCCCCACTTCCTGCTGAACGGCCTGAATGAAGGCTACGACCTGCGCTTTCTCAGTGACATCACAGGCGTAGGTAAAAACCGTACCGCCATTCAGTTCGAGGTCGGCTTTGGCGCGTTCCAGCTCTTCCGGGTCGCGGGCGCAAATGGCCAGGTTGGCACCTTCCTGCGCAAATTCCCGCGCCAGCACCAGTCCCAGCCCGCGCGAACCGCCCGTGATGACAACGGTTTTGCCCCGAAAGTCGGTTTTGCGCCATTGATCGATCAGCGTTTTGGCCGCCACCGCGACACCAATGCCCGCTAATCCCCACAGCCCCATTCTATTTGTGTTGGATAATCTCATGGTTCGTTTGTCTTTCAGTCCTTCTTTATTCAACCCGCTTCGGAACGGAATGTTGTTGCCCGGCGGTATTCTTGCGTACGAGTACACGGAGAAACCAGCGGAATGAAGGGGTAAAATAAGATTGATCGATTAAAAAATAGAATTTATCGGCAAAAAAAGGCCATTGGTCGATAAAAGGCGGGGGGAGAAAGAAATAAATAAAACCGCATTAAACGTTGGCCGGGGTTGCCCCTCTAAGAGGCATATTACAACAAATAAAAACGACCAACCATGAAAACGACCATCATCACCCTCGTCACCTTAGCCTTTTTAAGCACCGGAACTGTTATGGCCCAACGCGGATACGACAACGACCGCTACCCGGCCCCCAACCCGCGCTACGACAACGATCGCTACGGCAATGGCCGCTATGATAACCAACGCCGGGACGATATTCAGGAAGACATTAAAATTGACCGCCTGGATGCCATCGTCGGTCTGTCCCGTCGTCAGGAACGGGAGTTGAAGCGCATCGAAGACCGGTATGATTACCGCGAAATGGAAGCCGCCCGACGCCGGGACCCACAGGCCTACCAATATACGCTGCGTCGGAAAAATCAGGAAATGATGTCGGTGTTGACGCCATTCCAACGCGAAAGATTATTTGCTTACCAACAACAATACCGCCGGAACGACCGCGGTTATTACGGTCGCCGGTACTAAATCGGTTTACGGTTTTTGGTTTACGGGTCCTGTACATTGCAGGCTCGTTCCCATCAACTCCAGCGCTTACATACCCACCCTTTCTTGACTGAAAAAGCGGAGCAATCCGCTTTTTTTGTGGCCGGGGAACGGCTGGTTAAGGTTCGTCCAGAATCACGGCGGCCAGCGCGTGAACGGTTTCCCAGGAGAACGGAAGCCAATCCCCGCTGTTGTCATCGTAGACCTCACTGGCCGCTTCGCCGGGGAACAGTTTGTAATCAAATTTGGGGTAATTGGTGACAATGTAGCCGGGGTAGTAAAACTGCATGTGCTGAAGCCGGGCGTAGTTGATTTTTTGCAGCATCAGGTACTTTCCCAAGCTGTATTTGCGGTAGTCGGGGTGGTAAAAATTCATGATCCCGGCAATGCTTTGGTCGCCCTTATCGAAAATGCCAACCGCAATCAACCGCTCGCCATCCCGGACTTCGATGGCGTACGTATCAAACACGCTGTAGGGATAGATGGCCTCATTAAACAGCCAGAATTCGACCGAATCCGGGGCTTCAAAGTCGACGGTTTCGCGATACAGGCTAAAAAGTTCTTCGGCTTCTTCCGTCAGCACAAAGGGCTTTACGGTTAGCGAAAATTTCTCGTTTCGTCGCAGCAAACTGCGTTGTTTGCTCCCGTAATTCACCTTTGCCAGCGTAAACCGCAGCCAGTGAACGGGCAGAATGGAGTCGTAGGAAAGCAAATACCGGCATGTAAACAGCTTCTGATGCATCCGAAAATAACCCAGGCTCAGGTACAAATCCAGTTGACCTCCTCTCATTATTGGGGCGTATAAGGGTGCTTTTTTTAATGCGGTTTCAAGTTAAGGACGAAAGTGCAGATTAGCCAGCGAAAAGAGGGCTTATCGTCCGGCATGTTCTAAACCGCTTCTTCTTTGTTTTGCAGCCGTGCGAGCCATCCCAGCAAAATCAGCAGCACCAAGCCCGCCGACAGACCCAAAAGCGGTCCGGGCACCACTTCCAGCAACCAGCCACTGGCGTAGGCTCCGCCAATGTCCGAGAGGTTGATCAGTGCCATATACGCGGTAAACTGCGAACCGGCAATTTCTTTCCGGCAAAGCGTCATTAAAATGGGAAAAGCGGCAATGCTGTACAGCGGATCAGCAATGCCCCAGAACAGAAGGCCGGCGGTTATCAACGTTCGGTTCGTCATCGTAAAGAGCAGCACATTGAATCCAATCAAAAAAAACGCCAGCACCAGCAACACCCGGATTTGCAGACGAATGGGACCCAGCCGGTCGGCCAGATAACCGCCGGCAAACACAACGGCCAGAGTTGTCAGGCTTCCCCAACCGCCGGTAAGTACCGAAAGGTCCTGATCACTCCAATGAAGCGTACGGATCAGGTAAAAATTCAGCGATCGGATAAAAACCGCAAAGCTAAGGTACGATAGCCCGATGACCCCGAAGATGCGCAGGCTCAGTGGGTTGATCAAAGCGGCACCCAATTGACTAAACAAGTGGCGCAAGCTCCGCTCTTCGGCCCGGGAGCCGCCGGTGGCTGGCCGACCAAACCGGGGCAAAAGCGGATCGGTGCGGTGTAATTTCGTGACGAAAAACAGCAGTGAAAAAATCACCAGCAGAGCCGATTGCACGCCCACCGCCACCCGAAAACCGTAGCGATGCAACACCACTGACAAGGCAGCCGCACCGAACGAAATGCCCAGCAGAAGACCGCCCCGCATGAAGGCATTTACGCGTCCCCGCTCGCGTTCGGGCGTTATCAGAATTGCCATGGCATCGACACTTGCGTCCTGCACAGACGCCACCACCGAATGCGCAAAGAAAAGCGTCCCCAGCAACCCTGTCTGAACCGCCGGATCTTGCACCACTAACAGCACCAGTGACGCTCCCGCTGCCGCCCATTGGGTAAGAACGATCCAATGTTTGTAATGCCCCACCACCGAATAGCGATAGCGGTCGATGAACGGCCCCCATACCAGTTGCAGAATCCAGGGCAGACCCACAATGGAAACAAAGCTGCCCACGGCTGCCGCTGGCAATCCTCGTCCAATCAGGTAGTTAGCCAATGCTGTGAGGGCAAATCCGGACGGAATACCCTGCATAAAATACAGATAAAAGAAAGTGGCATACCGTAAGCGGGCGCTTTCAGCCAGTGGGGGAAAAGATGACATTCCCTTACAACTAAAAGGACTCTGCAAAGTTGCGGGGGCGTACGGGAGAAAATGCAAAAGTTTTTTTGCCCGGAAGAATGACCATTACGCACCCCGCCGAGCCATGGCCTGGGCCAGCACACTGGCGGCAATGAGTTGCAGGGCGTGGTACATCATGATGGGCAACAGAGCGATGCCGACGACATTGGCCGGAAACAAAACCGTGACCATCACGCTGCCCTGAACCAGTGATTTTTTAGAGCCGCAGAACAAAGCCGTAATCCGGTCGGCGCGGTTGAAACCGAGCAGGCGGCTGATGCCATTGACCAGACCGTAAATCAGAAAAAACAAACCGAGCATACAGGTGCCCAGTACCAGCAAATCCGAAACCGTCAGACTCTGAAACATCCGGCGCTCGAAGGATTCGCAAAACGAGGTATAGACGATCATCAGGATGACAATCTTGTCGAAGGTACTCAACGCTTTTTTATACCGCTCGGCCCAGGCACCCAGCCAGCGGTTGAGTAGAATACCGAGAACAACCGGCGCAATGACCTGCAACGCCAGCTTTCCGATGACACTCGCCAGATCGTAATCACCCGAACCGGTCGATAGGAAAAGGCCCATCCACAAGGGCGTCAGGAAGACGCCGATCAGGCTGGAAATGCTGGCGTTGAAAATGGCCGCCGGAATGTTGCCGCCCGCAATGGAAACCATCACCACCGACGACGAAACCGTTGACGGCAAGGCGGCTACGTAAAATGTGCCGAGCCACAGCAGGCGGGTTTCGTCGGTGCCGAACAGATACATGGCTGCCCAGACCACCAGCGGAAAAACCACAAACGTGGTCAGGTGGATCGTCGCGTGGAGTTGCCAGTTGCTGAGCCCCGCCCGGAGCTTGTCGCCACTGAGTCGCAGGCCGTAGAAAAAGAAAATGACCGAAACGCCCAGATTGGCCAGATTCGACAGCGAAAAGGGACCTTCCTGAATGCCGGGTGTGGGCCACAGATACGCCAGACCGATCATGCTGAGCAGGGCCAGCAAAAACCAGTCTAATCCCGCCCGGGCGGCTACCGAACGAAGGGAGGAAATTGAAAAGGAGCGGTTTTTCACAACACGTCAGGATGGTTGAATTATTCGTAAATTACGGCCCCAAATTCCCTCTCATGATGATTCAGGTTGTTGTCCGCGCGTTAGAAATTTTAGAGTATGTGGCCAAGAAAGAGAATGACCCCACGACTCTGACGGAACTGGCTGCAGCTGTCGGCCTGAATCAGCCTACCTGTGCAAATATTGTAAAGACTTTGGTCGATAAAAAATATTTAGATCACGTGGGCCGTAGAAAGGGCTACCGGCTGGGCGCAATGGCCTACCAACTGACTGATAATGTGGCGTATAATGAACATCTGGTTCTGGCGGCCAGAGACATCATGGAGGAGTTGACGGCCCAACTAAACGAGACTTCCCTGCTGGGTATTCTGCGAAACAACAAGCGGTTTTTGCTCCATATTGCCAACAGCGACCAGGATTTGCAGGTACGAAGCCGCACCGAATCGGACATTTATTCGACCGCTACCGGGCGCATTCTGGTGGCTTTTTTGTCCCTGAAAGAAATTGACGCCCTGGTAGAAGCCATTGGGCTGCCGGCTGCACCGGTCTGGCCGAACGTCGAAACCCGGGAGCAGTTTCTGGCGGCTCTGGACGCGATTCGTCGGGAAGAAATGGTCATCACCCGCTCGATCAAACACATTGTGGGCATTGCCGTTCCGTTGTGGAAAGGCGGGCAGGTGGTCGCCAGTCTGAGCGTGTTTTTGCCAGAAAGCCGCTACACACCCAACCGCATCCCCGTCATCATCAATGCCGTTCGGGAAGCCGCCGGGCAGATCAACAAGCGACTGGCGAGTTGAAACCAAAGGTTTTGCGTTTGATATGAACCTAAATGGAGCTTTTCTTGTCAAGTTGGCAAGAAAAATATAGTTTAGTAAAAAATGATAATGTTCTATGAAAACGATGAGTGTAGGCGAGTTGAAAACTCATTTTTCTGAAGTCTTAAAAGAAGTTGAAGCCGGAGCAAAAGTGGCCATCACTTTTGGTAAAAAGAAAGAGATTAAGGCTTTTCTGGTTCCTAAAGAAGAGGAAATAAAGCCTAGAAAATTGGGAGCCCTGCAAGGAAAAAAATATTTTCTCAGGGATGATTTCGGTATAACGACCAGTGAAGAATTTGAAATATGAAGTATCTGCTGGATACACACATCTTGATTTGGGTTCTGTTTGAACCTTCTAAACTATCCAGTCGTGTACGTGCTGTTTTGGCGGATCGGGAAGCTAATCAAGTCTACGTGAGTGCCGTGAGTTTCTTGGAAATTTCCATCAAATTCCGTACTGGAAAAATAGGGTTAGACGATCTCTGGCCTGACGACTTACCGAAAATTTGCCTTGAATCCGGCTATGAATTACTTCCACTTACTGATTTGGAAACAAGTTCATTTCACCAATTATCGGCTGATTATCACAAAGATCCTTTTGATCGGATCTTAATTTGGCAAGCGCTCAAAGCCAATTACACATTTATTAGCGACGATGAGAATGTGAAAAAATACGGTTCAGAAGGGCTGAAAGTTATTAGTTAACCCATCTTTACTACTCTAGTTGCCGCTTAAAAAACGCCCAGGCTTCCAGATAGACGTTGATGTCGTTGGGGTAGTCATGCTTTCCTCCCAGCACTTTCAGCAAGGTCACTTCCGGTTTGCCTTTCTGCTTGTAGGTATATCGCTCAATGGTTTTTCCGTCGGTCGGGTCAGTATCGGGCAGGCGGCTTTTCTTCGGTTTTCGGGCATAACCGGCCAGTTCCGACCAGTAGTGGAACGTCCGGTCCGTCGATCGCACCATTCCCAGACTGATCCCGTTGGTTTTGACTTCCCCGCCTTCATACGGATTTGTTTGATCTGCCGTTCCATTCACGATCAGTACTGGAACCGCCATCCGTTTTTCCGGACAATCCAGGTTGTTCGTGTCGGGCAGGTTGGCAATGAGGGCGGTGATGGCCCGGAATTGTTCGGGCATCGTCAATGCCAGCTTGTAGGCCATGTGACCACCGCCGGACGTGCCGACCGCAAAAACACGTTTCGGGTCGATCTGGTAGTTTTTCCGGAAGTACCCGATCATCGTCTCAAAAAACGCATTGTCGTTGATATTTTCCTGATTAGCCGCCGATTGGGCGGTTTTCCGGCATTCGTTCCAGTATTTTTTATAACCGTCGGGATACACCAGCAGGATGTTTTCAGCGGGCGCAATTTCTTCCAGCTTCCCGGCACCTTTCCGGATTCCTGGTCCATTCCCGCCCGAACCGTGCAGCACAAACAGCAGGGTTGCATTCGGCTTCGACGGTTTTAAAAAATGAAACGTTCGGGAATGGCTTTCGATCGACACGGAATCACTCACGAGCTGGCTTTTGGCCAGGCCAGCCGTTAAAACAAGAACAAGAACGGCTACCCATCGCTGCACCGGAGAAGGAAAGAAGATACTCATGGTTTGGGTTTCAGGAGTTTATGCTGAATAAAAACGTCGGCATACCGGCGGCCCAGCGTTCGGGCCGAAGGCGTATCGAAATGCGTAGAATCGCCCTTGTGCGTCAAACCGGTGGCAACGGCATAGTACGAGTGGGGGATGGTTTTGGTGGCCCGTTGCAAGGCTTCGTTGATCAGACCGGCATTTGGATTTCGCTTCACGACAAAATCTCCCAGCGTTCCAACGACAAACGGTACCTTCGGCGCGTTCAGTTCTTTCCGCAACCGCTGCACCAGTTCCGCCAGTTTTTCACCATACACCGCCGTGTTGCCCGGTTTGGAATCCGACTCGCCCTGGTGCCAGAGAATACCGGCCAGTTGACCGTTTTCAAGCGCTTTTTTCGCCCGTCGCATGGCATCGTCGTACGGATAGGATTTCGTCGGTTCGTAATAAGCCCCCGGTTTCCAGACATCGATACCCGAACCGCCCACCGCGCAGGGAACCAGCCCGATGTTCAGGCTGGGATCGGTTTCGGCCAGCCGTTTCGCGAAGGCCAGACCCGGACCGACGCCGATCACTGCTGGTTTGTCGAAGTGCATCGGGTCACGGGCCGGAACCCAGGTTTGCTCTTTGGTCAGCATCCAGATGTGCGGATTGGGCTGCTGGTCCTCGGCTTCGGGAACTCCGCGACCCGCCATGTTCGACTGGCCAATGAGCAGGAAAAGCTGCAAACGGGGCGGGGCATCCTGCCTGAACGCCAGGACAATACCGAAAACCAGCGTGAAAACCGCGGCTTTGACGAATGTTTTCATGGGGCTAATTTTGGGATAAAACTCACAGGAGCGCCAGTTATACTGTATTTTTCGTTTAAAACGCTCATTTGTTTCCAGGCTGACCCAACAGAAAGAGAACGGATTCGTCTGGTCGACGATCCTTACCCGGCAGCTTTTTTCGTTGGTAACTAAAGGACTAGACGTCACATTGCAGCAGGTATTTCATCCCGGCCGGATTGTTGTCGATCGTTTCAAAAACCGCCTGAGCGTCGGCTAAGGGAGAAACCTGCGTAATGAGCGCGTCAAGAGGCAGCAATCCGCTGGCGGCCAATGCAATGGCCTCTTCGAAGTCTTCGGGTTCGTAAACCCGGGCACCGATGAGCTTGAGTTCGCGCCAGAAAAACCGGAACAGATCGACGGCTTTGGGTTCGGCGTGAATGGCAACCATCACAATCCGACCCCGTACCCGCGCCAGACTGGTCATGGCCGTCACCCCCGCCTGTACCCCCGAAACCTCAAAAACGACATCGGCCATCGCGCCACCCGTAAACTCCTCTACGCGGGCCACCAGATCGGTTTCCTTGGGGTTCACCGTCGCCAGTTTCAGCGATTCAGCCAGTTGCAGACGCGTCGGGTTGACTTCGGAAATCAGGACATTAGCACCTTTCTGTTGAGCGACCAGCGCGACCAGCATGCCGATGGGACCACCGCCAATGATGACGACGTTTTCCCCCGGTTTTACGTCGCCAAGCCGCACATCGTGGCAGGCCACCGCCAGCGGTTCAATCAGGGCGCCGATCGGGAGCGGCAACTGGTCGGGGAGCCGGTGGAGCGTGTAAGCGGGCACGTTCCAGTATTGCTGCATCCCGCCCGGCGTGTCGATACCGATGAATTTCAGGTTCTGTCCAATGTGCCGAACGCCGTTGTCGACGGGCATTTCCGTCCCCGGTTTGAGGGGCCGAACCGTCACCCGGTCGCCCGGTTGCCAGCCGGTAACGCCTTCGCCCACCGCGTCGATTTCGCCCGACACCTCGTGGCCGATCACTTGCGGCAGCGAAAGGCGCTGGGCCATTGCGCCGTGGTAAATATGCACGTCGGTTCCGCAAATGCCACAGTAGGCCACTTTCAGACGAACCTCACCGGGCAAAACCGACTGATGGTCAACCTCCTGTAAATCAAATGTTTTGTTTCCTGTAAAATGGAGTGCTTTCATCCTTCAATGAGTGAATGAGTGAATGAGCGAATGTGTGAATGCCATATAGTGTCACCCAGGTATTCGCTCGAGAATCTGGAGCATGTTGCCGTCGGGGTCGTAGAGCGTGCGGACTTTGCCGCCCCCGATGGCGTTGATGACCGATCCGCCCCACACGACGTTTTTGGTATCTAAAAAAGCAATGGCTTCCTCCAGATTGGCCACCCGCAGGGCCAGGTGCGACCAGCCGGGTGTCCAGGTCGTGCGTTCGGGCCGGACGGTGTCGTCTTTAGGCATCACTTCGAGCAGCGTCCCGTCGGGGGCTTTGAGCATCCAGACCGGTTTTTCGTGGCGAAACCATTTTTCATAGCCAAAGACCTCGCAGTACCAGTCGGCCAGTTGTTCAACATCGTTAGCCGCTACGCCGGGGTGATCGATGCCCGTAATTTTCAGAGGGTTAGCCATGTGGATATTGTCGGGTTAAGGTATATATTTCATCGTGTTGCTGAATGGTCCACTGTTGCCCCTGTCCCGAAGTCAGCGAAAGGTGGCTGGCGGTTTCGTCCAGAATCCGGAGCGTCCAGTGCTGCGGTCCGTTGGTGAGCGTAAAAGACGCATCATTCGATTGTAACTGCCATTGATCCAGTTGGAAAGCGTCATCGAGGGCTATTGCATGGACTACGGTTCGGTTCAGGGCCGGTTTGGTCTCGGTCCAGCGGTACAGCAAACCGCTTCCCGGTCGTCCTTCGCCCAACTGATCGGGTTCAACGTGATAAGCATCGTGAACGTAGCCATAGACCGGATGACCCGACCGGCCCGCCCCCGTGTGGAACAGTTTCATGCCGGCATCATTCCGGCGAACCGTCAGGCCATTGCCCGGACTGTCTACCCGGGCCTGTCCATCGCGGTTGTTGACGAGCCAGTTCCAGACCGTCGTAACGGGTTGCGTCGCTTCGATCCGGTCCACGACGAAGAGAACATGGCTACCGGCCAGCAGCCAGAGCCGCGTAAACCGTTGAATGGGTGAGCCATAAGCAGTTCCGACGTCCGAGCCAATGACGGAAACCAGCCCCTCGCGTTCCACCACCCGTCGCCGGTTGCCCCGGTCGATGGGTGGGCCGGGAATGCCATTGACGAGCAACCGCCGGGGCAGCACACTTTTCTGTTCGAGCAGGGACGCTTTCGCGAGGTCTTCCTGCAAACCAAGCGATTCGCTTTCCACCAGAAACGTACAGGTGTTGTGGGTTTGCGTGCTGCTTTCCAGCCCATGAATCAGGTTTCGGTAGCAGCTATGACCCGGATCGACCAACAGCCGTTCGCGGTTGTGAACCAAAATGAAACTGTTCAGATCGCCGTGCAGGTGGCCGGGGCCGTGCAAACCGTCGCCACCGCCGTTGATGGCAACGACCGTGCAGCCATCCCAGGCATCGCGCATAAACGCATGACCGTTGCTGAACGAGGTTGTCAGGGGCAACCCGGTTTTCTGCGGACTGATGGCTTGGCTTGGTGGAATCAACAGCGGCAGGGTCAGAAAACCCCAGTCGTTCCGCATGCCGAACGTGGCCAGATCGTGCGGTCCCTGCGTTGGGCAGGGTTCGTAGTATTCCTGAAACAGCCAGCGCGCCAAACCCGCCTGTACCGGATTGTCGGAACGGATGGCGACGTGCAGCAGTAAATCGCCCGAGGGCCGAAACAAAGCCGCCGAATCATTGAAATTGATGGCCCGGGCGCGGGGTTCGTCACCCCAGTTTTCCATCGGTTTTCGATACAACATGCTCTGCGACATCCAGCTCATGCCCCGGCCATAGGCGTCGATAGCCAGTTGCCGGGCGTGAACCGGGTATTTCCGAACCAGCGACTCGTAGGCCAGCATCAGCGCATTCGCCAGGTAGTTACCGTATTGCAACGACTCGCCGTAGGAACCGTCAGGTTGAAAGGCGTGCGCCATCTGCGCCAGTTCAGGCGTCAATTCGTCGAGCCAGTCTTCCCGGCCCAAAGTAGCCGAAGCCACCAGCGCCCCGGATGCCAGAATGCCCCGCCAGTTGGCCAGGTGATTGTTTTTTTGCAACCACCGGCGGCATAAAACGATGCCTTTTTCGGACAAGGCTTCGCCCACTTCTTCCCATTCCGCTTCGGTGAAAACCGTTCCGGCCAGATCCAGCACCGCCGACACGCCCCAACAGAGGTGAGCGGTTTCCAGATGACCCGTAAACGGCTGGGAATGATCCCGAAACCACGGGCCGACCCAGTTGCTGGCAGGACGGCGGGCGATGGACAGCGTCACGCTCCGCAGCCAGTTGGCCAGCTCGTCGGTAGGGGCGAGGGCATACTGCATGGCTGCGTCGGACAGGTATTCGGCCGCCGGATACCACCAACCCAGCGAGGCCCGGCCAGGTGCCGGGTTTTCAGCTTGCAAACCGGGTGTCGCCAATCGCTCGGTGACCCGCCGTTCGAGTGCGTTCCGAAACCGCTTGACCGTTGCGTCGGTGCTGGTCAGAATCGCTTCTTTTTCGGACTCGGTCAAAAACAGACGCAGGGTGTCGACGGTTTCCATCAGAAATAGCCGCCGTTACGAACCACCTCCGTCGGTCGCATGCCGCTTACGACCATCTCCTTGATGTTCACCTCGTTGTGGACAATGTCCTCGGCTGCCAGCAACACATCGTAGGCAATCGCCTGCGGAACCGAAATAACGCCGTCGATGTCGCCAAAAATCCAGTCGCCGGGCTGCACCACGACTTCACCCATCAGGATCGGTTTCTGGTAATGATACATGCGAAACCGGCCCAGCATCCCGGTATTGGCCTTATACTTGAAAAATACTGGAAAGTGCTGTTCCAGAATGGCTTGCGTGTCTCGAATGCCGTTGATGATGGCTCCCCGACACCCCGCGCGAAGGGCCGCCATCGTCATCACTTCGCCCCACTGTGAGGTCACGGTATCGCCGGTGCAATCCCAGACGACGACCGAATCCTGGTGCAGCGCTTCGAGCATTTCGGCGCGGGTTTCCATTTCGCCGTCGGTCGTAATGTCGGGCCCGCCTTTAATGGTGAAAGCCTGCCCGGCCAGCTTCATTTCTTCCCGCAAGGGCGCAAACTGCGCGGGCAGACTGCTGGCCTGCATGGTGTAGCGAAACCGTAGTACGTCGTTGACGGCTCCGGTATAGAGTTTCAGATACCGCTCCCGCATTTCGGCAATGGAAATAGGGTAAATCGACGCGGTTTTTGCCGGGCTATGTCCGTTGGATTCGATGGTGTTCATCCTGCTAAAAATTTCATGTTGTCAAAATTGATTTCCCGAATGACGACGTAGTCCGGCTGGTTCAGCACGAAGACGATGACGCGGGCGACATCCGCCACGTTCAGGAATTTTTCGCGGGCCACTTTGCGGTCGCCCCAGTAGTTGCTGTCGGTTGGGCCGGGGTTGACGTCGGTGACTTTGATGCCTTCTTTCTGCACCTGATCGGCCAGCCCGCTGCTGAGTCCGCGTGCTCCGAATTTGGACGCACAGTAGATCGGTGCGTTTGGATTGGTCCGGTAGCCCGCCATCGAAATAACCGTCACGATGTGGCCCTGTTTTTTGGGTTTCATCACCTTCAGGGCTTCGCGGTTGCACAGAAAAACGCCCCGAACGTTGGTGTTCATCATTTGTTCGTAGGTGTCGAGGTCGGTGGTCGAAAGGTCCGTGGAAAGCAGCCCGATGCCGGCGTTGTTAATCAGCACATCGACGGTTCCGAAGGCTTCCACACAAGCCGCAAAACCGGCCAGCACATCGGCTTCCTGGCTGACATCACCTTTGAACGACCGCAGGTTTTCGTGACTGATTTCGTCGGCTAGCTGGTGTGTCCGGCTGAAGTCGAACACCTTTGCTCCCTGTTCGAGGAGTTCCAGTGCGGTGGCTTTTCCAATGCCGCCGGATGCGCCGGTGATAAAGATGGTTTTGTCTTTTACGTTATTCATAATCAGTTGATTTGTCTAGTTTGCTCATTCGGATTTCAAATCCGAATGAATTTAATTTCTGTTGCGGATTTCAAGTCCGCCCGTCGTTTGATGCTAGCTTGCTCATTTCGATTTGGAATCCGAATGGACTTTGGCTGCGGATTTCAAATCCGCGACAGACAGGGGTTCGGATTTCAAATCCGAACCAGCATTCGGCAAGTTCCGGGTTCGGTACCACATCAGCGGGGCCAGCAACAGACACAGCAAACCGGCACCGCAGGCCACCCGGCCGCTGGTTTCGGACAGGGAAGGCAGGCTCATGACGAGGAACAGTGACCCGGTTACTGTCAGCGCCACGGCATACAAGCGGTTCATGACCTGCATGAAAGCCGGGTTTTCCTGCGGTTTTTCGGCTTCGGTCAGGGGGGTATTTAATCGTCGGAAAAAAGCTTCCACGCGAAGGCGGTAAGCATCGGTTTGGACGGACGTAATGCCCGACAGCAGGAACACCAGTACGCATGCCACAATCTCGATGAACGTCGCCCATTCCCACGAAACCTGCGGCATGGCGTTCAGGATCAGCCCCAGTCCCATGCCGACGATCAAGGTTGCGAAGGCACCCCAGGGTTGCGGTTTTTTCAGAACAATGCCCAGCACCAGCGGCAACGTCATCGGAATGGCAAACAGGCCCGTAAACAGTTTATTGGCTTCAAATGCCCCGCCAAAACCGCCGACGTACAGCGCGCCAATCGTGATGAGTGACCCCAGCACCACCGTCATCAGCCGACCGACCCAGAGCATTTCCTTGTCGGCAGCTTTGGGATTGAAGAGCCGCTGGTAAATGTCGCGGGTCAGCACGCCCGCCGTCACGTTGTATTCGCCACTCAAAACCGACATGGTGGCCGCAAACATGGCCGCGACCATCAGCCCCATGATGCCTTCCGGCAGTAATTTCAGGCACACGCTGACGTAGGCCATTTCCGGGTTTTCCAGATTGGGAATCAGGGCTTTGGCGGCAATCGAAGGGAAGAGGAAAATAATCGGAAACAGGAAAAAGAAAACCGCCGTCAGCATTCCCTGTTTCTGGCTGGCGCGCTCGTCGCGGACGCTGTAAAACCGCTGGATGAACGTCCAGTTGCCGCTATATTTCACCAGAATCATGAGGTAATACACCATCAGGTAGAGCGGCATGCCTTTCGGGCCGTTGAACCACGTAAAATGCTCGGGAATCGTCGCCATCATCTTGGGCAATCCCCCGGCAGCCTGAATGGTCAGCGGCACTAGAATCAGCGTGGCGACGATGAGGATAATGAACTGAACGACGTCCGTGACGACGACTGCCCACAACCCGCCGACCACCGTGTACAGCGCGACGATGATGCCGCAAACCAGAATCGACGTTTCCAGCGAAAGCGAGGTGGCAGCTTTGACAAACAGGCCGAGGGCATACAGCCGCACCATGTTGTCGAGGATTTTGAAGAAAACACCCATCCAGGAAAACACCTGACGAACCGGCGCATTAAACCGGGTTTCGAGGTATTCCAGGGGCGTCAGAACCCCCGCCCGACGCCAGCGTTTCGCAAAAATGGCAACGCCGACCAGCGCGGGCAAAACCGTACTCCAGATCAGCGTCAGGGCCACAAAACCGTGTTGATACGCAATCCCGGCGTAGGCCACGAAGATGAACGTGCTGAACTTGGTCATGAAGTTGCTGATCGCGCCCGACACCCACGGAATCGCGTTGCCCCCTTTGAAATAGTCGCTGATGTTCTTGACAAACTTGCCCAGGAACAGCCCGATGCCCGCCATCAGCAGCATGTAAATGGCAATGGCCCAATAGTCTAAGGATTGGAGGGTTTGCACGGTTAGTTAAGTTTTGGAAGGTTGGGGGAGTTTCTGACGTTTTTCAGTTGAATCAATTCCGGCGTCTGGGCCACACGTTGCGCTTTCAGTCCCCGAATTTCCACCTCCTCCGCGCTGTCGATGACCAACGCGGGCCGCTGATCCGGTTTGACAAAACGGAGGTGAATCTGGTCGAATGTGATGTTTTTGACGTGTCGAACGTAAAAACCGTACGCGGGCAGGGTAGGGCCAAACATCGTTCCGACCGGATAGGCATCGACTTTTTCCGGCACCGGAGCATCCGGTTTTACGTCCGTAATTCCACCCTCAAATTCAAAATTGATCGATCGGATTTGCACATTTTCCAGCGGATAGTCGGCCAGGCCGGTGATCGAACAACCCAGCGACGCGAGTCGACTTCCCTGAATGTTTTCGATCATAATGTCTTTCAGAACCGGTTTGTTGACCGTGCCCGGTTGGCCGAATTTCTTATTGCGCGTGTTGAGCCGGATAAACAGCGCCGAGCGTTTGATATTCCGCAGCGTAATGTTCGAAATCGTGACCCGTTCGATCCGCGCCCCATCGACGGTCATGATGGCAATTCCTTCGCCAAAGGTGTCGAAAACCGTGCAGTTCTGGATCGTAATGTCCTCGAAAGCCCCGGCGGTTTCGGTCCCGATTTTGATCCCGCTGGCTCCGCAACTGACGATGCAGTTGGAAATGGTAATGTTCCGGCAGCCGCGGTCGGGCGAAAAACTCTTGAGGCAAATTCCGTCGTCGCCACTGCTGATCAGGCAGTTGGCAATCCGAACCTGCTCGCAATCGACCACGTCCAGACCGTCCGTGTTGCGGTGGCGAACGGCGTGTTCCCGATTCGGATTCTCGACGTCCTTGTTCTCCCGGGTGTCGACGGTAATCCCATCGATAACCAGATTTTTACACGCCTGATAGGTCTGAAGCCAGGAGGCCGCATTGCGCAGCGTCAGGTTTCTGACCTGAACATTTTCGCACCCGCGCAGGTGGATGATGCGGGGACGGTATTTGAACGAGGGCCGTACATACGGATCGGTCAGCTTGCGGTTGTCGATCAAATCACCCCGGCCGTCGATGGTTCCGCGCCCTTCAATCGTCACATCTTGGCTGTTTTCGGCGTAAATAAACGCTTTGCTGGTCAGCGGATGTTCGTCGTACGTTGGATACTCAGAGGACTGATCCGGGTAATCGGAGGCTTTTTCGCTGCCCAGTAAAACCGCCCCGGCTTCTACATACAGCGTTACCTGGCTTTTCAGATAAATCGTTCCGGACAAAAACTGGCCGTTGTGCAAATACACCTTGCCACCCCCGGCCGCGTAGCAGCGGTCGATGGCGGTCTGGATGGCTTTGGTATCCATCGTTTTGCCGTCGCCTTTCGCGCCCGTGTCGAAAACATCCCACACCCCGGGCGGTTTTTGGGCAAAACCGATGGTTGTGAAGACCATCCAGAGTAAGAGAGGATTTAGTAAGTAATTCATTTTCAAGTGGTTTATGGGTAATCAGACCGGTTATGGTTTCCCCTTTGAACCGGGGTCTACACAATGCGTCATCCCTACGGGATTTGACCCTGTCTCGTTCGATTTCCCCCGTTTGAAACCGGGGGTTACAAAATGGTTCATCCCTACGGGATTTTGACCTGTCTTTTTCGTTTTTCCCCGTTTGAACCGGGGTCTACAAAATGGTTCATCCCTACGGGATTTGACCCTGTCTTTTTCGTTTTTTCCGTTTGAAACCGGGGGTTACAAAATGGTTCATCCCTACGGGATTTGACCCTGTCTTTTTCGTTTTTTCCGTTTGAAACCGGGGGTTACAAAATGGTTCATCCTTATGGGATTTTCGGATTTAATAATCCCATAGGGATGAACCATTTTGTAGAAATTTTATGGACCCCATGCCCTTAATCCCGTAGGGATGACGCATTTAACGCCCGAAAACGGTTGATTCTTGAAAGCCAATGAGTTGTAGAATTGTCTGAATTTCAAACGATTGATATTACACCACTTTACTCTTCTCCATAATCAGCATTGGATAATCCTGCAAAGGCAGTTGCCGGAAAAGCTGGGCCTCCGATCCGACGCGGTATTTGTCGTTGTCGAAGAGTTTTTCCTGACCCGTCAATTCGAGAATATCGCCCGTGATCAAGTCCACCAGAACCGGTTCCTGAAATCCCGGACCTTCCCAGTCCCAATGATACAGGTGGATGCTGTCGGCGGGCTTGCTGTCGGCGGCTTTCTCGCCCGACCAGTAGGCCAGCACCGGGCCGTTGTCGGTATTCAAAACCGTTGAACAGATGCCAGCAAGGCTCTTTTTAGTGCCATCGCCGAAAAGCTGGTAGTCTTTCTCCGCAACCGGCTCTTTCCCCGACACCGCATGAACGATGGAGCCGCGGGTATGCACATCACCGTGAACCAGACTTCCCAAATGTTGCAGGGCTTTATAGGCGATCTTGGGTTTGATTTCCGGTTTTTGCCGTAAAATCCCCTTGTAATTCACTTTGCCCGAACCCTTCGGATAATCGTGCAGATCGACGATGAGAAACCATAAGGTCATCGGCAGATCCAGCGAACAATCGGTCAGCAACCGGCGGAGCATGATTTTGGCCTGAATGGCTTCCGTCCACGGCCCTTCACCCGAAAAACCAGTGCTGTTGGGATCGGACGGAAAACCGTTTTCGCCCTGCCAGATCTTGATTTTGGGGTTGTAGTGATCGATCAGTTTGCGCAACGCCAGCGTCCGCTCCGAGTAACTTTCGGGAATGGTGGTGTAGGGATGGAAGGAAAAAATATCGATCAGATCGGCAAGACCGGCTTCGAAAAGCTCCCGGATGTATTTGGCGGGCATCCTCGAAACCACCCCGCCGACGATGACGGCATCGGGGCAGTTTTTCCGGATAATCGGCGCGGTTTCTCGAACCAGTTGAACGTACTTTTTGGCGTTGGGCTTATCGGGTGCCCAGAATCCTCCCAGATTCGGCTCGTTCCAGATTTCGTAATGCTTGATTTTATCCTTGTAGCGTTTGGTCAGGGCGGTTACGTACCGTTTCCAGGCTTCGTTTGCCACAGGAATGTCCAGCGGATGATGGCCCACTTCGCCAGCCGTGTAATTGGTATTGCCATAGCCAACATTGAAAAATGGCTTCACACCCCGGCTGACCAGCCCATCGACACTTTCGTCGAGCCAGGCCCAGTCATACTTGCCTTTTTCGCGTTCTACGCGGCCCCAGCCGGTTTGTAAACGTCCCCATTTCACCGGCAGGTTATCGATCCACGGATACACTTCTTTCGGTTTCCACAAGTCCCGGTCCAGCGTTTCGCAGCCAATTCCGAACGGCGAACGCTTGATCTCAGACGGTTTTTTCAGCCGAACCGAGCCAATTTTTTTCAGTGGGTTGGCGGGTTCAGAAACCAAATCAACCGGTTCTGAGTCAATTTTTAAGGATGTTGTAAACGGCAGAATGGATAGTGTTTTCAGGAAATCCCGGCGGTTATTTTCCATCATCAGGTTGTTTTTCAGGGGTTAGGAATAACTCAACGGCTCATTGAACACATTGCAGACGTGCAGCGAATGGCTGTTGAAATGATAGGGGCCTTCGTATCCGGTATCGCCGAGGAAGTGACTGACCAGCGCAATCGAAAGGGGATAAAACCAGGAACCCAGCATGATGTGCGTGCGGTTTGGATCTTCATCCCGCAGTTCTGCCGAGGCTGTGGTTTCGCCTTCTTTCCAGATCCAGTGCGGGCGCGGCACCCAGTCGGCGGGTTTGCTGTCCCGGCGGTGCAACAGCCAGCCGACGCCGTCGGCACTTTCATGCTGTAGCGCGTGAGCCAGATACCGTCGGCAGGCGGCTTCGACATCGTCGCGCCGGTAGTCGGTCAGGGCCATCAGGTTCACCATTTGATAGGCGCCGTCGAAATCCGGGCAGTCGGAGCCGCCGGGCCAGAACGAGCCGTCGGGCAACTGACACGCCAGCGTCGAATCGACGGAACGTTCAAGGTGGCGCAGCGGCCAGCCCAGCGCAAAATAGATCGGGACGACGTGAATGGTTCCGAACAACCCGTTGGCCGGATCGGCGCCCAGTTGCGTTCCCCAATAGCCGGTTTTCGGGTCCTGCAATTCTTCCAGGGCCGGGAAAACCGCCTTTTCCATCAACGAATCCACTTCTGAGGCACCAAACCAATCGCGTAGCGCAAACAGAGCCGTAGCCGCTGCCAGTACCTGATTCCCAGCCGCCCACGAATTGCGCCAGTCGTAATGCTTCACCCAACGATACAGCCGGTCAGCGTCGAGGATGGGGTCCAGAAACCGCAGTTCGCGTTCGGGTTGACGGTTGAGCATCCGCAAGGCCCAGATGTTACCGCGCGTGTAGTGCCAGACCGGTTCCAGTTCGTCCAGCGTCCGGATGCGCCCGAACTCGGCGGGTTTCCCCGAAAAATACCCCTGCTCGGTTTGGCGACCCTGGAATTGTCTGGCCCAAATGTCGAGGTCTGCCGCCGGGCGGTTTTGCAATTCGCCGAACAGATCGAGGACGTGAGCGGCATGGTAGGAGCCGTAAAAACTCTCCCCTTCGCCCTTTTCTTTGCGGTACACGCCGGGCGTGTCGCCGATTTTCATAGCATCGACAAACCGCAGTGCCGATTGTTTAATTCGTTGATAGCCTGGTGTTTCCATGGTTGTATGTTTATCTCGTTGGTCTCTTTATCTGCCGTCTTTTTACTGATTGACCGACAGATTAATCAGCGATTTGTCCGCAATCAGAATGGGCGAATCATACAGCGGAATTTGCCGGAACACATTCTCTTTTTTCGACCAGTTCTCTTTCGGGATTTCGTATACTGTTCCGGCGATGAGATCCACCCAAACCGGATTTTTAAACCGGGCGTTGGCGAATGTAAAATCACACAAGGTTTGCTCGTTGTTATCGGAAGGAACGTTGTCTTTTATCCAGACTGTGACGGCCTGAAGCTGATTGGCTTTGTCGGCGTAGGCATACAGCGAAAGCGTATTGTTCTCTTCTTTTTTTACGGAATACGGATACGTTTCGAGCCGCTCCAATTGATCGTCGAAAACGGAAATCAGATTTTGAAACGCGTAATACGCCGGTTTGGCATGCGCCACAGTCAGGTCTTCATTTGCTTTCAGCAGCCCTTTGTGATTCCATTCCTGGGGCGTTTTGGCGTCCATAATCGTGAAGCAGCACGACTCCTTGTCGTGGCCCAGATCCGTCAGCAACCGGCGCAGAATGTGCTTCGATTGAGTCAATTCCGTCCACGGGTACTTGTTCAGCGCGAAATTGTTATTCCATTCCGACGGGCAACCGGCTTCACCCTGCCGAATGCGAATGGCAGGGCTGTATTTGGCGACCACTTTCTCCAGTTCTACTTCCGAATCCCGGTTATCGGGGTTTGGAATGTGCCGGTGGTGGCTGATTTGGTTGACTAAACCTAGTTTTCCTTTCTCCTGAATAATTTGTAAGGCACTGTCCGCAAATTTGTAATCGACACCACTGCCCAAGGCAAACGCAATGATTTGAGCCTTAGGCTGCACCGAGCGAACGGTTTCGGCAGTCGTAATGAAAAAATCGGCGTAATCGGGAATGGAAATTTTGTAGTTCGGTTCGTTCCAGATTTCCCATTCTGTTACTTTATCACCATACCTGGTTACAACGGCGGCTACGTAATTTTTCCAACCCGCCAGGGCTTCACCCGAAAACGGAATGGCGGCATTCAGCGTGGTTCCGCCACCGCCCGAATACAGCGGATTGCCGTAACACAGATCGATCCAGGGCGTGACGCCCTGTTTCACCATGTCGAAAACAATTTCATCCAGCCACGCAAAATCGTATTTCCCTTTCACCTTTTCACATTTTGCCCAGCCCGATTGAATGCGGGCTTTTTTGACGCCGAGTTTGCCTAAATAGTCTTTCCAGTTCGCATAAACCGTATAATCCCGGTCCATGTATTCGGCACCCACCGACCAGTTCGACGATTGAATATCACGTGAATTTTTGGGTGCAATTTTTCCCAGGAATTTGAACGATGGATTGGCCGATTGTCCGGTGGGCGTTAGCAAATGCAGGGCGGTTTTTTCGGCGATCAATACCGGATAATCCGGTACTGGAATGGCCGTAAACGTGTAGCTGTCGCCCGATTTTTTCCACTGGTTTTTCGGAATTTCGTATACTTTACCATACACAAGATCAACAAAAACCGGTTGGTCAAATTTCCCCTTGATGGTCACATCGGTGGGTTTCGGTTCATAGGTTTCGGCGGGCCGGGCTTCGGCGCTCCAGAGCGTGACGAGGCTCCCGCTGTTTTTCCGCTGGCGGTATTGAAACGCGGAAACCGTGGCCTGGCTGACACTTGGTTTGGCCTGATCGAGCAATTCTAACTGATCGTCAAAGGTTGAAAAAACGTGTTGGGCGGCTTTGTAGGCCAGTTTCGGGCGTTCGATGGTTTTGTCAGGATTGGTTTTAAGCAAACCTTTCGTGTTGACGCCGGTCATGTGGTCACCGGCGGCATAGTGGATGTCGCTGATCGTGAAGAGGTTGGTGGCAATGCCGCGTCCGTGGTCGGCCAGCATCCGGCGCAAATCCCACTTGGCCTGGCTCAGTTCGGTCCAGTCGTATTGCCGCAAAGCCCCGATCGTGACCGCACTGGCGGTTGAAGGTGCCCCGTTTTCGCCCTGCATGAAGGTGATTTTTGGATTGTAGCTCCAGACCATTTTCCGCATCTCTTCGATCTTGGGATACGAGGTGTCGGGGTTTGGCGCGTAGCCGTGGTAGGTCAGAATATCGACCAGATCCAGCGCATTTTCCTTCTTCAAATGATCGAGGAATGGCCGCATGAAGGCCGTTGCCGGAACCCCGGCGACACCCAGAGCAATCAATTTGGCGTTGGGCTGAATGGCCTTCACCAGTTTGGCGGTGCGGATGTAGAAAACCGCTACTTCCTCGCCGGTATTCAGCTTGTTGAGGTCGGGTTCGTTCCAGATTTCCCACTCCGTCACCTGGTTTTTATAGCGGTTTACCATCGCCCGAACCCAGTTGTCCCAGGCCGTCAGCGCTTCCTCCGAGGTGGGAATCCGCCCGCCCAGTTTGGGTTCGCCACCACCGGGGTAAATCGGATTGCCGTACGACAACTCCACCCAGGGCGCTACTCCGCGCGAATAAGCATCCGGAATGACGGCATCGAGCCAGGCAAAATCGTACTGCCCTTTGACTTTTTCGCACTTCGACCAGCCGCCCTGCAACCGGATTCGTTTGGCCCCGAGTGGACCGAGGTAGTGCCGGTACGATTGGTAGTCGGTATAGTCCCGGTCGAGGGTTTCGCCCCCGATGGACCAGGTCGACGACTTGATTTCTTTCGTGGAACGCAGCCGAAGCTGCGCCACTTCCCGGAAACCTTTTGGCTCTGAAACCGTTAGGCCGGGTGCCGGATTTTGGGCCGATGCCGTTGGTTGCCCAATCGAAAACAGGCTGATTGACAGAAGGAAAGGGGTTAGGAATTTCATTTTCTTTTCAGGATTAGGGAACGGTTGGCCTGTAAATAACCGGCAATGTAAGCGGCCTGTAACTGCATCGCCGAGTCGTCGTAATGCACGTGATCGACAAAATGCTCACTACCCAAACTTCGTGTGAAGGTGTACAGGTCGATGACCGGAACGGCGTGTTTCTGCATCACCTCGTCGGCAATGCGGTTGTAGTCATCCAGATCGCGGGCGTAGCGTTTGAAGGCTTTCGAGCGGGTGTTGTGCCGTTCGTCTTCCACGGAGGTGGTCCGCATCCAGACCAGCCGGATGTTGCGCTTTTTCAGGAGTTGATAAATGGCTTCCAGATTTTTCCGGTAACTGGCCGAATCGACCTGAATGGCGTTTGTTTCCGGGAGCCGTTTGATGTCGTGCAGCCCGCAGTTCAGGAGCAGCACATCCGGCTGGAAGGTTTTGTCGGGGGCTTTCAGTTTCAGGTATTCGAGCACCATGCGCGAGTCGCCCCCGTTGGCTCCCACCGGCACATCCAGGTTTTTGGCCGCCTGTCCGTCGTCGCTTTTCCGGTCATATTGCCAAACGCCCTGGACGTATTTTTCCAGAAATGGACCATACCGCATCGAAATGCTATCGCCGATGACGTACAGTTTCGGCAGGGGTTGTACTGCATTAATCAGCAGCCAAATCACTAGAAGACCAACTATACCGGTTGTTTTTTTCATGTTCTAATTACGTTTTCATTGCCACCAGAAACTGCGCCATTAACCCGGCGGCATATTGCGAAATGACCCGATAACCACTGCGTTGTAATTCAACACCGCCCCGGTTCGACTGACAGGCTCCCTTCAGAAAACCGTCGGGTGTGAGGTACTGAAACAAGGTTTTTTTCGTGATTTCGAGTGTTTTGAGCGTTTCGGAAGGTAACCAGCCGTACTGGGCCGCCAGGGCCAGCGAGGCCGCGATGCCCGCCGTGGCCGAGGTGTCGATACCGGTTTGGGGTTCGCCCACGAAGCCGTGCCAGCAACCCTGTGCGTCGCGGTCTTTCAGCATCCGTTCGGCGGTTTTCAGGAAGGTGACTTTCAGGTTTTGCAGAACCGCCGGGTCGAGTTGAGCCGCCAAAGGGTTCAGTTCGTTGAGCGTTCGCACCGTGCCCAGCAGATACCAGACCAGCCCGCGCCCCCAGTTGGGATACGCATTCCATTCTCCCGCTTGACTTCGTCCCTGATACACCACATCGGACGTAACCAGTGCTTCCTGACGGTGCTGTAGATTGGCCAACGCTAGCCGCGCCAGAGCGAGATCCTTGCGTTGCCGGGCCAGCACCGCCAGTGGATACGCGAGTGTATAACAGCCTTCGGTCGTCAAACTCTGATCCTGAACGAGTCCGTTGGGCTGGCTTTTTTGCCGGGCAAACGACACCAGCAGATCGAGTGCGGGGTGATTCGGTTGCAGGTGCGCCAAAGCCGCCAGCGGCAGCGGACATTCGATGCCGTAAATCGTTCCGTCGGCGGGTTCGCTGCGGGCGTTTTCGTACACCAGCCGTTGTTGCGGATCAAAAAACAAGGCAAAGTGCGCTTCCAGTGCGTGTTTTGCTTCGGGTGAGCGGCTTTGAAGCCACCAGTCCAGCAGGCCGTCGGTCACGCAGCCCTCCATCCAGCTAAATTGTTGAATCGACCGGAGCGAACCGAGATTTGACCAAAAAGCGGTTTCCGGATTGTCGGGGGCCGTATCGGCCAGGACGTGCGGTTGCAATCCGGCGTATTCCGGATTTTTAGCCGGTGCCAGAAACCAGATGGGGGAGGTGCCGCTGACCATCTGGAGCCGAATGCCTTCCTGCTGCAGGATGGCGGCTTTTTCAGTAGAAAGTAAAACCTCGTACAGTTCAGTTGCGTACGAAAACCGCAAATCCAGTTCCCCCAGCCATTGATTCGTTTGAGCCGACCGAACTTCCACTTTTTTCGCTTCCCGGGTGTCGATGGCGACGGTCAGCCGCAGGCGCAGCGGTTTTTGGGGAATCGGTTTCGGAAAATGCAGGACCACTGATTCGCCGGATTCGGGAGACGGAACCGCAAAGGCCGGCCAGCCAAAAGGCAATCGTTTTCCGGCGGGAAGTTTCAGCTCAGGCGCTTTCACGTCACTGGCTACCCAATAGGGGTTCTGTTCTATCCCGCGAGGAATGGAAACCGCCATGGCGTAAAAAAGGGTCCGTTGAGTAAATTCCCGCCGATTCATGGGTGCTTAATAACCAGGGTTTTGGGTCAGCGACCGATTCAGGTCCATTTCCCGTTGCGGAATCAGGTAAAGCGTGTGAAACTCCTGCACCGTCAGCCCTTTGCCGTTCATGACCGTCGTATACCGTCCCGTCCGGACCAGATCAAACCAGCGGTGGTTTTCAAACGCAAATTCCACCCGCCGTTCCTGTTCAATGTCCAGCCGAAAGCTGCTCTGGTTGGTAGCCGTAGTGGCCGCCAGTCCTGCCCGCTGGCGCACCTGATTCAGATACGTCACGGCTTCGGGGTTGAAACCCACTTCGTTGAGTGCTTCGGCGTACATCAGCAGCACATCGGCATAGCGGATGACGGGAAAGTCGATGTCCGAATCCCCGGCGAGTGCTCCGAATTGCACGTATTTACTGACATACCGCTGCGTCACCAGTTGCCCTGTGGCGTCAAGATAGGATGATTTCATCGAAAAAGACTTGCGGAGGTCGCCGGTCTCGTAAGCGGTTTCCATGTCTGCCGTCACATACCGCATGCTCCCGCCCGTTATGCGTGCGCCTTCGCTGGCCTGAACCGGCCCGAAACCGCTTCCCTGACCTGTGTTCCCCGATTTATACTGAACATTGAAAAGGATTTCGGCATTGGTCGGTGTGGCAAAGCTGAAGACATCGGCGTATTTGGGCAGCAACTGAAACCGGCCCGATGTAATGACTTCCTTGAGTTTAGTAGCGGCTTTGTCCCATTCCTTGCGGGTCAGGTACACCTTGCCAAGCAGAGCTTTGGCCGCGCCCTGCGGTGCCCGTCCGACATCCGTTGAACCGTAGGTGATGGGTAAAACCTGTTCGGCACTTTGCAAATCGCTGATGATCAGGTTGTAGACTTCAGCGGTTGGGGTTCGGGTGAGGTTGCTGGCACCGTCGGCGTCGGTGATTTCGGTTGTCACCAGCGGCACATCGCCGTATAGGCGGACGAGGTTAAAATACAACAACGCCCGCAGAAACTGGGCTTCTCCCCGGTACTGCGCTTTCAGGTTATCGGCAATGCTGGCGGTTTCGATGCGGCTCAGGATGGCGTTGGCGCGGCTGATGCCCCGGTAATGATCGCGCCAGGCCGCGTAGATGATGTCGTTGAGCGAGGTGTAGGAATGATCGATGAACTGAAAATTGTCGACGTTGATGGCTTGCCGGGTCGTTACGCCGTAATTGGTGTTATCGGTCGATACTTCGCCCATCCAGTACAAGGACGTGTTGTAGGTGCCACCCAGTTTGAGCGAAGCATACGTTCCCACCACGGCATTGTTGAAATCGGCAGCTGTTTTGTAAAAATTAACCGTGTTGCGGTCGGTTTCGGGCGAAAGGGCCAGAAAATCATCCTGGCAACCGGCCAGAAGGAGCAGGCTGAACAGCGAAAGAAAAAGGCTTTTGGCTTTCATGAGGTCGGGTTTGGTCAGAAGGTGAGACTTAAACCAAGGGTGAAGGTGCGGGCGGGCGGATAGCCGAGGTAGTCGATCCCGGCCGCCAGCATGTTGTCGCCGGAGTTGCTGATTTCGGGGTCGTAGCCGGGATATTTCGTGAACGTGAAGAGGTTGTTACTCGTCAGGTAAACCCGGCCGGTTTGCATCCCCAGCCGTTTCGCCAGCCCTTGTGGAAGGTTGTAGTTCAGAGTGACGTTACGAACCCGAAGGTACGAACCGTCGAAATTGAAGAAGGAACTGTAGCGCAGGTTGTTGTTGAGGGCACCCCGGATGATGCGGGGTGATTTGCCGTCGCCCGGGTCCGTGGGCGATTTCCAGTAGTTGTCGATGACTTCACTGAGGTTATTCTGCACCCCGTGATACCCGCGCACAAAAACCGCCCCGGCCCAGAACACATCACGGCCCTGAACGCCATTGAGCAGCACGCTCAGCGACCAGTTTTTGTAGCTGAACGTGTTGTTAAAACCGTAGAATGCGCGAGGTTGCGGGTTGCCAATGATGGTCCGGTCGGCGTCGGTGATGGTGCCGTTGCCGTCCACATCCTTGTACATTAAATCCCCCAGCTTGGCTCCGTTCTGTTTGGCATGTGTCGAAAGCTGTTCCTGCGTCAGAAAAACCCCTTCCGCTACGTGGCCGAAGAAACTCCCGATGGGCTGGCCCACCTGCGTGATGCTGACATCCCCACGTCCGCCGTCGGAAAAGAGCTGTTCGCCCTCCGAACCGAGTCGCAGCACTTTATTCCGGTTGAACGTCACATTAAAACTGCTCGTCCACTGAAAATCCCGGGTGGCGATGGGTTTGCCGGACAGGGCCAGCTCGACGCCCTTGTTTTCCAGTTCACCAATGTTGACCCAGGCTGTGGTGTAGCCCGTGACGGCCGGAATGGCCTTGTTGAGCAGCATATCGGTATTCCGGCGGTTGTAATAATCACCCGTGAATTGGAGTCGGCTGTTGAAAAAGGCCAGATCCAGACCAATGTCGATTTGTTTGCTGGTTTCCCAGCCGAGTTGGTTGTTGGTGAAACTGCCCTGTGCGAGCCCCGGAACCTGGGTGTTGCCCAATACGTAATTGGTCGCAGAAAGCAGGCCCAAATAGCGGTAGTTTCCGATGGCGTTGTTGCCCGAAAAACCGTAGCCCGCCCGGATTTTGAAGTCGTCGAACAGGTTGAGGTTTTTGAGGAACGGTTCTTCCGACAGCCGCCAGCCCGCCGAGAACGACGGAAAGGTCCCCCAGCGATTGGCCGATCCGAAGCGGGAGGAGCCGTCGGTCCGGATGGTGGCTGTCAGCAAATACCGGTCGTTGTACGAATAATTGACGCGGCCCAGGTAGGAGAGCAGCGACCATTGCCCGACAGTGTAACTTCCGCCCGTAATCTGACCGCCGTTGATGTTTTCGAGCAGGTCGTCGGCAAAATTGGTCGCGGAGGTAGTAGTAGCCGTGGTGGTCGATTTTTGAATGGTGAACCCGGCCAGGGCGTCGAAGGAATGGTTGCCAAAGCTGCGCCGGTAGTTGATCGTGTTCTCATTCAGCCAGTTGACATCCGAGGTGTTGACGATGTTGGAGGTCGCGGGCGACAGCGAAGCACTGCCTGACAGGGTCGAGGGTTTAAAGGTATTGGTGTTGTAATAATTAAAATCGGTTCCCACGCTGACCTTCAATTTCAAACCGGTCGCCAGTTCGTATTCGCCAAAAACATTGCCGAGCATCCGGAATTGGGCATTGGTGCTTTTGTATTCATTGGCGGTTTTGAGCGGATTCGCAATCGCGCCCATGCCCACGTTCGTCAGGTCGAAGGTGTTGCCGTAGGAACCGTCGGGGTTATAAACTGGAATCATCGGCGGCATGGATAGCGCCATCGCAACGATGTTGTATTCACCGTAGTGACCGGCGGACGGAACGTTATCGGTGCTGGTATAGGTCGGAGCCAGGTTCATGCTCACTTTGAGCCGTTTGGTCAGTTGGCCGTCCAGGTTCAGCCGGGCCGAATACCGCTCGAAACCGGAGCTGATCAAAATTCCTTTCTGGTTAAAATACCCCCCCGAGATTGCATACCGCAACTTTTCGGTGCCGCCGGTGGCCGAAACCTGGTAATTCTGGATGGGCGCATTGCGAAAAATGACATCCTGCCAGTCGGTGTCGACCTTGGGCAGGTTGTTCAAATCCTGCCACGCTTCGGGAATCCGGTACGACGCGGAGCGGACACTGTTCGGGTCGGTGATTTTGGCATTGGGGCCGCCGTTATCGAGCCAGCCGTTGTTGTGTCCTTCAATGACAAATTCGGCAAACTGCCGGGTATTCATCATTTTGAGCAGCCGGGCCGGTTCCTGCATGCCGACGTAGGCATCGACGGTGATCTGGGCCTGACCGGTTTTTCCGCGTTTGGTGGTGACGATGATTACACCGTTGGAACCCCGCGAACCGTAAATGGCCGTCGCCGACGCGTCTTTCAGGATTTCAATGGATTCGATATCGGCCGGGTTGATGGTGTTGAGCGGATTGCCGACCCCGGAGTTGTTAATCGGAAACCCATCAACCACAAACAACGGTTCGACTCCACCGGAGACCGAGCCAATCCCGCGTACCAGAATGTTCGTGTTACCGCCCGGCGCGCCCGAGGTGGTGGAAATCTGCAAACCGGGCACCTGTCCTTGCAACGCCTGATCAAGTCCCGAAACCGGGATGCGTTGCAGCTCTTTGGCCGAAATCGACGCTACGGAGCCGGTCAGGTCCTTTTTCTGCTGGGTTCCGTAGCCGACCACGACGACCTCGCCCAGTTGCTTGGTGTCGGGCAGAAGAACCACATTGATGGTGGATCGGTTACCGATGGCCTTTTCTTCGGACGTATAGCCTACGAATGAAAAAACCAGTACGGATTGGGCAGACGTTGCTTTCAGGCTGTAGGTGCCATCCGTTTGGGTGGTTGTGCCGGAGGTACTGCCTTTCTCGATGATCGTTACGCCGGGTAGGGCCTGTCCCCCTTCTTCGGTGACTTTACCCGAAATGGTTACCTGCCCCCAGCTCAGGAGTGGCCAGACGGTGACCAAAAAGAGGAGAACTATTTTTTTGTAGTAAATTGTTAAGGATCTCATAATATTCAATATAATTGAATTATGAATTAGGAATAATTTCATTGCAAGGCTATAAAATTTAGCGGTTTTTTCAAAATTATTTCTGATATTTTCTAATTAAAACACCAAAATTGGCTAAAAAAGGAAAATTAGGAAAGGGGTTTCCGAAGTAACTTCCGGTTCTGGTAACGTAAAAACCTTTCAATAATTCAATATTATTGAATTATTGAAAGGTTTTTACTTAGAATCTGTGTAAAGCAGCTCGCAGGGCAAGAGGTGGATAACCCCGGATGCAATCCGGGGACGGAGGGATGGAGAGTCTGAATTGGTCTGGAAACCGGCTAACGGTTTTTCAGATCTGTTACCATTTGGTAGGAGAAATAGCTGAGAAAAGCTACAACCAGCCCAATCGCCAGCCAGATGAGCCAGTTGTTTTCTGTAAAAAAAGAGTTGGAGACAACTTGTACTTCTACAAGCGGACCAATGTGACTCGTCTGAATTACAGGGAGATTTGCCGGTATTTTATCTTTGAAAAACACCAGATCATATGCTGGAGCGCCCACCGTGGGGTTGGAAAAAGCCAGGTGATAGGATTCGCCCGGTTTTAGTTTGGCGAGTAAATAGGTGGTTAACTGCTGGGCCTTGATGCTACCCAGCGTCAGCGGAACATTATTCTGATTTTCAATGATCAGGAACAGGTCGCTCGTGGGTTGGTTCGGTAGCAGGACGGTATGCAGACTGTCCATCGAGTTGAGTTCGAAACTCCTCAAGGTTTCGAAAAAACGGTGCCGGCGATTCCTCTTCTGCTTTTGAATCCGGAACTGCCCCAACTTCGCGCTTCGGCGGTATTGGTCTGGCGATTGGACTGAAATAATCAGTTTGTCCGGGCGCGATGGCGTCGGGAAAGTGATGTGGACGTAACTTTTGTGATCGCTGCTGTCGCGTTGCGTAAAAGAAATACCGGGAATGTCGGAATAATTACCCGCTTCGGAGGTCGTAGTGTAATACCCGACTTTGAGAATATTCAGCGGGGCGCTGAGCGAGTCGTTGATTTCCAGTTGGTAATATTCGTAATCGCTCAGTGGAAAACCGAGGATTTTGGCCTCCGACGTCGCCTGGCTGTTGGAAACCGGTTCGAGTAAATAATCATCCTCAATACCGTACCACGTTTTGCCGTCGTTGCTGCCACTCAGCCGGGCTTTTTTGCGGAGGTTCGTATTTTTCAGGATCAGGCCCAGGGAATTGATCGGCGTTTTATTGCCATTCCGCAGCACCAATTGGGTCGATACCGAAGTGGTGGTTTTACCAACCAGCTCATATTCCCTAAATTGAACGTGTTCGCCGGGTTGTTTTTGCGTCAGCAGATACGGTATTTCCCGGTTTTGGTCATCGTACAGCCGAATGTCGGTTTTAGCGGCATTCAGTCGCCCAACCACGGCGGGGGGCAACAGAATCCGGTAATAACCGGGTTGCGTCACCGGAGGAATCCCCGCCCGGAAGTCAAAGGATTGCGTCCGGCCTATTCCCCAGATCAATACAAAAACCGTTGTCAGGCTAAGCAGTCGGTTCATGCGTCGCATTGGCGTCGTCGATGAGGATTAACTTTCTGATTTTCTGGTACATGAACGAAATGACCAGCAACAGCACGCCCAGCGAAATAAAGGCCGCAATTTTTCCGCCTTCCGAAATGCCCTCGATGTCGTAAATAAACAACTTCAGGATGGTCAGGGCAAACAGGCTGAGCGACAGAATCCGGAGCTGGCGGTTTTTGCGATTCAATCCAATCCACATGAACACGAAGGCGCAGACGCCCCAGAGAATCGGCAGGCCGACTTTATTGGTCTGAATCAGCAGTTCATCGAAACGCACCAGCGCCGGCTGGCCTGCCAAACCACCGGTTTTTGATCCTGCAAAACTGAAATAAATGACGTGCGCGAACAATTCCGAGGTGGCCAGATACACGATGACGTAGCCGATAAACCAGGGCCAGATTCGCAGCAGAACCGGCGGCAGGGGCGTCAGTTGGGCTTTGTTGCGGTCGATGAGCCACAGAATCGCGATGGTAAAAAGCAGACTGACATAATGGACCGGGAAGCCAATCAGGCTTGGTTCGTCGCCTAAAAAATAATCGTTCAGCAACGTCATCGTCGCCGGGCTGTAGGTCGACAGGTAGGCGATGATGCCGAGGAGGCCGAGACCGACGGCGATCCAGAGCGATCCGCGTTTGCCGGAACGCTGGGCATTGAACAGCAAACCGGCCCCGAAAAACAGGTTGTAGCAACCGAGCAAAATGGTCTGGTTGGGACCAAACCCGATCCGTAGTGCCGACTGATAATCCAGTTCGAACAACCCACTCAGGTAGAGCACCACGACCGTGATGAACCGCAGAAACCGGCGGTAGCTTTCCACCTCCAGTTGACCAATCCAGAACCGGAAAGGCTCGGTCTGTGTGTTCAATAACCGGTTGACACCAAGGAGACCAACGATGGCAACCAGGCTGGTAATGAAGGCTTTGTTAAGAAGAACGGGCAGGGGCGAGGGCAAAATACCTCCGTACAAATCTGCCCAGTCCATGCCCAGACTCACGAGCATCAGGCCCAAAACCAGCACCGAAGCGGTTGAAACCAGTGTCAGGCCGGATTTTTGGGCTAACCACAACAGCAAGACGGCTTCCAGCGCCCAGAACATCGTAATGAAATTGCCATCGAGCTGCACCGGAATCGCCAGACTCACGAACGTTATCACGAGACCGATCAACAGGTAAATCAGCGTGCGGTCCACGGCCTCCCGGCGATAGAGGAAAACCGCCAGCCCAAAGTTGACGACCGCCAGCGCTACCGTGAACAAACCCTGGTAGTTCTGATGGCCGCTATTGAGCAGAATCACCATCCCGGCTGCGAAGAAGAAAGCTGTACTGCTCAGCAACAAACTAATTTCCACAGCCGAAAACCGGGCTTTTTCTTTCAGATTGTTGATCAGATTCATCGCCATGAAGACGACGTAAAACAAGGCTGCGAAAATGAAGGCCCCTTGATAATGCGGTTTGTTTTCGAGAATGCTGTCGGACAGCCAGGCCCCGAAGAGCAGAACTGTGAACCCGTAGGCGACGATGTGCACCAGATTCCATTTCTTGAAATAGGCCAGCACCAGCATGCCCACGTCCAGAATCAGAATGTAGGTCAATAAAACCACGTAGTTGCCCTCGCCGGAACTGACCATAAACGGGGTGGCAAAACCGCCGACCAGCGACACGACGGCCAGTTCGACGCGGTCGTAGGAAATGGCTAGCAGAATGGAAAAACCGGTGATGACGACCATCAGCACAAAAGCCGTCGTCTGGTTGAAAATGTGGTAATCGTGGAAGGCAATGGCAATGGTGAAGTACAGAACCGCTAAACCGCCCCCGACCAGTACGGAACTGAAGGCCCCGAACGATTTCCGCAAACGGTGGGCAATGCCGATGAGGGCTCCACCCGCCAGCACACCGATGAAGACCCGCCCAATCTCGTTAATCCACTCCTGATCGATGGCGTATTTGACAAAGTAGCCGATGCCCAACACCAGAATGCCGATCCCGATTTTGTTGATGAGGTTTTCGCCAATGAATTTTTCCAGATCGGGATTGTCGCGCAGAAAACGTTGAAAAAACGATAGCTGCGGTTCGGCCGGAACCGGTGGGGGTGGAGGTAGAACCGGAAGGGGTGACTCGCTGATGTCCTTGGGAATCGGCGGAGGAAGGGTGCTTTCGATCCGAAATGCCGGTTGTTCGACCACGGGCGCTGGTTCCGGTGTCGGTATGGGCTCGGGCCGAATCGTTACGGGAGGAGCCAGGGGTTCCACGACGTCAATCACCGCCCCCCGTTCGTCCAGCATCGTGGGTTTCACCGGCTGGTCAGTTGAGCCAACGACGTTCTGAAAAGCTTTGAAATCGGCGCGCAATTGATTGATCTCATCGCTTTGCCGCAAAATCAGTTGCTTGACGTCCGCAAACCGGCTGAAGGCAACCAGGATGAGAACAATGACAATAACCAGTAAGAACGCTTCCATAGGGTGGTTTCGGTGGAGCTTATGTCGTCGTAATCAGTTTTTTAGGCAGTTGAGCGCAGGGTAAAAAGCGATTCCAATATACGCGAAGTGATCGCCCTTGACAAACCTTTGCAACCTAAAGTTGGGGGATGTCGGCCGCAACCGCCAGCGGCATCTGGTAAGTGGTCGGGTTTCGGAAACAACTCCCGTCCACGGGGTACATTTCACAGGATGCTCATCGGTGAAACCGCCCGGCTGATCGGGAAAAACCGGCTCCCGGTCGAATGGGCAAAAAGCGGGTTAAACGCAGCCCCCGATTGGGCTTCTAACCTTCAGTAACGAACAAATAAACAATCACGAACATGAAAAAGACCATCATTGCCCTCGCAACTGTAGCCCTTTTAAGTACCGGCGTTTCAATGGCTCAACGCACATACAACCCCAGCGCAAACCGCAATCAGGCCCCGTATAGCAACACCAACCCCGGCTCGCGTTACGACGATGTGAAGGAAGACATCAAGATCGACCGGCTGGACGCCATCGTCAACTTGTCGCGGAAACAGGAAAAAGAACTGAAACGCATCGAAGATCGCTACGATAGCCGCGAGAATATCAGCCTGCAACGTCGCAATCCGAAGATGTACCAACGTCTGCAGGCCCAAAAGCAGAATGAAATGCTGGATGTCCTGAACAAATCGCAGCTTCAAAAATGGATTGCCTTTCAACAATCCAACCGATCCAATCGTGGTCCGGTATATGGCCGTCGTTAACCGCCCTGATTACGATCTCAAACCCGCCTTCTGCCAGGAGAAGGCGGGTTTTATTTTTTGTGAGAAAAGTCGGTTCGGGAACCTTGAGCGGTGCCAATCTTTTCGGTAATTTGCCATATGACTATACCTCCACTGGATTTAATTCTTTTGCTGGGTACGGCGCAGGGTTTCATCCTGGCGGCTTTGTTGTGGTTTAACCGCAAAGGCATCCGGCTCGCGAACCGCTTGCTGGCGGTTTTGGTGGGCTTGCTGGCATCGGCCAGTCTGGCGGTTGGAATTCCGATTATGAACCCGTGGATCAATCTGTTTATCGATTTCGTTCCGCTGATCATAATCATGCCGCTGGGGCCGCTGATGTTTTTTTATACCCGTTCGTTGCTGGACCCCGACTTTCGGCTGGGCAAACGCGAATGGCAGCATTTCTGGCCGGTTATTATCGACTTTGGGAGCAAATTGATGGCCTGGATTTTCCTGTTCGGCTTGCTGTTCGGTTTTTTTGAACACAGCGACAACCGGAAGGTGGGCTCCCTGATGGATGACTACGATAAGTACGCTGACATTCCGCGCTGGATTGCAGTGACTCTTTATGGCCTGCTGTCCTACCGCTGGCTGGCCCGGTTTCAAAAAACGAATGTCGACCTGACGGCGCAACAGCGGGCGAGCGTGCGCTGGCTGCGGCAGTTTCTGATGGTTTTTGCGGCCTTTCAAACGATCTGGTTTATTCACCTGATTCCGTATATTCTTCCCCAAACCAGTAATGCCCTGCTGGATGCGTTTGGCTGGTATCCACTCTATATTCCCATTGCGGTGATGATCTACTGGCTGGGATTGGGCGGGTATTTCCACGCCCGTCATACGGTTTTGCCCGAACCCATTCGGAAAACCAGCCCGGCGATTTTGCCGGACGAACTGGTTTTTGAAACGACAAACGGTTTGGTCAAAGCGATGGAAACCGATCAACTCTATCTCGACCCGGAACTGACTGTCGAGAAAGTCGGGCGGCATTTGCGGCTGCCGGCCAAAACGGTTTCAGCAGTTTTGAATCAACACCTCGGCAAGAGTTTCAACACATTTGTCAATGAATACCGGGTGGAGGACGTCAAACGGCGGCTGAATGATTCGGCCAGTGCCAACCTGACACTGACCGGCATTGCCTTCGAATGCGGTTTCAATTCCCAGGCCACGTTCCAGCGGACGTTCAAACAAATGACCGGTTTTGCTCCGAAAGAATATTTGAACCGGCAGGCGGTGTAAAGACAAAATACCCCGAAGGAGTAGGATCATTAGCCGGATGAATGACTGTACCCAGCGACTACAAAACACCCTGAAAGGGTGGGATCATCAGCCGGGGGCGCTGTATGAACCTACCCTTTCAGGGTGTTTTGTAGTCGCTGGGTACGGTCATTCGGCACCCACGGCTTTACCGCGGGTTAATGATTTCACCCTTTCAGGGTGGTGTATACGGCCTGTTCGAGGAATATTACCTCTCAAATCCGGATTTGAGCAGACCGAACCTTGGCTTTTGGCTTGTTTTGATGCAAACAACAAGCCAAATGACCTATTCAGCAAATTTCCTCCTGCCATTCCTTTTTACCCTCTTGACATCAATTGCCAATGCACAGTCCGATTTTCTGACACTTTCCGGGAAAGTCATCAATCAGGAGACCGGCGAACCCATTCCGTTTGCGGGGATTTCGGTGGTGGGACGGAGCATCGGGACGGTCTCCAACGTAGTGGGTGCCTTTCTGTTGAAGGTGCCGAACGAGTTTGAAAGGGACAGTCTGAAAGTTTCCAGTGTAGGCTATCAATCCTTTACGCAACCGATTATACTGGCAAAAAACCAAAATCTGGTCATCCGGTTAAAAACCGCTGCCATTACGCTGGACGAAGTGCGGGTGCAGACCCGGCGGAAAACCGCTGTCGATATGCTGCGGGAAGCCATTGCCGCTATTCCGCGTAATTATGACACCACCTCGGTGCAGATGACGGCTTTTTACCGGGAAGACGCCCGGTTTGACAACGAGCCGATGACGTTCAATGAAGCCGTATTGTCAGTCTACAAAGCGGCTTATAACCAGTCGGATCTGAAAGATCAGATGAAGTTGCTAAAAGGCCGCAAGAAGAATTACAAACTAACCAAGTACAACCTGCCGCCGATTATCAACCTGAGCAACGGCGCGCGAAATTCGCTGATGGCCGATTTCATCAAGCAGCCCATTCACAAGAACAGCATTCTCAACGAGCGGAATTTCAAAAATTACGATTTCAGACTGAGTACGCTGATGGCCGACCGGACGACCTATGTCATTGAAATCCGGCCGGGGAAACCGAAGCGGAAATCGTATGCTACGGGCAAATTTTACATCGATGCCGAGACGATGGCGTTTGTTCGCTCCGAACTGCAGATCAGCCAGGCTGGGCTTGACAAGGAAAACCGCAACGACTGGCTGATGAAAAAAATAGCCTCCATCGTGTATAAACAGAATTTTAAGCTCTCTGATTTTAAGGAAGTTATTACGTATACAAAGCATGGGAGCACCTGGCACCTGAACAATGTGGAACGACGCTATGAAGCCCGCATCAACAGCCCATCCCGGAAAATCGTCGATAAAATCTGGAAAGTAGCGACCAGTTTTACGGTCACGGACGTGGTGGCAAAAGGCCTTCAGCCATTTGCTGAAGGCGACATTGCCGATAACCGCAACTCGATGAACACGCTGATCGGCGAACAGAACGACCCGAATTTCTGGGAAAACTACAACATTCAAAAGGCGGTTTCGGCCGATTCGGTTTTGGAGCAAACGCCGGTTTCGAGCGCGTTGAAAAACCGGGTTGGAAACCGGCTGAACGGTTTTACCCGGGCCGACACCCTGCGCGGCAAACTCACGCCTTTGCGCAGTAATTATGACGTGACGTTCTACGATCTGGCAGTCAAAGTAGATCTTGAAAACAAGGCGATTAGCGGCAAAAACCGGATGCGGTTCAAGGTTTTGAATCCGCTGGACAAACTACAGATAGACCTATATGCCAATATGGCGATTCACGGGATTTCGTACGCTGGAAAACCGCTGGCCTACACCCGAGAATTCGATGCGGTTTTTGTGCAGTTTCCCGAACAGCTCAAGGCGGGCAGCGAGCCGGAACTGGAAATCGCGTATTCTGGCACACCGCAGGTTCCGGATTGGTCGGTGCCGATGATGGGCGGTTTTTTGTGGGATAAAGATCAGACAGGTCATCCGTGGGTGCAGGTGGTTTGTCAGGGGTCGGGTGCCAGTTTGTGGTGGCCCAACAAAGACCACCTCTCCGACGAACCCGACAGCATGCGCATCAGCGTGACCGTGCCGGACGGTTTGATGAACATTTCCAACGGTCGGCTGTTGCGAAAAACCGCCTTGCCGGACCACTGGACGAATTATGAGTGGTATGTAAGTTATCCGATCAACAACTACAACGTAACGCTGAACATCGGAAAATATGCCCACCGGCGCGAAACTTACGGCCCGGATTCGCTGACACTGGATTACTATTGCATGCCCTACAACCAGGAGAAATTCCGCTGGGTTTTCGACGGGGTTAAACCGATGTTGGCGACGCTGGAGAAACACTACGGCCCGTATCCGTTTCCGCGCGACGGATTTACGTTGATGGAATCGCTCTATCCGATGGAGCACCAGAGTGCGGTTTCGTTTGGGAAATTGCCCGCTGAACGCGCCGATTCGCTGACTTTGGGGGATTCCTTGCGAATTATGCAATTGGCCTGGCATGAAGTTTCGCACGAGTGGTGGGGCAACAACGTCAGTTGCCGCGATCTGGCCGATATGTGGATTCACGAAGCATTTGCCACCTATTCGGAGGGGTTTTACCTGGACTTGGCGGTTCCGGAAGATGGGGAGTTGGGCTACATCGCATCGCTGTCACCGCAGGTCATTGGTAAAGAGCCGATTATCGGCGTTCGGGATGTGAACCACATTCACTACGACATTGGTGATATGTATTCCAAAGGCAGCCTGATGTTGTATACCTTTCGGCACATGCTCAACAACGACCGGCTTTGGGCTGAGATCCTGAAAGGCATCCAGCAACGGTTTCGGTTTCAAACCGTGACGACAAAGGATATTGTCGGGTATATCAACGAAAAAACCGGGACAGATTACACCTGGTTTTTTGATCAGTACCTGAAGTATACGACGATTCCAACGCTGGAAGTTCAATTGATGGAAAAGACGCAGGATTTAGTCGTGAAGTATCGCTGGAGAGCCGACGTACCCAATTTCCGGATGCCCATTCGGGTGACAAAAACCGAAAACCACTACGATTTCATCACGCCCACGACCATCTGGCAAACGATGACACTCCCCAACCTGACCGCCGATGACTTTGAAGTCGACGAAACCCGGTTTTACGTAAAAGTGGTAGAAGTGGAACCTGATCACCCTGTCAGCGGTCGCAGACCCTGACAGCGGTGAAAGGATTCGATCATCACCACCCTGTCAGAGTCTGCGACCGCTGACAGGGTGAGGGACACTGACAGGGTGTCATTTTACGACAAACTCCGAATCTTTGACGCCGTCGTTGATTTTGACTTTATCAACCGTCATCTGCATCTGAAACTGACCATTTCCCTGAACCATCGTGGTTGGGTATTTCAGTCCTTTAAAGTCTTTGTAGTCAAGGTATTGGGTGACTTGTTGCATTTCTCCGCGCGGTGACTTCTGGATCGATTCCGCCTGGGTTTTCAGACCGGAAGCTACGTCATAGTAATCCGTCCACAAAACCGTTCCGTCGGCAGCCGAATGCTTGACTTTGTAGGCCTCTTTTCCGCCCACTTTCTGGGTTCCTTCCACGGTGCTTTTTACGCCTGATTCAGCAAAATGCAGTTCTGGACAGAGCGCGCTCTGGATAATGATTGGCTGGGCGTCTTTGCCTTCCAGTACCTGACCATTTCCGCGCATTCCGCCCATCGCGACTTTGGTGCCGTCGCTGGTCATCTTGAAAACTTCCATACCACCGGCAATCATCACCCGGGAAAACTTGTTGGGCGCTTTTTGTTTGAATGTGATTACCATCGGATTGCCCTGCATTTCCGTCGATAACTCAACGACGAGGTTGTCGATTTTGGATAGGAAATCCTTTCCACCCACGGCTGTCAGATATTTCGCAATAATTTCATCGGCTGTGGGCGTGGTTTGTGCAGTGGCCCAAAAGGAGAGAGCAGGCAGCAGGAGGAAAGTAAGAATTACTTTTTTCATGATTTCAGGAAGAAGGTTTGGCGTCAAAACTAACGGAAAAAAGCAGATAGTCAAGCAGAAATACCAGTACCGATGTGGACTTTAAACTTCGGATAGGGAATCAGAGTTAGGGATACGCAACAAAACCAAATTCATGGCTACCTACCAACTTCTCCACGACTGGACCGTACCCCCCGCCGAAGCCGTCGCCCTGCAACAGCAACTGCGGCACGAAATCCGGATTCAACCGCTCAGTAAACCCGTGGAAACGATTGCCGGTTGTGATATTTCTTTCAACAAATTCGAGGAGACGGTGTATGCTGGTATTGTCGTGTTGCGACTGGATACGCTGGAAGTGGTTGAAGAAGTGGGCGTGATCAGTTCGGCCACGTTTCCCTACATTCCCGGATTGCTGTCGTTTCGGGAAATACCGTCGCTGCTCGAAGCCTGGTCGAAACTGAAAACGGAGCCCGATGTCGTGATGTTCGATGGACAGGGCATTGCCCATCCGCGTCGGATTGGTATTGCCTCGCACGGCGGCTTGTTTCTCAACCGCCCCACGTTTGGCTGTGCGAAGTCGGTTCTGGTTGGCCGATACGACGAACCCGCCCCGGAGCGGGGCGCGTGGTCGCCGATGAAACACTACGGCGAAACCATCGGGGCGGCTTTGCGAACCAAAAACAAGGTAAATCCGGTCTACGTGTCGCCCGGTCATCTAATCGATCTGGAAACCGCCATGGCGCTGACGTTGCAGTGTGACGGCGCCCGCCGGGGCTATGGCTACCGGATTCCCGAACCCACCCGCCTGACGCACAACCTCGTCAACGCCCTGCGACGCGGGGAGCGCCATCCGGACTGACAATCAGTGGTCTTCGTAAACGGTTTCTGGTGTCCGCTGCCGGGCCGTTGGATAACAACCCGGATGGCGGTTTTGCAAAAAGGTCTTCTGCTTAGCGAGTTAGCGGATAGCGGTTTTTTTAGAAAATGAAAAGAACAACCATCGGGCAGGGGGGCTGTTGGAATAGAGTACACAAGTTATTCTCACTCTAATTCGCTCCAGTTATGATTTTGAAAATGGATCGGTTGCCAATTGAGCTACCTACACCCAGTAATCCGTCGCCGAATGATGCGGCTGCGGTTCAGGAACTCCTCGGTGGAAAATTTGGGGAAATGTCGACCCTGATGAATTACACCTATCAATCCTTTAATTTCAGAGGCCGCAAGAAAATCCGTCCGTTCTACGATGTCATCAGCAGCATCGCGGGCGAAGAATACGGTCATATTGAAGTCGTCGCCTATACCGTCAACCTGCTTTTGACGGGGGCAAGCAAACGGGGTTTCGACCCCACCACGGCGCCCCTGGCCGACGCGGTCAATGCCCGCAATACCCACCATTTTATTGCCAGCGGTCAGGCCGCCCTGCCGATGGATTCGATGGGTCATTTCTGGACGGGCGACAATGTGTTCAGCAGCGGTAATCTGAAGCTGGATTTGTTGCACAATTTCTTTCTGGAATGCGGGGCTCGTGCCAATAAAATGCGGGTATACGAGATGGTAAGCGACCCAACGGCGCGGACCATGATCGGCTATCTGCTGGTGCGGGGCGGTTTACACGTGGTGGCCTATGCCAAAGCGCTCGAAAAACTGACGGGGGTGGAAGTAACCAAGCTGCTGCCGATTCCGAACCTGAGCAACAACGCCTTTCCGGAAGCGAAGAAGTTTATGGAAAATAAACTGCACCTGAAACTATATACGTTTAGCAAGGAAGATTACCAAACTGCCGGGCTGATCTGGAACGGAACGCACCCCGACGATGGGCAGGAAGTGGAGGTTGTATTCGGAAGTCCCGAAGGGTTTCCGGCACCTGACCTGGAAGCAGAACCCCAACTCAACGCACCCGGTGACGACGAAATTGATCCGGAAATGTTCGCCGATATGGCAAAAAAAATGGGGATCAAATTGTAAGAAAACCTGTCATTCACCGAAAAACGCCCGATTGTTCACTGGAACGATCGGGCGTTTTTCGGTGAATGGTTTTCTGCCGGATCGGAAAACCGGATTACAACCCTATTTTTGCTGCTGATCTTCTTGCTTGGCCAGGCGCTCAGATAGTACATTTTTGAGCTTTTTGACATCACGATCTAATTGAGCAGTCTTCAAGGCGATTTTAGTAAGAAGATCATTCGCCCGATCAACATCCGAATAAGCAATTTCAATTTGTTTCGTCTTTTCCTGAGGATTCATCATAATCGGTATTTGTTATGCGTTCCAGCATGAATCGGCAGTGTGAAATATCTATTTCTATTTCTTCCAATTCACGGTGATACCGTTTAATGCTATTTTTAAGGCGGACTTGGCTTGCAATGATCTCATTGTAAATATAACTCTCAAAATCACTTTTTTCTCTCGTCAGATACAGAAATCTCTGTATCTCATAAAGGGCCAGTTCGACTTGCAATACCAAACCAATTAGTTCCAGTTGTTCGGCTTCAAGATGCAGTAACCAACTTGTATAATACGCCTTTGAATTCGACATATCTCTAAACGACATCTGGCATGGTAGTTAGACGTTGATCCTTTCAAATCGTCACCAAAAAGTTAGGTAAATACTGCATGTTTCATTTTAGATCTGCAATTCCAACACCCAAGCGTCTCTTTCCGACACTTCAGCAACCCTGCCTTTCGGTTCAGCGGCTTTTATAGCATCTTTACCAAACGATGGAAAAACTGAACGACAAATGGTTGCGCCTGCTCGGCATCCTGGTGGTGGCGGTGGTTGCTACGTTTGTTTTTTATTTGCCCGACAATGGGCCCGAGGACATCACCTGGTTCCATGGACTGTTCATTAGCCTGATTGAGTGGACGGTTTTGCTCGAAGTGAACCGGCAAGGAATCCTGCTCGCCCGCCGGAAATTTCCGCGGCTGAACCAGACCCGGAACCGGATTCTGCTGGAACTGAGCTGGTTCGTAGGGGCCACGATTATTCAGCGGGTGACGGTGACGTATATCTACGACGTGACCCAATTCTGGGGCTATCCCTTGCCGGGCGGAACCTACTGGGTGACGACCCTCGTCTCGTTTTTATTCACCCTGCCCATTGCCGCCATCTACGAGGGGCAACACCTCTATCGCCAGTGGTGGACAACCTATTATGAAGCCGAGCAACTCAAAAAAGAAAACCTGCAAAGCCAGCTCGATTCGCTCAAGGCGCAGATCAACCCGCATTTTCTGTTCAATAGCCTCAGTACGCTCTCGTCGCTGGTGACCGAAGATGCCAAACAGGCCGAGCGGTTTATTGAAGAACTGGCGTCGGTGTATCGCTACGTGCTGCACACCAACGAGCAACTGCTGACGAGCTTAGACCACGAATTAACCTTTGTCCGGGCGTATTTCAACTTGCTTCAAATGCGCTTTGGACGCAGTGTGGAGCTTGAAATAACCGTCGATGAACGGTATGAGGATTTTCTGGTGCCACCGCTGACGCTGCAACTGCTGGTGGAGAACGCCGTGAAGCACAACGTCGCCTTGCCCACCAAACCGCTGCTCATCCGGATTTATACGGATGAGGCTCATAATCTGTTTGTGGTCAATAGCTTACAAAAAAAACAGAATGTAATTCCCTCGAACCGTACCGGACTGTCAAACATAACGGCCAAATACCGGCTCCTGAAACAACCCGAAGTGGTGGTCCGGCAAACCGGGGACTGTTTTCAGGTGATGATTCCTTTGATTGAAGTGACTGCATATGACTATTCTCATCGTTGAAGACGAAGAAGCAACGGCCCGGAAACTCCGTCGGCTGGTGCAGGAAGTGGAACCCGACGCGATCATTGCCGGTATCACAGTTAGTGTAGACGAGTCGGTGGAGTGGCTGCAAACCCACCCCAAACCGGATCTGATCCTGATGGATATTGAGCTGGCCGACGGCCAGAGTTTCGAAATCTTTAACCGGGTGTCGGTCACGAGTCCGGTTATTTTTGTGACGGCCTACGACGAATACGCCATTAAAGCCTTCAAAGTCAACAGCATCGATTACCTGCTGAAACCCGTCAAGGAAGACGAACTGCGGAGCGCCCTGACGAAACTGCGCAGGATGAAAGAAGCTTTTCTCGAACAGCCTGACGGCCTGAAAACCTCGCTGGCGACGCTGCTGCGGAAGTTGGCAGCCTCGTCGTCTACGGAAGAGCCGCCCGCGTCGGCCGAACCCGTGTATCGCGACCGGTTTTTGGTCAAGCAGGGACAACGGCTTTTTTCGGTTCCCCTGTCGGATGTAGCGTACCTGTTTACCCGCAATAAATTGTCGTTCCTCAAAACCCGCGACGAACACGAATGGATGATCGATTATACGATGGACGAGCTCTCGACCCTGCTCGATCCCAACCGGTTTTTTCGGCTGAACCGCCAGGTCATTGCCGAACTGCGGGCCATCGACAAAGTGAATCTCTATTTTAACGGAAAACTCAAAGTGAGCCTGCGCCCGGTTTTTGAAGAGGAAGTGATCGTCAGCCGGGAAAAAGCCGGAGAGTTCCGGATTTGGTTAGGGGAGTGAAATCCGACGTTTCGGAGGCAAAACTCAACAATTCGGTGGACACAGCGTTGGGTCAGCGGCTTTTTTCAGGCAGTTTTGTGTCGCTAAAACGAACAACAAATACGATGAAAACCAGCCTGTTACTGATTTTGTTTTTCCTGATTCAATGTTCAGTGGCGACGGCCCAAACGCTTACGCCGGAACAACTACGCACCGACTTTATCCGCTTCCGGACGGCCTTAAATGAAGCCCATCCGGCCCCGTACCAATATACGTCCAAAGCCATGTTCGACTCCCTTTTTACGGCTACGGAAGCTCAGCTAAATCGTCCGATGACGCAGCAGGCGTTTTACAAAACGATGGTTCCTCTGCTGGTGGCGCTGAAAGATGGTCACGTCAAATGGATTCCGGCGGGTCAGGATGAACACTATCCGTTTCATACCGATAAGTTGTTTCCGCTGAAACTGTACGTGGTGGAAAACAGAGCCTGGGTGGTGGGAAGTTACGGAACCGAAACCGTCCCGAACGGGGTTGAACTCACCCGGATCAATGGGAAATCCGTTGCGGACATTATTCAGGAACTGTTGCCCAACATGACCTTTGCGGATGGCCATACCGTCAACGGGAAATACGAAGACCTGAATCAGTTTTTTGCCGGTTATTATGCTACGTTTATTGCATCGCCGGATATTCACGAGGTTCGGTATCGGGCTGGAAATGAGGAAAAAACGGCATTACTTTCATCCGTAACACTTGAGCAAATCAAAGCATACAACGAAAAATACAAACCCGCCAGACAGCGGCCTTTCCGTCTGATTTTTACTGATAACCAGACCACGGCGGTGATGACCATCGAGCGGTTTTGGGACGACAAAAAAGAGCAGGACTACCGGGAGTTTCTGAAAGAATCGTTCCGGGAAATGAAAGAAAAGCAGGTGCAAAATCTGGTGCTCGATTTGCGAAACAACGAAGGCGGAGAAGAGAAATACGGCGTTAATCTGTACCGATACCTGGCCGAAAAACCGTTCCGCTATTACGATCACATCCGCGTTCGGCAAAAGAAAAGCTACTCGTTTCCGGCCTGGACGCCAGCGATTTACCGGAAATTCAAGTGGCTCGTCGTCCGAAAGCGGGGCGATGGGTATGTCTTTACCAAACAGCCCGGTCTGAAAGTTCAGAAGCCGAAGCGCGATGCTTTTCACGGCAAGCTGCTGGTACTGGTCAATGGCTTAAGCTTTTCGGTAACCACGGAGTTGGCGGCTCGGATGCACGCCGACAAACGAGCGGTTTTTGTCGGACAGGAAACCGGGGGCGGCTACGCGGGAGATAACAGCGGAATTTTTACCGTCACCCAACTCCCAAATTCCAAAATCGATCTCGGCATCGGTATGTTCGGCTACCGCATGGCGAACTTGCCGAACGACCTCAAACCAGGACAGGGAATCATCCCGGATCACACCGTTGTGCCGACCATCGATGATGTGTTAACGAACAACGACCGGGCGATGAAACAGGCACTTCAACTCATTCAGAATACGCCCGCACCAGCCACCAGGAGCAGCAGTTCCCATTAATTTACAACAAATACGACCGATTTATGAAAACCGTTTTTTCGACAGTTCTGCTGTCGCTCGGGGGACTTGTTGCCGTTGCGCAACCGTTCCAAACCGTTTCTGAACTGCAAATTGGCTACGTTCGGGAAAAATTTACCCTGCGTGATTTGCAGGCATCGCCGATGCGTTACGTGGCCAATCTGAACGGGGGACGGCTGGCCTACACCCGGCAAACGGCTAAAAATCAATGGCGGTTTGGTCTGCAAGCCGGTTTCGCCGATTTCATTTCACCTAAACTGGGGATTCGCGGGATCAAATTTTCGCCGGAACAGGAGCAACCCATGTATCTGGTGCCAACCCTCTACCGCGGAACCCTTGACCTGGAATACCGGCGTTTGATTCACCAGACGGCCAACCGAACCACCCGGCTTGGTGTCGGTCTGCACGATACATTTGGCTACGCAGACGGGTTGGCGTTGAACACCTGGGTGATGAATACAGCGGCTGTCAGCGCGCTTTATCAGACGCAGCTACGGCTTGGGAAGAAAAATGCGTTTAACGTCAACGTCTCGCTGCCGGTGTTGGCGGCTGTTAGCCGGATGCCCTACAGCAACGTCGTTTCAAAGCCGAACAGTTCGGACACCAAGACCTTTTTCAGCGGAACGCAACTCGCTGCGTTCAACCGGTTTTTGAATCCGCAAGTGGGTATTGGTTACCGCTTCGATGCCACGCCCCGCATCGCTTTACGGGCCGATTATCGCTACAGTTGGATGCGCTACACCGAACCGCGCGTCATTCAGACGGTCGCTCACGCAGCTTCAGTATCCCTGGTTTATAAATTTCAATACCAATTCCGGTAAACAACACCATTATTAAGTTACTATCATGAGAATCAAGCCTTTAAAGTACTTTTTGCTGGGCATTTCGGCCCTGTTGCTGGTTTCCTGCAACGACTTGGCGGTTGGCCCCGAACCGGCCAACACCCCCGAATCCAATTTCGATGTACTCTGGCAGGAATTTGACCGGATGTATGGCCTGTTTGACGTTCAGAAAATAGATTGGAACACGATGAAGCAGAAATACCGTTCTCAGGTAAAACCGGGGATGTCGGACGACCAGCTTTTTGACCTTTTGTCGGCGATGCTGGGCGAGTTGAACAACGGTCACCTCTGGCTACTGAAACAAGGCCCGAACTACCGGCGCTACGATAGCGGCCCGACGTATCCGCTGGACGAATTCAGCATCGACGTGGTGAAAAAATACGTCCAGGACGTGAAGGAAGTCCGGGCGGAAGATGGGGTCAAGGTGCTATACGGAAAGCTGGCTGGGAATGTTGGGTACATTCTCTTTACTGATCTGGGACTGGCTCCGGATTTCTACGACCAGGCTCTGGATGATGCGCTGGCGGCTCTGACTGATACGAAAGGACTGGTGGTGGACGCCCGAAATGTTCCCGGTGGCCTCGACCGTTCAAGCCAGCGGATCGCCGGTCGGTTTGCTTCGGAACGGAAACTTTTCATGACCACCCGGTTTCGCAACGGCCCCAAACACAGCGATTTCACGGCCCCCACCGAGTGGTATGTGGAGCCGGGCGGCAAAAGTCAGTATACGAAACCCGTTGTGCTGCTGACGAACCGGATCACCCAAAGCGCGGGCGAAACGTTGACACTGGCCATGAATCAAAACCGCAACGTTACGCAACTGGGCGACAAGACGTACGGCGTTTTCTCCGACAATCCGAAGCGGGAACTGCCAAATGGCTGGATTTACAGCGTCACACCGGGCGACTTCCGGGCGGCTGATGGCAAAAACTACGAGGGCATCGGAATTGCACCCAAAATCACGGTTGTCAATACCAAAGAAGACCTTGCCGCCGGGAAAGACAAGGTGATGGAAGCGGCTTTGGGGCGGTTTTAAGTTGTTACACAGAGTTGATCAGAGAACATCAGAGTCACACAGAGTTTATTTTTCTCCGATCAACTCTGATTTCCTCTGATCAACTCTGTGTAACAACTCAAAATCAATAACTCGTATCCTCCAATTTCACTTTCCCCCGAAACGTCCAGAAAACGAAAACCGTATAAGTCAGCACGAGGGGCATGCCGATGACGGCAAAAAGCAGCATTGTCCGCAAAGAACTGTCCGTCGAAGCGGCTTCGTAGATGCTGATGTTACCCCGCACGTCGTAGTTGGACAGTACCAGATTGGGATACAAACCGGATGCAAACAGCACCAGCAGCAGAGCCGTCGTGACGGCCGACGAAATGAATCCCCGCAAATACCGCCGTTTTTCGATCATCCGGCGCATGTTCAACACAATCAGCACCGCACTGACCGGCAAGGCGAACAAAATGGGGTATTTGTGAAAAATGGCGGCCATGTGCGGTACGTAAATAAGCGTAGCCATGGACGCCGTGATGAAGCAGAGAATGAAAAATTTACTGGTCTGGTTGATCAGAATCGTCATTTTGGCGTACAGCCGGTCTTCGGTTTTCATGGCGAGATACATCGCCCCGTGTAGCATGAACAACGACAAAACCGTCACCGAAATCAGCAGGGCATAGGGGTTGAAGAAGTCCCGCAAGCGTCCGACAAACTGGTAGTCTTTGTCGAGCGGGATGCCCTGAATCAGGTTGCCCAGAATCAGCCCGAACAGCAGGGCGATGGTGCTGCTCGACAGACAATAGCACACATCCCACAGCGCGCGCCACCATTTCATTTCTTCCTTGCTCCGAAACTCAATCGAAATGGCGCGGAAAATAATGGCGACCAGCAGCAGGATAAACGGCAGGTAAAAAACCGACAGGAGTGTTCCATACACCAGCGGAAAGGCCGCAAACAGCGCGCCCGCGCCAATCACAAGCCAGACTTCGTTGCCATCCCAAACCGGACCGATGGCGTTCAGGGCAATCCGTCGGCTTTGCTCTTTCCGAAAAAACAGGTGCAAGGCCCCCGCACCTAGATCGAAACCGTCGAGAATACCGTACCCGCTGATGAGCGCACCGATCAGCAAAAACCACCAGGTGGGAAGGTCGAGACCGAGGATAGTGTCCATAAGCAATGAGTGAATGAGCGAATGAGTGATTGAGTGAATAGAGTGCTAAGCATCCGGCAGATTATTCACTCATTCTATCATTCACTCATTCAAAATTAAATAGGTGATGGGTTGAGTTTCGAGGTTGGTGTTTCTTGGTCTTCCGGGCTGATGTCAGGGCCGTGCTGAATTTTTTTGTTCAAAAGGTAAATGAATAAAACGAACAGGATGACGTATACCAAGGTGAACAGGATGAGGGAAATCAGGACGTGCTCGGCTTTGACGGCCTGCGAAAGCGCGTCGGAGGTTCGGAGCAGACCATAAACCACCCACGGCTGCCGGCCGACTTCGGCGGTGTACCAGCCCACCTGGTTGGCGATCTGGGGCAGCAAAACCGAGCCGACGAAAACGCCCATCAGCCAGCGGTTCTGGAATAGTTTTTTTCGATAAAGCAGAAAAATCGCCAGCCAGCACAACCCGATCAACGTCATGCCGATGGCGACCATCAGGTGATAGGTCTGGAACACAAAGTTGATGGCTCCCGGGCGGTTTTCGGGTTTGAAACTGTTCAGGCCGGGAATGGGCTTTTTGAAATCCTGGTGAACCAGAAACGACAAACCGCCGGGTATTTTCAGACCCGTCACGGTTTGTTTTTTGGCATCAACCCAGCCTAGGAGGTACATGTCGGCAGGGGCGGTTTCAAAATGCCCTTCGACCGCGGCCAGTTTCGCGGGCTGGTATTTCGTAATCACTTCCGCCGATTTGTGACCCGTAAACAGTTGCCCCAGCGACGACACGGCGGCTACCCACAACGCAATGGTGAAGGCTTTTTGGGAGTGTACCACGTACTTGCGTTTCAGAATATACCATGCACTAACGCTCAGCACCAGAAACGACCCGGCCAGAAAAGCACCGATCAGAACGTGCGAATACCGTTCGATGGACGACGGATTGAAAACCATCTCCCAGAAGTCGGTCACTACGGCGCGGGCTTTCAGGCCTTCGCCTTCAATGCGGTAGCCCGTCGGCGTTTGCTGCCACGAGTTGGCGACTACAATCCAGAGTGCGGAAAACATGGAGCCCAGGGCCACCAAAACCGTCGACAGAAAGTGAACCCGCGGGCTGACGCGGTTCCAGCCAAAAATCAGAATGCCCAAAAAGGCGGATTCGAGGGCAAAGGCAAAAATGCCCTCGGCGGCCAGGGCACTGCCAAAAATGTCGCCGACATAACGGGAGTAAACCGCCCAGTTGGTGCCGAATTCGAACTCCATCACAATGCCGGTGGCAACACCGATGCCAAAAATGAGGGCGAAAATCCGGACCCAAAACCGGGTCAGTTCTTCATACACCTTGTCTTTGGTCTTTAAATATAGCCCTTCCATGAAAACCAGGCACACGCCAAGGCCGATGCTCAGGGGCGGATAAATGTAATGGAAAGCAATCGTGAAGGCGAACTGGATGCGGGAAAGAATTTCAACATGGTCCATAGCCGGTGGAGATGGGAATGGGGGCAAGTTACTACGGAACGGGACACGAAATAATGGTTTTGAACAAGATTTTCGAGTGTGTGATAAAAAGAGTTATTTCGCAGAGTTAAGCGGAGGAAATCAGAGTTAAGCAGAGTTTTTTTATTTTTTCCCTCTGATAAACTCTGATTTCCTCCGCTTAACTCTGCGAAATAACTCGTCTGTGAAATAACCCCTTAAAATATGCGTCCCTACATTCTTGCTGAAGCCAACTGGAAACACATTCACGACCAACCGATCGACCTGGTCATTCTGCCGTGGGGGGCTACGGAAGCCCACAACTACCACTTGCCGTATGCGACGGACGTGATTGAAGCCGACACGATTGCGGCTGAGTCGGCACGGCTGGCGTGGGAGCAGGGCGCGAAAGTGATGGTGTTGCCCACCATTCCGTTTGGGGTCAACACCGGTCAGACCGATATTTTACTCGATATCAACCTGTATCCGAGCACCCAGAAAGCGATTCTGAACGACATCATCGAAGTGCTGAACCGACAGGGAATTCACAAGCTCCTGATTCTGAACAGCCACGGCGGGAATGATTTCAAAACCATGCTGCGCGAACTGGGCGTTCAGTATCCCAACATGTTTCTGAGCACCTGTTCGTGGTTCAATGCCCTCGATAAATCGAAGTATTTCGATGAACCCAACGGCGACCATGCCGACGAAATGGAGACGAGTCTGTTGCTGCACCTCCGCCCGGATCTGGTCTTGCCGCTGGATGAAGCAGGCGACGGTGCGGCCAAAAAATGGAAGGTTCAGGCGCTGCGCGAAGGTTGGGCATGGGCGGAACGCAAATGGTCGCAGGTGACGGAAGACACCGGGATTGGCAATCCGAAACAGGCCACGGCGGAAAAAGGGAAACGGTATTTTGAGGACGTCATCCAAAAACTGAGCGGTTTTCTGGTCGAACTGGCGAACCTTGACGTGAAGGCGTTATACGAGTGACGGGGTGACTCTGTCCCGCAATCAACGGAATGAGTCACGTATTGGGAAACGTTCTTTTTTCATGGAAATAAGGGATTTAAGGTCTGCGGAAGGAATTGCTGAATATCCAATCGGAATACACTATTTTTGCTTCCCAACCCGTTGCCAGACTGGACTGTTCAAGTTTGGTTTAGGGTAAAAAAGACGTTACTTTCCCTTTTGCAATGTAAGCAGTCAATTGCTTTAACCACTGAAACTTTACCTATTCGATGAATCCCATTCTACGATGGTTCAACCGTGGAACCGCCCTCCTGCTGCTGGCAGGAACGCTACCGGTTTGGGCCCAATCCGTTGACGAATCCCTGACGCTGCTTCCCACCGACCGATTATCGGCTGTGCCTGCCAACTGGAAACCGGCGGCTTCCATTCTGGTAAATCCCCTCCGACCGGATCAGAAGACGAAGGCCGGAACGGGTGTTCTGGTCGGAACGCCCGGTCAGCCGCTCACCTTGCTGACCAATGCCAACGACGTTCGGCTGGTGATGGACGTGATGCTTTCGCCGGGTGCGGAGGCCACCCTGTCGTTTGGCGGCACGGGCATTCACCTGGCCGACCATTGGGGAAAACCGGAAGTCAACACCACAACCTTTGGTGCCATTGAAGGCAGCACCCTATTGCCTTTACAGAATGCCGGAAAAGCGCCGGGTTTGTGGCAGCAGCTTGAAATTCTGCTTCAGGGCGAAGGCAAAGGCCCGGCCACGCTGGAAAAAATGACGATCAACGGCACACTGGTTCAGGAAAGTCTGGTGTTGCCGAAGGCCACCGGCGGAAAACCCGGCACGGTGAGTTTGAACGTTACAAACGGTACGGTGGCGGTTCGGAATATTGGTTATCAGCTAATTACGGATCGTCCGGTGGCAAAGCTGACCAACATTCGCTACAAACTATACGAGAACAAAACGGAAACGGTTTCGCAGGCCGAGCTAGCCAATCTGAAACTGGTCAAGGAAGATACGGTTTCGGCCCTGACCTACGAAGTTTCCTACGGTCAGCCGCGCTGGCACGGTATTGTTTACACGGGTGATCTGGTGGTCGACAAAACCGGCCCCTACACCATCGCCTTGCAGCAGGGCGGTTTTGCTTCCCTGCAAATCGACGGCAAGGAAATTATTGCCAACAAGCGGCTTGATCTGGGCTACATGAACACGGCCAAAATCAACCTGACGGCGGGGAAACATCCCTTCACGCTGTTTTTCGGCCGCTCGTGGCCCCGGCCGGGTCTGGGCTTTTTCATCTCGGCTCCCGACACCAAGTTTCAGGCGCTGCACCCCCGGGCCTCGCTGCCCGAACCCGATCCTGTTGGCGAAATTGCGGTGGAACCCGGCACCAAACCTGCGGTGATCCGTTCCTTCGTCAATTTTGGTTCCAAAAAGAAAACCCATTGCCTCTCCGTAGGCAGCCCGTCGGGGCTGAACTACACCGTTGATCTGAACCAGGGCGCGTTGTTGCAGGTCTGGCGCGGGCAGTTTGCCGACGTAACCGACATGTGGTATGAACGCGGAGAACCGCAATTGCTGAAACCGCTGGGAACGGTAGCGGTTTTGTCGGCACAAAGCCCGCTGGCGCTGATGGCCAATGCCAACCAGTACTGGCCCGATAGTTTGTCCGACAACGAGTGGAAATACACCGGCTTGTCAATGGATAAACAGGGTAATCCCATTCCCCGGTATCGTATGCGGGATCTGGACGTCACCGATGCGGTTTTGCCCGATGCTGATGGCAAATCCATCACACGGACGCTGAGCGTGAAAGGGCCGGACAACGAGTCGCTCTACTGCCGGCTGGCGGTTGGGGCGTCGCTGGACGAAGTGGCGAAGGGGTTGTATTCGGTCGATGGAAAATATTACATCCGGATCGATCCGAAGCTTAAACCGACGATGCGAACCAGTTCCGGGCGGCAGGAATTGCTGATGCCGGTTCCCATGAAGGGCGGTTCGGCAACGGTTCAGTATTCGCTCTTGTGGTGATTCGTTATGGAAAACCGCATCACCTGGGCCGACTTCGAAAAGGTGGAGATCGTAACCGGAACCATCGTGGCCGCTGACGCCTTTCCGGAAGCCCGAAAACCGGCCTACAAACTCACCATTGACTTCGGCGCAAAAGGCATCAAACGCTCCTCTGCGCAGTTAACCCAATTGTATAAAGCCGAGGATTTGCCTGGTATGCAGGTCGTTGCGGTCATCAACTTTCCGCCCAAACAGATCGCGACCTTCAAAAGTGAATGCCTGGTTTTGGGTGCCATTGGCCCCGACGGGGAAGTGACTTTACTGCAAACCGAACGCAAAACTGAAAACGGCTCCCGAATTGCCTAGTTATAAAGATCATGAAAAACAGACTCTCGTTTCTCTTTCTCGCTCTATTTATTTCCTCGTTCGCCGTGGCCCAGCGCCCGTTGACGGAAGACGATTATTACCGGCTTATCACCATTCCCATGCCCGAAGGGGTGCAACTGGAAGTGGGTGGCATGGCCGTGCTGCCCGACGGTCGGCTGGGCGTTTCGACGCGCCGGGGCGAAGTCTGGTTCATCAGCAATCCGTATATGAAAGGCAGCCGCCAGCCACAGTTCAAACGGTTTGCCTATGGCCTGCACGAACCGCTCGGACTGGCGTATCACAAGGGTGCCATTTACGCCACACAACGCGGTGAACTCACCAAAATGATCGATACGGATGGCGACGATGAAGCCAACGAATACCAGTCGATTGTGAAGTGGCCATTGTCCGGCAACTATCACGAATATTCGTACGGGCCGGTTTTTCTGCCGGATGGCGATATGCTCATTACGCTCAACCTCGGCTGGATTGGAAAGGGAGCCAGCCTGGCCAAATGGCGGGGATGGATGCTGAAAGTCAATGAAAAAGGCGAGATAAAACCGTTTGCCACCGGCTTGCGGTCGCCTTCCAGCTACCGGGCCTTGCGCGATGGCAGCATTTTTTACACCGAAAACCAGGGCGACTGGGTGGGTTCAGGCCGGATGACGCACCTCGAACTGGGCGATTTTGCCGGGAACCCCGAGGGGCTGAAGTGGACCTCCGAACCGAATTCTCCGCTGAAATTGAAGCTGGAAGATGTGCCGAGTACGGGAAAACCGATGCACGAAATGGTGAAGTCGATTCCGCATCTGAAAGAACCGGCAATCTGGTTTCCACACACGATGATGGGGATTTCAACCTCCGATATTCTGGAAGACACCACCGCCAACCGGTTTGGTCCGTTCGACGGGCAGTTGTTCGTGGGCGATCAGGGCCACAGCAAGGTGATGCGGGTTTTTCTGGAAAAAGTGGATGGGAAGTACCAGGGAGCCTGTTTTCCGTTCCGGTCGGGTTTTCAGTCCGGCATTTTGCGGATGGCCTGGGGGCTCGACGGTTCCATGTTTGTGGGGCAAACCAGCCGGGGCTGGTCGGCCACCGGCAAAGATCCGTTTGGGGTTCAGCGGCTGGTGTGGACGGGCCTGACGCCGTTTGAAATGAAAGCGATCCGCTCGATGCCCGACGGTTTTGAGGTGGAATTCACACAGCCGGTCGACAAAAAAACCGCCGAAGATCTGGCTTCCTACAGCCTGAGCAGCTTTACCTATAAGTACCACAAAATCTACGGCAGCCCGGTTGAAGATCCGCGGCCCGTGCCCATCCGGGGCGTTGTGGTGTCGGACAATGGCCTGAAAGTGCGGATTGTGGCCGACACGCTCCTGCGCGAAGGGTATGTTCATGAGGTGAAAGCCGAGGGCATCAGGTCGGACAAAGGGCTGGCGTTGCTGCACAATACCGGATATTATACCCTCAATCACATTGCGCCCGGAACGAAGCTGACCATTGCCGCCCCCGCCAAACACAACCACGCCGATATGGCGATGGCTTCCACTAAAACCACACCGGCGGTTGCAGGGGGGAAAGGAAAACCGGCGGCTGCGAGTGCCAAACGCGTGACCGAACAACCCGCCGACTGGACCAACGGCCCTGATCAGGTGATTACGATTGGCACGGTGCCGGGTCTGAAATTTGACAAGACGCAGGTCGAAGTGAAAGCGGGTAGCCGCATCCGGTGGGTGTTCAACAACAACGACGACATGCTGCACAATTGCGTGATTGTAAAACCGGCCACGGCCAACGCCGTCGGCGATGCGGCTTTGAAACTGAACCTGAACGGTTCCCGGATGCAGTATGTCCCGGTATCGCCAAACGTGTTGTTTCATACCAACCTGATGCAACCCGAAAGCTCGGAATCACTCTACTTTGTAGCGCCGGCCACACCCGGCGACTACCAGTTCGTCTGCACCTTTCCCGGACATGCAGCACTCATGCAGGGTGTGATGAAAGTGGTGAAATAAGTAGAAGAATTTTAAGTATTTTTGTGAATAGGTGGTTAGACTACGGGTTTAATCACCTATTTTTTCAGCTACTCACAGAAAACGACGTTGGGAAAATCGCTTCTTTTCAAATCCATTCAGCGCTCCTTTACGGCACTGGTTGGCGTGCCGGGGGAAACTACGCTGGAAAGCCGGATCTTTAATTCTATCTGTGTGGTGGGCATTGTGGCGATGCTTTACAACATTCCTTTCAACTATTTCATCGGCCTGACCGAAGCTTCGCTGGTTTCTTTGCTGCTCTTTATTGCCTTTTCATTTCTCTATTATCTATCCCGGATAAAAAATAAATTCTACATCAGCGTGTCACTGGGTGGTGTGTTTATTACGCTGCTTCTGGCGGGAAATTATTTTTTTAATGCAGGTGTTATTGGGCCTTCCATTCTCCTGTTCATGTATGTTTATTTCTTATTAGCGATTGTTGCGCCGTCCCGGCAACACGTCTTCTGGTTTTGTTTTAATGTCGTTGTGGTATTTGGTCTTCTGGCGGTCGAATATGTTTATCCTGCCAGTGTGGTTGCCGGCTATTCGAGTCGGATGAATCATATCCTGGACGTGGGGTCGACGTATTTGGTCGGGGCGGTGCTGATTTACCTGGCGACCTATTTTTTCAAGAAAGCCTACCGGGCCGAACAGCGGCTGGTCGAAGAAAAATCCGTGGTGCTGGAACGTCTCAACGCCGAAAAAAGCAAGCTTTTCTCCATCATTTCGCATGATTTGCGTTCGCCGTTGGCTTCTGTTCAGCAATACATCGAAATACTGAGAGAAACCGATCTGGACGATGCGCAAAAGAAACGGATCGAATCGGATTTGCTGGATGTGATCAACCACACCCAGGAGATGCTTTTCAACCTCCTGTCGTGGTCGACTACGCAGATGAACGGAACCAAAGTGGAGCTTACGCACGTCAACATTTCGACCGTTTTAAAACCCATCATTGAAATTTATAGACCGCTGGCTTTAAAAAAAGAAATCCAGTTAACGTATTCAATTCACACGCCTTTCGAGGTCGTTGCCGACAGCAATATGTTGCAACTTATTGTTCGGAATTTAGTGGGAAACGCGATAAAATTCACGCCCTCTGGAGGTTCGATTGTGGTTGAAGTCCTGGAATCGCAATCGAATTGTTTGATTGTTGTGAAAGACAATGGGGGAGGTATAAAACCGGAAGATAAAGCAAATTTATTTTCGCTTAAGTCCCGGGCAACCTTTGGCACCAACAATGAAAAAGGCGTAGGACTGGGTCTTTTTCTCTGTAAAGAATACGCGGAAGTTCAGCAGGGAAAGCTTTGGTTTGAAAGCGAACCGGGGATGGGAACCACGTTTTACCTGTCTTTGCCTTTGGTAGGTTTACCCGAAACCGTGCTGATTGGCAAAGCGGCTTAATCAACACGGTTTCGGGTGATTATCAGACTCAGTACCCCACGGTAAACCGCTGACGAACGTGTGCGGGCTTGTCCAGTTCGTCGTGTATCGCAACGGCCAGGTCTTCGACGGAAATTTTACTCACCCCGTTTTCGTCAAACACCGGCTGGTTGGTTCCCCGGCGGAATTGCCCGGTGCGCTCGCCGGGTTCGAGCAAAATGGCCGGGCTGATAAATGTCCAGTCCAGGTCTTCTTCCTTTTTCAACGTGTTCAGGTAGTCACGGGCGGCCAGCGCCCCCGGTTTCCATTCGGCCGGAAACTGTGGCGTGTCGATCAGTTGAACGCCCGGCGCAATTTCCAGACTACCGGCTCCACCCACCACCAGCAACCGTTTCACACCGGCTTTTTTCGTGCCGTTCTGAATGGCCTGCGAACCGGCCAGGTACTCGTTGTAGAGGTTAGGGTTTTGCCAGCCCGCATTGTAGGCACTCACGACCGCATCATGGCCGGCCACGAGCCCGGCTACCTCCACTTCATTCAGCACGTCGCCTTTTACGGCCGTTAGCTGTGGGTTTTCTACCGTCATTTTCTCCGGATGGCGGACAATCGCCGTTACGGCATATCCGCGGTGCAGTGCTTCTTTTAACAGGGCTGAACCTACGAAGCCCGTGGCTCCAATCAAGGCAATTTTCATGATTTTTAGAATTAGTTAATTGGTAGATTTTAACTGTAATTAATATTATTACAGTTTGGTTCAGAAAAATTTAGTCAAACTGGTTGGTAAAATCAGCCAGGGTCGTTTGGTTAAGCCGCGCAATCAGGGCCTTCTCCGCATCCAGAAAAAGGGTGTCCAGGTGGGTATTGATCTGACGACCCACCGCGCAATCGGGGTTCGGGCTGTTTCGGTTTTGCCCCAGTAGTGGCGTTTGTCGAACAGCCTCGTAAATTGCCGACAGCAGGATTTTCTCCGCGGGTTTGGCTAAACTGCTGCCACCGTTTTTGCCTTCCTTGCTGATAATGAGCCCCTTCTTTCGTAAATTGCTGATCTCTTTCCGAACCAATACCGGGTTGATATTGACGCTGCCAGCCATAAAGTCAGACGATAGCAGCTCCCCATTGGCCCTCGTCAGAAGGGTCATGATGTGGATGGCGATCGAAAACCGGCTGTTGTTCATTCTGTAATAAATTTTATTACAGTACAAAAGTAATGGTATTTCAATGCGAAATCAAGGCGCGGTTGAAAAATTTTCTGTCGTTGGCCTAAAAATTGAGTTGTATCCCGAATTTGTGCGTTAATTCACTATGCGATTCTTTTACGTACTCCTGTTCTGCACGCTTGTAGTAGGGGTTGCCTGTGCGCAACGCCCTGCCGATTCCACCTTTTACCGGACCGCTGCTGCGGTTCCGGCCCATCTGAAACCCATCGAGCGGTCGTATGGATCGTATTTTTACGGGGGCAAGCGGTTGCGGTCGCCGAATTCGCTGGAGATTCCCTTTAACGAATTGAATGATCCCATCGTCAACCGCCATTTCCGAACCTACCGGACGTTTGTGCTGGCCGGTCAGGTCGTTGCGCTGGTTCCGCTGGTCTACGTTTTGACGCGTAACCGGGGCACCTACACACGTTCGGGCGACTACTGGGCTGTGTATTTTGGCTCGATCGGTGCCACGCTGGGGTTAAGCATCATTGGCAATTCCCAGGCTCGCAAGGCGGTGACGCAATACAACCGGGCGTTGGCCGCTGCCCGCTTCGGGTTTTCGGCGCAACCCCTCCCCGGCACCACCCAAACCGCCTTTGGCGTGAGCCTGGCCCGACGATTATGAAAAACAGGCCTTCAGACGACGAGGACACCGGTTTTTCCTTTCGGGAATTGTTTTCGGAAGACGAAACCCGGGAATTCTATCAGCCGGTGCGGCAATTGCCGACGCGCCAAATTGCGTTCTGGTCGCTGGGCTTGTCTTTTTTGCTGGCGGGGGCGTTGGTGTTTTCTTCGCTGAACGAACGCAGTCGCCCGGTTCTGCGTCAAAAGGCGGTTCCACGTTCCGGCAAAAAATCATTTTTAGATCCCGTAAAACGCCGTAAAATCGACGCGGTGGTGTATCTTCGTTTGTATTCCCGTTTACTAAACTCATCGACTTACTGAATGAAAAACTGTACACTTTCGGGTATTCTCCTTCTTTTTTCGCTTGGTTTACAAGCCCAGACCACCGTCAACCGCGATCCTGCCATTGCCCAACTCGTGGCCGACGTGTCGGCGGATAGTTTGCGGTCACACGTTACCAATCTGGTCAGTTTCGGAACGCGGCACACGATGAGCAGCGCGACGCCTAAACGCGGGTTGAGCGCGGCCCGGCAGTGGACATTGGGCAAGTTTCAACACTACGCCAAACAGTCGGGCGGACGGCTGACGGCCCAGATCGATAGCTGGACCCTGCAACCGGACGGACGGCGGATCGATGCCGTGACGCAAATGGGCAACGTGATGGCGACGCTCAAAGGCACCGACCCGAACGACGACCGGATTTTTCTGGTGAGCGGTCACATCGACAGCCGCGTTAGTGACGTCATGAACCGCACTGCCGATGCGCCGGGGGCCAACGACGACGGTTCGGGAACGGCCGCCGTGATCGAACTCTGCCGCGTGATGAGCAAAGTGCCGTTTCCGGCCACCATCATTTTTGTGGCGGTTTGTGGGGAGGAGCAGGGACTGCTGGGCGCCAACCACCTGGCGCAACGGGCGAAAGACGAAAAATGGAACCTCGAAGCGTTGCTGAACAACGACATTATGGGGTCGAACCACAGCCCCGATACGCACATCACCGACAACACGCGTGTCCGGGTATTCAGCGAGGGCTTGCCCGGTTATCAGACGGATTCGCTGGCGGCCAACATCCGGCAGTATGGCCTGGAAAACGACGGAAAATCGCGGCAACTGGCCCGTTATACCAAAGAAGTGGGTGAGCGGTATGTCGATCAACTGGAGGTGGTGATGGTGTACCGCAACGACCGGTTTTTGCGCGGGGGCGACCACACGCCGTTTGTCACGCGCGGTTTTCCGGCGGTTCGCATTACGGAAATGAACGAGAATTTTGCCCACCAGCACCAGGATCTGCGCACGCAGGACGGTGTGGAATACGGCGATTACGTAAAGTTTATGGATTTTGATTACCTGCGGAAAAATACCGCCATGAACCTGGCGGTGCTGGCCAATCTGGCCAAAGCGCCGTCGATGCCGCAGAATGTTACGGTGGAGGCCCGCAGCCTGACCAACTCCACGAGCCTGTTCTGGCAGGCACCCAAAGCCGGGAATTCGGCCAATCGGAAAATAAAAGGGTATTATGTGCTGATGCGCGAAACCCACTGGCCATTCTGGCAAAAGAAGTTTTATACGGAAAAAGTCGGGCTGACGTTGCCCTATTCTAAAGACAATTATTTCTTTGCCGTTCAGGCCGTTAGTGAGGATGGAAACGAGAGTTTACCGGTGATTCCCCGCCCGGGTTTGCGATAATTAATTCTGAACTTTTACGCCCTGACGCAACGCTTTGACCGGTTTTTGCGTAGAGGAAAGAGAAAACACGGGCTTTTTATCCGGAAATTTACAACCTGACATTTTTTTTTGTAGATTTCGTTTCCAACGGTCATCTCATCCAGTCACACTAAACTATTATTTCACAAAAACCTGAAAATTATGAAGCGATTACTTTATTTGATCTGCGTGGTGGTGTTTGCGGCTGGCCTGAGTTCGTGTAACAAAGATGATGATCCGGCACCGGCACCAGTCGTAGGGCAGTGGTCTGTTGACCGGGCGCGCTATGCGGGCTTTACTGGTGATTTTGCATCGCTCAATGGTGACGAAGATTTGTCGAACCCAACCGTGACCGGTTATCGTGACGATATTGATATTAAAAGTGATAATACGTTTTCCGGAACAGAAAGGTCGAATGGAAGTGTTTTTGACTACAAAGGAACCTGGACGTTAACCAACAATGACTTGGTTTTGAAGGAAGAAGCCGGGGATGAATTCAAGTATACATATGACAACACGACGACTCCCAATCAGTTACTGGGTGAAGTGCTTGCCCGGAGCGGCCGGTTTCTGAATGCGAAAAAAGATACGGTGACGGTCAATTACACGGTTCAATTGATTTATGCCAAAAAATAACGGGTATAGACTTTTAAGAAATAGAAATACGACCTCCGGATTTTACGCCGGAGGTTTTTTATTGCTTGGGCAGTGTTGAAAAGCGTTATTGAGCGGAGGAAATTAGAGAAGCTGTTTAGACTTTTTCTTTTTTGTTGATTTTGCGTAAAAATGAGACCGCAAAGGCGATCCAATGGAAGGCTGCTCAATTGGCCGCTTTGCATTCAAATCGAACCAAAAGTGCCTTAAAACTATCTAACCAAGCATTCGCCCGTTCAATAACCGTTCTATGTCGATATAGCATTTCATCAAAGTAGGGATCTTGCTGCGGCTGCTTTTTTGCATTCCGAGTATTGGGTTTAATGTTAGTTTCTATCTCGTAGTCAGCGCATTTTTGACGCAAATCTTGCGAATCAAATCCAGGGTCTGCATTGAGAAAAAGCCCTTTCAAAGGAATGCCAGCGGCTGTTAAGACTTGGCACAGTTCATCAAACAAGCTTTGTATTTCAAACAGGTCGTGGTGATTACCCTCCTGGGGTGACGATATAGCCATCATAACACCTTGGTTATCAGACAAAAATAAGCAATTCGTAGTATTGGCTGACTTTCTGGCCTGATAACCAATCGATTGTCCGCCATTTTTAGCGGGCGTATGACTGCCATCCTATTGCATGCAGGAAAGGTCTAAATACCGTCGGTTCGCTTTTAACAGTTCGATCCACATCCGTTGCCAGCAGCCCTGCTTGGTCCATTTATTAAAATAGTAGAACACGCCCTGCCAAGTCAATAACTGACCGGAAAAGAATTGTTTAACGGGTAACTCTCGCCATTGACATCCTGTTTTCAATCGATGAAGAATGGCTTCAACCGCTTCCCCAAGAGGTACTTTACTTTCAAAACCACGTTTCCCCACACTCAGATGCGGTAAAATCCACGTCTGGATGGTATGTTTACTTAAGATTCCCACTGGTTTGCTATTTTATGATTCGACACCACAAAATTCAAACTCTGTTGGGAATCTTTTACATTAGTCTAAACAACTTCACTAATTAAACCTTCAACCACTTCCGACTCATTAAACGGGGGGCATAGGAAACCATCAAATAGCTCCATACGGGTATTTCTCCTGAATCTTTGACCTTGTTGAGTAACTCCATACGTTTGTTAGCAAAAGTGAACGAAAATCCGTAGATGATTTCCAGGACTTTAACAGGTTTATAGTTCAAAGACAAGTCACTTTCAAAGCCCAGGTATTTGCCTCTGATTTCACGGCCTTCACTCAACAAGGGATATTTTGAATAAAAAAGGTGGGCATCGCTTCGCAGAAAAAGCTTTTTACCAGCCTGGTAAATCATGAACAGATACGGATTAACCAGCCCTTTGTCATTCACATCCGCCGGGAACCGAGTGAATAAATTCATGTTGCCCATAAACTTCCAGGCTACGCCATAGAGCGGTACGAAGGAATTGGATACATTTTTTGAGACCGCATTCTTGTCACCACTCAGGATTTCGGCACCCAGCCGAAACAGTGTTCTGCCGGTATTGGCACTGATTTCAGGTTGAATATAATACGCACGAATTGCCTTCGAAGCAGCATTTTGCCCGTACTGATAATAGGCATTCACCGTGCCGTAAAGCCAGTTCCGGGTAAATTCCAGCCGTCCGCCATTGGTTATTCGCTGGTAGTATGGCCTGCTTCCGGTCGTTCTCCGGAACACGTCCAGCGCATTGATAGTCGTCAACATAATCAGATTACTGAGTTTGTATTTGAGATGATGGACGACAAGAAATTTGTAGGTATGGGCAGCCACTGGCGAATAGGCGGGATCAAAATGTTTGCCATAGGGTCTGGTGAAAAAAAGGGTTAGATCCGTTTCCAGTTTTTTCCTGTAAAAGAGTCGAATACCCTCGTGCGCGCGGCTTTGCTGGCCCCACGGTGCAGCCGAGAATATCCTGCCATTGTCGAGCGACAACGCTTGTCTGCCAATTCTGACAGAAAGGTAATTGCCGATAGTAGGCTCGGCATACAGTTCAAAAAAATTCACATTACCTACGTGGGAAAACTGCCCCGATTTTCCCCAGACATGGATTTCCTGAGGGGATGCATGCAAGCGCAGTTTAGTGGATCGATATGTAATGCTGAACCGGTTTCGCTGCGTGGCAAAGAGCTCAGGCATAACCGAATCTGCGGCAGTCCACTTAAAATTATTCCGGTATTCGGCTTGGGGTCTTACTTCAAAGTCGATGGTCAACTCCCGGCGCACGGTATCTGACGATTGCGCTAAGAGGTCACCAGTTCTAATGATCAGAATGAGAAAGACTATCCCATAAAGCATTTTTGAGTTTAGCAAGGTCAGCCTAGACACGGAAAAAGTTGCGTTATCAATGGTTTAACCCTCAAACTACAAAAAACTAATTTACAATGTCTATATATTAAATAGATTAATCTTGCGGAGTTGTTGGAGTCATATTGCGAAGGTCAACCGCGCTTTTACAAGTGTCCAATAATCTCGCTTCTGAAATACTTGCCCCAGTTTCGCAGTTCGTTCAACAACTCGCGCAAGGACATGCCAAGGGGAGTCAAAGCATATTCTACGGTAACGGGCATGCTGTCATAAAGCGTGCGGGTGATCAGTTTGTTCTCTTCTAGGGCCTTCAATTCCTGTGATAACATTTTGGGCGATACGTCCGGAATGTCTCTATGGATCTCTCCAAAGCGTTTCTTCCCGTAGGTAAGCGATATCAAAATGGGGATACGCCACTTGCCCTGAATCACTTCCATTGCGTCTCTGGCTGCTTTGAGTTCGTATTGGCAGGCCGGTTCTGTGCTCTTCATAAGAATCAAGTTCAATGCTGGTTACCCAGTGGTAACTACTTACCAATAGGTAACAACTATATTTTGGTAAGTGAATATCGATAAATTTGCCTCATTATCAACATAGATTGAGTACATCATGAATAAATTCTTCCTTATTTTAACGATGCTGGTTAGTATGACCAGCTTGGGGCAAACACACAAATCCCGCACGTTCCTGTTGGTACACGGAGCCTGGTCGGGCGGGTGGGACTTTGCCCGGGTAGATGCTAAGCTGCGGTCGAAAGGTGACATTGTATATCGTCCCACACTGACCGGACTTGGAGAAAGGGTTCATTTGTCCAATGCAAGTATAAATCTGAGCACGTTCATTACCGATATTGTAAATGTTATCAAGTATGAAAACCTGCACAATGTCATTTTGGTGGGTCATAGTTTCGGCGGAATGGTGATTTCGGGGGTGGCCGAACAAGTGCCTGAAAGAATTAGTCAACTTATTTACCTGGATGCGATGGTGCCAAACGACGGTGAAAGTGCGCGTGACGTGTGCGGTGAACTATGGAATGGATTGATAGCACCTTATGTAAAGGATAGTCTGGTTTTTTACCCATTTGGCCCCACTTCGGCGACACCACCCGGTGACGTTCCCCAGTCGCTAAAAACGTACACCGAGCCGCTGAAAATTAGTAATCCCCTGGTCAAAAAAATCCCAACCGCGTTTATCGTGATGACAAAGAACGGAAAAAGCAACCGCCTGAACGACCAAATGGGCTTAAACAAAGCACGGGAGCGACGCTGGAAGATTTATGAATTTGAAGGCGGGCATTACTCCATGCGCGAACAGCCCGAAAAGCTTGCCCTGAAATTACAGGAAGTGCTGCCAAAGGGGCAGTAGTGTGGGAGAATACAGTCTATACGGATCTACCGCGTGTCACAAGGCTCCATAGCCCTTATGACACGCGACAGCGGAATACCTAGAGGGATTCAGAAATACTGGCTTGAATTTCACCTTTCGGCGTCACCCCGGCCTTTTTCCAAACCGCTTGATCACTTTTGTACAGCACCAAAGTCGGGAGCGACGTAATGCCCAATTCTTTCACCAGCCCTTTGTTTTCGTAGGCTTCAATCCGGATTACTTTCACATTGGCGGCCTGTTCTTTTTCAATTTCATCGACCGTCGGGGCCAGTTTTTTGCACGAGCCGCAATACCGAGAACCAAAATCGACTAGCACCAGTTTGTCGGACTTAAGTTGTGCCTGATAAGCTGCCAGCGTCAGTCCCTGCCCGACGGTGGATTCGACCGCCCGGCCCGAGCCGATCCACTTGCTCAAACCACCGGGCAGTTCGGTCACATCTTTAAAACCGACTTCGCGCAACCGTCTGGCGAGCTGCCCGCTGCGTCCGTTGGCAATCGAGTAGATAAAAACCGGGTTCTCCCGGTTCAGATTTTTTATCTTCTTCTGAAAATCGGCTTCGTCGGCTACGTTAAAGCTGGAGGCCCCTTTCAGGTGGTTTTGCTGGAATTCTTCTTCCGAACGGGCATCCAGAATCTGGGCGCGTTGACCGGCCTGCGCCAGTTTGGCTTCGAAGGCATCGAATGACAGCAGAGACGATTCGGCGGTTTGAGCGTGTAAACGGGTTTGCACCAGCAGGAACAAACCAAACAGGAACACAATGCGAACGGTTTTCATAGTTGTTTATTGTTAAAGTTGAATGGGATAAAAAATGAATTCAATAAAAAAATCAGCAATTGGAGCACATCCGATTAGCCTCTGACGAAAGAGGTCTCACTTTTTCTTCAATTCGCCGATGGCAATGGAATTTTCACCGGCGGCCGAGTAAAGCAGGTACCACCGGTTATTTTCCTCGAAGACAAACGGATCGCGCAGTTCGCGCACTTTGCCGTAATACAGGCCGATTTTCGAGGTCGTGAGCGGCAGGTTGCCGCCCTCATACTCGGTTTGGGGTTCGGCCACTTCCTGCGGGGGCGTCGGCGTCCAGGTGTGCCAGTCGTCGGAAAGCCGGATTTTGGTCAGCAGAATCCGTTCGGGCGTATCGCCGACCCGGGAGTAGAACACCCAGAGCGTATCGCCCACGACTTTTACCGCCGAATGCCGCAGTGAATTGGGTTTCTGGATTTTGGCAAACGGGTTCGGGCCTTTTTCAAAATTGGCCTTGCCGTCTTTCGAGCGGTAAACCGAACTCGACCGGCCAATGGCGTAAAACCGTCCTTTCCACTGAAAAACCCGGAAATACGACTCGCCCAGGACGTTGGTTTCGGCTTTGAAATGAATGCCGTCTTTCGAGGTCGCCCGGAGCGTATACTGGCCCTTTTTCCGCTCGTGTTCCAGCGGACAGTGGAAATACAGGATCAGTTCTTTGTTCTTCTCGTCAATGTGGACGTCCGGCGAAGCCACGTGCGTAATGCCGTCGTCGGCCGTTTCGGCGCCTTCGTGCCGGGCGGTTTCGGTAGCCGGGAACGGCGCGTCGTTGCAGATGCAGTCGGTGATCTGGAGCGTGCCGGGCTGGTAGATTTTCCACGGGCCTTTCAGGTCATCGGCGTAGGCCAGCCGAATGTACTTGCCCTTGTGATGGGCGAAATACAGGTAATACTTACCGAGTTTATTCGGCAGCCAGTCGGGCACGCGAATGAGCGACGGCCCGTTGATGTCGTCGCCGTCCTGACCCGGCAATAGGTCGGCGTGAACGATCGGATTGGTGGCAAACCGTTCGAGTGTAAGGTCCTGAGCGTACAGGAGGGGCGTTTTGAACAAAATCATCAAAATCAGCCCAAGTGGCCAAAAGCGTTTCATAGCGAGATAAAGCGTTAAAAATTCCGGTTTCCCACCGACGGTTTTCTGGGCGTGGGCAACAACGGTTGCAGCGGTTTGATCGTGTCGAAATCGACGACATCATTGCGTTTGGCCCAGTCGAAATACAGCACGGAAAGCGCATCGACCCGATTCGGATTCCGGGCGGCCACATTCTGGGTTTCGCCCCGGTCGGCTTCGAGGTCGTAGAGTTCCCACTGGTAGCTCGGATAGATGGAAACCAGTTTCCACTTCCCTTGCCGAACCGCCCGGTTGCCGGCCCATTCCCAGAAAATCGGGCGCGGGCGCTGCGGGTCAAGCGGTTTTTCATTGAATAGCAGATTCGCCAGACTCACCCCGGGCAGCGGGTTGGTCGCGGTTCCGTTGTAAGAAGTTGGGTAATTCGCCTGGGCCACGTCGTACAGCGTGGGCGCAATGTCGATCAGGTGGCCCGTTCCTTTTTCGAGCCGACCGGGTTTGATTTTTCCCGGAAACCAGGCGATGAAGGGCGAACTGATACCGCCTTCGTAGGAAAACGCCTTGAACGAGCGGAAGGGCGTGTTGGACACGTACGACCAGGGTTTGCCCTGCGACTCGAACGAACCCGCCGTGCCGACCGGCCCGCTGTTCCGCCCGGCTTTCGGGCCCCAGTGGGCCACGTCCTCGGCGGGTGCACCGTTGTCGGAAATGAAGAGAATCAGCGTGTTATCGTCTTTTTTGAGTTCCTTCAGCTTTGCCAATAGCTTCCCGACACCCTGATCGGCCCGGTCGAGCATGGCGGCATAGACCTCCATTTTGGCCTTCCAGACTTGCTTTTCCTCGTAGGTCAGGGCGTCCCAATCCGGAATCTCGGCATCACGGACGGCTGCGATTTCGGCCTGTTTCTGGGTGATGATGCCCAATTTCACCTGCCGGGCCAGCCGTTCTTTCCGAATTTCATCCCAACCGGCGTCGTATTTGCCCCGGTATTTGGCAATGTCTTCCGGCAAGGCTTGCAGCGGCCAGTGCGGAGCCGTGTAGGCCAGGTACAAAAAGAACGGTTTGGTTTCCCGATTCTGCTCGTCCAGATACGTCAGGGCGTGGTTCGTAATTTCGTCGGTGAAGTAATAGGAGTTAGGTTTCGGGTATTGGCGCTGGTTGTCTTCCAGAATCACCACCGGCGAATTGCGGCCCGTCGGCATCGGCCCCGCGTCGAAGTAGTTCGATCCGCCCCCTAGAATGCCGTAAAACCGGTCGAACCCGCGTTGCTTTGGCCATACCAGACTGTCATTCCCAACGTGCCATTTGCCCGACAGCAAGGTGCTGTAGCCTGCCTGTTTCAGCACTTCACCGAACGTCAGCGAGGGTTTGTTCAGGAAGCCCTGATACGCCGGTATGCCCAGATTGACGTTGAAATAACCGATCCCGGCTTTGTGCGGATACTGCCCGGTAATGAGCGACGCGCGGGTTGGGGCGCAGATGGCGTTGTTGTAAAACTCGCGCAGCCGCAGGCCTTCGCTGGCCAGTCGGTCGAGGTTCGGCGTCTGGATTTCGGACCCGTACGAACCCAGATCGGAATAGCCCATGTCATCGACCATGATCAGGATGATGTTGGGACGGCTGGGAGCAGCGGGCTGGGGGCTTTGGGCTTGTCCGGAGGGCGCAAGCATACTGGCGGCTAGCGCAAGGACGGCTATTTTTTGTAACAGATTCGTTTTCATGGAATTTCGGGGATTACTCGATCCGGGAAGCCGGGCGGTTTTGCGTTGGCGCGTTCGGGTTGTTAATCGGGTTGCGGCCCTGCACCAAGGGCCGCAGTTTTTCGTACGGTTCGACGTCCGTGCGTTTGGCCCAGGCTTCATAGTCGGCGTTCAGCGCTTTGACCACGTCGGGGTGCTGAGCCGCCAGATCAGTGGTTTCCCCTCGGTCGGTTTCGAGGTTGTAGAGCTGCCAGCGATTCTGCGGGTAAATCGACACCAGTTTCCAGGGGCCTTTCCGCACCGCCCGGTTGCCCGCCCGCTCCCAGAAAAGAGCCCGGTCGGCTGGTAATTCGGTTCCCTGAAAGAGCAGGTTGACCAGACTAAGGCCGGGCAGCGGATTGGTTTTCAGGCCGTTGAAGGTGGCCGGATACGCAGCACCCGCCAGCTCATAAAAAGTCGGAGCCAGATCGATGAGGTGACCGGTTCCTTTGGCCAGGGTTCCGGCCTTGATTTTCTTCGGAAACCAGGCAACAAACGGCGAACTGATGCCGCCTTCGTAGGGCGTGGCTTTGTAGTTGCGGAACGGTGTGTTGGAAACATAGGCCCAGTTCTGTTCCTGGTAGTCGTATGAGCCCGCCGAGCCGATGGGCCCCGAACTGCGGGGGCGTTTCCGACCGGTTGGGATCAAACCGCCCTGCGCGCCGTTGTCCGAAATCAGCACGATGAACGTGTTATCGTCTTTTTTGAGCCGTTTCAACTCGGCCAGCAACCGCGCCAGATTCTGATCAACGCGGTCTACCATCGCGGCATAGACTTCCATTTTGCGCTGCCAGAGTTGCTGTTCGTCGTAGGTTAAACTCTGCCACTCAACCACTTCGGGGTCATGGGCAGCAATGGTCTGTTTCGGATTGGCAATGCCGAGTTTAACTTGCTTCGCCAGCCGTTCTTTCCGCAGCGAATCCCAGCCGATGGCGTACCGGTTTTTGTATTTGGCAATGTCTTCAGCGGGGGCCTGCAACGGCCAGTGGGGAGCGTTGTAGGCCAGATACAGAAAAAACGGTTTGTTTTTCGACTCGTTGATGTATGAAATGGCGTGGCTGGTGATCTCGTCGGTCAGGTATTTGCCGGGTTCCAGGTTGATGCGCCGGTTGTTTTCGACCAGTTCGACGGGTGGCACCTTGTCCTTGTACGGGCTGATGTCGTAGAAGTTGCTGGCTCCGCCGATGAACCCGTAAAACCGGTCGAAACCGCGCTGGTTGGGCCAGTACAGACTGTCGTTTCCGACGTGCCATTTGCCGGACAGATACGTGTTGTAACCCGCCTGTTTCAGCACTTCGCCAAACGTCAGCGATTCTTTGTTGAGCCAGCCCTGGTAAGCCGGCACGCCCAGATTGACGTTGAAATAGCCGACCCCGGCCTTGTGGTGGTATTGGCCGGTGATGAGCGACGCCCGCGTGGGCGCACAGATGGAATTGTTGTAAAATTCCCTCAACCGCAGGCCCTCGGCGGCTAGTTTGTCGATGGTCGGCGTTTGGATTTCCGACCCGTACGCGCCGAAATCCGAGTACCCCAGATCATCGACCATCACCAGGATAATGTTTGGTTTACCAGCTGGCTGACGGTTTTTGGACTGGCCCAGCGACAGGCTCAGACTCAGCGTTACGAAGGTGAAACTCAGCAGAATTTGTTTCATAGAAGTTGGTTATAAACGCGGTTGTCGCTGGTCGAGCCAGTGAATAAGATTGAGCAGAAAAGCCTGATTCTGACCGGCATCCGGCGATTTCAGGCCAAACGGTATTTTGTCCCTGCCTTTGAGTTGGGAGGAAAACATGGCCGCTTCGCCGAAGATCGCCAGTCGCCCCTTGCCGTACCCGGATACGGCTCCCTGCGAAAATCCTTTAATCGGGATTCGTGGCGTTGTCTGGTGGAACTTCCAGGCGGTATCGGGTAATAACACCTGGTATTTTTCGTCGAACGTCAGCAAAGAAACGGCTTTGGGTGGCATCGTAAAGGCTTGCCCGGTGAAAGTGGCAATGGAGGTGATGCCTTTCGTGACCGGATGCTCAGCCAGGGTTCCGGCGGCTTTCCGGAAAAGATCCAGTTCTTTTTTTGCCCCCGGAAAAAGACCGGCCGTCGTGTCGGTAGCAAAGCCGTTGTAGAACGTAAACCCGAAGGATTTGGCGAGGTCTTCGTTGGCCCCAGCAATGGGCATGTGGTCGGCGATCAGAAACAATGAACCGCCGTTTTTAACCCATTCATTCAGCACTTGGATTTCGTCCGGCGCGAAGGCCGACGGATTGGGTTTGGCCCAGTCGGTGACATTGCGTTCGTTCAACGCGTTGGCGACCACCAGAATGGCCACATGCTGTAAACCAGTTTTCGTGAACGGCTGCGTATTGGGCCTGACCACATACCCGTCACGTTGGAGCACCTTGGCAAAGGCGTTGTAGCGGCCCGCGATGGTATGAAAGTTGTGGTGAGCTTCGTCAATGAAAACCAGCGGTCCCTTGCCAGCCGCATAGACCGGATGATCGATTTTGGGGTCGTAATCGAAATCAGGCACCTGCTGGGCCCGTAGAATAAATGGACTTACTAAAAATGCCAAAAATGCGATTGCTTTCATACAGCTTTATGATTTCCTGAAATCCGGGTTAAGTAAATCCATACACCTTTGTTATCGGTTTAAGGGTTCTTTCGCCCGGGTTTCAGAGGGCTTCTGACCGGGTTTTCATACCATACAATGCCCAGACCCGGCTTTCCGCCCTGCGAATTATTGTTTTCTTCGGTGGAAATGACATCCAGATCACCGTCGCCGTCCAGGTCGATTGCCGGAATGAGGTCGTATTTCCGGCCCACGGTTCCACTGATTTCGTTGCGCTGCCAATCCGGGTCGAACACGGAATTCCGGTAGCGTAGATACACCACGCCAGACCGGGTTTCGCCCGCGCCCTCGCACGAAATCACGAGATCTTTCCGGTTGTCGCCGTCTACGTCGGCAACAGTTACGGCTTTGCCGCGACCAATGTCTTTGGGATAGTTGATTTTATGGGTTTTCCACTGTAACCCATCCGCCGACAGTTTTTGGATAAAATGGATCTGGTCTTCTTTCGTGGCCACCATCACATCCTGCCGGCCGTCGCCGTCCAGATCCGCGATGTCCATGAAAACCACCTCCTGCGTCGTGTCGCCAATGCTATGATTCGTCCAGGAACCCGTCGTTTTATCCCGTCCCGGATTTTCGAGCCAGCGGCACCCCCGCGGAATTACCTTGCGATCGGAATAGACGATGTCCGGCAGCTGGTCGCCGTTCACATCCGACATCAGGATGGACATCACCCAGCTTACTTTGGCCAGCGGAATCCATTCCCAGGCCGCCAGATTCCGCGGATTGGCGGGTGCTTTGAGCCAGCCGATATACGGTTGGGGGTACGTGTCGTTGTCTTTTTTGCCCCCCAGCACCAGATCGACGCCATGGCGACCATCGACCTGAAACGGTTCGGCAAACATCCACTGAAAAAGGCCTTTCGTAGCCGGAAAAACCTCGGTTTTCCACAAGGTCGAGTCGGCATAGTCTTTCCCGGGACCGGGTGCCCAGTGGACCTGCACGCGCATGGTTTTTCCCTCCGAACTGCTGATGACGTCTTTGGCCCCATCGCCGTCTAGATCGACCAGAACGGCATCTTCGACATTGGGTGCCGAACCCACCGTTACGTATTTCCACCTTTCCCGCACGTGTTCGTACCCCGGATTAAAATAAATCCGAACCAGCCCGCTCTGTTCCCAGCCGGTGGCAATGTCGGGCCGGTTATCGCCGTTGGCATCCGCAAACCGCACCCCGTCGGCGCCCAGCAGCGAGTTGTCAACGGCGTGTGCGGGCCAGACCGTCGTGCTCTGGGCCAGGACGACGGCGGTTTTCAGACACACGATCCCTATTGCGATCCAGGCCCACAAAACCCGTTTCCGAATCATGGTTTGGGTTCGGCAGGCAAACCGGCGGTTGTCAGGTCCACGAATCCACCGATGTTGAAAGGCGACTTAAAACCTAAGGTCTGCAAGGTATCGGCGGCTCTTCCGCTGCGGTTGCCCGACCGGCAATAGAGGTAAACCGGTTTGTTTTTATCCAGTTTACTAATTTGGTCCTTGAAATTGGCCGCCCGGAAATCAATGTTTTTCGAATGAGCTAAATGGCCTTCCCCGTATTCTTCGGGGGTGCGGACATCCACCAGATAAGCTTTCCCGGTTTTGATTTCGGCCAGAATGGTTTCCGGTGATTTGTGGGTGTCGCTCAGTTTGTCTTGTGATTCCTGGGCAAAAGCGGAAAGGGTTAAAAAAAACGTGAACAGAAACAGCAGCGATTTTTTCATGATTTATTGAGTTTTACTTTTTTAAAGATTCCAGAAGATTTTGGGCCGCCCGAACGTCATAGGCCTCATTGACGGCATTGGGTGACGGATTAGTGGGAATTAAGGCCAGGGCCGCTTCCTGCGCTGGGGCCGCAGCCGGACCCAACGTTAGCAACGCATTCAGTGCCTGAAGCCGCACCGGACGGCTGGGACTGGCCAAGGCTTTTTTAAGAGCCGTAACGGCTTCGTTCGTTTCACCGAGTTGGTACAAGGCTTCCGCAGCCGCTACCTGCACGGTTTCTTCCGAATCCTGAAGGAGCTTCTGTAGGGCCGGTTTCGCCAACGCCAGTTTCAACACTGTGCCGCCAGTAGCCGCCCAATACCGGACAGTGGGATCGGGATCGGTCAGGCGTTGGATCAGTTCCTGGCCGTCGGCCGGGTTGCGTGATGAGGCCAGCGTGGCGGTTTCGATCACCCGGTTCAGGGGGTAGTTGCTTTTTCGGGCGTAGTCGTACAACGGTGTTTTTTCGGCGATCCGGGCCAGCAGTGCTTCGGGAATGAAACCCACATCCCGGCTCTGCTGGAGCCACTGCTCATTGGCTTTTCGCAGCCGGATCAGTTCTTTTGCGTAGCGCGGATCGGTGGCCAGGTTGTGAACATTGTTGGGGTCAGCGTCCACGTCGTACAACTCTTCGGCGGGTTTGGGTTGCCAGAACCGGGCCTGTGTCTCGTTCAGTCGTCCGGCTTTGAACTCGGCTTCCCAGGCCGGAATCGACGGTGTTCTCCACAAATAATCGAGGTGCTGACCGTAAATCCGGTGCGGCAGGTAATTCCGGATATAGCGGTATTTTTTGTCCCGCACCGACCGCGACAGGTCGATGGCTTCGTCCATCCGCCCCCGAAAATTGTAGGCGTACTGGCGTTCTGGTTTTTGTTGCGTTCCCAGAAACGCCTGACCCTGCATGTAATCCGGGACTTTAATGCCAACCAGACTCAAAACTGTGGGCGCAAAATCCAGAAACGTGACCAACTGGTCAGTTTTCGCACCGGCTTTGGCCGTGGCCAGATGCGCGTATTTCTTCGGCAAATGAACGATCAGCGGCACGTGCAGCCCGGATTCGTACATAAACCGCTTGCTGCGTCCCAACACGCCCCCGTTGTCGGCGTAATAAAAAACGATGGTGTTCTCGGCCAGACCGGCGGCTTTCAAGTCGTTGAGGAGCTTGCCAAACTGCTGGTCCATCGTTTCCACTTTGTCGTAATACTGCGCCCAGTCGTGTTTAAACTCGGCGGTTTCCGGGTGATACGGCGGAATCGGTGCTTTTTCCGGATCGTGGTGCAGGGCCGGAAGCGGCTGATGCAGGGAGCTTTCGTGCGACACAAACAGGTTGAAGACCGCAAAGAACGGCTGGCCTGGTTTGCGTTTTTTATACGTCGCCGAATCGCTCGACTCGTCCCATGCATCTGGCTGATCGACGGTATTGTAATCTTTTTTGGCATTATTCGTTGTGTAATAGCCCGCTTCCCGCAAATACTTCGGGAAGAATTTGACGAACGAGGGCACCGGATTCGTGCTCCGCATGTGCTCGGTACCCAGCGAAGGCGGATACATTCCCGTAATCAGCGTGTTGCGCGAAGGCGCACAAACCGGCGCGGTCGAAAACGCATTTTTGTACAGAATGCTTGCGGTCGCAAACCGGTCGATGTTCGGCGTGGTGGCATACGAATTGCCGTAACAGCCGATCAGCGACGTGTTGTTGTCCTCGCTGACGATCCAGAGAATATTGGGCCGGTCGGCGGGGGTTTGTGCCTTTCCCTGAAAAAAGCCCAGCAGCAGCAGGCTAAGAAGATGGTTTTTAAGTCGAATCATAGGCATTTCTTACGTTCAATACCGGTTGGCGGGCGGAATGGGTAACGGCAGATAATCCCGGTTCAGAATCATCCATTCCTGCAAGCGGGCCTTGAGCTGGTGTTCAATGTCTTTGTACTGCTCGTCACCGATCAGGTTGTTGAATTCATTCGGATCTTTTTCCAGGTCGAACAGTTCGAATAGCTCCCGGCGGGCCGCAAAAAACCGCTGGTCGATCTTTTTGTCCAGTTTTCCTTCGGCATGCAACTGCGTCAGGTCAAGCCAGAACGGTTGGGCCGCAAAATCGACGGGCGTGTACGGCAATTGCCACAAGGCGTTGTAAATCAGCTTGTACTTGTTGCTGATCACCGTTCGGCCCAGATCGAAATGCACGGTGCTGGTGGGCAAGCCGTGGCCGTGGGCACCCCGCACCGAAAAGACGTAATCGTGGGGTTCGTAGGCCGCCTGCTGAAAAGACGGCACCAGGCTTTTGCCGGTTAGGATTGGGGGAATGGCCACGCCCGCAACCTGCAAAAACGTCGGTGCCAGGTCTTCGCCCGAAATGATCGCGTTGCTGACCTGACCGGCTTTGATCAAACCGGGATGCCGGGCAATGAGCGGGACGTTAATGCCGAGGTTGTAGAGCGTTCCTTTGCCCCGCAGTAAAGCGCCCCCGTTGTCGCCCATGAACACCACGAGCGTGTTTTGTTCCAATCCGCGTTTTTTGATCTCGTCCAGCAAGCGGCCCACGTCGCCGTCGAGCCGTTGAATTTCGCCCAGGTAAGCCACAAAATCTTCGCGCACCAGCCTGGTGTCCGGCCAGCCTTCCGGGAGTTTCAAAGTAGCCGGGTCGGGTTCGGACGTTTTGGCCGTAAAAACCCGGTGCGGGTCGCTGTAGCCCACTTGCAGGAAGAACGGTTTGCCTTTGGGCGTCTTGTCCAGAAACTCCGCGTACTGCCGGAAAATGGTGTCGCTGTTGGCCGACACTTTCAGGTAATCCACCCGGTTTTTGAAGGTTTCCAGGCCGTATTTGTCATACACCTCCGCCGATTCCGGGATGGCGCGATTGCCGTTGAGGTGAAAATTTCGGCCGCAAATCCCGGTATAGTAGCCCGCCTTGCGAAGCAGTTCGGGATACGTCACAATATCAGCGGGCAAGGGCGCCGAAAACCGGGTCATCCCGATGTCGAGGGTAGACCGGCCGGTCATCAGGGCCGCGCGGGAAAGCACGCACTGCGGAGCGGTCGTGTACGCCCGCGTATAGCGAATGCCTTCCTGCGCCAGCCGGTCAATGTTCGGCGTTTTGATGCTCGGATACCCGTAACTGCTCAGGAACGGCGCGCTGTGGTCATCGGACAAAATGAAGATGATGTTGGTGGGCTGCCTGCTTTTCGATTGCGCAAAAAGCCGGGTTGGAAAACTCCACGCTATCAGCCACAGGATCACAACAAATACTCTGATTATCATCGGGTTGCGGATTATACTAGTTTAACAATTTCCTCATCCGCTATTTTTCGCCTTTGCTTTCGGCCTTCGCGGGGTCCTGTTTAATCAGGGGCAGAACCCGTCGTTTCAGCACATCGTCCCAGGTGATATAGGGGTAGAGGTTGTATTTTTGGGCCTGCTCTTCGAACAACGCTTTGAGTTCTTCCAGTTTTTGCGGATGCTTCTTCGCCAGGTCGATGCGTTCGTTGAAATCGTCGTTCAGGTTGTACAACTGCCAGTCATTTTGCTCCGGGTTGGCCACGCTGATCGTACTGGCAAAACTGCTCGTCGGGGCCGCCGACGGTTTAAAGGCAAAAGCCGCTTTCCAGCCATCCTTGTAAATCGAGCGGGAGCCAAAAATGTAGTAGTGCTGCACAGTATGCCGGGAAGGAGCCTTGGCGTTATCAAACGAATACGCCAGCGACGTGCCCTGAATGGCGTCCTGTTTGATGCCCCGAATCTGCTCCGGTGCCGGAATCCCCAAAAACTCCAGCGTGGTGGGCAACAGATCGATCACGTGCCCGTACTGGTGGCGAATACCCCCTTTCTCTTTGATCCCTTTCGGATAAAAAACGATCAACGGATTGCGCGTGCCGCCTTCCGAATGGGCATCCTGTTTCCAGTATTTAAACGGCGTGTTGGCCGCCTGCGCCCAGCCCAGCGGGTAGTTGGCGTTGGTGCCCTCCGGCTCGCCGATCTTGTCGATCTCGACCAGGTTGTTCCTGAGTTTTTCGGCCTCCGAAAGCGGCTGAATAAGGGCTGCGGCCGACGAGCGGGCAATGACGCCACTGAGGTCGCCCTCTTTGCTGGCACCGTTATCCCCAATCACCACAAAAATCAGGGTGTTGTCCAACTGATTGATTTGCTTCAGGTACGTAACCAGCCGACCCACTTCGTGATCGGTATAGGTCAGGTACCCCGCGTAGACTTCCATGAAACGGGCGTAGAGCTTTTTCTCGTCCGCTGGCAGACTGTTCCAGGCTTTGATGTTCGGGTTGCGCTCGGGCAGAACGGCAGTGGCCGGAATGATTCCCTGTTTCTTCTGGTTGGCGAAAACCTGCTCCCGGAAAGCATCCCAGCCCGCATCGAATTTGCCTTTGTACGCATCGCTCCATTTTTTGGCCACCTGATGGGGCGCGTGGGTAGCACCCGGCGAATAATACAGGAAGAACGGTTTGCCGGGCGCGGCTTTTTTCTGACGCCCAATGAAGCTAATGGCTTTGTCCGTAATCTGGTCGTTCAGGTGCCGGCCGTCGGGCTCTACGTGGGCGTTATCTTCCACCAGATCCGGTTTATACTGGTCGGTTTGTGATCCCAGAAAGCCAAAGAAATGATCGAATCCCTTGCCGGAAGGCCAGCGGTCGAACGGCCCGGCATCGGTCGCATCCTGATCCGGCGTCAGGCCGTATTTCCCCACGGCAAAGGTGTTGTAGCCCGTTTCCCGCAGAATCTCGGCAATGGTTCCTTTGTCTGACGGAATCCGCCCATCCCAGCCCGGAAATCCGAACGAAGACCATACATGCGAAAAACCGCCTTCATGGACCGAGTGGGAATTACGCCCTGTGAGGAGCGCGGCCCGGGTTGGGGCGCAAATGGCCGCCGTGTGGAAGTTGGTATAGCGCAGTCCGTTGTTGGCCAGGCTATCGAACGTCGGCGTACGAATTACCCCGCCGAAGGTGCTGGTAGCACCGAAGCCGACGTCGTCCAGCAAGATCCAGACAACGTTGGGGGCACCGGCCGGGGCTTTGATCGGGTTCGTCCAGGCTTCCTTCGATTCGGCCAGGGTTTTGCCAACAACGCCTTTAAAGGGTTGCTGTTGCTGGGTAATGTTCTGGGCGTCAGCCTGGGCGTAGAGAAGGATCCCGCCGAGCAGCGCAACGACGGTTTTTCTAAACGGATTCATCATTTTATGCACGTTTCGTTGCTAATCGGTTTTTTACTCGGCAAAGCTGGACCGCAGTTTGATGCCCCATTTACCGTTTTCTTTGGTCAGCACGTACAGCGATTCGTACGAGGCCACCTTGCGGCCATCTTTTCGGTAGCGCGTAAACCGGGTGTCGATGTGGACTTTTTCGGGAGAGGCCTGAACGATGTTCCGGTGGTCCCACTTGCTGTAATCCCAGCCTGCTTTTTGCAGGGGGCCAAACACACTGGCGGAATCCCGCAGCCCGGCCCGTTCCAGCACCGACATTTTGCCGCTGGCGAGCCGGTAATGCGGAAAGTGGTACGTGTTTTCCCAGCCTTTCAGGTCTTTGGCGTTGAACGTTCCCAGGTAGTCATCGAGCACCTGGTTGATGGTGGCCTTTTCGCCCGCACTCAGTTTGTACGAACCGTCGGCCTGGGCCCTGGCGAGTTGCCCAAGGCCCAGCAGCAGGAATAGCAATCCGTTTTTTTTCATTTTAGTATCATGTACCCATGGGCTAAAGCCCGTGGGTACGCACGTTATTTGTCGGTTTGCAGGTACGATTGCTGGCGCGATTCAAAATCAATGGTAACCTTGTGGATCGTGCCGGTAAACGCAAAGGGAACTTTGTACTCGTTACTCACCGGCGTTAGGTCATCGAAGCCCACGTTGACGCCTTCGTGCGAATACAGATTGCCCAGCGTCCGCCCGATCGTTCGATCGCCGATTTTGGCGTTATTGGCGTATAAGGTCAACTGGCCCGTGCCGTTTTCCCGGTACGTCACATCGGCCCGGAGCTGCACGGTACCCGTCGGCAGGGCGGTGTTATCCGAACTGACCGTGTACGTCGTGCCGTCGTTCACCGTATAGGCCAGGTGCAGTTTCTTGTTTTTCAGGAAAAAGCTGAGCCCGCCCGCGCGGCCACCCCGCGAGAGCAAAACGCCTTCGGCTCCCTCGGCCTGAATCACCACGTCTGCCGTCAGACCGAATGATTTTTTAATCGCAAACGGACTGGCAATATCCGGAATCGTCGACTGGCCGGGGTACAGCACCACCTTGCGCTGTCCTTTGTAAGCGTTGGGCAACTCAAACGGCGTCGTTTCGTCTTTGAGCGGATAGATGTTGTATTTAGCCGCTTCGCTATCGAACAGGGCTTGCAGTTCTTTCAGTTTGGCCGGATGCTGGGCGGCCAGGTTGGTCCGTTCGTTGAAGTCCTCGTTGAGGTTGTACAACTCCCAGACGTCCTGCTCAAACGGCTGACCTTTAACGTGGAGCGTGCCGGCTTTCCAGCCGTCCTTGTAAATGGACCGGCTTCCTTTGATCTCGTAGTACTGAACCGTATGGCGGCTTTTGGCCGAGGCATCGTTGAGACTGTACGCCAGGCTGGAGCCTTCCACGGCGGCCTGTTTATACCCGTTGATGCTTTCCGGAATCCGGGCTTTGACCAGCTCCAGCGTGGTCGGCAGGATGTCGATGACGTGGCCGTACTGGGTCCGGATGCCGCCTTTTTCCTGGATACCTTTCGGGTAGTGAACAATCAGCGGATTGCGTGTGCCGCCCTCTGCATTTGCATCCTGTTTCCACTGCCGGAAGGGCGTGTTGGTGGCGGCAGCCCAGCCTAGCGGATAATTGGCTTTCGCAAATTCCGTCCCGATCAGGTCGATGTTTTCCAGATTTTTCTTCAGTCGCAGCTCGTCCGGAAATTCCGTGCCGTTGTTGTGAATCGTCCCCACGAAAGAGCCTTCCTTGCTGGCGCCGTTGTCGCCCACCGACACGAAAATCAGGGTGTTATCCAGTTGATTGATCTCCTTCAGGTACTTGATCACCCGGCCGATTTCGTAGTCGGTGTAAGAGATAAAACCGGCATACACCTCCATGAAGCGGGTAAACAGTTTCTTTTCATCCGCCGACAAACTCTCCCACGCCTTGATTCCGGGGTTGCGTGGGGGCAGGACGGTATTTTTCGGCACCACGCCCAGCTTGATCTGGTTCGCCAGCACCTGTTCGCGGTACTGATCCCAGCCACCGTCAAATTTCCCCTTGTACTGATCCGACCATTCTTTAGCGACCTGATGCGGAGCGTGACCGGCCCCGGTGGCGAGGTAGAGGAAAAACGGTTTGTCGGGGGCCGATGATTTCTGCCCGGCGATGTACTGGATGGCGCGGTTCGCCAGCAGTTCGTTCAGGTGTTTGCCGTCCTGCTGGTCCTTGACCCGGTAAATGCCTTCCCACAGTTCGGGGTGCCACTGGTCGGTGCTGCCCCGCGACGGAAAACCGTAGAACTGCTCGAAACCCCGGCCCGTCGGCCAGCGGTTGAACGGTCCGGCGGGGGTCAGGTCGGTCAGCGGGGTGATGTGCCATTTGCCCAGCGCAAACGTGTTGTAGCCGTTTTCCTTCAGGATTTCGGCAATGGTGCCTTTTTCAAACGGAATCTGGGCGTCGTAGCCCGGTGTACCGATGGCGGTTTCGGGGAAAAGGCCCATGTGCGCCGAATGCTGGTTGCGGCCCGTCAGCAGAGCCGCCCGCGTCGGGGCGCAGATGGCCGTGGTATGAAAGTTGGTGTATCGCAACCCGTTGAAGGCCAGCGCGTCCAGATTGGGCGTTTGCACCATGCCGCCGAAGGAACTGATGGTGCCAAAACCGATATCATCCAGCAGAATCCAGACAATGTTCGGCGCACCCGGAGCGGCTTTTTTGGGTTCGGGCCACCATTGTTTGGTCTGCTCGACGGTTTTGCCGAGCGTGCCTTTATACGGTTGGGCGGGCGTATGCTGCGCTTGGGTCGACCGCGTCAGGCCGAGCAGCGCAAGCGTAACCGTAAGGACTGTTTTTTTCATGATCGTTCCGTCAGGGCTGCTTGCCCCAGTTGGGTTTACCAAAATCCAGAAAATCGTGGTACGTTTTCATCTCGCTGACCAGCCGGGTTTCCAACTGCTGCTTTTTCAGGCGAAAAGCCGGGTTGTCGGCCAGGTGGCTCACCATAGAGCGGACCCGAAGTAATCACCGGTGCGGAAACCGGTAGCGATGCTTTCTCGTCTTCTTTCACCATCGGGCCGCCCCGGGCCAGTTCGCTGCCTTCTTTTTTCGATTTCAGAATTGGCCACATAAACTGGGCGTACCATTCTTCCTGCTGATAATGCGCAATTCCATACGATTTCGGGTACTGCCGGGTAATCAAACCGGTACCGAAAATGACGTCCCACAGGAAAAACATATTACCGAAATTGCCTTTGTAGTGCCCGACGCCGTCATCGGTCGAATCGGCGTGGTGGGCGTGGTGCGTCGCCGGGGTCGAGATGAACCGCTCCAAAACCCAGGCCACCGGATGCAGCCATTTGTTGTCATAGAACGGTTTGTCCCAGGGAATGCTCGAATGCGCCAGCGTGGTAATCAGCGACTTAATACCGCGTACGAACAAAGCTGGGTAGCCCAGACCCAGATACACTAAAACCGCCGTCAGGTAGGTCTGCGAGAAGAACATGGTGTAAATCACATTTTGGCGGCTGGCCATGGCCATGCCCATGTACGGGGCCGAGTGGTGCGTCCGGTGAAACCGCCACAAAAACGGCACTTCGTGGTGCAGCCGGTGGTACCAGTACTGCGTCAGGTCGTCGGCCACGGCGATGATGGCAAATCCCCACCAGAACGGCACCCAGTCGAAGGCGTTTTTATACTCTCCCAATACGTACGGCAGAAATTGCAGGGTGTAATAGGTCGTCAGGGGCCGGATGACCAGCTTGGGGAGCGTGAAGCAGGCAATGTCCAGCAGCTTTTCGTTTGTATTCCAGTGGTGCTTATACAGACCGAGCGAAAATTCGACAACGCCGAGCAGCAGGACCAGGGTGGGCAACCCCCAGGAACTGAGATTGCGAAATACTTCTTCAAAAAACGTAATCATAGCTTTCGATTTTTAAGGGTAGTACTTATTTCTTGTTCACAACCGGCGTTTTCTTTGGCGCTTTCTTTTCCCAGGGCCGTTGCCCGGTAAAGTAAAAGGTGACAAACATCAGCAGCACCGGCAGGGCGTACAGAAAGACGCTCAATAGGGCGTTCCGGACGATACGTCGCGCAATGCGGGGTTCCATTTTCATGCGGTTCGTGTGTTTTAGGGTTGGAGTTTTCAGTTTACGGTTTTCGGTGGCTGATGCACGCTTTCTGACAGGTTTGTGCCTTGCGTTAGCTGGATGCGTCAGCCACCGAAAACCGAAAACCGTAAACCGATTATGGGTGACTGGCATGCGTGGACTGGGGAGTGCGGTTTAGCAGGTGCTGCGTCAGGCGCAGGCCCCAGAACAGAATCAGAAACGGGATCAGGGTGACGAGAATGCCGACAGCAATCTTTTTTGCCAGTAGAATCAAGTCGGATCGGTTCAGAAATTCCATATGTTTAAGCGTTAAAGGAATGATTACCAGCCCGGATTTTGGGTCAGCAGCGCGTTGTTGTCGAGTTCGGATTGCGGGATGGGATACAGCCGGTTTTTCTCGGTGGCGTTGGTTTTGCCCACTTTGTGCAGGTTCCGGACGAAGATGCTGTTGCCGCTGGCGTCCTTCTGCCGGATCAGGTCGAACCAACGCTGGTATTCGAACACCAGTTCCAGCCGCCGGTCGAGGTAAACGGCTTCCCGGAACTGGTCTTTGGTCAGGCCCGGCGCCAGATCCGGTAAACCGGCCCGGTTCCGAACGCGGTTCAGCGACTTGTAGGCCTTGGCCGTAGGGCCGTTGGCTTCGTTTTCGGCTTCGGCGTGAATCAGCAGCAACTCGGCATACCGCAGAATCGGCACGTTGGCGGCCGATTCGCTGGTAACGGCGGTCGAGTTGGGGTCCCACCATTTGTTGAAGAACGGCGTTGAATCGTTCGGAACCGCCGTATTGGCAAAAGGCAGTGCGTATTTCCGTCCGTTGGTCGGGCTCGTAAAACTGGTCACAAACGTCACCCGCTTGCGCTTGTCGCCGGGTTGATAGAGCTTGTAGATACTAAAAAACTTATCATTTCCTTCCGTATAAAACCGCACCATGTGGGCGTAGTTGCCGCTCAGACCGGGAATGGCCGAAAGAATGGAACGCGGGTTTTCGTTGTTACCCTGGTTTAACGAGTTCGACTTGAACTGGGCTGAGAAAATGTGCTCGGCGCCGTTTTTGGTGGCAGGCAGGAACACATCGGCGTAGTTGGTAAGCAGGTTATAGCCATACGTTCCGGTTCCACCGTCGGCCGATGCCAGCACTTCTTCGGCTTTTTTGACGGCATCCTGGTAATGCGACGCGATGTTGAGCGGCAGCGACGCTTTCGTCAGGTAAACTTTCGCCAGCAGGGCTTTGGCGGCTCCCTGCGTGGCCCGGCCTACATCCGGGGCGCTATACGTAGCGGGCAGGCCGGTAGCCGCTTCGGTCAGGTCCTTTTCGATCTGCTCGTAGATCTTGGCCGAGGGCGACTTGGCGATGGCGTAATCCGAAGCTGAGATAAACTTCTGGTATTCGGTAATCAGCGGAACGTCACCGTATAAACGCACCAGGTTGAAGTAATAAAGTGCCCGTAAAAACTTGGTTTCGCCGAGCAAGCGGTTTTTCAGCGTGGCGTCAAATTCAATAGCCGGTATTTTTTCGAGCGCAACATTCGCCTTTTTAATGGCGGCATAGTGTTGCTGCCAGATTTCGTAGACGCGCAGGTTCGTAGACGAGTGGGCCAGCACCGCCAGAGAGCGCACATCGGGGTTGGTGGCACCCGGTCCGGGATCTTCGTCATCCCCGGCCATATTCATGCCGGTATTGAACAAGGTGTTGTAGGGCGTCTGCACGGAGCCTCCGCCCGAATTCAAAAAGAAATAGACGGCATTGACGGCATTGATGGCGTCGGATTGCGTCTTGTAATATTGCTCTTCAGATAGGAAAGCTTCGGGACTTTCTTGCAGAAACTCAGAGCAGGAAGTGGTGGCCAGTGCGAGGAGTGCTACGGCGGTATAACGAATAAATTTCATGGTGATTCGACTTTATGTTTCTGTCCCCATTCCCTGAAGGGCGCTTTCAATGATGCGTTAGAGCCTCCTTTTGGGGTGGGAGTATTTTTAAAATGACAAGGAAATACCGGCCTGATAGGATTTATTGTTCGGATACACCCCCGAATCCACACCCCTGTTGATTAGCGACTGGCCGTTCAGGCTCACTTCCGGATCGTACCCGGTATAGTTGGTCCAGGTGGCGGCATTCTGGGCCGACACGTAGATCCGCAAGTTGGTAATCCGCGCTTTGGTGAGCAGGCTTTTCGGAATCGAATACCCCAGCGAGATGTTTTTCAGCCGGACGTAGGTACCGTCTTCAATGAACCGGTCGGAGATTGTGATGGCCGGGTCCTGGTAGGCGGCTTTCACATCCGTGTTCGTGTTGGTCGGCGTCCAGCGGTTGAGCAGATCACGTGACGCATTCGTGTATCCCGTTCCCAGCTCCAGATTGGCGCGGTTCGTATTGTAAATTTTTCCGCCGATGGTACCCTGGAAGAAGATCGTCAGGTCGAAGCCCTTGTAATTGAACGTATTGGTCAGGCCCGCCGTAAAACCGGGCTGGTTGGCAATAACGATCCGGTCGCCGGCCTGCGTAATGACACCATCCCCGTTGATGTCCTTGTACTTCTGTCCGCCCGGGCTTTTGTTGGCTTGGGGAGTCAGCGCAGCATCGCCATTTTGGATGATGCCGTCGGTCTGGTATACGATAAAGGAACCGACCGGGTAACCGACTTTGGCAATGGAAGGGGCTGAAATGGAGGGAATGTACTGATCGACACCATCACCCAGACTCAGGATTTTGTTGGTATTACGCGAGTAAACCAGGATGGTGTTCCATTTCAGATTACCGGTCAGGTTGCGGGAGTTGACGTATAGTTCGATGCCCTGGTTCGATACGGCACCGATATTCTGGTAGATGGTCGAACCCTGGCCGTTGTAGAAGTCCGACAGACCGGACGTACCCGGAACGGTACGCGACAGCAGCAGGTCGGTCGTTTTTTTATAATAATAGTCTGCAACAACCTGGATACGGTTGTTCAGCAATCCTACATCAATGCCGGCATCGACCTGAAAGGTTTTTTCCCAGCTCAGATCAGGATTCGGAACGGTGGTTGGCGCAAAGCCGGAAACGGTCGTATTGGAGAAGTTATACCGGAAGTAGCTTAATTGCGACAAAGACTGGTAGGGGGGAATGCTCTGGTTGCCGGTCAGCCCCGCGCTAAGCCGGAACTTGAGCAGGCTTATTTTCTGCACATCCTTGAAAAAGGATTCATTGTTGACGTTCCAGCCGAAAGCCGCCGACGGGAAATACCCCCATTTGTTACCGGCTCCGAACCGCGAGGAACCGTCGGCCCGCAGCGTCAGTGTCAGCAAATAACGGTCGTCATACACGTAATTGACCCGGCCCAGGTACGAAGCCAGTGACCATTTGGTGGCAAACGAACTGGGCGTCCGGTTGGTAATGCCGGTACCCAGGTTGTTGTACGAAAACGCATCGGTAGCAAACCCGGCCGCTTCGGCAACGGCCCCTTTGGCGTCGGATTGTTGAGCCGTAAACCCGATTACCGCGTCGATTTTGTTCTTCGCGTCAATCTCCCGGACATAGCTCAGCGTATTCTCATTCAGCCAGTTGGTCGTAAAAGCGGACCCCACAATGGCATTGCCCTGCAAGTTTTGCCCTTCTGCGGTTGAAATAGGCAGATAACGGTTTTGCTTGTTATCGACGATATCCGCACCGAACAGTACTTTGACCGTTAAGCCGTCGATAATCGTGTAATCGGCCGAAATATTTCCCAGAAAACGGTTTGTTCTCGTTTCGTTCAACTGGTTATAGAGCGAGTTGATCGGGTTTTGCAGGCTGGACTCAAACGGGCTGTTGACCACAAACGTACCATCCTGCCGGTAAATTGGAAGGGACGGAGGGGTTAACAAGAGATTACCAACGATGGCCGCCGGGGCTACATCGGCTTTGCTCGTGCTGCCCGTGATATTGGCACTGAGCCGAAGTTTCTGGCTGTAATCGTGAATGATATTGACACGGGCCGAAAACCGGTTGAAACCCGTGTTGTGCAGAATTCCTTCCTGATTGAAGTAATTGCCGGAAATGGCCAATTTGGTTTTGTCCGAACCCGACAGAATCGAAAGGCTGTGGCTCTGGATGGGCGCTTTGCGAAAAGCCGCAGCCTGCCAGTCGGTGCCGACTCCGCTGGTATCCAGCGAGTACCCAATCGTGGACGGGATCGTCACGCTTCGGCCCGAATTGCGGGCGGCATCCTTGCGCAGTTGCCACCATTGGCCGGCGTTAAGCAACGGGACGGTGCGGATCACTTCCTGCACCCCGTAATAGCCGTCGTAAGTGATGGACGATTTGCTTTTCGACGCGTTTTTAGTCGTAATGATGACCACACCATTGGCACCCCGCGACCCGTAAATGGCCGTCGCCGACGCGTCCTTCAGGACGTCGATCGACTCAATATCAGCGGTATTGAGGGTCGATAACGGGTTGATTTTCGAACCGTTCGTCACGCCCGCGTCGTTCAGCGAGTAATCGTTGTTGATCGGAAACCCGTCGATGACGTACAGCGGATCGCTCCCCGCCGTGATTGAGTTATTGCCCCGAATCTGGACGCTGACGCCCCCCCCCGGCTGACCTGAGGTCTGCGTGACGACGGCTCCGGCGACGGCTCCCTGCAATAACCGCTCCGCCGATGCAACGGGCTGGGCCTTAACTTCCGCCGGAATGGATGCGATGGAGCCGGTAATGTCGCTCCGTTTCTGGGTGCCATACCCGACGACTACCAGTTCGCTGAGTTGGTTGACGTTTTCGCGAAGAAGAATTTCAATGGTGTTGGAAACGGCGGCTACCTCGCGGGAAGTATATCCAATGTAATTGACAACGAGCGTGAACGGTAGGGTTTGACCGGTTTTTAGGTCGAATTTTCCATCTGTATTCGTAATGGCCCCGTTGGTCGTTCCCTTGATTTGAACCGAAGCACCAATCAGCGGTTCTCTTGTTTTTTCGTCGATAACCCTTCCGGATAGGGTTGCATTGATGACCGGGCCATTATTCTGGGCGAAAAGAGCCGCCGGTTGAAATAAGATGGTCAGCCACAGAAGAAAAAATAAACTTTTTTTCATTGTTTTGTACTGGTTAAATAAAAAATGAGGTAGTGAGCCAGCCGTTTGCGCGGTTGCCTGAATCATTTGCCAAAGTGAGCCTTGTTTTAACCAGCCAACCCTGTTGCCGCAGGGTTGGCTTTTTTGTGTTGTCTGGGTTGTCTTTGTGGGGTTTTAGTGAATTAAATAGATTTTATGAGCGAAGACTGATCGGATTTTGTAACCTGAAACTGGTTGCGGCTTTTGCCTTGGATGCGATCGCTGTCGTTCGGGACCGTAGCGCGGCTGCGCGGGAAGGAACCTTGCAGACAGTGTCTTTGCAAAGTGCCACCCACTGTTTGGAACCCGCTCCTGGTTCTTTCCCGGAACCCGCTACCAGAAGAAGGGTTTTTAGAAAAATACCGAACGAAAAAAAAGGGATCGGTAGAGTTTTTATAGAAATCATATTCTATTGTATGGGTATAGTAAAATGACTTTCTTTTGGTACAGTACGTTTCATGGAAACTGTTCGCAGAAAGTATGAGCCAATGAATCCTGAACGACTGCGGAGACTTCTTGCGATAAGATAAAAGGTAATTGAAAAGAGAATCCTGAAAAGTCAGTTGCTAAAGCGTGACTAGCAACAACAGCCGGAAGTGAGAGCCAGCGCGATGTTGGAATGGGTTCCAATTATCAGATCTAAGGGTTGATCTGATAAGCGAAGAAATGTAAACCAGGTTTTCATTTTTGGAATGAAAAGTTAGTAGGCCAAACCGGGTGATCAAGGTGTAAGGCATCGGGCCCTACAGACTATAATCTACCTAGTCAGGAGACAAAGTAAAGTAATGCGAAATTGAAATCCAAGTAGTTAGCTGGGGTATTGATTGCTAAAATTGAATTAACATCCAATAATATTGCCAAAAATCAACACATTCCCAGCATGTTTATATAAAATTCATGAAAATCCGGTAAATGTGATTTGTAAAGAAGAGTTCTAGCTCTCCAGAAAACCCATCAAATCCAGTCTGATCCAATAGAGTGGTTAGAGCCGTCTGGGCCAAAAGGCGCAAATAACCCCGAATGGTGTTGCGAGCGATTGCCAGCGATCGGGCAATGTCCCGGATGGATTTAGCTTGATGCTTCAGCAGCAGTAATTGACGCAGTGAGTGTATAAGAACTCGGTGATTAGCCATAGTTGGAGGTGGGACAATTACCTCCGAAAACTACAGAAGTAACAAGATTTTTAGTCAAAACAGGGGTTGGTCGGTTTGGCCTGAAATGCTTGGGCTGGCATGCTCCGTGCTAGGTGAGTCAGTATACTCCGAAATACTCACAATGAAGCTTACACTCTGTCTTGTCCTGATCAAAACCTATAGCTTCCTGAATTGGCTCTTTCTCAAGATAAACTAAGGTCCCATCTGGGTTCAACATGTTAGTTCAAAAAAACCTTTTTCCTTTGTTCCTTAGGCTTTGAAATAACAGGCAATTTGAAATATAGCTCTACCCACATTTGGGGATTGTTCAACACCTTTAAAAAACTGAAATTGAGGCAGTTTTTTGCACATAGCCTACTTTCAAATTATGCGCGTCATTCTTTATGAAGACAATACGGCCATTCGAGATTCCCTTTCCATCCTGCTCGAAGGAATGCCCGGTCTCGAATTGATTGGGGCGTTCCCCAATCCGGTCAGTTGGGATAGCCAGTTACGCGACACCCAGCCGGACGTCATTATGATGGATATCGAAATGCCCGGCCTTGATGGTATTCAGGCGACCCAGGCTATCCACGCCAAATACCCACTTATTAATATTGTCATGCTGACGGTGTTCCAGGAGGAAGACAAAATATTTCGGGCTCTATGCGCTGGGGCAGTGGGTTACATCCTGAAAAATTCAACGCCTACCCGTCTGATCGAAGCTGTGCAAGATGCCCACGCCGGGGGCGCTCCACTTTCCCCCAACATTGCCCGCAAAGCGGTGCGGTTTTTCCAGCAATTACCATCTCCAAAAACCGCCGAAACCGACCACTCTCTCACCCCCCGCGAACACGAAACGCTGCGGTATTTAGTCCAAGGATTGAGTTACAAAATGATTGCAGACCGCATGAGCATCAGTTACGAAACGGTTCGCACCTACATGAAGCATATCTACGAAAAACTCCACGTCGTTTCAATGACCGAAGCCGTCGCTAAAGCCCTGCGGGAAGGGTTGGTTTAGGCTACACTGTAGGAGAGATTGGGCAGAAAGCCTTTCCCGATAACTCTTTGCCCAATCCCCATGCCCCCTGCCAGTTCTCCCCGAATGTGGGGATTGACAACAACCCGGCAGAAGAGCAACTTTGCGATACACAAAACCGGTATCGTTCATGAAAAAACTACTATTCTCAATCGCATTTACGCTGATTAGCCTTGGCATCTTTGCCCAAAAAACGGACGAAGAGACCATCAAAAAAGCCTGCATTGCCCAGCACGAAGCCTGGACTAAACGCGACGTTCCGGCTTTGCTGGCGATCAATGCCCCCGTTCCTTACAGCAGCCGATATTGGGCGACAGAAAGTGGCTGGATAGGAGCCGTGAATGGAAGCGACCAGATTGCGAAAACCTATAAAGAGGTTATTAGCAAGTCTCCCCAACCAATGAATGTGACGTCTGTTCAATCGAACTGGCAATTCAAGCCTTTAGGCGAGAACTTCTATTGGGCCACCTACGATCAGGTCTCGACTGCTGCAGATGGAACGGTGCATTCTGGTAAAGAGGCTCGATTGTTAGAGAAAATCGGCGGTCAATGGAAAATGGTGTCGGTCATTACCTTGCCATTGCCCAAAAAATAATTCCAACTCTTCCTGCCCCATGACAACAAATCATACTATACAAACCGATTTCGCTTTAACCGAAGAAGTCCTCGTCGATCTGAAAACCAGTTTTCGCGGCCAACTCGTTCTAGCCGACCATACTCACTACAACTCCGTCCGCTCGGTCTGGAACGGAATGATCGACAAACGACCCGCACTAATTGCCCAGTGTGCCGGTGTGGCAGATTGCATAGGCGCCGTTATATTCGCCCGGCAACAGAACCTGATCGTTGCGGTGCGTGGTGGTGGACACAGTTTTGCCGGAAATGCAGTTTGCGACAACGGCCTAGTCATCGACCTATCTCTGATGCGTAGTATTCGCGTTGATGTGATGCGGAAAACCGTACGTGCCGAAGGTGGGGCACTTCTCAGCGACCTCGATTACGAAACCCAGGTGTTTGGACTGGCGGTTCCGAGTGGCACGGTTTCACACACGGGTGTTGCTGGCTTGACTCTGGGTGGTGGACAGGGCTGGCTGATGAACAAGTACGGACTGACCTGCGATAACCTGTTAGCCGCCGACATCATATTGGCCGACGGGCGGTTTCTGACCGTCAGCAACGATCAGCATCCCGACCTGTTCTGGGCCATCCGTGGCGGGGGCGGTAATTTTGGAATTGTTACCTCGTTTGAATTCCAACTCCATCCGGTTGGGCCGACCATTCTGGGTGGAATGGTACTGTACCCAATTACTCAGGCCGCCGAGGTCCTGCGGTTTTATCGGGACTTCTCAATGAGTGCCCCGGACGAACTGGGTCTGATCGCGGGTTTATTGTCCCTGCCCGATGGGACCCCGGCCATCGCCATCGTGGCGGGATGGTGCGGTTCTTTGGAAGAGGGAGAAACCGTCCTGGCTCCGTTGCGTGCTTTTGGAACACCGCTCGCCGATCTGATTGGACCGATGGCTTATGGTCAGTTGCAGAAGATATTTGATGCGGCTGTTCCGCATGGACTCCACCGGTATACCAAAATGGGTTACCTGCCCACTATTGACGACAATCTGATTGAACGCGTCGTTCAAAACTTTGCCTTGAAACCGTCGGCCTATTCGTTCATATTGTTCAATGTCATGCACGGGGCCGTTAATCGGGTGGCACCAGAAGCAACGGCTTTTCCACACAGGCGACCACATTGGCATTTTGATGTCGTCGCCCAGTGGGTTACGCCCGATGAAGCCAAAAAAAACTTGGAATGGACTCAAAATTTCTGGCAGGAGGTTGAGCCGTTTACGCAGGGAACCGGTGCGAACTTTCTGGATAGTGACGATGGGCTGAGCCGGGTAAAAGCCGCCTACGGCACAAATTACGAGCGATTGGCCCGCTTGAAAAACCAATATGATCCGGAGAATTTCTTTCGACTCAACAACAACATTGTTCCGGCAAACGGTTAGCACTTTTCCCGGAAAATCAGGTTTTGATTTGCAAATAAATAAGTAACTTTATCGGAATCAGCGGCTTACCAACCCAATCGCGCTGATTCCGATTTCTTTTTCTTCCATTGCTACCCATGAAGAAGACGGTTACTGTCTGGCTTATCTCCTTGCTTTTTTCACTTCCCGACCTGGCTTTCGCTCAGCAGACACCGGTTTTGTTCGAGCAATTGACTGCCAAAGACGGCTTGCTGGGAAACAACGTGCGTTCCATCATTCAGGATCGGCGGGGTTTCCTGTGGTTCGCCACTTATGGAGGTATCAACCGCTTCGACGGTTATGCGTTTAAAGGGTATCAATATGATGCCCGGGATACGACAACGCTTGGTGGTAATCATGTCATCGATCTGTGGGAAGACCCGAACGGGTTTATCTGGGCGGCCATTTCGAACGGTGGACTGGCGCGGCTTGATCCTAAAACCGACCGCGTTAAGCGGTTTATGGCGAATCGAAACCGGGCCCGTAGTTTACACACCAATGATGTGACGGCCGTTCGGGGTGACCGCTACGGCAATATTTGGGTGGGTACCATCGAAGGGTTGTGCCGGTTTGATCCGAAAACAGAAACATTTACCCGCTATAGGTGCGATCCCGCCGATCCAACCAGCCCAAGTACCAACACGATGATTTCGGATTTACACGAAAGTAACGATGGAACGATCTGGGTCGCTACTATTGATCACGGAGTCAATCGAATTAGTTATAAGCCAGGGTCAGGCGGTAAGTCGCCGGTTATCACTTTCATCCGGTTTGAACACAATCCCACCGATCCGGCGTCGATTTCCAGCAATCAGGTGATGGATGTGTTTGAAGATCATACCGGAACATTATGGATTGGCACTCTCAACGGGCTGAACCGATTCGACCAACACACAGGACGTCGGACAGCTTTATATCTGCATGATGCCGACAATCCAGCCTCTTTGAGCAGCAGTTGGATCAGTCAGCGAGCCATCGCTGAAGATCAACATGGGAATTTATGGATTGGAACGAATAACGGTTTGAACCGCTTAAACCCGGATCGAACCCATTTCGACCGTTTTTATCATGATCCGGGCAATCTCAATAGCCTGAACGACAACATCATTCGTACCATTTGCATTGATCGCACCGGAATTGTCTGGTTAGGCACCAACGATGCCGGTATCAGCAAATTCGACCCAAACCGGCGAACGCTGGTCTTTACGGGCTACCATTCTAACCAATCTAATCCGATGAGCGGTTACAATATCCGGTCGATTTGCCAGGATAATACCGGAAAATTCTGGATTGGAACCGAAGGCGGTGGCATTTTTCGGTATGATCCATCAACCCGGCAATACCGCAATTTTCGACAAACGAGTCGACCAAATGGCCTGCCAACCAATTTCATCGGCCCCATGCTGAAAGACCGTGACGGTTTCATCTGGGTCGGAATGGGCAGCGACTGGAACAGCGGTACACGGGGTCAAATTGGTCGCCTTGATCCGAAAACCGGTCAGGTCAAGATTTTTTTACCTTTTCAGGTGCCTCACAGTTACGCCTTTATCCTCAATATATTTGAAGATGAACGTGGATTCATGTGGTTCGGAACCGGCAATTTGGGCGTCATATCGTACGACCGGAAACGCAACCACTGGAAGCAGTATAATCATGATCCGGGCAATCCAGCAACGCTACGGGGGAAATGGGCGCGGGCCGTCGTCAGCGATCGCCGGGGTCATGTCTGGGTCGGTACCGATGCCGGACTTGACCGATTAGATTACGAAACTGGTCAGATTACGCACTTTGTCAATAACCCAAAAGAGCCCAACAGTCTGATTTCCAACTATATTCTTAGCCTGTGTGTTGACCGTATTGGTCGACTCTGGGTTGGTACGGATGGCGGACTTTGTCGGTTTGATCCTGTTCATCAACAATTTATATTGTACACTGAAAAAAACGGATTGATTGACAACAGCATTACCAATCTGGTGGAAGACAATGACGGAAATCTGTGGTTGAATACGGCAAAAGGGATTTGCCGGTTTTCACCTAAAACCGGCATCTTTACGGCGTTCGATGCCAACAATGCCGACAACAATTACTTCATTTCGGGCAATATCAACATTGGAGCGACTTTAAAAGACGCCGACGGCAATCTGTATTTCGGGGGAAAAACCAGCATTACGCAGTTTCATCCTCACCACCTTCGTTTCAATCCAACAAAACCGCCCGTTGTTTTGACCGCCCTTCGCCTGTTTGATAAACCGCTACCGGGCACTTTTGATCGCCAGACGCTGACCCTCGACCACGACCAGAATAGCCTGACGCTTGAGTTTGCCGCCCTGAACTACACGTCCGCTGCCAAAAATCAGTACGCTTATCAACTCAAAAATTTCAACCATGACTGGGTCTACGCCGGTACCCGCCGAACCGTAACCTACACCAACCTCGATCCCGGCACGTATACGTTTCGGGTTAAAGGCTCCAACAACGACGGTCTTTGGAACCATGCCGGAACGTTTCTGACCATCGTTATTGAACCTGCCTGGTGGCAAACCGTTTGGTTTAAAATCTTGATGTTAATAACCATTGTGGGATTGGCATACGCTTTTTACCACTACCGATTGGCCCAACTTCGGCACATCCAAACCCTGCGCGATCAGATTGCCCGCGACCTCCACGACGATGTCGGCGGTGTTTTAAGCAGTATTTCTTTCTATAGCGAAGCCGCCAGCGCCATGCACCGCGAGGGCCGGTTTCAGGATTCGTATCATTTGCTCCAAAAAATTGCCGATAATGCCCGAACCACCATTGAACGCATGAGTGATGTGGTCTGGTCGATGCGCTCCGACACCAACAATGCCCTGCGTTTGGCCGAGCGCTTAGAGAGTTTTGGTCATGAATTACTGGCCCAACGTGGCATCAGATTAGTCATTGAAGCGGAACCGGTTTTGGAACGGTTTCCGCTATCGCCCGATGTCCTGCGAAACCTCTATCTAATAGGCAAAGAAGCACTTCATAATGCGGCCAAGCATTCGGAAGCGACGGAAGTACGATTACAGATTCGACAAACCGGTGGTAAAGTAAATCTGGAGGTGCAGGATAACGGAAGCGGCTTCATTGGCCCGGGCAATGGCAATGGACTGGATAGCATGAAAAAACGCGCCGACGCGATCGGAGCACGATTTACATTGACTTCCCAGAATATTGGTGGTACAATTGTTAGCATTGAGAAAAACATGTAATTCAGTTTTGGAACCCGTTAGTCCAGCATAATAGCTATATTATCAATCTTGATGAGTTTATGTTTTAACTTATCAGGTTTAACCATAGCCGGATCAACCGGTACGCCGAAGCACCTCAGACACGTGTTATTGCCATCTGGACGGGGTGGAGCGTTACTGCGACGCCGTTGCGATGCCCAGCACGAACGCCGTTGGTGAAAAGCTTTGGAGTAGTTACCGGTTCAAAGGCCTTGAAATTGAAAAGCTAGCGAGTTACGATCTGTTGGTCAATGTGCCGGATGCCATCGAACGAGAGATTGAGGGGCGGCAAGAAAAGGTGTTTGTACTGGCGTTGGGAATAGGTGAAGCTTGGTGAGTGAGCCCACTACCTTTTTGATAATAAATCCAATTTAGTTATCATTGACAGATATGCTTGTTTAACCATTGCTTTCAGAAGGGCTGACATATCCGAGTCTGAAGGCGCTCACCTCTGTCACAATTCCGCAATTAGTAAAGTCGAAAAAAGTTTGTCGGTGAAGGATTGCATTAGAACGACATGCTTCGTAGCGGCCTGATCCTTCAAGTTTTGTCCAGTGTTTTGTTGTAAGTCCAGTCAGGACGTGGGTACATAATCCGTTTCTGACAAGTTGTATTCTTTCCAGAAACACGGCTTGGGTCTTCATCCTAAAAAACGATCGTTTTCGTGAAGATCTTTCCCTTATCCCTCAGTAAGCCCTTCATAGTAAAGCATTTATGATACGCAGAATATTTAAAGCAGGCAAAAAATAGCAGTTGTATTAACATAGCCCCGAAGAAGTTTTAAATTAACGTGGCTGTTTAAATACATCCACCGAATGCTGAAGAAAGATAGAAATAGGGTTTATTTAACAAAAAGCCCAGTTGGAATTCCAACTGGGCTTTTTGTTAAATAGGTTCAACGCCCGTGCCTTTTTATCGCAGTTACCCGATCCTCAGTAGTCGAGCCGGATTTCAGCCTGGCCCGAAAAGTCTTTTATCGAGACGGTTTCCGTTTGTTCATTATAGATCCCTCCGGTTACCTTCACGGGCTTTTTACCGTCGGGATGTGGAATCCGGATCAACACTTCTTTCGGTTTACGAGGATCCGGGCAGCTCACGGTGGCGGTAATGTACCCCTTTTCGACTTCCGAAGTTACATTGGTCGAAATCGGACCAAAATAGCTCCGGACATTATTCAGCGTTAGTTGATTGCCCTGCTCCAGCCAGTGGCGCGGTACCGTATTGAACAATCGAAGGTTGGAACCCTCCTCCAGATAGAGCATCCAGCGCGTTTCCATCAGGAACCACGCTTCTTCGTGCGTCTTATGCGGACTGACCTTAAATAAATGTTCCCAGAAGGTGTAGGTTTCCCGGTCAGCATGGGCCGCAAACGTATGATAGTAGGTACTTAAAAAAGGTTTGGTCATTCCCAGCTTCGCCTGTATCCAGTTATGGCGGCTGTAATACGGTTGACTAAACGCTGAATTTTCCTGGTAGAAAAGCTCGCTGTGGTAGTTCAATAGCGCTTTAGCCGCTGGCTCATGAGGATCGAGTACTTCGCAAAAAATCAGATGCATGGGACCAAGCATCCCATCCGGTGCCGTAAATGTACCATGCGACCAGAACGTCTCACGTTTCTGGTACATCCCTCTCAAACCGGCCCCTTCCGTCCAGGGCGGAGCCGTGGGACACCAGGTACCATCGCCCAGGGGAACCACCGGCGACATAGCCACCGAAGTAAAAAACGACTGGCGGATATCTTCTTTCCAGGTATCCGCTTCCTTTCGGAGCCGCTCGGATTGGGAAGGGTCAATTCCGGCCAGCATTTCGGCACAGCGGCTCATGCCGAGGTAGGCGTAGCCATTGAGCATGAACTGGTGAAAATGATCTTCGGGGTCCGCTACTTTTCCTTCGATCATCCCATACCCCCGTCCGCGTAGCTCTTCCTTCTTGTTCCGGTTACGCCAGGCAATCAGGTAATCACAGGATTTAAGGATTTTTGCTTTGATGGTTCCGACCCATTCCCGGTCGTTGGTATACCGGAAGTATTCGCCCATGCTCCACAAGGCCGCCCCGGTTTCGACCATATACCCGTTGAAGTTCTGGATAAAACCGTCTTCATGCTGTTTGTCAAGAAAGTACTCCAACGACCTCCTGGCAACATCGGTCCAGCCCATCGAGGCATAAAACTGAATAATTGGCGCACTTTCCGTTCCGATGGGTGAATAGACGCCAATGGTCGGAGCAAGCGTAGCGTTGGGCTCATTGCCGTACGTAATCAGGTCAAGATGAAGCAATCCGGCCTGGATCATTTCGTCAATCCGCTTTTCGGGAACGTGGATTTGCGCAGCTTTCCCTAATTTGGCGAGCCAGAAATCCCGGCTTTCAGCGTAACGCTGCTCAAAGGTCAGCATCGCCAGTTGCGCAGCCCGTTCCTGAGAAACGGGACTGTGGGGAATAAAAAAATCAAACAACGCTTTTTCACCGGGTTGCAGCAAAATAGAAATTTCCTCGCCGGGCAGCGGTTTTCCGTTCAGTTTGGAAATACAAAAAACCCGGTTTTCCGAATAAGCTGAAAATCCGGTTTTTACTTCGAAACGATACGGAAATTTCTGCCACCACATAGTGCCCGGCCGTGGCGTTTTGAACCAGGCATAACGGGGCACGGGTCCGCTATTCACGGCTTCAACCCGGAAAAACAAAACGGTTTCCTCGTCCGGATTCAGGGCTTTCTCCGATTTGGTTTTCACCAGTTCCTGCTGCTCGTTGGTGAACATGTGACCGCCACTGTAACTGTCGGCCACTAGAAAATCGGTTCCTTGCAACGCCGACAGGGGTGATTTTTCCAGAGAAACAAACGTGGTAGACTTATAAACGACATCATCGTCGGTCAACGTGGAGTGCAAAATCGGCAATGTACCCTGTTCCAACCGACGCGAGACATTCTCCTTTACGCCAACGCCCCGGCCATAGGTGTATAGATAATGGACCGGTTCATTTTTGGTCTCGACCAGTCGCAAGGCCGTCGACGACCGTTTGGGGGAAATAATGCTGGCTTCTCCCTGGGATGCGTCTGTGAGGTTTTCGGCAATCTGGAAGATTCTAAAATCCCGGCTAGTCCCCAACCAGGTAGGTACAGTCATGTTCCGAACCTTCTTCTCGACCGAGGAAAAGGAAACCTCCCGCTCGGTCTCAATCCGCTGCAGCTTGGTCATTGTTTTTCGGGAACGTACGGTGGCCTCGACCTCCCGATAAGACCGTCCATCCGTCGCACTCAATACGACGACGCCATAATCCGGCAGATAAATGGGGGAAGTGGAGGTAACGTCCCGAAGAAAAAAGGAGAACGGATTTTTGGCCGTTTTGATTGACACGACGGTGGCTCCGGTCCCGTATTCGGTCCGGGCACTATCAATCGTTATCAGAATGCCCGGGCGGCTGCCTGACCCGACCTGAAAGGCGTTGGCTTTCATTTTGCCTTTTCTGGCTAACCCTTCAATTGTACGCAGCACACCGTGCTGCAACTGAACCGTACCGGATGGCGACGAACCTTCTTTCCATTCGACCCTGACCTGTCCTACTGTCTGGGAAAAAGCCTTTGGGCCCAAAAGCAATAGCAAAAAAATGAAGGCATTGAAAATCCGTTTGTAATTCATACTCGAGCCATATTAGGTATTTTTTGTCATCCCAACGCGGGACGGGACCGGTCGGGACGACAAAAAACGATTGGAACAAAAGTTTCGATAGCCTCGCCAGGAAACGGATAAAGATCAGCGTCCCGGCAAAGTCAGGCCGGTGGAATGGACGGAATAGACAGACGGTTTTTTTCGGTCGGGGTCAGTGATAAGCATGGGGGTTAGGTTAGCCTGCTTCACGTCATCGAGCACCACGGCGGGACGGTAGTCTTTTTTCAAACACGTTAGTTTTACGTTATCGAACCGAATATTTTGCGCATGGCGAATGTAAAAACCCCAGGCCGGTAGTTCGCCAAACATGGAAAAATCCGGGTAAGCCGTCGGCTTTTCGGGGACTTTGTCGAGCGCCGTGAGCGGTACGTTTGCCACCATCGAAGACCCCCCGCCGGCGTAAATGATCTCCACATTTTTTAACGTCACATCGTTAACAATGGCATCGGGCATACCAACAATCGACGAGGGCGATACATTCCGGGGCATGTCTTCGATTGGGCCTTCATATTCATAGCCTGCGTCGGGTTTCGTGGCGGGTACCTCGACCCGGATGTTCGTCAGCCGAACGTTTTCAAGACGGCCTTTTTTTCCCTTCACCCGCTCGCCGATTCGCAGAAAAATGGCGTTTCCGGTATTGATAGCCTGTAAACTGTCAATCAATACGTTCTCGACAAAACCGCCATCCACCGCTTCCAGGGCAATAGCTGAGCGATAGGTATCGTAGACTTTGTTCTGTACCATTTTGATGTTTCGAAAACCGCCATAGCTGGCCGTACCAAATTTGATCGCATTGGCACTCGACCGGATCGTACAGTTGCGCACGTAGATGTTCTGACACACCTGCGAGGCATCATGCGATTTCAAACAAATGCCGTCATCGGCTGAATCGATGTAGGAGTCGGTAACGCTGACACTGTCCGAATCCACAATGTCGATGCCGTCGTTGTTCCAGTAGGCTTTGCTGTCGACCGTAATGCCGGCCAACTGCACGTTGCGGCACTGATCGTAAATTTGCACCCAACTTGCGGCATTCCGTAACGTTACGGTTTGAAGTTTTACCCGCTGACATCCCTTGAAGTAGATAATCACGGCGCGCGCTTCGGCCTCGGGACGATCATAACGGAACAAGTCTTTGACGAGACCTTTCTGAATCACATTCACGACATTCCGGGCTAATTGACGCCCCTGCCCGTCGATGACCCCCTTGCCGGTAATGGCAATATTTTGCTGATTTTCGCCGAACACCAGCGCCGTCCAGACGTGTCGATCGTAATCGAAGGGATTGAGTGATCCCATGAGCACGGCTCCTTCTTCCAAGTGCAGCGTTACGTTCGATTTTAAATGAATCGACCCCGTCAGATACCGTCCGACGTAGAACACCAGCCGACCACCTCCATTGGAATGAATATAATCGATCGCGTACTGAATGGAACGCGTGTTGAGCGTAGCGCCATCCGAATAGATGCCGAAAAACAACGCTGGATAATCTTTGGCTTGAAGGCTCAGGCTGGCCCAGAGCAGAAGCAGGGCGGTTCTTAAACAGATCATTGATTATGAAGATGGGTTTAGGTAGCAAACGTCAATCAACAAAATCACCCGGACAGCCCCATCAGGATTCGCAGAATTAGCCAATACAGGTTCAGATTTGCTTCGAAAATCCATTTGAGAAGGTGGGCTGACGATCACCACTGTGAGAGATGCATCGCCTATAAAACTACTTATCGTTAGCTAGAATTGGTAATAAAGGCTGAAGAAATGGCATAAAAGCATCATTTTCTGCTAATAAACTGGTATTCTTTCGTGCTCCAAAGCACTAAGTTTACGTTGCAAAAACCATACGTTTTTTATAAAAATTAATACCTATTCAATGTGAGAGATACCCTGATTAGCTGCAATCCATTTTCGACTTTTAACACTGTTTGGCTATTCACTACTTTCAAGCTTTACCAATGAAGATTTTATGGTTTACTATTCTGGCGCTGCTGTCTACCTTTTTAGCATACGGTGACAACCAAAATAATGATTTGAAAATTAGTAATCTGCGGACCGAGTATTTAGTAAATCCGATTGGGATTGATGCCAAACAGCCCCGCCTGAGTTGGGAGTTGGTTTCTACAAAGCGAGCACAGTATCAGTCTGCCTATCAGATCTTGATAAGTGCGGATTCCCTATCCCTGGTAAAAGGTGTAGCGAATGTATGGGACTCAAAAAAAGTTGAATCCACTAGTGCCAATCAAGTGCGGTACACCGGGAGCAAACTGCTTACCAGGACCAAATACTTTTGGAAAGTCCGCGTTTGGGACGCCGGGAAGAATGTTAGTTCGTGGAGTGCCATCGCCAGCTGGTCGATGGGGCTGCTCCATAAAGAGGACTGGAAGGCACACTGGATTGGAGGGCCGGAAGAAAATGTACCTGCCGACGCAAAATTTGACATCTGGCCTAGCTTTCAATCAGGTTCTGGCTCTATGGAGAATGCGGGCAATCAATGGGTCGATGTTGATTTAGGTTCGCAACAGGACATTCGTCAAATTAAACTCTATCCCGTAGCGTATAAACTTCAGCCCAGCGGCTACTTATTTCCCAAACGTTTCAAGATTTTGGTATCGGCTACGGCTGACTTTAAAAAGCAAACGGTCGTTGCCGACGAAAGCACCCGGGATTACGAGCAGAGTGGGCTGGAACCGTACAGCAAACCGATGGCGCCCGCAACCGGCCGGTACATCCGGGTAGTCGTTCATAAACTCCGCAAAACGGACGAGGGAAAATACGCCTACGCCATCGCCGAATTAGAAGCCATCAATGCCCGTTCCGAAAATGTTGCGCTGAAAAAACCGGTCGCTGCCTCCGTTCCGTACGCTACCTATCCGGCCTTTTCAGCGGAGAACTGGAGCCCGGCCAAATTGACGGATGGAGCTTACACCGGCAGTTCGGCTAATCGCAAGCCCTTCAAATCGTCCATACCCGCATCGCCGTTGTTAAGGAAGACATTCACGGTAACGAAAGAAGTGAAACAGGCCACCCTCTACGCGAGCGCTTTGGGCCTGTATGAGATGACCCTGAACGGCAAAAAAGCCGGAAATCAGGTTCTGGCCCCCGAGTGGACCGATTACCACGAACGTGTTCAATACCAAACCTATGATGTCACGAAATCCCTGAAAAAAGGCATTAATGTGATGGGGGCCATGTTGGCAGATGGTTGGTATGCCGGTGGCCTATTTTCCCATCCTGACCGGGGGGCGTATGGATTCGACCGACGGTTGATCGGGCAACTGGAGCTGCTGTTCGACGACGGTACCCGAACGCAGATTGTAACCGATGCAAGCTGGAAGGTATTGGAAAACGGCCCCGTCCAAATGGCATCCATCTTCGACGGCGAAAATTTTAATGCAAAACGGTTGCCCGCCATGTGGATGGAACCGGATTTTGATGACGCTGGGTGGAAATCAGTTACCGTCGACAAAACCGTCTCAATAACACTCAACGCCCAGCTCAACGAGCCGATTAGAGTGATCCAGGAAATTACGCCGATACAGGTGGTGAAGGTGAAGGAAGGAACGTACATTTTTGACCTGGGGCAAAATATAGCGGGGTGGGTAAACCTTAAAATTCCTTACAATCCAGCTCAGAACATCACTTTTCGGCACGGCGAAGTGCTGGACGAAAATGGCCAGCTTTATGTTAGCAACCTGCGAGCCGCTAAACAGATGGATGTATATACACCCGGGTTGGAAAAGTCCATTGACTATGAGCCTCGCTTTACGTATCATGGCTTCCGATACGTTGAGATTTCCGGTCTTACCCAGGAACCTAAACTCACTAATGTAACGGGGAAAGTAGTTGCGTCGGCTGCGCCGTTGGCCGGTACATTTGAAAGTTCGTCGCCCGATCTTAATAAGTTGTGGGCCAATATTTTATGGACTCAGCAGGGGAACATGCATTCGGTGCCGACCGACTGCCCCCAACGGGATGAGCGGGCGGGATGGATGGGGGATGCCCAGGTGTTTGCCCAGACATCTATTTTCAATCTGGACATGAGTGCCTTTTTCACCAAGTGGGTGAGGGATATTGCCGATTGCCAACGAGCCGACGGACGTTATCCGGATTACACCCCGCAGGTCGATAAGTGGAATCGCTATTGCAATGCCCCCGGATGGAGTGATGCGGGAGTCCTGGTCCCCTGGCGAATGTATGAGAACTATGGCGATACGGCCATCTTAGCCCGCCAGTATGTGTCGATGAAAGCCTACATCCGGCACATCCTAGACACCAATCCGGATCTGTTGTGGAAAAATGAGCGGGGGAACATGTACGGCGATTGGCTGAACGGAAACACCATTATTGCGGACGACTATCCGAAAGAGGGGGGTAAAGTGGATAATGATATCTATTCAACGGCCTTTTTTGGCCATTCAACCCGAACCGTCGCAAAGGTTGCCAGGCTGCTTGGTCATCAGCGAGACTACACGTTCTATGACTCGCTGGCAAACGCGATAAAGTCACGATTTATCAAAGAATACGTTACCGATGACGGTACCATTGCCGGTAATACGCAAGCGGCATACGCCCTCGCGCTGGATTTTGACCTAGTGCCCGGAAAGCTGAAGAAACAAGCCGCAGCCCACATGGTCCAGGCCATCAAAGCGTATGATTACCGGATCTCGACCGGTATTCAGTCGACGATCCGGTTGATGAATCAGTTGTCGGAATACGGGTATGCCGACGTGGCTTATAAATTACTGGAAAGCCGCCGGTTTCCTTCCTGGATCTACTCGATTGATCAGGGAGCAACCACCATTTGGGAACGCTGGGACGGATACGTAAAGGGACGCGGTTTTCAGAACGTAGGCATGAATTCATTCAATCATTACGCCATCGGCGCCGTGGGCGAATGGATGTACCGAAGTATCCTGGGCATCAATGCCGATTCTGCTGGTTACAAGCATTTTACCATTAAACCGCGTTTGGGAGGCAGCCTGACCCGAGCCAGGGGGGCTTATCATTCCATTGCCGGAAAAATTGCTGTTGACTGGAAAGTCAATAACGGCACGTTCCAGTTAGCGGTTCAGATTCCGGCGAATACCACGGCTACCGTGTTCCTGCCATCCGGAAAAAGCATCAGTGAAAACGGGCAACAGATTACCGGATCAAAAGACATCCGGATTATTGAGACCACGGCTGTGGGTACGGCTTTACGCGTGCCATCCGGTCATTATACGTTCAGCGTTGCTTTGTGAAGTAAGAAAAACAACGTAGAATGATCAAGGCAGTAAAATGAATGTGATGGATCAATGAGAGGACTAAAAAATAAAACTGTAGTTATTACCGGTGGCCTTGGAGACCTGGGTTATGCCACCGCCACCCGAATGACCGAAGAGGGGTGCGTGGTTGTTCTGGTTGATCTTCAGCCCGATACGAAGCATAAAGCCTCAGATCTGGATGCCCATTTCTGGCAACTCGATATCAGCGATGAAGCTGCCGTGGCGGAAACCTGCGCGGCCATTGAAAGCGAGGTTGGCCCTGCTCATGTGCTCATCAATACCGCAGCCCGGTTTATCTTCAAAGGAATTGAAGCTACCGACGATGAGTGGCAGCAGATCAATTCGGTCAACATTGGCGGTACGTCGCTGATGGCCAAATACATCGTTCCGCAAATGAAAAAAAACGGTGGAGGCAGTATCATCAATTTTTCATCGGTGAGCGGCTTTGTCGGACAAGCCAACTTTGCTACGTACAACGCCACCAAATTCGCCATTCGGGGACTCACCAAATGCTGGGCGCAGGATTTGGCAGTTTTTGGTATCCGGGTGAATACCCTGTGCCCGGGCTACATTTACACCAGCGCCTTCATCAATTCATGCGAAAAATTAGGCCTGAACATCGACGAAGAAGACCGTCGGGCATCGGCCATGCACCTACTGAACAGGCAGGGACGTCCCGAAGAAGTAGCCGCTGCGGCAGCCTTTCTGGCCAGTGACGATTCTTCCTTCATTACCGGCAGCGACTTATTGGTTGACGGCGGCTATTTAGCTAAATAAAACGATGAAACTTGTCGATCTTTCACATCCCCTGGTCCACGGACAGCAAACGTTTCCGTCTGACCCTAAGCTGAGCATCGTTCCGCACGGAAATACCCGTACATTGAAATACAACATTACGCAAATCGTAATGGGGTCGCATCAGGGAACGCACCTGGACGCGATGTACCATTTTCTGGATGATGGCAAAACACTGGACCAGATGCCTTTACACTGGTTTTATGGGAATGTGCATGTACTGAGAATACCCAAAGAGTCCCGGGAAGAAATTACCGTTGAAGATTTTTTACCCTATGAACAGTTGCTGACTCCCGAGGCAAAAATCATCTACGACACGGGTTGGTACAAAAACTTCGGGAAGGATGATTTCTTTGAAAATTTTCCCTCGCTGACGCAGGAAGCCAGTGCGTATCTGGCCGACCGGAACATCCGGATGCTGGGCATGGACACCCCAACGCCCAGCCGCGACTGGTATGAAGTGCATCACATCCTGCTGAAAAAAGAGATCGTCGTTGTGGAAAGCCTGACGAACCTGGATCAGGTTCCTGACAAGTTTACATTCATGGGATTTCCGCTCAACTTAAAGGGCCGTGACGGCTCCCCAATACGAGCGGTAGCTCAATTCTGAAAGTCAGTTACTTATGAAAGCACTTTTTTATCCCGAGTTTAACAAACTCATGATTGCAGAAAGGCCATTACCTTCTTTTTCAGAGGATGAGGTCTTGCTGAAAGTACTAGCTTGTGGTATCTGCGGGAGTGAGCTGGAAACCTTTAAAAACCATAGCCCGCGCCGTGTTCCGCCTTTAATTATGGGCCATGAATTTTGTGGAATTGTTGAGGATATTGGTTCCGATGTAAAAGGCTTTACGAAAGGTGATCGGGTGGCCAGTAATAGCGTAGTGTCCTGCGGAGCCTGTGATCCCTGCAAACGGGGATTAACGAACTTATGCAAAAACCGGCAAATTTTCGGGATGCATCGGGGGGGAGCCTTTGGGGAGTACGTGAATGTACCGGCCCATTGCCTGGTGCCGATCCCGGAGAATAGTACGCCACAAGCCGCCTGTATGGCTGAACCACTGGCCAATGGGATTCATATCGTTAACCTGATCAGGCACTTAAACCCTAAAAAAGTTTTGGTAATCGGTGCCGGACCCATCGGACTTGTTACGCAGCAGGCCTTTCAATCCCTCCTTTGCGTAGCGGTGTACGTAGCCGATCTGCGGAATGAAAGGCTTGCCATTGCCCGAAAACTAGGAGCTACGGCCACCATCAATTCCTCGGAGGAAGACCTGGTTTCCGCTATTTACCAAGTTACCGATCAGGAAGGAATTGACCTGGTTGTTGACGCCGTAGGGAATTCCCAAACGAACCAGCAGGCCTTAAAAGCCGTACAGCCTGGCGGGGCCGTAGTGCTCATCGGTCTGTATGAAAACAATCAATCTTTTTTTTCATACGACATTATTTTATCTGAAAAGAAAATCATTGGCACCTACGCGGCCACGCAGCAGGAAATCAACGAATCGTTGAATTTAATCGCTACCGGAAAAGTAGACGTCACGTCGTGGGTTCATTATTACTCGCTCGATAACGGGGTGACGGCCTTTACTGACATGATGATGGCGAAGGCAGCTCATGTCAAATCGGTTATCGTATTTTAAACCTCATTTTTCGCCAGGCTTTTGCTATTGCGTATCATTTGACCTTGCTTCATTATGAATAGCAGCACGAAGAAAATTGTCATTACAGATCACGGTTTTTCTAATATCAACCCGGAAAGGGCGGTACTGGAACAATCGGGATATGAGCTTATCGACGCCCAATGTAAAAGCGAAGTCGATTTATTAGCGGCAACCAGGGATGCTTTTGCCCTGATCGTCCAATGGGCACCCATCACGGAAACCATCATCCGAAACCTGGATCATTGTCGGCTCATTGTACGCTACGGTATTGGTGTTGATAATCTCAATCTGGCGGCAGCAAGGGAACGGCAAATACCGGTTTGTAACGTACCCGATTATTGCATCGATGAAGTGTCGGATCACACTCTGGCCTTAGCGATGGCGCTCCACCGGCAAATACCTGCGACGGATCTGCGGGTTCGGGAGGGTGTTTGGAAAATAATTCCGCCCGGGACTGTTCCTGCCTGCAAAGATGCCCTATTCACGACGCTTGGATTTGGACGGATTGCGCGGGTTGTCCTCAAAAAAGCTGCAGCTTTCAATTATAAACTGGCTGCATTTGATCCCTTTGTGAGCGAAAAAGAAATGCAGGCATTGGGTGTCCAAAAAATAACCTTTGAGGAAGCTCTGACAAATTCAGATATTCTCTCCCTGCATTTGCCCCTCAACGACAAAACCCATCACCTCATGAACCGGGAAACGTTAGTAAAAATGAAGTCGAATGCGGTTTTAATAAATACATCCCGGGGTGGGTTAATTAATACCATCGACTTGGCTCAGGCATTAACTATAAGCGAAATCGGTGGCGCCGGTATCGATGTCTTTGAACAGGAGCCTCTTCCTGACACTCATCCGATCCTTCAGGCACCTAATACGTTACTCACCTCGCATACGGCCTGGTACAGCCAACGCAGCATTCCGATTCTTCAGCAATTTGCCGCTGAAGAAGTATTGAGAATGATAAATGGAGAACCGCTAAAGAACCAGGTGGCTTAGTAATTATTCAGCCAAATTGTTTTCCTGAAGCTGATATAATGATGCCTGAAAGTACATAGATTTATGCTTAAGTTGGAATTGTTTAGGTGACAGTCCGGTGAAGCTTTTAAATTGTTTGTTAAAGTTTGATACATTTTGAAACCCGCATTCAAAGCAAATCTGCTGTATACTAAATTTATGTAACATTAATAGTTTGCAGGCATAGCCAACTTTTAGCTCATTTATAAATTGTGAAAATGGCTTCTGCATTCGTTGTTTAAAATACCTTGAGAAAGCCGTTGGACTCATGCTAGCGATATCGGCAGCATCAATTAATCGAATAGATGATTTAAAATTATTCATGATGTAAGCATGAACTTTATTTAGTCGATCATTTGTCCTTTCATTAATATTTAAGTTGTATCCCTCGCTGGATAACAAGGTTAACTCTTTAGAATCAGCTAACAAGCAAAGAATTTGCAATAATTTGATTAATTTATGCACACCGCTTAATGTCTGAATCTGACACATTTGATCGATAACTGCGGTCTGGGTTTTGCCCGTTATTTTGATTCCTCGCTGGGATAGTTGCAGAAACTGTTCAATCGAATATAATTCTGGTAATTTAAAAAAATATTCTCCTAAAAAATCTTTTTTAAAATGGATGACGAGCGCTTCTGACGACTGATTTTTTTCTTTAGAACTATCGGATTTCCAGGTATGCGCTAAATTCTTTCCAATAAAAATCAGATCGTTTTCATTATAACGATCTATATGGTCTCCGACGAATCGGGTTCCAGAACTTTTAACGATTAGCGTCAATTCATATTCAGAATGGTAATGCCATAAGCCCGGAAACGAACCATTATATTTAAAATAATTGACACTGAAAGAATCAGTTTCTGTTTTTTTAACCTTCAAAAGAAGAGGATCCATAGAATGTATTTTCGACAGCTAATCAATTTGAGAAAAGTAACCACGCTCCAATTACTGGATCGTTCAACGATTAAGACAGGAATATTGTTGAGGTCCTTCCTAGCCACATTCAATATATGCCGTTTGCCCATTGGTATACCATGTACCATCAATGTTTACGCTGGAATGTGTTACCATAGCAATATTCCTGGTTATTAACAACAAACCTGGATGGAAGTAGGAAATGTTTTTCATGATGTGTTGTCGATTTCAAATGAATTTGTTTCAATAATTTTACTTGGATGAACATGAATTTATATTGAAATAATATTATTTTTAACACAAGTTCTTTATTTTGAATTCTTGTTTGCATTTTTCTTAAACCATTATTTTCCGTTCGACTATTCACCTTTATTCCTGTTCACGCATGCTCAAAATCATTACGATCAAAAGAAAAGGATCCTTATTTCTTCTGTGCAACCTGCTTTTTAGCCTGGGTCTTTATGCACAGGTGCAGGTTTCCGGGAAGGTTACCGATGCCTCAGGGGCCACGTTGCCCGGGGTGAGTGTAATCGTTAAAGAGACAACGATTGGCACTGTCACCAATTCCGATGGAATTTTTACCATCCCGAATGTTCCTACTACAAATTCCACCCTGGTATTCTCCTTTATCGGATACACCACCCAGGAAACCGTTGTGGGCAACCGGAAAAATATTGAAATTAGTCTGGCTCCGGCAGACAACCAGCTTAGCGAAGTAGTCGTGATCGGGTACGGTACCGCAAAGAAAAGCACGCTGACGGGTGCGGTATCACAGGTTGATTCTAAAGTCATTTCTGTGCAGGCAAACTCCACGGTTACCAGAGCCCTTGAAGGGGTAGTCCCCGGGATTCAGGTCTCTTCCATTGATGGCCAGCCCGGTCTGGACATGGGTATTCGGTTACGCGGAGCGGGCTCTACCAGCCAGAACAGCTCCAATGCCCTGATCGTGATCGATGGGGTGCCCACTGAATACCCTAATGCCCTGTCTTCCATCAATCCGAAGGACATTGAAAGCATCAGCGTGCTGAAAGATGCCGCTTCCACTGCCGTTTATGGTTCGCGTGGAGCCAATGGGGTTGTGCTTGTGACGACTAAAAAAGGAACAAAAGGGAAGCCGAATATATCGGTACAAACTCGGGCTGGGTTCAATTATCTGGGTGGATTGCGGTTTGATCTCATTGATAATGCCAAAGACATTTATGAACATGCCTGGCTGGCCATCTACAACTCCGCACGCTACGGGGTGAACGGCGGATCATCTACAGACGGTAAATTCACGACGAATGTGGCCAATCCAAACATGTCTCATGAAGCGGCCGGTTTGTTTGCCAGTTCCCATTTATTCGATTACACGGGCTCAAAGACAAACTTTGCCATGAACCTGTTGGGCAACTACATGGCGTATGACGTGCCGGGCGCGGTGTATACCACCACCGGTAGTGGAGCCAATGCCAGCGCGACCATGTCGGGTGCGTACCTGATTGACCCGACAACGGGCAAGTTGAATCCGAATGCAAGACCACTTTGGGAAGCCGGATCGTACAAGGATTACTTCTTCGAAAAAATGTTCCGTCAGGAGCATACGGTATCGGCAAGCGGTGGCTCCGATAAAATGGATTACTTTGTTTCTGTGGGCATGCTGGAAGATCCTTCTTATATCAGAGGGTCGACATTCAAGCGTTACAACGCCCGTACAAATGTGAATGCCCAACTCACCAGTTGGCTGAAAGTAGGAACAAATCTGGGTTACAGTATGCGGAATACCCAATCGCCGGCTACCCGTTTCGGACGTAACCCCGGAACTGTGCAGCAAAACGCGTTCAGGTGGGTAAATGGGCAGAATCAACTCGTACCGTTGTTCGCCAGAGACCTTCAGGGAAATATCCGTAAAAATCCGAACGGCACCGACATGGTATCTGATAATGCGAATGATACCTACTCGCCCCTTGGCGTTCAGCCCAATTTTCCGAACGGAACCACCAGCCAACCGCTTTATGCAACCAACCTGATTGACCTGTTGGATAAAGACATCGATCGTAGGGAATCGCATGACTTAAACCTTAAAGGGTATTTCACGGTGAACTTCCTCAAGAATTTCAGCTTTACAAACAACATTTCTTATGACCGCTTTACGGAAGTACGGACGCGTTACGGTACGCCTGAGACGGGAGCGGTAGTAGGGATAGGTGCGATTGGAAAGTATTATACGAACACCGGCGTTTTCAACACGCAACAGCTGCTTAACTGGGGTGAAGAATTTGGTCGCCACTCCGTTACGGCACTGGCTGCCCATGAATTCTACCAATTTAAAAGTGATCTGGTGAACTTTGCCTCCGCGTATTCTCTAATCAATGGGTTTACCGGCGCCGGTAACTTTACCAGCCGGTACAATACAGCGGGCGCACCGTTCGGTGTTCCGGGTTATGGTGGAGACATAACGACCATGGATAGCTATTTTGGCCGGGCGGTGTACAACTATGACGACAAGTATTTTGTGGAAGGCTCGCTGCGCAGAGACGGTTCGTCTAAATTCCGATTCAACGAGAATCGCTGGGGAACCTTCTGGTCTATTGGTGGTGGATGGCGTATTTCTCAGGAAAAATTCATGCAGAGATTCAGTACCGTCATCAACGAATTGAAACTACGGGCTAGTTATGGAATTATCGGTAACCAGAGCGGTATCAGTAACTATTCGGGTTATCAGACCTGGAGCTACGGTGCAGTTTACACAAACTCAACGGCAGGAACAGGTGTTCCTGCAACGTACACACTTCAGCAAGGCGCTGCCGTAAATGATAAATTAACCTGGGAAAACACGCATACCTTTGATGCCGGTATCGATTTCACCCTTTTAAACAGGAGATTGAGTGGAACCATCGATGTCTACAACAAGAAGACGGTAAACTCTGTGTTTGCACAGCCTCTTGCCGCTTCAATGGGACAAGCTTCACTCACCCTGAACAACGCTGAAATTGTCAACCGCGGTGTGGAAATTGCCCTGGACATCAAACTCATCCAACGCAAAAATATCAACTGGAGCATCGGATTGAACGGTACCCACTACCGCACCATTCTGACTAAATTTCCCAAAAGTGTAGGTTCGCCATCACTGGGCGGAAACTTTACAGGCTTCATCGATGGATGGGGAATTGCCAATGGGGGTGCTAACACTGCCGGCCAGATCATGTACCTGCGTGGTGAAAATAAGGACTACTACAACCTTTATCTCTACAAGTACGCGGGAGTGGATCAGAGCACAGGTTTGCCCTTGTTTCATCACACCGTTACGCAGCAAGACCAGGATGCAGGACGCTTTACGGATAGCAGCGTGGGAGACATTGTTAGCACCACTAACTACACGCTGGCCAACCGGTATGAAATGGGTAGTGCAATTCCCAAAATTATTGGTGGCTTTTCTACAAGCTTTCAATATAAAGGGTTCGACTTCACCGCTATCCTGGCCTACCAACTGGGGGGTAAATTCCTGAGTGTGGAATATGCCAACCACCTGTACAGATCTGGGAACATCGGGAACGCATTATCGAAAGAAGTATTGGGAAATACCTGGACACCTGAGAACAGAGACGCCAAATTCCCGATGGCATTTTATGGGGATACGTTCTATACGGGCGGGTCTACCTTTGGGCCCTGGCAGTATACCGATCAGGCTTTATTCAGCGCTTCTTATCTGAATATCAAAAACCTCACCCTGGGTTATACGCTTAGTGGCGCTATCCTGGACAAGTTGAAAACAAAAAGTATACGGGTGTATGCATCCGGCGACAACCTGACCATGTTGACGGCTCACTCAGGTATTGATCCGCGCATGTCGCTGGTCGGTGGAATGGAAGTTGGGGCAGCCGTGTATTTGCCTATGAGCACCTTTTCGGTGGGTATTAATTTTAACTTTTAATTAGTCGAAAGATGCGTATTCTCAATAAATATATAACGGGTTTGGCAGTTTCGGGTATGCTGCTATTTTCTGGATGTGCCGATAAGCTGGAAGTGGAGCCCCCACACAGCATTACCGATAAGCAAATAGCCGAACTTCTGGCGTCGGGTGACGAGGCCAAGATCCGGATCGTCATGGGTGGAATGGCCAACGCCATGCCCCTGCTGTTCAACAACGTAGGTGCCACAGGTGCGGGCGTTGCGGACATGTATTATTCCAGTCAGGGACTGGATGTCAATCGATCTATTGAAGGAAATGATATCATTCTGGGAGATCAGGAAGGGCTGAATGTACTCTCCGGTTCAATCGAATACCAGCTCGGTGACTTCATTGGATCAGCCAACGCAAAGAATGGTAATTACTGGAGGTACGGCTGGTTTTGTATTACGACTGCTAACCAGATGCTAAATTATCTTCCGGATGAAACCGTGGCCAGCAACAACTTTCTGAAGGAATGTAAAGCCAGAGGGTTGTTTGCCAGAGCCTATGGGTACAACTATCTAATGGAAAATTATCAGGACGCCTTCCTGCAGGGCGGAAAGGACAAACTTGGCCTTCCGTTGTATGACCGGTTTCAACCCACTCAGGAAAACAAGCCCCGTTCGTCTGCTGTCGAAACGTATGCTTTTATCAAAAACGACCTGAACCGTGCCATTGCCTTGTTCAAAGAGGCTGGGATTGGCTATACGGCTGATATCACTGATATCGATCTGGCTGTGGCCAATTTCCTGCTGGCACGGGTATCGATATGGACTGGGGACTGGGCTACTGCGATCAGTGCGTGCAATGAGATTCTGGCAAAGTATCCAACGCTTCTAAGCCAGGCACAGTACGGAGGTAAGAACATCGGCACCGCAGCAGCTCCCGAAATAAGGCCGGAAACCAATGGCTTTCTCAATAATGCGCAAAATCCGGAGGTCATTTTAGGATTTCCGCTTGGTGCTGCTAACACGTACTTTACCGCTTACATGAATCCCTTCGGTAGAGGGAACGGAGGGCTGGAAAGAGCTTACAAGCGGATTGATAACCGACTGTATGAAAAAATAGCACCCAATGATTTCCGTAAAGATGCCTTTTCGCTCGCACCACTTGGCAACTACACCTATCCGCCAAACAATACAGTTGCCTTTATCCCTTCTTACACGAACCTAAAATTTGCAGCTACCCACGGATTGAACAGCAACAACAAAATAGATGTGGGCGCTTCAACGGCGTTTTACATGCGTTCTGCGGAAGTACTGCTGATGAAAGCGGAAGCGGAAGCGATGTCGCCAGCCACAGAAGCTGCTGCCAAAGCAACGCTCGATAGGCTGTTGGCTGCGCGTACCACAACAGGAATGACACCGCTCACTACGGCTACTTATCCTGCGATGCAGGGGCTCACCACGTTACAAATGGTGCAACTGCAAACCCGCATTGAACTATGGGGTGAAGGCGGCCGCGAGTTCTACAACAACAAGCGCTGGAATATCCCTGTCGACAGAGCCAGCTCTGCTAACCATGTTACTAAGTCCAGTTTACCGGTAGCCAAAATGACCCTTCAGATTCCCGAAGATGAAATTTTGTACAACCCGTTGGCTGTTCAGAATTAATCAATTTTTGAAGTTATGAAAGAGAGGTGGCTCTTACGGGACACCTCTCCTTTTTTGAGCTTTGCAAAATATTGAACCATATTGGCAGTGAACTTGTAACAGGACACTGGCGATTGTCTTGTCCTGATAAATGTTGACCATAAACTTCCTAACTTATGGATCAACTTATCGAAATCCGCATGCAGCAGCACGATCTTTTCATGCGCCAGATGGTAAATGAGATTCACCGCGGCAAACTCAATATCGGACAAGCGGCTGCTAAGTTTGAGGTCAGCCGAAAAACGGTTAAACACTGGTTGGAAAAGGTCGTGCAGGAGGCCAAAAAACCTTATCAACCTGAGGCTATCTTTCCCTGAATACACTGAATGGAAGCCGCCAGCACATTACGAAAAAGCCTTTGCCGATGTATAGATCGGCAAAGGCTTTTGTAAAACGGCATATCTCCTGGGTGGCGGACTGGCGGACTATACCTGGGGGCGATCCCAGAAAGCAGGCGGTTCTATACCCAGGGTGCGTAAATAGACATAAGCCTGAGCCCGGTGATGAATTTCATTATCGATCAGGTAGAAAAGAAACCAGTAGATAGGTCCTTCATACAGACCAAAAGCCTTGTCAACTTCCTGAAAACGAGCAGGTGGAATTTGCGGCCAACAGGCATTAATCTTCTCGGTCACCCGATCCCACTGCGCCAGAACCTGATCCTTCGTCGTTGCATTGGGTGTTGCCTCTGCACGCTCGCCAAAGGAAGGCCACTCGCCCGAAATAACGCCCTGCATGCTTTGGTCGGCCATTTGCAGGACTTCATCAATCAGCGCCGAGCAAGGTCGCATGCCGCCCAGGGTATACGAAAAGAAGTGTTCGTCGGGATAGACTTCGATCAATCGGCGGCTGAGTCCCCGGTGTCCCTGCCAATGCGCAAGAAGTTGCTCGGGTGAGATGACGATCGAATCCGTCGCTTGGCGAAGCTGCGCTGTGTTTTCCATGGCTTTCTAATGGTTGAAATTATTGATTGATACTACAAAGAAAAGCCAGAGAAGTGACAGCCGTATGTCAGTAGTGAACCCAGTCGACTATAAATAATAGCCCTCAGCAACCCTATTTATGAGGCTAACTGTTCGAAGCGATTCCAGGCCACAAATGCAGCCGCTATAAAGACCATAACCAACAGGGACAGCACCTTGTATTCGCTTTTTTTTGCGTGTAGGGCCATAGCACCCACCATCACCAGACAAAAACAAGTGGCCGCCAATGGGGTCAGGATAGGGAGTATACCCAGCCACATGGGGAGAATAATCCCCAGGCTACCCAGTAATTCGAGCAAGCCGATCGTCCGGACAGGAACCGTTGAATCGCCGGGGGCAAGCTGGCCTTTTTCAATCAGTTGGCATTTTGGCGTTCTAATTTTCATGGTGGCTGGTACCAGGAAAAACAGGGCCAGCGCAATCTGTAAAACCCACAATAAGATATTCATAATAAAATTAATTAGATGACGCATCTAAAGTATAGGTTATCTGATATACCTTTGTTATCAGTTACATAAAGTATACTAGTATCTTTTTGTATATCTATGGAAGTACACACAACAGAATCCTGCCGGATGAGCCGCCTAGCGATTCTGGATACGCTGGAAGTCATCAGCGGAAAATGGAAGCTCCTGATCTTGATAACACTCCTGAACCGGCCCCATCGGTTCAAGGAACTGGCACGGGAGATCGCTATTACTCCCCGAATGCTATCGAAGGAGTTGCAGGAGCTGGAAAGCCACCAGTTAATAACACGAACGGTGCTGCCAACCAAGCCGGTGAGCGTCGAATACGCCATTACAACTTATGGCCGAACGCTGGACGACGTATTGGGGTCATTGCGCGAGTGGGGCATGAAACACCGCCGGAAAATTATTGTAACTCCGGAAAAAGAGGTTACTCTGACGGCCTGATCTGCCCTGATGCGACTGAGCAACGAAGGCAGGATATCTGGATAGAAAGTTAGGTTCACCGGTTGATGAACGTATTCAAGATTAAACTCATTGGGTGCATTCATTCAGGAATCATTCCTCCGGGTGAATGACGAGGCAAACTGTCAAATACGCCCCGGGCGATTCTTAGCCACCCCCGTGAAGTCAGTTGGTAGAGCAGGGTATGCTCTCCAAACCTACTTTTGACCAAAAGCCTTTGGCAGTTAATGGGTCCATCTGGTTTTCGATAGGGTAGAGTTGTCAGATTCCTTGTCTTTCTTTCGCGACGATTAATGTCTACATAAAGGAATTGTTTTTTCTCAAAGTTAAATACAAGGCTGGAAAGCACGGCTTTAGCTAACAAATGACCCTTGCGGTCGCTCCGAGTTATTTAGTGTAATGGCAAAGTACAGGGTGATTATTGAAAAGGGAAAAAGACGAAGCTTATTAAAAGGAATAGCTTTTTGAACCTATCATTCTCAACATAAATAAGGGGCTCATCTGGCGTCAATAAGCTCGTTCACAAACTACTGCTCGTAGGTCATCATGGTTCCAAACACAGTAGGGTCTTTTCAACATTACGTTGTCTCACAATTGAGGGTGGCTGTTGCACAACTCGAACCAGCCGATTGACAAGCTGAATCCAATTAAATCCGAGACCCATTTTCGGGTAACGGGCTGAATTTTGGAATTGTTATCTCTCAGCTGGAGGCTCAAATTTTATTAAAAGAAAGATATACAACAGCCACGAGGGTTTTCTGAGATAAGGTACTCCGCTCATTTAGTGTAGAAGGGGCGTTGGGTTGGTCCGGTTTAGCCGGAGAGTTAACTATGTCCATTGGGTACACATTCCATTAATTTGACTTCAGTTTGACTATACTAAGACCTTTGAGCCCCATGTATGCAGTGAAGTGCGGATATCTTCAGCATAACGACTTTAAGATTATGCACTGACCCCCTAATTTTTGGACAAAATTTCCTGTTTGTTAGTTGGAACATTTTGTGCTTTTCAGGTCTTTCATATCAACTCCTCTTTCCAGCAGGAATTGATACGGACTTCGATAGTGGAGCCCCGAATGAATCCGCTCCAAGTTATAAAGATCCCGGAAACGATTTAGCATGTCAATGGCTTGGGGCAGGCTCTCGAACTCGTATCGCTTACAAACGGCTCTTTCCAGAATGCTGTGATAGCTCTCAATATGCGCATTTTGCTCGGGCGTAGCAGGTTTGTTGAATTCTTGAACGATATTTCGGTCGCGAAAATAAGTTTGCACCATATCAGCCACAAACTGACTTCCATTGTCGTTGCGGACATAGAACTGGGCTGGTAAGAGATAAATTTCAAAGATTGTGTCAAATAGGGTTACCACATCCTGTTGGCGCATCTTCCACTTGATCAAGTGCCCCATGTTCCATCGACTGAACACATCCAGCACGGTTATCACTTGGGCATGGCTACGCCGGGCGTGAATATAAATGTACTTAATGTCGAACTCAAAATAAGTAAATTCAACTTTAGGATCGGGCACTAAATCCTTCACCCACTGGCGTTTAGTGGAGTTATAAGCCCGGTTACCGAGGTTTAAAAGGCCATGCTCTTTCATCAGGCGATACACTTTTTTTGGGTTAATCAGGTAGGTTTGACGCAAATAGATTGTGGTCTTGTAGTAGCCGTAATCCACAAATTCCTGGGCCAGCAGGGCTCGAATATCACCAACCACTTGATTATCAAACTTATAACCTCCGGTTCTTTTGCTGGTAATGGTCTTACAAACTCGGCCCGCTGGCCTATTTCCGCACTGCGGCTTGTAGTAGAATAAGCTCCGGCTGATCTGACACAGGCTCAGCACCAAGCTCTTAGCGATACCGGCATCAATACAATCCTGCGCCACCAGAAGCCGGATTGACTTGGCTAAGGACTTTTTTTTAGCAGTTCATTTTGGACCCGGATGATCAGTTCTTTTTCGGCCACCAGCATTTTCAGCTCGCGGTTCTCCCGCTTTAATCTTTCAAACTCGGGGTTTTTATCCTGATCCTGTTTGGAACTCAGGCCTAGTTCCCCATTTTGCTCGAAAGCTCGTTGCCAATTGTAGAGGGTCGTGCTTGAGAGGCCGAGTTGGCGACAGGCTTTACTGATGCCTTCTTTCTTCAAAAGCTGGAGTGCTTCGAATTTTTCGGCTAGATTCCAGGCTCGTCTTTGCTTGTTCATAATCCCGTAAAAGTAAAACTTCGTCTACGGAAATTATGTCCAGTTAATTAGGGGGTTGAGAGGATTATTAGCCAGCCTCATTCGAATAGAAGTATTTTATTAACGGGATCGTCCGGCGTCCCAGTTGTTAAAAGAAGCCCACGATTGACAGCGTTAGTTTTTGACTACTACTCTTCCAGTTTTATCTGAAAGTTTACCCTGAACAACCAGTGGTAATTTCCCGTCGCGCAGCAAGGCACAACGCCCGTTGAGCGTAAATCCATTTGACAAAGAAACGGCCTGCATAACTCCCATGTTCAACGCCAGTTCTACTGATTTCTCACCCGGAATCTGCACCTTTAGCCGGATCGCTCCAGCGGGGGCAGGTAATAGCTGAGCGGTGATCTCAGGTAGCTTTTCATCAGCCGAAGGGTATAAGATCCAGGCAAAGGTGGCGGAAGTCCCAGCCATTTTAGTACTGTATTCCGCGCAACAGGCCGCTACCCGCTGATTGTACCGCTCACTGTACCATCCTTGCACGGAGGGGTTTTCCCGGCCCTTAACCAAATTAACAGACCAGGTTTCCGCCATTACCGGCATAAAGCGCAGATTGCCTTTTTGGGAATCATTGGTCAGCACCGACTGACCTTCGGCTATAACCGAACAGGCCGGGTTGAAATGCCAGTAGGCTGTCAGGGTGCGTGGTTTGTCGGACTGTACTTGATCCACGACGATCCAGTACCGATTCTTCAGGTAAATAACGGCGCGGGTATGGCGTCCGGTTATCTTTTTGGCGGTTTCGTTAGAGGTTATCGGGGGCACATGGGGCGTTAGGTCTTCGAACCCGCCTTCATACGTGCCGATGCTGAAGTCCAGTTCGGGCTGAATGCTGTAGCTCGAATCGGCTAGCGGTTTCGAGGCTTCGGGCACGTAGTTGTTTTGCCCTCTTCCATCCAGTGCAATTACATTGTGCGAAGCTGAGAGGTTGACAAACTGCCGCCATTTGTCGGGCTTGTAATACATTCGCCCCGCATCGCAGAGTAGTTCGCGGCCATTGGCGTATACCGACAGATGTAGTTTGTCATTGTGCTGATGCGAGGTTCCCCACGGGCCATTGTCAAAGAATGCAAAATGGTCTTTGCCTTCCGCTTCGCCCCAGCCATTGCGCATGATAAAGTGACCCGCCCAGGGAAACATCATGGACGTTTGCGCGGGCCGCTGCCCTTCCTTACCATGTGATAACAAATACTGCCAGTCAGGGCGGGGAAATGTCTGGAGCAGTGGCTTGAGCAAGGCATGATTGTTTAGCAAGTCGGCATCATTGTTAAGCAGCCCGTAGCCGTCGGGACGGGCAGTGTATGCCATGTAATCACACATTCGCTTCACAATCTCTTCAAGCTCCTTTGGAATGGATTTGTGGTATGCTTTATTTAAATCGAGGTAAGCCAGGAAATTCCTGACCACCACCCAGTGATAACTATTGGTTAGCTCTTTCATCGCTCCGTCCGGATAACTCTGAAACCTAAACTCTTCGGCCATGCCCGTCAGGGCGTGGTGATACCACTCATCCGCCTGTTTGAATTCAGGAAAACACAACGCTAACCGGGTCAGTCCGTTCAACTCCATCACCCCGTGATTATGATGAACCCAGTGGTACTTACTGACATAGGCCCCATGCTCATGCAACGACATTAACATCAGCAAGCGGGCAACGGGTGTAAATTCAGTGGCTTGCTGAAAGCCAAAGAAACCGGTTGGCCAGGAGCCAAACAAGCGCAATCCTACTTCCAGAACCCGCCAGGGTGCTGTGTTCCAATTGGTATCAGGGGCAGGATTACTAACGACCCAATCAATTATCAGTCGATTAAACGCTCTGGCATACGTGGCATCGCTGGTTAGACAATAGGCGGTTTGCAACGATTCGACGTAACCCATCCGGTTCAGAAAATACGCCCATTCAATATCATTATTGGGGCCTTTATGAAACCAGTTAAGACGATTGGCTGTGTTTACCGGTAAGGTGTCGGTTATGCCCTGAAAAGTAAAAACCGACTGTAGACTGGCATTGGCTTCGGTCAACGCAGCCGGATTTGTTGCCAGGCTACATACCCGTAGCTGGGCGCTGGAACCATTGGTCTGGTAATAAGCCAGCAAATTCATTGCTGCTTTTACCCAGTTTTTTTGGCTGACCGCCAGCCTCACGTTGCCCAAACCCGGATAATCCAGATTGATTTAATCAAAAAACGCAGCCACAGTCAACGGATTCTGTTGACAAAAGTTCTCGAGAGAAACAGAATGCGGGTTTTTAATCTGCAATGGAGCCGTTAGCTGGGCAAACAAGGTCGTCGCTGTCGCTGCGAATATCGTAAGCAGTAATCCGATTCGTAGCGCGAATCGGTAAAATAGTCTGGCCAGACGGCATCTGTTCTTATAGATCATATCTGTGGTTGCAAATAGGTTTTAACCGTATATCAAGGTATAATATTACCCGATTGACTCAGGTCTGTTTGGCCAGTTCACAAAACTGAACTGGCCATTCGGTCAGACTGCCGCAAGTTGTTTATGGCTGCACTAACAATTACATTACCGGGCAGACAGGTGACGAAACGAACCGTGTAGCCAAGTTTAGCCAGCGAAACTGTTACGTTGGATTCGGCTCCAGCAAAGTCCATTTTCAGCACATGCATCTTTTTTATCCGATCAAACTGGGTTAGCGGACATAGTCGCAGCATGATTTCACTAAAGCAAACAATAAAGTTAGGCATGATTGTCAGTAGGTTGGGGACGTTGCGGGATGGGTCGAAGTTGCAGTCCATACGAAGCGTTGACTGTATTGCCGGGTTCGAGCTGAATCAGCCCATCGTGGTTATTGAATGCATTAGGGCAACACGACATCGGTTCTACGGCAATGGACAGTCGGTCCGGTGGGGTAAACAACTGAAAATAGCGGTACTGATTAACGCCTGATTCCATCCAAAAGACGAGTTGCCGGTCGCGGGTCGGAGAGCCGAATAGAATCTCGCAGCGAGGTGTTTCCTGTGTGAGCGCAAAGCAGTTATTGAGGTACGTATCGGCAAGCAGGGCCGGTTGGCGGTAAGTGCTATATTCCTGTTTATGACCGGTCGGGATAGAGGCATCATTTAGTGTATAAAGCTGACAGTCGGGCAGTTGCATCGTCCAATTGGCCATGCCGCCCGATAATCGCAGGTAGGGATGCCAGCCAACCCCCAGCGGCATGGCCGTGGCACCCGTGTTGCTCACTGTCGTCATGCAGCTAAAACCGTCCGGCTCACTGATGCTATACGTCACAGCAAGTTCGAACGGAAACGGATACCCGTTTATCTGACCGATATACGAGTAGCTCAACTGAATTTGAGCTGTTTGGCCGGTAATCTGTTTATCTTCAACCGTCATTGGGCAATTGTAGAGTAAGCCATGAATCGCATGACCCTGCCGGGGTTCATTAATCGGCAATTGGTAATGCGTGCTGTCGAGCGTGTATTGACCGCGATTGACCCGGTTCGGAAACGGAATAAGCGGAGCACTTTTGTACCGTCGATCCTCTTCAATCGCTTCATCATCCGGGAAACCGTCCAGAATTGAATAGCCGGTCCCATTCAATGGCAACACCAATGCACACACCCGCCCGCCACGGGCCGGGGCAACAACCATCGACGCACCGCCGGTTTGGGGTTGTACCTGAATCCGATCAACGGTTGACAGACTCATGCTTCTTATTTCTTTAGGAAATCGAACAGTTCATCGGTCGGTTCCACGCCCAGGCCCGGCCCATCGGGCAGGTAAAAAAAGCCTTCCTCGCAGCGCATATTTCCCCGCAGATACCGGAGATTTTTGTCGAAAATCGAATGCTGATACTCGTGGCAAACCAGGTTGGGCAAAGCGGCAGAAACGTGGAGACTAGCGGCCTGAAAAATACCCACCCCGATGCTGGCGTGGGGCATCACCGTTTGGTTGAACGCCACTGCCATCTGACAGATATTCCAGAATGAAGTAATCCCGGTGCGACCCATTTCGGGCTGAATAACGTGCATACAGCTTTCTTCAAACCTGGGCCGGTACTCGTATACCGTGCGTAGTTCCTCGCCAATGGCTACGGGCGTTTTCACCGACCGAACCACCAGGGCTTGCCCATTGATGTCTTCGGGTTTTACAGGTGCCTCGGCTACGTAGAGGTTATACGCTTCAAGCCGGGTTATCAGCTTGATCGCTTCGGCAGCGGTGAATTTCCAATGCATATCAATCAGGATGTTAGCTTCGTCACCGGCGGCTTTTCGCAACGCTTCCATCTCGGCTACGATACCGTCGTGTGAAACGGCGGAGGCAAACTTAAAAGCGTCAAAGCCCTTATCCATCCAGCTTTTGGCCAGGTGAGCGCGTTCGGCAATGGTGGGTTTGGGCAGTCCCGATACGTAGGCCGGTAGCCGGTCGTGACGTTGCGAACCGAGCAACTTACAGATGGGCAGACCCACTAATTTGCCACGTAAGTCCCAGAGAGCAATGTCGATGGCAGCAAGGGAATCGTGGTAGTAGCCGCCAAAGAAACCCCGTACCCGCATGGCGTTGTACAGGTCTTCGTAGATCTTTACGCCATCGTGGGGATCCTGACCAATGAGCAAGGGGCCGATGAGTTCACCGATGATGGCCACGGCCACCTCCGGCACCACGAATCCTACGCATTCGCCCCATCCATACTGCCCGCTGTCGGTCGTGATTTTAACCAGCACACTCTGGTCACTAACGTGGTAAACGCTGTTGTTACCGGGACGGATGAAATACCCCTTTCCGTTCTGGACATTGCCGCTCTCCAGTGGCCCCAAGTATGGCACGTCGCGGGGTATAGAAATGGGGAATACCTCAACCTGCTTGATTTTATCATTCATGTTTGAAAAACTAATTAGGCGTAAACGATGTAAACGATGACTCGCAGGGCGAGGGCAATGCTCCACCAGACCATAAAATTCTGCCAACCCCGGTGCCGACTGTTCTCCTCGGCGGATAGTCGCACGTAGGACGGTTTCCAGATGATGTCCTCGGCAAGAAGCTTCCGGTTTAACCGGTCGCCCAGTAACGATATGGAAACCATTACGGAGAGCGAAAACAGCCAGCAGAAAAACGCCCGATTCAGGAACGGGGTTATCAAAACCGACAGGTTAGTGGGTAATTGTGGCGTAATGATCTTGAGAAATATCCCAAACACAATACCGGCAATGAGGGTCGAATTAGCCGCCCGAGCCGAGGCTTTCCGCCACAGAATGCCCACCAGAAATATGACTGAAATCGGTGGGGCGAAATACGAGGCAAGGTCCTGAATATAAATAAACAGCCCTTTGCCCAGCAGTAAAATGAACGGCGCAATACCCGTAGCGATAAGCAGGGCCACCGCCACGGCCCAGCGCCCCACACGCACCAAGTGCTGCTGTGAGGCTTCGGGCCGCAGATACCGTTGGAAAATATCAATCGTAAAAATGGTGGAAATGCTGTTGAGAACGCTCGAAATGGTAGACATAATGCCAGCCGCCATGCCGGTCAGCACGATAGACCGGATACCTTCCGGCACTAATTCCTGCACCATTTTTACGAACACTTTATCCTGCGGTATACCCTTCCCAAAAATGAGCAGAGCCGCCATGCCCGGCACGACGATAATCAGGGGTTTAAGGAGTTTGATGGTTGCCACCAGCACAATACCCATCCGGGCATCCCACTCGCTGCGGGCGGCAAAGCACTGCTGAATGTAAAATTGATTGGCGCAGTTGTACCAGATGCTGATCGTCAGCCAGATCGTAACTAACCCTGTCCACGGGACAATAGGATCGGTAGCCGGTTGAAACAGGTGAATGCGTCCGTCGGCAAGTTGCTGATTTAATCGCCAGAGTTCGTCCCAGCCGCCCACCCGGTCGATGGCAATAACAGTTACCACACTGCCGCCAATGATGAGAATGATAACCTGCACGACATCGGTCCAGACTACGGCTGCTAACCCGCCTTTCACGCTATAAATACCCGTCGTAACGGCCAGCACGCTAATGCCCAGCAACAGCGACGGACTAATCTGACCCGCTTCGGTCAGCCGGACTTCATCATGGGCGAACAATTCCTGAAAAATCAGTCCCCCACCATACAGCACCCCGGCCAGAATCGCCACGATACTGTGAATAATGATAATGGCGGCAAAGATCAGCCGGGTGGTGCCGTTAAACCGGTTTTCCAGAAACTGCGGGACGGTGTAGATCTTCTTGCGAAAATAATACGGCAGGAAAATAAAAATCAGCAAACTGAGCGGCACAAAGGCAATCAACTCCCAGTTGGCAGGAGCCACGCCCATGAAATACGCCGTACCGACCATGCCAATAAAATGCTCTGTTGAAAAATTGGCACCCGCCATCGACAACCCAACGGCATACCAGGGCAGCCGTCGGCCCGCCAGAAAGTACTCATCCGCCGTTTTTTTCTCCCGTCGTCCCGCCCGCAAACCAATGGCGAGGATGCTTGCAAAATAGACGACAAAGACACCGATGGTTAAAAAATCCATTAGCTGATGGTCGTGGGTTGAGGGACGGATTCCGCAAAGTAGGGGCGGATCATTTCGTAGTATTCATCGAACAACCTCAGGTCGATGTCATCGGGCTGGTGCGTGGGTTTGCGGCAGTAATGGCTGGCAATGATGCCCCGTCGTTTGAGGATTTTCTTTTCGTAAGCAATAATCATTTCGACGTCCTGACGGATGTGGTTCAGCATCGCATTGAGTACACTGTGCAGTTCAAAAACTTTCGCCCGGTTGCCCGCCTTGTACTCATTGTAGATGCTCAGGTAGATATCATACATCGAACAGCCCGGTACCACGCCCACCGCTCCCCGGTCTAGCCCCTCAATCATCTGGAACCCGGCATTGCCGATAAAGATGCGGGCTTTATTGCCGGAGGCTTTCAGGAGGTTGGAGATGTATTTGCCTGATGGTTTATTCTCGATTTTGAACACGCTGATGTTTTCTACCTCCTGGCCTAACTGAATCAGCATGGCGGGGTCGATGACAACACCGGTTTGTTCGGGTGCGTATTGCACCATGATGGGTACGCTGACCGCCTGTCCCACCTGCCGGATATGGTCGAAGATGCTCGCTGCCGAGGGCTTCAAAAAAAACGGGGGTAACAGCATCAGGCAATCGGCGCCTGCGCTTTCGACGTATTTGGCCCATTCGACGGCAATTTCGGTGGCGTGGCGGGTGATGGATATAATCGAAGCTGCGCCCGCTTTCCGACATTCATCCACGGTGATGTTGATGAGCTGTTTTTCTTCCGTCTCGGTCAATTTGTAGTATTCACCGGCGATGCCAAAGAGGGTAATGCCGTGACAGCCACCCTGAAGCAGATGCCGGGCCAGGTTGCGGTAGCTGTCAAAATCAACCGCACCGGTTTCGGTGAAGGGGGTGGCAATGGCCGGGCAAATTCCGTGTAATTCCATAAGGTTATCGACTGGGATCAAATAAGACTTTTAAACTCTGAGACGGGTTAGCCGCCAACTCAAATGCACGCTGATAGTCGTCGAGCGGGCAGATGGCCGTGATCAGTTTGGTGTAATCAATCCGGGACGTGTTGAAAATCTGGACGGCTTTGGCCCAGGCTGCGTGCGAGGAAGAAAAAACGAAGTGGAGGTCAATCGCTGCGTATGCCGCTTTCTTCCAGGGAAAAGACGTTTCGGTCGTGATGGACCCCGCTTCGATAATCCGGCCATTTCGTTTAACCAGGTCCAGGGCCTGCCGAAAGCCGTTTATAGTGCCGGTAGCGTCCAGGACTAAATCAGGTTTATCACCCCCGTTCGTATCCAGGATGTACGCGAGCGGGTCAGTCGTGCCGGAGTCGATGCAATGGGTAATGCCCAGTTCGGTAGCAATTCGGAAGCGCACATCCCGCGCGTCGCTCAACCCAATGAGATACACGGTTTTGGCCCCTAACTCTAATGCCACCAGCGCACTCAATATCCCAATGGTGCCGGGGCCAATTACGGCCACAGTTTCGCCGGGTTGTAGTTTTCCCTTTACGTGGACCCCCTCGGCAGCAATGGCGGTTGGCTCCACCAGCGCAGCCGACAGTAAATTCGTTTGGGCCGATAACCGGTGGAGGTATTGACTGTTGAGCAACACGTACTCGGCGAATCCACCGTTTTCGGTCCAGCCAACGATGTCTTTAGTCAAACACAGGTGATAATTACCGTCCCGGCACATCTGGCATCTGCCGCAACTACCAAAGGTGGTTTCAGAGACAATTTTATCGCCGGTTTTATAGTCGGCAACCGCCCCGCCTACGTCGGTAATGACCGCCGAAAACTCGTGTCCCTGCACCACGGGTGGCTGGTAAATGGTGTTGCGGCTGTAGAGAATATCAAGATCACTGCCACAGATGCCCGCGTAGGCCACCTTTGCCAGTACCAGGTTGCCGACGGGTTCGGGAATTGGAATATCGACTAAGTTGATGTCGCCAACCCTACGGGATTCTCGGCGCAGTGCTTTCATGTTGGTTGGGTTAAGGCTTCGTTTTGCTGGTCAGTAGCTGGTAGCGAAAAAAACCATAGTTCAGGGTGGCGGGTAGCGAAAACGTCACGCTTCCGTTGCCATTCGTACTTGCCTGGAAGTTTTTTCCGTTCCCACTGAGGTGCTCGAACCGGTAGGTTCCGGCGGGCAGGTTATACAACGAAATCGGTCGGCTCGATTGAGGATTCATTTCCCGGTAAACGACTACGTACCCTTCTGACTTGCCGGTTTGGGACTGGAAACCCGTCCACGAAAACCCCGTTGGTTCGTCGCCAATGGGGAAAATTGTCCCCTGATGAATGGCCGATTGATGCGGTTTGTAAACGGCCAGTAATTTAGTAAAGGCCTGCCGGGTCGAATCGGATAGCCCCGATGTTTCAAACCAGGCCATCGGTTTGGCAAACAGCGTAACAGCCAGGCCATAATCTTTGGGGTAGCGGGCCGGAGCCAGTAGGTCGTTCGGGTACAGGTGCTGGTTGCGTTTGGGATTGAGAAATTCAATTCGCATCCGGCGCGGATCGACAAACTGCGCTAACTGCCAGAGGTTACGAAGCGTCGTGTGCGGATAATATTTTCGGAAGTCGGTGTAGCGGTTTTCCAGAAACAACGTTCCATAGGGCATTGCCGCAAAATAACCCGTTCGTAAACCGGCCGTAATGTCAATCTCGATACCGGCCTGTCCGTTCGTTTCCTGCACAATCCGGTGCATGGCTCGCAGCAGATTTGTTTCCCCTTTTTTGGTAAAAAACTCCACTCCGTCGTATTTGAAGTAATTGGCCCCAAACCGCTTGTGAAAATTGAGCAAGACATCGGTGTCGCGCTTCCAGTTGGCGTAATCGTTGGTCTTATCCGGGTTGTACCACATCCCGATTTTAAAACCGTTGTCCTTCGCCTGACCCACTAAGGCATCGAATCCGTTCGGAAATCGCTCTTTGTTTGGTTCCCAATAATCGGCCACCGACCACTGATTATCCCAAAGACCGCCCTTTTCCCGATTGACTGAATTGGACGATGGACCTTTTTGCCACCCGTCGATGAAATACAGATGGTCAATGCCGATTTGTCGATTTAGCTCAATCTCTTTCGACAGAAAACCTTCGGTCATGCGGCCATCCCGGTTGCGGTCGCCCCAGATCGAGTGCCAGATCAGTTCGTCACGGTCGGCATTATACGTTCGGAATCGACGCTGGTATTGCTGCAAAACAGCCGTTCGGCCCGTTTTTCCGTTCTGATACAGCAGAATCGTAAACGGGTAACTTTCGCGGACGGAGTCGGCCCCGGCACCCAGCCCGGTGAAGGCAAACTGCGTGGCATTCTGGCGCAGATCAGCTACCGATTTAACCGGGCGGGCGTAGGGCAACGGGGCTTCTTTCAGGAAAATCAACCCGCCTTTGCTAAATTGGTCTTCCAGAAAAAACAGATTACCGCTCCACCAATTGGTCGTTGGATTGGTCAACAAAAACTCATCAACCTGTACCAAATTATCTTTGTCATCGGTATGGTCCATCAGCGTCACCGCCAGAAGCTGACGATGCACATGGTTGAGTAGCAGCACATCGGTCAGATCGGTCTTGATGGACTGCCATTGCCTGCCGGTTTCAATACCAGTTACCCGGTCTGTGCTGGCAATGCCTGTTTCCTGGGCGGTTTTCTGCTCAATCCGAAGCCAGGTTGAAACGGCCGGGGTTTGCGGGAAAATTTTACAAAAAGTCGTCAGCGTGTAGGAGTCATATTCCGACCGGATCGTTACCAGAAGAGCCGCCGTTTCAACGACGACTGCTTTGCCCGTATCGGCGGTAATGGTTGTTTTTCGACACGTTTCCCGGACCTCAAATTCGGGCGCGGGTGACGGTTGTGGACTGGCCCCCATCAGTTGCTCGTTGCCCGTCACGACATTTTTAAGCGAAACATTAACCAACAGTCCATTATCAATTCGCCACTGCCGTTGAATGAACGTATTGCCAATGGTGAGTTGCTGAGGGTTCCAGCGGGCCTTACAATCCTGAAAAACAAACGTGTTCGCCCTTCCAACTTCCTGTGATTGAGCCAAAAGCATTCCAGGAATGGCTGTCAGAAGCCAAGCTATAAAAATCCTCTTCATGAAAAATTGATGTTTAACACGCCTACCGCAGCCTTTTCCGCAGTCTACAGTAGGCGTGTCTGGTCAATAGCCCGGGTTTTGTGTGAGGTTGGGATTTAAACTTCTCTCCCGGAACGGGATCGGATACAGCGCTTTGTTGGCCGCAAACTGGTAATTACCCACTAAATATCCACCCGCCGTTCTGTACTTGGCAACGTATGCCGTCATAACTGGCACTAAGCGACCCGTGCGGACAAGGTCAAACCAGCGATGGGCTTCAAAGCTGAGTTCAACCCGGCGTTCCTGCTCAACGGCAAGCCGAAAGGCTTCCTGACTTAGTCCGGCTTTGGCTGCCAATCCCGCCCGGCTTCGCACCTGGTTGAGCGACACCAACGCATCGGTTGTATTGCCGGTCTCGTTGAGTGCTTCCGCATACATCAGCAGCACATCCGCGTACCGGATCACGGGCCAGTCGTTGTCGCTTTCGTTGGTGGTTGGCGGCTGATCAAGAAATTTGCGGGTGTAATACGGGTTATCGCCCCCGGTGAAGCGTTGAATAGATACGTTTTTTCGTGTATCTCCCGCTTCAAAAGCATTGAATAGATCAAGCGTACCCTGATTGACAGCACCGGGGTTTCCACCCGTGACAATGTCGCTGCCCGCTCCAGTGGGAGCAAAGTCGATGGAGAAATTACTGCCTTCTTTGTTACCCGTGCGAGTGTACTGTACAGAGAAAACAATCTCGGCATTATTCCCATTATTAGCTCGAAACACATCATCGTACACTGGTAGAAGGCGGTAGGTTTGGGATGTAATGACTTTGTTTAGCGTAGCTGCTGCCTTGTCAAACTGTTTGTTGGTCAGATACGCTTTTCCAAGTAGAGCGTGGGCGGCACCGCTGGTAGCCCGACCGATGTTAGCACCCGTGTAGCTGGCTGGTAGCACATTGGCCGCTTCCAGCAGGTCTTTTTCGATTTGCTCGTAGACCTTAGTTACCGGTTCGCGATTGTAGGTGTAGGCTTCGGGTTCCGTATTGATTTCGGTCAGAACAATCGGTACGTCTCCAAAAAAACGTACCAGATTAAAATACATCAGTGCCCGCAAAAACTTCGCTTCGGCCTGGTAGCGGGCTTTCAGGGCTGCGTCCATCTGTATGGCTTCGCTTTTTTCGATTAGAATATTACAGCGCGAGATGATTGCGTACGACGACGACCAGCTACCCGTAATGGTGCCATTGGTTACAACCCAGCTGTACCGATCAAAATCACCAATGAAGGAGTCGGCCCGTGGATTGGATTCGGTGTTGTCGGTTGGCACTTCGGCCATGGCAAAGAAAGAGCCGTAGTAGCCACGAAGTCCTCCATAAGCCCCGTTGAGGGCGGCTGTGATGTCGGACTGACTTTTGAAGTATTGCCCGACTGGTATGGTTGTCGGCGGACTGAGGTTCAGGTAATCTTCGCTACAGCTACTGGCGAAAATCAGTAGCATAACCGCCACTAAGCCGGGTTTAAACAGATATTTAGGGTTCATGATGGTCTGTGTTTTCTGGTGAAAAGCGGATTTTATTCTTTAAAAACCAATGTTCAGGCCCGCCGTCAGGGTCCGGTTAGCCGGGTAGGTGCCCTGGTCGGAACCGGGCTGATACACCGAATCGCCATACTGACTGGGTTCGGGGTTGAAACCCGGATAGCTGGTGAAAGTCAGCAGGTTCTGGCCGCTGACATAAATCCGGGCCGATTGCAGGCCAACGCGTTTGAGCAATTCGCCCGGTAGCGTATACCCCAAGGTTACGTTCCGTACCCGCAGGAATGAACCGTCATACACCACATAAGAGGTTAACTGATTTTGAAGCGTGATACCGGCGGGGTTGTTGCGTGGATATTTAACATCACGGCTTGGATCGCTGGCCAGAAAGTAATTGTTGTAGACGGCGGTTATGGCGTTAAACCTGCCACTGACTGCTTCGCTGTGCCGGGCATTGCCATTGATGATGTTATTACCCTGCGTACCCTGAATGATAACGCTCAGATCAATATTTTTGTAGTTCAGCCGATTGGTGAAACCATAGGTAAATTTGGGCAATCCATTTCCCAGCACGGTCCGGTCCAACTCGTTCACAACGCCATCGGCATTGACATCGCGGGGTTTCAGGTCGCCCACCTGCGAGCCGCCCGCCCATTTGGCGCTGGCCGCCAGTTCGTCCGTAGTTTTAAACACCCCGTCGATGATAAAACCGTACATGTTCCCCAGCGGCTGACCAACTTCAATCCGGTATCCGTTTGGCCAACCGGCTGCGCCTTCGCTGGTATTGAGTGACTGCCGTCCCCCTAAATCCAGTACTTTAGTTCGGTTAAAAGCAATGTTAAAATCGGTTGTCCAGGTCAATGCGCTACCCCGGCCCGTATTTCGCGTCGACAGGGATATTTCAAGTCCGCGATTCTGGAGTTTACCAACGTTCGTCAGAAAACTATTGGCGTAACCCACTACGGCCGGGAGTTCTTTCGAGAACAGCATTCCTTCCGTAATCTTGTCGTAGGCATCGATAGTCAGATACAGCCGGTCCTGCCAGAATCCGGCTTCGAGACCCAGATCAACCTGCTGATTTTTTTCCCAGGTCAGACCGGAGTTGGCGTAGCCACTTTGTTGGGTGCCAAAAACGCGCTGGTTGCCGAAGCTGTAATTGGTAGAGCCGATACCGCTGAGCCAGCTAAAATCACCAATATTGGCATTGCCAGTTTGGCCGTAACTGGCCCGTACCTTCAACTCGCTCACCAGATTCTGCTGCTTCATGAAGCCTTCTTCCCCGATACGCCACCCGACTGATACGGATGGGAATGTGCCAAATCGTTCATCCGGACCAAAACGGGACGAACCATCGCGCCGGATTGCGGCCGAAAACAGGTATTTACTTTTATAGTCGTAGTTGATTCGAACGGCCAGGGACATAAAGGCATTAAGGCCGTAACCCAGATTCCCGATTCGGTCGGGCGAGGCCGTCGGATTCTGAACCAAATCCGTCGTGTATGTTCCAGCCCTGCCGCTGATGGAGGTATTGAATGAACTGAATTTCTGATTGGAATAGAGCAGCAACCCTGAGAAATTATGCCCGGAATTTAGCCTCTTTGTGTAGGTCAGCGTGTTCTCCCAGACGTAGTCGATGGTTCGGTTATTGGTAGCTTCGCTGGCAATTCCGTTAAAGTTAGGGGATGATAAACTGGCGGTTGGTGCACCGTCATAGGCCAGTGTGGGCGGTACATACGTTTCCCGGGCTGTGCTTTCGAGCGAGATACCACCCTGGGTACGTAGCTTCAGTCCCTGGATGGGTTCCCATTCCAGAAACGTGTTGCTCAATAGTCGGTAGCTATTGGCCTGATTTTTTACCAGTTCCAGCACTGCCAGCGGATTATACAGGTTGGCAATAGCGTTCAGATAACCATACTGTAGATAGGACGGATCAGCATTCGCCTGTCCGTAATTGCCGTTGGCTAAGCGGGCAGGAATGATAGGAGGCATTACCAATGCCGAATAAATGGGGCTTGGCAGTGCTGCCCCAGTGACTGCATTATCACCCGTTGCCTGGTAGGTACCGGCCGCCGGGCGGACATTTTGCTGGACATAGGAAGGCGCAAAATTGACACCGACTTTTAGTTTGGAACTTAAATCTGCATCGAAATTAGCCCGGAACGTAGCCAGTTTATAATCGGTACCAATCAGCGTTCCTTTCTGGGTCAGGTAACTGCCTGAGATCGAAAACCGAGTTTTTTCTGAGCCGCCCGATGCCGTTAGCTGCACCTGCGACATGGGAGCGGTTCGAAAAATAACATCCTGCCAATCAGTATCAGCCAGTTCGTCGGGGCGGTCAAAAATGTCAGGGTATCGTTCGTTCCGTACTCTAGCTGCTTCTTTCGAATACGTCAGGTACTGCTCTTTGTTCATAACATCTATTCGCTTCGGCACATCCTGGATGCCTGTGTAGGTATTCAGATCGAAACGCGTTTTACCCGCTTTTCCGCGTTTGGTGGTCACAATCACGACCCCGTTAGCCGCCCGCGAACCGTAGATGGCCGCCGATGCAGCATCTTTCAGGATTTCGATACTTTCAATATCGGTCGGACTGAGCCGGGTGAATTGCGCCGAGTTTTGCAGCGGATAGCCATCCACCACGTAAAGCGGATCATTGCCCGCTCCCAACGAACCCGCCCCCCGAATACGGATCGTTGGGGCGTCGCCGGGCGAGCCACCCCGCCCCGACTGAACCTGCACCCCTGGTGCCAAACCCGCCAGCGCATCGCCGGGCGTTGAAACAGGCAGTTGGTTGATGTCTTTCCCCGATACTTTGGCAATAGAGGTAGTCAGTTCCTTTTTGGCCTGCTCGCCATACCCCACCACGACAACTTCGTTCAGTGTTTTGTCGTCAACCAATAATGCAATGGTAAACGTGGTTTGGTTGCCCACGTTGACTTCCTTCGATACGTACCCAACAAAGCTGAATATCAACGTAGAAGATGCATCGGGGACATTAATACGAAAGGCGCCCTGACTGTCGGTTGTGGTTCCGCGCTGGGTGCCTTTGATCACGACGCTTACACCCGGTAAGGCCTGGCCGGCTTCATCGGTTACGGTGCCGGTTATGTCTTTCAACAGCACCTGCCCGTTGCCACCTGGCGCTTCCATCGTGGGGGTAATGGTCTCGGCTACCCGGCGGAGCAAAATCTGTTGGCCGGATAGTTCAAAGGTGATTTTCAGCGGACTAAGCAAAGTGGTCAGCACTGTACTGAGCTTTTCTTCGGCGGCTTTGAGCGAAACTTTCCGGCCCGCCTGAATAAGTTCGGGGCTGTACATGAACCGCACCCCGGTTTGTCGGCTGATGCGGTTTAAAACCAGCGAAATCTGCTGGTTACGAGCGTCGATGGTTACACGCTGGTTCAGGATTTCCTGAGCGAGTCCGTCGTGGGCGTTCGCTATTCCGAAGAACAGGCCATAAAAGACCAGTTGGAGCAGGCTTATCCGCATAATTTTTTGCAACAAGTCGTGCGACAATACAAGTTTATGCATACTTTTGAGTGATTTGCTGGTTTACAGATTGGCAAAAGAATACCCGGGTCCCGTTTCGGGACAGTTGTTTGAGACCAACTTGTCGGGTGAGTTTTTTTGAGGTGAATGGTGCTGGAACATCATTCACCTTTTTTTATGGTCGATACGGCTAAATCATGCGGGTATAATTTTAGGATGGAAGTTTTGGTTATTGGCAAGGTTTACCGGTAATGATTATTTGGTTCTGGTTAACTTCGTAGGTCGCTTCCAGAATATTGCAAATCCATTTAAGTTTGTTGGCCAGCGGCTCATCGCCAAGCGTGGCAGTAATACTGCACTTAGTCATTACTGCCTGATTATAGACGACATCTACCCCGTAAGCTTTTTCTAGATTGGCGAACACTTCCGACACTGGCGATGACTCATACTCAAACGTCTGGCTTTCTATTGGAATGTTCAGCAGCGTCGGGGCTTTTACGTCAGAGCGGTTAAGCGTTACGTCTTCGCGCCCGAATGTCACCCGTTGATTGGGTAACAGCACCAGCCCAGCCAGTTGGTTACCCGTAGTCAGTTTTTCGGCGTTTTTATCGGTTTTGGAGAAAACACTCACTTTACCGGTTTTTACCACGACCTCCACATTCGGCTGTCCGGTGAATGCTTTGATACTAAAGCTGGTGCCGAGTACTTTGGTCACCAGGTCGCCAGCGTAAACCAGGAAGGGTTGCGCTGGATTTTTAGCTACCTCAAAAAAGGCTTCGCCCGATAGATGAACCTCGCGCCGATGGTCGGCAAACTGTCGGGGAAAGGTCAGGCGGCTGCCCCGTTTCAGCACAACTGAGCTACCGTCAGGCAAGCCAATGTACCGGGATTCGGCCGTTTCATTGACTACCTGATGCATATCGCTTTTCTGTTGTCTGTTTTGGGTCAATACAGTAGCCGCCGGATCGATTAAGCCGACCGTGCGATTCTGATACCACCAGTACGTACCGAATGCGACAAGGGCCAGCACGGCAGCTACCGATGCCAATCGGTGGGCAGACCTCCACCACACCCGGCGCGTGCCATGTTCAAACATTTCCTGTTGTCGAGCCACCCGAATGGCTTCTGAAATTTTCGCGTTCACGTGTTCGTCGGTGAGCACCACGGGCTTTCCCACGAGCAATTGTACCACTTGCCGGGCCTTATCCATAGCCTGATGTCGGTCTGAGTCGCTACCTGCCCAGGCAAGCCAGAGCGGTTCATCCCCAGGTGCTTCGCCTGACGCCCACGACACGAAATCAGAATTTTCCAGCAATTCCTGGTGTAGGTCCGTACGATTATTCATAGAAAAGATTAAACGCTGTATAGCTAATATCTGTCTGATGGATGACGGATACTCACTAAATGAAAAAAAAATCAAAAAAAGTACAAGAAAATAACTCAGATGCCTGCTAACAAGCTGAGGAACAGAAAGAGAAGCCATACCTCACGAAGGCTGGCGAGGGCTCGCTGCAGAATGTTGCTGACAGATTGGGGCCGGATATTTAGCAGTGATGCGATTTCTTCGGGGCGTAATCCCTGAAAATACCGGAGATAAATCACTTCTTTCTGGCGGGGCGGAAGCTTATCGAGCATCGAACCGACACGTGTCTGAGTCAGCCGTGCAAATTCTTCGTCAATGAGGTTGTCTTCCGCCGAAACGTCAAACAGGCTATCGGTCATATATTCCGTTAGCTCTTCCTGTCCGCTGTAGGGCTTTAAGGTCTTAAATAACTGATTACGAAACGCTTTGAATAGATAATAGGTGGGAGAAGGTGTATCGTTGAGCGTGGTGCGGTGCAGCCATAGGTGTATAATTAAATCCTGTATGGCATCTTCAACCAGTTGTTCATTCGCTGTAAACTTTAACCCATAATGGACAAATTTCCGATAGTACCGCTTGAATAGCATGGCAAAAGCCTCTTCGTCTCCTGTCCGGAAACGATGCCATAATTGCTGTTCATCGGGAAATGGTATCATGGATTATCTTTATGTTAAAAAGTAAATCCCCTTCCAAATCTATCAAAACTGCCCCATTATTCTGCTATTTTAAGAAAAGTTATAATTTTCGTGAGGTACTCTCAATTACTAGACCGCTTATAAGGGTTCTTTCACTAAATGGATCGTCATTATAGGGATATCTGACACATTTAGGGTAAATCCATGACTACCGAACATTTCTAAAATTCTTGTCCGACCAAAATTTGATAGCTTTCTGAACCTTTTTATTCCTAGGACAGACATCGGTCATATTATGGGTCAATAAGCTCGTTCACAAACGACCACGCGTAGGTTTTCATGGTGCCCAATACAGTAGCGTCATATCAACCAGACGTAGTCTCACAAAGAAGCGTTTTTGTGAGTAATCCCATCTTATAATCGCTGTAGGAACCGATTGAATTAGTCCGTAGCATACGGCTGTTACCGAAAAAGTGCCTCTTCACATCGCTAAACTCAAACTAAATGGTGCTGCTTACCAGCTCAATCTACCCTTCGTCTTCAGCTACTCCCCAAGCAGGAAGATAATATCGGGTGTGTCGTAGCCTTCCTTCCTTTCTCAGAGCGCCTAGGTCAACCATCTCGGCTAGATCTCGGGTTGTCGTTGCTCTTGAGGTTTTTGCAATGCGAATATAGTTTTCAGCACTCAAGCCCCCTTTGAACCCAGTTAGCCCTTCTTGGAACAAACGTAACACTACTTTGGTCTGTCGTTCATTCAACTGACTATGGTACGTCTCAAAATACCGAGCTTTGTCGATAATAAAGGCGATCATTTTCTGAACATAGACTTGGGCTTCCAGAATCTTTTCAGAAAAATAGATGAGCCATTCCGTGATGTCCAAAGAGGCATTGGTACGCTCCAAAGCCTGATAGTAAGCTTTTTTGTCTTGCTCGATTCTACTTGACAATGAGGTGATTAGTGATTGCCTAGCCCCCATGGCCAGTGCTTTTTCGGCAATGGTACGCCCGATGCGCCCATTTCCATCTTCAAAGGGATGGATCAATTCGAAGTATAAATGGGCTATACCAGCATGAATAACCGTCGGCATCTGCGCTTCGACTGCTTGATTGAACCAGGCAATGTATTGTTTCATTTCCTCCTCTACACGGTCGGATGGAGGAGCTTCATAGAATACTTTGGGCCTATCTAACCGGCCCGATACGATTTGCATTGGGTCGGCATGAGTCCGGTAACCACCAATCACTTCTAGATCGATTCGGCCATTCATGATCATTTTATGCCACGAAAACAGACGTTCTTCAGCTAATGGCTCCTGATAGCTTCTGAATAAGTCTACCATCATCTGAGCAACGCCTGTTTCTTGTGGCCCGGCCCTTCTACCATCGCTTTGTAGTCCTAATTGTTTACGGATCGATGACTGAACAGAATCACGGTCTAAGATCTCTCCTTCAATTTTTGCGGTGTCTACAGCCTCACTACTTAGTAGAGTAACCCGTAATTCATTGACCTCATCGGCAGAAATGGCTGCCAACGAACCAATGATCACCCCTGCATTTCGATGAAATTCGCGCTCCCAATGGGTAAACCTTGCTGTATCAAATGTGAACTGTGGCCAGTTCGGTAGCTGCCAAATCCATTTCATGAGTTATAGCTTCATTTTCTATAACTCAATATTACAAAAAAAATGAGTTATAGCTTCGTTTTCTATAACTCATGTGTTATTTGTGTCCTTCATCTTTCAGCATACTACATTGGTCATTAAAAGCAGTAACAATCACCAAAACGGTCAACGGAATTCAGGACGAGACAAGAAAATGGGATGAATCACCAATCCATAGCTTTACAACCCTATCAGTACACAACAAAATAAGAGGCTCATATTGGGTCAGGATATTGGTTCAGAAAACGAGTACCAATAATCACTTCTGATCCCCTTTTTGTGCTATCCGTTATTGAATGCGAAGGACAGCCATTGCAGCCATTCAAGGCCCCGGTGTGAAAGAACAAGAACTACAACAGTCACATGAGGAGGCCAAGCGTCTTTCCAAATAATAAAAATTGAGCCTATCTTCGTAACGGATTTGCCGCACCGGCAGTCCGGTCTAACTGTGATAATGTCCAGTCCACGTTGCCGAAGATTCGCTGCACCCAACTCTATCAAACCGGCTGCACCATTCCGTAGACACATACTATTTTTTTGCCGAATGACTAGTAAATAACATGGACATCGCCGTAAAGGTGCTCATTGTGGAGGACGAAATGATTATTGCTGCCGATATCGCCCTGCAACTCGGCAAACTCGGCTATGAAGTGAGCGGGATCATTCCTCGTGGCGAAGAAGCTATCCGAAATGTCGAAACGAACCGACCTGACCTGATTCTACTGGATATCAGTCTCAAAGGATCACTCGACGGTATCGACACGGCCCATGCGATCCGCCAGCAATGGAACATCCCGATTATTTACGTCACGGCTAATACCGACGAAGCCACCTTTGCCCGCGCCAAAAAAACCCGTCCCTACGCTTACATTTCCAAGCCAATTCGGGCCATTGAGCTACAACGGGCTATCGAACTGGCCATCAGCCGCCTGGCCGACGAGCCTCCCACCTCTACCAGCCCTGCCCCCGATGCGCCCTTTGTGCTCAGTGACCGGATTTTTGTGCGGCACCGCGAAAAGATCGTTAAGATTTTCATCGCCGATATTCTCTACGTGGAAGCCGACCGCAACTATTGCCACCTCTACACGGCCGACAAAGAACACCTGCTGACAACGACCCTGAAGGTAATGGAAGACAAACTCCCGGCCAACTTTTTTGTGCGGGTGCACCGGTCTTATCTGGTGAACCTGACGCAGGTCGATGAGGTAGGCGACAACCATATCGGGATCAAGGGGAAAACGATTCCGCTCAGCCACCTCTTGCGTGAGACATTGCTGAAACGAATTCAAACCATTTGAGACTCAATATCAGCCACTTGGTCAGTCAGAGATCTGACCGTTCACACATCCGGTAAGAAAATACCCTCCTTCGGACAGTAAAAGGATGCATTCGTCCAGGCGAACTTGGCTGGGAAGTACGCTGGCGATAGTTTAGATCCGTTGTCGGCCAAATCTAACCACTTCGCGTCCATTTCCACCGGCCTATAGATTGGCTTAATCGCAGAACCGTATGCAAACAGTTGGCATCCTTGGCGGAGCAGGCTTCATTGGCAGCTACGCCACCCAAAAATTTCTGTCTGAAGGATATGCCGTAAAAGTATCGGCTTCTGACCCAGCCAACGCCGAAAAGTACGCTCACCTGAGCACCCTCAACAGGGCCGAAAACATGATGCTGGTGCCCTGCAATGTGCGCGATGTAGCTGCACTTGAGTCCTTTATGCAGGGCTGCGCGATTGTGGTACACGGCGGCACACCTTTTCAGCTGGCAGTAGAAGACCCACAGCGCGACCTGCTAGACCCCACCATCCGGGGTACAGAAAATTTTCTGACCATTGCCAATCGAACCGAGGGACTCAAAAGTGTGGTGTTCATCGCTTCGGTGGCGTCCTATACTACTTCGTTTCCAATGCCTCACCCTAACCACCCCGCCGGTCAGGTATTTTCCGAAGCTGATACGCCCTGGTTCAGTGCGGAAGACCATCCCTACGGACAAGCCAAGTTTCTGGCCAACCAGGTCGTACGGAAATTCATCGAGGCAAACCCGGATTTACCCTTCGAGATCACTACCGTTTCGCCCGTTTTTGTCATTGGCACCAGCTTGTCGCCCCGCGCCGATTCAACGTCGATGGGTATGCTCTACCTGTTTAAAAACAAGATCGCCCCCAACCCATTCGTCGAGATGCTGTTTGCCAACGATTTAGCCTTTTCGGTGGTGGATGTGCGGGATGTGGCCGAGGCCGTTTTTCAGGCAGCTACCCGGTCGGGCTTGCGCGGCCAAAACTACCTTCTTTCGAGCGAAAGTTACCGCATCTCCGATCTGTCGCTCATGCTGAACCAGCAACCGCCCGCAGGCGAAGCTGCACGTGTATACACCAACACCCTGGCGATTAATGACCTCGGCGTAGCGTTCAGGTCGGCACAGGAAACATTACGGCAGGCCGTGTAGAAGGCTGGCTTAGAAATTCACCCGATCAACTCACGTAACCATATACACCCATGAAAATTAGTAATCTATTTTTCGTAAAGGCCCGGCTGTTGACGCTGCTGCTCCTCCCTGCTTTCGCAGCCACCACCCTCGCGCAGGGCCTCAACCCCGAAGCGGTTGCCTTTACCAAAACCTACCAGACCGCCTACAACAAAGGCGACCGGCCCACGCTGATGACCCTTTTTGCCGACAATGTGGGCTGGGTAAACCCCGATGGCAGTGTAACACCCGGTTCTAAAGCCGATGTTGAAGCCGACTTTGTACGCGATTTCGGCGAAACGGCCGGGTCGTATATGGACTTCACGGTGGTCAGCACCGAGGCCCAGCCCGATGGCAAGGTGAAAATCGGCACGACCGTCAGCGGCTACGATTTTGTGCGGAAAACCGGCGCGAAGCTCAACCCCACGGCGGGAACCTACGAAATGCTGATCGGCAAGGTCGGCGGACAGTGGAAAATCAGTCAGGTCAAGTGGAAAATGAACACGGTGGGGCTTGAGATTCGCGACCTGATAAAGCGGTTTCAGGATGCCTACAACCGCGAGGAAGCAGCGACCCTGAAAACGATGTTCACCGCCGATGCCGTGCGGACGGCTACGGACGGCACCACCACAAAAGGGGCTGCGATAATTGACTTTTACACACAGGGGTTTGTCGATGCAGACGTGACCAACGTCGTTTCTCTGGCCAATGTTAGCCCGCAATTCGATGGCAGTGTAATTTTCACGGGAACCTATCACCTAACGGGGCGGTCGGCCAAAGGAGAGCGGATCGTGAGGGAGGGGGCTTACAGCAACACGGCGGTCAAAGAGAACGGGCAGTGGAAGATCAGCCGCAACACACAATCCAAACTCGTCAAAGCGATGGTCTATCACAAAGTGGCCGACTATGCCGCCTGGAAAAAAGGCTTCGATCTGTTTTATAACGAACGAATGCTGGCGGGCGAACTAAGTGCCGAAGTCAGTACGCTGGCCGACGACCCCAACACGGTCTGTATCATCAGCGAGTGGGCGTCGCCCGACGCACCGAAGGCTTTTTTTGCCCGCCCGGATTTGGCGGAAACGATGCGGAAAGACGGTGTCATTGGCAAGCCTACCATACTGATTATGAGCAAGACATAACCGATTCTAACCCCACCACATTCGCCCGGTTTGCAGCGTCGCAAACCGGGCGAAACAACCAAATCAAGTCAATGAAAACCAACCCATTCTCCCCCGTTCTGGCCATTTTTGCCGCCCTGCTCCTGTTTACCGCCGGTTGCAACGCACCCGCCAAAGAAACACCTTCCCAGACGACCGACGTGTCGACAATGACAACCGAACACAAGCAAGCGATTGAAAAGGAAATTTCTGGCCTTATCAAAGACTTCTTCCAGCAGGTCGAAAAACTGGACATTGAAAAGTGTATGACCTACTTTGAAAATACACCTGATTTTCAGGCCGTCAATCCCGATGGCACCCTGGGCGACTACGACGCGCTCAAAAAACTGAACGCAGAGGGGTTTAGCCAGATGAAGACGTTGAGTGTCGAGCCAACTAAGGAAGCGATTCGGGTTTTGACTGACTCGCTGGTACTTTATACGTTCTCGATGGAACAGAATGCAACGCTCAAAACCGGCCAGAAAATAAAGTTTGAGCACGTAGCAGGAACAATGCTCTTCACCAAAATCAACGGCGCGTGGAAAGCAACGTTTTACCACGAGTCGGCATCGGCACCTGTAGCAGTCAAGTAGCAAAGACTGAGCGCATATATAACCTATATCCTCGAAGCCATTTTTCTAGTAGATAGACCCATGAAAATTAACCAATTTATTCCTGTTTTTGCCGCCCTGATCTTGTTTACCGTCGGCTGCAATACCGCTCCACAAAAAGCAGATGAGAAACCAGCGGCTCAATCCGATGCACCGGAGTATTTTATGTTACGGCCCGAACTCGAAAAAGCTTATGGCTATTCCCATGCCGTTCGGATTGGCAATGAACTAAAAATATCGGGTGCTGTCAGTATGGACGAGAAAGGAAACCTGACGGCTAAGAGTGATCTGGGGCAACAAATGAAAAATTGCTACACCGATCTAGACAAAATTTTGAAGCACTATGGCTACACCTGAGACGACGTTGTGGTGGAGAATATTCTGACCACGAACATGCCCGAATTTGTGAACCAGTCGGCTTACCGAAATACAATCTACAAAAAGCAGTTTCCGACCGGGTCGTGGTTTGGCGTAAAGGAATTAGCCTTGCCCGGTCAGTTGATTGAGATTGAGTTAGAAGCCTATAAAGTGCGCTGATTCAGTCAAGCAGGTTAGATGATGAGCCTCATCGGTTTTTACAGATTCCTGCCTGAAGCTATTCAAAACCCTCCAGAACACATAGACAAGTGTTAGCCGCTATATCGAAATGACCTTTCCGCTCCCTGATACATTGGCAACCACAGGCTCCCTCAATCCAGTGCCTTCATTCATCAAAAACCGCATCGAGTCCATCGACGTACTGCGGGGCCTGATTAAGATCATTATGATACCTACAAGACAACGCATAAAGAGCAGTGGTGGCTGAGCTATCTGTAGAAAGTAAACAACCAAAACCCAGTCAACAGATGAACAAAAGTGAAAAAGTAAAAACAAGAACGGTTGTCATTCCTGACGATTTAGAAGCCGTTAAAAAATTATGGTTTGACTATTTAGTTTGGGGTAACGACAAAATGCAGGAACTCTATGGTGTCCATCCCCATAATCCCAAAGAAGCGGTTGAACAGGACATCCACCAGATTGACAAGTTTCAACCTCCTTACGGACAGCTAATTCTGGCCATGACGGTAAACTATGTGGACTTGGAAGCCTAAAACGTATCAACTCCGACATTGGTGAAATAAAACGAATGTTTGTTGATCCAGCCATCAGACGAATTGGGGCTGGACGAGCTATCCTTAACCGACTTTTAATTGAAGCAAAAAAAGTCGGTTATAATAAACTTCGGCTTGACAGTCCGAAGTTTATGGAAGCGGCTCACTCTTTATATAGAAGTGTTGGATTTCGTGACATTGAAGCGTATCCAGAAATGGAAATCTTCGCAGAATTTAAAGACTATCTGTTGTTTATGGAATTGGATTTAACCGACGACACTATATAAATCCGAACTGATAAGCCCAGCTTATAAGGCTGGGTATCGATTTTAAAACAGTCAAACTAATCAATCAAATTCATGAAAAAACTCCTGATTTCCCTATCTGCTCTTTGGTTGCTGGTTAACCTCAGCATGTCGGCCTCTGCACAGGCTCAGCAAACGGCAACGACTCAACTCAAAAGTATCCACCTGTTCGATATGCCGGCAGGTGTAACGGAGGCCCAGTTGTCGGCGGTGATTGGTGAGTTGAACACGGTCATTAAACGCCTGGGGTACAGTAACGCCGGATACACGCTCTACAAAGTAGCCGGAAAAGGAGCCGACAAATACCACTACTTCTTCGAGGGCAATTGGCCCAATAACGAAGCGTACCAGAAAATCCACGACGACAAATCGTTTCAGGAAGCCGATAAAAAATTGGGTACGGTGTACGAGAAAATAAAAGCCGTTGAACTCTACCGTCGCTTAGTGAGGGTACCCTAAATCGCCAAAACCAAACCAATGAAAACCAATCCATTTTCCCGAATTCTGGCCATTGTTGCCATTACATCTGTCTGTGTTACCGGTTGCAACGCCCCCGCCCAAAAACAGGAAATTGCAACCGAGCAGGTAGCGGCTAAACCCGATATGGCCGCCATCAAAACGGAGATTCAAGCCATTGAAACCGAATGGGCCAATGCCACAACAGCCAGGGACATCGACAAGGTAATGGCACTCTACGCAGACGATGCCATAGAAATGGCCGATGACGAACCCATGTGTGTGGGAAAGGCGGCAATCCGGCAGGTGTTGCTCAAAAGTATGAAAGCGCGTAAGGCCGGGACTACGGTTTCCTACGAGACGATGGACGTGTACGGCGATGGCAACCTGGTGACCGAAGTCGGAAAGACAACGGTCAAAGACGCAGCTGGCAACGTAGTGAGCACCGGCAAATACATGGGCATTTTTGAAAAACGCGACGGAAAATTCATCTGCATCCGCGATATTAACAACGAGGATCAGAAGGACAAGTGAAGTAGCTTGGGCTAAAGAACCGGTCAGCATGAATGGATACGTTGTTTTTAGGTGGCTCCTCCTGCTATTGTGCCTGTCCGCGTCCGCCGGGCAGGCACAATCCACGATGCTTTACTTCAACGAACCCCCCAAAGAAACGCTGGGCCGCAACCGAAATCAATTAAGCATTAATCGATTCTTTACCGACCGCGACGATTTTCTTTGGTTCGTCAGCGGAAGTGGACTGTGCAGGTACGATGGCCATGAGATCGTAACGGTGCGTTCCGATCCGGCGGATTTGAACTCCCTCTCCTCGGGGCGGGTGGCGGATATGATTCAGGACGAGCGAGGTACGTTCTGGATAACTACCCGCGACGGGGGCCTTAATGCCTACAATCAACAAACGGGCAAAGTGACCCATTTTCAGCACCTGCCAACCAACAACACCAGTTTATCGTCGGATAAGCTCCGGTTTCTTCAACGCGATGAATCCGGTTATCTCTGGATTGGGAGCGATTATGGTATGAATCGGTTCGACCCCCAAACGGGCCGTACGGTCCGTTTTTTGCCCAAACCAGGCAAGCTAGGGCAGCTGCAGGGCAACCCGCTGTCGCCTATTCTGGTTGAATCGCTGGGCCGGGCCACGTCAGGCCGGGCCACGCAAGGCCACGCCAAACCGGGCCAATCCAGGCCGGGCTATGTTTACGTTTGCACAACGGCCGGGTTCGAGCAGTTTGACCGAACCAGTAACCGTTGGCGGTGCTTTCCGACGGTAAATAAACTAGGGGTACCCGTCATCAACGCCACTGATGAACTTAATGTGATTAACGGCCTCTGCAAAGATCGTCGGGGCAAGATCTGGATGGGAGTTCCGGACCAAACCGGGTTGCGGGTTTTTAACCCTAAAACTGGTCAAATCAATTGGTTCGATCGGCGAACGGCCGACGGCAAACCCATTCCGTTTCCAAAAGTGATTCTGGAAGATCGGGTGGGGCGGCTTTGGCTTTGCTGCGACAACGACATCTTCCGCATTTCAGCCGACCGGACCGTCGTGGAACAATGCACGCCCGTAGCCATCAGCAATGGGGAACAACTCAAGGAATTGGTAACGCTGTATGAAGATAGACAGGGGTTAATCTGGCTGGAGAGAACAAGCGACAAAAACCCACTTTTTTTCGACCCCCGACAGGAAAGTCACCCCAACATTCAACTGCCGACGTTGGACATCCCCTCCGGCACGTCTGCCTGTGCAGTACCGATCCGACCTGTGACCGAGGGTCTGATGCCCGACTCGGACGGTTTCATCTGGATCAGTACCGATCTGGGCCTGATTCGCTATAATCCGGGCCAATCCCGGCCGGGCCCGGAAGAGATGAAGATTGTACTGAAACAACCCTTTACTTATTTCACCAGCCCACTGCCAGCTGTGACCGGAACCAGCTTTGATCGCTACCTGCTTGTAGGCGCGGAGGCTGGCCTGTTCGTTTACGACAAAAAAACGGGTCGTCTCACACCCGTCCGTTTAGATAAAACTGGGCGTAATACGATCCCGAATGCCATCGCTTCGGCCCTTGATCGGGATGAGGACCTTTGGATTTCAACCTGGGGGAAAGGACTTTTCCGCATTCCAAAGGGCAGCTTATCGGTCGAGACAGGGCTGGTGAGTACCTATGAACAATGGAAAAACGACCCTACCAATGCCAACAGTCTATTATCGAACACGCTGCAAAAGATTGCGGTCGATGCCCAGAACACGGTGTGGGTGTGCGGATCTGCTCACGGCCTCAGTCGGGTAAATAAACGAACCCGGCAAGTGCAGCGGTTTGTGCTCCGCCAAGGCGACCCTTATGGACTGGCCAGCAACTACACCTTTTCGCCCCTGATTGATAAACAGGGTGATGTATGGATAACGAGTGGGTATTCCGCTCCCTTACAGAAGCTGTCGGTCAAAACCGGGCGATTCAAAAAATATGGCATCACCAACGGGTTTACGGATGATTATTTTGCCCACGCTACCCTCGACAGGACTGGCAAAATCTGGTTCAACCAACATCAGGTGGTATCCTGTATTGACCCCCTTACGGAGCGCGTAACCACGTTTCCGCAGTTTGTGGGCAACTCCGTTTACTCAACGCCCATTATATCACTGCCTAAAACCGGCGAAGTATATTACGGTTGTCAGACCTATTTACGGCGGTTTGGGCCAAACGTCACCGCCCAGATCATTACCAAAGCTTCGTCGCCCCTGAGGTTGATTGGAGTTTCCTGGTTCGACATTGACGGGACGCAATCCATGCGTCTTCTGCCCCCGGATCGCTGGCGAGCCAATAAGTTGGCATTGTCGCACCGGGAAAACACGGTAGAACTAAAATTTGCGCTGCTGGATTACCGTAATACCAGCAGTCGTGAATATTCCTATTCCCTGACCGGACCGAATGACGAGCCACAATGGGTAAGCATCGGCCTGAAAAACACCGTCAATTTTGCCCAGATGAAGCCAGGAACGTATCTGTTTCACCTGAAAGCCCGCAACAGCGACGGGGTCTGGAGTGAACTGGCAACACCCTTGCGCATCGGTATCAGCCCGGCCTGGTGGCAAAGCCCCTGGGCTTATGGGTTTTATTCACTGTTGTTCTTACTCGGTTTTTGGTACCTGATGAAGGCCCGTCTACGGGAACAAGCTCGTGAGCTGGCCTTGCAGGAAGCGGTAGTCATTAAACAGCAGCGCGACGAGATTGCTCAAAAAAACGCCCAGAACGAACTCCTGCTGAAAGAGATCCATCATCGGGTCAAGAATAATCTGGCCGTGGTGTCGGGTTTGCTGGCGTTACAGTCGGCTAAAGTCACCGACCCGAACGTAAAAGCAGCCATGCAGACCAGTCAGAACCAGGTGCAGAGCATGGGTATCCTCCACCAGAAACTTTATCAGGGAAACCAATTAGGGACGATCGAAATGCGCGATTATTTTAAAAACCTGAGCGAAAGCATCCTCCATTCGTTCGATGCCGCCGGCCGCATTACCATCGATTGTTCGATGCCTGAACTGGTGCTGGATATTGACACCGCGATTTCCATAGGACTGCTAACGAACGAGTTACTGACTAACTCGCTTAAATATGCGTTTGTCGGCAAGGACAACGGCACTATTCGCATCAGTCTAACGCGGATGGACAACGATTCATTGCTGCTGCAAGTGGCCGACAATGGTATCGGCAAGCAGCCTGCCGAGGCCGTCAAAGAAACGGGCTTCGGGACCCAGTTGGTGGACTTGCTCACCTTCCAGCTTGATGGTATTCTGACCTACGAACACCAGGACGGGACGCTAGTCAAACTCCAATTCAAAAGATCGGCCACTGTCTGATTCCGGCCAAATCCGGACCTGACCCTGGATCGTTTGGTCATCGGGTATACAACGGCTAGTATTCGGGCTATAAAGCCGTGCTACGTACTTTCTTATGTGTTCAGTAAGGGTGATACCACCGCCATTTTCATCCCACTCACAACCATGATTACAAGATCATTAGGCACTAAATTGCTTTTGCTATAGTTGAATAGGTTCTAAAAATGAGATCCAAAAAGGTTGATTTGTCAGAAGGTCACATCGTACTTCTGGGCGAACTGCCTATTTTATAGCAGTTACATTTTTATTGACAGTACACAAAAGCATACCTTTTTGAACCGAATACACTTCAATGAAAACGACGATTAGACTTTAGGTCAATAAGTCAGGTCACAAGTAAATATTGATTTGAGTATAAACCGATGTGATGGTGGAAAAATTAATCGTTTCACGAAAAGGAGTGTTAAAATAGAATGAGGCTTGTGGATGGTACGTCTCATAAATCGTCAGTACCGTCGATCTTCTCTAATTCACTTGATCGAAAGGCACTCTTTCTTTCCAACCTAACCTGGGCTACCTACCCATTATTTTTTTCCAGTCATACCGGCTTTTCGAGGCCGTATGTCGCTTGGCTAAATTGGCCAACATGCTCTTCAATTCCGCCCTGGCTACCCAATGGCCGTTGACAAAAACGCCGGCAATCTTTCGGGTATTTTTTATATCCTCCAGCGGATTGGCATCCAGCAGCACCAGGTCGGCCCATTTTCCGACTTCAATCGTTCCGCCTACGCTGTCAATCCCAAGCCAGATAGCGGGTAGCCGAGTGGCCGAAGTCAGCACATTTCCAGGTGACAAGCCGGCTTGTTGTAAAAGCGCCAATTCATCATGCAGGGAAAAGCCGCCAACTACCCCCGAAACGCCGGCGTCCGTTCCGGCAACCACCGGTACACCAACTTCTGTAAACGCCCGTATTAATTGCCTGTGGAAGTGGATCAATTTTTCAAAATAAGCAACCCGTTCTGCACTGGCGTTTCGATTGTAATTGTTGGCGGTCAACCATTTACTCTGAATCAGTGGATGCACATAGGCAAGCGTGGGCAAGCTTTTAATACTGTCCAGGGAACGGACCTGATCGGCAATCCGGACGATGGCGGTTAACGTGGGCGTTACCCAGGTTCCGTTTCCTTTTGCCAGTAGCGCAAATCGCCTGGCTTCCTGATCACTAAAATCCTTTGCATGCTTTGAAAACTCCTCGGCATGAGCAACCATCCCAAAGTGTGGCACAAACGCTTGCTCAAGTCTTCCCTGAAACGCATTCGGAATATGCCCCACCGTCTTTAATCCGAGTCTATGGGCTTCGTCGACAATGGCCACAAACGTTTCGGAAGTCAGCTGCGAATAGACCTTAATCAAATCATATCCTTCCGCTTTTGCATCCCGAACCGCCTGCCGACCGTCTTCTTCTGAATTCGCGGTTCGGCCCGGCCCGGTGCCACCATTGATGAGCGCAGCTAAGGCCATACGGGGTCCAATCACATAACCTTTTTCGATTTCCTTCCGTTGCCCAAAGGATTCCATGGTGGCATTCAGGTTTACAATAGTGGTCACCCCGTTTGCAAGGTACGGCGTCATGACGTCCTGCGTGTTGAAGGTAATGCTCGGTGGCTGGGTAGGCAATCCTGGACGAACTGAAAAATCGGTCGGCAGATGAACGTGCATATCAATCAGTCCAGGGATAAGCCATTTGCCTTGTCCATCAACGACCACTGCCTCTTTAGGAACTGATCCGTTCAGGGATTCAATCTGACCGTTTTTGATGACGACCGTCGCCTGATAGATTATTTTAGTGGGTGAGGTCATGGGAATGACGTTCACGTTTCTGATCACGAAATGGGTAGGCTGGGCCAGATCCGGTAGTCTTGAAGTAGCAGCACGAGGCACCCATGCCCAGAGAATGATTGCCAAAAATAGGCTAACGAAAACAGTGTTTTTCATTGTCGGCACTGCTGAAGGAAGCGATTGCGCTTTAATGTACTACTTTTTTGTTACACCATAATCTCCTATGGAGGCAAACGCCCGTTTTAAAATGCAGCTATATGAAAACCTCTTCGTCTCAAGTTTTGAGCATTTTGTGAGAATAAATCAGGGGATAGAATAGGGTATGCCAGTTGTCTCAAATGCCCCTGTAGGAGTTTGCACAGGTAAAGTATTGGAATCGGATGGCCGAAGCCAGGGAGAGGAAAACGAGCTTCAAATTAATAATTATAGCTTTCTGAGCTGATCATTTTTCAACACTATAAGAGCCTCATCCGGGATCAACATATCGGGTCAATTAGGATTAAGAAATTGGTTCTATAGAACTTGTAGATGGTTCTCGCTGAGCACTTGAACAGAACCCTATACCGAAAAGATGCGGTTCTCCATGTGCATCTTGTAGCATGGTTGCCTGCGCCCGCAACCTTGCCCTTGTGCCTTATTTAATTTAGGGGGCTAAGACATTAAACTAAAAGCATGCTCAGTCGTTCATAGTACATCGGTTTACTCAGCGCTACCTTATTAGAACTACTGACCTATATGACCCTAAATTATATCCGGCGTGGTGCTGGCAAACCGCTGTTACTGCTCCATGGCCTTGGTAGTTCCCTGAAGACCTGGGACCTTATTTTGGATGAGTTGTCTTCCCAGCGGGATGTAATTGCCCTAGACCTCCCCGGTTTCGGCCAATCGCCTGCCCTAAACGGGGAGGTATCTATTCCCACCCTGGCCGATGCGGTGACCGACTTTTTAACCCAGCACCAGCTCTTGGGTATTGATGCCGTGGGCAATTCGATGGGCGCGCGTCTGGTGCTCGAACTAGCCCGGCGGGGCAATGTGGTCGGCGCTGTCGTATCTTTGGATCCAGGTGGATTCTGGCAAGGCTGGGAGGTACCCTATTTTTATCAGTCGATTCGTCTATCGGCTCAGTTATCCCGCCTTATCCAACCGATTTTACCGCCCCTTGTCGGCAATCCCATTAGCCGAACGCTGCTGCTCGCTCAATTTTCTGCCCATCCCTGGACGGTCCCAGCCCGGGCAGCGCTCAATGAATTTCGGGCGTTTTTACCCACCCCCAGCTTTACTAAGCTGCTAGATAGTCTGGCTTATGGTTCCCCCCAACAGGGAGCTCCGGTTGGCTCCATCCCCAACCTGGTCATTGGCTGGGGGCGTCAGGACCGAATTTGTCCGCCTAGTCAATCCAAGCTGGCCTTAAAACGGTTTCCCGACGCTCACTTACACTGGTTTTCGAACTGTGGCCACTTTCCGCAACTGGATGTGCCTGCTGAGACGGTTGCACTGATTCTGGCTGTTACAGATGGACGCTATAGCCCTCAATTTCCAGTCCCTAGGTTGGTGCAGCCTTCTATATCTGTAGAGAAAATCTTTATAGGTTTGAGTGCTGCGGTTCTCGTAGTGGGTCTGGTTCTCGCCTTCGGTGGAAAAAAAAAGCCTCAAACGTGATGACGTGGTTACTTATTTTACCAGCTACAGTCTGGACCTGCTACGTTTGACTGGAGACTTTTTCTGGGCAAACTTGGGGTATAAACTTCAATATGACCATGATTAAACGACGTGTGTTCGACGAAGCCTTCCGAGAGATGGCCGTTGAGTTGTCTTATGCAAAAGGGTCGATTCAAGAGGCCGCTCGTGAATTGGGTGTTGATCCAGGGCGAATTAGCAAATGGAGACAACGGCACAAAAAAACCGATCAAGTTTTGCCCCCTACCTCCACGCTTACTGACGAGCAACAATTGATCAAACGCTTGCAACGGGAGCTTAGAGAAGCTCAAATGGAACGTGATATTTTAAAAAAGGCGGTCAGCATCTTCTCCAAGGGCGACGGGAGATATTCCGATTCATAAAGGAACATGCCAGCGAGTTTTCCGTTGAGAGGATGTGTAAAGTACTCCATGTGAGCAGTAGCGGTTATTACTATTGGCGTGAACATCCAGTTGGTGCCAGGCAACAGAATCAGAGCCAGTTAGAGATCCATATCCGACGTGTGCACAAACAGAGCGAATGCCGCTACGGCAGTCCCCGGATTGCCGATGAGCTCCGTGAGCAGGGCATCAAAGCGTCACATAACCGTATTGCCAGACTCATGCAGAAGGCGGGTATTCGCAGTATCATGTATAAAAAGTATCGGGTACAGACCACTGAATCCAACCATGACTATCCCGTGGCTAAAAACTTGTTGAATAGAGAATTTACGGCGAATAAACCAAGGCAAAAATGGGTATCCGACATCACGTATATCGCTACTGACCAAGGATGGCTCTACCTGACAGCAATCTTAGATCTGGCTGACCGAAAAGTGGTAGGCTGGGCCTTGAGCGACGGCCTCAAAGCGGTGGAAACCAGTGTGGCAGCTTGGCGCATGGCCCTCAAAAACAGAGTAATCGATGGTTGTCTTTTATTTCATCGCTCCGGCGACCCGGTCAGATCGGGGCATTCAATATGCCTGTGCTGAATTTAGAGATGAGCTACAGGATTTGCCGGTAGAGCAAAGCATGACGGGGCCGCCCGGCGGTCGAAAAGGAAATTTTTGGGACAACGCGGTTGCCGAGAGCTTTTTTAAGACCCTCAAAAGCGAGTTGGTCAATCATACTCACTTTGAAACGCGAGCAGCGGCTCGATTGGCTGTTTTTGAGTATATCGAGGGGTGGTACAATCGTCGACGGAAGCATTTGGTATTGAATTACCGTACGCCCAGTCAACAAGAATCTTATTTTTATACTGCCCCAATGGCCGCCTAAAAAATCTCCACTATACTATTGCAAGTCCACAACCCGGACAATCCCCGCATCATCACAATGGGCAATTATCCCACTAAACAGGCCGTGTACGGCGCGGCCATTTCCGTGTACAACTCGGTTATCATGAAACGTTCGTATCTATACCGCGCGCGAAAGTTCGCCTTGTTTCTCGATGAGCTGCCGACGGTCTACGTAATGGGCCTGGAAGATTACATTGCCACGATTCGCAAGCACAAAGGCTGCGTCTGGATGGGCATTCAGGATATGGAACAGTTGGTGAAGAATTACGGCAAGCAGTCGGCGGGTGTTATCACCAACACCGCCGGGACGGTGATGGTGGGATTGGTCAATGGCTCGACCGCTGAGCGGATCTCCAGGATGTTCGGCAAAACCGAACAGGATAATTATTCAGCCAGTTTCAACAAAAATACTTCCGTCAGCTATAGCACCCAGGCAAAAGACCTGCTCCCTCCTTCCAAAATAATGAGCCTTTCACAAGGGCAGATCGTCGGTAAATTCGCGGACCGGTTTGAGTCACCGATCGATTTAAAACTCTTTTCGGGACACATGGTTGTACCAACCATTGAGCAAACCTATACGGAGATGCCGGTGAAAGTCGATGTGAGTCAGGAGGAAATGAATAAAATGGTGCGTGATAACGCACTCAGAATAAGGAATGATATTAAAGCTGTTCGGGATTACTGTGCCTCAACTTACTACGCGTCAGGCATAAACAAAAATATTTTTATACGAATAGATGATTACACCTTCAGGGGGGGGGGGCTCGTCGGGGACCTCCTTTTTCTGTTTATAGAAGCTTTGATACGTCGTACCAATATCGATATTTTCCTTTTCAAAATAGGCAAACATTAATTTGATGTTCTTGAAAAGAATCACTTTGGTCTTATTGAAGTTGTTTAGACTAATGTAAAAGATTCCCAACAGAGTTTGAATTTTGTGGTGTCGAATCATAAAATAGCAAACCAGTGGGAATCTTAAGTAAACATACCATCCAGACGTGGATTTTACCGCATCTGAGTGTGGGGAAACGTGGTTTTGAAAGTAAAGTACCTCTTGGGGAAGTGGTTGAAGCCATTCTTCATCGATTGAAAACAGGATGTCAATGGCGAGAGTTACCCGTTAAACAATTCTTTTCCGGTCAGTTATTGACTTGGCAGGGCGTGTTCTACTATTTTAATAAATGGACCAAGCAGGGCTGCTGGCAACGGATGTGGATCGAACTGTTAAAAGCGAACCGACGGTATTTAGACCTTTCCTGCATGCAATAGGATGGCAGTCATACGCCCGCTAAAAATGGCGGACAATCGATTGGTTATCAGGCCAGAAAGTCAGCCAATACTACGAATTGCTTATTTTTGTCTGATAACCAAGGTGTTATGATGGCTATATCGTCACCCCAGGAGGGTAATCACCACGACCTGTTTGAAATACAAAGCTTGTTTGATGAACTGTGCCAAGTCTTAACAGCCGCTGGCATTTCTTTGAAAGGGCTTTTTCTCAATGCAGACCCTGGATTTGATTCGCAAGATTTGCGTCAAAAATGCGCTGACTACGAGATAGAAACTAACATTAAACCCAATACTCGGAATGCAAAAAAGCAGCCGCAGCAAGATCCCTACTTTGATGAAATGCTATATCGACATAGAACGGTTATTGAACGGGCGAATGCTTGGTTAGATAGTTTTAAGGCACTTTTGGTTCGATTTGAATGCAAAGCGGCCAATTGAGCAGCCTTCCATTGGATCGCCTTTGCGGTCTTATTTTTACGCAAAATCAACAAAAAAGAAAAAGTCTAAACAGCTTCATTAATAGAAGTTATCTCGCAGAGTTGAGCGGAGGAAATTAGAGAAAACAACCCCTGCGTATCTCTGATTTCCTCCGCTAAACTCTGCGAAATGATTCCTAGTTGGGCGTGTACTCCAGCAACTGGTTATCCTGGTTGATGAAATAGGCTTTTTCGTTCAGGCTGGTACCGACGGTGAACCGGTTTCCCAGGGCATTGTAGGTATGCCACTGGCTGGTGCCGGGCGTAAAACTGATGAGTTGGCCGGTGCTGGTGATGATATACCCCGTATTTTTGAGGGGGAAAGCCTGATGCGCCCAAGTTAGATCATAACCCGTTGCCGGGGTTTTGAACTGATTTGACACCACCAGAGCGAGACCGGTCCCGGTTTCTGTACCTTCAAATTCGTAGAGGTCGTGGGCTTCTACTTCTTTCTGAAGGGCATCATGTTGATAAAATGGATCAAACGTGCCGGACCGCTGTACACTGCCACCCCCGGTATACACGTGATTGCCGATTGAAAAACCAAACCCCTTTTTACGCAGGACGCTATATAAGGTTCGTTCGTTCAACGGTTGATCAGACGTCATCGGGAAGGTTGATGTTCCCAGGATGGTGATGGTTGCTTTCTGCCAGCCGTTAACGGCATCATTCACGAGTCCGTCCTGGTTCCATCGTACGAACGTATTGGCAGGGGTACGGTAAGTGCCCCAGAGTGAAAGTCCTTTTTCCCCAAAATGAAGCGATGTGGCACCGGTTCCCATGCGGGGAGTAGGTAAAACCACGGTTTGCCAGCTATCCGTGGCCGGGTCATATTCGTAAATATCTGTGGAATAAGCTTCTAAATCAAAACTGGAAGCGGGATTCAGTTCTCCGGTGGTGGATAAACCGACATAGAGTTTGTCGTTGACGGTGAAGTACGTAAGTCCGGATTCCAGTTTGCCGGGAAAATCTTTTTTAGCTTTCCAGGTATTCGTAGCAAAATCATACTGCCAGAGTTTGGTCAGAAGAGCAGGCGATGTGCCATTTCCGGTACCGGCATACAGGTTGCCCTGCAGGTTGACCATGAAAAGGGGAGGAGAAGTGGGTAAACCGGCCAGGGTGCGCCAGGCACTGTCGGGGTCCAGATGATCCCTCAGGCAACCGCCCAAAAAAAGCGTGATGGCAAGCAGACTGAGTACCGTAAAATAGCGTAGCATGGCAAATGGAAGTTAAGTTGTTCGGTTTCTTCCTGGCAATATCCGTAAATGACGTATGGTATACAGATTTGCTAATTGCCTGTAAATGTGGGGGTTTTGGAGGTTGTATAGCCTGATTTTCGTTAGGGGGTCGTATGATTCCCAGCGGTTTTTTCAGATGACAAAAATCAGTTGTGGTTTGTCTATTATTCCGCCGGAAGGGTTGCCGGGCTGTTGACGAAACCCGCTTTGACATACTGCCCGTTTTAGGGTACGTCCAGCGCATCCACTTTGTCCGGATGAAGTCGCCGGGGTGGATTTCTTCTGAGCTTTCTGGTGACCTTTCGCCAGGGTAGTGGAGCCACCGGATAGGATCGACCTTTTGGTATATTGTTGACAATCAGGGCGATTGTTAGCAGGATGAGAACGCCGGTCATGACGGGGGCTACGGTATATCCGAAGCCTAAACTTTTGATTTTTTCTGAACCAATGTTGGCGATCAGTGCCGTGGCTCCGGCCGGCGGGTGCATGGTTTTGGTGATCTGCATACCCACAATGGATAGCGAAACGGCCAGAGCGGATGCCAGCCAAATCTGGTCGGGAACCAGCTTCTGGATGGCAACGCCAATCAGGGAAGCCAGCAAATGTCCTCCGACCAGGTTTCGGGGTTGCGCCAGGGGGCTATGGGTTGCTCCGAAAATTAAGACGCACGAAGCCCCGAAAGAACCAATCAGAAAAACATCGTCCTGCGGGGTAAAGCGCGATTGCTGAATCAAACCCAGGGATGCGATGGCCGTAAAAGCACCCAAAAAAGTCCAGAAATGATCGACGGGTGCCAGAATTGTTTGACGGTAGAGGACGTAACGGGCAATGCGATAGCGACGCTTAAATCTTTTTTTCACAAACGGAAGAGTACGTACAAGGCGCCCCTGAAATCAGGGCCTAAGAAATCAGGATACAAATATCGTCACCAGACCTGACATCGCGCAAGTCTGGTGATACTTTCAGGATAAAAACGCGACCATCAGATCGATTTCCAGCACCCTGGCGATCTTCAACAGGGTTCCGATGGTTACCTGTTGTCCCTTTTTTTCATACTTATTAACGGTAGAGATCGACACGCCCAGTTTCAGGGCCAGATCGCTCTGGGTGAGATCGGCTTTTAAGCGGGCATCCCGAATCAGGTTCCCCACCTGTTGCAAGGAGGGGTCCTGATCGGTCGCTTTTACCACGATGGAAGTGGAATGAACCAGGGTACTTCGATTTTTCGGTTGATTCGGATGCACGTTTCAGGAGTGGATTGTTCCCGGGCCGGGGTCATTAAAGTGATAAATCACCGGCGGCTTCGGGTTGATACAAAATGGCGTCGATCTGGATTTTGACTGTTCGGGCCGGGGTCGAAAAACTGATTAAATCACCTTTTTTACAGCCCAGCAAAGCGGTGGCCAGTGGGGCGAAGATCGAAATCTGGCGCTGGGAAATATTCGCCTGTTCGGGATACACCAGCCGGATGTTCAGCGTATGCTGGTTGTCGAGATACCGGATTTTTACCAGGGAGTTCATGGTCACCACATCCGCCGGAATGTCGGAGGGCTCCAGCAATGTGGCCTGACTCACGCCCAGCAACAAGGTTCGGATGTGTTTAAAAGAAGCGGTCGGATCGGATTTGGCTTGCACCACCCGATCGATCAGTCGTTGATAATCCAGCGTATTTATGATTAAATTTTTCATGTCTTAACCGGTTTTAAGGAGTTGAAAGAATCGTTTCATCCGGCCCGGCTCCTGTCTGTTAATTGAGGTGCCAGGCTTTCGGATCACGATCCCGGAGGTTTACGTTATACAGGGTGCTGAGAATAAGCAGTCCCATGATGATCGCCACGGCCACCTGTAAAGTGGAGTTGGCATAAAAGTGAAGGGCTTCGGTATGGGATCTTTTTCTGAATTCCTGCCCGACAACCGACTGAATGCGCGCCAGGTCATGCAGATGGGTTATGCCCTGCTGGAAGAGAACCGCTCCGGTCCCGTTGAAGGCGTTAAGGGCCGCTTCGGTTTGGCCGGAAGTCCACTGGCGCAAAATGGTCTGCTCCAGTTGTCGGTAGTTGGACAGCACGGTTTTGATGGCCAGCAGACTCGTTTTTTCGTCAGCCACCAGACTCGTCTTCTCGAATTGATCGATGAGTTGCTGGATACCGGTATCATACTGTTTCAGCTTCTTCCGGATGATTGTGGGAGAACCGGTATGGTGCGAAATCAGCATGGTTTCCAGCAAATGCCGCCGGGCGTGAAATTTTTCACTCAGATATACCATGTCGACTGCGGGTTCCAGTCGGTCGGCATACACCGAACCCAGCGCCTGATCCATCTCCCGCATTGTATTGCGCATACTCAGCGACGTAAGTATAACCACCACCATGACGGGCAAAAGCAACAGCGTTGCCTTGATTTTTTGCTGAATGATTCCGGATCTGTTCATACGTACGCCCTTTCTTTTAAAAAGTTGCTTTTTAATTTTTACAACTGTAAATTTACAACTGTAAAAATAGAAAACAAATAAAATGACGTATATCAGCGCACAGCCCCAATTGACCAATTCCTGGGACGACATCTGTTATCCGGTGCAGCCTGTCTGGTTAACCGACCTATTGCCGGATTACGACATTGTAGCAACCGATCGGCAGCAATTGATCGTTGGGCAGGTGAAGGGGGGGCGGAAGACCATCTTTGGCATTCAGAGTGCCGATTATTCCATTATTCCCAATGCGGTGATCCGGGAGGTGGTCGATGCGCTCATTCCGCAGTATACGCTCCTGATCAAATATACGCCAACCGGAGAATTCAACATCAACATTGTGTTGCCGGAGGTGTTTATGCTGGGCGGGGAGCCGCTGCAACGCTGTCTGATCTTAACCAACAGCTACAACGGGAAAACGCCTTTCAGCATTCAGGGGCAATCGTTGATGGCTCTGCTGGACCCGATGGTGGCCCTGCGCAGCAGCATGTTCCGGAAGCTGTGTCAGAATGGTTTGCTGGGCTGGGCCGATCACTTCGATCAAGTGTCGAGCTACCAGGCCTGGCTGGGGCAGTGGTCGGGAGAAAGCGCCAAGGGGCGTTCGTCCAAAAACCGCCCGGCCGAAAACCGATCCGACCGGCCCGGCCCGGCCATCCGCAAAATTCACCACAGTCAGCTCACCATCGACGTCTTCCGGCAGCACCTGCATAATCTGCTGGTCGACCACCTCAAACCGGAGCTGACGCTGACCACCACCGTCTATTCGCAGTTGCAGCAAACGGAAATACCGGGCCGTCCCAACGAAATCGTACGGGAGTTGCCCATTCCGGTACAACTGGCCAAACAAGCCTACGAGCGACTGCGGACGGAAGAACAATTGCTCCATACGGGGCCGTCGCTGTGGTTGCTGTACAACGCCGTCAATTATGCCTTGTTCACCAGCCGCAGCAGCCTGACACTCAACGACCGTTACCGGCTGGACGAACGGGTGTTTCATCATCTGGCCACGCGGGCCTATGCCTGAACGGCTTGAAAATCAAGGGAATGGTTTCGGGAATGATCCCGGCAAGATTCATTTAAAGTAAGAGTTATGATGAAACGTGTGGCAGTTTTAACATCAGGCGGGGATGCGCCCGGGATGAATGCCTGCATCCGGGCGGTGGTCCGGGGAGCCGCCTACCATGGCATTGAAGTGATTGGCATCCGCCGGGGCTACAGCGGATTGATTCTCGGGGATGGTATTCCACTGACTTCATCGACCGTCAGCAACATCATTCAACGTGGTGGAACCATCCTCAAATCGGCCCGTAGTCCTGAATTCAGGACGGTTGAAGGCCGGAAAAAAGCGTACGATTACCTCACGAGTCTGGCGGTCGATGGCCTGATCGTCATTGGTGGAAATGGCACCTTCAAAGGAGCTTTGCAATTCGTCGACGAGTTTTCGTTTCCCGTCATTGGCGTGCCCGGAACCATCGATAATGACCTGTTTGGCACGGATTATACCATTGGCTACGATACCGCCGTGAACACCGCCGTGGAGGCTATCGACAAAATTCGTGACACGGCGGATTCGCACGAGCGCATCTTTCTGATTGAGGTCATGGGCCGCGATTCGGGCTACATTGCCATTCAGTCGGGCATTGCGGGGGGCGCCGAGCGGGTGCTGCTTCCGGAAACCGGCGTATCGGTTGCAGAACTCATTGCAGGACTCCAGCAGGGCCGGAATGGTTCACAATCGTCGGCCATCCTGGTGCTGGCCGAAGGGGAGGGAAGAGGGACGGCAACGGTGGTCGCCGAACAAATCAGGAAACAGCCCGGTATTGAATTGGATTTGCGGGTAACAACCCTGGGACACATCCAGCGGGGAGGGGCGCCGAGTGCCGGTGATCGGATTCTGGCGAGCCGGTTGGGGCTGGGAGCGGTAGAAGGCTTGTTGAAAGGTAAAAAGAATGTGATGGTGGGCGTGGTTAATAATGGATTGGTTTACAGTGATTTGCAGGAGGCTGTTTCCCGTTCCAAACCCATTAGCGAGGAGTTGTTGCGGCTGGTCACGATCCTGAATGGTTCGGCGTCACCTGACACTCGCGACTGAAATACCGTCGTTGTTTAAAAAACGGTCGGCACAAAATTGGGGAGGGGTGTAAGGGTACAAACGGAAGTCATACCCATTGATCAGCAGATTTTACTGGGGATAATCCCAAATTTATTTTTAAAGGCCCGACCAAAATAATTGGGGTCGTTAAAGCCAACCTCGAAGGCCGCTTCGTTCACGCTCATACCACCTTCGAGCAACTGCCGGGCCAGCCCCAGGCGATAGTCGTTCAGGTATTCTTTGGTGCTCAGGCCGGTGAGGGTTTTCAGTTTTGTATGAAGCTGCGACCGGCTGCAATTCATCTGCCTGGCCAGTTCATCGGCGGTTACCTCTTTATTTTTATACTGTTGGTTCACCAGGGCGGCAAACTTCAGCACAAATTCCTGGTCTTTGTTTCGCCGGGGCAGGGCACCCCGTAAGGAACCAGCCAGGCTGTCTGTTAATTTAGTTTTCAGCAACGAAACGGTATTCAATTGATTGCCAATGATCAAATCCAGTTCTTTCAGACTAAACGGTTTGCCGATGTATCCATCTGCACCATTGTTCAGCCCCTCGATGATTTTTTTGTCATCTTCATCGTCCAGTAACAGAATAACCGGAATGTGCTGAGTCTGAGGGTTTCTTTTTAGCACCAGGCATACGCTCCGGTGTTCTTTATCGTGTATATCGCTATCGCACAGAATAATTTCAGGCAGCATCGTTTCGGCTTTCTTCAAGGCTTCGTTGAAGGTGTTTGCCACACTAATGCGGTAGATTTCACCATAATGGCGTTTCAGAAACTGAGCCAGCTCCTTCGAGCGTTCGATAATCAGCAGATTGGGTTTATCGCTCCGTAAGGATTCATCGGCCGGAGGGCTCAGCCACTCCCCATCCGGCAGCAGACTTACCTCCGGTGAGTCCACAATATGCTGGCTGATGGAATGCTGGAGTTTAGCACCCGGGGTGATTTTGCTGACGGGTGTTTTCTGAATCGGAATCTGGAGCGAAAGTCGGCTTCGATTGTTGGCGTCGAAAACAGACACCCGGCCGGCCTGTAATTTGAGCAGGCTGAAGGCCAGGAGGATACCGATGTTGAGGGAGTTGTCCTGCCCAAAAATCTCTTCAGAGTTTCCGGCATATTGATAGCTGGTTTCAATACTGGTCAAAAGTTCCGGTTGCCCCTCGAAGGTGAAGGTTAACCGCAATTCGGCCGGTTCACATTCCGTCGTATTCACAACCTCAACGTCGAAGTTCAGTTCGTCCCCTTCGGTCAACTGGTCGATCAGGTAAAAGAACACATTGCCAATGATCATTTCCAGCTTTCCGGCATCGAAGGAGGCCATCAGATAGGGGGGCGAAAAGGTGAGCCGCTTCTGAATCTGCCTTGCCCGCAGCAACGGGTCGAATCCTTTCAGGGTTTCTTTGATAAAAGCGATAACATCGGCGTCGGTGCGGTGAATTTTCTGAATTTCGTGGCCCGTTTTCCGGAGTTCCGTAATCTGGTCGATCAGCGCCTGCAACCGGCGGGCGTTTTTCTTGATCACGCTGTAATTCGTGGCCGAATCGGCCCGCCAAGCCTGATTATTTTGAATCAGTTCGTCAATCTCCGCAATAATCAGCGTAATGGGGGTCTTGAACTCGTTCGAAAGAAACGTGAAGAAGTTCAGCTTCTGCTGGTTTAATTCCCGGCTTTTTTCCCTTTCGACCCGCTCCACCTGCACGGCCATTTTCTGGCGGTTCAGGTACGTGATGATTCGCCGGTAGACCACCAATAAACCAATGCCAAACAGCGCGTAGAGCAAATAGGCATAGGTGGTACGCCAGAAGGGCGGTTTCACAATCAGCCGGAGTGTCCGTTCGGTTGGCGACAAATCGCCGTTCGATTGAAAGGACCGGACATGGAACGTGTATTGACCGGGAGAAAGATTGGTATAGGTCTGCGAGTTTACGGTGGTTTTCGGCCCCCAGGTTTCTTCAAAGCCTTCGAGGTAATAGGTGTAATAATTCGTTCGTTTGGAGAAATAATTGATAGCTACAAAATCCAGCGTAATTACATTTTGTGCGTAATTAAAGACGAGTTCGCTGGTTTCGTCAAGGCGTTTGGTGAGCATCATTTCGCCATCGGCCCGCACTTCTTTATTGAATAGTTTTAGGTCCGTGAAATAAACCGGCGGGTCAAAAACGCGTTTCGTAATGTTGTCGGGATTGAAATAGCAAAGGCCGTCCACGCTACCGAAATACAGATAACCCTGCCGGTCTTTTAAGGCCGATTTAAAATTGAACTGCGTGGCCTGAAGCCCGTTGCTGCCGTCGAAAAGACGATGCGTTTGCTGGTCCGGCTTGTAGGACAGCAAACCGTTGTTGGTCGAAAACCAGAAAGTGCCGTGGTTATCCTCCAGCGTTTCATAGACGGTCTGGTTTAACAACTGCGCTTGTACCGGGTGGGGAACAAACTTTTTCTGTCGGTAATTCCATTGATAAACCCCCGCATTCAGGCTGCCAAACCACATATTATGGTTTGCGTCTTCGTAAATACTGATGATCTGATTGCCCCGCAAAACGGGCGTATTGCCAGCGTGGAAATGGGTTAATTGGTCAAGGACGGGTTCATATTGGTACACTCCCGAGTTTTCGGTAGCAAACCAAATCCGGCCCGACGCATCGCCCATGATATCAATGATAAACGGAGTACCTAACGCATTGGGTTTAAACAGCCGAAAGGTGCCCGTTTTCTCATCAAAAATATTGACTCCCTTCGTCGTACCTACCCAAAGACGGCCGGTTTTGTCGTGAAACAGGGAATTGACAAAATTGCTGGCCAGCGAGGTAGAGTCGTCCGCATTGTGGAGAAACACGCGCTTTTTTCCCGATACCGGGTCGATACGGTTTAGCCCTCCCAAAAATGTCCCCACCCAGGCCGCCCCCGACTTGTCAATCGAAATTGCGTGTACATTGTTGTCACTCAGTCCATTATCCTGGTTGTGGTAGGTGTAGCGGCCGGTTGCCCGATCCTGAATGCTGATGCCTCCGTCTTCGGTTCCGATCCAAAGCCGTTCCTGCCCGTCGATGGCTAGCTGGCTAATGGCCTTCCCCGCAATGGTTTGCCCGTCGGTGGCCGGAAACAGATGTTCGAATGAAATTCCGACGGGCTTGGTATAATTGACACCCCCAAAATATGTACCCAGCCAAACCATTCCGTCCCGGCTGACGAAGCTTGAATAAACCGCCCGGTCGGTTAGCCCGTAAGGCGAGGCTGTAAATGATTTATCATATCCCTGCACCATCCGACGCTGACTGTCGATCATCATTACGCCCGATTCGCCACCAATCCAGACATTGCCGGCCTGGTCTTCAGAAACCGTGCGCATGACCCTCACCCGGTCTTTGACCAGCCGAACAAACCAATCCATTGGCCTGAACGTCATCGTCTTTTCATCCAACTGCAACAGATTGGTTTCTGTATTGAGCCAGATAGCCCCCCGCCGGTCTTTAAAAAGTTTGTGATCGCGGAACGTAAATGCTTTTTTAGGGTTTCCGCCTTCGATTGCCAGGGAGACAATGGTTTCACCGGCCCCGTTGATGACACAGGGCGTGTTGTTTTGCAAAATCAGAAAAGAACCTTTCCGGTATTCATGAATTGCATGGACGTTCTGTGACGGCAGAATGCGACGGACTGACCCATTTTTTGACAGAATATACAGCCCGTCCCGGCAGCCAACCCACAGTTCGCCCGATGATACCCGCTGAATGACAGAAATATTGACCGGACTTTTCCCCAGCGACACCGGTACAAACTCATCTTTATCGAAAAGATAGTTAAACAGACCACCGGCGGTTCCCACCCATAGTTCATCCCCAACCGCATACAGGCATCTGACACGGGTAGATTCAGTGTAGGGGTTAAAGGCATTCAGCGGATAATTTTTTATCTGTTGGCTATCGTAACGGCTAACGCCACCCCGCGTACCGAACCAAATAAAGCCTTTGTGGTCCTGGGTAATGCTAAATACACTATTGTGCGACAAGCCCTGCTTGGATGTAAGTGCGTTAAAATAAAATTTTTGGGCCGTGCTCTTCGGAGAGAATAGGGTTAATAGGCTGAAAATCAGACTGGTGAATTTAATGGTAGGCAGCAGGAAATAGCCTCTTTTTTGCGTCGCCATAAATTCAGCTAGATGTATTGTGATTCGCACAATTCTTCAGAATAGGATATTAACAGGCAAAAATTGAACAACTGTCCTGGTTAATTGATCAAAAGTAAAGACGACGCCGTTCTCTACTTCTTATAATTGCAAAATCATTCCTTTGAATTATGCCAGATTACAAAGGAGATGCCTATTCCTCACAAAATCCTCTAATTAAATTCATTTCTATGAAGAACATTTCCATCATGAAGGCAATTTGCCTGCCTGGGTTCTTGCTGCTTCTTCTGATCGGGATTCCTGCGCTGGCGCAGCAACGTACCCTGACAGGAAAGATTACGGGTGACAAAGGGGAGGTGCTGCCGGGAGCTACCGTTCTGCTGAAAGGAACCACAACCGGTACTTCCGCCAACGCCGAGGGTATGTATAGCCTCCCGATTCCGGCCGACCAGACGAGCGGCACGCTGGTCGTCTCGTTTATTGGTTACCTGTCCAAAGAAGTACCCATCGGGAATCAGTCCACGCTGAACGTAACCATCGACCCTGATTCCAAAGGATTGCAGGAGGTTGTTGTCGTGGGGTATGGTACCCAGAAAAAAGAATCGATAACGGGAGCCATCTCGTCCGTGACGTCGCGCGATGTGGGGCGGGTTCATGCGGCTACCGTAACCGGAACGCTGGCCGGTAAGATTCCGGGCGTACAGTTCCGTCAGGCCGATGGCCGGCCGGGTGCCGCTGCCAATATTCAAATTCGGAACATGGGTGGCAATCCCCTGTTCATCATCGACGGGGTGCCGAAAGACAAGACCCAGTTCGACAACCTCTCGCCGAACGACGTCGAAACCATTACCGTTCTGAAAGATGCCTCCGCTTCTATCTACGGCTCACGGGCGGCCAATGGCGTGATTATCGTGACGACCAAGCGCGGGGTCGTTGGGCAGAAAAGCACCATCAACCTGGATGCTTACTATGGTTTTCAGAACTGGACCCGTTTTCCGACGGTTGTGAACGCCTATGAATGGAACCTGGGCAAAGCCGAAGCCGAAGTAAACCGCAACGGCACCACGGCCATCACCCAGGCTGAATTGGACAAGTATAAAGCCGGCACCGAATACGGTTACCAGAGCTTCGACTGGTATGATTTCATTATTCAGCCCAACTCGCCCCAGTCGAACATCAACCTGAGTGCCAGTGGCGGCTCGGACCGGATTAATTATTACATCTCCGCTACCCGCCTGGACCAGAATTCGGTGATGGGCCGCGAGTTCATATTCAACCGTTCCAATATTCAGTCGAACATCGACGTCCGGGTTACGGACCGGATTAAAGTCGGACTGACGATTGCCGGGCGGCAGGAAACCCGCGAAAATCCGGGGGTGCCGGGTGGCGACGATTATGTGGCACCCAAGTTTGCCATTCTCCGGAACCGTCCCGGCGAACGCCCTTATGCCAACGATAACCCCGATTACATCAATACGATCAGCAATCCGGCCTCCAACTGGGGCTACCTCAACTACGCGCGGTCGGGTTTTCTCAAGGAGGTCTATTCGTCGATAACCCCCCAGGCAACGGTCGAATACCAGACACCCATCAAAGGCTTGTCCGTCAAGGGATTGTATTCGTACATGTTCCGGGATTCACAACGCGAGGTATTTGAGTATACCTACGACACCTACACCTACAATCCAAGCACCCAACAATATAACCGGACGGGTGGCAGCCAGAATCCGTACCGGCAGCGGGTGGTAAACAAGATTGACGAAAATATCGGGCAGTTGCAACTTCTGTATACCAACACCTTTGGCAAGCACTCCATCAACGCCATTGCCCTGACCGAGCGGCTCAAGAAGCGCGAACGGAACGTGGAGGCTCGTACCGTGCCTAAAACCAATTCGCTGCCCGTGATGCAGTTTGCCGACATTGTTGCCTACAATGATGCCGATTTCACGCAGGCCAGAGTCGGTTACATCGGTCGGGTGAATTATGGATATGCCGACAAATACTTCGTGGAAGTGGCCGCCCGGCGCGATGCTTCCTGGAAATTCTCCCCCACCAAACGCTGGGGTACCTTCCCATCGGTTTCTATGGCCTGGCGAATTACCGAGGAACCCTTCTTTAAGGAATGGACCAACGACGGGGCCTTCCTGAATGACCTCAAACTGAGAGCGTCCTACGGGATGCTGGGTGATGATAACGTCCGGCCCAATAACGCTGACCTTGACGCCTTTGCCTACAATCCCGGCTACAACTACAACACCGGCGTGGGCATCATGTCGGGAACAACAACCGTTGCGGCCCGCGACCGGGGGATTGCCTTCGACCGGATTTCGTGGCTGAAGGCCAAAGTGACCGACATTGGGGTGGATTTCTCGCTGCTGAACAACAAAATCACAGGTACGCTCGATTATTTCCGACGGGTACGCGACGGGTTGCCTGCCGTGAAGAGCGACGTGTTTGTGCCCAGCGAACTGGGCTACGCCCTGCCGCAGGAGAACCTGGAGCGCGATGCCGTGGTTGGTGGCGAAGCCTCGCTGGTGTATAATGGCGACATCCGGGGCGTCCGGTTCACCATCGGTGCCAACATTTCCTACGCCCGAAACCGGTTCCTGAGTCCCTACAATCCGCGCTACGGCAACTCGCTGCTCGAATACCGCGAATCGCTGGAAAACCGCTGGAGCAATATTTTCTGGGGATATGAAGCCGTCGGTCAGTTTCAGTCGCAGGAAGAGATCAACAACTACGTGGTCAACAACGACGGACAGGGCAACCGGACCATGATTCCGGGCGATTTGATTTACCGCGACCAGAACAACGATGGCGTCATTAACAGCCGCGACGAACGGCCCATTGGCTACGGTATCAACAACACGCCGATTCTGTCGGGTGGATTGAACTTCACCCTGCAATACAAAGGCTTTGATTTTGCAATGGATTTCTCCGGCGGCACGATGATGGCCATCAACCGGCAGTTTGAGCAGCGCAACGCCTACCAGAACACCGGGAATGTGCCGCGCCTGCTGTTCGATGACCGCTGGCGCCGGGCCGATCCGCTCAACCCGGATAGTCCGTGGATTGCCGGTTCCGAAATTCCCCTTCGCTACAATGATACCGGACACAGCAACATCAATAAAAATTCGACCTGGTGGCTCCTGAATATCAGTTACCTCCGCAACCGGACGATGGAACTGGGCTATACCCTGCCGGCGCTGCTGACCCAGAAAGTGAAGATCCAGAAGGCCCGTCTGTTTGTGAACACCTACAACCTGTTCTCCATCGACAACACCCACCCTTACGGCATCGACCCTGAAGTGCAGGACGAAAACGGGCTACAATACCCGCAAACCAAACTGTTCAATTTTGGAGTGAACCTGAGCTTCTAAACCGACCCCGCCATGAAGAAAACTATTTTATCACTCGTCGCGCTCTTTGCGTTAACGACGAGCTGCAAGGATGATGCTGAATTCCTGAATATTAAGTCCACCAACATTCTGCTGGTCGACGAGGTCTATAGTGACCCCCGGCTGGTGTTGTCGGCGGCAACGGATCTGTATAACCGCATTCCCGACCTGGTCGAACCCGCTAATTTTGGAATCATGGCCAGCTTCGATGAGGCTTTTGCCTCGGGCGACTACGGACGGCACCAAAACCGGGAATACAGCTACGACGACTGGAGCCTGTGGGACTATGGCTATATCCGGGAAATTAACCTGTTCATCGAGCGGGTCAACGCAGCTACCCGGCTGAGTGCGGCCGACAAGGCCCGGTTCGCAGCCGAAGGCCGGTTTCTGCGGGCCAATGCGTATTTTGAGTTAGTGAAACGGATGGGTGGTGTGCCGTTGGTTACCGAGTCGCTGACCTACGATTACAGCGGAGATGCGAGTTACCTCCGTAAACCCCGCGCCAAAGAATCGGAGGTATATGATTTCGTGATCAGCGAGTTTGAGGCTATCAAATCGATTCTGCCGAAAACCCCCAATGAAAAATCCCGCGCTACCTACGGGCTGGCTCTGGCTTCGAAAGTCCGGGCTGCGCTCTACGCCGGTTCCATCGCTAAATACGGGGTCAATACGCCAACGGTTTCGCTGCCGAACGGCGAAGTGGGCATTCCGGCTACCAAAGCAAATGCCTATTTCCAAACCGCCCTGGCTTCGGCTCAGGAGTTGATTACCTCCGGGCAGTATTCACTCTATCAGAAAGCACCTGACCTCTCCACCAATTTTGCCAATATTTTTCTGGACAAGGCCAATAACCCGGAGGTCATTTTCGTCGAAGATTATAAGCTGCAAAGTGGTAAGATTCACAGCTTTGCGCTCGACAATCAGCCCCGCGCCATCACCGAAGAAGGCGAACGCGGGGGACGTCTGAACCCTTCGCTCAACCTGGTGCAGTCGTTCGAAAAATTAGATAACTCGTTTGCGCCTTTGGCCATCAATAAGGGCAACCCAAACGACTACATTTATTATGATAAGCCCGAAGACCTTTTCGCCGACCGTGACCCGCGTTTGCAGGGAACGGTGCTGGTGCCGGGGGCCATCTTCAAAAACCGGCCTATCGACATCTTCGCCGGGCTGGTGTTAGCCAATGGCAGCATTCTGTCGGGCGACCAATTGGGCCAGCTTAAGCCGGTCAATGGGGTTTCGGTGCAGGTGGTGGGTTTGTCAGGACCCATCGACGGCTACGATGGCTCGGCGCAGGGCGGTTTTTACATGCGGAAATACAACGATCCCGTAACGGGTTCGGGCCAGATTGGAACACAGAGCGAGGTCTGGAACGTGCGGTATCGCTACGCCGAAGTGCTCCTCAATGCGGCCGAAGCCGCTTTCGAACTGGGGCAGAATGCAGTGGCCGCCGGTTATCTGAAACAGGTGCGCGACCGGGCCGGTTTAACCAAGGCACTTACCCCGGGCGAAGTCACGTTCGACCGGATCGTTCACGAGCGCAAAGTGGAGCTGGCCTACGAAAACCACCTCCTTTGGGATATGAAGCGGTGGCGCCTTGCCCATGTCGTCTGGGACGGCAGCAACTCCGACCTGACTACCCAGCCCGGCAAGGCCACCGAACCCAGCACGCGGGTCTACAGCCTCTGGCCGTACAAGGTGTATAATCCCGGTGGGGCCAACCACAATAAATGGGTGTTCCGGAAGGTGCTGTCGGGCCGGGTAACGCAAAGCCACGTTTTCCGATTGGGCAACTACTACTCGCGGATCACGGATGCCATTATCAATAATAACCCTACGATTGTCCGTAACCCTAACCAATAAGCGAATGGGCGAACGAGCGAAATACCGCCTGGTATTTCGCTCCGCTCCGCGACCTACTTAAAGCCATGAAAATCTCCCTCATTTACCTCGTCCTTCTGCTTCTGGTCGGTCTGACCGGGTGCGAACTAGACAATTTCGAACCACCCAAATCCACGTTCGAAGGGCGAATTGTGTACAAGGGTGAACCCCTGCTGATCCAAAGCGCCAACGTTGCGGTGGCCAACAACTCCGATTTTCCGGTTTTTCTGGAACTCTGGCAGAAAGCGTATAACAACCGCAGTTCGATCCGGATACCGATCAAGCAGGACGGCACCTTCTCGTCGCTGCTTTTCGACGGCGACTACAAACTGATTGTCCCCAACGGACAGGGGCCTTTTCTCTGGAAACGAACAGCCGCTAATACCCCGGATAGTCTGGACATCAAGATTCAGGGCAGCCAAGCGATGGACATCGAAGTGGTGCCTTATTACATGCTTCGAAACCCGAAAATTTCGAACAATGCCCGGAAAATAACCGGTACTGTTTCCCTCGAAAAAGTGATTACCGATGCGGCCAATGGAAAGACCGTCGAGCGGGTTTCGTTGTACGTCAACAAAACCCAGTTTGTCGATGCGGGCAATAGCCTCAACAAAGCCGACCTGGCCGGAGCCGACATCAAGGATCTGGCCAATGTGAGCCTGACCACGGGCGAACTGCCCGCGCTGGTTCCGTCACAAGGGTATGTGTTTGCCCGCATTGGCTTGAAAATTACGGGTGTAGAAGACATGATCTATACGCCGGTACAGAAAATTACTTTGTAATAGGTTGGTTGGTAATGCCTACTAAGCAGCAAAGGTTCGGAATCGCCGGTTTTGGTTGTGAACCTTTGTGCTTAGTGTTTTGATAGTCACCAACAACGTATACAGAGTAAATCGTTAATCGTTTTTAGCTTATGGTTTAAACGAACCGGGACTATGTTGATGAGTTGACTCAGAAACTATAAACCGTAAACTATAAACTATTTTTAACTGAGTACTTAGCCTCGATTCAATGAAATACTTTCTTTTCCTGTTTGCCTTTCTGGGCGCAGTGGCCCGCGCTCAGGTTCCGGTCGATTTGTCGAAATTTACCAAAAGTGGCCCCACAACGGTTTCACAGCAGGGGAATGACCTGGTGGTGACCTGGCCTGCTGTGGGTAAAGAGAAAGGGCGGCTGGTGATTAACCTGGCCGCGGATAAACCACTTTTCAGCCACATTCAACTTTCGAAGGTCGGGAAGTTTAGTGAAATAGCCACCGACCTGAACCCGGCATTCGTGCTCACGGTGGGCAAGCGGGATTTGGTCTCACAGAACGGCTGGAACATTTTTTTCGATAAAACCAACCGGTTGCCGCACAAAGCCTACACCGTTGAGCTGGCGAAACGGTCGGCCAGCGTCAGCACCATTGGCTCCCGGACCGTGCTGCGGATTGGCGAAGTCGCAGCCGCATCGTTCAAAGGCGCCATCGAAATTACCGTGTATCAGGGCAGTCCGCTGTTCAACATAGCGGCTGTGATGGCGACGCAGGTCGACTCGACCGCCATTCTCTACGATGCGGGTCTGGTGAGCAAAACCGGCAGCGGCTGGACGTCACTGGCCTGGTCGGACACGGAGAACCGGATGCAGGAAATGCCGGTCGACCTGTCCGTTCCAAATAAGGCCCAGGCCGTTAAATACCGGACCATCATGGGCAGTGGCCCCAACGGAACGCTGGCGGTTTTTCCGGCTCCCCACCAATATTTTTACCCGCTGGACGAAGCCTACAACCTCGATTTTACGTGGTATGGCACCGGGTACCGGAGTCTGGTTCCGGAATTTGGCATCGGCATCCGGCAGGATTTGATGGGCGACCGGCGGTGGGTTCCCTGGGTGAACGCGCCCCCCGGCACCCAGCAACGGCTCAACTTTTTCTGCCTGCTCAGCACCGACAAACCCGCTGAAACGCTGGCCGAAGTGAAGCGGTTCACACACAACGATAAGTACCCGGTGGTGCCGGGCTACAAAACGATGTCGAGCCACTTCCACAATGAATTTACGATGAAGGTGGTGCTGGCGGGTAAGCCCATTCCGGAAAACCCCAACTTCGTGAAGGTGTTCAAGGACCACGGAGTTGATATTGTTCACCTGGCGGAATTTCACGGCCCCGGCCACCCCAAAGGCCCAGACAGCCTGCGGCTACGGGAACTGAAAGCACTGCATGAACAATGCAAACGACTGTCGGACAAGGAATTTCTGTTACTGCCCGGCGAAGAGCCCAATAATTTTTTCGGGGGACACTGGCTGTCTTTTTTTCCGAAGGATGTGTACTGGATTATGTCGCGAAAGCCCGACATGCCTTTTGTTACCGAAGACCCCAAATACGGAAAGGTTTACCGCATTGCCGACAAGCACGATATGCTGAAGCTGCTGGAAGCTGAAAATGGCCTGGCCTGGACGGCCCACGCCCGCACCAAAGGCTCGACGGGGTATCCGGACAAATACAAGGAAGAAGCCTTTTTCAAGTCTGATCATTTCTTCGGAGCGGCCTGGAAAAACATTCCCGCTGATTTATCGGAACCGAGACTGAGTCGCCGGGTGCTGGATTTGCTGGACGATTACTCGAACTGGGGTCACAAAAAACACGCCATCGCGGAATCGGACATTTTTACGATGGAACCCGAAAATGAAACCTACGCCCACCTGAACGTCAATTATATGCAGATGGACAAACTGCCCGACTACAGCGCGGGCTGGCAACCGGTTCTGGACGTCATGAAGCAGGGGAAGTTTTTCGTGACCACGGGGGAAGTCATGTTGCCCGCTTTTACGGTCAATGGCAAAGGGGCCGGCGAAACGCTGACCTTACCGGCCAGTGGAAAAGCAACGGTCAACCTGAACGTAAACTGGACCTTCCCGCTGTCGTTTGCCGAAATCATTTCCGGCGACGGCAAACAGGTCTACCGCGAACGCATCGACTTAACAAACACCTTGCCCTTCGGCAAAAAAGCATACCGGTTCGACACCAATCTTAAAAACCGCACCTGGGTGCGGGTCGAAGTCTGGGATGCCGCTATCAATGGGGCTTTCACCCAGCAGGTCTGGCTCGAAACCCCCAACTAATCGCTCAACTCTTGATCTATGAAAGTATCAATTTTTATCCTGATGCTGGCCTTCGTGCTGCATCAGGGCTGCACGAGAACTGCCCAGTCCGGACAAACAGCAGGGGCGGGGCAGAATCGTTCCACCGCGGAAAAAACCGCTCGCCGGGGCGAAGTGCTGTTTCTGGGCCATCGGAGCAAACACCACGATTCGGGAAAATATGCGCCCTGGCTCGCCATTTCCCTTTTCAAAAAAGGCGTCAATCTGACCTATACGGTTAATGTCAACGACCTCAACACCGAAAACCTGGCCAAATACGACGGGCTGGTGATCTATGCCAACCACGATAGCCTGCCGCCCGCGCAGGAAGCGGCTTTGAAGGCGTTTGTGGAAGGGGGGAAAGGACTCATTCCCCTGCATTCGGCCTCAGGCTGTTTCAAAAATTCGGATTGGTACATCAACACCATCGGCGGACAGTTCAAGTCGCACAAATCGGGGGCGATAGCGACAACCATCGTGGCCAAAAACCACCCGGTTGTGCAGGGGTTGGTGCCATTTACCACCTCGTGGGACGAAACCTATGTACACCAGCGGCTTAACCCCGACATGACCGTGCTGACAACCCGGCAGGAGGGAGACCGGCAGGAGCCATACACCTGGGTCCGGAAGCAGGGAAAAGGGCGGGTTTTTTATACCGCTTATGGCCATAACGACAGCACCTGGACCAATCCCGGTTTTCGCGAACTCGTCAATCGGGGCGTGTTGTGGGCCCTTGGGGAGCCGGTAACCAAGCAGATTGCGAAACTGGCCATTCCAAAGGTGGACATCTATGAGTCGGCCAACATTGCCATTGCGGACTACACCAAACGGCACCGCGTTCCGGCCATGCAGGTGGCGCTGAAGCCCGACGAGTCCAAAAAACTGATGCAGGTTCCGGCCGATTTCGACATTCAGTTGTTTGCCGCCGAACCCGACATTACGAATCCCATTGCCATGGCGTGGGACGAACGCGGGCGGCTCTGGATTGTGGAGTCGGTCGATTACCCGAATACCTTTCTGGAAACCGACGGAGCCGCCAACGACCGGATCAAAATTTGCGAAGATACCAATGGCGACGGGCGGGCCGACAAGTTTACCGTATTTGCCGACAAGCTGAATATTCCCACGAGCATGGTGTTTGCGAACGGTGGGGTGGTGGTTTCGATGGCTCCGCACTTCGTTTTTCTGAAAGATACCGACGGCGACGACAAAGCGGATGTGCGGGAGAACATCATGACCGGGTGGGACAAAAATGACACGCATTTTGGCCCCTCGAACCTGCAATACGGCTTCAACAACAAGATTTGGGGCGTGGTGGGCTCCGGTTTTTCCGGCACGACCCGTGATGGCAAAAACCTGAATTTCAGAACCGGCGTCTATAACGTCAATCCCGACGGAACCGGTTTTGACTTTCTGGCCAATACGAGCAACAATACCTGGGGGCTGGGGCTTACAGAGGATAATAACGTGTTTATTTCTACTGCCAACAACACCCACAGCGCGTTCTATTCGATGCCCGCCCGTTACATGCAGCGCAACCTGCCCGGCTCATCGGTGCTGTCCGTCCAAAAAATTGACGGGCATTACGATTCGCACACCCTGACGCCGAATCTGCGGCAGGTGGATGTGGTGGGGGGCTTTACCTCGGCCGCCGGGCACCATTTCTACACCGCCCGCAGTTTTCCGAAATCCTATTGGAACCGGGTGGCGTTTGTGTGTGAACCGACCGTTCGGCTGATTCACAACGCCATCATCGAGCCGAAAGGAGCCGGTTTTGCCGAACACGATGGTTGGAATATGCTGGCCAGCTCGGACGAGTGGGTTGGGCCCGTTCACGCCGAGGTTGGCCCCGATGGGGCGTTGTGGGTAGCCGACTGGTATAACTTCATTATTCAGCACAACGTCTTTGTGGAGCGGCAGGCACCGTCGGAGATGGTACTGCCGTTCAAGGAGCAGCCGCGCGGGCAGGGTAACGCCTTCGACAGCCCGCTTCGTGACATCAATTTTGGGCGCGTTTACCGCATCGTTTACAAAAAGGCAAAACCGTACCAGCCCATCACCTTGTCGAAAAATGAACCGGCTGGCCTGATTGCGGCCCTCAAAAGTGACAATATGTTCTGGCGGATGAACGGGCAGCGGCTGATTGTGGAGTCGAAAAACACCAGCCTGCTTCCGGAACTCTATAAAATCATCGCCAATCCCGCAGTAGACGAAATCGGCCTGAACAGCCCCGCCGTTCACGCCCTGTGGACGCTGCACGGTTTAGGCGTCTTGACGGGTTCGAACGCCGAAGCGATTCAGGCCGTTTCCAAAGCCCTGACCCACCAGGCCGCCGGTGTGCGTAAAGCCGCCGTCGAGGTGCTGCCTGCCACGGCCCAAACCCTGGAGATTCTCCAGAAAGTGGGTTTGCTGGACGACGCCAGCCTGAATGTCAGGCTGGCGGCCATGCTGGCGCTGGTGCCGTTGCCTCCTTCCGAAACCGTTGGAGCCGCTCTTTACCGGGCTGCTCTCCGTCCCGAAAACGATAGCGATGAGTGGATTGGCCGCGCCTTGTTTGCCGCAGCGGCTGTTCACCGCGACGGTTTTCTGACCGAAGCGGCCAGGGCTAACTCCAAAGGCGCAGAGAACGCCCTGGTCGGCCGGTTGCTGGCGGGCATCAACAAAGAGGTGTACACGCTGCAACGACGGGCGGTCATCACCCTGCCCCCCGATGTGACGGGCAAGGAGATTATTCTGAAAGGATCGGCGGCTAAAGGAAACCGCCCGATGGAGGGCTTTATTGTCGGACAGGGTGGTCAGGAGGGCGGTTACGGGCTGTACGTGAAAGACCGTCGCCTGACGATGGTGGTGAAGCAAAACGGGCAGGTGTATGCGACCAGCACCACGGAACCGCTGCCCGACAATTTTGAATTTGAAGGCCGGTTGGTGAACGACGGCGAAATGCTGTTGTTCGTCAACGGGCAGGAAGCCGCCAGGGGCAAGGCTCCCTCACTATTTACCAAACCGCTGACGGGTAGTATTCGGGTACAGCGCGACTTTGTCGATGAAAGCTCGATGGGGGCCTACGCCGGTGCCTACGACACAAAATCCTCCTTTGATTTTATGGGCAATGTGCAGAACGCCACCCTTGAAGTTCGCAAACCAACCGGTGAAGCCCGCCCGGCTACTCCGAAGAAAACCATTTCCGACAAGGCGACGGTTTTGACCATCAAGGTGGTGGAAGAGCAGATGAAATACGACACAAAACAGTTTACGGTTCGCGCCGGGCAACCCGTGGTGCTGACGCTCGAAAACCCCGACATTATGCAACACAACCTGGTGATCTGCAAACCCGGCACCGCCGAGAAGGTGGGGAAAGCCGCCGACAAGATGGCGCAGGACCCCAAAAGTGTGGAGAAACACTACGTTCCGCAACTGCCGGAGGTGGTGGCATCCAGTATTCTGGTCAACCCGGGCGAGTCGTACACCCTCGAATTTACCGCTCCAGCCAAACCCGGTGATTATCCCTTTATCTGTACCTTTCCCGGCCACTGGAGCATCATGCGGGGAGTGATGCGGGTCGAAAAAGAGCCTGAAACCAATAGCCGCTAAGCGGGAGAAAAGCCGTCAGGGGCCACGAAACGACCCGGCAGAACCGCTTGAGGAGTCACTCAATTTATCAATAAAACACCATGAAACCATTTTCTTTTCTTTTGTTGCTACTGGGGATAAGCCTGTCGCTGACGCAATGCAAGGTCGGTTCACCCAAAACCGCCAAAGCCGGCAAATCCATTCGGGTGCTGGTGGTGGGTGGAGGAACATCTCATAATTTCGGGATGTGGTACCGCAACGTGGATGGTCAGACGTTGAGCCGCGACGGTTTCGCAACGGTCAACTACGTGGGCGATCCCGATTCCATGCTGACCTTTTTGCCCCAGGCCGATGTGCTGTATCTGAGCAACAACCGGCCCATCACCAACCCGGCGGTTCGTCAGGCCATTATGGACCACGCCAACGCGGGCAAAGGCCTGCTGCTTGCCCACGCGGCCCTATGGTACAACTGGAAGGACTGGCCGGAATACAACCAGAACCTGGTCAGTGGCGGCACGCGCAAACATGATAAGTACGGCCCTTTCGACGTGACCGTGACCGACCCGCAACACCCCGTTACGAAGGGCGTTGAACCCAAATTCAACCTGAAGGATGAGCGCTACTTTTTTATTCCGGATCCGGCCGGGCCGGGTATTTCGGTGCTGGCCAGTTCGAGCGTCGCCACGTCCGATGTGATTTATCCCTCCGTTTTTGTCGTCAATCACCCCAAGGCACGCATTGTCGGTTTAGCATTGGGCCACGATGCCGAGTCGCACAACCTGCCGGTGTATCAGACACTCCTGCGGAATTCGGTTGCCTGGGCGGCCCGCAAATAGCCTATGGTTTAGCGTTTATGGTTTTTAGTTGGTCGTAATCGTGTAACTATTGAACTCTAAGAAGCTGTTTGAACTAAGGCCGGAGGCCTGTCCTGTCAATAGCATCCATCAGTTAGTGGTAGCTCCAGAGGAGCGGCCTGAAGATGTTTTTAGACCGCTCCTCTGGAGCTACCACTAACTGATGGTATTGACAGACCGCCCTTCCAGGGCTCTCCCCGGTTAACTCAAACAGCTTGTAAACTGATTTTAATAAAGTTCGTATAATCAATCAATCAAAGTCGTTATGAGTGACCAGAAAATTACCGTTGTCATCGTGGGTATGGGTTTCGGCAAGGAGTTTATTCCCATTTACCTGCAACACCCCAATATCGGCAAGGTGGGCATCTGTACCCGCAATCGCCAGACCCTCGATGATTTGAGAACCAAATACAACCTCGACCCTGACCTCTGTTTCGAGCATTTTGAGGATATACCCGGCCGCGCCGATGTCGACGCTATCCACGTTGTTACGCCCGTTCCCGATCACGCCCGGATGACGCTGGCGTCGCTCAATGCCAACAAACACACGGCCTGCACCATTCCGATGGCAATGACCAAAGAAGACTGCAAGGCCATTGTGGAAGCCAAACGGCGGAGCGGCAAAGTATATATGATGATGGAAACCGCCCTCTACACGCGCGAATTCCTGTATGGCCTGAACCTGGCTGAAACGGGCCAACTCGGTCGCATTCAGTTCGTTCGGGGGTCACACATTCAGGATATGAGCATGGAAGGCTGGGGCGAATACTGGAAAGGCTATCCGCCGATGCTCAATGGTACGCACGCCATCTCGCCCCTGCTGCGCATCAACAACACTACCGCCGAAACCGTCGTCTGTCACGGTTCCGGGCGATTGAGCGAGGACCTGGCCAGTCGATACGGTTCGCCCTTTGCCGTTGAAACGGCCACATTTACGCTGAAAGACTCCGATGTTGTGGCCGAGGCTACGCGATCGCTGTTCGACGTCGTGCGGCAATACCGGGAAAGCTACGATGTGTACGGCACCAAAATGTCGTTTGAATGGGAACAGTTGCAGGATGAGGAACACGTCATTTTCGACGGAGGGGAGAATGCCCGGCGCATCAACGTACCCGACACGGACGAATTACTGATCGACCCCATCAAGCACTTCACCAAGCGCGAAAAAATCGACGACCCCAACCACGTTTCGTTCCTGCAGGGCGCAGGGCATGGGGGATCGCACCCGCATTTGGTACAGGAGTTTCTGGCCGCTATCGTCGAAGGTCGCGATTCGGCGGTCGATGCCGAATTGGCCGCCAACTACACTCTCGCGGGGATCTGCGCCCACGAGTCGGCCATGAACGGAGGAGTTCGTGTCACCATTCCAGCGTATTAAATCAATCCTAAGTACTCTAAAAAGTTGGGCGAAGGCGTTGCTTTTTGCCTGACTTTTTAGCTTGATCGGTCTGGCTGCCGGACGGTTTTCAATCCCTATATCCCGACAACATGATTCAATTTGGCGTTAGCACTTTCGTCTGGGTTTCCCCGTTCACGACCTCCTCGTTCGACCTGCTCTATAAAGTGGCCGATATGGGCTACGATATAATTGAAGTGGCTGTTGAGGACAAAGACCTGATCGACTGGGTCCGGCTCAAACAACTGGCCCGCGAAACGGGTCTGAAAATGACCCTGAGCGGGGCATTCGGGCCAAACCGTGACATCTCCAGCGATGATGCCGCCATTCGCAAAATGGGTCTTACCTACATCGTAGACTGCCTGCGCCTGGCGGAAACGATGGAAAGTCCGATTTTCACGGGGCCGGTTTATTCCGCCGTGGGGAAAACCCGCCTGGTTTCGGCCGAACGCAAACAAGCGGAGCGGGCCTGGTGCCTCGAAAACCTGCACGAAGCCGCCGGGGTCGCTCAGACGTGTGGTGTTATCCTTGGGCTGGAGCCGTTGAACCGCTTCGAGACCGACATGGTGAACACCGCTGAACAGGCGCTGTCGCTGGTGCGCGAACTAGGCCACCCGTTTCTCAACATCTCGCTCGATACGTTTCACAATAACATTGAGGAAAAAAGCATTCCGGCTGCCATCCGGGCCGTCGGGAAAGACCTGCTGTGCCATGTGCAGGGCAACGAAAGTGACCGTGGCACCCCCGGCACCGGCAATGTGGACTGGCCCGGCATCAAAGCCGCCTTAACGGACATTGGCTATGAGGGGGCCGTCGTCATTGAAACCTTCGGTGCGCCTTCCGCCGAACTCGCCAAAGCCGCGTCCATCTGGCGACCCCTGGCCGCCAGTCCTGATGAATTAGCCCGCGAAGGGTTAGATTTCTACAAATCGCTCTTTTAGGGATGTATGCAACCATCTATCGTCGTTATTGGGTGTTTTGACACGAAAGGCCCGGCCTTTGCCTTTTTGCGGACTTGCATTCTGGCGCGGGGTGAATCCGTCATTACCATCAACTCCGGCGTCATGGAAACCGCCGTCGATTTCCCGATTGATTACGATTCCGAAGCCGTTGCCGAAGCCGCAAACCAGTCATTGGCGGATCTGCGAACGAGCCGGGACCGGGGTCGGGCCATCGAGGTCATGGGGCTGGGAGCGGCCACCATCGTGGCGCGGCTGGTTCAGTTGGGATGGGTGAAAGGGGCCATCGGTATGGGCGGTGGTGGCGGCACATTCGTGTCGCTCTCGGCCATGCAGCCCATTCCGTTCGGCGTTCCCAAACTCTGCCTGTCGACCATGGCCGCCAAGGATTTGACCCGGCAAGTTGGTACGAAAGACATCACGCTAATGGCATCGGTCGTCGACGTGGCCGGTCTGAATGGCATGTTATCCCCGCTCATCGAACAGGCCGCAGCGGCCATTTGTGCGATGGGGGCGGTGGTTCCGGCCCTACGCCACAAACCGGTGGGCCGCATTGCCATCAGCATGTTTGGAAACACCACGGACTGCGTGAATTACTGCACCGAACGGCTGGAAAAACGCGGGTATGAAGTGGTCGCTTTTCACGCCAACGGCACGGGAGGGCGCACCATGGAAAGTCTGATCGAGGAAGGTCATTTTGATGCTGTTCTGGACGTAACGACCACCGAACTGGCCGATGACTTATGTGGAGGAATGTGCAGTGCCGGGCCGGACCGTCTAACGGCGGCTGCCCGGATGAACCTGCCCCAGGTGGTGGCACCGGGCTGCCTGGATATGGTTAATTTCAGCCAGCCGGACACGGTTCCGGCGCATTACCGGCACCGCCAACTCTATAGTTGGGCTCCGAATGTAACGCTGCTGCGAACCGATGCCGCCGAAAACGAGCAACTGGGCCGGTTGTTGGCCCGGAAAGTGAATCAGTCGAAGGCGGGCGTCACGGTGGTTTTGCCGCTGAACGGCATTTCGCAGATCGATGCGCCCGGACACGTTTTTTATCAACCCGAGGTAAACCGTGTCCTGTTTTCGGCTATCAAAACGAATGTATCCGAAGCGGTGCGATTAATCGAGTCGCCCGCGCACATCAACGACCCGGCGTTTGCCGACGTGCTGGTCGCCCATTTACTGGAATTAGTACAACCAAAATAAACCAAGATATATCGTATGCCGAACCAATGGACGGGAAAAGGAAACCCCTATACGAGAGCTGAAGTCAGAGCGCGTTTGCAGGCTACGCTGGACAGCCAGAAAGCCATTATTGCCGCGGGTGCCGGAACGGGTATCAGTGCCAAATTCATCGAGAAAGGGGGTGCCGATCTGATTATCATTTACAATTCCGGGCGGTTTCGCATGGCGGGGCACGGTTCTACGGCCGGTTTGATGGCCTACGGCGATGCCAACGCCGTGGCTATGGAAATCGGTGAGTTTGAAGTTTTGCCCGTGGTCGAAGAAATTCCGGTGATTTGCGGGGTGCACGGCTCCGACCCCCGCCGACGGATGTGGCACCACCTGCTGAAAGTGAAGGACATGGGCTTTTCCGGCATCAACAATTTTCCGACCCACTGCATTGTAGACGGCCACTTCCGGCGGGTGCTGGAAGAAACCGGGATGGGGTTTCAGAAAGAAGTCGAGATGGTGCGGCTGGCGAGCAAAATGGACTTGTTTTCCATCGTCTATGTCGCCACCCCCGACGATGCCCGGCATATGGCCGAAGCGGGTGCCGATGCGATTATCGCCCACGTTGGCACCACCGTTGGCGGCTCCATCGGGGTGACGGATGCCAGTTGTTCCATGGATGAAGCCGTGGAGCGGACGCAGCAAATCATCGATGCCGCAAAAGAAGTCCGTTCTGACATCTTTTTCCTGGCGCATGGTGGCCCCATCAACACCCCGGACGATGTTCGTCTGGTGCTGGAGCGGACGAATGTGCAGGGTTTTGTGGGCGCTTCGTCGCTGGAGCGGATGGGCGTGGAAGAATCCCTGACGGAACTGACCCGAAAATTCAAATCGCTCGCCCGCTGATGACCGGGGCGTTGCTGGCTTTCCGGCAAACCATCCGAATGAACAGAATGTCTGTTAAAAAGCTGTCAGAATGCGCGAAAGGAGCTTGGTAGAATTGTATTCCGGATAATCTGAGGTGTACCCTGAAAAATACCGGGAGGTTTGTCTGGCAGTGAGAACGTTGTTGGAAGTGGAAAATGGCAGGAGCCCGCAGATTGCGGGCTTTTTTTTGGGTTTTGAGAGAGGATTTGGGGTACTCGTAGGGACAAGTGAAAACCTTTGATTTTTAGGTATTTATTGGCAAGTGAATAAGTTTACTTTCATCTCTCATCTTTCATCAGGTATACCCCGGCAAACCGCAAATTGACTCTTTGTAGCCTTTCTCAAACCGGAATTTCCTCAGAAGTATCCACTGCCCGCCCTTGGCCCGCTGGTTAATCGTTAGGGGCTGTTTTCCATCGGCATGACGGATCGTCACGACTATCTGCCTGTGGTTGCTCTATCTGGATTGTCTGTGAAATGGCCGTCCTGTTCAACGATCTTTTCCCCATTTGTAGAACCCGTGTTTGAAACTTCTTTCAGAATGAGCGTCCGCAAACGCTGGTCATGCGCATCACCCCACTGCCCGATTGCGCCGATGACCGGAATCAGGGATTGACCAAAATCGGTCAGATAATATTCCACTTTGGGGGGGACAACCGGATAAATCACCTTTCCCACCAGCTCGTGACCTTCCAACTCCTTCAACTGCACATTCAGCACGCGCCGGGACGCCCCCGGAATTTTTCGCTGCAACTCGCTGGGACGTTTAAATCCTTCGTTGATAAACCACAAAAGCCGCATCTTCCATTTCCCGTAAAGTACTTCGCCGGTCAGGTCGAGCCCGCAGTTCAGGTCGGGCAATGTCTTTCTTTCGTACATCCTGCAAAGGTAATCATAGGCATTGGGCGGTTCAATAGGGATAAATTTATCCCTATCTGAATCGTAAATCCGTACTTGTCAGCCCGTGTCCTACGCCCGAAATTTGCCCTAAACAAATCAGCAGGTCAATGGACTTTACTTTTGAAAATGAACTGGCGGGCAAAATTGCGCTGGTAACCGGCGGCAGCAAAGGCACCGGTAAAGCGATTGCCGATCGCCTGATGAAAGCGGGTGCAACGGTGATCATTACGGCAAGAAACAAACCGGAAATTGAAAACAACGGCACCTTTTTTATCGCGGCAGATCTAAGTAAGTCCGCAGGGACGCAGAAAGTCGTTTATCAAACCGTTCTTGAAACGAAACTCGCTTAATCAACACAAGCCTAAAATTTTATGAAACTTCCCGGCACTATTGAAAGCCTTATCAAGGCACAAAACGATTTGGACAGCGCGGCATTTGCTGCGCACTTCACCGAAGAAGCCACCGTTTCCGATGAGGGGTCGTCTTATGTGGGCCGAACCGAAATTAAACAGTGGATACAGCAGGCAACGCAGAAGTATCAAATGCAGTTACAACCGCTCGATTACAATCAAACCGGCACCGTGGCCGATCTCACCGTAGAAGTTACGGGCACCTTTGATGGAAGTCCTGCCGTGATGCACTATCACCTTGACCTTGCTGGTTCATTCATCCGCTCTTTGAGGATTAAGGGGTAAGCTTTCAAAACCTTCCTTTCGCCGGCTTTGCTGCGAGAAAACGCATACTTTTGTGACGGAACCTCCTGCGAAACCTTAAAAGTATTCTACCAATGATAATCGAAAAATCGGGATTGAGATGGGTAATGTCGGCATTGGTCATGCTGTTTTTCACCGCATTTACCAAAGCGCAAAAGTCGGACGTCACCTACAGAAATGACCCGTCTCAGCGAATACGAATTGCACCTGAAAGTGTTTTCAAGATGTTTCGCGAAGCCGGCATGAAGCCCGTCGATCATGGCCTGACGCCTGCCCAGAAAGACAAGGTGAAGAATGCGTTCGCGCTGTTGCCACCGTTGCATCAGCGGATTTTGAAACAGCATCTGCACAGCATCAGCTTTATGGATAACATGCCGAACACGGCATTGACATCTCCGGTTGATTCCGCTGGCGTGCCGAAGCTGTTCAACATTACCTTTCGGGCGGGTTTACTGGACGAGACCATTTCAGAATGGGCATCGTGGAAAGAAAATACCTGCTTCAAACCGGCAGATGATGCTGCCTACAAACTACGCATCGAAGGCGGTAAGCTGGATGCCATCATTTACGTGCTGCTGCACGAGGCTACCCACATCGTCGACGTGGTGATGGGGGTCACCCCGCACGCGCCCGAAAAACAGTCCGTTGTTGAACCGACAGCGTTCACCAAAGGTATTTGGCGCACGATGAACGTGCCCGTCGATCCCTACATCGATTCGCTGCTGGAACAAACCCGTTTCCGAAGCGGCAAAGCCGTGCCGATCAGCCTGGCACCGGAAGTTTTCCGAAAGCTCGCGCAGACGCCTTATGCTTCGTTGTATGCGATGGCGGCCTGGTCTGAGGACATCGCTGAACTGGCAACCATCTATCACCTCACCACCAGATTGCATCAACCGTTTTATGTGGTCGTTACCAGAGACGGCGTTGAGCTGGCCCGATTCGAGCCCATGAAGAACGCGCTTGTTAAACAGCGGTTGGACCAGCTAACACAATTCTACGAAAAATGATCTTACATTCTTGTTTGCCACAGTAGCCGTAAGCGGCTTGTGCTAATAGTTGCAAACTTGCCTTATCCAGACCATGGGGTCTCGTGGACAAATACAGAATTTTGGTGACCCTGAGCCACATAAGCCGGACGGTTACCGCAATTTTCGGTCCTTTTGTGTTTATTTGTTCTTCCTTGAACCCTGCCCATGAAACGTTTCACCTACCCCGCCTTACTCCTGATGGCTGGTCTGCTCAGCCTGACCGAAAAAACCGCCACCACTGACTGGCCCGAATACAATGGCGGGCCCGATCGTAACCATTTTTCGCCCCTCACGCAGCTACATCCCGGCAACGTCGGGGGCTTGAAGGTCGCCTGGGAATATGCGTCGGGCGGAGTCGATACGCTCAAAAACAATACCCAGATCCAGTGCAATCCGCTCATCGTCGGCGGGGTGCTGTACGGTGTTTCGGCCGGGTCGCAGGCCTTTGCGCTCGATGCGGCCACGGGCAGGGAGATTTGGAAAACCGCCTTCACCGACGATACTTTCGCCATGAATAGCCGGGGAGTGACCTACTGGACCGATGGGCGGGAGGCCCGGATTTTCTTCGCCTACGGCTCGTTGCTCTACGCCCTCGACGCCCGAACGGGAAAACCGGTGGCCAGTTTTGGGAAAGGCGGAAAAATCAGCTTGAAAGAAGGGCTTGACCGCCCCGGCGCCGACGAGTACGTGGTGAGCAATACGCCGGGCGTGATCTATAAAAACCTGCTCATCATGGGACACCGGGTGTCGGAGATCGCCCCGGCCCTGCCCGGTGATGTGCGCGCCTACGACCTGCACACGGGGCGGCTTGTCTGGACGTTCCACACCATTCCACACCCCGGCGAGTACGGGGCCGACACCTGGCCGAAAGACGGCCATCTCAACTTTGGTGGTGCCAACAACTGGATGGGCATGGCCATCGACCGCCAGCGCGGCATCGTCTATGTACCCACGGGAACGGCGGCCTTCGATTTATACGGCAGTACCCGGCCCGGCCAGAACCTGTTTGGCAATAGCCTTGTCGCCCTCGACGCGGCCACGGGCAAGCGACGCTGGCATTTTCAGACGATCCACCACGACATCTGGGACCGTGATATTCCGGCTCCGCCCAATCTGTTCACCGTCGTTCATGAAGGCAAAAAGGTGGATGCGGTTTCGGTTTTATCCAAACAGGGGTTTCTGTTTGTCTTCGACCGGGTCACGGGAAAACCGCTGTTCCCGATTGAAGAACGACCCATGCCTGCTTCTACCGTTCCGGGGGAAAAAGCCTGGCCCACCCAGCCGATTCCCCTCAAACCCGCCCCCTTTACCCGGCAATCGTTTTCGGAAAGCGACATCAATGACTTTGTCACCGACCGCGACACGGTGCTGGCCCAGCTCCGGCGCTGGCAATCGGGGAAGGAGTTTATTCCGCTGCCGCTGAGTCCCAACCGGACCGTGTTTTTCCCCGGCACCGACGGTGGCGCACAGTGGGGCGGGGCCGCAGTGGACGAAGCCGGCATCATGTACGTTCCCGCCAAGCAAATTCCGGTCACCATGGCACTGGTTCCGACCAAAACCGGTACGGTGTCAGCCGGAACCGTTAACCGTACTGGTAGCCAACTCTACCAAACCCACTGTGCCGCCTGCCATGGCCAAAACCGTGAAGGCAGTCACGACGGTAGCTATCCGGCCCTGACCAGCATTTCCCAAAAACGCAACGAGACCTCCGTGGCCCAGGTTCTGGCCAAAGGGCAGGGCATGATGCCGGCCTTCACCCACCTGAAGGAAGTTGAGCGCAAGGCCATCGTGGATTTTCTGTTCGGCAAAACAACGTCCGTCGCCAGCAACGCGGGCCTGAACACTGCGCCTTATCACCACACCGGTTTTACCCGCTGGTATGACCGGGCCGGGTATCCCGTGAGCCGCCCACCCTGGGGTACGCTGACGGCGATCGACCTGAATACGGGCGAACACCGCTGGCAAGTGCCGCTGGGCGAGTACCCCGAACTGGTGGCAAAGGGCATTCCCCCGACGGGCACCGACAACTACGGTGCCCCGGCGGTTACGGCGGGCGGTTTGCTCTTTATCGCTTCTTCCCGTGACGAACTGATTCGGGCTTTCGATCGAAAAACGGGCCGTGAACTTTGGCGTGCCAAACTGCCCGCTGCCGGGTATGCGTCGCCGAGTACCTACGCCGTCAATGGCAAGCAATACGTGGTGATTGCCTGCGGAGGTGGCAAACTCAGAACGAAATCGGGGGATCGGTACGTGGCGTTTGCGTTGCCGTAAACAACGACGTCGTCAGTTAGCGGTTGCCTGGCGTTTGATGAGAAAGTTATACTGGTCACTTCATCGCTTTGATCCAGGCCCGAAGCAGTTCCAGACTTTCGGTATGCACCGTTTTTCGACCCAGTTCGGGCATCCGATCGCCGGGGTCAGTCGAATACAGGCGGTAGATCAGAATCGATGCCGCGGGTTTGCCCGGTACGATATCGAAGGCGTGACCACCCGACCCGCGCCCCGCGGCAACCGGCGTTTTCAAAATTCCCAATGCCGTGGGGTTGGTTTCCCCAACGCTCAGGTTTAATCCCGACGTCATGGCCGGTCCCTGCGGGTTGTGGCAATGGGCGCAGTTGATGTCGAGCCAGGCCCGCGCCCGGTCGTTGAGCGAACCGGTTTCCGGTTGATTCCATACGGGCGTTTTGGGGCAGTCGGCCAGTGGGGGCATGCCCGTTAGCATCCCGGTACGGTGCCAGTGCAGCAGTTGGTTTTCTTTTTTTGCTGCCCCTGCGTACGCCAGATCACCGTTGAGTTGCCGCACCGACGGACCGATGGGAGTCAGGACTTCCTGGCGGTTGTGGCACCCTTTGCACTGGTTCAGGTTGGGAATCCCGTATGCGTGCTGACGGGCGGTTCCTTGTGCATCCACGTACTGAACGGTTTTGGTATCGCCGGCCACTTCCAGCACGGCGTCGGTCTGCTCGGGGTTCCACACATAGACCAGCGCTTTCCAACCGCCCGGCTGGTGAACCAGCAACCGCGTTTCCAGCAACCGACGCCCTTTAGCCGGATCGCGGAAGTCATGCGGATAGTAAAAGGTTTTGATCAGCGTGGTGCCGACCGGAAAATGGAGCACCGCTGTATCAGTGTACGTTACCGACTGACCCGGGGGAAGTTGGATGAAGCGGAGTTTTTCGGCGTAATCCGAGAACAAAGGCGTGTTCAACGCGTAGGGTACCACCCCGGCTGCCGGCCGCTGGTGGGCAAGATCGCCGGAAAAAAAGCCGTAGTCCGATAGCTTTTCGGGTACCGTAGCCGTTTGCCAACTGACCAGTGTCAGCCACAGGGTCAGAAGCCCGGCTGCAATCAGGTACGTGCGCATTGGTTAGCGAGCGTTGAGGGACGGAACCTTGAGTGGTGGCAATTGGCAGTTAAATGGGGCGGCATCGCGGGACATGTTTTTGAAGCCCTGCCCGGCATCCAGGACGATCAGGCTTTGATTTTTGTTGTTACGAATGCAAATGCGACGCTCGGGAAGGGGCTGCCCATTTTTGTCCAGCGTGGCCGGATCGGCAATACCGTCGTAGAGAATATGGGGGATTTCAGACCCTGTTTTTAGAATTAACGCAAAAAGCTCATTGCGGGCAATAGCCGGGCCGGAGTTTCGCTCGTAAACGTTGTCGTGAATGGAAATAGCCGTCGGGAAGGGATAGTAAGCTTTGTCGGTAATGGGCCGTTGGGTAAACAAGTAGCTAATGATGCCTGTACCCGTGCTTTGGTTGCGGATAAACCGGTTGTTAAACACCTCAACCCCGTTGGCCGCCAGAATGAGCAGGCCGGTTCCGGCAGAGACCGTCGCAACGATGTTGCCTTCGGGAGCAAAATTCGGCAGGTTGTTGTCGTGCACATAATTATTGAATACGCGCACGTTCCCGCCCTGCTTTTGGACCAGATCGGGCAGGTCGAACACCAGGATACCGCCCGTATTCTCGTAGGCTTCGTTGTCGAACACGTCGGCGTCGCGTGAATTTTCGATTTCGATGCCGGCTACGTTGTGGTAAGCCTTACTGTTTTTAACGATAATCCCGCGCGATTGCCCCACATAGATCCCCGCATCGGAGGCCCCGATGGCGGTGCAACCCTCAATCAACACCTTGTCGCACTGGACCGGATACAGCCCGTAGCCGCCATTGGTCGACTTGGGAGGCCCCGTCCACTCGACTTTGACGTTGCGGAAGGTGATGCCTTTGACATTCATGGTTTTGATGCCATCGCCTTTGGTATCCTGAACGGTCAAATTCTCGATGACGATATTTTCACTGTTCGACACGCGCAGGCCCTCGGCTCCGTCGGTCTGGCCTTTGAAGCTGAGCACGGTTTTGTCGATGCCTTGACCGCGAATGACGATGCGCTTTTTGTCCTGGAGTGATAAACTACTGGTGAAAGTGAAAGAACCCGCATCCAGCTCGATGGTGCTGCCGTCATCGGCCATGATCAATTTCGTCTGGTAGCGTTTCTGAACGTCTGACTGGGCGCAGAGCGTAGAAGCATACAGCCAGGCAGTCAGCAGCAATAAGGCCGGTTTCATCAAAGAAGGTTTAGCGTAAGCGAATGTCGATCCACACTAATCACAGGATGTAGTGGACGAGCTTAAAACTACGCCAAAGGAGAATTATTTGCAAATCTCCAGGAACATAATAGGCCTCTCAACTACCTGATAATGGGGATAATGCTTCTCCGAGTTGGACGAATAAGCCCTTGTTTGTTTCTTATACCATTAATACATTTCCGAGCCAGCCAGTTTAACGCAGGAAAACCACTCCCAACGCTTATTTGTCACGTCCTGTGCGTAAAGTGGTGGGTGTAACGCCTGTATACTTTTTGAACTGTTTACAAAAATGGCTTTCATCAGTGTAACCAAATTCATAGGCAATCTGAGCCAGGCTTAAGGGGCTATAGAGTAATCGGGCTTCGATGAGTTTGATTTTGTGCTTGATGATATACTGTTTCAGGGATTCCCCCGTCTGCTTCTTGAAAAAGAGGCTGATATAGGCCGGTGCATAATGGAAGGCCTCGGCCAGGTTTTCAATTCGTAGTTTGTCTGGCTGATAAATGTGTTGCCGGATATACAGGAGCATGGCCTCTACCGAATGGCTCAGCAGGGGTCTGGCCGACGTTTGATCAAACAGGTTTCGGGCCAGGATCATCAGTATACTGCGCATGAGACTGTCGCGAATGATGGCAAAGTGGGGTGACTGATGCCGTTCATATTCGGCTTCCAATACCATCAACAGCGCGTGCAGTTTTTTCTTCTCCTGATTGTCCAGGACAATAGATCCACGACTCTGAGAAGAGGTGGTGAGTAAGGCTTTTATAATCGGTTGTCCGTTGCTGTCTTTCTCCTCCCCATAGTGCTTGTGGATCGATTCGTTGAAGCGAATAAAGCAGAACTCGGTTATTTCCTCAATGGCAAAATCATGGTAATCCTGTGGTCCCAGCAGAAACACATCGCCCTGGGTATAGGGAAACGCGTTGCCATTCATGTTATGAATCCCCCGGCCTTTGAGTATAAAAATGATCTCGAAGTACGTATGGGTATGTACGGCATGAACCCAGCTCGCGGCTTCGAAATGATAGATGTTAAAGGAAGTATGCAGAATGTACCGTTTCATACGTCTTCGGAAAGCTATAAATCTACCAGGAAAGAATGGATTTTTACAACGCGTTCCCTTTACATGGTCGTAGTTTTGTCATAGGAAAAGCTGTATTCTACCCCTATGAAGAAATCCATGAAGTACCTTATCCTCTCCCTGACCGGTTTACTGGGGTTTGTTTTGTCGTTTTCGTTTCGGAGTAAGTCCGACGAATGGGTTTCCCTTTTGGACACTAACATGACCCAGTGGGAGACTTATCTAAGCTATGCCCATAAGCCGGATTATAATGGAAAGATACCAACGGATGCATCGGGCAAGCCGATTCCACCGATTGGCTACAACAGAGATGACACCCATGTATTTTCAGTCTTAAATGAACCCGGTGGCCCCGTCTTGCGGATCAGTGGGGAGATCTACGGGTGTTTGTTCACCCGAAAGGCCTACGAAAACTATCACCTGGTGCTTGAAATGAAATGGGGAGAGAAAAAATATGACCCCAGAAAAAATAAATTGCGGGATTCGGGCATCCTGTATCATTCCATTGGCGAAGCGGGTGTGGAATATTTTCGATCGTGGATGCTTTCGCAGGAGTTTCAAGTCATGGAGGGGCACATGGGTGATTTTTGGTGCCAGGCTAATTCCGTCATCGATATCCGCTCTTTTCCATCCGAAGGCATTATGAACCGGGTGGCGGACGCCAGGCAACCGTTCGCGCCCTTCAAGGGGGGCGGTGACTACTACTGCCTTCGGTCGGCCAATCACGAAAGTCAGCCGGGAGAATGGACCCGACTGGAACTGATTTGCTTCGAGGGGAAAAGCCTTCATCTGGTCAATGGCCACGTGGTGATGGTCCTGAAAGATTCCCGCTATAGTAACCCCGACGGGCAGGAAGTTCCCATGCGGCAGGGCAAGATCCAGCTACAAAGTGAAGCGGCTGAAGTGTTTTACCGTGACATTCGCATCAAACCACTGACTGCCCTGCCCAAGGTATATGCGGACTTATTCTGATACCCGCCGTGCATCGCTCATTACGGTACCCTGATTCAGGGTTTGATTCGGTCCTGGCTCAGAAGAGGACATTTATCGGCTATTATAAAGTTATTGAAGTTCAACTGTTTTTTACTGCAATTACGCAGACTAAAATCGTCACCTGTAAGCTTTAGTTACATTTGCAATGAAAAATCCCTCAAAACAATCAGTTTTGAGGGATTTTTTTACTTTCAGTGCACTTGTAGGGATTCGAGCCCCAAACCTCCTGATCCGTAATCAGGGTTAAAGCCTTTACTACTCTCTACTTTGATTTACTGATAGTTATTAAAACTATCAGTAAATCAGGAGTTTATACTCAATAGTTTACTAGTCTTTACTTTATTGTTTACCGAAAGTTACCAATTTAGTGTATCAAATTGAGTGCAAACACTGATACGCATATAAGTTAAATATACCCACTGTTGCCGTCATTCTAGACACCAGCAGGCAGAAAGAGAACGGAACCTATCCCCTGAAGCTACGCATTACATTTCAGCGCGCTAATAAGTACTACGCCATCAACTACGACCTGCTTGAATCGGGATGGTCTGATGTCCGGGACAAAAGCAAAACCCGCCGGGAGCTTCGTGAAATTCGGGAGCGTATTGCCGAGTTTGAGAACAGGCTGATGTAGTAATCAAAAAGATTGCCGTTTTTAATTTCCCTGACGTTGAAAAGCAGTTTTTCAGGAGCGAACAGGTAGACTCCAAAGAGCAGGCATTAAAAGTTGACGTTACGCACGCTTTCACTTGACCTTTTATAGTAGGTGGCTTCACTTACGCCCATTTTCCGGCAAACCTCCGCTACAGATACACCCGTGTCAGCCTGACGAAGCGCAAAAAACAATCTGTGCTTCCGTGAATTTCGTCTTTTTCGTAAGCGATTTTCTGATTGTTTAAATTATCAAAATCGCCTGAATTTCTCTACTTGTTAACTGTCCAGTTTTTAGGGACAAGGTAAAGAACGTCCGGTCCTCAGAATAACCATCGTCCAGGATTGGGCTCGGGTCAACCCTCATGTTCAACGCTTGAAAGGTCTAACAGTTTTCATTTTTTGTCAGTATATTAGCCCAGACGGTGCGCACCAGGCGGCCTTTCTTCCAGGAAGTCCCGGCAATTTGCTGTGGTGATAAGGCGGAATTCTACTATGAGATCTTATAGCTTAAGAGTTCCTGGTGAGCTACTTACTCCATTGGCAACCTGTTTTGAGGCTTTTTTCGAACGATCAAACAGCTTTTGGAAAAAAATAAAACCCCTTGCTATTATCGAAACGGTTTACGATGCCATTCGAATTATCGTGTATATTTTTCTGTGTTTGTCTGGTACAGAGGTAGCCGGGCAGACCACTCGAAACATTTCCACGATAGAAGGTCTTCCACAATCGTTCGTGTCCGGCCTGGAACAGGATAAAGCGGGATTTGTTTGGGTAGGGACAAGAAACGGACTCGCCCAGTATGATGGGATCACATTCAAAGTTTTTCAACATAACAATGAAGACTCCTCGTCACTTGCCTCCAATTTAATCATCACGACTAAATGGATCCATGATGGCATCTGGATCGAGCACGAAACGGGTATCTTTGATCGGCTGGACCCCGTTTCAGAAGAGTTCAAACACTATCCCATACCCACGAATTTTACCAGTAGTACCTTTCTTCGTCGCGCCTGGCTTGCCGACTCCCGGGGTACTATCTGGCGAATCATGGATGGAACCGGGCTGATGAGATATGGCGCAATACCCAAAATTTACACCAAAAAATCCCACGGGTTTGACAGTGATACGCTTTGGGGACTGTGTGAAGGCACCGACGAGCGTTTATGGCTACTGACCCGATATGGCCTTAGCAGCCTGAATAGAAAATCCGGTAAGGTTGAAAAGTTTGGATCACCGGAACTGCCCGATTTTCATAATTACCGCAATGCCGTTCGGTTTCCAGTCGGGCTGCACCAACGAAAGAATGGCGAGCTCATGTGGGCCGACCGAAAGTTCCTGTATTTTTTTTCTGTTTCCCGAAAAAAGTATTCGAAGAAAATCCGCTTTGCCTCGCCAGGTGATCGCGGGGTAACCTGGATACGCACCGGAGCCGACGGGAGCGAGTACTTCGAGCGGGGGACTGCTGTTTACCGGTACGACGATCAAACGGGTCTGCGGTTGGTTTATGGCCAGACCGAACTCAACAAGGACCCCATCCAATCGTTTTTAGTAGACCGGTCAGGTTTGGTTTGGTTGGGTACCAATGCCCACGGAATTACCCAGGTAGACCTCACTACGCCCTTTTTTCCGTCGTTCCCGGTCAGGGACGGGTTTGCCGGCGATGTCCTGCAAAAGGAATTTAAGCAGTCTTTGTCAGGCTTGTTTGCCTGGGAGCCCAAAGACCAGCGTTTTGCTGCATCGGGTTATCATCTGCGCTCGGCCTACGATCAAAGCGGGATGCTCTGGATTGGCTTGAAGGAACAAGTTGTCCGGTACGACACGGCGGCCAAAACCTTTTCAAAGCTTCCCCGGCTTCCCCAGGTATCCAATCCGACTGAAAGCGGCATCGGAATCAAGGGATTGACCATCAGCCCCGAGGGCGCACCGGTTGTGATCGGGTATAACCTGAACGTGTTGATTTACAACCAAACCAAAGCCGCGTGGGACTGGCTGGTGCCACCCGGAAAGATCGGCCTTCAGGTTGGTACCCAGATTATCCCTCAGGACATCACGATGGATGCCGAGCGCATCTGGATCACAACCGAGATGGACGGATTACTGTTCATTGAACGTAAAACGGGTCAGATCAGGCAACTTAAGCATACCCAGGCGCCCGGGGGCTTGCCTACCAATCAGTTACTGGGGTTGAAGCCCGATCCGTCCAGGGCCGATTTGCTTTGGATCGGTAGCCGTAATGGGCTGATTAGTCTGAACAAAAAAACGCTCAAAGCAGCGAGCTTCAACACCGAGACCGGTCTGCCGGACAACACCATCTATACCTTGCTGGCCGACCATTACGGCAACTTGTGGTTTGGAACCAACAAAGGGCTCTGCACCTTTAGCCCTATTACGCATAAAGTTAGGGTTTTTCAGACCCGGCATGGCTTGCTGGAAGACGAGTTCAACCGGTTTCATCAATTAATGTTGCCGGATGGTCGCCTGGCATTTGGCGGGACGCATGGCTGGACCGTGTTTGACCCAAATAAGATAAAAGACGATGTATACCAACCTGCGATTGCATTAACGGCGCTTAAAATCAATAATGAGACCATAACACCATCCGCAGGCGGGTTGCTTACAAAACCGGTTAATGCCGCCCGGGAACTTGTGCTGCACTACGATCAGAACTCGGTTACTTTTTTTTTCGCAGGCCTGCAGTTCAATCAACCGCAGGATTTGCGTTATCGGTATCAACTGTCAGGGTATGACAATGACTGGGTAAATGCGGGGCAAATATCCTTTGCGAACTATACAAAAATTCCCCCCGGCAGCTATGAGTTTTCGGTCAACGCCAGTAATACGGCCGGACGTTGGAGCAAAGAAATAAAGAAACTCATCATCATCGTCCGTCCACCCTGGTGGCGGACCTGGTGGGCTTATGTGGTTTATGCCCTGCTAATCGGCAGTGGTAGTTGGTATGTAATGCATCTCCAGGTAGCCCGCATAGAGCAACGCAAAGCCGCTGAACTCAAGAAGCAGGAAGCCCAGCAGCTCCGGGTCCTGGTGGAACTCAAAGAACGTTTCTTCACCAATGTCACCCACGACTTCCGGACCCCGCTCACGTTGATCCTTTCGCCCCTGACCCCGTTGATCCGGAAATACGCCGGGACGAAAGACGAAGGTAAACTGCTGTCCATTAAAAGAAATGCTGAACAATTATTGGCCCTGATCAATCAATTGCTGGACTTTTCCAAACTCGACGCCAAGATGTTGTCCCTGGACGAGTCGGCAGGTGACCCTGGCCTGTTTGCGGTAAATGTCCTCGAATTGTTTCGGGAAGAAGCGGCTAAAAAAGGCATCGAAATCAATTTCAGCAATCAACTGCACGGTCTTTTCTGGTTTGACGGCCCCAAGTTGGAACGGGTTCTGGGCAATTTGATTGGTAATGCGATTAAGTTTACTGCTCCCGGTGGGGCCATTACGATGACCGTAGCGGCAGCAGGCGAGTATGTTCTGTACTCGGTTGCGGATACCGGTATTGGCATACCCACCGACCAGATTGCGGATATATTCAAGCGGTACTATCAGGTACCTGAGAACGAAAAGCAGACCGTCAAGGGTAGCGGCATAGGCCTGGCGCTCGTTAGAGAGCTTATTGAGATGCAGCAGGGGCATATCGAGGTGGAAAGCCAGCCGGGGAAAGGCAGTACCTTCCGCATTTTCATGCCTTACCGCCCCGCAGCCCCGGTTGATACCAGCCTTTTGAATGCGGGGCTGAACGCAGCGTCGGCTATACCAGTCCCGGAAAACGAGGAAATTCATATTCTGCTTCTGGAAGACAATACCGAGCTGGCCGATTTGATTGCCGATAGCTTACCGGCCCACTACAGTATCGACCGGGCAACCAACGGAGCGGATGGCCTCAAGGTAGCGTTGGAGACGATCCCGGACCTGATCATCAGCGATGTCATGATGCCGGTGATGGACGGGTTTGAATTCTGCGAAAAAGTAAAACACCACGAGCAAACCAGCCATATCCCGGTAATCCTGCTGACGGCAAAAGTAGCCTTTGAAAGTCGCATACAGGGACTGACAACGGGAGCCGACGATTATTTGACCAAGCCGTTTCATGTCCCGGAGCTGAACCTGCGGGTCTACAATCTGCTGGAACGCCAGCGCCGGTTGCGCGCGCACATCCAGAAGCAGCTCAGCTCACCGTCTGCCGAGCTCAGGAAAAGCGTTGAACTGGATCCGTTTTTAACAAAATTCTATGATGAGATTGAGCAGGACCTTGACGACTCTTCGGTGAGCGTGGAGCAGTTGGCGTCACGGATGAACATGAGCCGTTCCCAACTGCACCGCAAAATGCGGGCCGTAGCGGGTATGCCCGTCAGTGATGTGGTCAGAAATTTCCGGCTGACCAGAGCCGCGGCCTTTCTCAAAGCAGGGTTTAGCAGTTCAGAATCCGCTTACAAAGCCGGTTTTGATAGCCCGGCCTATTTCACTAAATGTTTCCGGGAATTCTACGGCGTCACACCTTCCGACTTCCAAAAAAGTACTTTTTAAAGTACTTTTAAGATATTTCCTGCTCTGCAACCTCAGTTATAGGATCTGCAACGTGGCTTATAGCCCCTTTTCTGCCCAGGCTTCAATTTTGTAACCGCATCCCGGACTACAAATTGAAGTACTATGAAAATAACTCCATTCGTATCGCTGCTTACTGCCTGCCTGCTTCTGCTGACGGCCTGCCAGAAGAATGACAACCTGCAGCGTTTTACCATCGACGAGTCGGCATCGGCCATGGAATGGAAAGGGTACCTGAAAGATGGCAGTGGCAACAACGGTACCATCCAAATCAAAGGAGAATTGTTGGGCGCTGAAACAGGCGAGATCATCGGCGGACAGATCCGATTGCCCCTGGGATCGCTGATTAATATCAACCTGCCCACCGATGAGCTGAAGAACCAACTTATCCACCACCTGCAGAGTGCGGACTTTTTTGACATGGCCGTCTACCCTGAAATTGGCTTCCGGCTTACTTCCCTGACGCCGGATACCTTACTGCCGGGCACGTATCAGACCACCGGTGAGCTGACCATGCTCGGAAAATCCAGGCCGGTAAGCTTTCCGGTGAAGCAAAACCTGCGGGGAAACCGGCTGGAAGTAACCGGTGAAACCAGCATCGACCGGACCCAGTGGGGTATAACCTACGCCAGTGATGAAACGGCCCCGAACGGGCAGTACATCAAACCCGGCATGGACGTCGAGTTCAAGCTGGTGGCCCTCAAACAAGATCGGTAAACCGTGCCCCGAGCCGGGTTCGGGGAAGCTCTTTCGAACCCCTGTTCATTCAACTTCTCTTTATATAATTTTTACTCATCAAATCCAGTTAGTCATGTCTTCACAAAAACTTATTCATCGTCGAAATTTTCTGGAACGCTCCATGCTGGGGTTTGGCAGTGCCTTTTTGTTGCCCAGTCTCCTGCAAAGCTGCATCAAAGACCACAACTTTCCCACTCCCCAAGGCCCTGTGGGGCCCGTCTTAGACCTTGACCTTGACTGGAATGGCATATTCAGAACAGCTGTCACTGAAGGACTTAGCGAGATACCCGAAGCTGGTTCATTAATTAGCGCTCTGGTGGAAATCATCTGGCCAGTCGCAGGAGAAAGTCCGTGGGACCAGATCAAAGATCAAATGAAGGCTTTAATCGATAAAGAACTTGCTGATAATGCTTACAAACAGGTGCAATCCTTATTAGATGGTATGCGTAGGGATATCATTGCTTATAATCAACAAGTCGGAACGGGTGCTGATATCAAAACCTTTTGGATGTCTTTATATCTCATCAGTCTTCCAGGCGAGGACGTCTGCACACAAAAGGAAAATGGCTACGAGCTGCTTCTGCTGCCTTTGTATGTGCAGTACGCCACCATGTTCCTGGGTATATTACGGGATGCGGTAAAATACGGGAGATCATGGGGAATGAATGATAGCGAGATGGATTTATATACCGGGGTTTTAAAACAGAAGATCGTTGATTTTACGCAACACGTCGATGATACGTATGCAGCAGGCAGAGCTCCTTTTGAGAATAAGAAAGTGGATATGTGGCAAGTCGAACCGTTTAAATCCTCGAATGCCTTTGACCGCACGATGAGTATGCTGGTTCTTGATTACCGGGATACCTTTCGATATTATGATTGCACAATATGGCCCAATGGAGCCAAAAATCCGGATGGAACCCAGAAACGCTTATTTACCCGCGAAATCTATTCAGACCCACATGGCAATATCTTAGGTGTTGGGAACAACCCGGTGATTCCCCTCGTGTTACCCTACCCAGCCACCGAGCTTCCGACTCTGCTCACCGTCTGGTCGGGCGACCGGATTGATGCGGTTCAGTTGGCCGGCTATCCGGGCAACGGTGGCCCCGGCTTAGCTTCAGCAACGCCCCGGATGGGAGACACCAATGGGGGTACTGCACATACCTTCAACCTTTCGCCCCTCAATCCGATTACTCAGGTAAATATTAACACGTATCACTCCCCCGCCACTGGTAACGAAATGGCTACTGACACGCTTGAGTTCATCTTTAACGACGGCACAAGTACTGGGATGATGGGCAAAACAACTGGAGATTCCAAGCTATTTTCCATCGGGTATGCTGGTTATGCCCTCTCCAGCATTTACGTGCAGGGAACCAGTTACTGGGATCCGGGTAAAAGTATCAACTGCATCGTGTTTGGCTTTGTGCCCTGGCCGTTTCACCAATAGAGGTTGGCGGTTGACCGCTCACAAGCCCCAACGAACGCCCGGCGGCATAAGCATCCTTAGGAAATTAACATGATGAAAAAGAAAAGTCCGTTGGTCGCCCTGTTGCTGCTGGGCGTCATGAACCTCGCAGCCTGTAGCGACCATCAGTTGCTGCCGGATATCGGAGCGGGTGCCTCGCTGGGCGACGGCCACAAACGCATTGCCTTGCTTTGCATGCTCTCGAATGTCAACTACGATCTGGTGGCCGCGTCGGAGCAGGCGTTGAATCAGAACACGCTCAAAATCAATGACGCCCTGCAAAACAACCCCGCCATCCGGGCTTATCTGGGCACCGACTGGCAGGTCGTTTGGGGACCGGCGATTTCGAACAGCATCAGAAAAGCCACCACCAGCAAAGTCGACAGTTTCGTCACCGATAATACGATGTACGTGGCCCGAAGTACTGATCCGGCTACGGGAAAGCGGCTGTATGTGGTGTCCATCGCGGGCACCAATGCGGTCTCGCGCAAAGGGGCGCTTTCAGAAGATTTCAATGTCATTAACGAGAAGGCCTGGCAGACGCCCAACAAGGGTAAAATCAGTGCGGGCAGCGCGCTGGGCTTCACCATCCTCAACACCATGACCGACCCTGTCACGGGAAAAACGCTCCTCCAGTTTCTCAGTACGCTCAGTGATGACGAGCCTACCGAGGTCGCCTTTACGGGCCATAGCCTGGGCGGAGCCCTCTCACCCCTGATGGCGCTCAACTACATTGAGTGGAAGCAACAGATGGGTAGCCCGGCTATCCAGGTAAGCGTTTACCCCATTGCCGGACCCACCCCCGGCGACAGGGAGTTCGCGCTTTATGCGGCCGGGCAATTTGGGGAGGGTTACCACTCGGTCATCAACGCCAACGACATCGTTCCCCATGCCTGGCAAAAGGATATGTTCGCGAAGATTCCGTCGCTGTACCAAAACGCGCCCCCGTTCAACCCGGGCGGTTCGGCGGGGTTTCGGTTGCCGCTCAAAGAGCAGTTGGCGTTTGATGCACTCAAACTGGTGATTGATGCAAAAACGTATCAGCGCATTGCCCCCGAGCGGGAGTTGGTCTTCCAGGGCCGGGCGAATGGGTACCCAGACGGGTCGGGGACGTTTTTCCAGGAGGCTAAGTATCAGCATGTGATGGCGTATTACCTGGACGCCTTTGCGTTTCCGCAAGCGGTCATTGATGCCATTTCAAACTAATTGCCGCATGATAACGTCGGTTCCGATGCCCTGCTGCCTCTCCCCGAACCGCAAGGCAACGACTTGAAAAACCCCGAAGACTCATCCTTTCATTACGTGTTACCATGAACAAAATAGTACCGAAACGTATCCATCAACTTGTTCTGTTTAGTTTGCTCCTCATGGGGGGCCTAGGCTGTACAGACCATGATGACGTGAGTTCGCGCCCGGGCAAGGGTACCCTGATTGACCACGGATCGATTTCGGTACCGGTCCAGGGCCATTCCGACTTTGCTTCCAATGAATTTCAACTGGCCGCCTACCAGAACCAGTTTGTTTACGTGGCCACGTCGGATGGATTATGGAAAAACAATCTGCTGACCAAAAAGTGGTCCCGAAGCGGTTTTGAGGGCCGGAAGGTCTCCTGTATTTTCAGCCATCCAACCCTTGAAAACAAGCTTTTTGCCGGTGTTGTCCCCGCCGAAAATACCGGTGAAAAGTCATTGTTCATCTCCACCGATGGCGGAGCCACCTGGAAGGCGGCCCAATCACCGGTTCACGATGAGCTGGATAATCGGTATGAAACGTATGTCTGTCTGGCCGTGCGTCCCACTCACCCCGATCAAATCTATGCCAATCTGGAAGGAGGCACCATGATAGCGGTTTCGACCGATGGGGGAATCAACTGGCAACGAATGAACCATGAGACGGATTCCCGGTGGGGGTACCGAAGTACCATCGTTTTTTTGCCCGATAACCCCAATCAACTCTTTCAGGGGAGTGAAAATCCGTTGGATGATGCCTGGCTGGGCCGATACGATATTGATGCCAGCGATCCGGTGTTACTGACTAATTTTACCAAAGTGGTGGATCGGAGCGTTTTTGGCAATAGACGACCAGTAGAACTTCAGACCACCGCGTACACAGGCAACCGCATTTACGTGGGTCAGGAAGGGGCCTTGAGCAAAGTAACCGGGACCCATACCCTATTTATTTTCAAAGCGGAGGAAGACAATCCTACATTACCCTATACCTACATATACGGAATCTGGATCGATCCCAATAACACTAAACATATCCTGTTCGGAGGAGCCGTTAATGGAAATCAAACATTGGTCAGCCTATTTGAAACGTTTGATGAAGGAAAAGTAATAATGCCGGTAACCGCGGATTCCACGTTGGCCACGGCCCAGGTGACCAAGATTATTGCCACCGATACGGATCCGGCCATCGTTCTCTACGATCCCGCTAAGGCAACCAACTATCCGGCTTTTTCTTTATAAGTCAATGTAAATCACGTTCTCTTTACTACTTAAAATGCATACTGTTCTTGTTGTGGGTGCCGGTCCCGTGGGCTTAGTGATGGCGACTGAACTGGCACGCCATGGCATTCGCTGTCGAATTATCGACGCACTTAGCCAACCCTCGTCTTCCTGCCGGGCCCTGGGCGTAACAACCCGTACACTCGAAGTTTGGGAAGATATGGGAATCCTGCGGGAAGCCCTTGCGGCCGGAATCTGGATCAGCGGCAGGCGGGTCACTATTGCTGGTGGGCCTGCCCAGGATATGCGGGAAGATTTAAGCGGGTTTCCGTATGCCCAGGCTTCGTTCAGCATTCCACAGCCCCAGACCGAGCGTATCCTGACCCGGCATTTGGCGTCCTTTGGTATCGTACCGGAGCGTGGGGTTACCCTGACCGCCCTGACGCAGGCCGATGAAATCGTAACGGTCTGGTTAATCTCGGCTGACGGAAAAACCGAAGAAACCCGGTTTCGTTACGTGGTGGGCTGCGATGGAGCGCACAGCCTTGTCCGGAGGACTGCCGGAATTGCTTTTGAAGGAGAGAGGTTGCCTTATGAATTTATGCTGGGCGATGTGCAAATCGACTGGCAACTCCCCAGGGGGTACGCCTTCCAGTCAATCTACCCCGCCGTTAACGCAGCACCCGACTTTTTTGTCGCCATTCCCATGCCCGAACCCAATCGGTATCGGGTCTCCATGCTGGCTTCCACCGATTCGACCGTACTCCACGAAGGGACCGATCATGGAATCCAAGCCATGCGGCCGGCACCGGACCTGGAGTTGCTGCAGGCCAAAGCGGACCAACTGGTGGGTGAACCCGCCCGGTTAAGCGACTTACGCTGGTCGTCTATTTTCTGCATTAGTATGCGGCTGGCCAGTTCCTATCAGGTGGGTAACGTATTCATCGCTGGCGATGCGGCTCACCTCCATCCCCCAACCGGAGGTCAGGGTATGAATACGGGTATTCAGGACGCCTATAATCTGGCCTGGAAAATGGCCCTTGTTTTGAAGGGAAAGTCACCGGAAAGTTTGCTCGGGAGCTATACGATTGAGCGTCGGGAGGAAGGTGAAAAGGTAATCGCTCGCTCGCTGCGGGCCTCGATGAACACCGGACAGGCTGGCTTTAAAACCGACCGGCTGGCGGATACGCAGTTGTTGGTTTCGTACCGCACGAGCCCCTGGGTTGCTCCCTTTTCAGAAGAGAACTGGCCGTCGGAGTTCCGGCCCGGAGATCGGGCCCCGGATTGCCCGGGGTTACGTCGACAGGGAGTCGGCTATCCATGCCGTTTATTTGATTTAATCCGGGGGACGGCGCATGTTTTACTCATCGATCTGCGAGATCCGACAAAAGATAGTCAAGATGCTCTGCATTCATTAGCTGCACGAGTACGCCGTGAACTGGGCGAAGCGATTGGATTAGACCTGCGGATTATTGCGATTAGCCCCCTGATGAATCGTTTCAATCCTCTTCCTGAAATCACCTGGGTGCATGACCCCGACGGATCGTTTACGAATACCTATTCCTCACAGAACGAAGCTTGCTGGCTGATCCGGCCCGATGGTTATATAAGCTGGTGTGGAGTTGGCTACACGAATCCCGCTCTTTTCTCGTATCTGCAGAAGCTATTCGCAGCTCCGTTCCGGATCCATCAAACGCAACCAGGTGGACTTCAACCCGGCTAACGGGCTAAAAAGCCCGTTCAACCCGGTATGAAATTTCACAGGATCGTTCATTTCCAAGAACTGATGCCGACCGGCTGGTAATATTCAGCAACAGTTCGCGCCTTTTGGCAGTTAGCGGGATAGTCTGTCTGATCGCTAACCCAACATCCTATGAATCGCTCCTTTACGCTGGTCCTTCTGCTTTTGGTACTCTGCAGCGCCTGCCTGAATGACCACATCATCGCTCCCATTGCCATCAAACTGGAAAGCTACCCCATTCCCGGAGATACGTTTTTCCCGGAAGGCATTGCCTACGATGCCCACCAGGGTGTCTTTTACACCGGCAGCATTGGCAATGGCGATATTCTGAAAGTTGACGTCCAGACCGGAAATACCAGTCTGTTTGCGTCCGGTCCCGCCCAGGGGCGCCCGACCTGCAATGGCCTGAAACTGGATGCCAAAGGTCGCCTGTGGGTCTGCGGGGGAACCCAGAACAAAATCCAGGTGCTGAATCCGGATGGCTCCCTGCTTAAAAATTGGGATTTGACGGCTTTTTCGGCAACCGGGTTTATCAATGACTGCATTCTGGACGACCAGTACGTGTATTTCACCGATTCGTGGAATCAGCAGGTCTACCGGACCAGTGTGGCCGCCAGCCAGCCGGGCGAGATCGAGCGGTGGCTGACGTTCACCAACGCCCAGATTCCGTACGCTCCCACTGGCGTCAACGCCAACGGCATCGAGATGACTGAGGACGGCCAGTACCTGATTCTGGTCATCTCGCCGGTCGGCAAATTATACCGGATCGGTATCGCCGACAAAAGCATTGCTGAAATTCAATTATCCACGCCGGTAACGGCGGGCGATGGGCTGTGGCTGGAGCAAAACACGCTCTATGTTTCCCGCAACGCTTTGAACCAGATTTTCCCGGTCACGCTCAGCAACGATTATTTGCAGGGAACCGTCGGCACGGGTTTTGGCGACAATCTGTTGTTCAACACCACGATGGCGAAAGCGGGGCCGTATTTTCTGGTTGTCAACGGCCAGCTCAACCGGCGAATGGGGCCAACACCGCCCGTTTTGCCGTTTACCGTATCGCGGGTTCTCATTCCTTAAGGAGCTGAGGGAGCAGGCCAGGCTGGATCGGTACGCTGGCGTGAACCTGCGGGTTGATCGTTTCTACTGGATAAAAACGGAGCTGTAGACGAAAATAGCATCATCATTACTATTGAGATGATGAACGATCCGAAAAGTCACACGAATAAAGAATTTATTTTTCTATCACCTCCGTTTTCATCAACGATTCGTCAAGCGGTTGCATCAGTTCTTTGATTTCGGCTTTGGTCAGCTCCGGGTCGATCCAGCGATGCTGCTCTTCGTGACTGAGCATCAGCGGCATGCGCTTTTTGGTGTTGTGGATGTATTCCATGATCGGGTTGGCCGCCGTCGTCACAATCGAGAACGTCGGTTGTCCTTTCCAGACCGAATAGATACAGCCCAGTGCCAACGGTTTTTGGTCCGTCAGGGGGATGTAATAGGGGATTTGGGCTTTACCCTCGTGCCGCCATTCGTAGAAACCGTCGTTCTTTGCCTGGACCCGTGTATCGGTTGCCTGGGCTGCCTTCTGGCCAGCGTAACCCAATTTAGGCTCTACCCCGGTAGCGAAAGATCAGCCGGTCATCGGTTTCCTCCACAAACTTAAAATTCAGGTGGCCGTCAAAACCGTTCGTGGTAAATGGAATGGTGTAATCCTGCCAACCGTCTTTGTAGCTGTCACCGGGTTCGTTGCTGATGTGGAGTTGCAGCAATTGCAGGATCAAGTTACCGCTAACGCGGCCAAAATCACCGGTGACGATGTTCTGATTCTGAATCGTGACGATTTTCATGTACGGTGAGCTTTGTAACGGCTAAGCTACTGACAGATAAACGAACGACCTAAATTTACCTTTCGGAGTTTGAAACAGATTCGATTAATGCTGTTTTTGAACACCTGTGATTATACTGGCTGATCGTCTGTAAGAAATTGGAGTGGTTCACCAGCCTTCTGCCATTTTAATCGGCTGGTAGCGTAGCGACTGGATTGTTCCTCGACGGGAGTGAGGATGGTGCCTTCTGCTTTGGCCTCGATAACGCCCACCGGTTTTCGATCGACGAAAAGCAGGTAGTCGGCCGGGCCGGAATCTGTGGGGTATTCCCGGACAGCCACACCCGCTCCAGCCGACAAATTCAACGTTTTCATGTCCTGTAGACACCACCCGGCAGCGGTGAGCATACGGTCGATGGTCTTACGAGCTTGAGCTTCAGGGGTTAACATTAATGTCTGAAAAAGTAATCCTGTAATACTACAATTTATCGGTAAATAAATGAAGCAATGTCAGGATGGACGATGGTTTTACTGGCTTTTTCCCATCGGTCAAACACTTCAAAAAGATAGTCAGAACGCCCGCAGTGTATATCCCCGCTGAAATAGCCCCAGCGATACAAAGACACAAATAAAAGAAACCGGGTTTTCAGATTTGGGGCTATGTACGAGTATGGTGATTTGTAGAATGGCAGCAAAGTGGATTGCTATTGGCAAGTGAAGATCGCTATTCAAAAGGTGGTATCTGCTATGAGTATTTGCTACAAAAAACCATCGGGCGAATCAGCAGCTTGATGCAAAGACGTTCAGAAATCTTTCAACAATTGTTTCCGATTATGATGAGGCTGTTTGAACTTAATCGGTCCTGTTTGCACCGAATGCTGGAGTGTCGTCCACTTTTTGGGCAAGACTCGGTATTTTGAAGACCATAAAATTAGCAGGACTTTTAATCTTTCTCCGGTCCTAAGCTCCTGCAACGGGTTTTGAGTTTATTGCCTGGTAAATACCGCCGTAATCAATCCCACCCGGCCTGCCCAGGTCGTATTCAGTCCCTGGTTGGCCGGCGTTACCGCAACCTGCGGCAGGTTGCCAATGCTGCCGATTGTCTGAAAACTGAGCACCAGCCGGTTGCTGCTTACTTCGCGAATGGTGATTGGGTAATTGGGGTAACTGGTGTAGCTATAGGCGGGTAAATTCTGGGCATTGGGCAAAACCGTCCCGTGGAAGATAAAGTCATAATTCCAGCGAATCAATCGGCCTTGCGTGTAGGTAGGGCGGCCAATCCGCAGCACCGATGCGCCCTCATCCGCTCCGGTTGTCAAAAAGAAATTGCCCTGTTGACGGAGACCCCGGTTGCGGGTAAAAAAGGTGTCGACACGGGCTGTCGCTACCGTACCGATGTAGAGCGTATCGGTAAACGGCATGATCACATTGGCCCGGTTTGGCACCAGCAGCGGGGCCGTACCGGGCGTGAGGGTAACGACGGTATCGCGCTGTCCGGGAATAATACCAACCTGATACTTGATCTGAAGCTGGGTGGGCAGCCAGATGCCACGCAGTTGGGTTTTGAGGGCATCCGTGCCTGGAGCCAGGGTAGGCAGGGCGTCGTCCTGACAGGCAAACAATGCGGCCAGCGTGAATAGGATGATGAGGAGTACTTTCATCGGAGTTGTCGGTTAGCTATCGTGTTTTAATCGTTTTGAACCATCAGCGGGTTGCGATCCAGTACGGTCTGCGGGATCAGAAACACCGTGAAGCGGCTGTTCCAGGGTATCGGCTGGCAGCCGGCAATGGCGCAGTCGGCCTGATTGGGCGAGGCTGTGCGGTCGGCGGGTTCAACGGCTTCGCGCCGGCGTTTCAGGTCATGAATCCGCTGACCTTCGGTAAACAACTCACGCACCACCTCCGTCCGGATTTCGGTCAGCAGATTGGCAGGTCCCATCGTCAGTGCTGCCAGTCCGGCCCGGGTCCGAACGGCGTTCAGATCGGCCAGCGATGCGGCTGCGTTTCCTTTTCGGGCATTCATCTCGGCCCGCATCAGCACAAATTCCGCCGATCGGTACAGTACCACATTGGTGTTGACACCCTGCGCCGGGCCGAGGTTGGTGGTACCCTGAACGCCCCATTTTCGACTGAACCACAGGCGGTTTGGGCTGCTCCAGTCGGTAGCCGTGGTTGCCGCCGAACTGGTGTCGATCAGAGTCCGGTAGCGCAGGTCACGGGCCCGGTCGAAGTTGGCCAGGGTTTTGAATCGTTGGCTCATGCGCAGGTTCGGCCCGCTGGTGAGCGTGTTGACGTTGGCGAGCTGAGCCGGTGTATAGGGCGATTGCAGTACGTAATGGGTCCGGATGGGAGCCGCGTTGGTGGTTTGCACGTTGCGGCCCGCTACATTGACCAGTTCAAAAATGACCTCGTCGCGGTTGGCCGAATTGGTCGTCGGCGAAATGCCGGTGCGCTGGAATACGCTGGCCAGCATCTGATTCCCCGTCGCCAGCGGAAAGCGATAGCCGGTTCCCGTACCCAACAACCGGTTACAGACCGCCAGACAGCTATCCACATTGTCCTGCTGAAAATACACGCGGGCCATCAGTGCCAAGGCTGCGTATCGGTTGGCGCGGGGCTGGTAGTCGGGCAGGTGACGGGCCGGGTCGTAATTTTCGGGCAGTAGCCGCTCGGCCAGGCGCAGATCGGTCAGCACCGAGTCGTAAGCGGCCCGAACGCTCAGACGCGGGTAGGTCAAGTCGCCAAAATCCGACAGGGAGTTATAGGCCGCAATGGGGCCGGGATGGCTGTTGTCGGTGGTATGGCCCCAGGGGTAGGCCAGCAGCCTCATTTGCTCAAAAACACACAGCGCCCTGATAAACCGTGCCTCGCCTTCGAGCCGGTTTCGTTGCTGGGCGATGTCGCGCCGGGGGTCGGGTTCGTTGGGTGTTTGGATCTGCCCGGTTCGCAAAATCTCCAGCACGTTGTTGGCGTTGGTGAGGCCAAATGTGCTCCACTGTAAAAACTCGGCCTGAAAGCCGTAATCTTCTTCGCGGTGTGTCCAGGTATACACCCGTGACGACCGGCCGGGGCTGTTGCGGTAATTGGTGTTATTGACGGCCACCAGATCGCCAAACGTTTCACCGATTATCAGCGCATTCCCGCCGAATGCCACATTCCGGGCGATGCCCGCATAGGCACCCGTGGACAGAATCTCCAGTTCCTGAACGGTTCTGACGTTCTGAGCCTGAATCAATTGCTTGGACGACACCTCGTCGAGATAGCTTTCACAACCAGCGAGGGTGAAAAGGACGACTATCAAAAATGGATATTTCATCGTTGTCATTTTAATGAAACCGTGCCTGTGGGCAGGGTGTGGTTCGTTGTGGTTATTCGGTAGGTCAGAAGCCGAAGCTCAATCCCAGCAGATACGTCTTCACCTGCGGCAAATCATTGTTGGTCAGGCCCGGAGAGAGGTTGGCATCGGCTTGCCCGGCTCCGCCGTTCCGGAACACCTCGGGGTCCCACCCGTTGAATTTGGTGATGGTGAATAGGTTCTGACCGGTTAGCGTCACCCGCAGGCTGCGAAGCTTCAGCTTGCGGGCGGTTTCACCGGGCAGGCTGTAGCCAACCTGAACATTCTTCAGCCGGGCAAACGAGCCATTGTGCAGGAACCGGGTCGACTCGACACCCCGCATATTGGAAGCCCACTGCAGTTGGTTCAGCGTCGCGTTTTCGCCCTGACCGATCATCTGCTGCACGTTGCCAATACCGGGAATGTTCTGGCGCAACACCTGGCCGGTAAAGGGATAACTCTGTGTTCGTTCGCCCTGGTCATAAATCCAGTTGCCGACCTGAAAATAGAGCAGTGCGCTCAAATCGAAGCGGCCCAGTTGCACCGTATTGGTTAGCCCACCGAAAAATACCGGATAAGGCGTGCGATTTCTGAGGATAAACTGGTTATTGCCCGCCTGATTGCTCACCGTACCATCCCAGAGGTTACCTGTTCGAACGGTTTGTCCGGTATTCGAAAAAACCGAGCGGTCGCGTTCATAAAACAGTTCATTGCCCGTTACGGGGTCGAAACCGGCAAACTGCACCATGTAGTAGTTGCCCAGTGGATAGCCCGGCGTGGCGATGTTTGGCCCATTGATCAGTTGCGACGGAAAGTTCAGAAACGGGGCGGAATAGGTACTCAACACCCGGTTTTCATTCCGGGCAATGTTGAAATCGGTGGTCCAGCGCAGGTTTTTCCGGTCGATGTTGCGCGAACTCAGACTGATCTCGATGCCCCGGTTGCGCACCGACCCGAGGTTGATCGTCATCACGTTACTGATCGTGCCGGCCAGTGGGCCCAGCGAGTAGTCGAGCAAGAGGCCATCGGAGACCTTGTTGTAGAAGTCGATGGTCCCGCTCAGGCGTTTGCCCAGCAGTTGAAAGTCGGCACCAATGTCGAGCTGGCGGGTCGATTCCCAGCCCAGGTCGCGGTTGCCGGGGCTGGTGAATTGCCCGCCCTGTACACCGCCGTAGATCGCTGCGTTGTAGCCGACATAGGTAAAGACTTTCTGCCAGGAGAAATTGCCAATCTCCGCATTGCCCGTTAGACCGTAGCTCGCCCGAAGTTTCAGGAAATTCAGGGCGGTGGAGTTGCGCAGGAAGGGCTCATCGCTCACGACCCAGCCCACCGAAGCACCGGGAAACGTGGCCCAGCGGTTTCCCGGCCCAAAACGGCTCGACCCATCGGTACGGGCACTGAACTCGAACAGGTACTTGTCCCGGAGGATGTAATTGACCCGGCCAAAATACGACACAAACCGGAATGAAAGCTCATTGTCGTAAACCACCGTTCGGGCCGTGTCCAGGCCCCGGCTGGCCCCATCCGGTACGTTTTCGGTAATGTAGGTGCCGTTGTCGGAGCGGGTGCTCTGGAGGTTGTTGCCCAGCAGAACCGTCAGCCGGTGATCTTTGCCGAGCGTACGGGTGTAGCTGATCAGGTTGTTGATGTTGAACGTCCGGTTTTTGATTTCCTGATTTTCAGCGCGCCCGTTTCCGCCCCGTTCTGCTCCGGTGATACCCGCCGGATACAGCGTTGGGTTGAGCAAAACAGCACTGCGGGTACGCTGAAAATCGTACCCCACTTCCGTTCGAATGCTGAGCCCGGCCAGCGGTTTGAGATCGATGAAACCGGTATTGGTGCTGCGGAATGTATTGGCCACATTGCTGTAATTGTTGCGATAAAAAACCGGATTGGTCCCAATGCTGATGGTATTATTGGTGCCGTTGGCGATGCCGTTGAAAAGTGAACCATTGGCCAGTTGCAAGGGGTAGGCGGGGAGTGCGTTGCTCAGGGCCGTTCGGAACGAGTTGTTGATCGGAACCGTGTTGACTTCAATGCCATTGGCCGACAGATTGACACCCATCGACAGAAATTGGGTGGGCGTGTATTTCAGATTGGCCCGGCTGCTGAGCCGCCGAAATGACTGCCCGACCACGATGCCATCTTCTCCCCGGTACGAGCCGCTGAGGTAAGCCGTCAGTTTGTTGGTTCCGGCACTTACGCCCAGCGTGGCCTGTCGGAACCGTCCCTGTCGCAGCACCTGATCGAGCCAGTTGGTGCTGGTGTTGTAGAGGGTGGTCGAGTCGACCAGCAGCGGGTCGAGGGCCGGGGTCAGGGAACCGCGCAGAATGCCCGTGGGCAGCAGACTGGACAAATTGGAAGATTGTGGATTCAGCCCGGCACGTACGTTGTTGCGGGCGGCCTGTTTCAAAATGTTCAGGTGGTCGGCGCCATTGTCGACCAGATCGACGCGGTTGGTCGCCGTATTGACGCCTTCCTGGTAGGAAACATCGAATTTGGGTTTGCCTTTTACGCCTTTCTTTGTCGTAATCAGCAGGACGCCGTTGGCCGCTCTGGATCCAAACAGCACCGATGCCGACGCATCTTTCAGGATTTCCATGCTCTCGATATCATCGGGGTTGATCTCCGACAACGGGTTCATGGCCACGCCCCCGGCGCCAAAAGCCCCCGTTAGCACCGGAACGCCGTCGATCACAATCAGCGGCTGGGAATTGGAATTGATCGAGGCCACGCCCCGCACGTTGATTCGCACGGCCCCGCCGGGTGTTCCGCCCGCCTGCGTGATCTGGACACCGGGCGTACGGCCCTGAAAGGCTACATCGGGGCTGACCGCCGTGTTGAGCCGGATGTCGGCCGCTTTGAGCGACGAAATGGAGCCCGTCAGATCGCGGGTGCGCTGTTCACCGAAGGCCACCACCTGCACCTCCTGGAGCAACCGCTCATCGGCCGCCAATTGCACATTCAGGGTCGTCTGGTTGCCGGGAATGATTTCCTGCGGTACGTATCCGACGTAGCTGAACACCAGCGTAATGCGTTCGTCGGGCAGGTTAATCCGGTAGTCTCCCTGCCCATCCGTCGTGGTGCCCCGGTTGGTGTTTTTGAGGGTAATATTGACGCCCGGCAACCCTTCGCCCGTGGCCGCATCGGTTACCCGGCCGCGAATCACCCGCTCTTCGTTCGACAGGATAATCTGGGTGCCAACGATCTGATAGGCAACGTTCAGCGGTTTCAGAAGCGAGGAGAGTACCGTCAGAAGCGTTTGGCGAACGGCGGTTACCGATGGCTTTAGCTGCCGAAATTGCTCGTTGCTGTAAACAAACGTATACCCGGTTTGCTGTTCGAGGTCGCGCAGGATCAAATCCAGCGTTCGACCTTCTGACGCTACCGTCACGAGGGTAACGTCTGTAACCGCATTGGGCGATACCACCGCACTGGCATTGGCGATGTCCTGCGCTGATAAAATTGGGCTATGGCCTGATAATACGAGCAGTAACCAGCAGATGAAGAGCTTTTTCATTATGAAACAGAGTTAGAGAACAAGACAAGGGCACGGATCACTGACCGTCGCAGCCGGGACCCTTGATGGTCACCTGCGACGGGGTTAGTTCATATTGAAACCGATTGGTCATGGCAATGAGGTTCATTACCTCCCGCAGGCTCTGGTTTTGGAATGTACCCGTCAACGGGCAATGCCGCAACGACTCCCGTTCGAGGGTGACGGGGGTTCCATACCAGCGTTCGAGGGTTTTGGCGACCTCGCCCATTGGCGTGTTCCGGAAAACGAGTTTCGATTCCGTCCAGGCGATCTGGTTAACCGCAACGGTGGGTTCAGTGGCAACGGAATGTCGCGTCAACGACTGAATGGCTTTTGTGTTCGGCGTCAGAAGTAGCGTATCCTTTTGCGTCGTAGCCGACTTGCTGCCGGTCTTCTGTTCGGTTGCTGCGGGCTTGGCAATAAACGCCACCCGGCCGGTCACAACCGACGTTTCAACGGTGGTGTCACCCGGGTAGGCCCGAATGTTAAACGATGTACCCAGTACCCGCACCGAACCCGTGGCAAGTCGAACCACAAACGGCTGTTTAGGATTAGGGGTAACCTTGAAGAATGCTTCGCCTTCCAGCGTTACCTCGCGCAGGTTGCCCGTGAATGCTTTCGGAAACCGGAGATGGCTGTCGGCATTGAGCCAGACCACACTGCCGTCGGCCAGCCGAATTTGTGACCGGGTTCCTTTCTGGTTAATCTGCTCCACCAGCGCAGCCGCCTGGGGAGCGGGTGTTTGGATCTGGAGCCAGCTCCACACGCCTACCGCAATAGCCACGGAAGCCGCTGCCGCCCAGCCAACCCACCGGCGCACCCGCCAGCGTGATCCCGCAGGTGATTCGTCCACTTTTTCGTTCTCGATACGTTGCTGAAGGCGTTCGAAAGCACGCGCCATGTCCAATGGGTCATTGGGCAGTTTCGCGTCTGCTGTCAGCCAGAACCGGCGCAGATTGTCCAGGAGTGGTTTTTGCTCAGGATGTGCCGACAGCCAGTCGTCGAACTGTTGCCGTTCCGCATCGGTAGCTTCGTTGGCAACTATTTTGCCGACCAGCGTCCAGTCGATAGAATTGTGCATTGCTTTTGGGGTTTCAAAAGCAAAGACCGATTTTCAGGCCGGACCCCGTAAGCGGATCAGTAAAATTTTTAGTTTTTTTTCTACAATTTCAATAAGACCCCAGGGCAGCGGCAATTTTCTTGAGCGCAATCCCAATCTGGGTTTCGACGGTACGGGGTGAAATGGTCAAGAGATCAGCGACTTCCCGGTACGAAAAACCCTGTTCTTTTACCAACTGAAAAATCAATCGGCATTGGGGAGGCAGCGTATCCACTGCGGTTTTGATGCGGTGCTGCATGTCAACCAGTTCGAGTGCCTGCTGGGGGTCATTGTCGGAGACCGCGAGGTCTGATTCGGCTGCGGTATCCGAATAAATGGGTACCGACTGGCTTTTTTTTTGAAGGTAATTCAGGCACAAGTTGCGCGTGGTGGTGAACAGATAGGCGCGAAAATTCAGGATGGTCAGGAGGGTGGCGCGGATCTGCCAGATCTTGAGAAAGACGTCCTGAATAATCTCTTCGGCGCTTTCCCGAATTTTTACATAGTACAGGGCAAACCGCATCAGTTCCGGGTAGAGTGATTCGAAGAGCAGACGAAATGACCGGTGATCGTTGTGTTGAGCCAGTTGTAACAGCCACTCCCTGAGTTGCTTATCCTTGTCGTTCATACCAGTAATCCTTCCGGTTTCTTTATTGCTAAAACAAGCGTTTTTCTATTAAATTGGGAATGAATTATACGCAGCCTTGGCTTATGCAGCGTGGCATGATCCAGACTTGCCTGATAGATCTGTACATTGAAAGAAGCGTACGATCATTAGATACTGTCCACCAAAACCGGACTACCCCAAATGGCTTGCTAACGCTACTTTAAAATCACGCTTGTCATTCAACCAATCCTGTTTCAGGCGTCTGTACATTTCAATGGTGGTTCACCACTCTTATACAGGTTAAATTTTTAGCAAACTTTTTCAGTACAACAGCGGTACTCCCTTCTATTGTAGTAGTAAGCTCGTCCAGTTTTAACCTGGTATGCCCAATGACACCGAAGTAGCGGAACTTTGGCTGGCCTCCGGACCATTGCGGGGGCCAACGTGATTCTGGCGCGGATTGAGGGGGTGACGATGGACGCGACGCTGAAAAACCAGTACATCGGTGAAGCCAAATTTTTGCGGGCACTGATGTATTTCAACCTGGTTCGGTTGTTCAACGGCGTCCCGCTGATTCTGACCGAAATCGCCACCGAAGCCAAGTCTTATACGTTTTCGCGCAACACAACGGCGGAGGTGTATGCCCAGATCGAAAAAGATTTGCTGGACGCCGAAAAAGTACTTCCTGTTCGTTACACGGGTGTCAATGTGGGTCGGGCCACTGCCGGAGCGGCCAAATCCCTGCTGGGGAAAGTCTACGTGCAGGAGAAGAAATACGCCGAAGCGGAAACCAAACTGGCCGAGGTGATCAGCAGCGGAACGTACCGGATTCTGCCCAGTCTGGCGGATGTGTTTGGCATCGGGAAAGACAACAACGACGAGATCGTTTTCGCCGTTCAGTACGTCAGCAGCGGTTTTGGCGAGGGGAACTCGTTTGCCTACAAACGAAGGGGAGAATGACTGGCCGGTTTTGCGGTATGCCGATGTGATTTTGCTCTATGCCGAAGCGCTCAATCAGAATGGCAAAACACCCCAGGCGCTGACGCAGGTCAACAGCATCCGAAGCCGGGCGGCTCTGGCCAGTTTAAGCGGTCTTTCCCAAGCCGATGCGCAACTGGCGATTGAGAAAGAACGACGCCTGGAATTGTGTTTCGAAGGCCACCGCTGGCATGATCTGATTCGGTGGGGAAAAGAGGTGACCACCATGCAGGCTTTCAAGGCGAAATACATTTCGCTCGACATTGCCCTGACGAACATGAGCGTTACGGCCGACCGCAAACTGTTTCCGATTCCTTTCCGGGAAATCAGTCTGAAATCAATTTTAACCCAAAACCCGGGATATTGAACCCGGAATCCGTTTTACAGTGGAACAACCTCCCGCATTGGTGCGATACCTCCTCTTTTTAACGCTGCTTTGCTTTTCGGCCGCAAACGCCCAGCCGGTGAAACGCCTGTATCTGGCCAATGACGATCACACCGACTACATGTGGACGGCCGATGAAGCCCGGTATGACACGGCTTTTGTCCGGATGCTCGATTATTACCTCGACCAGATCGACGCCACCCGGTCGAACCCGTCTGATTTTCAGGCGCGGTTCAACTGCGACGGTAGCTACTGGCTGCGGGCATATCAGAAATACCGCAGCCCGGCCCGGTTTAATCGGCTCATCGCGGCCATCCGTTCCGGCCACATCGGCAGCCCGTTGAACACCCTGGTCAGTACCTATGGCGCCCAGCCAACCGAAGCCGTAATCCGGGGGATGTATTATGCCGGGCAACTGGAACGTTCTCATAACCTGCGGTTTACTTTAGCCGAAGCGATGGAGAACAACACCTTACCGTTGGGCTTAAGCTCGCTTTGGGCCGGGTCGGGCGCGAAGTATAGCTGGAAGGGGATTGGTGGCTACGGCAGCCAGATGACCTACGAATACCGGGCCAACCGCCGTCACCAGTTGTACCGCTACGCCGGTTTGGATTCGTCCGGCGTGTTGATGAAATGGTACCGGTATGACGGACGGCCCAAAACCCACACGCCGTTCGGAGGCTATGCGGAATGTCGGCTGGTCATTAAATCGGTCAACACGATGAAGGAACTGCGGCAAATTGTCAACGGGCTAGATACGATGTGTGATACCATTTCGCCAAATTCAGCCTATCCCTACAATGTCGCGGGCGCGTTTGGGTATGGGCACGATGATCTGGATACCTATGTTTCTCAGCCGTTTGTGGATGCCGCCAAAGCCGAAACGACGCCGACCCGAAAGGTGCGGATTTCGAACGAGGAAGACTTTTTTCAGGACGTTGCCCGGACTTACCCGAAGCTGCCTTCCGAATCGGTGAGCTACGGCAACGAGTGGGATCTATATTGTGCGTCGATGAACGAAACCACCGCCCTGGTTCGCCGTTCGACCGAAAAGCTCCGGGCCGCCGAAGCCCTGGCTTCGCTGGTGGCGTTGAAGACCCCCGGTTTTGCCAGCCGCCTGACGCCCGCCCGGAATCTGGCCTGGGAGTCGTTCGGGCTATATTGGGAACACAACTGGACCGCCGACGGCCCGGTCAAACAGCCGGTGCGGGCGCAGTGGCAGATCAAAATTCAGCGGCAGATCAGTGAATACGTGGACTCGTTGTTTTCGCTTTCGGCAAAAACGCTGGGCAGGCAAATCCGCCAAAGTGCAAACCCGCGGTTTTATGTGTTCAATCCACTGAGCTGGAGCCGGAGCGACATCGCGGATTTTGTTTATGCCGGTTCGGGTTTCGTTCAGGTGGTCGATATTTCTACCGGAAAACCCGTTGCCAGTCAGTTGATTGCGAAAGATGGGAAGCGGTTTCTTCGCATCTTCGCCGAAGGGGTTCCGTCGGTTGGTTACAAAGTTTTCGAGATCAAAACTGGTCGATCACCGTCCTTGCCGCTAGCTGCTATGGTTTCCGGCGAAACCCTCCGAACGGCCCGGTATCGCATTCGGCTGAGCCCGTCGGGAGCCATCACCGACCTGTTTGACAGTCTGGCAAACCGGCAACTGGTAAAACCGATGGATGGGAAGTATCTGAATGATCTGGGTGTTTTGAACGTCGACGAAGGCAGTCCGGTGGTGGTCGAAAACGCGGGTCCGGTGTCGGTGACGTTGAAAGCGGTTTCGCCGGTTCCGGTACCGCATACGGTTCGGGTGACGGTTTTCGCCAACAGCCCGAACATCGAAATTGAGAACCGTATTCAGGCTAATTTCAGCGACGTGAAAACCTGGGCGTTTTCGTTCAATTTGGACAAACCAACCACCCGCCACGAAGAACTGGGCGCGATTCTGACCGCCAAAAAAGAAACGCGGGGAGGGCATTACGCGGCCCAGAACGCCCGGCTTGACTGGCAGACGTTCAATCACTTCGCCGATTTGAGTGAGAGAAATTATGGCGTAACCCTGTCAAATGTAGACTGTAGTTTTTTTAAATTGGGACACAGTACGGTCGATTCGCTCTGGGAGCAATCTCCGCAGTTGAATGCGCTGGCCGGTGGGCAGGTCGATACGAAGCGGGAAGACAGAGGTGTACTGGGTATTGATGGGCAGAACGGCCAAACCGATTTTTTGTATCAGTTTGCCATCCATCCGCATCAGGCTGATTTTGAGCCGGTAACCGCCATGAAGTTTGCCCTGGAACACCAGAACCCGCTGGTAACGGGAACGGTAACGGGTAACCGGAATTCCGATCCCAATTCAATCTTTTCGCTGTTGACCACCAGCGATCCGAACGTGTTGCTTTGGAGCCTGAAACCCAGCGAAGACGGAATCGGGGCGGGGTTGATGGCCCGGTTCTGGAATTTCAATGGAAAGCCGGTCGCGCCAACCATTACCGTAGCAAAACCGATCCGCCGGGCGTGGCAAACCACCCACATCGAAACCAACGAGCGGCTTTTGAAACCCGACAACCGCACCTTGCCGATCCGGTTTGCCCCGCATCAACTCAACTCGTACCGGCTTCAGCTTGCTAACTGATTCCCATGTGAAAAAACTGGCCATTGGCATCGACATCGGGGGAACCCGCACCAAAATTGGTCTGGTCAATCTGGAAACCGGGTTGGTCGAGGATCGGGTGATCCGGCCAACCGAAACTCAGGACGACACGCGGTTTTTGCAGGAAATCGGCCAAGCCATTCAGCAGTTTAAGGCCAAAGCGGAAACGGAACAGGCGTCGATTGCCGGGGTCGGTATCGGCGTCCCCAGTTTTGTTTTTCCCGACGGAACCGTCGATTCGACCTACGGTTTTCTCGCATTCATGGAAGATTATCCGCTGGCCGGTCGGATTCAGGAGCAGCACCAGTTGCCCTGCCGGGTCGACAACGACGCGCGGCTGGTGGCCCTGGGTGAATCGCTGTATGGGCAGGGCCGGGGCTATCGTCGCGTTCTGGTGCTGACGTTGGGCACCGGTTTGGGCCTGGGATTTACCATCGATGGCAAGCTGGACGGATCGCTGCCGTTCGCCCACATGGGCGGCCACCTGACAATCACCACGAACGAGACGGTTTGCTACTGCGGTAAAACCGGTTGTCTCGAATCCCTGGTCTCCGCTTCCGGTATCGCGCGGATGGCCAACCGATTGGGCTGGCCGAAGAAATATCCGAATCTGCCGATGACCGCCGAAACGATCTTTGCCGAAAAACAGACCGGAAATCCCGATGCCGAAGCAATTGTGCGGGAATACACCGGCTATTTGAAAACCGGGATCGACAACTTCGTCAACCTTTTTGCGCCTGATTGCATTGTGCTGGGCGGAGGCATTGCCAAAGGGCTGAAACCGGAAATCAATGCGCTGCACAATCCCGGTTTATTAAATCCCTACAAAGCGTATAAAACCGTACTGACACTTTCCATTCTGGAAGAGGAGGCCGGTATTCTGGGCAGTGCTGCGCTATTCAAGTAGCGGTTTTGGGATGATTGTCACACGTCAACGAGTCACTGAAACGATGAAGACGAAATACGAAGGATGGATTTTGTTCTCGATTGCCGCAGCTTTTTTCTGGGGAACCTGGGGCGTGGTGGCGAAACTGATTTCGGACGAGGTCAGCCCGTTTACGAACCACGTATTATTCAGCGTTGGCATGCTACTGACCCTGCCACTGGTGGTTAAAAAAGTCAGAAACGAAAAGCCGAGTCGCAAAGGCATTGGCTGGGGACTGGTGGCGGGGGTGCTGGCCGTGACGGGCAATGTGGCGGTTTACAAGGCGTTCAGTGCGGGCGGTCTGGCGGCCATCGTCATTCCGGTAACCAATCTGTATCCGCTCGTTACCATCGTCATTGCGTTGCTGGTTTTCAGGGAGAAACTGAACGGAATCAATGCCATCGGTATTTTGCTGGCTATTCCGGCGGTGGTGATGCTGTCGGGCGAGTCGTTGTTGTTTGAAAATCCGGCGGCTTTTTTCCAGACCATCGGGCTGAATTCCGGGGCCGACCGCCGGTGGCTGCTGTATTCGCTGGTGGCGCTGTTTTTCTGGGGTGTTTTCAGTGCGGCCCAGAAAGAGACGACCAACCACATTTCGGCGGAATGGTCCTACATCAGTTTCATCGTGTCATCGGTTTTGATCGCGTTGGTTTTTGTCGGATTCGGCTGGGCTGACTTTGCGATGTCGCCCAAAACGCTGGTGCTTGGTTCGCTGGCCGGCATGCTCAACGGGCTGGGCGTTCTGGCGAGTTTTGCGGCTTACAGTGCTGAAGGAAAAGCCTCGAAAGTCACGACGATTGCCGGTGCTTTGCAACCGGTTTTTACCATTATTTTAGCCCTGATTTTCCTATCAGAAAGTTTATCCCTGATCGAAACACTGGGCATTCTGCTCGCCATCGTCGGTGCATTGCCGTTATCGTATGAAAAAGAAAAAACAGACCCGAAGCCTGCCATCAAACCCGTTTAACTACGAGATTTTCAAGCAATGGGATGGGAACACGGATTTTCACGGATTAAAACAGATTTTATCCGTGAAAATCCGTTCCATCTGCTGAATCCGTGTTCCCATCTTTCAACCCTTCAAAACTAGACTATGGATGCAATTTTGCGTGAGATCTTAGAAATACCGACCCGGGCAGCCGATGTGCTCAAGAGCGCGATAGAACCGCTTCCGTTGCAGGTTCCGTATCTGGGCATGGGCTCGTCGTATTTTGCCCCGCTGGCTTTTAAATACATGGGGTTTCCCATTTACCCCGAACTGGCTTCCGACTATTTCTACTTTTTGGCAAAAGGGGCGAAAAAACCGCTGGCGGTTCTGTTGTCGCAGTCGGGCCGGAGCAGCGAAGTGCTCTGGTGTCGGGAATTGTTCGATCAGTACGTGGCGGTTTCCAATGACACCGGCAGTGCGTTGTGTACGGCATCGAACGTGTCGCAGGTGGTGCCGATTCGGGCGGGAGCGGAGCAGTATTCTTCGTCAAAAACGTACGTCAACACCTTGATTACGCTGTTCAAAGGGTTCGGTATGTCGCCTGCGGCCTCCGTAGAGCGGATTACTAATTCCATGAACCGCTACCGGGAACAGGGCGAGCAACTGGCGGATGCGGTTTTTCGTGTATGGAGTCAACACCGCGTTCACGGCATGTATGTAACGGGAAGTGGCCCCAACATCGCGACGGCCTGCGAAGCCGCTTTGATTTTGAGCGAAAGCACCAAGCTGAATTTCCACGGATTGCCGATGGCGCAGTATGATCACGGCCCCAAAGAAACCGCCAGAAACAGCATCGTGATTCAGATTCTGGCGAAGGGACCGGCCTACGAACGAACCCGTCGGCTGTCGGAATTGATCGCCGGTTCGGGGGGGCATGTGTTGATGATCGAAGAACCGGATGTGGACGAAAATTGGTCGATTCTGCACAACATCATTCCGTTTAATTTTATGGCGTATTACCTGGCTCTGAAGCTGAACATCGGCGAAACCTTTGTGGTCGGCGGCAAAGTGACGGAAGTGGTTTGACAATCAGCAGCGCATGAAAAAAGTATTCCACACGGTTTTTTTGCTGGCTTGCTTTTCCGCCTTGCACGCCCAGCCCGTCAAACGCATTTATCTGGCCAACGACGACCACACCGACTACATGTGGACGGGCAACGAAGCGCAATACGATACGGCTTTTGTCCGGATGCTGGATTATAACATCCGGCAAATCGATTCGACGAAAAACAATCCCGCTGATTTTCAGACCCGTTTCAATTGTGATGGCAGTTTCTGGCTGAAAATTTACCAGAAATACCGGAGTCCGGCCCAGTTTAACAAGCTCATTCAGTACATCAAATCGGGGCACATCAGCAGTCCGTTAAATACGCTGGTCAGCACCTACGGAGGGCAGCCGACCGAGGCCGTTTTGCGGGGTATGTACTACGCCGGGCAGCTCGAACGGAAGCACGACCTGCGTTTTCCGCTGGCGGTTTGCATGGAAAATCAGACGCTGCCGTTTGGGTTGAGTTCGCTCTGGGCGGGTTCGGGAGCCCGATACAGTTGGCGGGGCGTGTGCAGTTGTGCGTCAAAAATCGAATCGAAGCTCAAGGTTCGCCAGCACCAGTTGTATCGGTATCGGGGTTTCGACAACCGCAGCGTGTTGATGAAATGGTACAACCGGAGCCCGCTGTCGGTCGATCTGGGGGGCTATGCCGAAGCCCGTACCGAGAAAAAGATTCAGCATCCGTTGCCTGATATCAGCAGCCGGGTTCCGGTTTTGGACGCTTTGTGCGATACGATCTCACCCCAATCCGCCTATCCCTACAACGTGGCCGGGGCATTTGGCTACGGCTGGGACGATCTGGCCACATTTCAGGCACCTGCCTTTGTCGCGGCTGCCCATAACACGACCACCCCGACGCGGAAGGTTCGCGTGTCGAACGAAGAAGATTTCTTCCGGGATGTGGAGCGGAGTTACCCCAATATCCCGGCGCAGTCGGTTTCGTTTGGCAATGAATGGGATTTGTATCCGGCGTCGATGAACGAAACCACCGCCGAGGTTCGGCGGGCCACTGAAAAGCTCCGCGCGGCAGAAGCCCTGGCGGCTCTCATCTCCTTGAAAGACAGTACGTTTTCAACGGATTTAACCGCAGTACGAAACGCAGCCTGGGCAGCCTACGGCCTATACTGGGAGCACGACTGGACCGCCGACGGACCGGTTTCCCGAAAAGAACGGGCCGCGTGGCAGATCAGACAACAGAAGGCCATCACGGGCTACGTGGATACACTTTACAATCGCTCCGTAGCTGCTTTGGGCAAAAATTTAAAAGCCGCCAAACAAACCCGGTTTTATGTATTCAATCCGTTGAGCTGGGTTCGCAGCGATGTGGCCGATTTCCTGTATTCAGAAACCAATCCGGTTAAAGTGATTGATTTACAAACGAATAAGGAGGTTGCCAGTCAGGTGATTCGCAAAGAAGGGAAATCGTACCTGCGGATTTGGGCGGAGAACATCCCGTCGGTGGGCTACAAAGTGTTTGAAATTCAGCCCGGTGTTCCGGCGCGCAAACCGGTGGCGGCTCAGGTAAAGGGTGAGTTCATCCAGAATGCGTATTACCGGCTTCGGCTGCGAAAGTCGGGGGTTATCAGTGAGCTGGTCGATTTCCGGGCTGGAAACCGGGCCGTTGTCAGGCCGATGGATGGGCGGTTTTTCAATGATCTGGGATCGGGCAACCCGGATGCCGGAAACCCGCTGGAGATTGAAAACGCAGGGCCGGTTTCGGTCACGCTGAAGGCGGTTTCCAATGATCCGATTGCGCACACGGTCCGGGTGACGCTGTTTAAAAATAGCCGGGACGCCGGACCGCCCCGGATCGACATTGAAAACCGCATCGATGCCAATTTTGGTGACGTGAAAACCTGGGTGTTTTCGTATAATCTCGACCAGCCAACCACGCACCACGAAGAACTGGGTGCCATTCTGACGGCCAGAAAAGAAGTGCGGGGAGGACAGTACGCCAACGAAAACGCGCGCTATGACTGGCTGACGTTCAACCACTTTGCTGATCTGAGCGAATCGAATTACGGCGTAACGCTGTCCAACCAGGATTGCAGTTTTTTCAAATTAGGGCAGAGTACACCTGATTCACTCTGGGAACAGTCGTCCCAACTGAATGCGTTGGCGGGTGGGCAAGTCGATGGTGAAAACCTGGGGATTCAGCAGCAGAACGGAGCCACCGCGTTCCGATATCAGTTTGCCCTGACTACTCACACGACCGCTTTTGACCCGCTGGCGGCTATGCGGTTTTCCCTTGAACACCAGAACCCGCTGGCAACGGGAGAAGTCACCGGTTCTATCGGCAACTTTCCCCCAGTGACGCATTCACTGCTGCGGATATCAGACAAAAACGTTATTCTCTGGGCGTTGAAACCGGGCGAAGAGGGTGCCGATGCGGGCCTGATTGCCCGGTTCTGGAACCTGAAAAATACCGCCATCAGGCCACAGGTTCACCTCTTTCAACCGATTCGCAGCGTCTGGCAAACCACGCACCTCGAAACGAATGAACGCCGGTTGAATCTGACGCAGGGTAGCCCGGCTTTTGAATTTACTCCTTTTCAGATCAATACCTACCGCCTTGAGCTACAGCGATAAGCATCTTGGCTCAGAAAACCGGAAACTTGTCGACCCGTACGGGCATCGGTTGCTTCCTGACCCAGGTATCGGGTGATGAATTTTCGAAATACATTCTCCATCTGGATGTGTAGTTAGGTAAATCGTCGCGTACGGTTTTTTACAAAAAAAACGGAACTTATCTGTAATATTTCGCCGGCCCCTGCGACTAATAAGATAAAACTAAAAAACGATGCATGCTACCAATCAATCCGTTAGGGAAAAAATCCTGTCAAACCGGTTTAACCGTATTCTGTACGGGGCCTTTGTGCTGTTGAGCCTCTACTTCTTTTTGACGGGCTCGTATGGGGATGCCGCCAGCAATTTGGGAATCGCCCTGATTTTCGACCCTTTCGATCAGACGGTGCGTTGGGATAACCGCCCGCGCTGGCAACGCGTCTGGCTGATTGTCCATCTTTTGATCCTGGCAGGAATCGGTTTGGTTTACTGGAAAACCTTCGGCTGATCGCGTATTCCTACTAGTTCCCTTCGCTACCGGTCCTCATGTTATCCGAGCAGGAATTTATCCGACAGATTCGCCAGCATCAGAAAATCATTCATAAAGTTTGTCACCTCTATGCGGACAAACCGGAAGATCGCGAAGATTTGTTTCAGGAAATTCTGCTGAATGCCTGGAAAGCCAACAGCAGTTACCGGCGGGAGGCTTTGTTCACCACCTGGCTCTATCAAATCGGGCTGAACACGGCGATTTCATACTGGCGGAAAACAAAACGGAAACCAACTCAAGCTGGGCTTGAGAGCATACTTCAACTTCCTGATCTGAATGATGACACTACCGAACAGCAATTTGTCGCGCTCTATCAAGCCATCGGCCAGTTGGATAAAATTGATAAAGCGGTGGTGATGCTCTATCTGGATGAGTACGATTATGCGGCTATTGGTCAACTGTTGGGGATTACGCCGAATTACGTAGCGGTAAAAATGAATCGGATCAGGCAGCAGCTCAAACAAACCGTACAACAAAACTAGCCAATGGAACTGGACGAGTTTAAAGCCATTTACCAGGCTCATTTCGAACTGATTCCCGACAAGTCGGGGCCTGCGCTGGAGGAGATGCTCCGGAAGCGATCTCACACCGCCATCGAGCGTATTCTGCGAAATCTGTTGTGGGAAGTCGGTGCGGCCCTGGTCATCATGCTGGTCCTGGCCTTTGTGATGGTTATCTGGTCATCAACGATTTTCCGGTGGGTGGGTGGCGGTCTGCTCGTTCTGAGTGTTGCTCAGGTGGTTGGGTTCACCTGGCAATCCCGTCAGCTTAGCAACCGACTGAATTGGCCCCCAGGGTCCGTCCGGCAGAATTTACAGGAAATGGAAGCTATGATTAGTCGATTTGTGCGGATTTATTATCGCTATTGTATGGGTTCTATTCCCGTAGGTCTACTGCTCGGCGGTTTTATTGGGATAACCGGAGATCAGACCGATCCTGCCTTTTCAGCTCTCCCTGAAAACCCCGGCATCCTCTTTGCCGTATTGTGTCTGCTGTTGTCGGTGGCGCTGGTCATTGGTACGTATTTTATGCTCAAATGGTATATTTACCAACTGTATGGCCGTTATCTTGATGAACTGAAAGCCTGTATTACACAGCTTGAATAAGGTTGACAGTTTTTCTTGAAAAACACCGAACGGCACGCGCCTGAATCAGTAGCTTACGGTTTTACTACTTTGAATAGCTGATTTTCCGTTAACGTACTAACGCGCAGCACCAATACGCCTGCTGTCGTTCGGTTAACCGGCAGCCGGATATGCTCCACCGCACCAGCCTGCCCGACCTGATGCTTTGCCGTGAGTTGCCCGCGAATGTCGGTTAGTTCCACGTGCAGGGGCTGTCCTTCCACACCCGATACCTCTAGCTCCACCGCATCACCCCGGATCGGATTGCCCAGCAACCTCACCCGACTGGCCACCTGGCAAATTCTGAGCAATTCAGCGAAAAGTAGAGTTTTCATCATCGTGAGTTTTGTTTTTAGTCAAACGCAAAGATTCCCTACCTACGGTTTGAGCCGTAGTACGATCCGGAGAGCAAGAATTCAGGGGTAGCTTCCTTTAGGCACTTACCAAAGTGGGTTTTGTGCCAATGCCCCGGCAATATTTATATCACTTTGCGGAATGGGATACAGATACATCTTCGGGGTAAATACCCGGTCTTCAACGGGAACGGGCTTGTAGCTGAACGTCGCATCAGCGTTTCTGGTGATGTCGACTCCGCGGAGTGGCGTATTGAAATACGTGGGACCCTGCATCCATCGGCGGACGTCCCAAAAGCGGTGATCTTCAAAAGCAAATTCCACCCGTCGTTCATTCCGTATTTTTTCCCGCACATCGGCCTGCGACAAGCCGGCCGGCAAAAGGGGCATGGCGACGCCCGTCCGGCTTCTGACCCGGTCATAATAGGCCTTGATATCGGCATTGCCCGGGCTCCACTCGTTTAACGCTTCGGCGTAGTTCAGGTAGATTTCGGGATACCGAAACAGAATCCAACTGTGTACACCGGTATTGCCATTGATCAGGTTCAGGCTCTCAATCTGGTATTTTCGGAGGTAGTAGCCGGTTTTGGAAGCAAATGGAATCGGTTTGGCGTCCAGTCCGCCCGTCCACAACTGCACATTTCGGGCTGGTGTACCGAATGGCGTGTTATTGACCACAATGGTGAATCCCAAACGAGGATCGCGGTTGGCATACGGATCAGCGGCCATAGCCGGGTTGTTCCAGTCGAATTTAGCCGCCGTTGTCGCATTGACTTTGACCTCGTAGGCATCCACTAAATCCTGTGAAGGCGTATTGCCGCTTTGGCCTAAATTGAAGCCAATGGGTGAGTTATTTCTTTCAAACTGATTACTGGCCGCATTACTCCGGGTAAAGATAATTTCGGCATTGTTGAACGTATTGAACAGCGATTTATAAGCCCCCAGCGTCGGTAAGGCAGCCGCATCAATGACGGCTTTGGCGGCATCGGAAGCGGCTTTCCAGCGGGTCATCCGGTCACTACCCGATACTGAAATCAGTTCCGGCCTGGCATAACCGCCCGACCAGGCGGGGGTGTTGAATAGATCGCTGGCGGCATACAACAGAACCCGGCTCTTGAGCGACAGCGCCGTAAGTTTCGTTACCCTTCCCAAATCGGTGGCGGCAACATACGGAAAGGTCGAAGCATTGAGGGGCAATTGGGCGGCTGCCGAGTCACACTCTGCCGTAATAAACTGGATGCATTCGTTGAGGCTGTTGCGCTCGGTTTTTGAGAAATCTTCGTCCAGCGACAGGGCTCGGTTGATGAGCGGCACGCCCCCGTAGCGTTTCACCAACTCAAAGTAATAATAAGCCCGCAGGAACCGGGCTTCGTAGGTCCACCGCTTGATAGCCGCCAGGTTGGTCTGGTAAACCTGCTGGGCCGAAGCCGACGGGTCGAGTTTCCAGGGGTCGAGGTTAATTTTTCCCGTGGAGGCCAGAAACTGATTTACTTTTCGAATGCTGCGGTAATAGGTGCCCCAAACCAGGTCGGGATTGTTGACGGCATTCCAGCTACCGGTATTGAAACTCTGAACCGGGTTTGTTTCGGCCGTAAATTCGGCTTCATCCGTCGCCGAAGCCATCATGGCTGCCCCACCAATATAAAGGGTGCCATCGGGGATATCAGCGTAAATGGCATTCAGTAAGGACTGGACATTTCCAAATGACTGTTCAATTTCCTTTTGCCCAATTGTGGTTACAAATTCCCGGTCAAGGTCCTGGCAGGCACTCATCGTCAGCGCAGCCAAAACGGTTAGGGTATAGGTATATTTTTTCATAAGTCAGCTTCGTTTTGAATGAATTACAACTGGACTTTCAGGCCAAGCGTAACGGTCCTGATCACCGGATAACCGGTTAGGGATTCGGGGTCGCCGTAGGGAATCCGGTCGAGTGAGAACAGGTTCGTGCCATTGACAAAGAACCGGACGGTTTTGAGTCGCATTTTATCCGATAGGCCCGACGGGAGCGAATAGCCGATTTCGGCACTGCGTAACTTGACGAAACTGCCATCGCGTTGCCAGAAACTCGAAAACTGATAATTGTTCAGGTTATCCTTTGACGACAGCCGTGGATAGTCGGCGGTGGCCGCCGTTTCCGGAGTCCAGCGGGTGAGTGCAATGGGAGCGACCTGACCGTTACCCTGAAATGCCTGAAAATAATTGCCGCCTAAATACACCGTGTTGCCCGTAACCGCCTGAAAAACCAGATCCGCATCAAATCCTTTGTAGCGGAAACCGGTGTGCAGGCCAAGCGACAGGGTTGGCAAACCGGGGTTGCCAATGGGCATTCGGTCATTGGCATCGATGATGCCGTCGGGTTTGCCGTCGGGTCCGCCAACATCCTGGTATTTAATATCACCGGCTTTTATGACCTCACTCAACACGCCGGGAACACTTCTGGGGTCGTTCTGTCGCTGGGCGATGTCTTCCAGGCTGTAAAAACCAATGGCTTTGAGGCCAAACGGCTGACCAATGGCGGCACCGGTAGCGTATAACCGGGTGTTTAACTGAACAGCTTCAGCGTTGAAAACCACTTTGTTTTTGAAATAAGACAGATTACTCTCGACAAAGAATTGCAGGTTCTTTTTCTGGCTGGTAGTATACCGCAGCGCTAAATCAAACCCTTTATTGGTTGCTTTCCCGTTGTTCAGGTTCGGGGTAACGATCCCGGCAAACAACGGTGTTGTGCTGGCCGAAGCCACCATAATGTCGTAACGGTCGCGATTGAAATAATCAAACGAGAGGTCGAAGTGCTTGAAGAGCGTTGCGTCGACGCCCACATTGAGCGATTTTTCTTTTTCCCAGGTAACGTTGGGGTTGGCAATAGCGTTTTCGGCTAATCCGCCGACGGCCGCATTACCCGTTCCGAAAAAGTAGCCCCCACCTCCAAATGTTGGGGTATAGGCATAGCGGGTCGACAGACCCTGTGACACAATGTTGTCGTTCCCGACAAGGCCGTAGGAACCCCTCAGTTTTAAAAAATCGATCGCCTTGTGATTGGTCAGGAATTTCTCGCTCGACAGCACCCAGCCCAACGAAGCGGCCGGAAAAAAACCGTAGCGTTTGCCGGGCGCAAAAATCTCGCTCCCCATATACCCCGCCGAGAATTCAGCGATGTATTTGTTGTCGTAGGCATAGGTAAACCGACCGGCTCCGCTGTTATGCTTATAAGGGTCTGTGGAGTTGGCCGTCGGTGTGGAGGGGTCCGAAGCCGGACCAAAAACCGTTACATTGTCGGTATTGAACATCAGCATCGCCGAGATGTCACTTTTGCCAACGGTCCGCTTATAATTCAGGAAAGCCTGAACGATCAGATTCCGGTATTGATCCAGCGTTTCCTCGGCACCGGCCAGGGCGGTTAACTGCCCGACGGCAGGGCTATAAATGGTGTCGCCAGCCGCGCCTTTTGAAATAGAATAACGGGGGTATTGCTTGGATTTCCGGGACCCCGACTCAAAATAATTATTGAGCGAAACGGCAACGGAAACACTCAGCCCTTTAGCAAGCATATCCAGTTGCTCCGTCAGCTTTAACGACGACAAAACCGTGCGGGAATTGTTGGTGTAAAATCCCGTCGACAGCAGATTGGCCACCGGGTTGGCATACAACGCATTGCCGCCATAACTCCCGTTGGGGTTATACACCGGAAAGGCATTGGGAGGGAGTTGGGCCAGTAAATTAAAAGTCGAGCCGGTGGTGTAGTTATTCGGGTTGTTGGTCTGTTCGAAAGAACCGGCAATCTTAAATTCAGCCGACAGCCGATTCGTGAGGTTTACATCCAGGTTGGTCCGAAAATTATATCTGGAGTAGTCTGAATTGGAACTTTCCTCGTTCATATCGCCGAATTTTTTGAAAAGCCCCTGGCTCTGAATCGCATTCAGCGTAACGAAGTACCGCACGAATGTATCGCCCCCGCCGAAGGTCAGGTTGTAACTGGAAACGGGGGCCGTGGGCCTCAATACCTGATCATACCAATTGACGTCCGGATGAAAAACGGGATCATTGCCCGTCCGGTAGGCTTCCAGATCGGCATCCGTGTAGCGGGCGGGTAACCCATCGTTTGCCAGTGCTTCGTTATACAACATCCCATACTGGTAGGCGTTTAAAAACTTCGGCAGGTATTGCGCCTGATTGAAACCCTGTTTGGTGGAAAACGAAATTCTCAGTGGCCCTTCCTGACCGGTTTTGGTCGTTACCAACACCACCCCATTGGCTCCCCGGGCCCCGTAGATGGCCGTTGCCGACGCATCTTTCAAAACCGTAATGGTCTCGATTTCTTCGGGTATCAGTTGCATAAAAGCATTCGACGTACCGGCACCATTGCTGATGTAACCATCGATCACCAGCAGCGGGGAATTGCCGGCAGCCCCAAACGTGTTGACGCCCCGCACAAAGAGTCCGGGGGTAGAAGATCCCGGCTCCGATCCCCCCTGTGTAACCGATAAACCGGCCAAACGCCCATAGAGGGTGTTCCCGAGATTCAGGGTAAAGTTTTTTTCCAGATCGGCTCCGTATACGGTTGAAATGGCACTCGTAATTCGTTGCGCAGGCTGGGTGCCAAATCCAATATTTTTGACCGTCGACCTGGGCAGAACGGTAACGGTATCGGGGGCATACCGTTGACCGTTACCCGCTTGCGCCTGTACGTTTTTACGCAGGAGCAGGGTTAAAAGTAAGACAGGAAAAATGGTTAAGGTATAGTGTCGTTTCATGGCAGCGAAGGAAATTGGTTCGAAATGGAGGGAGCAAACGTGCTGTCGCCCAGCGGCAAATTCCACGCTTACCAACCGGGGTTCTGGACTAAATTCCCTTTCAGTACTTCAGTCAATGGGAAAGGATGCAGGTACATGTTCTTGTTGAATGTCCTGGTTTCAAAGGTGTACGGTTTCCAGGCATATTTATAGTTAGGTGCGGTACCGCTCCGGGTAATCTGCAACCCCTCCATATTTCCCTTCATCACGCCCTCTTCTTCGGCAATCAACCAGCGTTTGACATCCCAAAACCGGTGATCGTCATTGAGCATTTCGATCGCGATCTCGTTGCGCACGCGCTGTCTGAATTGCTCCCTGGTGAGTCCCTGCGGCAGATTCGGCATGCCGGAACGGGTGCGGATGGCATTGATGGCGTCGTAGGCGGCCTGCACCGGTCCCGCTGCTTCATTCAAGGCTTCGGCGTAATTGAGGTACAATTCGTTCACCCGAAACAGCACATCGTTCATCACAAAATTGGCGCTGGTCGCATTTCTGGGGATGTATTTCCGCAGCCAGAAACCGCCCTTGCAGTTCACATAATCTTTGCCACCGCTGTAGATCTGGGCAATCGGATCGCGGGCCGTATAATACCCGTTCGTATAGATCACCGACTGCTTGAATCGGGGATCCAGCTCCGCATATTTTGCCAGCAGGTCGGTTCCACCGGCAGCGTCCCAGGTCTGGGGCGTCCCGTCGAGTTTCTCGTATTTCTTCACAAAATTCAGCGGCACACTGATTCCGCTCCAGAACGATCCAAAGCAGGATGCGTTCCAGAAGGTCAGGGGCGCATTGCCAATATTCGTAATGGCATTTGCATTGTTAGCGCCACCCTGATACATGAAGATCAGTTCTTTATTGTTATTGGTTTCCCAGGATACCCGGTAATTGCCCAGGGGGCCTACGGTGCCATTATCCAGTTCTTTCGGATTCCTGTTCGCAGGCTCATCAATGAGTTCATAGCCATTTGCCAGGGCGTAGTCGAGCGCTGCTTTAGCCGCATCGGCGGCTAGCTGCCAACGGTTTGGGTCAAAATTACCGTAGCAGATCAGGGCATTATCGGCCGCATTGGTCATCCCCAGCACGGGGGTTGCGGTATTGTACTGCGGACTGGCGGCATACAGCAACACTTCCGATTTGATGGCCAAAGCGACCAGGGCCGTGACTCTGCCGGTTTGAGAAGCCGAATAAGCGGCTGGCAGATTGGGCACCGATTCATCAATATCTTTTACGATAAAGTTGACGCAATCACTGAAGGAACTTCGGGGAACATCCACTCTCTGGCCGGCGTCATACACCTTGTCGACAATCGGAACGCCCCCATATCGCTTGAGCATTTCCAGATAATTCAAGGCGCGCAGGGTTCTGACCTCGGCGACAACCTGTTTTTTGTAAACCGCATCGGCATCGGGCACTTCGTCGATTCGTTCCAGCACCAGATTGATCTGACGCAAAGCGATCCACCGGATATAATACCGAAAGTCTTCAACATTCACGATCGTAGATGGCAGAACAGTGCCTTCATTCCAGCGGTTGTTGTTCACAAAGGCGGCCTCCGAGGCATCTCCTTCGTCGCTGATACTGGAACTGGGGTGAATGCAGTCGGTGGCGTTTACGCCCGAAAATGGAATGTAGTTCCTGTCAGGAGAGGTAACCCCTTCGCCCTGAACCCGGTACCGGAAATTGGAATGAACACCATAGCGGTAAATCGTGGTGATAAAGGTCTCCAGATTGGCTTTATTCAGAAAGGCATTGTCTTCGGTCAGATCCACGCCGGGTGCTTTATCCAAAAAGTCCTTATTACAGGAGGTGGTAATCAGGCAGCAGAAGAGTATAGCAGTAAAGGATACTATTTTTTTCATATCGGCGATCATTAGAAGCTTAGGTTTATCCCGGTATTGATGGTTCGAACCAGTGGGTAAGGCTCGGTATTGGTATCTCCGGTGGCGGTGTTTTCCGGGTCAATGCCCGGATACATGTTTTTCCAGGTAAAGAGGTTATTCGCGTTCACATAAATGCGACATGAACTGATCCCCAGCTTCTTGACGAGTATGTCGCTAAGTCGGTAGCCTATTTCGGCGTTTTTTATCCGCAGATAGCTGGCATCTGCCAGCCAGTAGGAGGATCCCTCATTATTGGGACTGCTATTCACCGAAAAACGGGGAAACCGGATGGGCAAACCGGCATCATACCGTTCCTGGGTCCAGCTTTCGTTCAGGTAGCTCGGTGACCCTTCGGGCGGGGCGGAACCGTAACCCGTACCGCGCTGGAAGCGGGTGTAATAATGCGACACGTTACCGACGCCCTGAAACAGGATGGAGAAATCGAACCCTTTGTAATTGAGTCCTATCGACGCCCCGAACGTTTTTTCCGGCAAATTGGAGAAGCCGATCGGAACCGCATCAAAGTTGTTGATGATACCATCCCCGTTGTAGTCTTTGTATCGGATGTCGCCCGGTTGAATTCGGTTATTCGAGTAAGAATATACCGGTCGACCGGGGGCATCGATCTCTTCACGGGTATTGAAAAGACCTTCGGCAATCAGTCCGAAGTTTTGCCCTAACCGTTGACCCGTACGGTTTTGGTAGGCATATTGATTGGGTACCTCATCCCTGAAAAGGATCTTGTTGCGGGCGAAACTAAAATTACCCGAAATGCGGTAACCAAAATTTCCAACCCGATCCATATACGTTATATCGGCCTCATACCCTCTGTTCTGCATTTTACCCAGGTTGCTGGCGGGTTGCGACAGGCCTACGATGGACGAAATGGTTTGGGGCGTTGCCAGAATGTCACTGCGTTTTTCGCTGAATACGTCGCCCGTGAATTTGATTTTATCTTTCCACAGCGACAGCTCCAGGCCCAGATTCTGCTTGACAGCCCGCTCCCAGGTGACGTTCGGATTGCCGGTGGCCCCTTCCCGGATGCCCGGAAAGCCACTGAATGTTGACCCCACATTTCCGAAATAATACATATTGGCCACCGATGAGTAGCTGGTTTCCCGGTACAGGAAACGGGTTCCGCCAATGTTGTCGTTACCCACTTCGCCATAAGAGCCCCTGACCTTGAGGAAGGTTACGAATCCCGACTTCGGAAAAAACGATTCCTGAGACGCAACCCAACCCAGCGAATAGGCGGGAAAAAGGCCGAAACGCTTCCCGGGAGCGAAATTTTCTGTCCCATTATATCCTACGTTTATTTCGGCCAGGTAACGGCCGTTATAATCGTACGTCGCCCGGCCGACATAGCTCTGGTAGCCTTTCGGAACCAGAAAAGCCAGTGATGGATCAAAGGTTTTTTGCTGATTATACAGGACTAAGCCCGTTAGGTTGTGGACCCCAAAACTTCGTTTGTAATCAATACCCGCTTCGGCCGTAATGCGTCGGTTGAAGGTTCCTGTCTGGCTGAAACCAAACTGCGCTTCGGTTGTCGACGGCACATAATTAATAGAACCGTCGGGAAGCTTTACCGCTAAATACGTGATCAGCGTTTTGGTGTTGACGATCTGCTGGTCATTGTAGGTTTGCAGGGCCACGTTTCCGTGAACAGACAGTCCTTTGACCCAGGAGTCGAGGTCGTAATCCATCCTAAAATTACCATTCAGGTAATTTCGGTAAGACCGTTTGAGCCCACCGGCCTGGTTTGGATACAATAGACTGACGTAGGGGTTGTTTTGTGCACCCGTAAGAATATTGACCACTTTCCCATCCACCACACCGGGCGTACTCAATGGGCTGGCCCGGGCAATATCGCCAACGACCCGCTCGGTACTGCTGCCATTGTTACCGCTCCTCACCTCCGTCTGCGACGACAGGTCGAGCGTCATCCGTAAACGGCTGGTTACGTCGAAATTAAAATTAGACCGAAGGTTATACCGTTGAAAAAGCGACTGGGGCGAAAACGCGTCGACCACCTCTTTGGTGTCTTTAAACAGCCCCTCCTGACTAAAATACCCCGCCGAAACGAAATACCGTACCTTGTTCTGCCCCCCACTGATGTTGACATTATGCTGGGATTGTTTGGACACTTTCCTGAACATCTCGTCGAACCAGTCCACATTTGGGTGGAAAACCGGATCCTGTCCATTCCGGTAGAGTTCGATATCCTGGTCTGTGTATCTTGGCACATAAACGGTACCGGTTACATAGGAATCGGCTTTGAGGGCATCATTAAAATGGGTAGCATAGTCGCCACTGTTCATCATCTGCCGCAGGTCGGTAAATGAGTTAAAACCCTGATTGAAGGTGTAGCTCACTTTGGGTGGCCCAACCTTTCCCCGCTTGGTCGTAATAATGAGGACACCGTTGGCACCCCGGATGCCGTAAACCGCCGTCGACGAAGCATCTTTCAGGATTGTCACCGATTCGATTTCGTTGGGATCGATGTTGTTGTAATTATCGACCTGTATACCGTCGACCAGGGTGAGCGGGTCGGTGCTTCCCGAAAACGTACCAACCCCTCTGATTCTAAGTTTCGATGCATCATTTCCCGGTTCGCCACCGGATTGGGTGGCAAACAGGCCCGGCATGCGGCCCACGAGCGAGTTGCTGATATTGGCTACCGGCGATTGGACCAGTTCTTTCGTTCCAATGCTTGAAATGGCACCCGTGGCATTGATTTTTTTCTGGGTGCCAAAGCCCACCACCACCACCTCATTCAGTTCATTCAGGTCATTTTTCAACACCACGTTGATCTGCGTGCGGTTTCCGACCGTAACTTCCTGTTTTTCAAACCCGACGAAGCTGAAGACTAAAACGGCATTTTGATTGGGTACGGAAAGCGAATACGAACCACTGGCATCGGTCGTTGTCCCCCGTGTCGCCCCTTTGAGTACAATGCTGGCTCCGGGAATGGGTTCCCCTTTTTCACTGTCGGTTACGCGCCCCTTTATGACTATATCAGCCGGTTTTTCAGCGGACGTGGCTTTCAGATCGGCTCTCAAGGCCAGTAAATCCAGGGTCGGCGCTCTGTCAGTCTCTTGTTCGATTGACGGGTTGCCTGATGTTTTTAATAATTCAGATTCTGCCGGTATGATTCTGGCAGCTTTCCGGGGTAATATGGTATAGCCGCCCCCTTTGAGTTTACGGAAACGCAGATTTGCGGGCGTCAATACACGATCGAGGACGTGTTCTAGTTTATCGTTTTCATTGATATCCCCCGTAAAGGTCTTGTTTTCCAGTAATTCTTTCTGGTATACAAAACTGGTTCGATGAGTTATCTCAAGTTTTTTAAGCAGTGCGATGATACTCGTGCTATTCTCCTGCACCTGTATCCCTTCAGTGGCCCTCTGAACAGAGGCAAAGGTCTGTTGGGCAACGCTCTCCTGAGTCACGCACAAACAGGATAACCACAGGGTTGTAAAAAAGAGTATACGTCTTTTCATAAGTTAAAAAAGGTCGTTGGTTGGTTTGCCGTAGTTGCTAGTCAAACAGACGGTATGGCCGTTTTTCCCGTCTTTTTTATCATTATTTTCTGTTAATTTTTAAATCTTTTTATCAGGAGTGAAAACCATCGTAGTGCAGGGGTGATAGCAGGTAGCAGGCTCTTACAGGCGCAAAAAAATACCCCTGCGCGGATGATCCATCCGCGCAGGGGTACCAGCAAACCACCTCGTCTTTAACCCTGATTTGAGCTATTCAAACACATAGGCATCACCGGTTTTTTTGACGTTGGCGTCCAGAATAATGGCCAGGTTGTCAATGCAGTCGTCAGCCACATCCGTACGAAGCTTTCCGGTCAGGGTCTTTTCGGCCAGTTTTCCATCAGCCAGTCTGATCGTTACACCGAAGGTGTCTTCCAGACTGGTAATGATTTCCGGGAGGCTTTTTCCATCCAGAATAAGGTATGATTTCTTCCAGGCGTCATAAAGCTCAGGCTGCACCCGTTTCAGTTGAATCTGTTGGTTTTTGGGAGAAACAATAGCCATATCGCCAGGCTTCATCACCAGCGACGACTGGTTTTCCGTGCTTAACTGCACTTTTCCCTCGTGTAGAACCACATTCGTCTGCTCCCGTCTGGTATTTACATTAAATTCCGTACCCAGCACTTCGACCTGGGCTTCGGGGGTATGAACGATAAATTTTGAACCCTTTCGTTTCGCAATGTCAAAATAGGCTTCACCGCTCAACCACACTTCCCGGATCGCCCGATCGCCCAGGTTGTCGGCAACTTTCAGCGACGAGTTGGCATTGAGCGTCACGATTGACCCATCGGCCAGTTTTATTTCCTGAATCTTCCCGTAAGCCGTCCGGTAGGTCAATCCGGTCGTTGAATCATACGCCCACCAGCCCAAACCCAGCGACAGGATCAGCACAATGGCCGCAGCCGCAGCCCAATACGGTTGCTGATACCAGGCAGTAGTCCGAACCGGGGAGTCCGGACGAAATTCCGCACGGCGGTCTGGATGGCGCGCCGGGTTTTCGATATCATTCCAGATTCGTTGCTTTAACTGGGCGAGGTCTGCCGGAGAAGGGTCGGTTTCGCTAAACTGAATGGTTTTGATGTACTCGGTAGCAAGCTGAATATCGGGTACTTTATGGGGATGATCGGCCATAAAGGTTTGCCAAAACCGGTTCGACTCGTCGGTGGGGGTCAATACCCAGCGAATGAAGGTAGGGTCTTTGCAAAAATCTTCTACGGTAAAAGCGGGATTCGGCATCGTGCAGGTGTAATCATGGTCGTACTCGTAAAACAGGCCACAATGTATTTTTTCCCGGCGTTATCCCAATAAAATCTTTGTAAAGTAAATCAGAACGCCTATCATCAGGCTCCACAACGCACCACCCTGATTAAACGATGTACGCACATAAGTTCGCAGTGTCGTCAGGGCAACATTAACGGTATTGTAAACGCTTTTTATGGTAATATCCATGACTTCGGCCGCTTGCTGGTACGTCAGGCCTTTCATGTAGACCAGGTATAAAATTTCTTTCTGGCGTTTGGGTAATTTATTCAATTGCGCAATGACCAACAGTTTTTGCTGCTCGATCAATTGTTCTTCAACCAGCGTCTGCTCATACGGCTGAATCAGAAATTCGGCCTGATTAAACAGGTAATCGTCGGAGTCCAGCTTGTTCAATCGGCTGACGGTATCTAAAAGCCGACGCCGTAAGGCCCGGTACAGGTAGAACCGGATGTTGTCGGTTGGGCCGAGCCGATGGCGTTTCTCGTGTAAATGAAGGAATAGTTCGTGCAAACCGTCTTCCACCAGTTGCCGGTTTCGGATCAGGTTGTACCCATACCGGTACAGATCGGCCGAAAACAACTCATAGAGTTGGGAGAAAGCAGCCTGGCTTCCGTTCCGAAAGTCATTCCAGAGCAGCGTGTGTTCGGCAGGAGTGAGTGGAGAATTCATGCAGATGATTATGGCTGAGTCAACTCTTTTTCGATCTCTTCCAGTGATTTTCCTTTCGTTTCCGGAATCCGCCCCCAGATAAACAGAAAGTAGGCAAAACACAAAATGGCGTGAAAACCAAACGTTAGCGGCAATCCCCAGTACTGTTTCATGACCGGAAAAGAGGCCGTGGTGAAGAAGTTGGTAATCCAAAGCGCCAGTGTTGCCAGCGCCAGGGCATTACCCCGAATGCGGTTCGGAAAGATTTCCGAGAGACAAACCCAGGTAACGGGGCCTAAGGTTGCCGAATAAATGGCGATGAAGGCCAGCACGAAAACCAGTACCCAGGCACCCGGTACTTGCCAGTAAAAAGCCGCCGACAAGGCGAGCGCGTCTAAACATAGTAAAATAGAACCGTATTGCAGCAATTTCTTCCGCCCGATTTTATCAATCGTACCGATGGCGATGAACGTAAAAATGAAGTTGATCACACCGATGATGATCGATTGCAAAAAGGCCGAATCCTGGGCCATACCCGCCTGTCTGAAGAGCTCCGGAGCGTAAGAAAACAGGGAGTTCTGCCCCACGGCCTGCGAGAAAATCGCTACCACGATGCCAATAAAGACGATGGGCCACAGGTCTTTCCGAAACAGATCGCCGACCGATTCGCGGGTTTCCTGCGAGAAACTGGCCTTAATCTGCGACGCTTCGGCAATGGCGTACGTTTGGCCACCAATGCGGGTTAAAACCGCTTCAGCTTCATCGATACGGTGTTTCCGGATGAGCCACCGCGGACTTTCAGCGACAAAAAACAAGCCCAGGAAGAACAACAGCGAAGGCCCCGACTGGGAGGAGAACATCCACCGCCAGTTGTTTACGCCGGTATTCAGGAGCAGGTAATTGGACAGATAAGCCAGCAGAATGCCAACCACAATCGAGAGCTGGTAAAAGGACACCATGCGCCCCCGCATGGGAGCGGGCGAAATCTCGGCTACATACATCGGACACACCAAAGCCGCAGCGCCCACAGCGATCCCGCTCAGCATTCTAAACGTGATAAACCAGGGGAAGCTACCGGCCCAGCCCGTAGCCGCACCCGTCAGGGCGAACAGCACCGCGCACCCCATCAGCAGCTTTTTTCGGCCTAGCGTATCGCTCAGTCGGCCCCCAATCAAGGCGCCCATGGCCGCCCCCAGATTGATGCAGCCTACTGCCCAGCCCGTCTCAAATTCATCCAGTTGAAAATAGCTGGTAAAAAAAGGGACGGTGCCGGAGATGATCACCAAATCGAAACCAAACAAAACGCCACCCAAGGCCGCAATCGCACTGATGAGATAGACGTAACGGCGGTTGACCGCTGCATCGACCCCGCTAACTTCGGGCCGGGCGTGAATACTAACTGCCATGATCGGATCGGTAAAGGTTTAGAAAGGAAGGTTATCTGCGCTACAATGACCGTCGGGTTATTTCAGCGATACGTCAGCTTCTTTACGCAGGAAACCGGCACCCTCTTCAACCAGGCCCGTTGCATCCCAGGTTAGCAGGGCTTCGTCGGGAACCACAGAGATGGGGGTGATGCTCGCCGACGAAGACGACGATTCGTTGTAGCCAATGTTGGACTGGCGGTTGTAACACGAAATCATCGACCAGCGGGGCTTGTCCGATAAATTGGCTTCGGAGCGGTGGAGCAGGTTGCTGTGGAAAAACAGCACGTCACCCGCTTTCAGCTCCACAAAAACCCGATCCATCGTTTTCAGCGCCAGATCGACGTAGCGTTGGGAGGCACCTACCTGCTCGCCCGCGAAACCGTGCTCGACGCGTCCCATTTTGTGCGATCCTTTGATCACCTGCAAACAGCCATTTTCCTGATTCGCATCGGTGATAGCCACCATCACCGACATCATCTGATCGGGCAACAGAAATTCGTTTTTATACCAGTAGCCGTAATCCTGATGCCACTCCCACGCACCGCCCACGCGGGGTTCTTTTTGCATGAGTTTTGAATGAAAATGGCAAACCGGAGAATTCCGATTGTCCAGCAACGAATCAACGGAATCGACGAGCTGTTTGCTCCGGGTGAGCAACCCATACACATCATCGCCGGGTTTGTACCAGAGCGACAGTTTACTGCGTTTGCCCGCGCTATCGTTGATATTGATGGCATGCTTGCTGATCGCACGATCCTCAATGGCTACGTGGTAGAGTTTTGCCACTTCGTCGGCGTTCAAAAAATCGGTAACAATCAGGTAACCAGCCTGATTATACTGCCGAATCTGATCCGGGGTTAAGGCTTTGTTTGTCATGGTGATCGATGAATAGTTTTTCTCAGTTTGTACTAATCTCAAAAAGTTCTCCGGAATACGGTCCGGTCAGACTGACGGTAAAGCCTGTCGTTTGGAGGGCCTGCCCCGTTAAAGACGAAACCACGTTCCCGTCCATGGATTTGATCAGATAACGTCTGGCAGGATCAAGATACCGGACGGTCACCTGCCGACTCTGCTCCGTTGCGCCGTGCCGGAACACACCAATCATGCCGCCCGATTTTGTCTCTGTATTGATTCGCTGGAAACCATCCCACATACCGTCCATGGGTTCACCAAAACCGGGAAGATCCTGGCGGTAGCTCATAATCTGGTACTTGTTTTCCATCATTTGCAGCCAGTCTGCGTAGTTTCTGTATTTCTTCAGGTCAGCCGGGGCCAGTTTTCGGGGATCGCCCAGCATGATGGGCAAGGCACCGGCCAATGATTTGATGTGCATTTCCCAACCCGCATCCTGCATTTCGGGGTTGCCGATGACCAGTGCCGTGGCGGGTATGGCAGGAGAACGCCACCAGGCCATATTCCGGACCCGCAGATCCACATTGGCATCAGGTGGACCGTAGAAATTCGACAGCCAGTCGCCTTCGGCATGTTTCAGCATGGCGTAGTCAATCAATTGCAAACCGCCCATCGTTTCAAACGTACAGTCGATAAACAGCCCGGGCTTCGCAGCATGCAATTCGTCAAACAGTTTCCAGACCTCCTCATAATTGGCGGATAACGATTCGTGGTGGTCTTTATGCCCTTTGTGGTGGTTGGCATAACAGCCCGTTACCTTGTTTCCGAACCGGTATGTACTGGTTACGACCGTAAAATCCAGTTTCAAGTATTCCAGGCCGTACTCCAACGCCAGCTTTAGCAAGACGTCCCTGATGTAGCCCCGCCATTCGGTACCAAAGCAGGCGGTGCGCATTTTCAGGTCATCTTCGTGCAGATTGGCCGGTTGCTGTTTTTCGTCCAGAACAAACCAGTCCGGGTGCGCTTTGTAGACTTTACTATCCGGGGAAGCACTGCCCACGCTAACCCAGAGGCCCGGCTTCATGCCCAGTGATTTGATGTAATCGAATAAGGGTTTCAGGCCATTTGGAAATTTCTTTCTGTCGATAACCCAGTCGCCATAATTGTCGGCCCAGCCATCATCGATGATAAACTCTTTCATTCCGGCATCTGCTGCCGCTTTGGCCAGTTCCATGACCAGCTTCTCATTGATTTCCCTGCGAAAGGGAACCCAGGTATTGTAGACGAAGGTGGGTTTCTTTTCCAATTCGGAAAGACGTATGCCCATGTGTTTCCGTACAAAATCCGGAACCGCCGTATTCAGTATTTCGTCCGGATCTTTGTGGTTGTTATACACCATCGTGAATACCTGCGGAGTCGCATATGACTCGCCTGCTGCCAGGTATTTCCGAAAGGGGAAGCGCGCGTTTCGGTGTGTCAGTCCGCTGAGAATGGCCGGTTCGTCCCAGAAAACCGAGGTATGTTTAACGACCCCAGCAGCCTCGTTGCCAACCACGATTCCCTGTTCCCAGTCACTGTTGTGAACCGTTATCAAGGCATCCTGGAAATTACCGTCGTAGGGGCCGATTGAGCGTCTTCGGCCATAATCGTGGCAAATCCAGCTAAACGTAGTGGCGTTGTAATTGGTTACCACCAACTTTTCGACATCGACCGATTCCAGTCGAACCGGCTCCTTGGTGAGGTTTTTAATCGCCAGGCTTTTACGGATAACGGGCAGGTTGGGATAGAGTAAAAAGTTTACCGTGAGCTCCACTTTTCCATCGCTGCTTTGCAGTGTCACAGCCGCTCCGTCGCCCTGTTTGGTGTCGGTAATTGGCTGAACCGTCACCAGTTTCCAGTCGCCGGTACCCGAATAAACGGTCTCGTTGATTTCGAATTGAAAGTCGGGGTTCGTTTTCTGTAAGTATTTGAACCCGCCCGCAACCGGTTTGTACACCGTCGTTAGAAAGTGGCCGTCGGGATCAGGTAGTTTGATGGTGCGCTGAACGATTCCGTTGTTGAGGGCAAGTTCCGAACGGGTCCATTTGGCAAAGGGCGGGCTTTGCGCGTGTACAATCGTGATGGCCACCGAAACCGCGAGCATGATGCCCGACCTCAGACAATCTCGTAATCGATGGAGAAGAAGTTGCTTCATAAAAGGACATTCAAAACCAGCAGCAGCGAGTAAACCGGTGGTGTTTAATTGTATTTATCATTACCAAAATTCGGTTTTTCCAAGAAGACGCAGATGAAGTATTTTAGCATAAACATGGATTATTCTATCTTTGAATCGTTTTATCGATTAAGCATTATTGAATGAGCCCATTAACCCGTAAAAGCCGTGGATTCGCCGGAGAGCGAATCATTGAGATTCCGAAGGAAACCATCGAAAAATGTTTGTCGATGCCGCTGATTAGCAGTCTCTACATTACCCGGATGGGTTTTTACCCGAAAGCCCTGCATCACTATTATCAGCGCCCGGCTGGTATTTCACAGGTGATTCTGCTGTACTGTACCGACGGACAGGGGTGGCTTCAACTGGGAACCAATCGAATCATCATACAGGCGGGGGAAGTTTTCGCCATTTCGCCCGGAAAACCGCATACCTATGGAGCAGACGCTGATAATCCCTGGACAATTTACTGGTTTCACTTTAGTGGTACGCATTGTCACGACGTGGTGCGCGCGATGATGGAAGAGCGCGACAATGGCCCAAAGGCCGTCCGTGTTCCTTATTCCGACGATCGCATTGCCTTATTCGACCAGATGTTCGATACGTTTTTGAAGGGCTATAGTACCACGAACCTGCTATTTGCGAACCTGACCCTTCCATTTTTTTTAGCCTCCTTTATTTTGCCGGAAAACTTTCAGAAAGAAATCCTTGTCAGCAGCACCGCCACTCCGACAAACCGGGCTATACTCTACATGCAGAATAACCTGTCGACCGCTGTCACACTGGATAATATTGCTCAATTCGTCAACCTGTCAACTTCATTTTTCTCCCGCAAATTCAGACAGGATACCGGTTATTCGCCCATTGAGTATTTTAATCACCTCCGCATCCAGAAGGCTTGTCAGCTACTTCATTTCAGCGATTTACGCATCAACGAAGTAGCCTCTCAACTGGGCATCGACGATCCGTTCTACTTTTCGAGGCTCTTCAAAAAGCAGATGGGGATTTCGCCGGCCGAGTACCGGAAAAGTGAAGGGATTCAACGAAAGGGGTAGTTGCACCGGATTAACCCGAATTCCTGTCTAATTCAATACCCTGTATGTTTGTTTAACCGTCTTTCAGGCGGGTGATAAAACCGCTAAGGGTTATAGATGATTGCATTCGCAATAAGTTGGGTATACATCGGGTTGCCGAAATCACTGGTCGCGTGGCCCGGCTGACTGTAGAAAAGCCATCCTTTCCCGACGGGCATACACCAGGCCGAACGATCCTGCATCCATACTTTTCCGGAGGCATCCGTAAATTTAAAGCCCAGCAAACGGGTTCGGGGACTAAGAAGCTGGTGGTTCAGAAAGCCCTCCGTTTTTGACAGAACAAAGCCTGGAAACAGCCTCTCTTTTTGCCCTCCTTCCTGCGTGTATGCAATCGTGGCGGGATAGGTAATCTTGTGCGTTGTAATGAAGTGCTGAGGAGCCAGATTGACGACCGCCATATCCACATCGCCCACGTATTGGTAGCCGCCTTCCGATGCGTCTTTTTTGGGCAGATCAATACCCAAAAACGAAAACCACCACTTGTTTTTTCGTTTTGCCGAGCTAATGGAGTGATGCAGGCAAAGTAACTTACCTCCATTCCGGGCGTAGTTGACAAACGCCTTTTCGGGTATCGAGTCCAGATCTTTGTGGATGTAGACAATAACCGCCCGAAAGTTGGCCAGGGTTGCGGGCAGGTCGGCCTGTGTCACAATTTTAGAAGTCAGGCTTTCCTGTCGTTGAATCCCGCTGGCCAGCACCTCCATGGCCGGAATTTCGTCGGCAACAATCAATACGTCCTGAGCGCACGCTTGCCCAACTCGAATCAGCAGACAAAGGAAGGATGTGAGTAGCATTTTCATGGATTAATGTGGTTTTAAGGTTTCGAATCACCTAACTGAACAGTAATCGGTTGGGTATCAGAAGCAAGAACCGCCCGTTGAATCACTTCCCGGTTCCCTTTGCTGACAATGATCTCATACTCGCCCTTGAAACCCCGAACTACGAACCGTCCATCTTTCCCGGTTTTGCCATGGGCATTCGTTGTCCAGACGTTGGATACGAGGTTGGTAAATACCTTTCCGTGAGCGCGTAATTTCCAGTTTTTATCCCACAAAGCACCCGCCGGTATCCAGTGCGCTTTTTCCCAAAAGCCCCACTGCATGAAGCCGATGGTGGACGGGTGACTAAAAATTGCCGTCATAAAATCGCCCATATACCGTGCTTTAAAATCGTCGTCATCACTGGTAATGTCGAATTCACTGATTTGTATAGGCAGGCCAAATCCGGCAAAATGATCCAGCCGTTTCAGGACCAGGTCGATACCGGGTGGCGTTCCGCCGATATGCCCCTGTTCACCGATTCCATCAAGGGGGGCGTTTTGCTCCTGAAGGAATTTTACATAGTTGTAAAAACTGTCGCTGCCAGCGCCATCCGCATGAAACATGGTGTATTCGTTCAGGAATAGTTTTACGTCCGGGGCGTTTTTTCGGGCTGCTTTAAACCAGTTGATCATCACAGCTTTACCGCCCAATGAATCCATGATCGCGTGGTGGGCGTAGGGCTCGTTGACCACATCCCATTCCGTAAACTGGCCGTTCATTACGGTTGTTTGGTTCGCAATCTGATTCAGGATAAATGCGCCCAAAGCCGCCGTATCATGCCTGAATCTGACGAGATGGGGGGAGTGCTGCCAGGATGGCCAAACCATGACGTGACCACGTACCGGAATACCGTGCGCGCGAAACCAACTGGCTGCTTTTTTCGTCTGGTTGTGGTTTGCTCTTTCCCAATTCTTCGACTTCATTTCGTTCTCGAAAACTACCTTGTTGAAATACCGCAGCAGCGTATCACGGTAGATTTTTGCATCGGGATTTAGCGTGTCCAACACCAGGGCCGAATTCGTCGCGGTGCCCCAGCCGAATGCAATTTTCTTCAGCCGAACTGCAACAGCCGCATCGGTTATGGGCTTGCCGCTACCGTCGAGCACGGTGACCATCAGGTCGCCCTTGCGGTATTTTTCAATCCGTTCGGCGGCTGCTTTACGCCAGGGCGCATCGGGCGCGTCGCCGTCATAATGAACGATACTCCGTGGCAGATCGGCTACGCTGGCCGACTGTTTGTAGTTGACCAGAGAGAAATTGCCCAGCTCAAATTGCTGCGGAAAACGGCCACATTGAATAACCAGTGACAACTCGCCCTTCGCCACGTCATGGGCAGCCACAAACGGTATTTGGGTCAATTGCCACCATGAGCCGAACGACATGCCCCGCTCCAGCAAAGGGGGCCACGAATACTTGCCTTCAATGATCCGGTCCAGCGAAATTTCAATAAAAGACTCCCCCGTTTCCTTTTTACTTTGAAGTGAGCGGCTATAAAAAGACAACAGCAGCACATCGCCTTTATGAACCACAGAATCAAGGGTATAGCGCAGCGTAAACCGATCACTGCCCGTCTGATCCCGGGTAACGATCCGATAGGCTTTTGTAAACGGCTGGCCGTCTACTTCTATGGGCGTAAGCGTTGAGACGGACGAATTTTTTGCACTGGTTTTGAAAGGAATCAACTCAGTGGGCAGCAATGAAGTCTGAGCGTTTGCCAAAGCGACGTTTGCCAATAGCAATAGGCTGATATACCGGTAGTTGAGCATGCTGCGTCTATCTGAAAAGTTGAGCCGATCTGTACTTATTGTTCAAACGCACCCCGATCCCGTCCGGTATTTTTGGGTCGGGCTTTACCCCGGATATCGTTGGGCAGGGAAACCTCAGTACTACCAGAATTGACGGCACGGCTCCGTTTCGCCAGTCGGAAATTGCCTTTTGTCGGGTCGGGCTGAATATCGATAAAGCCAGGGTCGGCAACGATGTCATTGACGCCGACAAAGACGGTTTGAGCAGCCGGATACAGGTTGTAGTCCCACCGGATACTGGTGTTGCGGTTGTTGGAAGTTACAGCTCCGCCCGGCCGGGGCACAATGATGTTATTCAGGATCACCACATCTTCTGACCGATTGGGAAACAGTTCCTGATACCCCACAATGCCGCCATTCCAGTAGGTGGTGTTATTGATGATATCGACATGCTTTGTGCGGAAGGTGTGAATCCCCGAACCGCCATTGAACGCAGTGACATTATTCGCAATCAACGCCCGCCCTTTCCATTCGGGCGGTCGGCCGCTGCCGCGCTTTACCGTTTGAGGAGTTGCCGTTGCCGACGTTGAAGCTGGTTTCAGCACTGCATCGGCGTTGGGGTTCGTAGCGCCGGGTCCTTCCTGATCGGTTACGTCCAGCAGAATGCCGTTCCCGTCGCTCAGTTTCCCGATTTTTTCCCAGGGAACCAGCGTTTTATTGTTCCAGACAAAATTGCGCTGAATTACGATGTGGTAGCCGGGCGCGTCATCGTAGGCCCAGTTGTTCAGCGTTGTGATGCCCGAGCCGCCGTAGCGCATGAACCAGGCATTTTCGAAAACCTTGCAATCCTCGACCGTGAAATAATCGATTTCGATGCCAACGACGCCCCCACCGGGACATTTCCCAACGACGCAATGGCGAATAATCAGGTGGTGTGGTTTTTCGTCCGGTTTCCTGCCCCGGCCATTGAAGAAAATCCCGTTTGTATTGTAGTAGGGGTCAGGTGTCGCTTTTCTGCTGTCTTCCTGGGCTTTCAGCAACACGATGGAATCGTTGTGACCGATGATGTGCAGTCCGTCGATGATGGTGTAGGAGCCGGAAATCTGAATGCCTGCCCAACCGACCGGTCGAATTTCGGGACGATGTCCCGGACGGGCTTTCCACGTAATCCAGGCGTCTGAAGTCCCGGAGCGGGTGATGTTCAGGACGGCACTTCCGTTCGACTGCCCAGCGTTGGTATAGGTTCCGTTGCCGATCAGGACGACATCACCGGGCTGCACCAGATCGGCGGCTTTTTGCAGATTCCGGAAAGCGGTTTCAGGGGTTTTACCATCGTTCGCATCGTTTCCTATACCCGAAACATGCCAGGTTGCGGCAGAAACGAGCGCATTTGTTGCGAGCAGCAGAAGAAAGAGAACCGTTGTTTTCATGAATGTCATTTTTGCTTAAGCCCGTTGGGGAGGGTGTTGCTGTACATGGGGCTTAACCCGGCAAATCTGTTTAAATAAAGAAGAACTAGCATGGACGGTTAAGGATTGAGCTGGCTCACACCTCTGTGCGGTTTTTTGATAAACAGAAGCTGATCTGTTTTTCCCGGTTTTTACTCTATTAAATCTACGTGAAGTACCCGTAAGCTGCGCTCTTCCGTTAAAGCCAAAGTCACTTAACACCCTAAATTGTAAGCTGTTGTCAAAGTAATTCAGATCATGCTAACGGACGTAGATCATTGTATAGGTTCCTACTTTTCGACAACCGCATTTCAAACCGGGGCAGTCGGCCAGCCTGGGATTGGCCACGAAGCAAAGCGCATCAAAGACATGGGGGAGCTGGTATCTACGAACCTTAGGACCCTGTCGGCCAGCAGAAATTTGAGGAGTCAATTTTTGGCTAGCGCTCAGATTTTTTGTACCGTGGCATATATCCGGGAGAATGAAGGGGTGATTTTGTTTGGGCAACGCATTCGCCAATAAAGAATGGCGCAGGGCTTGGGCAGGAAAGGACGAAAAAAGTGAGGTAGTTACTAGTCTAGAAAACGGAGGTTTTATTTACTGGACGAATTCGTATTTTAATAAATAATTTATACTAATTGGCAACTGATAGTTAGTTACCGGGGTCTTAATAAAAATTGATGAGCGATGAGACATCCTTTCGGTACCGTAGCACTTTTATTGCTCCTACTTTGGTTACCCAGTGGCTGCAAAAAAGACAATGGATTTGATGCAGAAGGACCTATTAGCCAATATTTATTTGGTAGATGGGAACTCGAACGGGTCGTGTCGCCATCTGGCACAAAAGTAGGCTCTCAAATTGGGTATTCAGAGGTCGTGGAAATCGGAAACGATGGATCAGATAACTATGATAAACTATTTCGAAATGATTCTCTCCTTTTTACTGATACGTGGTTACGATCTCCTGCACCAGTAGCTCGTTCAAAAAACATGACAATTACGGTCTTTTACTTTTATAATCGAAAGCGATTTTTTAAGCTTTCAGGAAAGGGCGAAAATCGAACGATGGAAGCTTCGGCCTATCTTCCAGTAGTCGATACGAAGCCGGATACCGTAAAGTATTTTTATAGACTGACTCGCTAGTTCACTCATTAATTTGGCTTTTTGTCTTAGCTGAAAAATCAGGTCTTCGACTGCTACCTGCCAACCATTCGTTTGGTCATCATAATTGAAGACCGGCAACCGAAGAAAGAAGTTAATGTTGGAATTATTGGAGTCTATAAAACGTGTGATTGTTAGATGTTGACTTTTGCGGGTACCGCTTTGGGATTTTCCGACAACAGTACCAGATTCATATTTCTATCGTAACCGTACAGTCCACTATTAATCTTAGCGATCTTCTCTTTCAGAATTGCGGATCGTTCCTCTTTGGTCAGCTTCAACTTTTTCGTTTTCATTTCGGACGTTTTGTTTACAGTAGATTGTAGAAAATATTTTTCTAAATTAACTTTCTATTTATCCTAACTCTCATAGCTATGACACTCCTACTTAAGTCTTTCACCCTTACCAGCATCCTATCCTTTATTTATTTAACGGCTACAGCTCAGCACTGTAGCAATCTGCTTGTCCGAAATGAAAACAAAAAGGATGGTATTCTCAGCTTTCGAACTATGCCGCAAAATCAGTCGTTTGAAGCCATAAAATCCATTTATCACAGCAATACGAGATACTTACTTAGATTGGAGGTGTTAGGCAAATCAAAGCTTCCTGACACCTTTTCATTAACTCTCAAATTTGAAAATGGAGCCAAAATTGAAAGGAACCAGACAGAATTAGCAGGAAGTGTAACTAATTCCAGCGTTCAAAATGATCCCCAAAAAGTTTATCATATAGCTATAAGTTTGTCACAAAATGATTTAGAACTCCTAACCGCTCACCGCATGACGGACTATAAACTTCATCGGTTCGCTGTTTCCTTGAAACCGGAAAATCAAGACATCCTTCAAGAATCAATAAAATGTTTGGTAGATGCTAAATGACATTTGATCAGGTTTATAAAGTTGTCATTATAATAAGTTTATGAGTCCAGTAAACGTGGGATTAAAAAAATGACTTTAGCTAACTTCTGATATCTCAATAGTGAATATAAACCTGGTCAATCATTCAAAGTACGGAAAACGGTAGTTGATTGACCGGGATTAATTGACTCGTTTCAATTGAATCGGGAAGAATGAATATCAGGATACCCGGCCAATGTGACCGGGCATCCTAAAACTATTAAGTACCCCTTACCACTTCACTTCGCTGGCAATGCGCCGTTCATCAACGCGGCCATAGTGTTTTACGTGGTCCGTTGTCGTATGGCCCAGCATAGCAGCCACAGCCTCCTTACTGACCAGCAGTTCATTTAACATCATGTCCGTAAATGTCTTTCGGCCTATTTTAACCGTCGCGAGTGGACTGAAAATAAAGGCCGAATTGGGTTATCCATACGCTGAGGCTTTCCTGGCAAATGGCCAACAGATCCTTTTATCGAAACCCAAACGCAAGAGGGCGAAAACGAAGAGCTTAAACCCGAAAACCCAACGTGAGAAGCTGTATTGCCGCCACGCCAATCTTTACCAATCAATTGATCGAATCCGTCGGGGTGATCACTATTTTACCGTCGATGACAGTGGTCATCGACTCCATACGGTGCTAACCAACCTCAAAAGTGATTTACGGCATGCGCTGGCCTACCAGGGGCAGTCGCTCGTCAGTATCGACCTGAGTTCCTCCCAGATTTATTTATCCGTTCGCCTGATTGAACCATCCTTTTACGAAGTAAAGCATACGGATGGCCGAATCGCTCTGCGAGACTTAGCCCCCAATGTACAGTCGTTAGTGGAGCCGTTAATCAAGGACATTCGGTATTTACTGGCAGCCAATACTGCTTCTTTAAGTCCTGCTATCGTCCAGCCTCAGGCTGGACGCAGAATGTTGAACACCGAAAATATGACCCAGCGCGATTTGGACTTCATAGCTGAACTGGACAGACTTTGGCGAGCTCCAATAGAATCAATCACCAATTCCACAGCCACAGGGGCCTCTCTCCCTATGTACGAGTCTGGTAACGAGATAGTTGAATCAGTGGGGGTCAACCGTGGGAATAATGATTGGCAATTGTTGATTGAGCAGGTAAAACAGGGAACCGTCTACGAGTATTTGCTTCAGGAAGCCGTCAAGGCGACGGGCAAAACCAAGCTAACCCGGGAACTGATGAAAAAAACGGTATTCACCGTTTTCTTCTCAGAGAATGAGACCACCAGCCGCTTGATGCAAAAACGAAAGGAAATCTTTCGGGACTTGTTTCCGAGTGTGATGCGGCTGTTTGAACTCATCAAGTCGCATCAGCACCGAACGCTGTCGTTGTTGCTCCAGAACCTCGAATCTGAAATCTTCCTCAATCGCATCGCCCGTCGTATTGCCCAGGAACGACCCGATCTGCCAATTTTTACCATTCACGATTCGATCGTCACCACGGTGGAAAATGAAGCCTTTGTAGAAACGATTATGCGTGAGGAACTCGAAAAAGCAATTGGTATCCGTCCTTTTCTCAAACGGGAGTACTGGCAAGAGGAGGTGTTGGAAAACGCTATTGATTTCTTTGTAATTCCGTAATCACTTGCTTAGTCTGGTTACAAAAATAGAAATAAACTCTTCATAAGAATGCCAGTAAAAAGCCGGTTTCAGGCGGGATAGATTTTCAGAAGTAGTTGAGTTGACCGTCTAGTTCTTAACCGCGACAAATCGGGCTGCAACGTTAGGCTGCTGGGTGGCCAGGGTCAATTCCTGGGTGGTGGTCTCGATGCCATTGGAAATGGTTACCTGATAAACGCCGTCGGGCAGGGCACTGACATCCAGACTTAGCCGGGCGGCTTCCTGGCGTTTGCCAACTTGCTGAACGAAGAACTCTTTCCCCGCACTATTGGTCAACCGTACTTCAACCGTACCACCGGTTTGTTTCTTGATGGCAATCTGAACTTTGCCTTCGTTATTGGTGTACATGCTGCTTTTGAATGTGGCTGCATTCTTGGGCTTTCCAATGGGTTTATGGCTTTCAGCTATCGAGGCAGAAAAGGTAATGACAGTCAGGGTAAAAGCAACGAGCAAGGATTTGATGAGCGTTTTCATGGCGTATGACGTTTGGTTTTTGTGTCCGTTTGAATGAATCAAAGGTCGGCATCATCGCTTGAAAGGGCTGTCACAAATGAGTCGATACCTGTTACTTTTGAGAAAGGGCAGGAGGGAGGCTGGGCAACTATTGCAACTCCATCGTTTGACTGATGCGCATTACCAACACTCGTATGAAACGGTGATGGTTTTGGAATTAGCCATGGTACTTCATGAAAAAAGGAGGTAAACCCTCAAAAATGTGCCTAATGTAAACTGAGGACAACAGTTTGCAAACCCAGTGAACGGCCATCGGCTTCGCTTTTCCGACTTTTGTTGAGCGATTCCAGTATAAAATATAACCCTTTTTTATGTATTGACTGCTCAGGCTTTCTTTTCGGCGAGTCGTAGCTCTCCCCGTTTCGGCAATCAGTTTCCAGGCTTGTCCAGGGTGAGTCTCTGCCGACTGGTCTGTTGCTGATGGGCGTTGTGCCACCACGACGGGCTATTACCTCCGTAAGTATATCGATGAAGCGTTTCTGAAGAACCCAACCAACGGCTACAACAACTGGATTCTGCTGTGGCTCGGCGAAGTGTTGCTGAACTACGCCGAAGCACAGAACGAAGCGGTTGGCCCCGACGCAAGCGTATATGATGCGGTCAATACGTTGCGGGCCAGAGTGAAAATGCCAGCTCTGCCAGCCGGTTTGTCGAAAGCGGATATGCGGGAGCGGATTCGGCGGGAACGGGTGGTCGAGTTGGCGTTTGAAGAGCACCGCTTTTTCGACCTCCGGCGCTGGAAACTGGCTGAGCAGGTAATTGGCGCGCCGATCTACGGCACACGCATCAGTCAGGATGGCAAAACGTTCACCCGCTTCAAAGTGGAAGACCGGGTATTCAGAGCCAAGGATTACCTGATTCCCATTCAGCAGGATGAGCTGATCAAGAACACAAAACTGCAGCAGAATCCGGGCTGGTAGGCCAGGCTCTGGCCTGCTACCGGGAGCCTAGCGGCACTTAAGTTATCACATAAATTTAGTTGACTATGTTTTCGGGTAGAATGAAGCGTCTACGTAAGATTAACCTAAAATCTGTTCCTCACGTAATAGCCCTTGTACTGCTGCTGAGTGCTTATCAGCGTACGGGTCCTTCCGAACCCTTTCTGAACCGATACTTCGGCCAGTTGAACGATGACGACAAGCACGACCCTAAAAACGGCGTGGCCAGCCTGAACGTAGCGCCGGGACTGGAGGCTACGCTCTTTGCCGCCGAGCCCATGCTCACCAACCCCACCAATATTGACGTCGATGCGCGGGGGCGGGTCTGGGTTTGTGAAGCCTACAATTACCGTCCGGCCATCACGGGGAACGCCACCCGTAAGGAGGGCGACCGCATCGTGATTCTGGAAGATACCGATAAGGACGGCAAGGCCGACGTATCGAAGACGTTTTACCAGGATCCCAGCATCGAATCTCCCCTGGGCATCTGGGTTCAGGGGAATCAGGTGATCGTTTCGGATAGTCCTAACGTCTGGGTTTTGACAGACGACAACGGTGACGACAAGGCCGACCGCAAGGAACTGCTCTTTACCGGTATCGGCGGGGAGCAGCACGACCACGGGATGCACACCTTTGTGTTCGGGCCGGATGGTAAATGGTACTTCAATTTTGGCAACGAAGGCGGGCAGTTGAACGATAAGACCGGCAAACCGGTAATCGACGTGGCCACCGGCAAGGTGATCAACAAACAAAACTTCAGGCAGGGCATCGTTTTTCGCTGCGATCCGGGCGGCACTAACGTGGAAGTGCTGGGCCAGAACTTCCGCAATAACTACGAAGTAGCGGTGGACTCGTACGGTACGTTGTGGCAGAGCGACAACGACGACGATGGGAACCGGGGCGTACGCATCAACTATGTGATGGAGTACGGCAACTATGGGTACACCGACGAGATGACCGGCGCAGGCTGGCAAGCCAACCGCACCAACCTCGAAACCGAGATCCCCAAACGCCATTGGCATCTGAACGATCCCGGCGTGGTGCCAAACGTATTGCAAACCGGTGCGGGGTCGCCTACGGGCCTTGTTGTCTACGAAGGCCAGCTACTGCCTGAGGTATTCCGCAATCAGGTCATCCACTGCGATGCCGGGCTAAACGTGGTGCGATCCTATCCGGTCCAGAACGACGGCGCAGGCTATAAAGCCAGTATTGTGAACATACTGGAAGGCGTGCGTGACCAGTGGTTCCGGCCGGCCGATGTCTGCGTCGCACCGGACGGCTCGCTTATAGTCGCCGACTGGTATGACCCCGCTGTGGGCGGTCATCAGGTTGGCGATTTAAACAAGGGCCGCATGTACCGGGTTGCCCCGCCTAAAACGCCCTATTCCGCCCCAATCGTGGAGGTGGCCTCGGTTGGAGGTGCCCTGGCGGCCCTGCAAAGCCCGAATATGGACGTTCGGTTCGCGGGATGGCAGGCACTGCATTCCCTTGGCACCAAAGCAGAAAAGCCGCTGGCAAAATTTTATAAGCAAAGTACGGATTCGCGCCAGAAAGCCCGCGCCCTTTGGCTGTTGAGTAAACTGCCGGACGGTAAAGGGCAACGTTATGTTACAGAAGCGCTGACTGATAACGACCCAAACCTGCGCATTACGGCGCTGCGGGCCGCACGGCAGATGGGCGCTGCGGCAACGTTGTCGGCGGTGAAGCAGCTCCTCAACGACCGGAACAGCGGGTTGAACGATGCCCAGGTACGTCGGGAATGTGCCATTGCGCTACGTCATGCTGCCTCGCCCGAAGCACCGGGGCTATGGGCACAGTTGGCCGCCCTGCACGATGGTGCTGACCGCTGGTATCTGGAAGCCCTCGGTATCGGAGCCGACGGCAACTGGGATGCGTATTTTCCGGCGTATCTGAAGCAGTTGAAAAACAGCCCACTGGCTACTGCCTGGGGGCGGGACATTGTCTGGCGGGCACGCACGGCCGCAGCCATACCGATGCTGGCTAACCTGGCGGGCGATGACACCCAACCGCTCAGCAGCCGACTGCGCTACTTCCGGGCGTTTGATTTTAACCCCGGCAGGGAAGAGAAATCGCAGGCGTTGCTGAACCTGATAACCAGCCATAACAACGACGCGGTGACCAGGCTGGCCCTGAACCATCTCGACCCAGCCTTTGTGAAAAGCAGCCCAACGGCTTCATCGGCCTTGACGAAACTGATGGAGCAAACCTACGGGACGGCCGAATACCTCGAACTGGTCGCCCGCTACGAGCCAACCACTGAGCATGTCCGGCTGCGCCAGTTGGCCCTGGCGAAACCGTACGAAAGTCTGGGTCAGCAGGCTGCCAGGCAATTACTAGCCCTGAATGGTGCTGATTTACTTTGGCAGACTATCAACGGCCCCGATGTTGACGCGGCAAAAGCTGCGCTGACGTCGATACGGACGATTGGCAGCAAAACCTCGCTGGAGATGCTCAGCGGTGTGGCGCTGGACGAAAAGCGCCCGCTCCTGCTTCGGAAAGAGGCCACCCGTTTTCTTGGTGGTAGCGAAAAAGGGGAGGATTTAGTAATTTACCTGCTTAAATCGGGGCAGATTAAAGGCGACTACAAGGCCGTGGCTGTGCAGGGGGTAGCTGGGGCGTGGCGCAAAACCATTCGCACTGAAGCCGCCCGGTTTTTAGACGGAGGTACCACGACCTCGGCCGGAAAGATGCCCACCATGACCGACTTGCTGGCACTCAATGGAGAGGCTACTCGCGGTTTAACGGTGTATAAAAACAACTGCTCCATCTGCCACATGGTCGGCGAGACAGGCATGGACTTTGGCCCGAAGCTGACCGAAATCGGCTCAAAATTACCGAAAGAGGGCCTTTATCTGGCTATTTTATATCCCGACGCAGGCATCAGCTTCGGCTATGAGGGTTGGGAGGTAACATTCAAAGACGGCAGTACGACAACGGGTATAGTCTCAAGCAGAACCGAGACGGATTTGCAGATGAAGTTCCCCGGTGGCGTCGTGCAATCGTATAAAATGGCCGACGTGAAGACAATCAAGCAGTTGGATGGCTCGTTGATGCCCAACGGCCTGCACGAAACAATGCCTGCCCCTGAACTGGCCGATTTGGCGGCTTATTTAACAACGCTGACAAAAAACAAGTGATCGTACTGCCGTGGGCCACAACCGGAGCAAGATCAACAGTCGGCGTTTCGGTTGTGCCCTGCCGTCCGCGCTAATTTCTTGGCGGGCGGCCCAGGATGTGGTCAATCATTAAGCCAGCACCTAAGCCATTATGAATAGAATCGTACTCCTGCTGCTGCTCATCAACTCAATCGCTTTCGGGCAAAACAGCCTGTCTCTTAACGGCAATTGGTCCTTCCACACCGACCCGAACGGGCGGGGCGAATCGGTTGGGTGGTTCAGACCGGCTTACGACACGGCCGCGTGGGATTCCTTACCGGTGCCCGGAAACTGGGATCTACGAAATGAATACGCGCATTACGTGGGCAAAGGCTGGTACCGAAAAACACTGACGGTGCCAGCCAATCTGAAAGGCAAAACCATACGCTTGTGTTTCGAAGCCATTTACCACGACAGTAAAGTCTGGCTGAATGGCCAACTGCTTGGCACCAACAACAGCGGCTATCTGCCGGTTGAGTTCGACGTTACGTCGCTGCTTGACTACAGCGGTCCCAATACCATTGTGGTATGCGCTGACAACACATTTCGGCGAGGGGCCATCTGGAACTGGGGCGGCATTCGACGTCCGGTTACGCTCGAAGTAACCGAAGCTGTACGGATTGTCCGGCAGCACATCACCCCGGTCGTTGACCTGGCCAAACGAACGGCTACGGTGCGCATTAAGGTACGCTTGCAAAACCACGGGACGACACCCGGTACGGTTCAGGGAGAGGTATCGCTGTCGGCGCCGAACGGTTATCAACAGAAAATACCGTTTACGGCAACGATGCCTCCAAAACAGACGCAAGAGGTTATGGTTAGCACAAATCTAACCGGCAAACTGGTTCACCTCTGGCATTTTGACGATCCGTTTCTGTATACCTCTGCCGTGACGATAGGTAGTGACGAACCACTAGTTGACCGCTTCGGTTTGCGTAAAATTGAGGTTGATAACAAAAAGTACACGGTCAAACTCAACGGGGAATCCATCCGGCCAATGGGGTTTAATCTGGTGCCGGACGACCGAACTACGGGCAATACGATTCCGCTCTGGCGCATCAAAGAAGACATTGACAAGCTGAAAGAACTGGGTACCACGATGGCCCGTCTGACACATCTGCCCCTGCCGAAGGAAGCACTGGATTACCTGGATGAACGCGGCATTTTGACCTTCGCGGAGGTGCCGCTCTGGGGTTTTGACCAACTGGCCGATAAAGACAAACCAACCGCCAACGAGTGGCTGGAGCGCATGATTGCGCGGGATTTCAACCATCCCGCTATCATTGGCTGGAGCGTCGGCAACGAGATTGGTGATTACCCCGGAACGCTGGCCTATGTCGAGTCGGCAATTCAACGGGTTCGTAAGCTTGACCCGAGTCGGTTGGCTGTGATGGTCAGTCACACGGCGCAGCGCAGGCCGGACGCGATCGCGTTTTCCGACCTGGGGCTGATTAACAAGTACGGAAAGAACCTGGGGCAACTCGCCGACCAGATTCATGCCCAGCACCCGGATAAAGTGCTTTTCTATGCCGAATACGGCCATGGACAGTTTCAGGAGAATCTGGACGCCGACGTAAACGCCAAAGCAATGGTTGATTCCATTCGCAACCGGACGTACCTGATTGGCGGCTCGGTATGGACCTTTAACGACTACCGAAGCAGTTTCATTGGCACCAAAGAGTTTACGGAAAATCGGGCCTGGGGTGTTGTCGATGTGTTTCGGCAACCTAAGCAAGCCTGGCACTCATTTCGCCGGGAAATGGCACCGGTTCGGTCGATGACGGTTTCAAACGTGACCGGCAACGGGGCCACGGTTGTGCTGATACCCCGGCGAGTCCTTGACTTACCGGCTTACAACCTGAACGGGTACCGACTGGTCTGGAAAGCGCTCGGGGACAACGGCCGGTTTGTGCAGGGCGGCTATGCTACCTTGCCCATTATAAAACCCGGTGATGCGCCAATTCAACAGCCTGTGCAGTGGGCCAACGAGGCCGCTTCGTTTAATGCGGTGCAGATTGCGCTGGTGTCGCCGTTGAACTACGCGGTGTACGATACCATACTATACATCGCAAAACCCCAGTCGCCAACCCTACTAGCCACTACGAGTGGTCGGAATGAGCAGAACGACATTAGGACCAATGGGGCGGTGATTCGGGTGACTTTCGCGCCGGTTGCCCTCGCAACGGGCTATAAGCTTCGCTACGGACTTAACGGGTTATCGAATGAAACACCGCTAACGCGAAACCCATATATTGATATTCACGGGCTGGCGTTTGACAAGATGTATCAGATTGCATTGGTAGCCGTCAATCCGGCAGGTGAGGGTGAGCCAACAGCCGTTCGCACGGTCAAAACCGAACAGGATTCGTACGTTCCGCCCGCTATCCAGTATGTTGAACCGGTCGATAGAGGGTTTTTCGTGGGCTATGCCACGCAGGCAGACGACTACCTGTTCCAGATTCAATACACCACGAAAGAAGGCGATTACACGGACGCGCCAATGCTGCAATCCGACACCAGGGGCGTATTGTTTGTGCCGAATCTGACCAGCGGTCGGCCGTACTTTTTCCGGCTTCGGCGCCTGAAACACAACAACTACCCAACCGCCTGGTCGGAAGAGAGAACGGTAACGCCTGATGGTGGTCAACGGCCATATGCACCCGTCTTACAGGGCGTCATTCGTCAGCCGACAGAAGCCGTTGTTTGCTTCGAACCGGTCAGAAAGGCAACAGGATACATTCTGGAATACCGACAGTCCGGCAACTCGACAACGGCGACTAACCCCTGGGCAAAAGTCACTATTCCTACGGCGCAGAGTGGTTATTTCCACCTGACTGGCTTAGCCAAAAACACCTCGTATCAATTTCGGATGGCCACATTGACCGCCAACGGCCAGTCCGATTTTTCACCGGCTATCGACGCTCACCAATAGGCTGACGTCCGAAGCAACCGATAAACGTACCCTGAAAAGTATCCGATATGAAGCCGACCGCTCAATCCTTCCCCACGCCTTTTCGAAGTGGTGATCGGGGTAGCTTCCCTCATCTTCCGAGGGGAACAAATATCAGCCATTGACGGTTTTTGTCGTTCAGGTCGTCATCTAAGGTATCCATCCTACATGTTGTTTAAGTGGCCGTATGAACTGTGGTGATAGTCAGGTATAAATTCGTAATTTTAATATCTGTCCAATCTAATCAGTAGCATACGCCCCCGAACTGCGTCGAAGGTTTCACGACTAAATCAGTACGGTTTAACGTGAAAATACGCTTCAACCGCCTGGCTGTCTTTCCAATTGATGCGGGCGTTATGCAGGTTTGTGGCTACTGTATTGGTAGGGGCAATCAAAATAACTTTCACGTCAACCCGGTAGTTAAGCAGTGACTGGTTGCCATTGCGCGGGCTGGTCAGGATGGCCCGAATATGAACCTTGTCGGCCAGGGTTTGCGCCGTGGCTTCGATGACGCTGACGGGCTCGGTCGGGTCAGCACCGAGCATAATATAACGAACCGAACTCAGCGTCCAGCTATTGAGTTCATCGCGCAAATAGACCAGTACAACGCCCTGGTCAGCGATTTCGGCGTACTTCTCAGGCGTTAGCGACAGATACCCAGTGGTTGTGTAGGCCTTTGTTATACTGTTGTAGTCCGGAGCACAGCAGACGCCAAAGCGCTGATTTTTATAGATATAGCTCCAGGCGTTCACAGTGCCCGGTTCACCTTTTGGCCCTTGTGTGCCGGGGTCACCTTTGGGGCCTTGTGCCCCGTCTGGCCCTTCGGGGCCTTGTGGGCCGGGCGTCTGATCCGGCTGACAGGCGGCCAAACTCAGCAGCAGGCCGAATAGAATAATTGAAATGGGTATACTACCCTTTAGAAAGGTTGTCATTTTTATAAAATTTTGTCTGTCGACTTAAGGATAATAAATTGGTTGATGCAAAATTGGGCCGATCGTTGCCTGCGATAAAGATGCCGCTGCCTGAATTGCCTGATTCGCTACATCAACTGTTAAAAAAGTGTGGTAAACCATGCCCGGCCATCAACGTCGTAATTATACCAGCCCAGGGGGCTTTCTTTAAGCAACTTAATCTTGTATGGTTAAATCTATACGACGTGCCTTTGCAGTTTTTGAACGGCCAATTCCCTTAAATAACAGCCGGGTACTTGTTTCCGAATAGACACTTGTGGAAGTACCGTATGGATTGGATTATCTCATTTAATATTTTCCCAGCGCCTTTTCGTAGTTTAGCTTGGCAACCAGGTAGTGATAAGCCGCTTCGATGTAGTTCTGCTCGGCGGTTTGAAGCGAGCCTTCCGTATCGAGCACGTTGCTGTAGAGTACCGCGCCGAGTCGATACTGTTCCTGCTGAAGCTGGCTGATTTGTCTGGACACGTCCAGGCTGGCGCGGGTACTTTGCAGGTTGCGCGACGCGTTGGTCAGTTCGGTTTCAGCGGTGCGTAACTCGTTGGTCAGATCGGCCCGGGTCTGGTGGAGATTTAGTTCGATCTGCCGGGCCTGTAACTGATACGTTTGCAGATTCGTTTTTTTGGTAAACTGCCCCGACAGCGGCACTTTCAGTTGCAGACCGAAATAGTTGAACGGAAACCACGAATCGCTGAAATAGTTGAACGAGTTGGACAAAAACTGGGTCGAGTAGTTGCCGTAGAGCGACAGCGTCGGCTTCAGCGCGTTCAGCACTTTCTGCTCCCGGAGCCGGTAGTCGGTCAGTTGCAGCGTCAATTGCCGGATTTCGGTGCGATCCGCTACTGAATCCGCGCCAGTAGTTGTTTGGTACGCTTCGGCCTGACCGGCGTCGATTCGGTCGGTCAATACCAGCGACGTATCGGCGGGGATGTTTACCTCGTAGCACAGATTGGTTTGGGCCAACCGATAGCTTTGTTCGGCTTTTTGAGCCGTAAGCTGGCTGTTCTGCCAGTTGAGCTGGGCCGTCAGGTGGTCGGCTTCGAGCAGGGCACCGAGCTTGTATTTGCCCGCCGACAGGTCGAAATACTGCTGATACCGCTGCCGGTCGGCCTGGGCGATGCCCCGCTGAATCTCTTTCAGCAGCACGTTCAGGTAGGCCTTGGCAATCTTGATCTTTACGTTGGTTTTTCGCTGGTTATTCTTTTCCTGCTCCAGCGCCCCGTTGTTCTGCACAATTGCCAGATCGGTTTTGGCTTCGGGACGGTAGAGCGGCTGCGTCAGGTTCAGGGCGAAGATGGTGCTGTTACGGGTGCCGAACGCCAGTCTTTGCTCCCCGTTACCGGTACCGCCCGGAAAAGCACCGGCCGGAATGACCGTCGTTTGCAGTTGGGTGTTGTAGCGCACGTCACCCGACACGTTTACTTCCGGCAGCCAGTTGTTGCGGTTCTTTTGTATTGAGTTTTCGGTGAGCGCCAGACTCACGGCATCGGCTTGGAGGTCATAGCGGTTTTTAAGGCCCAGTTCCAGTGCGTCGTTCAGGCTTAGCCGCCGTTGTGCCTGGACTCCCGTCGTTACCAGTAAACCGATAAACAGCGCAGGAGCAAATCGCCCAAAAAGAGAAGGTCGTTTCATCACATTCTGAATATTTGAACCGGTTCAAGTTTGGTGATTTTACGCATGGCAATCAGGCTGCTGACCACACTGATGAAGCTGGTCACGCCAACCAGCGAGGCTATCAGCCAACCGGGGAACGTCATTTCCATCTCGCCACCCCGTGAGGTGATGGCCATGAGTTGCAGGAGTGCAAACGAGATCGAGAAGCCAATGAGCGCGTACAGCAGCCCTTGCAAGAGAATCAGCCGACGAAGCAGGCCGTTACTTCCGCCAATGGCTTTCACCGTGCCGTAATCGCGGATGCGGTCGTTGACCGACGAATAGAGCGTTACGCCCACGATAGCGAAGCCACCAATCGCCGAAAACACGACCATCATCAGGAAGCTGGCCACGGTGTTGCTGGTGGTCATCATGTACCGAATCGTTTCCGAGCCCAGCACCTGCCCTTCCACGGCTCGTACTTGCCCGATTTCGGTGTTGATCCGGTTGATCAGCGCGGCCTTTGTGGCCTGGGTGGAGTCGATCTGAACCAGGTAGGCGCTGACGTAATTGGTGCTGAGGCCGCTGAGCGCACGGGCCCGTTCGAGGGTCGTGATGGCGTACGACGAGCCAAACGCCGTCATGCCGATGGATAAGCCGCTCAGATAGACCCGTTCGTCGTTGATGGTCAGGTAGTCGCCGGGTTTGATGTTGTCGAACTTCCCGACCTCCGTTTTATTGAAAATCACGGCCCCTTCGTTGACCAGATCGCTGACGTTCGTTCCGGGCGTGTACTGCCGGGGACCACCCACAAACGTGGGCGCTTCGATGCCCAGAATCTGGACCGTCAGCTTGGTGCCCTTGGGCGACTTGGCCGAGCCCGAGGCAAACACAATAGGATGCACCCGCTCAACGCCCGGTATGGACTGGAGTTCACGACCCACCCGCACGTCGATGTTCTGCAATTGCAGCGCCGACTGCGTTTTCGGATTAACGACCCAGATGGCAGTGGGATAATTACGGGTTAGTCCCCGTACGTCCTGCATCATGTTGTTGAACATGCTCAGTTCCAGGCCCACCAGCACCACCGATACCACGATACCGGCCAGAATGCCGAGCAGGTTGCTGGTATCGTAAGTGAGAAATCGATACGCGGTTTTCCACATGGCCGGTTTAGTTTAGGTGAATGATGCAATCGACCCGCGCGTTGACGAATACCCCTTCGCCGGAATTGAGCCGGATACGTACCTCGCGGACGCGCCGGTCTTCCTGAGCGGTTTCATCTTCAAACAGCGACTTCTTCTTCAGGAAATCACCCGCGAAGTACACCGTGCCTGTGCCAATGAGTTTGCCCGTCGCCTGGGAGCGGATGTCCGCCTTCTGGCCCAGCTTAATTCGTTCGGCAAACAGTTCGTCTACTTCAGTACGGGCCGTCAATGCCCCCTCGGGAGCCATCTGGCCAACCTGCGTTTCGCCCGTTACGTAGTCGCCGACTTTCACCGTCCATTCGAGCAGTTTACCCGTGTAGGGTGCCTTTAGGGTCTTTTCTTTGGCCTGCACAGCGTAGACGTTCACATCGGCGTTAAGTTCGTTGAGCACGGTGCGGGTCTGTTGTAAATCGGCCAGTCCTTTGCGATACTCCTGCTGCGCTTTGGCCGCATCGGCCGCGCTTTGGGTCAGATTTTTCTGCGTGATACCCTTCACGGCGAACAGCTGCTGGTTCAGTTCGTAATCAGCCCGGGCTTTGTCGGCGCTCAGTTTCAGACTGGCAACGGCGGCTTCCTGCGCGGCAATGCCGGCTCGTTGCGTACCGATTTTCGCCTGCGAAGACGCGAGTTGCGCCTGGTCGGTTTTCCGGTCGACGGTGAGCAGCACCTGCCCTTTTTTGAGGGACTCATTCTCACTGACGGAGATTGCTGTCACGCGGCCCGTCGTTCCGGCATAGAGTTGAATCAGCCCCTGTTCAGGTTCGATGCGGGCAACGCCAACCACCTTCGTGATGGGCTTCGGTTTGGCAGGTTGCTCATTTTTCTGTTCTGGCCGACAGGCCAATAACCCGATACTCAGACAGAGTACGCTCAGGCGGGGGATAGAGAAAGGGGTACGTATCATGGCTTATGCCTGCGTTTTTTCAAGGGCGATGGGGGTGACGATACCATTTTTGACCTCAATGGCGCGGTTGGCATAAACCGTCAATCGGGGGTCGTGCGTAACAACGGCGACAGCCTTGCCCGAACGGGCCAGTGCCTGCAATTCGTTCATGACCGTATCGACGCTGTTTTTGTCGAGCGATGCCGTCGGTTCGTCGCAGAGCACCAGTTTGGGGTTGGTCACCAGGGCGCGGGCGATGGCGATACGCTGCTGCTGTCCACCCGATAGCTGTTTGGGGAATTTGCGCCGGTGCTCCGACATATTGACTTTCGTCAAGGCATCAGCGGTGCGTTGCTTGATCTCGGCCCGGCCCAGCTTCTGCATCTCCAGCGGAAAGGCTACGTTTTCTTCGGCCGTGAGCGGAGCCAGCAGGTTAAATTGCTGGAACACAAACCCGATCCGGTTCAGCCGTAAACTCGCCTTTTCGGAAGCCGATAGCGTTGCGACGTCTTTGCCATCCACCCACAACTGCCCTTCGGACGGGTCGATCAGGCACCCCAGCAGCGAGAGTAAGGTCGTCTTGCCCGACCCCGACGGCCCGATGATCAGCAGTAGTTCGGCCTCGTTGACCACCAGGGTCGTTTTATCCAGCGCCGTAAAAGACCCGGCGGGGGTCTGGTACGCCTTGTTGGCTCCTTTCAGTTCGGCAATCATGGTACGGTCAATTGGCTAGCGGTCACACTGTAGGCACTGAAATAGCCGAGCGCATCGCCCGACAGATTCGTGGGCGGGTTGGCGGGGGTAGCCGCCTGGTTGTTGCCGCTGCCCAGCACCTGCGACAGGGCAAAGAAGTAGGTGTAGACGTTGGCGTCGATTCCCTGCATCTCTACCCGAACGCGGTCGCCAGGTTCCAGATCGGTGCTGGTGTTGCTGGTTAAAAATAGGGCCTGACGGGTTTTAAGGCCGTTATTAAGCCGGTCGTCGGCCGCAAACACATCGCTCTGTTTCTGATCGTTGACGTACATCACCCAGCGGTAATAGTTCGTGACACTGGCCGGATCGGTATAGTTGGCGTAGATGATATCGCCCAGCGTCTGGGCCTCAAATGTCAGCGAATCCAGCTTCACCACCGGCGGCATGGTGGAGCGAGCGGTATACGTGGTGCCGTTTATCGTGACGGTAAGCTCGTACGTATGGCCCACCACACCCCGGGTTTTACGGGTTCGGTAGTTGCCATTGCCTTCATTTGTCAACGTATCTAACCCGCCCTGTAGGTCGCGGATGATTACCAGCGCACCCGAAACGCCCTGGGGTTGGCCGGGTTGGTAGTAGTCGGCCGTCTGCGATACCCGCACAGTGTACGGCCCGGCTTCGCTGGTGACGTTACCCTCAATGACGATGCGCGGCTCCCCGCTGTTGAGTTCGGGAGTGATTATTTTTTCGCAGGCGCTTAGCCACGGAAGGGTCAGCATCAGCAGCCAATAAATTCCTTTTTTCACGGTCAGAATTTGAAGTTATAGGTTACGGACGGCACCCAGCGGAACAGCGTCGTTTGCAGGGCTTCCGAGCGATTAGGGTCGTCGGCATTGGCCCGGAAGGTGATCGTATAGGCGTTTTCGCGGCCATAGACGTTGTAGATGGAGAAGTTCCAGCTTCGTTCGGTCGTCTCGGTGCGCCGACGGAACCACGTCAGGCTCAGGTCCAGGCGGTGGTAGTCGGGAATGCGGTTGGTATTGCGATCACCGTACTGGCTAACCCATTGTCCATCAATAAAATACCGACCGACTGGGTACGTTACAGCGTTGCCGGTATAGTAAATGAAGTTGCCCGACAGTAGGAGTTTTTCATTGATTTTATACGTACCGACCAGGGCCAGATCATGGGTGCGATCCTGCCGGGCCGGGAACCACGAGCCCCGGTTCACGCCGTCGAACCGGCGTTCGGTGCGCGAGAGGGTGTAGCTCAGCCAACCTGTAAACCGGCCCGTGTTTTTCTTCAGCGACAGCTCCAGCCCATAGGCGCGGCCCCGGCCATAAATCAGCTCTGCTTCGACGTTTTCGTTTGCCTGAATGTTAGCCCCGTCGCGGTAATCGATCTGGTTTTGCAGGGTTTTATAATACGTTTCCGCCGAAAATTGGTAACGACCCTCGCTGATGGAGCGGAAGAAGCCCGCCGATACCTGATCGGCCAGTTCGGGCTTGACGTAGTTGCTCGACGGAATCCACAAATCGGTGGGGTTGCTGGCCGTACTGTTGCTCAGCAGGTGCAGGTTCTGGGCGTTGCGCTCGTAGGCCAGCTTGATCGACGCGTCCGGGTTGAGGACGTAGTTGAGCGACAGCCGGGGTTGCAGGTTCACATACGTCTTGACGAATTCACCCCGCTCGTATTGGTACGTTTGCCGCACGCTGCGGTCGGGGTTGTAGTCGTAATACGTACCCGGCCCCAGATTGCTGAACGTGGCCAGCCGAAGACCGTACTTTATTTTCAGCCGGGTCGTAGCCGCGTATTCATGCGATCCATAGATCGCCGTTTCCAGTGCGTATTTTTCGGTTAGGGTCAGCGGATTGAACCCGGATTCACTGCCCGTAGTAGCCCGGCCCGGCTCAATGGTATGGTGAATTAAATTCACGCCAAACTTAAACGTGTTGTGATCGTTGGCGTAGTACTCAAAATCTTCCTTGAGATTCCAGTCCTTGATGCGGGAGTTGAGCGTAACCCGGGCGTTGCCGCTGCCAAGGCCAATTTCGTAGCGGTAGTTGCTGTAAATCAGCGACGAGTTCAGGAATAACCGGTTGTTGAACAGGTGGTTCCAGCGGAGGGTCGCCGTAGAATTACCCCATTCAATGCCGAACAAACTCCCCACACCCAGCACGTCGGTACCGAAATAGCCCGATGCGTAAAGCCAGTTTTTGTCATTGAGCTGGTAGTTCGCTTTAGCGTTGAGGTCATAGAAGTACAGTTTGCTCTGGTTGATCGTGGAGTCGGGAACGCCCCTCAGCAGCAGGTCGGCGTAGGTACGTCGGCCGGATACGATAAAACTGCCCCGGGCTGGATTGCCCCGAGCGGGCTTTTCTTTATTCGTCCGCAAGGGTCCTTCTACCGTCAGGCGCGAGGCAATCACGCCGATACCGCCCGTAACGGCGAGCTTTTTGGTGTTCCCTTCTTTCATCTTGATGTCGAGCACCGACGACAGCCGCCCACCAAATTCGGCCGGCATCCCCCCTTTATACAGGGTCGCATCCTTGAGCGCATCGGCGTTGAAGACCGAGAAGAAGCCGAGCAGGTGCGAAGCATTGTAAACCGTCGCTTCATCAAGCAGAATCAGGTTCTGGTCGGCAGCCCCGCCCCGCACGTAGAAGCCACTGTTACCCTCCCCGGCCGACTTGACGCCCGGCAACAACTGGATGGTTTTCAGGATGTCCCGCTCGCCAAACAGCACCGGCACCGTTTTGATGGACTCCATGCTGAGCTTCTCCACGCCAAGCTGATTCCGCGTAATGGGGTCGTCTTCGCGGGTGGCTTTTACCTGCACCTCGTTGAGGCCGATGCTCTGATCGCTTAGCTCGATATTGAGGGTTTGATTGCTCTGGAGTGTAATCGGAATCGTTTTAGTGAAGTAGCTGATGAATTGCACGGTGAGCGTGTAAGTCCCCGGCGCAAGGGTGATCGAGTAAAAACCATAGGCATTGGCAACCGCCCCCGAACTACCTCCTCCACTGCGGTTGGCCAGCACCGTAGTCCCAATCAGTGACTCCCCGTTGCGGGCATCTTTAATGGTACCGCTCAACGTAACCTTCCCTTGACCCTTTGCCCAATAGCTCAACAGACAAAAGGAGAGCGTTAACAAAAATCCAAATCTGAAAACGGGATACCTGACCTGCATGTGCGTTGCTTTTGTGGACTGATGCCACAAAGGAAGTCGCTGATTGATCGTCAGGATAAGCCCCGGAAGCAGTATCCGGTAGTGTGTAGAGATTTAGTGTGCGTTTGTATATATTTCGGCTGGATCAGGTCTGAATTTTGCACGTACTTTGATGGTTAGAAAGTCTATTCTTTGCTTAATGTCGAGCCATCGTTTTTTAGAGTGGACCAAACGCAGCTACGGGCAATACCCGGTTCTGTTTCATGTGGCCGGGTGGCTGCTGTACATGACGTTGCCCTACCTGACGTTTTCGCTGCCACAGTTCCTCAATCAGCGCACGTTTTGGCAGTTGTTTGGCATCAAGGTCATCAATGAAGTGCTGGTCATCAGCTTTTTCTACGTGAATTACCGGAAGCTGATGCCCGACGCCCTGAACGGCCGTCGCCCCTATCTGGTGGCGCTTTCGATGCTTGTCATGGCGGCTTTGCTGATCGCTGTCAACGCGGCTTATTACCGTTATTTTCTTCAGGCTGATTTTGGCCAGATTGCGGCAAGGATCATTCAGGCGCAGATCAGCATGATTCAGACCCGAAGCTGGCTGAGTGTTCCTTTCCCCATGATTGCCACGTCCCTGCTGTCGCTGGTCCTGTTGACCAGTGTCAGCATCGCCTTTGCCATTTACCAGGACCGACAGCAACGTGAAAAGGCGCATCAGCAGATTATCATTGAAAAAAAAGAAGCCGAACTGAGTGCCCTTAAACTCCAGATTAGTCCCCATTTTCTGTTCAATACGCTGAACAACCTGCGCTGGCTGGCCCGCCAGAAATCGGATTCGACGGAAGAGGCCATTCAACGACTGTCGGACATGCTGCGGTACATGATTTATCAGGTCGACCGGGGGCCGGTGGCTTTAGCCCGCGAAATCGACTACTTGACCGATTATATTCAGCTCCTGCAAATGCGGCTCGATACGCACAACCGGGTTGTGTTTGACCTACAGGTGGATGACGACAAGGTGAGGATCGAACCCCTGCTGCTGATCCATTTTGTGGAGAACGCCTTCAAATATGGAATGCACCACGAGCAGGACTCTACGGTGATGATTAAACTGGAGATGAAGGCGGGTCTCCTTACGTTTTCGACCCGGAATCAGGTTTATGAACTAAAACGGCCGGCCAATGTATCTGACTCCGGTGTGGGGATTCAGAACGTCGAACGCCGGCTGGCGTTGCATTATGCCAACCGCCACAAACTGTCCATATCCCGGCGAAACGGGCTATTCTGTGTTGATTTACAAATTGATTTAGCCATCATTTCCGATGAAGTTGCAGACTATTCTCATTGACGATGAGCCACTGGGGCTGCGTATCCTGGCCGACGACCTGCAACAGGTGCCGACGATCCAGCTCATTGGCCAGTATACCCGACCCTTCGAGGGTCTGGAATTGCTACAGCAGGGAAAGGTGGATTTGTTGTTTCTGGACATCCAGATGCCGACGCTGCTGGGTACCGACTTTTTGCGGTCGCTGGCTCAACCGCCCATGGTCATTTTTACCACGGCCTACGAACACTACGCCCTGGAAGGCTTTGAACTGAACGCCATTGATTACCTGCTCAAACCCATCCGGCTTGATCGACTGCTACGGGCCTGCAACAAAGCCTATGAGCACCACTCGCTGAAGCAGAAAGGCGATGCGGCCATGCAGGCTGACACGTTTTTCTTCGTGAAAACCGAGTACAAAGAGGCTAAAATCTACCACAGCGATGTGCTGTACATCGAAGGATTGAAAGATTATGTCAAAATTTATCTGGACTCCCAGCCGGGCAAACCCGTTTTGACCCGGATGAACGTAAAAACGATGGAAGCGCGGCTGGACCCGAACCGGTTTTGCCGGGTTCACCAATCGTACATCGTGCCTGTCAGCCGGATCACGGCCTTCCACAAAACGCAGATTCTGCTGGGTGGTAAAGTTATCCCCGTTGGCGAGCGATTCGCCGACCAGTTTCTGGCTACGTATCGCAACCGCTAAGCCGAAATATTGAGCTCGGGATCAAAACGCATCCAGCATGCGCAGGTAGAGATTTGTCGTTCCATTGGAATTAAACGCCAGGTCGGCCCGCAGATAAATCTCTTTAGGACGGTTAACCAGCAGCCGCAGTCCCACACCCGTGGCGTAGCGCGTATAGTTTCCTTGCCATTGGCGGAGCGTAGGGGCTACGCCACCGACGGCCCCAAAGGCCGCTGCTTTGAGCAGTGGTCCCAGCGTGTAGCGGTACTCCAGTTGCATTGACCAGAGCTGCTGGTCACGATAGCGACCCTGCACAAAGCCCCGCATCATGGCTGGCCCACCCAGCCGGGGTAGTTCCCGCAAAGGCACCTGGCCCGTCGTAAAGTGACCCAGGGCCTGAGCCCCCAGCCAGTGGCGGCCGGGCAGGGGCCAGTATCGGCGCAGGTCAAGCAGGTGTTCCGTATAGCGATACTGGCTACCTAAGCCAGCCCGGTAAATATGCATCGCCCACTCGGCATACCAGCCACGAGTTGGGCTAAACGGATTGTTCCGATAGTCGGCCAGCAAGGTTGGCCCTATTCCGGAGATCACACTCCCTTGATAGCCAGGCTCACTTTGCACGAAGGTTACCGCATTGTCGGAGCGCAGGTTGCGGGTGTCACTGTAGTTGTAGCTGAAACCGGCAAACAGGTGGCCCTTAATTTTGCGCCACATCCGGTGCTGCACATACCAGCGCTGATAGGTAAATACCAAATAGTCCCGTTCCCCGACGGTCTGGTTCCCTACACCCCAGTAATCTTCGGCAAAATCGAGGTAGCCGCCCCGGCCCCGTAGAATGTAACGCTCTCCAACGCCATAGGTCTGCCAGACCCCTTCGAGGGTTAGTTGCCGACGGGTGCTATAGAGACCCTGCACAAACACATACGAGTTACGCGTCTGCCGACTGGCTGAATCGAGCCGGTGCCAGTACCGGCTACGAAGGTGGGGGCGCTTAGCCCCAATCGTGGCTGCGTTGAAGAAGTAGTCAAGAGAGAGGCCCCCTTTAAGGCCAATTTCAGGTCCGGATTGGAGCACGGGCAGGGGGATAAAGCGCAGCGGACGATTCGTAAGCGAATCGGGATGAAGCTTCCGCCAGAACGACGATTTGGTCTGGGCCCAGGTAGTAATCGGTAGTCCAATTATCAGGGACAGCCAGCCGACCAGGTAGGGAAACGCTTTCGTGATTGCATGTAGACCGTACGTGGGTGGGAAATTCATGTTGAATTAGGAGGATCTTTTGAGTTAGTTACTTTTTACCTGTAGGTCCGATAATTCTTTGTGATTGACAATAGGATGTTGATTGTTAACGACTTAACTCGGTGTGTTGTTGTGCGCTTTTCAGAAAGTTTGTCCACAAAGGTCAGCTACACTTTACCAAATCTACTTGACATATGTTAAGAAATTACGAAGGAATCAGTTCGACGTGGGTGGGCTTAAACATACCTGAGTCCAGCCTGCCACTAGCAGTCTGCAGCCAACAGGTAGCTGGTACTAATTCCCCTAAACTGGTAAAGCCTGAACCGGCCAATAAGCAGCTATTAACGTTGCTTATTGGCCGGTTCAGGCTTAATTCAGTCGACTTAATTCGCCTTCAGCACCTTTACGGTTCTGGTCTGCGTAGGGGTGCTCACCCGCAGCAGGAGGAACCCCGTCGCCTGCTGACCGATGTAGAGCCGGTGCTGCTCTACCGGCCGGTGCTGCTCGATGGAACGGTTTCCCACGGTTTTACCGTTGGTGTCGGTCAGGTGTAGCTGTAGGGATTGCCCGCCAGCGCCCCGTACTTCTACCGTTATTTCCGGGCCGCTTACCGGATTACTCAGGAGCGTCACTTGCAGCGGTGCTTCCGTAACTTCCGCCGACCCGATGCGGGCACCACTGCCCGGCTCCTGACCCCAAATCCGTTGACCCGCCAGATAGATTACCACCCGATTGTTCTCTACAGAACCACTTCCGGCTACGGTCGAGTAATCGTTGCTCTTGTTGAAATCCGTCCAGTCATCCTTGGCAATCCGGTATTGAACGTCGCCGGTGTTACTGGCCGGATAAAGTGCCCCCATGCTGGTGTTGAAGCTCAGTTCCAGGTAGGCATCCGCGTTGGCTTGTGCCGGGTCCAGCTTGACAAACCGGCCCGTGACATTCGAATTACCGACGAGCGCATAGTCGAGGTAGAACCGGAGCTTATCCGGATTGGCATCGGCCGTCAGGTAGTACCGAACCTTGATGTCCTGATAGTTCACCGGTACATTACCCTCGTTGCGAACCTGCAAATAGGTGTTGATGGTGTTGGCACCAACTGGGCGATTATCGGTATAGACCTTTACCTGCTGCTGAGTCGCCACCTCGGCGGGTTCCGTTCCCCAGGCCAGTATTCCATTGAGGTAGCCCGTTATATGCTCGTTCGCCACCAGCATCGGTGCGTTGGCATAGGAGTAGTCGTCGGCTTCATTGACGGTGGTGTTGTTCTGCTTGGCAATACCCGTCTGGATCTCGCCCGAATTACCACCGGGGGCCAACTGACCCGCCGACTCCTCGAAGCGGTATTCGATGTAGCCCCAGGCTCCCTGTCGGGGTTTGTCCAGCGCTACATACCGCATCTTGACGTTGCTGTTGCCAAGCTGCGCGTAATAGACCGACAGGTTGGACAGCGGGGCAAAATTCTCCACTGTCAGCCAGTAACGGAGCGTAAGCTGGCTATACACCAGCGGTGCATCGCCCTCGTTGACGATCTGAAACGTCGGCTTAATCACGTTGTTGCCTGCGTTGTTGTCGACATCCTTGTGCAGCACCCGTACTTTCGCCGAAGGAGCCGCCAGCACGGTAAAGTTCCGGACGCTGGAGGTAACCGCCAGGCTGTCATTGTCGGTCGCTTTTGCCGTTAACGTGTACGTACCGGCTGATACGTTGGTTAAGGTAAAAGCGTAGGGCGATGTGTTAGCCGCGCCAAGGAGCGTGGTGCCGTTATAAAATTCCACTTTTTTCACCGATCCGTCCGGGTCGCTGGCCGTGGCCGTTAGCGCAACAGAAGTGCCCGCCGTGAACGTGGCACTTTCAGGGGACGAAGTCAGACTAACGGTCGGAGCCGTATTCACACGTATGCCAGTCGTTGACCCCGACTTGATGGTTGCCGACCAGTCGCTGGCCCACAGGTTGACCGACCAGATGCCGCCCGTAATGGGAACTGCGTTGGCCGGAACGGTGATGCTGACAGCTTGCGTGCCAGAACCTATAGCAACCTGTACATTTTTAGAAGCAATTTTTTGCCACTGGGCATTGAACAGGTATACGTCGATGATGCGCGTTTTAGTCGCTACATAATTAACATTGACCGTGTACGTTTGGCCCGGATTCACCACCAGGGGCGGTTTGTTGAACGAAACAGCATCCTGCGCCGTAGCCGTTCCCACGGTTACCGACACCGGCGAAGACGTTGCCGTGGCACTGGTGTTGTCGGTAACTTTGGCCGTCAGCACGTACGCACCAGCCGGCACGTTCGTCCACGCGAATGTGTAGGGGCTGGCGGTTGCCGAACCAAGCAGGGTGGTGCCGTTATAAAACTCGACTTTACTCACACTGCCGCTACTGGCACTGGCCGAGGCCGTCAGGGTAAGGGTAGCCGGGGCCGTAAACGTGGCGTTGGTAGCCGGGCTGGTGAGGGCCACGGTGGGCAGGGCGTTGACCGACCGAACGATGACATTATCGAAACGGGCCGGACAGTAGAACGAGTACAGGCCAATTTTACCACCCGCAAAATCGGTTGTACTGACGTTGGTAAATACCGTGTTGCCGTTGATTTTAACCGTCGTTGTGCTGCCGTTGTTGGTGATCGAAATGGCATGGATGGCCCCCGTGCCGCCCCCGGTAAACGTAGTCGAGGCAATTGTGGTTAATACGCCATTCACCTTTTTTTTCAACTCCACTGTTTTTGACTTTGAGTTGAAGACCACGATGTAATAGTTATTGGTGTTCTGGTAGTTGAACACAACCCCGATGTTATTATCCCAACTGGCCGTCGCGTCCACAGAATACGAGTAGTTGGTAAACGAAGCGCCGTTGTAGAACGACGTAAATTCGCCGTTGGTGTTGGTACTTTCGTAGCGCTGGTTTGCGGCCGTCCACGTACCTCCGTTGGCAACCCAGCCGACAGCCGTGTTGGTATTGTAATCCTCCGCATAGAGCACATCGGACCCCAGGCCGTCGACCGTGATCTTGACCGCATCGGAGACTTTGGTAACGCCGGTATTGTCGGTGGCCCGGGCAGTAACGAAATAGACACCCAAGGGTACGTTCGTCCACAGGAAGGTATACGGAGCCGCCGTTGAGGTGCCGACCAGCGCCGTTCCGCTGAAAAAATCGACTTTGGTGATCGTGCCGTCGGGGTCACTGGCGGTAGCGGTCAGGTTGATGTTCGAACCCGGTGCGTAGCGGGTATTATTAAGCAACGAGTCGATTTTACAAACCGGTGCCTGACTGGTCGGGTCGTTGGCATTACCCCAGAACTCTACCTCACTGATGTTGCCGTAGGCGGTACTCGGTGATAGAAAACGGTAATACCGGTATAGACCTGGGTTGGTAAAGCGGGCCGTGGTATGGAACCCCTCGATGGGCGTCTGACTAAATGTGTACAGGTCAACCGGGCTGGCAAAGTCGGGCGAGTTGGAGCCCTGTATCTTACCGTTCACAATCCGCAGCGCCCAGGCCGTCCGGGGCACAATTCGTGCTTTTCTGACCGTTTTTGCGACGCCCATGTCGATGCCTACCCACTGGCCGGAGGCCGTAGCGCCATCAAAATAGGTGGTAAGATCACCGTCGAGTGCTTTGGCAAAGGTCTTGCCGTTGTTTTCGTAGGAGCCTGGTGAGCCGATACCCGTACCGGTGAATTTGACGTACCCATCCGTCGACTTGACCGTCACCGTATCGATGGCTGAAGAGGTGGTGGCAAACAGGTCGTCGGCGGCCACGGCTTTGAAGGCGTAGGTTCCCTCGTCCACATTCGTCATGCTATACTGGAACGGAGCCGTGGTGGCTTCACCAACTTTTGTCGAACCGTTGTAGAACTCCACTTTGGTCACGCTGCCGTCTGAATCACTGGCTGTAGCGGTCAGATTGATGGTGGCCGGTGCGTTAAACGTCGCGCTCTGAGCCGGCGATGTCAACGTAACGGTGGGTGCCACGTTGTCCGGCGTGTTGTTCAAAACCGGCACCAGTGCCTCGAACCAGGCGTTGGCGTCTTTGGTAGCGCCCTGCTTGCTCAGGTGCAGATCATCGAAGAAATCACCGGGATCCCAGGTGGCCAGCATCTTCTGGTAGATGTCGGCCAGAAAGATGTTGTCGGTCGCGCTGGCGTTGGCAATTTCGCGAATCTTGGCGTTGAGTGCCCCCAGACTCTGGTCATTGGGATTGCTGCCCCAGTTCTTATCCCACTTGACCGGCTCGATGGTGCCCAGGACCAACCGAACGCCCGGCTTGAGTTGCAGAATCTTATTGACCAAATCCTGGTAGCGCTGCGGAGCCGATTCCCGGTAGCCGGGTACGTGGATGTTGTCTCCGAACATATCGTTGACGCCAATAGCCAGCAGCACAATGTCCGGATTAGCCTGGGGCAGGTAATTCTGGATATGCTCAAAAAGTCCGGTCGTTTCGCAGGTCGGGCAAAATTTGTTGATGTCGGGACCGATGGTGTAGCCTCCCCGACCGGCGTGGTCCTTGTCGTTGGGGAGGGTGTCGCCCTCGGCAAGATTCTGACGGTCGCCCACGTAGTCGATTTTGTAGCCATTGCGGATCAGCCGGGTACGCAGGAAACCCCGCCAGCTGCTTTGGGCGTTTCCACCCCCACCACCTTCGGTTTTGGAATCGCCCAGGGGCATGATCCTGAACGTTTTGGCGGGCGAAAAATCAGGGGCGGCTGGTGCCCGGCGGTTGGTCAGGTCGCTGACGGGCCCACCACCCGGATTGCCCTGGGTGTTGTTGGTGATGACGTACAGGCTTTTAAACAGTATCCTGATGTCGCTGGTCCATTCATTACTGCCCAGACTCCCATTAATGCTGTAGCCGTAGCGTTGCTTGAACTCATTCGCTACTGAGCCATCCGGGCCGGTTTCGGTAATAAAGGCGTAGAAATCCCCTGCGGTGTTATCGACCGTGTAAGCGCCGTAGTCGCGCATGGCGCGGGCCAGAATCAGACCGGCCTCTGTTTTCAGGCCCAGGCTGTTGTCGCTCACGCTGTTGAGCACCACATCTTTGTTCAGCGCCAGCAGTGCCCCGATCTTCATTTCAGGGTTCGTGCCGCCGTAGTAGTTATAGGCCGTCGGATCGTTATAGCCGCCATCCTGATTGGTGGCTGGCCAGCGGTATCCGCCCAACGCATCTTTATAAAAGTTTTCTTTCCCAAATAGATTGATCTTAATCGCGTGTCGGATTTGTCCGGACGAGAATTCACCCACGCGGATGGTGCCGCCGATGGCTGACAGATGGCTGCCGCCATGCGCCCCTTCGATACATTCCCCGGTAAGCACACAGCCATTGGGGGCCCACTTATACAAGGCGGTGGCTACGTCGGTACCACATTTGGCAAACGGCTGAGCCTGCCAGATTTTACCGTCTGGCTGTAAGATCGAAACCCCGGCATTGGGGGTGTTACCTGACCAAACGGTTTTATCGTAGATGTAATCAGTTGGAATGGGGGCCGAAAACAAGGTAGGGCCTTCCACCGGGCAACGGTCCTTGTTCGACCAGCCTGCGTAGTTGGTTTCCACCTTCATCAGGGGTGCGCCGGGCCGCAGAATGATAATGTCTTCATCGGCATCAAAGTAGCTCGCATCCTGAATACCAGCGGGCGCATAGACCGCATTGTTGTGGATGGGAATGTTCCAGATGGACGTTTTGGCGAAGGGCCACTTGAGCGGATCGCGTTGGGCGAGGGCGGAGTTACTGAGCATAGCAAGCCCGGCAACGACCGCAAACATCGTTTTTCTCATCGTTGAATATGAATAAAGGAAAAGGGTGAACTAAATAGCAAGTAGATCAGCGTAGGATAAAGGAAGATTGAACAGCGTGCTTGTGGTTTACTAAAAAGCACGCTGTTCACGGGTACATCCAGCACTTACCAGCCTGAATTTTGCTTAAGGGCAGGGTTCAGGGCTATTTCATTGATGGGAAGCGGCCATAAATAATCCTTTGCCGGATCGAACTTGCGGAAGGTAGCAGCCTGAACCAGAATGTAGTTATCGGGGGTCAACTGAGGGGTGGCGACGGAGCCGAACTCACTTCTAAAGAAGTAGTTGCCGATTACCGGTTTAGGCAGTTCGACTTCGGCGGTTTTCCACCGGATCAGGTCCCAGTAACGGAAGCCTTCCTGTGCCAGTTCCACCCGGCGCTCCCGGCGCAGCTCGTCGCGCATGGTCAGGCCGTTAACCTTGATAAATGCCTCCGATAGTTTAGGTAACCCTCCCCGCTGCCGCAGCCGATTGACCGACAGATCCAGATCGGTATCGCTGATGCTGTTATTCAACTCATACGTGGCCTCGGCGTAGATCAAAAGGACTTCCGCATACCGCAGCAGGGGGCGGTCGACCAGTGAGGTCTGGGTGTTCCAGTCATCGAGGTTAGCGGTTTTACGGAAGGTGAAGCCCGTTCGCTGTCGGGATAAATCAGCTACATCGTAGATCGGCTTGGTCACCATGTAACTGTCGCCTGCTTTCAGAAACGTGGCATTCATCCGCTCGTCGCGGTTTTGAAACACTTCGATCGACCGTTGGGGTGTTTTATACAGGGGCGACTTGGTGATGGGCAACCCATCCTTCATCAGGTACGCATCCGCCAGGGCCTTCGTTGGCGTCAGCGTACCCCCTTCAAGCGCACTTCGGTAGTAATTGTGGGTACTTACCTGTTCGGTGGGCGATACCCCGTATGGCCGTACCAGTACGTTCTCCCGGTTTTGCCGACCTTTGCCCGCCAACTGGAACAAATCGAAATAGCTGCCGCTGAACAGATCATGTTGCTTGCTGTCAATAACTGATTTCGATGCATCCAGGGCGGCTTGCAGGTGCGTTGCAGGGTTGCCATAGCTATGAAATTTAGACCTTGTCCCCTCAAACAGCGCTACCCGGGCTTTAAACGCCAGCGCTGCGGTATTGCTGATGCGGCCGTAGTCCGCATTGCCCAGCGCCGTGGGTGTGGGCAATTTCTGAGCCGCAAAATCAAGGTCCTGATAAATCTGGGCAATCACCTCGCTACGGGTGTTGGCCGGTGCCTGTAATTCGGGTGAATTGTCGTCGAGTGTTTTCAGAATAAGCGGTACACCTCCGTAGCGTTGGAACAGGTTGTAATAGCCCCAGGCTCGAAAAAACCGGGCCTCTGCCAAGTACCGGTCAATCACTGCTGTGGAGGTAGTCGAAGCGGCCCTGGACGCTTTTTCGACGATGTTGTTGGCCACCCGGATCAGGTTGTAGTTATTGTTATAACTCCCGTCCGTAGCCGGGGCCAGGCGCGAACCGTCGCTGATGCTATTGGCCGACGATCCGAAAGCATCGTCGGACCAGACGTCGTCGGTAGCCCAGCCAGGCAGAAATGTGTACAGATAGTTAGCCGCTGATCTGAGATCGGCTTCCGAGCGCCAGAACGTCTGGTCGCTGATGGAGGTTTCGGGTAGGCGGTCAATTTCGCAGGCAGGCAAAGCCGCCATCATGGTCAACGCCAGACCGATAGATTTAAATATGGATTTCATGAAATGAACCTGTTTTGAGCACAAACGGCGGTTAGAAAGAAAGATTTAAGCCAACCGAAGCGGTCGAAAAGAAAGGGTAGTCGTTCTCAACCCCATCACGCATTTCCGGATCATAATAACCCTGGAACTTGCCTAAACCGGAGATGGTAAGCAGATCCTGCCCCGAAAAGAAGAAGCGAGCCTGGCTGACACCAATTTTCTGCGTCAGGGTGGTGGGAAGCGTATAGCCAAATTGCAGGTTTTTTAACCGCATGTAACTGGCATTCATCACCCATTTGTCGGAGGACACATAGTTGTGTGTTGCCGCCACGAACGGTCGGGGGAAAAGCGCATTGGGGTTTTCGGGCGTCCAGTAATCGCTGTGAATAGCCAGCGGCTGTTTCCAGGTAACCATCAGTGGCGCAACGGATTCCTGCGTTGGTAAATAGTTGCGTTTGCCTACGCCTTGCACAAAGACGGTCAGGTCAAAACCTTTCCACTGGGCGCTCAACGTTACCCCAAAGAGGTAGCGCGGCTGGGTACTGCCTACCAGGATTAGGTCACCATGGTCGGCTGCCGTGCCTTTTCCCCAGGTCAGACGACCATCGCCGTTCTGATCCACGTACTTGACATCACCCGCACCCGCCCGGTTGTCCTGGAAAGCCGAGGATTTTACTTCATCGGCGGTCTGGAAATAACCGGCCGTCTGATACCCCCAGATCGTGTTGATCGGGTAACCCTCAATCAGGTTATTGGTGCCGGCCGATACGACGGTGCGACCCGAATAGCTCTGCAACCGGTTCTGGTTATCGGAAAAGTTAACCGCCACTGAGTAGTTGAAGTCTTTACCAATGCGGTCGCGAAAGCGAACTTCGGTTTCCCAGCCCCACGATTTGAGCTCGCCATTATTTTTGCGGGGCGTACTGATGCCAATGGTGCCGGGCAACTGCTGCGGAGTGAGCATATTACGGTTATACTTGACGTAGTAGTCGCCGGTGAACTGCAACCGGTTCTCAAAGAAGCCCAGATCAATCCCGCCATTGGTCGTTTCGATGGTTTCCCACGACAGGCTCGACGAAGGAAGCGACCCCTGAAAGACGTACGTCGTGCGCGAGTTGCCCAGGACCAGGTTCGAATTCCGACTGAGCTGATTCAGGAAGTCATAGTTACCGATGTTCGTACCGAGGGCGCCCCCCAGACGGCCCCAGGAACCCCGTAGCTTAAACTCGGAAACGAAGGACAGGGCGTTGCCAAACCAGCTTTCGCGGTGCATGTTCCAGCCTGCTGATGCCGACGGGAAAACCTTACGGCGTAAGCCGGGTGCCAGACGGGAGCTTTCGTCCTGCCGCAGGGTAGCCTCAATCAGGTACTTGTCGGCATAATTATAATTAAAGCGGCCAAAAACCGACTGAAACGCATTGGTTTGCACGTCCTGTGTGGCCACCTTCGTCTTATCATCACCCAGATTCAGGGTCGGCAGGTCGTTGCTGACCAGGTTGGAGGCACTGGCGTAGGCGGATTGGTAGCGAAATTCTTCCCACTGATAGCCCGCAAAGAAACCAAAGTTGTGATTTCCCCCGACTTTAAAGTCATAGTTAGCCAGTAACTGAATGTTGGTGTTTTTCGTCAGTTCATTGCTCACCTGGTAGGAGTTGACCGGATTAACGTAAGAGGTGATGCGTGATTTAGCCCACAAGGGTATGGTTCGGTTAAATATTTCGCGGTAAGCAGGTCGATACTGCGTTCCGGCTATGGCCCGCAGGTTTAAGCCTTTTACAAAATTGGCGGCCTGCAAGGTAACGACCCCGTCAAAGAAATTGCGGTTGTAGTTATTGTACCCACCCGCTTCTTGCAAAGGCAGGGCCAGCGATCCCGATCCGATTCCGTTGTAGCGTCCCTCCGGCGTTAAAAAAGGATTTCGGTTGCGCCAGCGTAACGCATAGTTCAACAAACCATAACTCCCGTTGGCATCGGCCGAAGCCCGTCGGGTTTGCTCCAGGGTATACGAAAGCCGGGTGTCGAGGGAGATGTGTTTCGTTAGCTGAGCGCCCAGGTTGACCCGCAGGTTGTAGCGTTTCATATTGTCAGGACCTACTTTAAAAACGCCCTGCTTTTCATAATAACCTCCCGAGATTAGGAAGTTAATTTTGTCTGTGCCACCACGTGCCGTCAGGTTATGTGTCCGCATGGAGGTATACTTGCGCAGAATCTGATCGGCCAGCGGCTGCTGGTTGTAGTACAGATAAGAACCTGTGTCGGCGGGGTTCACCACGTAAGGAACATTGTCGCGGATGCGTTGCAGGTCATCGTTGGTGTATTCCGGCGCACTTCCTGAATTCTGGCGCGCCAGATTGGAATAGAGAGCTTCATCGAGCAGGCTCATCCGATCGGGAAGGTTGATGGCCCAATCAACACCATACTGCGCCAGGTAGTCGAAGGTCACTTTGCCCGATTTGCCCTTTTTGGTGGTAATCAGGATAACCCCACCGGCCGCCTGAGCGCCGTAGATCGCAGCGGCAGCAGCATCTTTCAGCACACTGATGCTTTCGACATCGTTGGGGTTCATGGTGGTCATGGTTGAAATAGGCACGCTAACTCCGTCCAGAATCACGAGCGGATTTACATTCCCGTTGGCGGAAGTCACCCCCCGAATCTGGAGATTCACCGTTTCATTACCCGGTTGTCCGCTCTGGCGCGTGATGTTCAGACCCGGCGTTACGCCCTGCAAGGCATTGGCCAGGCTGGTAGAGGGCCGGTTCTGAAGGGATTTAGCATCAACGGTCGAAACGGCCCCGGTCAGATTGACCTTCCTCTGGGTGCCATAGCCCACCACCACCACTTCGTCCAGCGACTTGTCGTCTTGCTGTATGGACACATCGATTACTGAACGACTGCCCACCACAATTTCCTGGCGGGTGTAGCCGATAAAGCTCACAACCAGGGTCGGGTTGTTGCCCGATACGTTAAGCCGGTAGCGGCCGTCATTGTCGGTGGTCGTGCCCAAAGTGGTGCCTTTTAACACGATGCTCACACCCGGCAGGGGCTCGTTTTTATCAGCCGAAGTAATCCGGCCGGATACGGTTTGGGCCAAAGCCGCGTTGGTCAGTCCCAGCACCATCAGGAGGCCAATCATGAGCCTGTTCGAAAAATGCCTGTAGAACGGAGGTATTCGTTTAGTCATACTAAAAATTGATTAAGGATTAAAAAATAGAAACATGAGAAAAACAACCACAACCAGCAGAAGACCCGCGAGCAGGTATTCGATCCAGACAAGATTGGAGAACCGATTCGATGAACGGAAGCGAACCAAGGCTCGACGGAAAGGAAGCATAAACCACTAGTAACTGAAAAGCTTTATATTTTATGTCGGAATTGGTCAACAAAAGTCGGAGAAGTGCAGCATTTGGGCGTTCACCGGGTTTGCAAACTGTTGTCTCCAGTTTGCAACTCGGGCCTTTCGGGCACCTTTTCTTACTATTTTTTTAGGAAGAAATGCAGGATAATCGTTAAACCTTCAATACAAGTGACCAACACACTGTTTAGATTCGTATCCGGGCGATAGGCCCGGTTCACGCTGGTTTTTTGAATAAGAATGGTTTACCGGTAGAAATGGAAATGTTTGTCTTTTATAAAGGATAGGTATCAAGCAATTAATAGTTAATTCAGCTCATTATGGTTGCCTTGTCGCTCACCCTTCGGCAATACCGTTTACTTTTCGTCAGTCTGATCTTAGGGGTAATGGGTTGGAGCATCCGGGTCAAGGCTCAGGATCGACTGGTTCATTTCGAGCGCCTTGGTCCCCCTCAGGGGCTAACCCACAGTACGGTTCGGTCCATCTATCAGGATCGACAGGGTTTTCTCTGGATCGCTACCCGCGACGGGCTTAACCGCTACGACGGCCAATCGTTTCGTACCTTCCGCCATCGTCACGGCGAACCGAATAGTCTTCGGGGGGGCGATGTGGTGGCTTTGGGGGAGGATTTGGCCAGCCACCTCTGGGTGGGTACGTATTCGCGGGGTCTACAGCGGCTCAACCCCGACGGGCGCACGTTCACGCATATTGAACGAACCACCGCCGGGATTGACGTCAGTCAGTGGAGTATCTCCTGCCTGGCGACCGACCGGCAAGGACGTGTCTGGGCCGGAACCCTGGGCAGCGGCTGGCTGGTTGTCGATACGAAAACCAATCAGGCAAGCCGGTTTCTGTTGCCCAAATCAGCAGGAGCGGCCAATGTGGTAACCTGCGCCCTAACCGACCGGGATGGTAGTCTGTGGTTTGGTATGGATGATGGACTCCTGGTTCGGTTCAGCCCCGCCGGTCAGTTGGCTAACACCTATCGCTTGCCTGTTGCGGCCCAACAGTCGGGTATGCCGAAGCGGATAACGGCGATTTTTCGCACGCAGTCGGGGCAACTACTGCTGGCCTCCCGTAACCAGGGGCTTTATACGTTGGATGAGCGTAGCGGCCAAATAGCCAGGCTCTATGGGGAGGTCAATTCGGAACGAAGTGACAACATGATTACCGCCATCACCGAAGACAAAAACCATGCGATCTGGATTGGCACCGACGACGGTATCCGACGCTTTTCTCCAGACCAGCCGTCTCCAGTGCAAATCCTGCGGGCAGACCCGAACGATGAGTCTAGCTTATCGACCCATGCGGTTCAGTCGTTGCTGACCGACCGGCGGGGTAACGTATGGGTGGGTACCTGGGAAGGTGGCCTGAATGTATGGTATGCCGACCCGCCCCGGCTCGAAGTCATTAGTCAGCGCCCCATTGGACCCCGCCGACTGTTAACCCCCAAAGTCTCGGCTGTAACCACCGATACCGCCGGAAACCTGTGGGTGGGGTCCGTGCGCGGGCTACTGCGTATACCGAATGACAGTCGACCGGTTGAAGCCGTACCCATTCCAGCTGCGTTTGGCACCCATGACGTCTACCGAATGTTTACCGACCGGAGCGGACATCTATATGTTAGCCTCTGGAAAGGTGGAGTCGGTCTGTACGATGCTCAGAAGGGTCTTAAACGCCTGACGCTACCCGGCCCTCCCGATCGGCACGTGGCCGCGTTTGCGCACAAGCGAGCGGGAGGAGTCTGGATGATTCGGAGCGACCAGCACCTATTTGCCTTTACTCCCGGGCAAAACCGGATCGATACATTGGGTCCCATTCATCGCATTCTGCACGTACCACCCTTTATCACGTTCACCTGTTTGTGGGAGGACGATCAGGATCGGCTCTGGTTCGGCACCTACGACCAAGGGCTGATTGTCTGGGACCGGCGAAGCGGGCATATTCGGCAGATTACGGCCCAAACCAGTGGTCTCAGCGAAAATCACATTACCTGCCTGTTCGAAGATTCGGCGGGTGACCTGTGGGTGGGTACGAATGGCGCCGGCGTTAATCGCAGGCGGCCCGGAAGCGAAACGTTTACTACATACACCAAGCAAAACGGCTTATCGGGTGATATGATTGCGGCCATGGAAGAGGATAGCCACGGCAACCTTTGGATCAGTACGACCGAAGGTCTCACGCGCCTGAACCGTTCGAGCGGCCGGATGGCTGTTTATGGCGAGACCGATGGCTTACCGACCCGTGAATTTGTCAATCCCGGCAGTGTTCGGCTACCCAATGGCGACCTTGCTTTTGCCAGCACGCAGGGATTGGTGTTGGTGCATCCCGACCAGTTTTCCAAACCGCTGCCGCCCCCCCGGGCTTATTTGGCCGACTTAGCCCTGTTCAACAAACCGGTAGAGGTCGGTGGAGCCGATTCCCCCCTTGCAGCAGAACTCGCCCAGACAACCGAACTCACTCTGACTCCCCGGCAAACCGTCTTTACGCTGGGATTTGGCGCTTTGTGCTGGGGCCAGAACCGCCACGTCCGCTATGCCTACAAACTGGATGAATTTGACCCGAACTGGCGCTACACCGATACCGAGAAAAACACGACCTATACCAACTTATCGCCCGGTAGTTATCGGTTTCGGCTCAAGGCCGCCCAGACTGACCAGCCCTGGGGGCCCGAACAGCACCTGCTTATCACTGTGCAGCCGCCCTGGTTCAAGACCAAATGGGCTATATTCCTGTACATCGCCCTGTTAGCAGGAATCGTAGTGCTGATCCGGCATATTATCCGGGTGCAGGAAAAGCTCAGGGCTGACGTGAAGATTCAGGAGATGCGCACCCAAGCCATCCGGCAGCTCGACGAGGCTAAGACCAGTTTTTTCACGAACGTATCCCACGAGTTTAAAACGCCCCTAACCCTGATTCTAACCCCGTTGGAGAAGCTACTGGCCGAGGAATTGCCGCCAGCGGACCGCTTACAACACCAGTTCCGGGTGATGCACCGCAACGCCAACCGGCTGCTTCGGTTAATCAATCAGTTGCTGGATCTCTCGAAGCTTGAGAATGGTGCCTTGAAACCGCAAATCAGGCTTAACAACCTCTTGCAGCACATTGAATTCATTGTGCGCTCCTTCGATGAAATGACTCAGGCCAAGGGCATATCACTTAGAACTCAACTGGACCCGGCGCTACGCAGCGTTTGGTCCGATCTGGATTTCACGGAGAAGATTGTTACGAATCTGCTGTCGAATTCGGTGAAGCATACCCCAGACGGGGGGCAAATAGCCTTGACGGGCCACTTGCAGGATGATCAGCTACTCCTGACGGTCACCGATACCGGTATCGGCATGTCGACTGAAGAGCAGTCGCGTATTTTTGAGCGCTTTTATCAGGGGCAAACCAACAAATCGTCGGGTACGGGTATTGGTCTTTCGTTAACGCGGGAACTGGTTGAGATGCTTGGAGGTAGTATTGACGTAGCAAGCACGCCCGGTTCAGGCAGTTCGTTCACGGTATGCATACCTGTCCGGGCCGACGCTTTTGAGGCTGGCTGGCTGGTTGATGAAGAGATCAATGCGCCTGTCCTGCTGGCGGATCAGGTAACGCCCGATTTGCCAGCAGGGCAGGCTGTTGACCAGACGCAGGTGCTGCTGATTGCCGAAGATGATTCGGACCTGAACGCCTACCTGACCGATCTCTTTAGAGCCAGTTTTCGGGTTTTGTCGGCTACCAACGGTGAGCAGGCGCTGCAATTAGCCCGAAAGCACATTCCCGACGCTATCATTACCGACTGGATCATGCCGGAGCTGGAAGGCCCCGAGCTATGCCGCCTGCTGAAAACCGACGAAAAGACGAGCCATATTCCGATCATTTTATTGACCTCGAAAGCAAGTATGGCCAGTCAGTTGGCCGGTTTGGATGTGGGTGCCGACGACTACGTCACCAAGCCCTTCAGTGCCACCCTGTTGCGGGGCCGTCTGCAAAGCCTCCTGGCCAATCGGCTGCGGCTGCGGCAGGCTTTTGGTCAGGAGGTATGGCTGCGTCCCAGCGATGTCAAGTTGTCAAATGTGGACGAGGCATTTCTAAAGCGGGCCACGGCCTGCATCGAAGAGCATATCGATGATGCCAACTTTGATATCGAGCAGTTGCAGGAGTCGCTGAATATGAGCCAGATGCAGCTCTACCGCAAACTCAAAAGCCTGACCAACCTGGCGGGGCGGGACTTCATCCGCTACATCCGGTTACAGCGGGCGGCCCAGTTATTGGAAACAGGTCAGGTGACGGTTTCGGAAGCGGGTTACCGGGTTGGCTTCAACGACCGGAGCTACTTCAGCCGGGCCTTCAAAAAGCAGTTTGGCCACGCGCCGACGGAGCACCTGCCGACGAACGATAAAGCTTGATTTTGCAGGCAGACACGTTGGGTTTGCTCACTTCTTTCCTCTCATTGGAAGCTTAAGGTCCGAATTCAGGGTCAAAAGCTAAATTCCCAGCCGACGTGAGCGGTTGCCAAGAATATGTTTTGGCGCGTAGATCGTTCCCTGCCGTTGACCAGTAATTTATCCGTGCCAGCTACCGGCACTTGCAGGCCCGTCCACGGAAGGACATAGAGGCCCAGTTTGCGAAACGGAAACCATTGAAAGCCGACCTGAGGAGTTATAACCAGGTGGTTGGCAGTGCCCAACGTAGTGCCCTGCTGCTGGTAGTTGAACTGGTTCCATTGTAACCGCACGCAGGGCTGTAGACCGCCCCGTGCCCTGCCGAACCGAAACTGGTATTGGGTTTCTACGCCTAACCCTCGCTACAGTACCTGCCAGTTTGCTTTCGGAAAGTCAGGCGTTAACAAAAGCGTCCGGGCATAGCTACCCGTCCACGTACCCGTGTAGCGTAGCAGGCCAAAGCGCCAGCGGGGTGCGGAGGCCAGCCGAAAATTCAGGTTGGCATCAGACGCGGGGCCGTTGCCGACCGTACCGACCCAGAACGCCGGGTCGCTTTCAACGGAAATGTGGGTACGTTCAGCCGACCGGCGGACGGTGGTCGGGCGAAACGAGGTATAGTCTGCCGATTGGGAGAGGGGCTGTGCCCAGCCCGAACTATGGAGCAATGCCCAGACAGACAACAAAAATGCAGTTCGCATCAGTAGTAAGTGTATGATGATCAAAAAATGAGTTGGCTGATTTCGGCTGGCTACTCATGTGATAGCCAGTTTTGCCGGGTTTTGAGGAGCCTTACCCGTGAATCGGCTGGCTTGCTCCATCGACCAAGCCACGGCGTATAAAAACGCGCGGGGAACTTTAGAGGGCAGCTTCAGGCCCAAATCGGGGAAATGCTGGCTGGTCAGGGCTATGGTGTCCCGTAGCGTCATGCTCCGCTCATTGGCCAAAATATAGCGGTGTCCATTGATGCCACGCCGGATCGCTGCATAGCAGCCAGCCGCTAGGTCGTTGACATCGACCCAGTTGAGTGTAAACGAGGTCTCGATGGGCACCTGTTTGTCGTAAATAGTCTTCAGGATTCCAAAAGACTCGTTGAGCACAAAGGCTTCCTGGCCAATCATAGACGAGGGGACTCTCTCCCTATGTACGGGAATAGCCTATTTCCTTATATGTACGAGTTTGATAATGAGTTAGATAGTAAATGAGGTGAATTGAGAAAGTGATCAGAGTGAACCGCCGGGGCATCCTATGCAATGCTAACTGTTTCGACAAGTTTTACGGAATTACCTTCTGGCGCGACTGTATGTATAAAAAAGGACTTAAAGCATGCCAGACTACCTCGACGCTCCTCAGTTTGCCAACCTCTCCGCCCACCAGAAAACCCTGATCCGTCAGGCGGCTCAACACTATGTCCGCGACAACAAAGAGTCCGCTATAGGGCGGGAAATGGACGATTCCCAGTTTGGTCAGTTCCTGAACCGGAAGGAAGTCCGGGACTATTACGACGAACTTTTAAAGGGTCTGGTGGAAGCCCGGCAGGAACAGCACAACTTATCCCAAGGGGCCCAGCAGTACGCCAAACACCTCGCCCGTGCGGCCCAATTCCTAAAAGCCGAAAAGGATACGCAAACCACGCTGAACGATCTCAACCGCTATAATCTGGGGTTGGTCGAGAAAATAAAGCGGCTCGACGAAGGGCTCTTGCGGAATGACATCAAACGCCGGGACATCGAGAAAATGCTCGGGGAGCTGCGTCAGCAGCGCATCCGGGCGGAAGGCGCACTGGTGGACGTCATCGAGTCGGTGCAGACCAAATCCAAAGCGTATCAGGACAAACTACTGGACCCCAAACACTGGAAAAGCCGGGTGCCCCTGACCGGGGCCGAACTGGCTTTGCTGGATGACTACGAGGTCCGTCGGGAAAAGCTCAAGGCCGAGCAGCGAGCCACCACCAACCGCCAGCAGAAACAGGCCCTGACCGCCCAGCTCAAGGCCGAAGAAGAGCAGCACCGCGCCCTGATGGAGAAGCTGACCCACGATCGTTCCCGCTACGCCAAGGGCATCGCAAGCGGCCTGAAAGCCCAGCGGGATGGAGCCATGACCAGTCAGGCCGCCCTGAAACAGGAACAGCAACTGCTGCGCGAAACCGCAACGATCTGGGGTCAGAAAGCCCGGCAGATCGGTGATTTGAAAGCCGGGGTTGCCTCCATGGTCCACCTGATGGAAGGTGTCGGCGGAACCCGGCTGGGGGGCTTCTTCGACGCTCACCAGCTAGCCGCCCGAATGGCCGATGCCAGCCGTTTGCCGGGCCGGTTTTCGGGGTTGGGCCCTTCGTTCGGCCCCTCGATGAATGCGGCCTCAGCGGGCATAACGGGCGTGGTACAGGGGCTGGCGGGGAAGCTCCTCCGCTGGAAAGCGATCTTCGAAATCGGGGAATGGGTGTTGGAATCCGTGACTAAAGCGGATGAGCGGGTGACACAACTGTCCCGCTCGTTTGCCGTTTCCAAGCAACAGGCGCGGCTGTTGTACGATGCCCTGCAGGGGCAGCATACTGCCTTGGCGGGGGTAGGCGTGAACCTCGATGATCTGGTGGGCTCCCAGCTGCGTTTCAATGACTCGCTGGGGACGTCCGTCGTATTAAACGCTAAACTCAACCAGACGCTGGCGGAGTCGGGCAAACTGATGGCCCTTTCTGAAGAAGCCGTTCAGGGGTTGGCCCTGAACACGATTCTGTCGGGAGATTTGAATCGCAATGTGCGCGATGAGATTTTGGGGATTTCCAAAATCGAACAACTCCGGCACGGTATTTTGTTGAACGACCAGTCGATTCTGGAAGCCACGTTGAAAACCACCGGCACGATTCGCGCCAATTTCAAAGGACAGGCGGGTGAGCTGGCCAAAGCCGTCACGCAGGCCAAAATGCTGGGGATAAGTCTGGAGCAGATCGATAAAATTGGCGAGTCACTGCTGGACTGGCAGACCTCGATCGAGAAAGAGCTCCACGCCGAGTTGCTGATCCGGAAGAGCTTGAATCTGGAACGCGCCCGGGCTTTCGCCCTGCAGGGCGACATGAAGAGCCTCACGTCGGAGATCGACCAGCAGGTTGGCGGCCTCGACGGTTTTTTGCGCCAGAACGTCATGGGCCAGAAAGCCTTGGCGGAAGCCATCGGGATGACCCGAGCCGAGCTCTCGGACGTGTTGTTTCAGAAGAAAGCCATCGCCGACATCAACGACCAACTGACGGGGAATCTCGCGCAGCTGGATCAGCAGCGGATGGCTACCTACGGCGACGCGCTGGTGACCAACGCTAAATTTCGGCAGGACTACGAACAGATTCTCAAACGCGTGGGCATCAGCGAAGAAAAGCGCATCGAAGACATGGGTGAGCTGGTATCCACCAACCTCAGGACCCTGTCGGCTCAGCAGAAATTTGAGGAGTCGATGAGTCGCATCAAGGAGAAAATTGCCCAGCTCTTCGGGGACGGTAAAGTCGTCGATCAGCTGGCGGATTCCCTGATCCGGGTGATTCAGTGGCTGCCGGGCGACAGTGGTTTGTTGACCAGTGCCGAGCAGGCAAAGCAAGCGGGGATCATCACCCGCCAGCAGGAAATGGCGGAGTTGCGCAATCGGACTGATTTGACGGACCCGGTTCGCGACGCGGTGCAGCGGTATTTCGAGCATAAGGACAGTATTTTCTTCGATGAAAAGCTCCTGCACAGCAATGCGATGTTTGAATATGATCGGCAGCGGGGAATCCGGTCGGTGCGGGATGCGGTCATTTCTCCCGCTGGCGAAGTGATGATTTCTGGCCCACTGGGGGCGATCCGCCCCGACCCCCGGGATTATCTGGTGGCGACACCCCATCCGGCCGGATGGCTGGGGACGGGAGCCAGCGATCAGCATGGGAGTCTGTTGCGGCAGTTGATCGAGGTCATTCGCTCGGGCGACCGACAAGTCCTGTCGGCGTTGGAAACGGGGCTTCAGGTGCGGTTAAACGGAGCGAAAGTGAATGAATCCCTCAGGATGGGGAATGGGAGGATGTAACAGAACCAGAGGAGATCATCATCCACTGGCGAGCCGAGGGTCTAAAACCCTCGGCTTTTTTTGTCCCGGGGTTTTGTCAGGAGCTCCGGAAGGAGGATGACAGGTGAAGAAACAGGGAAACGAGGGTGATCATCTGGATCAGCCACAGCCCCGCCATCCACAGAACTAAATGCAGGTTCATTCGGGCCAGCCTGCGCTCAAGCTGGGCGGTTGTAGGAATGGATTCGGGTCCCGGTTTTGCACCGGCTTGCTGGAGGAAAAAAAAAGTTTCCATCAGCTGCTGGGCCGCTTCTCGACCCAGTTTCTCTTTCAGAGCTTCGTACGTTTTGATTTCGATGGAAGTCATAAGCTGGCCATGTGGGGTTTGGATTAGACCATTGAATCGGTTACTCGTTTGAGCGTTAGAACCACCGATGCGCATCGGTGGTTCCGTCACTCCATCGGGGCATGAAAAAGAAGCTGCCAGCACCCGTGAGCCCCTTAGTTTACAGGCAGGCCGCAGGTGCCTTTTTTGTAGAGATCATACGAGTGGACCATGTTGATTTTATACTCTTCCATGGCAATGCCGTATTGATCTTCTTCCAGCATGGTATTGTTAAAGCCTTAACGATCAGATATGGGCTGGCTGGCATCGCTAGTGTTACCAGCCCTCTCGATTCGCGGAATTTACCCGTCAAGGGGTCCACAGGTTCAAACTCATAAAGCAGCGGATGGTCTGGCCATCGCTTTCAAAAATCACGGCTTTTAATGAACCCGGATTCCCTTTGGCTGCCGGAGCGTGATCGATGAGCGAATCGGTAACTTCATAGCTAAGCTGCAAAAAGCGCGGGGTGATGTCTTCATCGTTTCGGTGGATTTCCGCCCAGAGTACGTCGATTTCTTCCCCAAGGTGCGTTTCATAGCGAATGATATTAGTATGTTGGTACTTGGCCTGAATGTCAGGCTTGGACTCAACATATACGAAGGGGAAATTCCCGCCAGCCACCGGAAACCGCTCCTGTTGAACTTTTCCCAACGGCTTTTCCCGGTAGTTTACGATGGCGTAGATGAGCGAGCCCGCACTTTTGTGGAGCGATTCATCGGGGCTGGATTCATCAATCTGGGTGCCCATCAGCTGTTGGGTCGATTGTCCCTGATTTTTCGTATACACGATAGTATCGATGTTGGCGCCACTCTCTAATTCGTCATCCATCAGTAGATCCTGTGGATCAAAATAACCCGTTGGGAAACGGAGATTAATGGTGTAGGTTCCCCGGCCAAAATCGAACAGATTGTGACCCGAGTATTTGTGCTTGAAGCCGAAGTCGGTAAACGGCTCGATCATGCCCGGCTCGAAGTACGCGATTCGGATGGCGTTGGGATCAAATGGAGTCGTAGAGTGACCGTCGAATCGACTCTTCATGCCGCTGATTTCATCGTGGGTATAACCGATTAGGGATTCAAGCTTGGGCATGGCTTCGGTGATTTTCCCGCGGGGAAAAGAAATCCGAATGCGAATGGTTTTGCTGGCTTCTTCCGGGCTTTCGGCGTCTTCTCTGATGGACGAATCATACGAAGGGGTGAATCTCCAATCATCCCTGATCGTGTCCATCAAAAAATCCGTGGCGCGTTCTTCAACGAACTGGTTCCACCCAGTTCGTCAAGGGGAAGGAACAGCTCTTTTTGGAAAAAGCGGAGGTAGAGACCACCATCGGGGTATATGCTATTAGCTGGCACTAAAATGGTTGAATTACTTTCCATTTTTAATGGGTCTTTGATCGAAAATTCAGCAGCAAAGATACCTAATTTTTTAAAATAGCACTTAAAGGTGTTATTTATTGAAAGAATCAAGTTAATTATTTGTCCCGTGGTAAAAATTCGGGACAAAGAGTTACTTCGGTTATTTGGGCATCAGCTTCGTAAGGTCCGCACGCAGCGTGGAATGACCCAGCAGGCTCTTGCTGATGAATCGGAACTTTGGCTGAGTCAGGTCGGACGTATTGAGCGTGGTGAAGTAAATGTAACGCTCAGTATGATAGCAGTACTTGCTCGTACACTGAAGGTGGATTTGAAGGAATTGGTTGATTTTGAATTACCCCCATTTGAAAATCAACAGGAGCACTAGGTAAATTTGGTTTCGTTACCGATCATCAAGCTCTGTATATTTCCATATATCCTTCTGATTGATTCTGAGTACTAGCGATCAGTCAACACATGGTTGATTCGATCGTCCCATACACTTTTGGATAACGAATTATTCTGAGGTATTCATATAAGGATTAGACTATACGAAATTTCTTTCGGCAAAAAAGGTGGTCACTGGATTTACTATAGTTGGAGAAACATCCTTTTGAACAACACCCAACTTCTATGTTGGAGGAGAGGACAGGGCTGAAAGGTTGGTTTTTCAGGTATATACCTGTTTCGGTCATTTCAAAAATGGTTCTGCGATAAAAAGCTCCTCAGTCATTTTTTTGCCTGAAAAAGCGCTCTTATCTACGAAAACTTACCTTTTTACAGCTTTAAGGGCAATAATCAACCACCTTTTTATTTTCGGTCAGAGCAGTATCAAAGTCGGTTATTCATGTATATTTGAATTTATTATTACAATATACATGAATAAAGTAATTGCTCGTTTGATTCAAAACCCGATGCAGGAGGCCATTCTGCATTTTCCGGTGGTGGGTTTAGTCGGCCCCCGGCAGGTCGGGAAAACAACACTCGCCCGCTCTTTAACTGAGAACGCTGGCAAACCGACCCTGTACATCGATCTAGAAAGGCTGGAAGATCAGGATCGATTGGGAGACCGTCCCGGCTGGCTTCTGGAACAATACGCTACCCATACCGTCATCCTGGACGAAATTCAACGCATGCCTGAGTTGTTTCCGCAGTTACGTTCGCTGGTCGACCAGAACCGCCAGCCGGGACGCTTCATTCTGCTGGGGTCGGCGTCGCCGGATTTACTGGCCCGGAGTGGCGAAACCTTGGCGGGGCGGATCACTTTTATGGAGTTGACTCCGCTGGTCCGGACCGAAGTAAGCCCCACGCCGTATCTGACCCACTGGTTCCGGGGCGGTTTTCCGGAACCCTTTCTCATCGATTCGGACCGCATTCGGACCCAATGGTACCGTTCTTTTATCCAGAGTTATGTCGAGCGGGATTTGCCCCTGCTGGGGAAATTGGGACACTCGGTAACGGCCACTTTGCTGAGTCGCTTGCTGCGGATGCTGACCACGGTTCAGGGATCGTTACTGAATTATTCGATGCTGGCGGCTTCACTGGGGGTGAGTGTGACTACGATCCGCAACTACATCGATCTGCTGGAAGAAGCCTTTCTGGTTCGGCGACTCGAACCCTACTTTGTTAATCTGGGGAAACGGCTGACGAAAAGCCCGAAGTTTTACATCCGGGATAGTGGCTTATTACACCACCTCCTCAATCTGTCGTCGACCGACGCGCTGTTATTGCATGCCCAGGCAGGGGCATCCTGGGAAGGGTATGTCATCGAGCAGGTCATAAACCAGCTCGATGGCTCTATTCAGCCGTATTTTTACCGTACGCAGCAAGGCGCTGAACTGGATCTGGTTTTAGTTCGGGGCAATGATCCGGTGGTAGCACTGGAAGTAAAGCTCTCGAATTCCCCAACCCTGAAGCGGGGTACATCGGTGGCTCAGGAAGATTTGGGTCAATTGCCCATCTTAGTGGTAACGCCCTCAGCAGGGAGCTATCCCTTTCGTCCGGGTGTGCAGGTGGTGGACATTGATTCGCTATGGGACCGGTTGAGGGAATTCAACGTACTGGCTCACTAGGAGGGGATTGAAAGTGCCATTCTACTTGGATGGAGAGTAAGGTGTGTCCGAGGATGAAGCCGCTTGCTCGAACTGATCCAGCGTTGGTCTCATTAAGGAGACTGCCGCCGTTTGATAACTTAGACGGTATTTTCCAGAAAAGGATGAAAACCGCTGAACAGAACCAAGAAAAAGGCAGTCTACTGGTCGAAACTAAAGCATCCGAACCCGTGAATGCTGGTTTTTAGATTAACCAAGGGTGCTAAGAGAGGCAATTGGATAAGTCCAAGATACCATCATCAAACCCATGAATGACAAGACTGCCAAACAAATTGTGTATCAAATAAAAAAGCCACTAACAAGTTTTGTCTCGTAAGTGGCTGATTATCAATGTGCACTCGTAGGGATTCGAACCCCAAACCTCCTGATCCGTAGTCAGGTGCTCTATCCAATTGAGCTACGAATGCTTTTCCCGTGTTGGGACTGCAAAAGTAAGACAAAAAAATAAGATTCAAAAAGCCAGCCGGAAATTTATTGCTTAATTTCCTGTAAAAACCGCCTTTCGCTTTTGTAAAAACGCCAGAATGCCCTCAGCCGCATCATGCGATTGACCCAGTTGGTTCTGATACTGAGCTTCTTGCTCCAATTGCGTTTCCAGATCGTTGTAAACGGACTGATTCAACGCTAACTTCATGAAACCGATGGCCTGCGTGGGAGCCGTCGCGTAATATCCCGCGGTTTCGGCCACCACCACATCCAGTTCCGTTGCCGGAACCGAGCGCGTCACCAGTCCGAGTCGCTCGGCTTCCGGGCCGTAGACCCGCCGTCCCGTGCTGCATAACTCAAACGCTTTTTGGGACCCCAGCAGGCGTGGGAGAAAGAACGTCGAACCGGCGTCGGGCATCAGACCAATGCCGACAAACAGCAGCGATAAATAGGATTCATTCGTCGCAATGACCACATCACAAGCCAGCGCCAGCGAACAGCCCGCTCCGGCGGCCACACCGTTGAGTCGGCAAACCACCGGTTTAGGAAGGTTTCGAATGGCCCGAACCAAGGGGTGATAGGTTGCGCGCAGGAGGTCGCCCATCGAAAAACCGCCCTCGTTTTGAAGCTGACCAGCCGCTTCCTTCAAATCCGCCCCGGAACAAAACGCTTTGTCGCCCGCGCCGGTCAGCACCACCACCCGCACGGCCTCGTCGGCCCCGGCGGCTTCCACCGCACGCGTGATTTCCTGAATCAGCGCCGGGTTGAGCGCATTGTGAACCTGCGGCCGGTTGAGGGTGATCCGGCCAATACCGTCCGAAACGGAGAATAGAAGGTGTTCGTACATGATTTATAGGGTTTACGGTATTCGGTTTACGCCCGATTAAGATTGCGCTAGCCAGCACGCGTCAGCCACCGTAACGACGGCCCGTCGTAAACCGAATACCGTAAACTAGTTTCAAACCAGCAACAGCACGGTTACCAGGCTCACCACCAGCCCCAGTCCCATCCCGGCGGCAATTTGCGTGGGGGTGTGGGCATTCAGGTGCAGCCGGGCACTGGCCAGCAGCCCCGCCAGAATGATGAGGGCCAGCAGGGGATAGAGCAACGTGAGTTCGCCGGATTTGATGGCAATGCCGAGCAAAGCCCCCACCATGCCGCTGATGCCGACGCTGTGGGCGCTGATTTTCCAAAACAGACTGATCAGGCCGACGAGCGTTACCGATACCGTGATGCTCCCCAGTACGATGCCGATTTCGGGCGCCATGTCCGAGAGTTGGGGCAGTCGAAAAGCGAACAGCAGCGTCGCGGAGGTGTAGAGCAGCGCCGTCATGAAATATGGCAACCGACGGTCCTGCAACTCGTTCATGTGCAGGCTGCGGACGTAGCCCGTGCGGTAGAGAAAATAAATCAGAAAAGCCGGGACAAAAAAGGTGCTGATGGCAATCAACAGCAGCAGGCTTAGTTTGAATGGGGTGCCAAACGTGCTGACACCCAGCGCTCCCGGCACGACAAACAGCAGGATGCTGAACAGAATCGTGGGCATCAGCAGCGGATGAAAAACCGCTGATAAAGCCCGGGCAAGCGTCGTATTCAACGTTTCAGTATTCGGTTTTCGGTCTTCGGCCAACCGTTGCTCGTCAATCATTTCGCAAAATTAACAAAGCCTGGCGATTTGAGCGCATCGACTTTGTAAAACCCAAAAACTGAAAACGCTCACAATTGTTTCCGCAACCGGGCTACCGGTATATTCAATTGCTCGCGGTATTTGGCGACAGTCCGCCGGGCAATGTTGTAGCCACGCTCATTCAGCATTTTTTCGAGTTTATCGTCTGAAAGCGGATTGCCTTTGGGCTCGTGGTCGATAAATTCCTTCAGAATGTTCTTCACTTCGCGGCTGCTGACGTCTTCGCCCGAATCGGTCGCAATGCCTTCCGAGAAAAAGTATTTGAGCGGATAAATGCCAAATTCCGTTTGAACGGCCTTGCTGTTGGCCACCCGCGAAACCGTTGAAACATCCATGTCGATGAGGTTGGCGATGTCCTTCAAAATCATTGGGCGGAGCTTGGTTTCGTCGCCTTCCAGAAAAAAATCGTACTGAAATTTCACGATGGCGTTCATCGTTTTCAGCAGTGTGGCCTGCCGTTGTTTAATGGCGTCGATAAACCACTTGGCGGCATCGAGTTTCTGCTTGACAAACGACACGGTTTCTTTCAGCGAGCGGTTGTTTTTGTCGCTTTTCTCGTACGTATCCAGCATTTCGGCAAATGACCGGCTGATGCGGAGTTCGGGGGCATTCCGGGAGTTGAGCGTCAGTTCTATTTTACCGGCGTTGTTGGTGAGAATAAAATCCGGAATCAGGTACTGCACCGCGCCGTCTTCGCCCTCGACCGAACCCGGTTTCGGATTCAGTTTGGTAATGATCTGAATGACTTTTTTAAGCTGCTCTTCGCTGATGTTCAGTCGTTTCTGGATCTTGTCGTAGTGCTTCTTGGAAAACTCTTCAAAGAGGTCTTCGATGATCCGGATGGCCAACGGAACAGCCGGGTCTCCGGCGTCTTTCCGGTGCAGTTGCAGCAGCAGACATTCCTGGAGCGACCGGGCCGCAATGCCCGGCGGGTCGAAGGTCTGGATCCGTTTCAAAACCGTTTCCAGTTCGTCCGTGTCCGTAAAGATGCTGTGCGAAAACGCCAGATCGTTCACAATGGCCTGCATCGACCGCCGGATGTAGCCGTCGTTTTCGATGCTGCCAATGAGCTGCATGCCAATGATTTCCTGCCGTTCGTCGAGGTTCAGGTACCCAAACTGCTGCATGAGGGTGTCGGTGAGCGTAGAACGGTTTGCCACCGGCATTTCACGGTCTTCTTCGGTATAATTCCCGTCTCCCTGCATTTTGTACCCGTTGTAGTCATCTTCATTCAGATAACTCCCCAGATCAACGTCGTCGTTGCGCTCTTTGTAATCGTCGTCATAGTCATCCGAAAACGGGTCGTCGTTGTTGGTTTCTTCGAATTCGGTATCGGGTCCTTCTTCCAGCGCCGGGTTGATTTCCAGTTCTTCTTCAACGCGGGTTTCCAGTTCGGCAGTTGGAATCTGCAACAGTTTTATAAACTGAATCTGTTGTGGAGACAGCTTTTGCTGAAGAGATTGGGTAAGGCTGAGTCTTTGCATAATCACATACTATATTCGGAGACCACAAATTCCTGACTCGGGTACTCGTGGTCGCGCCTATCAAATTCCAGACCAATTTTAAAAAAAAATGTTTTGCGTCCTACTTAATTTTGAGGTAATCAGATAGTTGTACTGGTAATCAAGTGGTTATATATTAAAATTTCTAGTAAGCGGATTTTTCATTCTTGAAGAAACCGCTTCATATTTCACCGAATGGCGTAACTTTACCCCGTCTTTCACTTATTACTTTTCAGAATGAGTCTTCTACCTGTCAAACAATTACTCGCGTCGGAAACGACCGGCCACACCATCACCGTCAAGGGCTGGGTTCGTACCAAGCGGGAAAGTAAAAATGCCATTTTCATTGCCATCAACGACGGTTCGACCATCCATAACCTCCAGGCAGTTGCCGAACCGGGGCAGTTCAGTGAAGAAACCATCCGGCTGGTTACCACGGGTGCGTGTGTTGCCATCACCGGTACGCTGGTGGAATCGATGGGCTCAGGGCAGAAAGTGGAAGTAAAAGCAACTGATATTCATATCTACGGACCCGCCGATCCGGACAAATTTCCGCTACAACCCAAGAAACACTCGATGGAGTTTCTGCGTGAAATTGCCCACCTGCGCCCCCGCACCAATACCTTTGCCGCCGTTCTGAGAATCCGGCACGCGCTGGCGTTCGCCGTTCACCAGTATTTCAACGACAACGGTTTTTTCTACCTTCATACGCCCATCATCACCGCTTCGGATGCCGAAGGGGCGGGTGAAATGTTCCGCGTCACGACGCTGGATCTGGACAAGCTGCCGCGGACGGACGAAGGTGCCATCGACTACAAACAGGATTTCTTCGGTCGCGAAACCAACCTGACGGTTTCGGGACAACTCGAAGGCGAACTGGGCGCGCTGGCGCTGTCGAAAATCTACACGTTTGGCCCGACCTTCCGCGCCGAAAATTCCAACACTACGCGCCACCTGGCCGAGTTCTGGATGATCGAGCCGGAAATGGCGTTCTACGAACTGGAAGACAACATGAATCTGGCCGAGGATTTTGTGAAATCCGTTATCGGCTACGCTTTGGAACATTGCGCCGACGATCTGGCTTTTCTGCAAAACCGCCTGATTGACGAGGAAAAATCGAAACCGCAGGCCGACCGCAGCCCCATGCCGCTGCTCGAAAAGCTCGATTTTGTGGTGAAAAACGACTTTCAGCGACTGACTTACACCGAAGCAATCGACATCCTGTTGCAGTCGAAACCGCACAAAGAGAAGAAATTCCAGTATCCCGTTGGCTGGGGAATCGATTTGCAATCCGAACATGAGCGGTTCCTGGTCGAGAAGCACTTTAAAAAACCGGTGATCCTGACCAACTACCCCCGCGAAATCAAGTCGTTCTACATGAAGCAGGACGACGAGTCGTCGGCGGCTCCGGGACCCACGGTGCGGGCGATGGACGTTTTGTTTCCCGGCATCGGCGAAATCATCGGCGGTTCGCAGCGCGAAGACAACTACGAGAAACTGCTGGCGCGGGTTCAGGAGGTCGGCATCGATCCGGCCACAATCTGGTGGTTCCTCGAAACCCGTCAGTTTGGCTCCGCTCCGCACTCCGGTTTTGGTCTGGGCTTCGAGCGGCTGGTGTTGTTTGTGACCGGGATGAGCAACATTCGCGACGTCATTCCCTTCCCCAGAACACCCAAGAGCGCCGAATTTTAAGCGAAAGTGCCTGAACACCAGAAGGGGAGAGGAGCCGGTTTTCGAGCTTCTCTCTTTTTTTGGACTTATTTTACCATTTTTGTTTCCATTGTTCCGTTCCTGCCGCAGGATAGTCTTCCCTGTCTTGACAAATTGTTTCCTTTTTATTACTTTTAGTAAATCCAGTGCAACATTTTTTCAAATCCGTTCGTACTAGCTGACGAATCGGAATCTACCGGTGCCCTTAACCTATGGGTATGTCTTAACGACTTTGACGGGATTTTCAGATAAGAGACTTTTGGCGTCTTTTATGCTGAAAAACTGCGTGCAATCCTGTTTTCCTAAACCCCTTTTTTGCCTGATTAATTCATGACAATTACTGCATATAGCGGTTATTTATACCCGTATGTTGTATCGTTATGTGGTTAACGTGCGCTCGTTATAATTGATAAAAGCAGAAATAATACAAAAAATAAATGCTTTTATTCATTTATTAATTTGAACATACGAGCATAAATCTCCATTCCATATTGTGCTGTTTTCGTTTGGTTAATTCCCGAAAAAATTATCTTTATTCGGGAAAATGGGAGAGATATGCCTATTAGATTTTATTTTGCGTTTTGCCAAAATTGCAAAATTTAATAGTTGTTCCTGGTTTATATTTATACACATTTTGCACAGACTTGTACAAAATTGACGAGTTTGATTTGGAAATCGGTCCTTCCTTGTTTTAATGTTTTTTTAATTTTTACATTTAACGGCGTTTGTTTTTAACAGTCGCTTAATCTTAACCATAACTAATGATGAAGAAACATTTATTATTAAGCCTGTTAATGGCTTGTACGACCTGGGTATGCGTCCAGGCTCAGGATCGAAAGATCAGCGGGGTCGTCAGGTCGGATGAAGACGGGACGCCACTACCCGGCGTTTCGGTTGTCAGTAAGGGAACCACCATCGGTGGCAACACCGACGGAAACGGAGCCTACTCCCTGAATGTATCGGGCAGCAATCCGGTTTTGGTCTTCAGTTTTGTGGGCATGATCACCCAGGAAGTGCCGGTCGGAAACCGATCGACGGTCGATGTAGTTCTGGTATCGGATGCCCGGCAGTTGCAGGAAATTGTCGTAACGGCCCAGGGCATTGTCCGGGAGAAAAAAGCATTAGGCTACGCCGTCACGACGGTAGAAAGCAAACAGATTTCCGACCGTCCGCAGGCCGACGTCGGGCGGGTGTTGCAGGGCAAAATACCAGGCGTCAACATCACCGCCACCTCGGGCGTGTCCGGAACCGGTACCAACATCACGATCCGGGGCTATTCTTCCATCACGGGTTCCACCCAGCCGCTGTTTGTGGTCGACGGGATTCCGTTCAACTCCAGCACCAACTCCCGGGGCGGTTTTACGGGGGGCGGTCAGTCGGCTTCCAGCCGGTTTCTGGATCTGGACCCGAACAACATCGAAAACATCAGCGTGTTGAAAGGGCTGGCAGCCACCGTTACCTACGGTGACCAGGGGCGAAACGGGGTGATTCTGGTAACGACCAAAAATGGCAGCCGAAAGGCGCGGGCAACCGAAGTGAGCCTGACGCAGTCGTTCTTTACCAATACCGCTCACCTTCCCGATTACCAGAATAGTTATGTCGGCGGTTTTCAGCAGAACCTGGGCTACTTCTTCAGCAACTGGGGACCCACCCTGGCCGAAGCCGCCATTTATCCGTCGCAGAACACCAACACGGCCCTGACCCAGCACCCCTACGCTTTTCTGAGTGTAGCGGCCACGCGCGCGGCTCTGGCTCCGTATGTTGCGTCGGTGAGCCCCTATGCGATGCAGGTATATCCGAACAACGTGAAGGACTTTTTCCGAACCGGCAAAATATCCAATACGTCGCTGAACGTGTCGGGCGGGGGCGAAAAAGTGAGCTTCAACCTCTCGGCCGGTTACAACAAGGAAGAAGGTTACATCCCGGAAAACGGGCTGACCAAGCTGAACCTGGGCTTGGGCCTGAATGCGCAGTTGAGCAAAAAAGTGAACATCATTTCGTCGTTCAACTTTGCCCGCACCGATCAGTATTCGCCCCCCCTGAACGCCGGAACCGGAAACAACTCGCTGGGTGGATATCCGTCGGTGCTGGCCAACGTGATGTATACACCGCGTCAGGTGGACTTGATGGGCTGGCCTTATGAGAATCCGGTCGATGCCAGTTCCGTTTATTTTCGGAGTGGCAATGATATTCCCAACCCCCGTTGGATTTTGAAAAATTACAAGACAACCGGCGTTGTGAACCGGCTTTTTGCTACCACCTCTATTAACTATGATATTGCGAAAGACCTGATCTTTGTCTACAAAGTCGGATTGGATACCTACACTGAAAAACAGGAATACAAGTTCAACAAGGGGGGCGTTGATTTTGTAAACGGTTTTTATAATACGTATGATATCCAGAATACGATCTGGGATAACAGCATGATTTTGTCCTACAACAAATCGATCAACGACGGGATCGTTTTGTCGGGGCGGATTGGCGGTAACATGCGGAATGACGTCACGAACGGCCTTTTCGTGACGAGCCAGAATCAGTTGGCCCGGAATCTGTTCCGCCACAACAACTTCATCGACAACGTTGCCGCGGATGGCATGACCGAACAAACCCGGATCGGGATCTTTGGTGAAATAACCGCCGACATCAACGACTTTTTATTTCTGAACCTGGCCGGCCGGAACGACTGGACCTCGACCGTGGAAACACCGAACCGCCGGATTTTTTATCCCTCCGCCAGTGTCTCGTTCGTGCCGACCTCAGCCTTTAAAGGCTTGCAGTCCAGCAACCTGATCAACTTCCTGAAGGTTCGGGCGGGTGTTGGAACCTCTGCCGGTTTTCCCAATCCCTACAGCACCCGCAACGTGCTGAATCAGAACGCCAGAGCGTGGCTGACCTCTTCCGGGGCAACGGTACAGACCCACTCGGTCGACAACGGGCTCGGCAATGCCAACCTGAAACCCGAATTGCACACCGAAGTGGAACTGGGCATCGAAGGGCGGCTTTTCAACAACGCCCTCAGCTTTGACGTCACGGCGTATCAGCGCAACACCCGGAATTTGATCACCAGTACACCCCTGGATGCATCGACGGGCTATACCGCCACGACGATCAACATCGGAAAAATTCGGAACGAAGGCATCGAAATCAGCCTGTCGGCAACGCCCGTCAAAGTAGGCGATTTCTCCTGGGGCGTAACGGGCGTCTTCTCACGCAACCGGCCCAAAGTACTCGATCTGGGCGGTACGTTACAGGAAGTTCAGGTGGCCGGTTTTGGCGGAACGCTGGGGAATTATGCCGTTGTGGGTCAACCTTTTAACGTTATCAAAGGCATCGGTTTTCGTCGGAACGAGCAGGGGCAGTACCTGATCGATGCCGGTGGGTATTTGCTGGCGACTACTTCGCCCATTGTCCTGGGCGACCCCAACCCGGCGTTTACGAGCAGCCTCATCAACGAATTTAGTTTTAAAGGCTTATCGCTTAACGTGATGATGTCGTACCGGCACGGCGGAGCCATGTATGCCTCCACGGCGGGTGCGTTGCTGGGTCGGGGCATGACCACCGACATTGGTCTGGAAACCGGGTTCGACCGGGCGCAAACGCTCGTGATTCCCGGCGTCAAACTGGCCGACGGAACCCCGAACGACATTCAGATCACGGCTTCGGATTTCTACTTCAACAACTACTATTTCTTCGGGGATGAAGGCCGGATTTACGACGGTTCAACCATCCGTTTGCAGGAAGTATCGCTGTCGTACCAGTTACCCAAGAAACTGCTGGGCAAGACATTTTTCAAAGGAATTTCCGTTTCGTTGACGGGTAATAACCTCTGGTACAGAGCAATTCACATTCCGAAAGGGCTCAACTTCGACACCGATAACCTGGGGCTGGGCGTTGGCAACGGCATGGGCTTCGAGTTTCTGACGGGGCCAAGTTCCAAACGGCTTGGCGGAACATTGCGGCTGACTTTCTAAACCGAAAACCGGCCAAAGACGCTGAATGACGCACGTTGAGTGCTTCATCATTCATTCAAAAGATAAATCAATCAACCGATGATCAAGAAAATAAGCACAACCTTGTTGGTTTTGTGTCTGGTCGTACTGAATTCCTGCAAGCTGGATTTGTTGGATAATCCGAATGCGGTAACGACCAGTAATACCGACATCAACTACCTGCTCAATCAAATCGAGTTGAGCTACGCCGGTCACTTTAACTCGCTGAGTGATCCGGGTATGCGACTAACCCGGATGCTCAACCAGGGGTCGGCCATTTATGACAATGCGGTTTCGCCGGGCAACTTCGACGGTGCCTGGACCACGGCCTACGCGGCCATTCTGACGGACGTGAAAACCATCATTCCCCTGGCTGAAAAAGCGGAATTGTTCGTTCATGCCGGGATTGCCCGGACGTTGCGGGCCTCCGTTCTGATCAATCTGGTGGATGCGTTTGGGGATGTGCCTTACACGGAAGCAATCGACCCGACCAACTTCAACCCGGGTGTCGATGCGGGCGCTACCATCTACAAATCGGCGCTGACGGAGCTGGACGAAGCCATCAAGAACTTTGCCGCTACCTCCAAAGCGGGGGCTACCAATGACTTGTTGTATGCCGGGAATGCCGATAGCTGGACGCGGTTTGCCAACACGCTGAAATTGAAAGTCTACCTCAACATGCGGTTGACCGACGCTGCGGGTTCAACCGCGGCCATCAATTCGCTGATTGCCGGGGGAAAACTGATTTCGACGGCGACGCAGAATTTTGCGTTCAAATTCGGTTCCAACCTGACCAATCCGGATACCCGCCATCCCCGCTACGGAGGACAGTATTCGTCGACCGGGGGCGGTGATTATCAGTCGAATTCGTACATGGGAACGCTGTATTCATCCAAAGGTTTTCCGGACCCGCGCATACGGTATTACTTCTACCGCCAGACGATCAAAAATCCGACGGATGTCAATGCCTTGCGGTGTGTGAACAACTCAAAACCCGCGCATTATTCGGATTCGGATGTGTTCTGCTTGCCGTCGACGGTGGGCTACTGGGGCCGCGATCACCTGAGCAACGAAGGGATTCCACCCGATGGGTTGTTGCGGACAGCCTGGGGCGTTTATCCGGCGGGTGGTTCCTTCGACAACGACGCGGGTGTTCCGGTTTCGCTGGGTGCCGGTGGGGGTGGAGCGGGCATTCATCCCATCATGATGCGGTCTTTTGTGGATTTCATGCTGGCCGAGTCGGCCCTGACGTTAGGCACAACCGGCGTAGCGAAAGACCTGCTGAAATCGGCGATTGAAAAATCGATGGCGGATGTGCGAACCCTGGCGCTGGGCACCAACGAAGCCGGCAAAATCGCTACCTTCGAAGCCGCAAGCGGCACGGTCTGGGCTACCGAAGTGACGAAATACGTCACCAAAGTGCTGGCCGACTACGATGCCGCTACGACTAATTCCCAGAAACTGAACGTGATCGGAACGGAATACTGGCTGGCCTTACACGGAAACGGCATCGAAAGCTACAATCTGTATCGCCGGACGGGCAAACCATCCAACCAGCAACCGGCGCTCGACCCCAGTCCGGGCGGTTTTCCCCGCTCATACTACTATCCCGCTTCCTACATCACCCGGAATGCCAAAGCGGTGCAGAAAGCCAATGTAACGACCTCGGTTTTCTGGGATAATAACCCGGCCGGGATGCTAAAATAGCCCCAATAATTGTACAAAAGAGCTTTGATCATTCATTCAAAAACACAGCATAGATGAAAAAATACATCGTCTTTCTGTTTTTAGGGTTGTTCGCAATGGCCTGTGAAACAGACATAATTGACCGGATCGATGAACCCAGCATGGAGCAGGGCGGGTATGTCCGGACGGTGACACCCTATCCCGTTACCAACGCAACGTTTAGTGCCAGCAAAGCCAATATGAGTGGCACGAAAATGGAGATTGTGGCGGAAGCAGTCACCCCGAATCAGGGCGCTTTGTTTGCTTCCTACGATTTGTCCATCGCGTTTGTGGACGCGACCCCGGCCAACGGGACCAAAACCACAACGGCGGTCGTGTTGAAGTCCATTGCCGCTTCGGCCTTTGCGAAAGATGCCACCACGGGGTATCCGCGAGCCACCATTTCCGTAACGGGAGCTGAGGCATTGGCCGCTACAAAACTGGCTTTAACGGATATCTCAGCCGGTGATCGGTTTGATATAACGGCCGTAATGAGATTGACGAATGGGAAATCGTATACGGCCAGCAATACCGGTGTCAATATTACCGGCGGAGCCTTTTACAGTTCACCCTTTGCCTACCGCTTGAATGTGGTAAATTGATGGTTTTAAATTTTTTAAAAGGGCTTATCTTCGTGCGAAGATAAGCCCTTTGCCTTTTTAACGTCCATTTCTATAAAAAGGGTGCTATGAATACGTTTATATGTAAATAAAAATAAAGCTTAAACCCAGAAAGTTTAAGCTTTAAAAAATCATTAACCTAAAAAAATATGGTGAATATAACGAAATATATTTATTGGAAATAGGTGCATAAAATATATAATAAATAGCAAGTGAAATTTTGTAAAATATGATTGAAATTGTTATAAAATAGAAAAATAAGTAGTTTAATTCTTTTGGTCATTTGACGCACTATCTCTCCGTCAATTGACCTTGCATTGTTCTTTTCCCGAAAGCTTGGATCAGGATTAGGCGAAAGGGCGGTAAAAAATCGGCCATTGAAGTAGTAAATTCTGAGAAACAGTGGCTTTGGTCAGGTGTGAATACCCGTATGGATTGCCCATGAAGTGCTCTTTTTCCAATCTGAGTATCCTGCTTTTTGTTATTGCCTCCTGTGGCCGTAATCAGGACGAGGAGCAGAAGCGGGAAAAGAAAATCTCGGAATCCATCGCCGTATTAGGGGCTTTGCCGCAATCGGTTATCGATCCGCCGGACAACCCGACAAATGCAAAAAAAATCGAACTGGGGCGGTTTCTGTTTTATGACCCGGTTTTGTCCGGCAACCGGGATGTCGCCTGCGCTACCTGCCATCAGCCGGAATTTAACTACGCGGAATTTCTGGAAACATCCATTGGGGTCAACGGAACCGGCAGCGACAGCAAACGGCAGTTCCGGCTTCCGAACACCATTCCGTTTGTCAAACGCAACTCCCAATCCGTTCTGAATACCGCCTTTAACGGCATCCAAAACCACGGCGAGTATGATCCCCGGCTGGCTCCCATGTTCTGGGATATGAGGGCCAAAAGCCTGGAAGAACAGGCCTTGCTGCCCATTACCACACTGGAAGAAATGCGCGGCCATTCGTTCGCGGAAGAAGCGGTTCTGGACGAAATTATCGACCGAATTCGAAAAATTCCCGAATACCAGACGCTGTTTTCCGAAGCATTTTCGGGTGAAACGAATCCGGTTCACGCCAAAAACATGGCGAAAGCGATTGCCGCCTACGAACGAACGCTGGTGGCCAACAACTCCCGCTTCGATCAGTACATGCGGGGTGACAGCAATGCGCTCTCGCTGAGTGAAAAAGATGGACTGAATCTGTTTCTGAGAACCGGCTGTGCCAAATGCCACAACGGCCCGATGCTGTCCGACTTTAAACTGCACACCCTGGGCGTTCCCGACACGCAAAACCGGAAAGAATCGGATGCAGGCATTAACAACAACTACGCATTTCGGACGCCAACCCTGCGCAATCTTCGCTACACGGCTCCCTACATGCACAGCGGAAAGTTTGTCACGCTGGAACATGTGCTCCAGTTTTATGAAGATATTTCGGGTGGAAAAATTCTCAACCCGCACGTTTCAGCCCGCCAGATGGACCCGCTGGCCACGCAGATGAACGTGAATTTCCGCGACATTTCCGGCATCGTCGAATTTCTGAACACGCTCAATGACGATACCTTCGACAAAACCGTGCCGACGCGTGTTCCCAGCGGTCTGAAAGTAAAAGGCAATATGGATTGAGTGCTGGTTTACTTCAACGTTTCCGTCAGCCACGAAAAAAACTCCCGCTGCCATACCAGCGCGTTCTGAGCGCTCAGCACCCAGTGGTTTTCGTCGGGCAGATACAGCAATTTGCTTTTGATGCCCCGCAACTGGGCGGCCTGGAAAGCCTGCAAACCCTGCTCGATCGGAACGCGGTAGTCGCGGCCACCCTGAATGATGAAAATCGGCGTGTCCCAGCGGTCTACGAAGTTGCTCGGCGACTGGCTGTAGGTACGCTGGGCGGCTGCGTTCTTTTTGTCCCAGTACGAACCGCCAAAGTCCCAGTTGACAAAAAACAGCTCTTCGGTGGTGCCGTACATGCTCTTGAAATCGAAGACACCGTCGTGCGAAATGAAGGACTTAAACCGCTTGTCGTGAACTCCCGCGAGCGCAAAAACCGAGTAACCGCCAAAACTCGGACCGACGCAGCCCAGGCGGGTTTTGTCCACATAAGGTTCTTTGGAAACGGCATCGATGGCGCTCAGATAATCCCGGATCACCTGCCCGCCCCAGTCTTTACTAACTTGCTCGTTCCACTGGGTACCGTGGCCCGGCATACCCCGGCGGTTCGGTGCCACCACGATATAACCCTGCGACGCCATCAACTGGAAATTCCAGCGGTACGAATACATCTGGGTCAGCGCCGACTGCGGACCGCCCTGGCAGTACAACAAGGTGGGGTATTTTTTGGACGCGTCGAAACCTGGCGGATAAATGACCCACACCAGCATCTTTTTGTTGTCGGTGGTCGTCACAAAACGGCGTTCGGTTTTGCAGATTCCGGTGGTTTTCAACACGGCATCGTTCACGTGGGTGAGCTGCGTCATCGCGCCGTTTGCCAGATCGACCGTGAACAGTTCGGTGGGGTGGTTCATGTCGGTGCGGGAAACGACGAGGGTATTCGCCGATTGCCCGACGATGCCGGTGACGTCGAAATCGCCTTTGGTAAGCTGCGTAATGATCGGCATCATTTTCGTGAGCCCCGGATACGTCACCTTGAACAACTGAATCGTGCCGTCGATGGGTGCCGTGAAGAAAAGCGATGAACCGTCCTGACTCCATTTAAAACTCTGAACGTGGAGGTCGTCCCGTTGGCTAGTCAGGTTCATTTTGGTGACGCCGTTCCAGACGATCAAATCCTGTTTGTCGGCTTCGTAACCGTCGCGTTTCATTTGCAGCCAGGCCAGTTGTCCTTTGGCATTGTATTCAGGATTGACGTCGTAGCCTTTGTTTTCTTCGGTCAGATTCTTGGTCGTTCCCGTCGTGATGTCGTATTCGTACAAATCCGTATTGGTACTAACCGCGTAGGCCGTGCCGGTTTTTTTCTTGGTCACATAGACGATGTGCTTGCCGTCGGGATTCCAGATAAAATCTTCGTCGCCACCAAACGGTTTTTGCGGGCAGTCGAACTTTTCGCCCGGCATGATGTCTTTCCCCGCTCCCGGTTTTCCGTTCACCAGCGGAGCCACAAAAACGTGGTCGTATTTGCCGTCCTCCCACGTATCCCAATGGCGATAATTCAGCGAGGTGTAGACGTAGGCATTCGATTTTTTCAGATCGGGATATTTGTCGGTGCTGGTAATGTCTTCCAGTTTTACGGCTTCGCTGCTGATGATAAACTTGCCATCGGACGAAATTTTGGTGTTGACCAGTAAGCTGTCGGCGTTTGAAATTTCGGTCGCCGGACCTCCAGTCAACGGTATTGTGTAGGTTTTCCGGGCACTTTTGTTTTCCTCCGCGTTCGGTGTACTGACGGAATAAATAACCGAGGTTTTGTCTTTGGAAATGCCCAGTCCCGACACCCGGCCCCATTTCCAGAGTTGTTCGGGTGTGAGCGGATTTTGTGCCTGCGTAGCCAGTGAGAGCAGCAAAAAGCCGCCAAGCCATCCTGTTTTTTTCATGGGAAATCAGAAGAAGTCTTTCAGCTTCAAACATACGGATAATCCGGCATTTTCGGACGGCGCACCCACTGGTCCGTTTCCGGTCTGAGGAATTGTCGGGTGTAACTGATAAAAAGTAGGTCGTTACATGGAAAAACTATTGTTATTTTTTGTACAGGCAATCAAAAACTTGCCTTATGTTTACGGTCGGTTTTAGGGGAAAAACGGGCCGAATTTCGTATTTTTGAAAACTGAACCAGGCCCCACCGGCCCCCCTGAACCCGGTTTTTAATTCTTTAATTTTCACCGGATGAAGCGGTTTTCAGGCGTTTTATACCTCTTGGTAGTGGGGATACAAGGTTCATTCGGGCAAGGCTATCAGCAGGTGAAAGGCCAGGTCGTGGACCAATCGACGGGAAAACCGGTCGAATTTGCCTGCGTCAGCGTCAGTGGCAAAGCCTGGGGGACACTGGCGAATCGGGAAGGGCGGTTTTTGCTGAACTACCCTAAAATCGATTCGCAGAAAGAAGGCATCATTTCGGCTGTGGGCTACCAGAATGCCAAACTGGTCCTGCGAAACCTGAAACCGATCGATTCCGTTGTCGTAAGTCTGGAGCCGGTGCTTCGGGCAGACCTGGCGGTTTCGTTCCGGAGGCAAACCGACGGACGGTTGCTGGTATTTTCGGCCCTGAAGGCCATTCATGCCAATTTTCAGGCGACGCCCACCGTGTTGACCGGTTTTTACCGCGAGACGCTTTCGACCGATACCGTTTGCTGGACTGTACGGGAAGCCATCCTGAAAGTGGAGAAGTTACCCAAAATACAGACCGAATTGCCGGAAAAAGTAAAGCTGGTGAAAGGGCGGCAGTACGTACGGAATCCGTTGCCGAAAGCGTTGGAAGGATACGCGTTTCCGAACGGAGCCGCCATCGTGACGCGCAGCATGGATCTGGGGCCGCCGGAGTATTGGGACGGTGACAACCTGAACGACTACGAATTCCGGCTGGATTCGGTTCTGACCGCCAGCGACAACCGCCCGGCGTACCGGCTGGCGTTTGCCCCGGTGGCAGGTCGGCGGGTTCGGGCAGCCCGGAAAGGCGAGGTGTTGATCGATACCGCCAGCCGGGCCATTGTCCGGATTGCGTATGAATTTACGCCCGAAGCCGCGGGGGAGGTGTTGAAAACCAATCTGAAAGCGGTTTTTGAGAACCTGACCGGTCGTTCAAAAAAGGAAGTAAAACGGATTTATAGCCATAGCCACTATCGCCAGTTGAACGGCAAATGGTTTTTGCAGGACGCGCGGCTGGTGCTGGAAACGCAGTTTTCGGTTGCCGCCAATACGCCGATGATGGCCGTCATTGCCCTGCATTTTGGCACCGGTGAATACGCCAGATCCAACGGGCAGGCCGTTCAGGAAACGGAGGTGCTGACGACTACCGAAAACCTGCCGAAGCAGACCGGCCGATTGGACGACCGCTTTTGGGGGAATTTCAACACCATTTTGCCAATGCATGCCGAACGATTGATTTTGCCCCCGCCCCCTAAAGGGGAGAAGACGCGAAACCATCCGGAGTGAGCAGCGTCCTCTCCCCTTTAGGGGGCGGGGGCGGTAAATACAAAACCAATGAACGAAACAGAAACGCTGAAACCGGTTGATTTCCTGAAGCAGTACTACGGTTACGACCGGTTCCGGCCCATGCAGGAAACCGTCGTCCGGACCTTGCTGGACGGCCGCGATTCGCTCGTGCTGATGCCGACGGGCGGAGGGAAGTCGGTGTGCTTTCAGATTCCGGCGCTGATGAAACCGGGTGTCTGCCTGGTGGTGTCGCCCCTGATTGCGCTGATGAAAGACCAGGTTGAGGCCCTGTTGCTGAACGGGATTCCGGCGGCTTTTCTGAACAGCACCCAAGGCAGCCGCGAGCAGCGGGAAATTGAGCAGGATTGCCAGGCCGGCAAGCTGAAACTCCTCTACGTTTCGCCCGAAAAAATGCTGTCGGAATCGTTTTTCGTGTTTCTGAAAACCTTGCAAATCAGCTTGTTTGCGGTCGATGAAGCCCACTGTATTTCGTCGTGGGGGCACGATTTTCGCCCGGAATACACGCAGTTGGCGATGCTAAAAAAGCATTTTCCCGACGTGCCGGTGGCTGCCCTGACCGCCACCGCCGATAAATTGACCCGCCAGGACATCATCAACCAGCTTCACCTGAACGACCCGGCGGTTTTTGTAGCTTCTTTTAACCGCCCAAACCTGAGCCTGAAGGTGTTGCCGGGACTGAAACGCATTCAGCAGATCGAACGGTTTCTGGCTCTGCAACCCGACAATTCCGGCATTATTTACTGCCAGAGCCGGAAGTCGACGGAAAGTCTGGCGGCCAAACTGCAGGAAAAGGGCTACCGGGCGGGCTATTACCACGCCGGGATGAGTGCCGAAAGCCGTTCGCAGGCGCAGGAAGAGTTTGTTCGGGACGATATTCGCATCATCTGCGCCACCATTGCCTTTGGTATGGGCATCGACAAATCCAACGTCCGCTGGGTGATTCATTATAACATGCCCAAAAACCTGGAAAGCTTTTACCAGGAAATCGGCCGGGCCGGGCGCGACGGTTCTGCCGCCGATACGGTTTTGTTTTACAGCTTTGCCGACGTGGCAAGTTGGAAGGAGATGCTGTCCGAAAATGCCCCGGCCAATCTGGGGTTACAAATGGCGAAACTGGAGCGCATTCAGCAGTATGCCGAAGCGCATTCGTGCCGGCGTCAGGTTTTGCTCAGTTACTTTTCGGAAGAACTCACCGAACCCTGTGGTAACTGCGACGTCTGCCAGAACCCACGGGTGATGTTCGACGGCACGGTGCTGGCCCAGAAAGCCCTCTCGGCCATTGTCCGGTTGAAGGAGCAGGTGCCGGTCAACACGCTGATCGACGTCCTGCGCGGTTCGCGGAACCAGACGGTGATGCAAAATAATTACCACCTGATTAAAACCTACGGCGCGGGCAGTGATCTGAAGTTTGACGAGTGGCGGAGTTATATCCAGCAACTGATCAACATCGGGGTTATTGAGATTGCCTACGACGATCATTATGCGTTGCGACGCGGGATTCTGGCGGATGCGGTTTTGTTTCAGGATCGGAAAATCCAATTGATCAAACCGGAAGATGCGGCTCAGCTCAAATCCGAACAAAAACCGAAGACCAAAACCGAGACGGTTCGCGACGATCTCTTCGAGCGGCTGCGGGTGTTGCGGAAACAACTGGCTGACGAACAGAACGTGCCGCCGTATGTGGTTTTCACGGATTCGTCGCTGGAAGAAATGAGCCGCCTGCGCCCCACCACGCCCGAAGCCTTCCGAAACGTGAGCGGGGTGGGCGACCGGAAGCTGCAATTGTTCGGGAAACGGTTCATGGAAGTCATTGCCGGGTTCCTCACCGGACAGGCGCGCGAAGGCACGACCCTGAAAGGCTCAACGCATTTGCTGACCTTCGAACTCTACCAGCAGGGCAAAACCGTTGACGAAATTGCGGAGGAGCGGAAGCTGTCTTCGTCGACCATTGCGATGCATTTAATCTACCTCGCCGGCAACGGATATGAGGTCGATCTGGCCGGTTTGGTCGATACCGCCGACCGCCTTGAGATTGAACGGGCCATTGCCCGGGTGGGCGTGGAAAACAACGCGTTAAAGCCCGTGTATGATGCGTTGCAAGGGCGCTACGACTACACTAAAATCCGGATTGTGGCCGCCCTGCTCGGCCGTATTCTCTGAGTATTCTATGGCGTTAGTAGGATTTCCGTTTAGTAATTTATACAGACCCGAATTTGGTAAAGTGCAGTAAATCAACTAGCTTCGTATAAATGACTTTTTATTAAACCGTGACCGTCGTGTTGACGTAAACAACAACTAAGTCTGTTTTGATAAAAGAAGCAAGTATTATTCTGATGCTGTCGACGCTTAAAACCATTGGTTTGTCGGCACCACTGGACGTACATTCAAGAGAGTTTACGTCCCATTCCAATGGCACCGTTAGTGTAAGGTTGCCGGGAACCGAAACGATCCAAAGTTTACAACCCGTACAATTTTGCGGGGAGTTTGTTCCCCTTCGGCAGTCCAACGTTACCAGACGTTGGGTAACGGTTTTGCTCAAACAATCCCGTCATCGGGATTATCTGCTCCGGCTTCGGAAACGAGCGGTAAAGTTTTTTCCGGTTATCGAACCCATTCTGGCCAAGTACAACATTCCCAAAGACTTTAAGTACTTGCCTTTGGTTGAAAGTGACTTGTCGGGCACCAGTACATCCCCCAAAGGTGCGGGTGGCTACTGGCAGTTGATGCCCCAAACCGCCCGCGACAATGGTCTGATTGTCAGACATGGACTCGACGAACGGAGGGATCTTTACAAGTCGACTGTGGCCGCCTGCCGGTACCTGCGTGAGTTGCACCGCGAACTGGGTTCCTGGACGCTGGTTGCAGCCGCTTACAACAGTGGCGTTACCCACGTTCAAAACCGCATCGACCAGCAGGGCATCCGGAGTTATTACAACCTGCGGCTCCACCGCGAAACCAGTACGTATCTGTACCGCGTGTTGGCCTATAAAGAGTTGCTGACCCGCCCCAGGATGTACAGCGACATGCTGAGCCCCGCCGTGCTGGCTGACCTGACCCGGCCTTTACCGGGCGAGCGTTTCCAGCCGGGTGTTGAACCCATTATTCATGCCTCCGGCGAACCGGGTCTCGAACCCGAGCCTACCTGGGGGCCACGCAGCCGGAATCTGCTGGAAGAAGCCCTCGCGCAAATCATCGGTGAATCGGAAGACACCAGCGGTGCTTCGGATGCCGGTTCCACGTCGATGACGGCTTCTGCCGCCCAAACCCCGACGGCGATGGCCGGATTGCTGGGTCTGCGGGTGTTGCGATTCCGCCGGACGCGGCTGTGGCAGGTTTTCCTGGCCGCCAAACGCAAAATGCAGCCCCTCTTCGATTGGGACTGGGTATAGTAACCGAAATGTTTTACCAACGAAAAAAGGGACGCGAGCGTCCCTTTTTTCGTTGGTACTACCCCAACCTTTAAGGTGTTATACAGAGAATGCGCAAAAGCATAGAATTCTGCCCTATTAGGGGCTTAACAGCGAAGCGTCGGTAGATCGAGCAGGCGATTGTATCTTCAAGGTGCCGTCAGGTACCTAACAATTGGCAGAGACAGGGCTGTTGCGTATCTGATGGCAAGCAAAAAAATCGGTTCATTCTCTTTAGCTACCGACGCTTCGCTGTCAAGCCCCTGGCGGGACCATTCTCATGAGCGATTGGGAGCAGGATTAGACACCTGTCGGTAAGAAAATCCGGAAAACCGCCCCCTGGCCTTCCCGGCTTTCTGCCAGGATGGCTCCAAAGTGGTTTTCGACCACTTTTTTTACAATCGCTAATCCCAGGCCCGTTCCGGCATACTGGCTGTTCTGGCTGTGCAAACGCTGGAATGCTTTAAATATCTGGTGGCGGTATTCAGTTTTGAAACCAATCCCGTTGTCCTGAACGCTGATTTCATAAAACCGGATCGACTTTTGAAGCGGCTTCAGTGCGACGGGCAAAATAGGAAAAGTCAAACCCGCTGGTAAGTCACCCAGTCGCACTTCCCGAGTCGAAATTTGAATGTGAGGGGGCGTGTTCGGGAACGAGAATTTCAGGGCGTTGATGAGCAGGTTCTGAAACAGTTGCCGCAACTGGCTAACACTTCCCCGGATGGTCGGCAGGGGGGCGACTTCAACGACGGCGTTTTTATCCTGAATCATCAGTTCCAGATCCGACAGCACGTCGTTGATCAACGGATTGAGTGATACCGCAACCGGAGCGGGTTTCTGGGTAGATAACCGGGAATACGTCAGCAAATCCTGAATCAGCCCTGACATCCGGCTGGCGGCTGATTGCATCCGCTGCAAAACCGTGGCGCCATCGCCTAACTGGCTGCCATACTGATCGAGAAGCAGATCGCCGAATGCCTGAATTTTTCGTAAAGGTTCCTGCAAATCGTGGCTGGCCCCGTAGGCAAACTGCTCGAGCAATTCGTTGGATCGCACCAAATCCTCGTTGGACTTTTTCAACCGCAGTTCCTGCAATTTGCTCTCCGTAATGTTCATAAACGTGATCACAATCTGGTCGGTGCTCTGCCGGACGGCGGCCACCGTGAACCAGGCTTCCAACCCGTTTGCGTCGATGTAATACTGCGTCGTTTGATCGGTTTGGCCCGTTTCAGCCACCCGTTGATAGAATCCGAACAGACCGGATTCGATGTTGCCGGGGAATACCTCCAGCAGCCGGTGTCCCGCAATTTTCTCGGGTGGCAAAAATAAATCACGCTCGACAGCCCGGTTGGCGGTTTGCATCAGAAAGTCGATGATCTGCCCGGATTCGTCCCGGATCGCCCGCATGGCGATGGTACTATTCAACGATGCGTCCAGCGTTGCCTGCAAGAGTTCAGCCTGTTCCTGCTGGGCCACCCTCGCCCGCTTCTGGTCGGTAATATCCACGAATGAAAGCACGATGCCCTCCTGCAACGGGGTGGCGGTGATGAGGAAACAACCGTCACAAGCCTGGTCACCATAGGGGAATTCAACAATTCTAGACTCCTTCGTTTCAATTGCGTCGACATACTGTTGAAATAAGCCCAGTTCCTTTGCGTTCGGAAACCAGTACATCAAGGGCTTTTCCAAGATCTGGCTCCGTTCGATACCCAACAACTGAGCAAGACCCTGGTTGGCAATCCGATACGAAAAATCAACGATTTGGGCTTCTTCGTTGCGCATGGGGACGCAATACGCCATAACATTTTGTGAGGCATCCAGAATGGCCTGCATCAGGACAAGCTGTTCCTCCGCAGACGGGCTATTCCAGAAGTTGTTTGGTGTAGAACTCATAGCGTGTGGATCGGTGCGACTTCCTTCCGAAATAAACTAATGGAAACCGTCTTTTGTGTCGTCCGGTGGCTAAAAAAGTAGCGAAGAAGCGGAGCGATTGTCGTTCGCTATGCCTTTCCACGAAAAAACCGTACCTTAGCACGCCTATGAAAACGGGTGAAAATCCGTTCATTCCCTACTCCTCAACTCAGGCAATGAAACGAAACGCATTGATCGGTATAATGGTATTCCTGGCGGTCGGGATGGCCGTGGCTCAAAAATCGGTTCCGGTAAAAAGTACCTGGACCAGTGTGCCAACTGCTACCGGAGCAACCGCCGACAGTACGTCGCGTCCGGAAGTTTTTCTGGAAAACGCGAAAGTCCACGTGGTGGCCGTGAACAATGCCGATAAATTGTTCCTGACACTCCAGTTGGACAACGACCAGGATCAGTTTAAATCACTGCTGTTCGGCAGCACCATCTGGCTCGATCAGAAAGGCAAGAAAAAAACGTGGCGCGGCATTCAGTTTCCACTACCCGAAGAAATGGACCCCGCAACCGGGCGCCCCGTGGCGTTGGGTGCCAAAGCTGGTCCCACGGATCGGTCGACGATGACGAAACAACTCATTGACCGGAAAATCGAGATGAAACTCATTCACCTCGTCGCCGAAGACGAAATGCTGGTGTCGGCCACCGGCGATCCGTCCGGTATTACGGGGCGACTGGAAGACAAAGCCGGTCGGCTGGTCTATCACCTGACCATTCCGCTGGCGTTGCTCAATGCCAAACCCGGTTCGGGCGAACCCCTCACCATCGGTTTTGAATCCGGCGTTCCGGAGCGGCCCAAGCAGAGTTCGTCCAATTCGAGCAACATGGGCATGGGCGGAATGGGTGGTGGCATGTACGGTGGCGGCATGTATGGCCGACGCGGCATGTACGGTGGGGGTGGAGGAGGTGGTTTTAGTGGCCCCACGATGGCTCCAACCCGGTTTGCATTAACGGTGGAACTGGCGGCTCAGTAAGGCTGCTGGCCACCAAGCCGTAAATTTCAATTTTGAAAATTTTCGTATGAAGTAGCAAGATTCCAAGGATATAGTATATTTGAATAAATTTTACCGAATAAAGATTTGTGAAACGGTTTATCTCCTTCGGTTTATTCGTTGTTTTGCTTTACCACATGCTGGGGCATCTGCTGGTGCTCGTCAGTGTGCAGTGGCAGGAACAGCATGAATTGTCGGAACGGGTTACGGTTTTTTCGTCGGTTGACCACATTGTCGAGTTTCAAATACCGCTTCAAAAACACCCCAACGAGGCCATTCTGACGCAGAGCAAACCGGAAGGGTTCAAATACCGGGGCAGTTTCTACGAAATTGTCAATCTGGATGTCTCGGGAGATACGCTGCACATTTCCGGCTACGTCAACCAGGCCAAATCCTTTTTTCAGCGCGATCTGCTTTCCTTTGTGAAGGAGCAGTTTGCCACCGGCACGTCCGAATCGTCTAAAAAAGCCAATAACCTGCTTAAATTATTTTTAAAGGAATATTCGCCCATCAACCGCGCCCGTACCTGGTTTTTTCTGTACGACTGGAACGAGAAACTGGTGCGAATCCCATCGTTTACCTCCCATTTGTCGACCCGCAGTCTGCCGGTTTATTCTCCACCCCCCGAGTTGTTGTCCTGATGAATTCGTTGATTCGCCGGTTCCCTGCGACCTCAGGTCGTGGCTGAATTGCGCGTATTCGCTCCCGTAACCCGCTAAGCAGATACTGGTCATCCTTCGTTGCCCCAAAATGGGTTCGACGGGACATTCCGTATGCTGCCGGGTATTCATCACCGGTTTCTTATCCATCCGTTGGCAGGTTGGTGGGCTTTTTGGCCGCGCCCGCAGTCCACGGTATGACCATCTCAGACAACTCGAAACAATGAAATTGTTTTACCGATTTTCAATGGCCTTTCTGTGCCTGTCCATTCTGTATACCCAGGCGTCGGGGCAGGGCTGCGTAGCTGTCCGGCACATGGGCTGCGCCGTTCCGGGCAATGCCACTTCCGCCGATTTTTTCAAACAACGCACCGGCCAGTGGCAGGTGAACATGGGCTACCGGTATTTCCGGTCGTTCCGGCACTTCAAAGGCGACGTTGAGCAGAAAGAACGCCTGGAGCAAAATACGGAGGTGATCAACCTGTCGCACGCCCTCGATCTGGGCATCACTTACCTGGCAACGCCCCGCTTATCCTTTTCCGTGAACCTGCCGATTCAGTACAACGACCGCTCGTCGCTGTATGAACATTACGGTAATTCACTGACCGCCAACCCCGAACAAAAACGTTTCCATACCTATTCGCAGGGCATCGGCGATGTACGGATTTCGGGCAGTTACTGGCTGGTGAATCCGGCTAAACTGTCGAAAGCCAACCTGGCGCTGGGCGTGGGGGTTAAACTGCCGACCGGTAATCCGGGCGTAACCGGCGATTTTCATAAACTGGACAAGGAAAAACGAGACAATATCGTCAACAAACCGGTCGATCAGTCGATCCAGTTGGGCGATGGGGGGGGGGGCTTCAGTGTGGAAGGTCAGGGATATGCCCAGCTTACCGGTGGACTGACGGCGTATTTTTCCGGCTATTACCTCTTCAATCCCCGCGAAACGAACAACGTACTCCGCAGCCCCGAAGCAACGACCATCGATCTGGTGACGGGTTATTTCTCGGTGGCGGATCAATTTGCCGCCCGGGTGGGGCTGAGCCAGTCGGTTTCCGTGATCCCGGGTCTGGCCGTGATGCTCGGCGGTCGGGTAGAAGGCATTCCGTCATCGGATGTTTTTGGGGGAAGCAAAGGATTCCGTCGTCCCGGTTACATTGTGGCCGTTGAACCCGGTCTGGCCTACATGCGCGGCAAATTCTCGGCCACGGCAACCGTCCCGGTAGCACTCTACCGCAACCGGATCAAAAGTTACTCCGACAAACTCGATCCACTGGGCGTTCGTCACGGTGATGCGGCTTTTGCCGATTATTCCGTGTCCGTTTCGCTGAGCCGCTGGTTCTAGATAATTCTTATCGGTCTTTCCGACACGTATCCACCTTTCAATGCAATGAAAAACTTTATCAAATTACTGGTAGTCAGTGCTGTATTAGCAGTTGGCGAGGGGAAGGCGCAAATGCCGCACGATGCCATTTATATGTCCAAAGGTTCGGTTTGTGTGGCAGCTATGTATGGCAAAAGCACCTGGACCGATTACTGGGAAAACTCGCTCAAACGCTCCAATTCCAACATCGGTAGGCATACGACCCAAAACGTGATGCTGATGCCTGCCATTGGAATCACCAACCGGTTGAACGTCATTTTGAGCCTGCCGTATGTCTGGACGGAAACCAGTGCCGGTAACCTGCTGGGCCAGAAAGGTCTTCAGGATCTGTCGGGCTGGTTGAAATACCGGATTCTGTCGACGCACGGTTTTTCGCTGCATGCCGTAGCGGGAGCCTCGCTGCCGGTGGGCAATTACGTCCCGGATTTTCTGCCGATGTCGATTGGTTTGCAGTGCCGGACGGTTTCGGGGCGGCTGATTGCCAATTACAAACACCCGAAAACCGGTCTGTACATCAATGCACACGGCACCTACCTCTGGCGGAGTAACATCAATGTGGACCGCGACGCCTACCAGGCTGACGACCGGGTGTACAACACCAACGAAGTGAGCGTGCCGAACGCCTACGACGCGGGCCTGCGGCTGGGGATTCTGCGGAAAAAATGGCAGACCGAACTCTGGGCCGAACGCAGCTCCTGCACCCACGGCGACTACATCCGGCGACACGACATGCCGTTCCCGACCAACAACATGCAGGCAACGACGGTGGGCTGGTATGGGAAAGTGCAGCCCAAAAACATCGGTGTCAACGCCCGGGTGGGCTACGTTACCGACGGCCGGAATGTCGGACAGAGCACGAGTTTCATGGTGGGCGTACTGTATCTGTTTAAGTTGTAAAAAGGATGGATGGGGATTGGCGTTCGGTTCATTGCCCCTGATTAATCAAGAAAAAGTATGAAAACCTATATTGACAGGCTGAAAAGAGCGATTGGCGTTTTTGCCACGGTGGCTGTTTTGATGTCTTGTGACAAAACCATTGAAGAACCCCAGCGGGTGGGGTATGCCCCCGCGTCGGTCGACGAAAAAGCGGGTTCCTGGAAAACGTACCAGCTAACCTCGGCTACTGAAATAGCGGTGGCGGCCCCCAAAGCGGTTTCTTCCCCCGAATACGTGGCCGAACTGGCCAGTTTGAAGCAGAAATCCGCCAGCCTGACGAAGGAACAGCAGGAAGCCGTCGTTTACTGGGGTGCCGGGGCCGTTTACCGCTGGAATGAGATTGCCCGCGAACTGGCGGCCCGGTATAACATTCCGCCGGCCTACAATGCCGAAGGGAAATATCCGGTGCCCGACGCGGCCAATCCGCTGGCTGATCCGAAGTTTCCGTTTGCCAATCCACCGTATGCTTCTCGTGCGCTGGCGTACCTGAGTGTGGCGCAGTATGACGCGCTGGTGGCCGCCTGGAACTACAAATACCAGTTCAAACGGGCCGCGCCGTCGAAAACCGACGCCACGATTCGGGTGGCCTTGCCGGTTTCCAGCATTCCGACCTATCCCTCGGAAGATGCCGTCGTGGCTGCCGCTTCGGTGACGATTCTGAAGGCCATGTTTCCGGGCGAGGTGCCGTATCTGGAAGCCCGCATGAAGGAACACCGCGAAAGCCGTTTGTGGGCCGGTATGAATGTAGAAAGCGATCTCGTGGCTGGTGTTGACCTCGGGAATGCCGTAGCAGCCAAAGTGATGGGCCGCGCCCGAACCGATGGGATGTCCGCTGCGAACAACCAGGCGTTGACAGCGGGCATGATCGAAAAAGCCAAAGAACGGGGTCTTCGCGAAGCCTGGGTGAGCCAGGAATTGCCGCTTCGCCCACCCATGCTGCCGAATTACGGGGCCGTCCTGCCGTGGAATTTCGCCAAAACAGATCTGGAAAAGTTGCGGGCTTTGCCACCCCCGGCGCTGGATAGTCCGGAATTCCAAAAAAACCTGGAGGAGTTGCAGAACATTCAGAAAAACCAGACCCGGGAACAGGCGCGGATTGCCAATTATTGGGCGGATGGAGCGGGCAGCTACACGCCCCCAGGTCACTGGCACCGTACAGCGGCCAATGTGAGCCACGAAGCCCGGCACAGCGAAGTCCGGATGGCGCGTACGCTGGCCCTGCTGGGAACGGCCGAAATGGATGCGGCCATCACGTGCTGGGACTCTAAATACTATTACTACTACCCCCGTCCGCAGCAGTTTAAAGTGAAGACGTCCGTAGGACTGCCCAATTTTCCGTCGTACACCTCCGGTCACTCGACGTTCTCGGGGGCGGCCGCCACGGTATTGGGCTACTTATTCCCTGATCAGGCGGATACCTTTACGAAACAGGCCCAGGAAGCTTCCGTGTCGCGCATCTACGGATTGATTCACTATCGCTTTGATTGTGATGCTGGTTTGAAGGCCGGAAATGAAGTTGGAAACTATGCCATCGCCCGGGCAAAAGCCGACGGATCCGGACTTTAATCCGCTACAGCATGGACTCTTGGAAGAAGAATACGCGTATTCCGGGGATCACTATGGGCTTGATAATCAGCCTGGCCGTTACCGGTTTTGCCCAATCGCCAGCCCCGAAACCCGTAGCCGATACCCTGCGTAGCCAAACCTTGAAGGAGGTAAACGTAACCGGTATTCGGGAGGGATTTACGCAATCGCTGTCCGATGTGCAGGGTACCTATCTGCTGGGTGGCAAGCGGACGGAGGTGGTGCGATTGGGGGAAATCGACGCGAACATTGCCGAGAAAAACGCCCGGCAGGTGTTCGCCCGGCTTCCGGGTTTGTTCGTCTATGACATGGACGGAACCGGCAACCAGATGAACGTCGCCACGCGCGGGCTGGACCCGCACCGGTCCTGGGAATACAACATTCGCCAGAACGGGGTTCTGACCAATTCGGACATGTACGGTTATCCGGCTAGCCACTTTTCGCCCCCGATGGAAAGCACTGAGCGAGTCGAACTGGTGCGCGGAACGGCTTCCCTGCAATACGGTGCTCAGTTTGGCGGAATGCTCAATTACGTGACAAAATCAGGCGACACCACCCGTCGGATTGGTTTTGAAACCGTCAATTCGGTGGGTTCATACGGCTTGCGGAGTACGTACAACGCCATTGGCGGTAGGGTCGGGAAGCTGACGTATTACGGCTATTATTACCGGAAGCATTCGGACGGTTATCGGGAAAGTGCGACCTCAAACGCCCAGGCCCAGTTTATGAGCTTGCAGTATCAGGCTACGAAACGGCTCCGGATCAGTGCGGAATTGGGACGCTCGGCGTATGTTTACCGCATTCCGGGTCCGTTGACGGAAGCACAATTTGCGCAAAATCCGCAGCAGGCCACCCGAAACCGCAACTACTTTAACCCCGACATCTGGGTGCCGTCGCTGCGGCTCGACTGGCAGATGACGGAGCGAACCCGGCTGATGTGGCTGACGTCGGCCGTATTGGGCCAGCGAAACAGTGTTCTGTTCGATGCATTGGCCAATGTGCCGGATACGCTCATCAAGGCAACCGAACAGCCGCGAAACCGGCAGGTCGACATCGATAACTTTCACAGTTATACGTCCGAATTGCGCTTGATGCACGCGTATCAGCTTGGGAATGTAGTCGCTACCGGCGTGGTGGGTGTGCAGGTGATGAACAATGATCTGAACCGGCGGCAGCAGGGGAAAGGCACGACAGGCTCCGATTTCGACTTGTCGATCACCGGCCCATTCGGGCGCGACCTGCACTTTTACACCAGCAACGTGGCGGTTTTTGCGGAAAGCCAGTTTCACCTGACCCCAAAACTGACGGTTTCGCCCGGGATTCGGGTGGAAAGCGGCTTGACCCGGCTGCGGGGAACCATCAGCTATTATGACCCGCTGAAGCTGCCGAACGACATCGACCACCGGTTTGTCCTGCTCGGAATCAATGCCCAATACCGGTTTCGCCCGGAACTGAAAGTGTACGGTGGCTGGTCGCAGGCCTATCGCCCGGTGATTTTCAAGGACATCATTCCGACCTCCGTCTATGAACAAGTCGATAAAAACCTGAAGGATGCGACGGGGTATAACGCGGAAATTGGCCTGGAAGGCTACTGGCAGGGACTGCACGTCAACGTGAGTGCGTTTTATCTGCCCTACCGAAACCGCCTGGGGAGCCTGGTGCTGACCAATCCGGCTGGCGAAAGTTACGTGTTCCGTACCAACGTCGGCGACAGTCGAACCAAAGGCGTTGAAGCATTGATCGAAGCCCGGTTTTACCGAACCAACCAGTTTGCGCTGACCGGTTTCACCTCGACGGCCTTTGCGGATGCCCGGTATCACAACGCCCGCGTTTCAACAGGAGCCGATAACCAAACCATCGATGGCAACCGGGTGGAATCGGCTCCGCGCTGGACCAGCCGCAACGGGTTAACCGCCCGCTACCGCACGTTTAGTCTGACCGCCCAGTTTAGCTACGTCAGCGAGACGTTTTCTGACGCGCTGAACACGCCGGAACCGACAGCCAATGGTGCCCGAGGCCCCGTCCCGGCCTACGGCATCTGGGATTTGAACACCACCTGGCGGATCGGACGGCGTTTTACGCTGCGGGGAAGTATCAATAACCTGCTGAATACGGCGTATTTCACCAAGCGTCCAACCTTCTATCCGGGGCCGGGAATCTGGCCCTCCGACGGTCGGACGGGTGTGTTGACGCTGGGAATCAAATTGTAAGCCGAAAACAGCCGTTTTCGGTGCGATTCGTTCACCTTTTGACTTTACTGTAATGCCCCATATACCCCTTCCAGAGCATTTGCCCGGCATCACCGGTTTGCTCGAATACCGTCTCGATACGGCTTTACCCATCCGTGAATTGACCCAAATCCTGTTGCGGGGAGAGTCGACTTTAACGCCGGGCGAGCGCGAACTGATTGCCACCCTGGTGTCGGCCCGGAACGAAACCCGGTTCTGTACAGCCGCTCACACCAAAGCTGCTGATTTGCTGCTGGGTGAAAATGAAACCGCCCGGGCCGTGAAGCAGGATTATGAAACCGCTCCGGTCAGCGAAAAAATGAAAGCCTTGCTGGCCATTGCGGCCCGCGCCCAGCGCAGCGGGAAGGACGTGACGCCCGAAGCCGTCGAACGGGCAAAACGGGCGGGAGCCACGGATCGGGAAATCCACGATACGGTTTTGATCACGGCCTTGTTCTGTCTGTACAACAAGTACGTCGACGGGCTGGCCAGCGTAACACCGACCGATCCGGCGTATTACCAGCGACTCGGCGAACGCATCGTTCAGGGGTATAAGCGGCCACCCGGCGGTTTTCCGGTTCCACCCAAAATGTAGTCTCTTTTCAGGAGTTCAACGCCCTGTCTTTGACAGAAGTATGCCTTGACCGACTGAAATCATTCCGAATTACGCAGCCATCTCTTCCAAAAGACCAAAACTGATGAAGCAAAAACCGTTTACTTTTTTATATAGCCTTCTCGTACTGATTGTCCTGAACGGCACCGCAATCGCCCAGCAAACCCGGCTGTCGGGAACACTCACGGACGCCGACACCAAAACCCCGCTGTCGGGAGCCAGCATCCTGATCAAAGACCAACTGACCGGCACCACCGCCGATGCTGCGGGCCAGTTTTCGCTGACCACCAACCGGCGTGGACCGTGGACGCTGATCGTCACGATGGTGGGGTATGAACGACAACTGGTTTCGGTACAAAATGCCGGTCAACCCATCGCCGTATCGCTGAAAGTCAGCACGCAGGTGTTGCAGGATGTGGTCGTAGCGGCTTCGCGGGTGGAGGAAAACATCCTGAAAGCGCCCGTCAGCATCGAGAAAATGGACAACCGGGCCATTCGCGAAACACCCTCGGCGACGTTTTACGAGGGCATTAATAATCTCAAGGGCGTCGATATGGTCACCAGCGGGTTGACCTACAAACAGATCAATACGCGCGGTTTTGCCAGCACCGGCAACACCCGGTTTTTGCAATTGATCGACGGGATCGACAACCAGCCCGCCGGTTTCGGTTTTTCGGTTGGCAACATGTTCGGACTCTCGGATCTCGATGTCGAAAGCGTCGAACTGGTGCCGGGATCGGCCTCGGCCTTGTACGGCCCGACGGCTTTCAACGGGGCCTTGCTGATGCATTCGAAAGATCCCTTTCAGTTTCAGGGGCTGAGTGCGCAGGCCAAAGTGGGCGTCAACCACGTCAACGACCCGAATACCGGTGCCGCCCTGTACCACGATTATGCCCTGCGGTATGCGAAGGCGTTTAACAACAAGCTGGCTTTCAAACTGAATGTTGCGTACATGAAGGGGCTGGACTGGTTTGCCACGGATTATACTGACGTTGATGCCACCACACCTGCCGAACAAAAGGGACGCAACAACCCGGCTTACAACGGCCTGAATGTGTATGGCGATGAGGTAAACCGCACCATCACCGGCATCGGCAAAGTGGCCCGCACCGGCTACGAAGAGCGGTATTTGACGGATTACAACGTCTATAGCCTGAAACTGAACGGAGCTTTGCATTACCGGATCACACCCAATCTGGAAGCGATTTATTCCTACAGTTATTCAAAAGGAACGGCTAATTACACGGGCAGCAACCGGTTTTCGGTCAACGGTTTTTCGTTGCTTCAGCATCGCATCGAACTGCGGGGAGCTAATTTCTTTGTCCGGGGCTACACCAATCAGGAAGATTCGCACGATTCGTTCAATTCCCGTTCGCTGGGTCAGCAGGTTGGCCGGACATGGGTGCGAGACCTGAATGGCACGGTGGTTCCGGCCAATCAGGCGGATGAAATGTGGTTTACACGTTACACGGAGGCTTTTCAGGGCAAGGTGCAGGGCGTCACGACGGCCGATCACACAGCCGCCCGGCGCTTTGCCGATCAGGGGCGGTATCTGCCTGGTTCGGCGGAGTTTGATCGCGAAAAGGCGCGGCTGAAAACGATTCAGGGATTGAACGGCGCCGGGATTCTGAGCCAGACGAAAATGTACCATGCCGATGCCCAGTACAATTTTTCGTCGGCCCTGGAAGCCGCCGGTTTGTCAAAAACCGAAGTGCTGGCCGGGGGTAATTTCCGCCAGTTCAGTCTGTTCACAAACGGGACGCTGTTCGACGACAAAGGGGGGCGCATTCTGTACAATGAGTTCGGAGCCTTTGTCCAGGCCAGCCAGCGGCTTTTTGCCGACAAGCTGAAGCTGACGGTGTCGGGGCGGTACGACAAGAACCAGAATTTTGCCGGGTACTTCACGCCCAGAGCGTCCCTGGTTTTTTCCCCGACCGAAGCGCATAATTTCCGGGCCTCATTCCAAACCGGTTTTCGAAACCCGACGCCGAGCGACCAGTTTATCAAGCTGAATGTCGGCCCGATTACGATTCTGGGGGGCGCTCCTGCCAACAGCGCGGGCATGAACGTCTACGAAAATTCGATCAATTCCCCGTCTGTCGGCGGTTTTGTCAACGGTTTTCTGGCCGATGTACAGGCCGGAAAAACACCCCAGCAGGCGGTGATGAATAACAAGGACAAACTGCAAAAATCGAATGTGGCCTACATCAAACCGGAAAAGGTGCAGAGCTTTGAGGTCGGTTACCGGGGGTTGATCAACAATCGGCTGGCTGTCGATGCCAATTATTACTTTGGTGAATACCAGAACTTTATCCTGAATCAGGTGGTCATCCGGCCCGACAATCCGGTTCTGGGCAGCGACGGCACCATAAATCCAGCAGCCGCGCAGGACATCCTGAACACCAAATACCAGGTTTTTCAATTGTATACCAATGCTACCGACCGCGTAACGGCACAGGGAGCCACGCTGGGCCTGACGTATTATGTGCCGGGCGGTTTTACGATTGGCGGCAACGGCACCTGGTCGGCCTTTAACCTGAAAGGGGCAAACCCCAACAACATTCCGGCTTTTAATACGCCGAAATACAAAACGAACGTGACGGTTGGAAACCGCAACCTGGCCAAAAACCTCGGCTTCAACGTGGCCTGGCACTGGCAGAATTCATTCGACTGGGTGGGTTCGTTCAACGATCTTCGTCCGGGCCGGATTCAGGCCTATCACCTGCTCGACGCGCAGGTTACGTACCGGGTTCCGTCGCTGAAAACCGCTCTGAAAGTGGGAGCCAGCAACCTGACCAACCAATACGTCGTGCAGGCTTACGGGTCTCCGGCGGTGGGCGGTCTGTATTATATTTCGTTAACCTTTGACCAGGGAATGCGCTAAGATGGAAACCATTCAACTCACGGCCGCTCCAACGACATCGGCCTACCGCAGCCTGGTGTTTGCGCTCTGTATGCTGGTGTATATTTTCAGCGGCACGGTTTCGACCTTAATGTCAACCTACCTGCCGGTGGTCGTCCGTGACTTGCTGGGACAGGCCGACCAGGCTGAACTCGATCGGGTTAGTGCCTACGTCGGGGCTACTTTCCTGTACGGCTGGATGCTGGGCGGTATGAGTTTCGGCTATTTCGGCGACCGGCTGGGGCGGGTTACGTCGCTGGTCGGGGCGGTGTGTTTGTATGGCGGCTGTACCCTGCTGACGGCTTTTGCTCCCAACTGGCTGACCGTCGTCGCGTTGCGGTTTGCCGCCGGTTTTGGCATCGGGGGCGTGCTGGTGTTGACCACGGTAATCGTGGCCGAAATTTGGCCGGAGCGCAACCGGCCCGTTGCAATGGGCATTCTGGCGGTGGCTTTTCCGGTCGGGATTCTACTGTCCGGTCTGGTCAACTATTTCCTGCCCGACTGGCGGCAGGCCTTCTGGGTTGGCGGTATTCCGCTGATCCTGGGTGCGTTGATCGCGGGGTTTGTTCAGGAACCGGAAGGCTGGAAACGGGTTCATCAGCAATCCGCCGATGCCAACGCCACCCTGTTCGATCCGCAATACCGCCGGTCGTTGTGGCTGGGTTCGCTGGCGTTCGGGGCGATGCTGGTGGGGTTGTGGGCGGTTTTTTCGTGGGTGCCGACCTGGGTGCAGAGCCTGGTGGTGGGTGATGCGCGGAAAGCGCGCGGTTTATCGATGATGCTGATGGGCAGCGGGGGGGTGTTGGGCGGAATCCTGTCGGGGTTCATCGTCAAGCTGTTCGGGCATCGGCGAACCATGCTGTTTGTTTTTGCCGCCTGTTTCGTCATGGTCGCGGTGGTCTTCAAAACGAACACGACCCTTTCTCTCGTGGTGTATATCGAAATGGCCACGCTGGCACTGCTTTTCGGCATCAGCCAGGGCACCATGTCGGCTTATTTGCCCGAACTTTTTCCCACCCCGTTGCGGGGCCGGGCCACCGGTTTTTGTTTCAACATCGGTCGGCTGGTGACGGCAACGGCGGTCCTTTTTATTGGTACGCTGGTTGCGGTCTTGGGCGGGTATGGATCGGCCATTTTTGCCTTTTCCGGTACGTTCGTCATTGGCTTTATTGCCATCTGGAGCGGCCCGCAGCCATCAAAACTGCCCCCAACCCCCTGAAGAGGGCTTTTGTCGGACGATTGGAGCCCCTTCAGGGGGTTGGGGGCAAAAACATAAATCATCAAAAAAATGGCACACATTCAAGTTCCTGAAGGCATTCCCGGTATTCGCAGCCTGGTCATGTACCGGCCCGATACCGGTCAGCATCTGTATGCACTGGCGCAGGCGTTGTTGCGAAACGAATCGCCCCTGAGCGAAGTCGAGCGCGAGTTGATCGCGACCTTTGTGTCGTCGCTCAACGACTGTCATTTCTGCGCCGGGAGCCATGCGGCTGCGGCCCGGTTTCTCCTGGGAAAAGACAAAGAGCTGGTGGATCAGGTGATCGCGGAATACCAAACCGCTCCGGTTTCCGACAAGCTGAAAGCCTTGCTGACCATTGCCAAACACGTTCAGCAGGATGCCCGCACGGTTTCGGAGGAACTGGTGGCCGACGCCCGCCAGCAGGGGGCCACCGACCGCGACATTCACGATACGGTTTTAATTGCCGCCACGTTCTGCCTGTTCAACCGGTATGTCGACGGACTGGCAAGCCTGACCCCGACGGACCCGGCGGCTTACGAAGCCATGGGCGAGCGCATGGGAACCCTGGGTTATGTGATGCCAAAACCGGTGGTATAGAAGTTGAGGGTTTATGGTGCAGCGCTTATGGTTATCAATCCATACGAACACCAATCCATAGCCTGAACTACGAAAGCAATGCGTTCATAATAGGTTAGTACGATATTCCCTGGCTGCGTTGCGGTCAGGGATATATACTCCGGTTTCGATCTGTTTTTAATCTTTTTATTCCGATATGCCTTATATTCAATTACCTGAAGGGTTGCCCGGGATTCGCGGGCCGATGGCGTTTAGCCCCGAGACGGCGAAGCCACTCAATGAATTAGCCAACGCGCTGCTGCAAACCGACGATGGTCTGAGCCGGGCCGAACGCGAGCTGATTGCCACCTATGTTTCCTTCGAAAATGACTGCTTTTTTTGCCAGACCATCCACGGTGCCGTGGCCAGTTATTACTGGGGCGACGAGAACGGCGAGTTTGTCAAAGCCGTTAAGGAAAACTACGGGCTAACCCTGATTTCGTCCAAACTGAAAGCCCTGCTGGCCATTGCCGGCAGTGTGCAAAAAGGCGGGAAACAGGTGACGCCTGAGCAGGTTTACGAAGCCCGTCAGCAGGGAGCGACCGATAAAGACATTCACGATACAGTGTTGATTGCGGCTGCTTTCTGTATGTTTAACCGATACGTCGACGGTCTGGCGACCTGGGCACCCGAAAACCCGGAATTGTACAAGTTTCGGGCGACTAAAATCGCGGAGTACGGCTATACGGCAGATGATCACTATATGCCCCGGTGAGTGAACTGTAAACCCTGTTTCTATGAAAATCATGCTCGTTTTTATCTTCGGCATTCTGCTGCTGACGGCCACTGAAATAGCGAAAGTCTACTTCATTATGCCGATGCCGGGCAGTCAGGAAGCCGATACGATTGATTTTGCCTACTGGATTCATCAGAATAGTTGGATCATCCGGATTGTTGGCTGGTTGCTCATCGCCTATCCGACGTACCGATTGCTGGCGGTACCGAAACGCAGGGGACGCAAAGCCGCCGTGCTGGCGCTGCTGGCCGTCTATGCCGTCGTTTTTTACCTCTTCAACTTCCGGTTTCTGGCCGAGAAAATGTTTTACCAGCCAAAAGAAACCGTCATGCTGGATTTGAAAGCCAGTAAAATCCCGGCTGATAAGCTGGTGTTGGGGTTGGTCGTAAACGGGCAGGCGCGGGCTTATCCGATCCAGTTTATTGGCTATCACCACCAGGTTCGGGACACGGTGGGTGGGGAACCGGTTATGATTACGTACTGTACGGTTTGTCGAACGGGCCGCGTGTTTCGGCCGCTGGTGGGCGACAAGATTGAAGAGTTCCGGCTGGTGGGCATGGATCATTTCAATGCGATGTTTGAAGACAAAACGACCGGTAGCTGGTGGCGGCAGGTCAACGGCGAAGCCATCGCCGGCCCGTTGAAAGGCCAGTATTTGCCCGGTTTTCAGGCCGAACAAATGACGTTGCAAGCCTGGACCGAACTGCACCCCGAAACGCTGGTTCTTCAGCCGGATTCGACCTTCAATGAGCAGTACGCGAGCATGGAACCCTACGAAAAAGGGCAAGTCAAACGGAAACTGACGGGGCGCGATAGCCTGTCGTGGAAGCCGAAATCGTGGGTGGTGGGTGTGGAGCGAAACAAAGCGGCCCGCGCTTACGACTGGAGTCAGTTACTCAAACAAAAAGTTACGAACGACAGTCTGGCTGGAACACCGTTATTGCTCATGGTGGCCTCCGACAGTGCGACCTTCCATGTCTGGAACCGAAACGTAAACGGCCAAATTCTGCATTTTACGGCGGATTCGACGGATTCATTTCGGGACCAGGAAACCGGGTCGGTCTGGAACCGGCACGGTGTCTGCACGGAGGGGCTGCTGAAAGGCAAGAAACTGGCCCGGATTCCGGCCTCGCAGGAATACCTGCATTCGTGGGAAACGTTTCATCCGGCCACGACCCGGTATTTGTGAAAGAAGACAAGAGAGGTGAGATCAGAGAGGAAAGACGTGAGAAATGAGACTTTTTGAGTCTATTCTCTCTTTTCTCAGCTCTCTTGTCTATCCCATTATTTTAGGTGAAAAGTCGTAAAGGATGGGGCGGTTTGCTTCTATCCTTTATTTTTTGGTTCGAAACCGGACGCTTGGGAGAAATTGCCTCGGACGTGTATTTTTTTAGTATATTTTCGAACTTTAAACGGATCATTCTGGCCCGGTCGTCAAACACTCTGCGGGGAAATCTGGTTATGTTTTTTGAAAATTAAATGCCCTTTTCCACCACACGTTTTGAAAAATTGCACGATCGATGAGCCTGACTTCCTCAAAAAAATCTTCTTTCTCTCTTCCTTCCTTCCCCAAGGCCATGACCGGTATTGTTGGTCTGGATGAAATCACGGGCGGAGGATTACCAAAAGACCGGCCCACGCTGATTTGCGGGGGAACGGGTTGCGGAAAAACCTTATTTTCCATCGAATTCATTGTTCACGGGGCTGTCAACTATGACGAACCGGGCGTTTTTATGTCATTCGAGGAGAAAGCCGAAGAACTGGTTTTAAACGTGGCTTCGCTCGGCTACGACCTGAATCAACTCCAACAGGATAAGCTGATCAAGCTCGATCACGTGCGGATTGAACGGAGCGAAATTGAGGAAACCGGCGAATACGACCTGGACGGCCTTTTCATCCGGCTGGGATACGCCATCGACAGCATCGGAGCAAAACGGGTGGTGCTGGATACCATCGAAAACCTGTTTTCGGGGCTGCTCGATCAGGGTATTTTGCGGGCTGAACTCCGGCGATTGTTTGAGTGGCTGAAAGCCAAGAAAGTGACGACCATTATCACCGGTGAAAGAGGAGGTGGCACGTTGACCCGTCACGGGCTGGAAGAATACATTTCCGACTGCGTGATTCTGCTCGATCACCGGGTTACCAACCAGATCTCCACCCGGCTTCTGCGCATCGTCAAATACCGGGGGTCGGTGCATGGAACCAACGAATATCCTTTTTTGATCGATCAAAGCGGCATCTCGGTGTTGCCGGTTACGTCGCTCACCCTGACGCACGATGTAACGTCGGAACGGATTTCGTCCGGGATTCCGTCGCTGGACAAAATGCTGGAGGGAAAAGGGTTTTTCAGGGGCAGCAGCATTCTGGTTTCGGGAACTGCCGGTACGGGAAAAACGAGCATTGCCGCCAGTTTTGCCCACGAAGCCTGCAATCGGAAAGAACGTTGTATTTATTTTGCGTTTGAGGAGTCACCGCAGCAGATCATCCGGAACATGCGCTCAATCGGGTTTGACCTCCAGCAGCACATCGATGCCGGTCTGTTGAAATTTCACGCTTCACGGCCTACACTCAACGGGTTGGAAATGCACCTGGTCTCGATTCATAAGTTGATCGAAGAGTTTGATCCTCAACTGGTTATTCTGGATCCGATTACCAACCTGATTACAGTAGGCACGGTCAGCGAAGTGAAGTCGATGCTGATCCGGCTGATCGATTTTCTGCAATCGAGGCAAATAACCGTGATGTTTACGGCGCTGTCGCTGAACACCATCGTGAGTGAGCAAACGGACGAGGGCGTATCGTCGCTGGTAGATGCCTGGTTGCTGGTGCGGGATATTGAGTCGAACGGTGAACGGAACCGGGGTATGTACGTTATGAAGTCGCGCGGCATGAAGCATTCCAACCAGGTCCGCGAGTTTGTAATCACGGACGAAGGACTACACCTGGTGGATGTCTTTTTAAGCCCCGAGGGCGTGCTGACGGGTTCCGCGCGGGAAGCCCAGCAATTGCAGGAGGTGACCGGCAAGGCGTTGCGCGACTATGCCCTCAACCGCAAGGACCGGGAAATCGAACGCAAACGCTTGGTGCTGGAGTCGAAGATTGCGAGTTTGAAAGAAGAGTTCGAATCCGTACAGGATGAATTGAATAAAGCCTACGTGGAAGAGGAGTTGCGAAAGGATGTGCTGGAGAAAAACCGGGAACAACTAATCAAAAACCGTCATAATGAGCAATAGCCACCGAAACGGAATGGAAACAAAAGAGGAAATTTGGGAGTTAAGACTCTATGTTGCCGGCAAAACGGCGAAATCCGTGACGGCGCTGGCTAATCTGAAGCGGTATTGTGAGGAGCATTTAAAAGACAAGTACGTTATCGAAGTCATTGACTTGCTGGTTCAGCCGCAACTGGCTGAAGGAGACCAGATTCTGGCCATTCCGACGCTGGTCAAAAAGGTGCCCGAACCCATCCGGAAGATTATTGGCGATTTGTCGAACGAAGAAAAAGTGTTGGTTGGATTGAACATTCGTCCGGCAAAAAAATAGCATGATTGAGCAAGTAACAACTCCGGATACAGATTCTGATGGCGACGGGCAGAAGTATGAATTGCGCCTATTTGTAACCGGGGCTTCGATTAATTCAATCCGTGCCATTTCCAATCTGAAACACATTTGTGAAACGTATCTTGCGGGAAACTATACCCTGGAAATTATTGATGTCTACCAGCAACGAATGCTCGCTGAAAGCGAGCAAATTATTGCTTTACCTTTATTGATAAAAAAAATGCCCTTGCCGCAGCGTAGGCTGATCGGCGATATGTCGGACACCGAAAAGGTGCTTAAAGGCCTGGGCATTGCTCATACCAGTTAATGAAACCGGTTAAAACCTACGAACAACTCGTCCAGGAAAACGAAGCCTTGCTGATCCAGTTGGAGGAGGCCACCGAAACCATTCATGCCATACGAACGGGTCAGGTCGACGCGTTGGTGGTGCAGGGAAAGGACGGACACGAACTCTACAGCCTCAAAACCGCCGATCAGACGTACCGGGTGTTTATCGAAACGATGAATGAAGGGGCGGTGACGCTGAATGAAGCAGGATTGATTCTCTACTGCAATTCAAAATTTGCGTCGATGGTAGGCATGCCGCTGTCGAACGTGATTGCCCTGTCGTTCGATACCTTTATTCCGGCGGACTACAAAGACCGCTACAACAGCCTGTTCAATGATGGGTGGACAGAAGACCGCAAAGTGGAAATCTGCATCCTGAGTACGGATAGGGAGGTGCCCTGCCAGCTTTCCGTAACAACGCTGGAACTGGATGGCGGCACTTCGATGAGCGTCATCGTTACCGATCTCACGGTTCAGAAGGCCACCCAGCGGCTGCTCAAGTCCAACAATGATCGGCTGGAAGAAATGAACACGGCACTGGAAGTCAGCAACCACGACCTGCAACAGTTTGCGTCGGTGGCCTCCCACGATTTGCAGGAGCCGTTGCGCAAGATTCAGATGTTTTCGGAATTGTTGAAAGACAAACACATCGATGAGCTGCCGGACGACAGCGTGCGGTATCTGGAAAAAATTATCGACTCTTCCAACCGGATGCGCACCATGATCATCGACATCCTGAGTTATTCCCGGCTATCGACGCATTCGGATACATACGTTCTGACCGATCTCAACAAGTTGCTCAATGAGGTATTGAAAGATTTTGAACTCCGGATTCAGGAGAAAAGAGCCCGGGTGCAGATCGATCCATTGCCCGAAGTGGAAGTAAATCAGGGGCAGATTCGGCAGGTTTTTCAAAACCTGATCAGCAACGCGCTGAAGTTTTCCAAAGCCGATCAACCGCCCGTAATCGAAATCAAGGCGACTGACCCCGCCGAATCTGAAACGAAGGACGAGGTGCCGATGTGCTCCATTTTGATTACCGACAACGGGATTGGGTTCGATGAACAGTATGTCGAGAAAATTTTTTCGCTGTTTCAGCGATTGAACACCAAGGATATTTACGAAGGATCGGGCATCGGACTGGCGGTTACCAAACGCATCATCGACAAACATAATGGCCGGATCAGGGCACAAAGTAAGGAAGGAATGGGTTCTACATTCATTATTAGCTTACCTTTGAGGCAACATAAACCGGCTTGAAATGGCTTTTGACCTATCCAGAAAGAAAATCTTACTGGCTGAAGACGATGGGGATGACCGTGCGTTTTTTATTGATTTTTTAGGGAATCGCACCGATATTGAACTGCTGCCCGGCGTAACGTCGGGGGTAGAATTGCTCGACTACCTGCACCGAACCACGTCGCCCGATGAACTGCCGGATATTGTCATTCTGGATCAGAATATGCCCAAGCTAACGGGGAAAGAAACGCTGACAGCCATCAAGGCTACGGATTGGCTGTCGCGGATTGCCGTCGTTATTTACTCTACCTACGTCGGGCGGGAACTGATCGATGAGTGCCTGAAACTGGGGGCGGTTTCGGTGAAATCCAAGCCCGTTTCGAAGGACGGTTACAACGAGATGATGAACGAAATTCTGGCGGCATGCCATCGCGTGTCCGTTGGCTAAATGATTGCTAATCAGGTTGACTATGGCCACTCGTAACAAAACTTCCCGTTCTGCCGCTGCGGCATATAAATTAGCAAATCTGCCTTCCGATGGTCAGATTCGTGTCGTGATCGAACGGGTTTCGCCCGAACTCGATGGGGGACGATTTCCGATCAAGGCCGTTCCCGGAGATGTCATTGCCGTTGAAGCGGATATTTTTCTGGATGGTCACGACAAACTGGCGGCCCGACTGCTATATAAACATCCGGATGATCCGGCCTGGACTGAAGTGCCGATGGTTTTTATCAACAATGACCGCTGGGGCGCGTCGTTTACCGTCGAAAAACCGGGACTGTATGCCTACACCATCGAAGGCTGGGTGGATCACATCGCTTCCTGGAAACACGAAGTCGAATTGAAAGTAGCGGCTGGTCAACGGCTGACGAGCGAACTCAAAGCCGGGGCGGTTTACGTCGAAGGTATGTCGCATCGGGCCGAAGGAGATGATAAAACGACGCTGGCGTGGCTGGCCGGTTTACTGGAAGGCGGGTCGGATGAATACAACGATGCGGCTTACCAGGAGTCGGTTCAGTTTGTAGAAAGCGGCCTGTTTACGGACCTCATCCAGCGGTATCCGGAGCGGAAACACCCGTCCCGGTATGCCCGTGAACTCGTGGTGGACGTCGACCGGCCCAAAGCCGGTTTCAGTACGTGGTATTGCCTGTTTCCGCGATCCGCATCGCAGGAACCGGGTCGACACGGCACGTTCAGGGATGTGGAAAAGCTGCTGCCACGCATCGAAGCGATGGGTTTCGATGTACTTTACCTGCCGCCGATTCACCCCATTGGACAGTCGTTTCGGAAAGGGAAAAATAATAATGTGGTTTCGCAACCTGGCGAGCCCGGCGTTCCCTACGGTATCGGTTCGGAACTGGGCGGTCACACGGCCATTCACCCCGAGTTGGGCACTCTCGACGACTTCAAACACCTGATTGCCATTGCCCGGAACCACGGCATGGAGGTGGCGATGGACCTGGCCATTCAGGTGTCACCCGATCATCCCTGGGCCAAAGATCACCCGGAATGGTTTAAAAAACGACCCGACGGCACCATTCAATACGCTGAAAATCCCCCGAAAAAATACCAGGACATTTACCCGGTTTATTTTGAAACCGACGATTGGCAGAGCCTCTGGATTGAAATGAAAGAGACGATGCTGACGTGGGCGTCGTGGGGCGTCCGGATCATTCGGGTCGACAACCCGCATACCAAACCGTTTCAGTTCTGGGAATGGCTGATTGCGGAAGTAAAAAAAGAATATCCCGATCTGCTATTTCTGGCCGAAGCTTTCACCAAACCAAAGGTGATGCAGCAACTGGCGAAGCGCGGTTTTGCTCAATCGTACACCTATTTCACCTGGCGCAATAACAAACAGGAGTTGGAAGAATACCTGACGGAGCTGACGCAGGGTGAGATGAAGCGCTACTACCGCCCGAATTTTTGGCCGACCACGCACGACATCAACCCGTATATCCTGCAATCGGGCCACGAACCGCAGTTTCTGATCCGGTTTTTGCTGGCGGCTACACTGTCGTCCAACTACGGTATCTATGGGCCGTCGTTCGAGTTGATGGAACACCTGCCGTTTCCGGGCAAAGAAGAATACATCGACTCGGAAAAATACGAGATCCGGCACTGGGACTGGCACCGCACCAACCGGCTGACGTATCTGATCGGGCTGGTCAACCGCATCCGGCGGGAAAACCCGGCCTTGCAAACCACCAACAACCTGATGTTCTGCCGCATTGACGACGACGCGCTGATGGCTTATCTGAAAGTGACGGGCCACAACCGGCTGCTCATGGTAATCAATACCGATGCCTATAACCGGCGGGCGGGCATGGTGCAGGTGCCGATCTGGCAGTTGGGGATCGCCGAAGGACAGGAATACGTGGTGCACGATTTGCTGACCGGAGCGCAATATACCTGGAAAGGACAGTGGAACTACGTCGAACTCGATCCGTATTTGTTGCCCATGCACTTGCTGAAAATCGAAGCCTGACCGTTGTGGCGGCTGAAGCGGCTGATGAGACCCTGAAAAGAAGTGCCATTGCCTAAGAAATGCGGCTACAATTGCCCTGAATGCGGTTACTTTATAAGACGTGCAGTCATAGCATTTTTATTGGTAAACAACATGATTCAGGAAGCGATTCAATACCCGGCGTTGATCAAATACCTGAAAGGGTTCAGCAATTATACGTGGGTGCATTACGGCGACGGGCGCAAGGTTTTGTTGGCTAAATCACTGGTTTTTTTTGAAAAGAAACTCTCCGGTTTTCTTCGGGTTCATAAAACGGCTCTGGTTAATCCTCACTACATTGCTGATTTTCAGGCTCCTCCGGGACATAAAATGGCGGGGTCGGTTAGCCTGCGGGACGGCGAAAGGCTGCCCGTCAGCCGCCGGCGCTGGAGTCTGATCATCGATCCGCTTCTGGTTAAGATGCTGCCGCCTTCATTGTCGGCCCATGCCGAGCCGGTCAGTTCTCCGTTTGTGGCTCTGGCTGGGTTCGAAAAAAAACACCCGTCTTTGGCCTCCCGGCGAATGTGGATGGTAATGGCCGATGAACTAAAAAGCGGTTTGGTGCAGCAACTAATGGGTGAAAAATGGTCGCAATGGGGGCTGAAACTATTCGACACCGGCAATGGCCTTCAGAAAGTGATCGCCGGCACTGGAGAGGCCGATATGCCCGCCGTGATTGTGTTGGACGGGAGCCAGCCGGGCAGTTTGCTCACGTTGCAAACGCTTAAAAACAGTTCCCGCTTCCGGTTTATTCCCACCATTCTGCTGTCATCGGCCGGCAATTACGACCAGGCTCAACAGGGATACGCATCGGGGGCCAATTCGGTCATTGTTTATCCCGCCGACCTGCCCCGGTTCATTCAGGTGCTGGAAAAAATATTTCGGTATTGGCTGTCGGTTGCATCTGCGCCACAGTCGGGTGACGCCCGCTCCACCCCGGTCTAGCCGAACCGCCCGGTTTCGGGGCTAAGCGTTCAATACATTGAATGGGTATTGGGTAACGATACGGTTTCCCACCAGTATTCTTTCAGGGTCTGAAAGTAATCGGTCCACTCTGTGAAGTTCATGGGCTTGACAACGTAGGAAGCCACTCCACGGTCGTAGGATTCCACGATGTCTTCGGAATCACATGAATTACTGAATACCACGACCGGGATTTGCCCGACTTCCGGATTGAGGTTTTTAACTTTTTTCAGAAAAGCCCAGCCATTCTCCCGCTCCGGCAGATACAGATCCAGCAGGATTAACTGAGGAAGCCGCAGTCCGGTCTGCATGCATTCTTCGAGGTAATGGATGGCGGTATGTTCATCCGCCATAATCACCGTGTCAATATCCGTAAAACTCTGCTGGAGCGCATTTTTTATCAGCAGCAGATGATCCGCACTGTCTTCAATAACCAGGATTCGGGCTTTCCGGAGCCGATTTGGGCTTTTTTTATTTCTGGAGTCATTCATGTTTTCAACGTTGCGTTTCCTGAAAATTACAAATTACAGGGTACTACATTCACAACGCTTCCCCATTTTGATGTGTTCAGGAAGATAGAACATTTTTTTCTTTTTTTGTTTGCCCGATCCGGCAGGTAGGGATTGCGGCCAAGTTCCTGCCGGGATGTTTATACGTTTACGGGAACTGCAGTTTGAAAACGGTCCCTCCTTCGGGTGGCGTTTCCACCGTCAGGATACCCCGCAACAATTCGCACAGGTTTTTAACGATCGACAAACCGATTCCCTCACCGCCCGCCTGGCCGGGACTTGTTTCTGATCCTGGATTGCCTGCGGCAACGGATTTATTCATCAGGAGCCGAACCAAAAATGCCGGAAGTCCCGGACCCGTGTCATGAATGGATAGCCACCAGGATGCGGGGTTGGAATCCTGATCCCAGATGAGGGTCACGCCCCCGGTTTCGGTGTATTTGAGTGCATTCGTCAGCAGATTCTGGGCAATCCGGCGAATGAGAATGGGGTCGCTCTCCACCAATAGCGAGGATTTACCCTGGGTTTGAATCCACAAATTCCGTTGGTCGGCCAGCGGTTTCATGCTTTGACCCAGATCGAGCAACAGTTCAGCGACGTCGAACCGGGTGAATTCAACTTTCTCCTGACCCGCTTCCAGCCGCGCAAAATCCAATAGCTCGGTCAGCATAACCAGCATCTGGCGCAGGTTGCGCTGCATCATCGCCAGCATCTGTGACCGTTCTTCTTCCGTATCCATCAGATCCATCAATGAGGCTGCTCCCTGAATGGCACCAAAACTTCCGCGCAGATCGTGGGACGCCCGGCGCAGAAACTCACCCCGGTCTTTAACCTGCTGGCGCAGGCTGGCCAGAGCCTCAATGCTTTCATTGAAACGATCGACTTGACGCAAAAGCTCGTGCTGGTGGCGTTCCGTTGTTTTCAGGGTTGTAATGTCCAGACCAGTGACGACGAGTCCGCCATCGTATTTGATGATCGACGAGCCCCACCAGCGATCCGTGTCAGGGATTGGGTTTTGTTCTTCATACACAGGTTCGCCGGCTTCAACGACCTGTTTGAATCGATCGAACATGCCTGCCGACCACTGATTCGGAAACAATTGGCTGGCCTGCCGACCCTGCATCTGGCCGACAGTCTGGTTGTTCAAGGTTGCAAAATTCTGATTACAGACCACGAGCGTAAAGTCCGTGATATCGTTCGATTCGGGAATGGCTTTGAAATAGGCGATAGAAGCCGGCGAACTGTTCAGCACGGCCTGTAAGCTTTCGGCGGTTTTCTGCACTTCCCGTGTCCGCTCCTGAACGCGCAAATCCAGTTCCTGGGTCAGGGTTTTCTGCAGATGAACGTCGGTGCAGGTGCCCAGATAGCCATTGAACGTGCCGTCCGGTTTGAAAAGAGGGCTGGCTTTTTCCTGCATCCAGCGGTATTCGCCGTCGTCTCGGCGCAGCCGGTATTCGAAGGAGAAGGGGAGCCGTTCTTCAAATCTTTTCCGGTAAATGGCCAGGTAGGCTTCCCGGTCGTCGGAATGAATGTCGGCTGTCCAGCCGTGCAGCCGTTCCTCTTTCGGAGGATGACCGGCGTAAGCTGTCCAGGCCGTGTTGAGATACTTGTAACGGGCGTCGGGGCCGGCCACCCAGATGAGCGTCGGCGCACTGTCGACAATGGTATGGAACCAAGCTTCCTGTTCCGACAGCATCCGTTGCACCTGCCGGTGTTCGGTAATGTCCTCGATGGCCACCAGAATGGCTTCCTGACTGTGTTGCCGAACCACCTTTCGCGCGTTGAGGTACATGACTTTTTCGCCGATTTCCGGAAAGTTATGGGCTACTTCAAATCCCTGAAACTGGGCATCCTCCTGCACCACCGCATCGAGCATGTTCCGGAGTTGGGGAATGTCCCACTGGCGGTTTCCGAGTTCATAGAGCAAACGCCCTTCGGTGGCTTCCGGCCGAACCCGGAAAATGGTGTAAAAAGCCTGGTTGGCACTCATCACCCGCAGGTCGCGGTTCAGAACGAGGGTGGCTTCCCGAATGGTGGAGAAAATGTCTTCGGCAAACGCATAAGCCTCCGTCAACTGGTCGTTGCGTTGCTGCAACTCCTGGTTGATGGTTTGCAGTTCTTCATTCGATGATTCGATTTCTTCTTTGCTCGTTTCCAGTTCCTCATTGATGCTCTGGAGTTCTTCGTTGCTGCTGATAATTTCCTCGTTGGCCGACTGCAATTCTTCGTTATTGGCTTCCTGCTCCTCAATAATGGAGTGCAGATCTTCCCGCAGGGTGGCGAGTTCTTCCTCCAGTTGTTTGATCCGGCGGACGCGAACCCCCGTTTTTCCACTCTCGTACAGGGCCGGGGTGGTGACTTCTTCAAAAATGATCAGAAAGAGCCGTTCCTCCGTTGCGGTTTTGAGCGGAACCGCTTCAATGGCTACCTGGTGTGTTTTATTTTTTACCTTGATTTCCAAACCGGTTTTCCGGATTGGCTCCCCTGATTTATGCGCCTTGTGGACGGTGTTGCGCAGTTCGAAAAGCAGGGACGGGCGGGCCATCTTGAGCAGATTGAGACTGGCTTTTCCCGGCAAAGGCTCCAGAAACAGGCCCGTAGAGCCCCGGAACTGAAGAATGTCGAGATCCTGATTCACCACCACGCTGGCCGGGACATACTGACTCAGCAACAGCGTGTCGACGACGGTATCCAGATCCCTAGAAGGAGGGTCGGCCTTGGGGTTTTTTGGGGTACGATTGGGCTCTTCCATAGGGTCTGCTTCCGGCATCCGGGGATTCATTTCAAAGGTAGGACGGCTGGTAACATCATTTTTTCGTACGTAGATTTTGTAATTCTTTTCCAACTGGGCAAAAAACGGCGCGGAAGAGCCGATGGTTTCGGACTTTCCAAGTAGCAGATAACCGGTTGGATTGAGTGCATAATGGAAGGTCGCGATGGCTTTTTTCTGCAACACCTGGTCCAGGTAAATCAGCAGGTTGCGGCAACTGATGAGGTCGAGCCGGGAAAAGGGCGGGTCTTTGAAAATGTTGTGGGGGGCAAAAACGCACAGATCACGAATGGTTCGGCTGATGCGGTAATGATCGTCCACCTTCGTAAAAAAACGCAGCAGCCGCTGGGGCGAAATGTCCATCACCTCGCTGCGGGAGTAGTTGCCTTGTCGGGCTTTGGCAATGGCGGCTTCGCTCAGATCTGTCGCAAAAATATGGATGGGCAGACTGGGAACGCGGTCCTCCACAACTTCCAGAATCAGCATAGCCAGTGAGTAGGCTTCCTGACCCGTTGAGCAGGCCGGTATCCAGATTCGCAGGGGTTCGCGGGGCAGTTTGTTTTTAATGATCTGAGGCAGCAGAATTTTCTTCAGGTAATCCATCGTCTCTTCGTCCCGAAAAAAATGCGTCACGTTGATCAACAGGTCACTGTACAGAGCGTCGACCTCATGGGTGTGCTGCTTCATATACCGGATGTAGTCCTGCAATTTCTCCAGTTTATACAACAGCATTCGTCGGATGATGCGACGCCGGATGGTGGATATTTTGTAATGGGTGAAATCGACTCCGGTGGCTTTTTTGATGAACAGAATGACCGCTTTCAGGTCTTCATCCGGTGTTTCCACGTCGCCCGGGCCTTCCACAAGGGTGTTCAACCGAAAAAGGTAGCTTTGGTGGCTCAACCGCTCCACTTCTTTCGCAATTTCCTTCGGCGGAAGCACCAGGTCGACCACGCCCTCGCGAATGGCCGTTTGGGGCATACTCTGAAATTGAGCCGTTTCATCCTGCGCCATCGTGATGCCGCCTTCCGCTTTAATCGCTTTCAGACCCAGGGTGCCGTCGGAAGCGGCCCCCGATAGCAAAATCGCAATGGCTCCTTCTTTCTGCTGATTGGCCAACGAAATAAAAAACTGGTCGATGGGCATGTGAAGGTAGGGCCGGGGCTGCCGGGCGGAAAGTCGCAACGTCCCGTCAATGATTTCAATATCCTTGTCGGGCGGAATGATGTAGACCGAATCGGGTTCGATCCGCATTCCCTGCCCGGCCTCCCGAACCGGCATGGACGTCACCCGGCCAATCAGAGCGGAAAGGTGGCTTTCCTGTCTGGGATCGAGGTGTTGGATGTATACAAACGCAAAACCGGTTGTCGAAGACAAATTGGCCAGCAAAAGCGACAGTGCTTCCAGTCCGCCCGCCGACGCGCCAATGGCAACAACCGGAACTGGTCTCAGCGGAGGTTGATGGGTAGAAACTGTTTTTTTTGCCATACTATTTTCAAGAACTATCGCACAAGTTTACAGTTTACTTTGGAAGACGAAGGTACCGGAAGCAAGTTAGGACTATTTGCCAGACTCTTCAAACTTAGATTACGCCTTCTCTTCTGGGGAAGGAGCGAACGTGTTAATCCTAAAATTCGTAGTTACATCGTGTATGGCAAAGCGCAATCTGGTAGTTATAGGCTCTTCGGCCGGCGGAATAACGGCGCTGAAAGAGTTGGTCTCGACTCTTTCAGCGGATTTTGGGGCTTCCATTTTTATCGTACAGCATCTTTCACCCCACTCACCCAGTTTTTTGCCTGATATTCTGACCCACGCGGGACCCCTGAAGGCCGTTCATCCCCGGGATGGAGAAAGTATTCGACCAGGCCAGATTTATGTCGCTCCGCCCGACCATCACCTGTTGGTCGAACATGACCGGATGATTGTCAAAAAAGGTCCGAAAGAAAACCGGTTTCGCCCTTCCATCGACGCCCTGTTTCGGTCTGCGGCATATACCTACGGCCCCCGGGTGATTGGGGTTGTTCTAACGGGAATGCTCAACGACGGCACCTCAGGCATGTGGTCTATCAATCGGCTCGGCGGGTTAACCATTATTCAGGAACCGGACGAAGCCCTGTATCCCAGTATGCCGGATAGTGTACGGGAGTACGTGGATGTCGACTACAGTGTTCCGATGGCCGAAATGGCGCAGTTGCTGAACCGGTTAACCCAGGAGGAGGTACCCGAAAAACCTACGCTTTCTGCCGAGGAAAAGACCCGGATGGAGGCCGAAATCAACATTGCCGCTGAAGATAACGCCTTCGAAATGGGAATTATTGATCTGGGTGAACTGACGCCCCTGACCTGCCCGGAGTGCCACGGTTGTCTGGTGAGTATCAAAGAAGGTAAACTGATCCGGTATCGTTGCCATACGGGTCATGCGTATACGGCGGGTTCTCTGCTGGCCGAAGTGACCAAAACCGTTGACGAAGCGCTGTGGCAGGGCGTTCGGGGGTTTGAGGAAACGATTCTGTTGCTCGACCAGTCGGCGAAACAATTTGCCGAGGCCGGTAACCGTAGAGCTGCGCAGGAGTTTAACGAAAAATCCCGGCAAACCCGTGAAAAATCCCGCAGGCTCCACGAGTTTATCTATCAACAGAAGCAGAAAACGGAGCCAGAACCGTGAGAAAAGTTGCATTCAGTTGCTGTGATTTTCCACGGAGCTTGGGACTTATTCGGCCTTTTCAGGTTGAAGAGACCAAATTTCTTTTGACGGACCGTAGCTTATTTTCGATAACAATGCGGTGCGTATGCGGTTAACACCATAGAATGCCGTCGTCACCGGTTTGGGTTTTCGACTAATCCAAACCGGATGAATGCACTGTTTGATGAACCTTGTGGACGGGAAAACGTCTCGTAAATCAACTCAACGATGAAAAAAGGAATCTTAATGGCCGTAGTATTGACAGGATTGATTTTCACCCGGCCGACCCAGGCTCAGACGACCAGTTCGGAAGGCAATGCTGCCAATCCGGCTCAGAGCAAGAACGGGAATGTGAAAGAACAGAAAACGGAGCCCGGCAAAACCCGGGCGGGCATTAGCCGGAACGTAACCGGTGTTCGCCCGGATAGCAGCAGCACATCCAATAAATTTGGCCGTTCGGGTCAGCAGGCTAATCGGGAAGCACGGTCGCCGTCAACCGCTGATGGCAAAGTATCCGAAAAAAACCGGTCCAGATCATATCCGAAAGCCAAAAATGACCGCAGCAACGGCCGCACGTTCGGCAACACCGGTACGGACACCACCCGTAGAAAGCCCGACCCCCGTCAATAAAGGCTTTCAGCATCCTGCTTAGCGTAAAAAACCCATTCCGATCATCCGGTCGGAATGGGTTTTTAATACACAGCGTATAGACCCTTCAATCCAAAGCGTATGAAAACCAGTAACATCGGAGATGCCATTCAACACGGCATTGATCTTTTAAAAGGCGACGACTCGGTTGACAAGACGTATTGTAGCCAGAAGCATTATCCAGACGCTCATGCGACTTTGCAGGCATTTGCCCACGCCAGAGAGAAAGTTTTTGCCATAAACCGCTGGTCTGACGTCTCCAGCCTTACAGCCGATTTTGTTTTACACGATTCCTCCGGACTTCCGAAGTCAACCGGCTGGCCGGTGGTGGGTGACTTGATTCGCCTGGAACTCCCCGGCCCTACGCCCGTAAACTGGATTAAGGTGACCCAGGTTGTCGATGAGGAAACGAAAGCCGGTTTTACGGCCCGCCCCTGTGCTGACCCACACGAAAACGAAAACCGGACTGAACACTTTTTTACCGATGAATCGAGCAGCACGTTTCGTGTGGAATGGGTGGGAAATACCTTGACGGCCTGCCAAATTGGTGAAAATGAACGAATTAACAACCAGAATCCGGCAGCCGGAGGCCGTGCGGTGGTCAATACCGTTATTGCCACCACCGGCTGGCTTTTCTACCAGAAGATCCAGTGGAAAACGCTCATGGATTATCTGCTTGAATAAAGGCCGGGTTTGCAATTTATCCTCAATAATTAGGCTTATTTACGGAATCACTTTGTATTATTACGGGCAGAATCGCTTCGCCTGTAGCTCCGATTTGTCTCCATGTTCGACTCAACCGCAACCAACCTGAGCAGCCCCCATGCCTGGAATCATCTAATCCGGGATCAGGATGCCATCCGGTTTCTGGAAACGGCGATTCTGCCTTCCTACGTAAATTCGTGCCGGTGGTTTGCCGGTAAAGCCCGCCAGCAGGCCGGCTTTCGCATTCGGGTTGTTCACGAAATCGTGTTTCTTTCCGATAATCAACCCGGCGATAAGGCATTCCTGTTTATCGTGGAAGCCGCGTATGCCGATGGCGAAACCGAACGTTATTTACTTCCCCTGTCGTTTGTTGATGCTGGTCATCCCGATGTCTCTTCTATGGCTCCGAAAGGGGTGCTGACGCGTGCGGATTTCGACCAGAGAAGCGGTTTGGTGGTTGATGCCATTTACGACGAACGGTTCCGGCAGGCCCTGTATTATAACCTGGTCCAGCAGCAAACGCTAAACCAAACAAACGGGAAACTGACTTTCCACCGGGGAAAGGGGTTGGCTATTGATGATATCAATGGCTTGATTACCAGTCGTGTATTGCCAGTTGACTCAAGTAATTCTGCACTGGTCTTTGGCGTTCCGGCCCAGGGAGAGAAGTATTTCCTGAAACTTTACCGCAAGCTTTTTCAGGAAACCAACCCGGAAGTAGATCTCGTCAGTTTTCTGACCGAAAAAAGTAATTTTAGTCATATCCCGGCCTATGCCGGAAGTGTGATCTGGGAGCAGGAGGGTGTGCCGGACATTACGCTCGGGATGATGCAGCGCATGGTTGAAAACCAGCAGGATAGCTGGAACCAGACGGGCGATTACCTCAACGATTTTCTGTATGCGGTTCCACACCGCTTGTTTACGATTCGGGAAGATGTGTTCGACCGGGTGGAACTGCTGGGCCGACGAACGGGTCAAATGCACCTTGCGCTGTATGACCCGGACTCGGGCGATCCGGCATTTGCCGCCGAACCGTTCACCGACGACTACCGGGAGTTTATCATCCGGCGGTTTGAAAGTCTGCTCGAACGGCGGTATAACCTGCTCATCGACAATTACACGAAACTCGATCCGCTGGCGCAGCGTCTGGCGTGGGTGTTTATGGAAGCCAAGGAGATGATCGATGAGTTTGTCGACGACTTCCGGACCCGCCCGCTTGAATCGTTGCGCATCCGGATTCACGGCGATTACCACTTGGGGCAGGTGCTGGCAACGGGTAACGACTTCGTTATCATTGATTTTGAAGGTGAACCGGAAAGCAGCATCAGCGAGCGAAAGATCAAACACTCGCCCCTGAAAGACGTCGCCGGCATGATCCGTTCCTACCATTATGCGGTTTCGGCCAAGCTCTTTGGCAGCACAGAAACCGCTGGCATCGAACCTGATCACCTGCAGCGCGTTTCCGAACGCTGGTTCAAACTGATTCGCGACACGTACATGGATGCCTATCTGGAAACGATTGGCAATCCGCATCCGCTGTTTAAGAACAGCAACGAGGTGAACTTTTTGCTACTGGTGTATCTGCTCGAAAAAGCCGTGTATGAACTGGGCTACGAGATCAGTTATCGACCGGCCTGGGTCAAGATTCCGTTGAAAGGAATTATGGATGTGATCCGGGAAATTGAAAAAATACGGATTGCCGACACGAGCCGAAATTCGGAACTCCCGCTGCTACCAATGGGGTTGTTGCAGACGAAAAAAGAGTAAGTTTGTGCTAAACGCGCATTTCTATGGAAATAACCAGTTTGGATCAGTTGGATTTAACCCGGCAATACACCTATGCCGACTACCTGACGTGGCGGGTTCAGGAGCGGCTTGAATTGATACGCGGCTACATCTGGAAAATGTCGCCCTCACCCAGTCGCCGACACCAGCAGTTGGTTGGTAAGTTCTATTTGCCGTTTGGCAATTACATGAAGGGCAAACCCTGTCAGGTCTTCATGGCGCCGTTCGATGTGCGACTGCCCCGCAAGAATAAACTGACGAATGAAACGATTACCACCGTTGTTCAGCCGGATTTGTGCATTATTTGCGATCCGGCTAAACTGGACGATGCGGGTTGCATTGGCGCACCGGACCTGGTGATCGAAGTGTTGTCGAAAGGCAACACGAAAAAAGAGATGAAGGAGAAGTTTGATGCGTATCAGGAAGCCGGCGTCCGGGAATACTGGATTGTTCAGCCCGAATACGATAACGTCCTGGTCTATACGCTCAACGAACAGGGGCAGTTTATCGGGCAACATCCGTATGATGAGAGCGATACCCTGGCTCCGTTAATCTTTCCGAACCTCCAAATCGACCTCCACGAGGTTTTCGAAGAATAAAACCCAATGAATCAGTTGGATTCATCGGTGAAAATTTGTCTATATTTCACGAGCTAAACCATGTAGCTTTCCTATGGCGAAACGTACGACCAAACAGACTCCTGTTACCATTGACCCAAAACCGGAAACGGAGACTGTCGACCAAACACCTGAACTTTCAACCGTTTCAGGGGATTACAGTCGATTAACCGAATTTGACATCTATCTTTTCCGGGCCGGAAAACATACCCGCCTGTACGAAAAGCTGGGCTCACACGTCGTCGAGGTCGACGGCGTGGTCGGTACGTATTTTGCCGTCTGGGCACCGTCGGCCCGGTATGTCGCCGTTATTGGCAATTTCAACGGCTGGAACAAAGGAAGCCATCCGCTGAAAGTTCGCTGGGACAGTTCCGGGATCTGGGAGGCTTTTGTGCCCCACATTGGCCGGGGTGAGATTTATAAGTATGCTATTACGCACGATAGTGGTCGTGAACTTGAAAAAGGCGATCCCTTTGCGCTCTGGTGGGAAACACCGCCCAAAACCGGCTCGGTTGTCTGGGACAACTGGTACGAATGGAAAGATGATTACTGGATGCGGAACCGGGGGAAAATCAATGCCCTCAACAAACCCATTTCCGTGTATGAACTTCACCTGAATTCGTGGCGTCGTGATCCGTCGGAACCCGCCCGGCAATTGTCGTACAATGAAGTAGCCGATGCGCTGGTGCCCTACATCAAGGAACTGGGCTTTACGCACGTCGAGTTTATGCCCGTCATGGAGCATCCCTACGACCCGTCGTGGGGCTACCAGATCACCGGGTATTTTGCACCGACCAGCCGGTTCGGTACGCCACAGGATTTTATGAATATGATCGAGCGGCTGCACCAGGAGAACATCGGCGTGTATCTCGACTGGGTACCTTCGCACTTTCCGGGTGATGCCCACGGCTTGTATGAGTTCGACGGTTCGCACCTGTATGAGCATCCCGATATGCGGAAGGGCTATCATCCCGACTGGAAAAGCTACATTTTTAATTACGGTCGCAACGAGGTGCGGGCGTTTCTGCTCAGTAATGCTCTGTTCTGGCTGGACCGGTTTCATGCCGACGGGTTGCGGGTTGATGCCGTCGCGTCGATGCTGTACCTCGATTATTCCCGCAACCACGGCGAATGGGAGCCAAACGTATTCGGTGGCCGGGAAAACCTGGAAGCCATTTCGCTCTTTAAGGAACTGAACGAAGCGGTTTACAAGGACTTTCCGGAAGTTCAGATGATTGCCGAGGAGTCGACGGCCTTTCCAGGCGTGACCCGACCTACCTATACGGGTGGTTTGGGCTTTGGTATGAAGTGGATGATGGGCTGGATGAACGACACCCTGCGGTATTTTCAGCGCGATTCGTATTACCGTCGCTGGCACCAGGATGAGCTGACGTTCAGCACGGTGTATGCGTTTTCGGAAAACTTCATGCTGCCGTTTTCGCACGATGAGGTGGTCTACGGCAAAAAAGCCCTGATCAGCAAAATGCCGGGCGACGAGTGGCAGCGGTTTGCCAACCTGCGGCTGTTGTTTACGTATATGTTTACGCATCCCGGCACCAAACTGCTGTTTATGGGCTGTGAATTTGGGCAGACCTCGGAGTGGAAATTCGACGGCAGCCTCGACTGGCACCTCCTCGATTATGCACCTCATCAGGGCATGAAGGAGTGTATGAAAGCCTTAAACCGACTGTATCGCAGCGAACCGGCGCTGTATGAGCAGAGCTTTGTGGCCGAGGGCTTCGAGTGGATCGACACGACGGACCGCGAAAACAGCATGATTGTCTACGCCCGGAAAGGCACCCGCACCAAAGAGCAGGTTGTGATTGTGTTGAACATGACGCCCATTCCCCGCACCGACTACCGCATTGGTGTTCCGGCGGCCGGCACCTGGGTCGAGTTGTTCAACAGCGACGATCGGGCGTTTTTTGGGAGCGGCCTGCTGAATAGCCAACCGCTTGTCTCGGAACCGCAGGAGTGGCAAGGGCGTCAGGCTTCCATCGTGCTCACCGTGCCGCCGTTGGGAGCGGTGGTGCTGAAGTATCAGAATAATGAAGCATAAAGTTCAGGTATGCCCCGCACGGGGCATACTTTTTTGCGAAAATTATTGTTTGGACAATCATAGATTTCAAAACCTTTGACACCGGGTTTCTGCATGTATTAAAGCAGGATTCACGAACCGTCTGTTGTGACCCGTACACGTAAGTTTTCTAAACCATTTACTTGCCTGAATGTTATCGGATTGGCCGTAGAACGAATTTTTGGCAAAAAAATGATGCGGTCGGCGCAAAACAAAACCACCAGCTTTCAGTTAATCCCATTAACTTTGCTTTACAAAGTAAGTTTCCTATATGAGAAAAATAGTAACATTAGTGCTGGTCTTTACGTCTGCCGTCGCCTTCTCACAAACGCCCACCGCCAGCCGGATCAGCAGCGGAGTGGACGTGGGTGCCGCTTTTAAAAAGGATTATCTGGCTCCGTCCATCACCTATTATGAACTGCTAAATCTGGATGCCAACAAGATTTTTTCGATTGGCTGGACGATCAAAGGGGGGAATTTTTACGGAGATAACCTGAATTATACGACGGCTCCCGCCCGGCTCACCCGTGAAAAAACCGGCTTTGGAGCCATTGGCGCTCCTGAGATGGCGGCCAACATCGATACCATGCGATTCGATTGGGTGACGGTTTCAACCGTCAATTTTGGTCTACGGGCGCAGGTTCGGCTGGGACCAGTGGAAGTGGGGGCTGGTGCCGATCTGATCGGCCTGGGATTCGGTAAAAGCCGGGAGGGACGCTACCGGTCGACAACCGGTCGTTTCGAGCACACCAATGCCGATTCGGAAATTGATACCGTGAGTTTTCGGGTTTCCCCCTTGCAATACGCTCAGCCCCAGCGGTTGAATGTACGGTTGCTGGGCGACAACGATCTGGGATCACTCTCCAGCGAAGTCTATGTGAGGCTGAAGGTTTTGCGACGGATGGGCGTAAAAGTCGGTTACCATTGGATTACTACCGAAATGCGGGCCAGTAATCTGAACATTGACGATGACAACCGACGGTTTCGCAACCGGGCCGCCATGGGTTACGTCGCCCTGACGTTTCCATTTTATAAATAACAACACCTCAACGGCTTGAAAGGACTTTTGCCTGCACGGGAAGTTTTTCAAGCCGTTGAGCGTTCATCAGGCTTCGACCGGTTTCAGGCTGAAGTACGTTTCGTAAACGGCTTTGGCGGCTTCGTTGGTACGAATCTGAAAACGATCCAGGTATTGATGCAGGCCGGTTTTGAAAAGCTCGGATGTTTCCGTAAACTCAATCTCCGACCGGAGCTTACTCAGCGCTTTTTCAGCATCGTTTTTAAAACCGTTGGTGATCAGATTGCCCGATATTTCGTAGAGCGACAGTTCGGCCTGGCGGATGCAGTGGGCAACCGAACGGGGGAAAAGTTTGTCCAGAATCAGGAATTCAACAATGGTCGACGAGCTAATCATTTTGTATTGCTGCCGGTACATGTTGTAGGCACTGCCCGATTTCAGAACGGCGGTCCAGATCATCAGGTCAAGCGTTGAACCCACGGCATCGGCGTCGGGCAGAAGCGTAAAATACTTCACATCGAGAAACCGGGAGGTTTTGTCGGCCCGCTCCAGAAACCGGCCCACCCGCCCGAAATGCCAGGCTTCGTTGCGGGTAATGGTACAATCGATGACGCCGTAAAAATGTTGGCAGCCGTTTTTGACGTTATTTAGAAATTCCTGCAAACGGTCAAAGTTCGATTCTCCTTTCGTGGTCGTGTCCCGAACGCGCAGATACAGATCGTTGATGTTTTCCCACATTTCCTTCGAAATGCTTTCCCGGATTGTCCGGGCGTTCTCCCGGGCGTTGTTCAGGCAGCTTACGATGGAGTTGGGATTCCGCTTGTCGAAGGTCATAAAATCGATAACATTCTCGCGGGTTGGCTCCTGGTAGTAATTGTAAAACAGGTAATTATCAGCAGTGGCAATTAACAGTGGTTCCCATTGTTCGTCGACATTGGGTGGTAAATCCAACGCCAGATTAAAATTAACACTCATAAAACGGGAATAATTGTCGGCCCGTTCGATGTAGCGGTTCATCCAATAGATAGAGTTTGCAACGCGACTCAGCATAAAATCAAAATTTTATAGGGATGTTTGATTTGTAAAGATAGTTTTTTATCTGAAAAAAGTGCCTTTATCGAAATTATGATTAATCAATTAATCCTGTCGGTTCTCTCTCTATTTTTGTACTTCAACTAACAGCCGCGTACCAATGAGAAATTTCCTATTAACCTGTAGCCTTGTTGTAACTGCATTAAGTATTTCGGTAGCTAATTCGGACCCGAAAGCCACTAAACCGGCCGATCCCTCACGCTTGTATGAAGTTCGGATTTATTACCCAACACCCGGTAATTACGAGAACATTATCGACCGTTTCCGGAAATACACGACTAAAATTTTTGAAAAGCACGGGATGACCAACGTCGGTTATTGGATTCCGACCGATGCTTCGCAGGAAAGGCTGATTTACATCCTGTCGTACCCGAACCGTGAAGCCCGCGATGCGTCGTGGAAAGCCTTTAGCAGCGATCCGGAATGGAAGGAAGTCGTAGCCAAAACGGAAGCCAACGGCAAAATTGTCGCCAAAGTCGACCAAATCTTCATGACCGAAGCCGAAATTTCGCCCAAAATCAAAGCGTCGAAAAAACCGGAACGCGTATTTGAACTGCGTACTTATTCTCCGGCTCCCGGCAAATTGAATGACCTGCTGGCCCGGTTTAAAAACCACACCCTCAAGCTGTTCAAACAACACGGCATGACCCACATTGGCTACTGGCTGACGACGCAACCAGACGAAAGCGGTCAGTCAAAACTGGTGTACATTCTGGCACACCCGAGTGAAGCGGAGGGCAAGAAGCATTTCGATGAGTTCCGGGTTGATCCCAAATGGGTAAAAGCCAAAGCCGATTCCGAGAAAAACGGTTCCCTGACCACGAAAGTGGAATCGGTTTACATGAAAGCCACGGACTATTCACCGATTCAATGATTTTATTGAGTGAATTGTGATTGAGCGATTGAGTGAACGGCCTGTCGGTTTTTTCACTCAATCGCTCAATCACAATTCACTCAATATCATTATCCAAGCCATCGGCGAGGTGCTGGCGGACGGCCTGGTGGGGGCGAAGGCCGTTGACCGGGCGTTGGTTGGCATAGGTTGTTTTGTCGGCAGCGGCTGGTAAGCGTTCCTGGTCGGACGAGGAACGGGCTTTCGTTGCCAGATTGGAAACGGAGAAAAAACCGTTCCGATACTGGTTAAATTCCTCTTCGGTCATGGCCTGACGAGCCGCCTGACCTTTCTCATACCCATCATTGAAAGAAGCAATCCGGCTGTCGGTTCGGGCCAGTTTGCGGTCGTCGATCAATTGGTCAATCTCATTCGTCAGTTGTTGCTTGCGTTGCCGCAGTTCGTCCAGCGAGGCCAGAATCGCCAGCTCATGATCCATGATGTTCTTCTGCGTCAGGTGTTTCGCCACTTCCTGCTGAACGGCCTGGTACTGTTTTTCCAGCTTCCGGCGACGGCGACGTAACCGCCACAACCGCGGGTCGACCTGGAGCCAGCGGAACCAGAACTTCTGCAAAACCGGCAAGCCGATTCCCAGACAGACCGCACCGGCCAGCGCGAACAAAACGCCACTCAACACAAACGACAGCAGCGCCCAGGGACTGTTGACCAACTGGAGATTTAACTCGTCGGACTGTTGAAGTTGTCGCTCAATTTTCTGTAAAACCCGCTGATCGGCCACCGGATTCGGGTTGGCCGGGTCCAGGGGTGTCGCGTTTAGCTGAATGTTTTTGATACTTTTGTTAATGGCTTCCTTCAATTTATCGGTCCGGTAGGCATCATACCGAAACCAACCCAGAATGACCAGCGTAACAATCGACAGAATGGCCAGCCCCATTTTGAACCAGCCGTATCGGCGGGATGCTTCGGGGGAGGAGTTGGTGAGGTACGGTTCCTCGATTAGCCGGTCGTAGGCCGGTTTCAGCAGAATGGAAACCATCGCCAGACCCACCGCAAACATCCAGGCTTCCACATTGTTGCGGATGTTGAGCGCATAGGCCACAATTTCGTGGGAAATGATCAAATCACCGGCAACGAACGAAATACCGGCGGCCACAAAGATCAGGCCGGCCAGCAGCGAATATTCCGACGCCGTGTTTTGCCGGCGTTCTTTCAGTTGCTCGCGTTCGTCCTCCACGGTTTTGATTTCGGCTTCCAGATGCTCGGCTCCTTTTCCGGCCAGCGTCGTCTGCATGATGTGGTCTTGAAGCCGGTCGAAAGCGGCCCGGCGCTGAGCCGTTGTATCCGCTAAGGTTTGGTCGATTTGCCGGATTTCGTCACGCTTGCTCTCCACACGCTCCTTGATCCACTCGTCGCTGACCTGACTCGATAAATAGCCTTCGTAATTCTGGCGGTCGGTTCCTTCGACTCCGCTCGTATACCCATGCTGAAAATCCTGGCTATCTTTTGGCTGCTGCTCGTTCATATCGTTTTCCGTTTAGGAGTTGTGGGCGTCAGAAATGCCGACAACTCGTTAACTCCCCACAATGGCCCGTATCTGTTGCTCCGTAAGCCGGTCGCGCAGGCTGCGGGCCAGGTTAAATTCATTTTCAAACAACTCGATCAACAGATCCCGTCGGGTGTTGCTACGGGATAGTTCCAACTCGACCCGATTCAGGAAAGGCAATAGCTGCCACTTCTGCACGCGGATCGCATCGACACTGATTGTTAATGCATTAATCTCATTTTCCCAGGGTACTGTTTTCAAATTTCGCTCGTTTTTCAAATTTTTTTCCTGATTTCGATACCGAAAATCGTTCTGCAAAGCCGTTAACAGTCCGGGAATTAGCTTCCCGACGGACAGAAACAGGAAGAAAAGAAACAGAAAAATGCCCAGTGCCAAGAGGGCCGGTTGGGTTTGGCAAGCGTAAATGAAGACGAAAAAAGAAGCCGCAAAAGGCAAACCCGCGTCGGCCAGAAGTTGCCGGGCGGAAAAGGGCGTCTTGGTTTCGGATGGGTTTGTTGTGCGGTGATACAAACCCAGAAAACCGGCTATTAATACTCCGAGCGAGATTAAGCGGTTTTCTTCAAAATGCGGCCGTAAAGTTGTCAGAATTAGAAAATAAGTTCCGATCAGCACACCCAGGCAAGCGATCAAACCCGTGGTGGTTTTGAGAAAATGCGGTTCACCATCGGGTTGGGCCGCTTCCAGACGTGTGATTTTCTGCCGCAGCTCTTCAAGGCGGTTGGTCTTTTGTTCAATCCCTAAATTCAACTCGCCGATTTTTTCGCCCAATTCTTCCCGCTCGCGTTCTAAATGAATCGTTAGGTGTTTAAAATATAGACGGATCAGGCTTGTTTTTTCCTCCAGCGGAGCATGGGATAAGCCGAGAAGAGCGGCTTCGTCGCGCAGCAGATTGTCATCGCTCAGCCAGTCCGGCAGAGGTTCTGGCGAAAAGGTTGGAAAATCCGGTACGGTTGGGTTGTTGTTTAGCTGCTCTTCGAACGTCATATCAAAACGTTAACTACCGGGCAAAAGGTGTTGTATAAAAACCGGCCTGACCGACATAATATTGTCTAACAACCGGTTTTTCTGAAAGGTTCGGGAGGTTTTGTGTTCGACAAGAGAAGATAGACAAGAGAAAAAATAAAATAACCTCAATAAATGACGGACTGCATCTTTCTTCTCTTGTCTCTTCTCTCTTGTCTTACATCTTTGATCTGTCTAACGCGAATCCGGCAATCGAATGCCAATAACCCGAAACAGCGCCAGCGAAATCGCCAGCAATCCGGCAAAAATCACACTCAGCCAAACGTTGTAATACACGATGGCAACCAGACAGACGCAGGATAGCAGAAGCGCAATGGCCGGAATGTAAGGATAAAAGGGCGCGATAAACGGACGTTCGAGATCCGGTTCTTTCTGGCGGAGTTTGAACAGGCTCACCATGCTGCTGATGTACATAACCACCGCGCCGAGGGCCGACAGGATGATGATGTCGCCGGTAGTACCGGAAAACAGGGCGATATAGCCGATAATACCGCCCCAGATCAGTGCCCAGTGGGGCGTCTGAAACCGCCGGTTGACCGTCGCCAGGAAACCGGGCAGGTAGCCGCTCCGGGCGAGGGCAAAAATCTGGCGGGAATAGCCGATGGTGTTGCAGTGAAACGACGCAATGAGTCCAAACAACCCCAGACTGGCGAAGACTTTCGACCACGGGCTGTTGCGACCCCAGACCATCGCCAGCGTTTCGGGCAGCGGGTAGTCGATTTTGCTCAACAGTCGCCAGTCGCCAACGCCCGCCGTGAGAATCATGGTACCCAGGGCCAGGAAAACCAGCGTGCCGATGCTGAGCAGGTAACCGCGCGGAATCGTTTTCTTCGGATTTTTCACTTCTTCGGCCACCATCGCCACGCCTTCAATCGCGAGGTAAAACCAGATCGCAAACGGGAGGGCGGCAAAAACCCCGCCTGCGCCATACGATTCGTTGTGGGCAACGAAGTTCCGGGTTTGGTAGGAAGGAGCCACCAGCGCCATGAAAACCAGCAATTCCACCACCGCCAGCACGGTAATGATCATAGAGAAATTGGCGGATTCCTTGATGCCCAGAATGTTGATGGTAATAAAGACGACGTAAGTGGCCATGGCCACGCCCAGGACGGGCAGTTCCGGGTGCAGGAAATTGGCATAAGCACCCAAAGCCGCAGCAATGGCGGGGGGCGCCATCAGAAAATCGACGAGCGTGGCAAAACCGGCAATAAAAGCCGCCGTTGAACCGAAGGCGCGGTTGGCGTAGCTAAATGGCCCACCGGCGTCCGGGATGGAAGTCGTGAGTTCGGTATAACTAAAAATGAAGGCGAGGTACATGACCGTGACCACGAGGGTGGCCACCAGAAAACCGATGGTTCCGGCCACGGCCCAGCCGTAGTTCCAGCCGAAGTATTCGCCGGAAATGACCATGCCCACGGCAATCGACCACAATTGGGCGGTGGTGATTACTTTTCGTAATCCGGGTTGGCTTGTTGATTCGTCGGCATGTGTCGACGCGGAATCGGTAGAGGATTCGACCATCTGATCTGTCAAAAAGAAACGGGAAAAGTACAAGGCGGTGCCCCGAATCAGCGAAATGCGGGACTACAATCTAAATAAAAGTCATTTTCGGGATTAATCCAAAAATACTTTTTTCAGTACTTCCCACAATTTTCGTTTCAATTTCGAGTCGGCTTCGATGGCCGAAAGCGGGTCGGCCAGCAGGAACGTAATGCCGAAAATCCGGATGGGCTGGTACCGATCCATCTGAATGTCCAAATGGATGGTTTTGAAGGGGACGCCGAAGGAGATGAAGTGGTGCAGGGTTTTGTTCTCCAAAACCGCGTGAAAATCGACCAGTCCCGAGCCGGCCAGGTTCAGTATATCGATGTCGCTGAGGCTCAGATGGATGGCTTTCAGGATGTTTTCCAGGAAAATCAGTTCACCGGGCGTCAGCTCTTCATCGAACAGCAGCAACACTTTGGGCTTTTGAGCCGCGGGCAGTGGCTCCGGCGATTCGATGATGGGGACAGGAGCAGAAACTGGTTCCGGTTCAATCGAAGCTACCAGCGGTATTTCCGGTTCAACCAATTGTACCGACTGAATGATTTCCGGTTGAACCGGTTTGGGTTCCACTTTCGCTTCTATAATGGTTTCCCGTTCCGCAACGGCTTGTTCAACTACAATTTCGGGTTGAGCAACCGGCGGTTTGGGTCGCACTGGCGCCCGCACAATCGGCTCCGGTTCGTCGACCTGATACAGCGTGTCCTGCCCAAAAAGATAGTGATAAGCGTTTTTTTTCATGTTGCGAGCTTACAATTTATACCACTGAACTGCCGGTATCGGTTTCCGGCGACCATCGAACGCTTTTTGTTCCGGGCCGTAATATTTTACCAGATAATCCAGCACCACCGGCTCCGTTTCGCCCAGGTCCCAGAGTTTCTGCGTGCGTTGCATCCAGCGGATTTTCTCCTTCCAGCCGTCGCGGGTGAAGCGGTTTTGCAAAATCAGTTTGCTCGAATGGCAGGCCGTGCATTGGGCGACCACCAACGTCAGTCGTTCATCCACCACCAGACCGGTCGCGGGATCGTGTTTGACCGAATCGGCTACGGTTTCTGCTGGTGTTGTATTGAGGGAGGATGAAGGCATAAAAGCTGATAACGTCAACCAACCCGCCAGCAACACCGCCAAACCCATGCTTATATTCACAAGTTTCATACGTAGTTAAGTTAATGAAACAGAGCCAAGAATAGTAAATGTAAAATGATAAATATTGAATGTAAAAGTGAATGCTGGTGGTACACTTTTACATTCAATATTTATCATTTTACATTTACTATTTATTAGGACTTACGTCTGATAATTTTGTTATACTTTCTTTTAACTTTTCAAACCACCGATCAGCAGCAATGCCCAGCCCGCCAGCATCAGCAACCCGCCGATGGGGGCAATGGCCCCGAATTTGGTGATACCGGTGAAACAAATCGCATACAGCGAACCACTGAAAATCAGAACACCGGGAAGATACGCGTAGCCTGCCCACGAATAATATTTTGCCGAAACCGCCGAAGTGGCCGGTAGTTGCAGCAGAATTCCAATGGCAACCAGCGCCAGCGCGTGGTAAAACTGGTATTTTACGGCGGTTTCAAAGGTGTCGCTGCGCTTCGAAAGCTCGAGCATGGCCCGGAAGGCGTGGGCCCCAAAAGCACCCAAGGCGACGCCCAGAAAACCAAGAATGGCACCAGATTGCAGAAAGAATTTAGGCATGATAATGGGTTGTGTCAGTTTCGTGTTCCAAATATCGCACTTCCAACCCGTACCATTGTGCTGCCTTCTTCAATTGCGATCAAATAATCGCTGCTCATGCCCATTGAAAGCTCCTGAAAAGCCACATTCGGTTTCTGAAGGGTACTGAGCCGGTCGAAGAGCTGCTTGAGCGTTCGAAATTCCTGCCGGATTTGGGCTTCGTCGTCGGTGTTGGTGGCCATGCCCATCAGTCCCACAATCCGGACATTCGCCAGTTGGTCGAGTTCCGGGGAACTCAGCAGGGCGTCGGCTTCCGCTTCGTCAAAGCCAAACTTGGTTTCTTCCTGCGCAATGTGAATCTGGAGCAGGCAGTCGATGATGCGGGTGTGCCGGGCGGCCTGTTTGTTAATTTCTTCCAGCACTTTCAGGCTATCGACCGAATGGATCAGGCTCACAAATGGCGCCATGTATTTGACCTTGTTGGTTTGGAGGTGGCCGATGAGGTGCCATTCGATGTCGGGGGGCAACTGCGGTTGTTTCTCGACCATTTCCTGCACCTTGTTTTCACCAAAACGCCGGCATCCCGCGTCGTAGGCTTCCTGAAGCAGGGCAACGGGCTTGGTTTTGGTAACGGCGATGAGCTTGGTCTGTTCGGGCAATTGCTGTTCAATCTGCTGGATGTTCGTGGCGATGGTCATTGTCTGATTACTCAATTTTGGGCAAAGATAACGGATGCAACTTGAATCGTACCGAAGGTAATTTAAGGGACAGTTGCCGGAAAATAATGGGCGGTTTTATTGAAAAAAGTACAGGAAAGCCTTACTTTACGCCAAATAACACGAAACAAATCAAGTAATACTCATCGATGGAGTCGTATAACCAGGACCGACGTAATAACCGTAAAAATTACTTATTAGTGGCTTTAGGGATTCTGGCCGCCCTGAATTTGCTGCTCCTTTATTTCTATTACCAGGAGAGACAAACCAATAAAAGCCAGCAAACTACCCTGACTGATAAAACCCAGGAAATGCTGGTAACCAAGGCCCGTCTGGATTCCATTTCGACGCAGTTGGATGCAAAAATTTCCGAAATTCAGTCGCTCGGTGGCCGGGTCGATTCGCTGTTGAAAGTGAAAGAACAACTGGAGGCTGATAAGCGGAATCTGCGGAATGTTGCGGCTTTCGACATCAAGAAATACGAGGGGAAAATCAAAGAATATCTGGCTATTTTGGATGAAAAAGACAAGGAAATTGGCCAGCTCAAGGAAGAAAACAGCATCCTTACGTCGCAGAATCAGACCCTGACGGAAGAAAACACCAGTTTGAAAAACGAACGGCAGGCGCTGAACGACACGGTGATGACGATTGCGGAAAAAAACCGGGAACTGGCCGAAAAAGTAACCCTGGCATCGGCCCTGAAAGCGGAGAACCTGGTGGTGAATGCCATCAACCGGCGGGGTAAAGAGAGTGACGGGGGTGAATACCGCGCCCGGCGCATCGAAAAAATAAAGATTTCGTTCCGGCTTTCGACCAATCCACTGGCGCAGGAGAACGAAAAAGAGATTTTTCTCCGGATTCTGGACCCCAGCGGGTCGGTCATTTCGGACATGGCGACCGGTTCCGGGCAGTTTATTTTCAGCGGGCAGGAGATGGTCTACACATCCAAACAAACCATTGCCTACGATAATACCGGACAGCAGGTGGCTTTCATTTATGGCCGGGGCAACATCCCGTTCAAAGAAGGTACGCACCAGATTGAACTCTATTCGGAAGGATTTAAAATAGGGCAGGGCGAGTTCACGGTGAAATAACGAACGGACTGACAAACAGCCGGAAAAGAGAAAGGGACGCGGGATAAAAAAAACCGTTCGTCCCTTTCTCTTTTCCGGCATTCTTACTACCTTTGCGTCCTCATTTTGAAATCATTATCCATTTAACACAATTGTCATGCAGTTCACCAAGAACTATGAGACGGTGTTCATTTTAACTCCCGTTTTATCTGAAGTTCAGATAAAGGACACTGTCGACAAGTTCCGCAAGATTTTAACCGATAACGGTGCGGAAATTGTTAACGAAGAGAGTATGGGCCTGCGCAAACTGGCGTACCCGATCCAACACAAGAATACAGGTTATTATTTCCTGTTTGAGTTTTCGGCTGAAACGAAGGTTCCCGAAGCACTGGACATCGAATTCCGTCGGGATGAGCGCATCATTCGCAACCTGACCACGGTTCTCGATAAGCACGCACTGGCGTACAACGAACGTCGTCGCAAAGGACAACTGGGTAAAAGCAAACAACAAACCGAAAAAGCAGGAGAGGAGGCCAAATAATCATGAGTCTGCAGAACGAACCCGTTAGCAAAAACGAAAACCGGAAGAAATACTGTCGTTTCAAAAAATCCGGTATCAAATACATCGATTACAAGGATCCTAACTTCCTGTTGAAGTTGTTGAACGAGCAAGGCAAAATTCTGCCCCGCCGGATCACCGGAACGAGCCTGAAATACCAACGCAAAGTGGGTCAGGCCGTTAAACGCGCTCGTCACCTTGCCTTATTACCTTACGTAGGCGATTCACTGAAATAAGTTTAAGGTGTTCGGTTTACGGTATACAGTTTACGGAGTTCTGCTAGTCTGAAAACCGTAAACCGTTTACTGAAAATCGTATTCCATAAACTGAAAACTCTTTCATATTATGCAAATCATACTGAAAACCGACATCGCCGGACTGGGTTTTAAGAACGACACTGTTGAAGTTAAACCCGGCTATGGCCGTAATTACCTGATTCCGCAGGGATATGCCGTGATGGCAACGGATTCGAATAAAAAAGTGGTGGCCGAAAACATTCGCCAGGCCGCTCACAAAGCCGAAAAAACCAAAAACGATGCGTTGGCCATTGCCGAAGCAATCGGACAACTGGAATTGAAGATTCTGGCAAAAGCGGGCGAAAGCGGTAAAATCTTTGGTCGGGTTACCAACACCCAGGTAGCGGATGCCCTGAAAGAAAAAGGGTATGACATCGACCGGAAGAAAATCATGATCGATGAAGCCAAAGTACTGGGTTCATACAACGCGGTCGTCAACCTGCACAAAGACGTAAAACAAACGATTAAGTTTGACGTTATTGCGGCTGAATAATCGATGATAATCAGCACGTTATCGTGTGAATTTTTTAAGGCGGTTCGGAGCTTTTCGAACCGCTTTTTTGTTAGTATGGTATGGACTTTCGTACTGAACTATCGCCGGAAAAACTACCGGTTTTGATCCGGCCCGATGCCCGGGTGGTGACCATTGGCTCCTGCTTTGCCGACGTGCTGGGCCGCCAGTTGACCGATAACAAAGTAGCTGTCCGGAGCAATCCGTTTGGAACTTTGTTCAACCCGGTTTCCATTGCCAAACTCCTGCTGGCTTCCCTGCAAAGTGCCGGGCCCGATCCGGATCTGTATGTAGAACGCGACGGTTTGTGGTTTCATTACGACTTTCATTCCTCTTTCTGGGATCGTAGCCGCGACGAACTGCACGGTCGGCTTACGGACTTACTGACCCAAACCGGTGAAGCCCTTCGAACTGCTGACTGGCTTGTGCTGACGCTGGGAACGACCACGGTGTACCGACATCTCGAAACCGGGAAGGTGGTAGCCAACTGCCAGAAAATGCCCGGTTTTCTGTTTGAAAAATACCTGTATGCCTACGAACATGTTCAGCAAACGTTGACCGATCTGGTGAAAAAGCTGAAGCGCGCCAATCCAGGTTTACAGATACTCCTGACCGTTAGTCCGGTGCGGCATACCAAAGATACCTTGCCACTCAACCAGGCCAGCAAATCCATTCTGAGGGCCGTTAGCCACGAATTGACGGTCTGGAACGATCAGGTTCATTATTTCCCGGCTTACGAGATTATGATGGATGATTTGCGTGATTACCGGTTTTACGAAGCCGATTTGATTCATCCCAATGCCGTGGCCGAAACCTATATTTTTGAAAAGTTTGCCGAATGCGCATTTGATGACGAACTTCGCAGCTTTATAACCGAGTGGCAAACCCTGCGGAAGTCGATGGCGCATCGGCCTTTTCACGAAGGAACAGAATCGCACCGGCGGTTTCTGGAAAAGTTGCTTCAACAACTGGATGCGGTTTCCAAAAAAGCCGATGTTACCCGGGAGAAACAAGAAATAGAAAGCCGGTTGCGGGCATTCAAAACGATTGACCCGGGCGCGAACCAGGCCGCCTGATTCGCTGTTTACCCATCAGACCTGTACTTATGTCAACGTATAAACTTACCAAAGAAAGTGTTTTAAATGCCCTCGGGCACGTCGAAGAACCGGATTTGAAGCGTGATTTGGTTACGCTCAATATGGTGAAAGACATTGAGTTAGGTATTGATCAGGTGCGTTTTACGGTGGTGTTGACCACCCCCGCCTGCCCCCTGAAAGAACTGATTCGCAAACGGTGTGTCGATGCCATTCATACCTACATTGGCCCCGACATTGAAGTGATTGTCAACCTCACGGCGGATGTGAGTTCAACGCGTTTCAACGCACCGGTGTTGCCGGGTGTGAAGAATATTATCGCGATTGCGTCGGGGAAAGGCGGAGTTGGCAAATCGACCGTAACGGCCAATCTGGCGGTGGCTTTGTACAAATCCGGCGCGAAAGTTGGAATCATCGACGCCGATATTTTCGGCCCTTCGATTCCGGTCATGTTCGGGGCGGAGGAACTGCAACCAGCCGTGGGGCAGGTAGACGGCAAGAACATGCTGCAACCGATTCAGCAATTTGGCGTTAAACTGATGTCGATCGGTTTTCTGACGCCGAAGGACAACGCCATCGTTTGGCGGGGACCCATGGCAAGCCAGGCACTGCGGCAGTTTTTTGCCGATACCAATTGGGGTGAACTCGATTACCTGCTGATCGATTTGCCGCCCGGTACGAGCGATATCCACCTGACGCTGGTGCAAACCGTTCCTGTAACCGGTGCGGTTATTGTAACGACTCCTCAAAAAGTGGCGCTGGCCGATGCAACGAAGGGGCTGGCGATGTTTCGGCAACCGCAGATTAACGTGCCGGTTTTGGGCGTCATCGAAAACATGGCCTATTTTACCCCCGCCGAGCTGCCTGACTCGAAATACTACATTTTTGGCAAAGGCGGTGGGCAGTTGCTGGCTGATAAGTTCGACGTGCCGCTGCTGGGGCAGATTCCGCTGGTGCAGAGCATCCGGGAAGCGGGCGATGACGGCAAACCCGTTGTGACCGAAAATGATCCGGTGACCTCGGGGGCTTTCCGGTCGGCGGCTGAAGCCCTGGCGCAACAGATTTCGGTACGCAATGCCACCCTTGACAAAACCCGTCCGGTTGAAATTGTTCGTCAATAAGCCGGTTTGATTGGATTTAAGAGGGAAAAAACGTATTTTTACCATCAGTCATTTGACCACCTTTGTTTACTGTTCGCATGGAAACTGTACTGGACAACGAAATTTTAATAGATCGTATCGAAAAGGCGCTGAATAGCATCCGGCCGTATCTGGAAGCAGATGGGGGTAACGTGAAGGTGCTGGAAGTGACGAGCGATAAAGTAGTCCGGCTGGAACTGGTCGGCGCCTGTGGCTCCTGCCCCATGTCAACCATGACCTTCAAAGCCGGGTTGGAAGAAGCCATTCTGAAAGCCGTTCCGGAAATTACGCGGGTCGAAGCCGTCAATCTGACCCCGGCGTTTTAAATCATACTGATTACCATTGATCTCTTTTAAGACTTTTGGCCGTTCTTCCATCGGAAGAGCGGCCTTTTTTGTTATTTTGCACCCCATGCCCACAGGCATTCGTTCGTAGCTATATACAATGAAAATAGGAATCTTCTTCGGTGGCCCGTCGCGTGAGCGGGAAGTCTCGTTTGCGGGTGGTCGCACGGCCCTGGCTCATATCGACAAATCGCTGTTTCACCCCATCATGGTTTTTGTGGATGGACTGGGTAATTTTATCTTGATTCGGGAAGAATTTCTCAGCAAAGGCTCGATCCGGGCATTTTATCCGCAGCAAACCAACCCCACGTTCAGCGTTTACATCGAATCGTTAGCCGGTTTATCCGGTGAAGAACGGGAACAGCAAATAAGCGCGATCGGTCAGCGCATCCAGCCGCAGGAATTCAGTCAGCACTTTGATCTGGCCTTTCTGGCCATGCACGGCCCCGACTGCGAAGACGGCGGTATTCAGGGCTTGCTCGAATGGTATAGAATACCGTATACCGGGCCGGGCCTGATGGGTTCGGCGGTGGGAATCAATAAGATTCTGCAAAATGAATTGATTGCGCTGGTCAATGGGCAGCAGAAAAAAACGTCGGTTATCAGCCGACCGGATTGGGATCAGGCGGATAAAGCCGGGGTGTTCGAGTCCCTGCAAGGTTTGCTGGGTTTGCCCATTGTGGTGAAAGCTCCGCATCAAGGCTCATCGATCGGCGTAGTGATTGTTCGGGAAAATGACCTGAGCCAGTTCACCAAAGCGGTCGATCAGTGTTTTTTCCGGCAGGAAATTGACCTGGAAGGCTGGAAGTTGTTTTCAGAAGACGAGAAAACCGCCTTTGTGCAGGAGGTGACTGAACTGGATTCCGGCATTGGCTATCCGGTTGTGATCGAAGAAACCGGCGAGTTTATTGACCATCCCAAAGACCTGCTCGAAAAAGCGGATTCCTGGGCGGCTTCGGGGTATCAAACGCTTGTTATCGGATCGGCGAACTCCGAAGACGATGTGCTGTTTGAGGAATTCGTCAGCGGTCAGGAGTTTTCGTGTGGGGTGATTCAGAACGACGACGGCACGGCGGTTGCCCTGCCCCCAACCGAAATTTACAATGTTACCAGCTTCGACTTTAAATCAAAATACCAGTCCAATACGACCAAAAAGCGGATTCCGGTCGAAACCAGTCTGGAACACAACCGGGAAATTCAGTTGAGTGTGGCCGATGTCTTTACGCGTCTGGGCATGAACGTCTGCGCCCGGATCGACGGTTTTTTGACGCCCGATCAGGCCAACGAACCGGGGCGGGTGCTGCTGCATGATCCGAACACCATTCCTGGCATGTCGCCGACCTCGCTCATTTTCAAGCAAATGGCTGAGATCGGGCTGAACGTCACGCAGGCTATCACGTATTTCATCCGCCAGTCGTTGCGTGAACGCATCCGGACGGGCAAGGACACGATTCGCCTTCGCCAGCAACTGGCCGATCTGGATGGTCGGATGGCGGAGCGCAAAAACCTGCATCTGCCGACGGAGGAGTTTCTGGTGGACACCACCGCCGAAGCCGTTGATGCGGCCTGGCTGGAAGCGAAAGCCTGGTATGGTTTCCACGGTGCGCAGGGGCAAACCAAACCGGTGGTGGTGCTAAAAACCGCTCAGGATCGGCACGAATTGCCGGTCAATTTGCTGTTTAAGGACACGGTTTCTGAAGCGTTGGAAGCCCTTGCCAAACCGGTGCATCCGTTGATCGCCGAAACCCGGGAGCGGGCGAGGACGATCACGGAGCGGTATTCTTAAAAACAGCGGAAGGATGGGATTGGGGATTGAGCGGGAAATCCGCTCTGGTAGCGGGTTCTACGGCTACGCTCTTTCCTCCCAAACCTGACACAAATTCACAATTACCTCGACGGCTTTCTCCATATCCTGGACCGAGACCCATTCCAGACGGGAATGAAACGCGTGTTCACCGGCGAAGATATTGGGGCAGGGGAGACCCATGAACGACAGCCGCGAACCGTCTGTGCCGCCCCGGATGCTTCGCCGTTCGGGCGTCAACTCGCTCCGGCGGATGGCTTCAAGGGCATTTTCAACAACCGCCGGATGCTGATCCAGCATCTCCTTCATGTTCCGGTATTGTTCCCGCACCTCGAAGGTGGCGCTGGAGTTGGGGTAATTCGCCAGAACGGCATTGAGGAGATTTTGAAGATGCTGTTCCTTTTCTTGCAAACCGCTCACGCTAAAATCCCGGATGATGAACTCGACCACCGCCTGGTCCTGATTGCCTTCGAGATGGCCTGGATGGATGAAGCCCTCGTGTCCTTCGGTGGTTTCGGGCGAAAGCGAATCTTTGGGCAACGCAGCCAGCAAATCGGCGGCAATTTTTAGCGCATTTTCGAGCTTGCCTTTCGCAAAACCGGGATGAGTACTTACACCCTGAATCACGATTTTGACCGCATCGGCAGAAAACGTTTCATCTTCCAGCGTGCCGAGCTGTTCGCCGTCGATGGTGTAGCCAAAGACCGCGCCGAGCTTTTCCATGTCCACTTTTTCCGTTCCGCGCCCCACTTCTTCGTCGGGGGTAAACAGCAGGCGGATGGTGCCGTGTTTGATAATTGGCTCATTAACAATCAACTCTGCTGCCGCCATGATTTCGGCGACACCGGCCTTATTGTCAGCACCGAGCAAAGTCGTTCCGCTGGCGGTGATGATGTCGTTGCCAATCTGGTCGTGTAAATCCGGGTGATCGGCCAGCCTGATGATTTGTGTTGGGTCGTCGGGCAGAATAATATCGGAGCCATCCCAGCCGTGGTGTGTCAGCGGTTTTACGCCCTCGCCCGTCACGTCGGGTGACGTGTCCATGTGGGCGCAAAGGCACAAAACCGGCACATTTGGTTTGTCGGTATTGGCCGGAATGGTTGCGTAGACGTAGCCATACTCGTCCAGTTCGGCATCTGCAATACCAATCTCGTGCAGTTCTTCAACCAGAATCCGGCCCAGATCTTTCTGTTTTTCAGTCGAAGGATTGGTGGTTGACCGTGGATCGGACTGGGTATCAATTTGGACGTAACGAAGAAAGCGATTGGTAACGGATGTATTTTGGAACATGGTGTAAAGGCGAAAGTGAGTGTGGAGAACGTTAGGCTTCCACTGCCGTCTTAAATTCCGAGGTAAAGTGAAACTTGATGTCGGGATTGTTCTGCATGTTCATCCGCAGAATCCAGTCCGATTCGGCCAGAAAAACCGGGTTGGCGTCTTTGTCGTAGGCAATGGCCAGGCCCTTCAGCCGGATAAATTCGTCCAGTTTCTTCTTATCGTCCGACGTCAGCCAGCAGGCTTTGGAAACCGGCATGGTCGTCCAGCGGCATTTGGCCCCGTATTCGTGCTCGAGCCGGTACTGAATCACGTCGAACTGAAGCTCCCCAACGGTTCCGACTATTTTCCGGTTTCCGCTCATCATCGTAAACAACTGGGCCACTCCCTCGTCGGTCAACTGCTGAATCCCTTTTTCCAGTTGCTTGGATTTCATCGGGTCCGAATTGATCAACTCCTTAAAAATCTCGGGCGAGAAACTCGGAATGCCGACGTAGCGCATGTCTTCGCCCTCGGTCAGCGTGTCTCCGATTTTAAAGGAGCCAGTGTCGTACAAACCGACGACGTCGCCCGGAAAGCCCTCATCCACAATGCTTTTGCTATCGGCCATGAAACTAAACGGACTCGAAAACCGCACGTCTTTGTCGAGCCGGGTGTGGTGATAGAATTTTCCCCGTTCGAAAACCCCCGAGCAAATGCGCAGAAACGCGATCCGGTCGCGGTGGCGGGGGTCGAGGTTGGCGTGAATTTTAAAGACAAAACCGGTGAATTTTGGTTCGTCAGGAAACACAACGCGTTTGTCGGTGGCACGGGCGATGGGTTCGGGCGAAATGCTGCAGAACGTGTCGAGCAACTCCTTCACCCCAAAGTTGTTGACTGCCGACCCGAAAAATACCGGAGCCACTTTGCCTTCCAGGTAGGTTTGCCGGTCGAAAGGATCGTAAATGCCTTCGATCAGTTCGGCGTCTTCGCGCAGTTGTTCGGCATCGCGTTCACCCACTTTTTGTTCCAGAACCGGCGTATTGATGTCAATTTCGAGAATGTCTTCTTCTACTTTCGTTTTGTTGACGCGGAAGAAATTCATTGTTTTATCGTACAGACTGTAAACGCCTTTAAAATCCGATCCCATGTTGACCGGCCACGTCAGCGGGCGGACGCGAAGGTTGAGTTTGGACTCCAGTTCGTCCAGCAAATCGAATGGGTCCTGGCCTTCGCGGTCGAGTTTATTGATGAAAATGATCACCGGCGTATCGCGCATCCGGCACACTTCCATCAGCCGCTCGGTTTGCTCTTCCACACCTTTCACGCAGTCGATGACGAGGATAACGCTGTCGACCGCCGTCAACGTCCGGTACGTATCTTCCGCGAAATCTTTGTGACCCGGCGTATCGAGAATGTTGATTTTGAGGTCTTTATACTCGAACGTCATCACCGACGTGGCGACCGAAATACCGCGTTGCTTTTCAATTTCCATAAAGTCGGAGGTGGCCGACTTCTTGATTTTATTCGACTTAACGGCGCCGGCGGTTTGGATGGCACCGCCGAAAAGCAGCAGTTTTTCGGTCAATGTCGTCTTTCCGGCATCCGGGTGACTGATAATCGCAAACGTTCGGCGACGGCTGATTTCTTGTGTCGTACTCATTATGGATCGGAATGGCCGCAGTAGCGAGCCATGTATGGTTCTTAATTTGGCGTTAAAAAACCTGGATTTATATCGGATAATTCTTTGCCCTTTCGCTTTCGCCCCTAAATCCCCTAAAGGGGACTCGGACGCAGCTTAATCCGGATGCTATAAGTCCCCTTTAGGGGATTTAGGGGCGAAAGCGAAAGGGCTAAACACAAAGATACGAAATTTTCAGGGGCGGGTTAAGCAACAATCCAAAGACTCGGCGAGTTGACTGGTTGTCTTTTCGACAGAATTAGTAGTTTTGGAAAAAAACGACTTAGCTTAACCTAAGCACATGAAGAAAACATTATACCTCGTCCGGCACGCCAAAGCGGAAGATCGGGCGAGTTTCCAGCGTGACCACGACCGCGATCTGGTTCCGGAAGGCATTATGGCAGCCGCCCGCGTCGGACATCATCTAGCCGGGCAGGGCATAAAACCGGACTGTCTGATCAGCAGCACCGCCAACCGCGCCCGGGATACCGGGAAAGTGATGGCCGAGCAGTTCCATATTGATCCGGATCGGATGGTATTGGAACCAAAACTGTTCGATGGTGGTCCGAAAGCATATATTGCCGCCATTAACGGCGTGGATAAAAATTGCCAATCCGTGATGTTGTTCGGTCATAATCCCGATATTTCTTATTTTGCGGAGTACCTGACACACGCGGATGTGGGTTCAATGAGCAAGGGAGCCGTAGCCATCATCGAGTTCGAGAACCTGGACTGGGCGGCCATATCCGGTCGGACGGGCCATCTGGTGGATCTGGTTTCGCCCAAAAAATTGAAAGAATCATGAATAAAAACCGTCGCATCCTGTTTATCGCGGCCCTCATTTTTACGCTCATTGTTGTTTTTGTAGCCATCGACATGGGACGACGAACGACCGCGCCCTGGAACAAAAAACGCCAGCTCGAACGCGCTTTGCCCACCGAGCCCGACGGAACGGCGCTGGATTCGGCCGCTTTGGATGTGGCCGATACGTTATTTGTTGAGGACAGCACGAGTCGTTAAAGCGTGCTGATTAGACTGAATCCTACCTTTTTTTGCCGAACCCATCCAAAACCGTATGCAAGCCCTCACTTCATTTTTCAAACGTAAAATACTTCGAATCGACCGCGACCGCTGGAATTATCAGTATGACAAAGGCTTGTGGGATGGGTTAAGGGGACTCGACGAACTGGCCCGGTTCAGTGTCATTGTGGGCTACATTAAATTTCTGAAACCCGGTCAGCCGGAGATTCTGGAAATTGGGTGTGGGGAAGGATTTTTGCAACAACGGCTGCAAACCCAGAATTACGGCCGGTTTGTGGCTTTCGATATCGCCGATAGCGCCATCAAAAATGCGCAGGCCCAGGCCGATGAAAAGTGTACCTATCTGGTGGCCGATATGGATAAATATGTGCCGACCGGTCAATTTGACATGATTGTTTTCAATGAGTCGATTTATTACAGCAAACACCCGCTCAAGACCCTCCAGCGGTTTGCTACCTACCTCAAAGCGAACGGTTTACTCATCGTTACCATCAACGATCACAAACACAGCGACGCACTTTGGCAGAGTATCAAAGACGGTTTTGAACTCATGGATGAAGCCACCACCGTCACGACAAAATCCACCTGCGTCTGCAAAGTCCTTCTCCCAAAGGGAGCTAAAAGTTAAAAGTTAAGAGTTAAAAGTTGGCTGACGCACTTGTTTCAGCTTGCGTCAGCCAACTCTTCATTCTTAACTCTTCATTCTTGACTATTTTGGTATGTAGTTTGTGTATAGCCATGCAAAAAAGACTTTCTATGGATATTGTTTTAGGAATTGGGTCGCGGGTGCGACACGCCGAATTTGGTGTCGGTGTGATAATTAATGTAAAATCGAACGGGTACGTTGTGACTTTTGTCGAATCCGGCGTCAAAATAGTAAAGTTGACCACGCCACTGGAGGTGATCGAGCTGGTGGAGCTGGACAGCGATCTGGTGAGCCTGTTTGACGTGGAGCAGTCCCTTTCCCGAATCCTGCAAAAATGGGCGGATGTTTCGGAAATTGTGCCGCTGGGCGATAAATGGAAAGGGGGGAAGATGATTTTAAAACCGGGTCGAACGGATCTGGCGTCGAAGGAAATACCGATTGATGCGTTCTTTCACAAAATCGTGATGATGCGCGACCGGTTGCGGGTACTGGAACAACGCATCAACGCCAGTTCGATCGATGATGAAGAAAAGGTCAACATACAACAATACATTACCCGGATTTACGGCAGTATGACGTCATTTAACGTATTATTCAAACAACCTGAACAGTACTTTTCCGGTGAAAAAACCGCCGGAGAATCTTAACTATTAAAAGCTAAGTGCTTACTGGTAATTAGTTTAGATTATTGTATTTTCGTTCATGGGACGCGTCAATACACCACTCTTGGACGAAAAAGCAAAAGCCGAATTAGACAAACGGTTCCGTACCGATAAGCGCCATGCGGTCCGCATGCGATGCCAGCTAGTGTTACTCAAAGCCGAAGGCCGTAAGTCGAAAGAAGTCGCCAGCATTGTCAACATGTGCGAGATGAGCGTCAATAATTGGCTCAATCGGTACAAAACTGATGGTATTGCCGGTTTACTCACCAAACCGGGACGAGGTCGTAAGGCCGTCATTTTTAGTGAACAAGAACAACAAAATGCCCTTGCGTTGATCAAAGCTAATCGCCAGAAACTCCAAACGGCTAAAGCCGAGTGGGAAAGCCAGCAAGGCAAATCGATTGGTCGTGATGCCTTCCGGCGTTTTTTAAAAGCCATGGTGGACGATACAAACGGATTCGTAAGCGAGTAAAGGGACAACCTTGCCCGCTGGTTTATCAGGATCGACTTGAGCGACTGGCTATGCTGGAGAAATTGGCCCAGCAAGGAAAAATCGATCTTTTTTATGGAGATGAGAGCCAGGTCAGTAGTGAAGGGTATGTTCCCTATGGTTGGCAGTTTGCCGGTGAACGGGTTTGTGTTCTGGCTCAGAAAGGGTACAAGATCAATTGCTGGGGGCTCATTAGCCGCACGAATCAATGCCATTGGGCGACAAGTGTCCAGTCCATCAATGCGCAGTTTGTGATGCAGGAGTTGGAAAACTTGTCGTTTACGATTCATAAAGAAACGGTAGTCGTTTTAGATTGTGCTCGCATTCATACGGGTCAACTGATCCAGCAGCGGTTGAGATACTGGCAGCAGCGCGGGTTGTTTATTTTGTTTTTGCCGCCTTATTCGCCCCATTTAAACTTGGCCGAAACGCTGTGGCGTAAACTGAAAACCGAATGGCTTCGGCCTCAGGATTACGCCGAAAAAGAAACCTTGTTTTATGCCGTTCATCAATGCCTGGCCAATGTGGGCCAACAGTTGAGTATCAAGTTCAGTCCCTTTAATCTAAAATAATTGAGTCGAACTACTTATAATAATTTACATTAGCTTCAACTTTTCCCAATATTTTAATAAATCAGTCATCGCCTATTACCGCGTCTTCGGTTTGAAAAAACGACCGTTTAATCAAACTCTACATCAAATTCGGAAAAACCCCCGCTTCTGCCCTATTTTGGTTTGATAAACTCGTGCGATGAATCAAAGTTTGATATATTGCATTTCAAAACGTTAAATCAAACTTTAGACATGGTTATCGGCTACGGACGCGTCAGCTCCATTGATCAGAACCCCGATCTGCAACTTGACGCTTTAAAGAAGGCAGGTTGCAAGAAGATTTTTATTGACAAGGCTTCCGGCAAGAGCACCGATCGGCCCCAGTTGCAGAAGATGCTTGAACTTCTCCGGGAGGAAGATATCGTCATCGTCTGGAAGTTCTCCCGGCTCAGCCGGTCGCTGACGGGTCTGATCGATCTGCTGAATCAAATCCGGGAAAAGCAGGCCACTTTCATTTGCCTGTCCCAAAATATCGACACCTCCTCTGCGATGGGACGCTTCTTTGTGAGCATCATCGGCGCTTTCGATGAATTCGAGCGGGAGATCAAGCTGGAGAACACGATGGCCGGTCTGGCTTCGGCCCGTGCGCGTGGCCGGGTCGGTGGGCGACCCAAAGGTTTGAGTAAAACGGCTGAAGTGAAAGCTGTTGCCGCCAAGACGTTGTACCTGGACGGCAACAGTCCGGCGATGATTATGGCGCAACTGGGTATTCGTAGCAAGCAGACGCTTTACCGATGGCTGCGGCTGAAAGGCGTGGCTATCTCACCAGAGGAGAAAAAGGCGACAGAGGAGTGATCATTTTCTCCGGCGTCCTTATCCCCTGCTGTTTCAACAACTTTGCTTCAGTCATGAGATAATGATGCTTATCAATGCGGTAAATTTTTGATTAAGCAGTTTTTGCGACTGTTTCCGCTTGACGTCGACGTTTAGCAATTAGAGTTGCCAGATTAACCCGCTCCGCTTTGGGATAATTTTCCAGCCGATCAATTTCCTGCTCGGTTAGCGGAGTTTGTTTCAGAACCGCCTTATCTTTCTGTGACTTGTTCATAGTAACTTCAAGGGTCAGTCAGGATTTAAAAATCGCTTGTGAGCCTGCTCAATGGCCTGGTGAAGCTTCTGTTGCAAAACCGCTTTGGGCAATTGATTAGTCAGGTATTCAGCAACCCGAATGTCACTTTTATCCAGTTCCATCAGTTCAATGTGTTCCGTGGATTTCTCTGCACAAAGGATCAAACCAATGGGAGACTCCTCCCCTTCCAGCACTTCATATTTCCGAAGCCAGTTCAGGTACAATTCCATTTGCCCTTTGTAAGCGGCTTTGAACCGCCCTAATTTCAGGTCGATGGCTACCAGTCGCCGGAGCCGTCGGTGATAAAAGAGCAAATCAATTCGGTAGTCTTCGCCATCGATGACTAGTCTCTTCTGACGTGCCAGAAATGCAAAATCGCTTCCTAGTTCACCAATAAAGCGCTCGAGTTCTGAAAGAATGGCATCTTCCAGTTCCAGCTCTGAATAGGTATTTTCTAATCCTAAAAAATCCAAAACGTAGGGATCGCGAAAGATCAGATCCGGACTGATTCGATTTTCGTCGCGCAGTTGTTGGAGGTCCTGCCGGATGGTTTCTTCGGGTTTACGGGAAATGGCAGTCCGTTCATACAGCATACCGTCTATCTTCTCCTTGAGGGTGCGAACGCTCCACCGTTCCAGCCGGCAGATTTCCATGTAGAAATTCCGTTTTAAGGCATCTTTGATGTAAATCAAGGTAATCAGATGAGACCAGGTCAATTGTTCAGACAGTGTCTGAATAATTGCTAATTCAGGAAATTGCCGGGCCAGTTCCACGGAATTCGTCAGATTGGTAAGACTGAAACCTTTCCCAAACTCAACCGTCAACTGTTTACTCAGCATGCGTATAACCTGTTTCCCATAATCCGCCCGGCCTTCCGCTAACACGGTTTCTAAAATCCGTTTACCCATCGCCCAGTACAACTGCGTAATCTCCGCATTGATGACGGTGGCCACGCGACGCCGGGACTGATCGACCAAACTTCGGAGGTCATCCAGCAAGGTATTATCTGGGAATGGTATCATCTTCGTATCAATCATTTAAGCTTTACACCCTTTTAACTACGAAACGCATTGCGTTCTGTAAGACTACCTGGATTCGTGCGACAAAATACCATATTCTGGCTAGTTAGCCGCTAAAATCCACCATTGCCTGTTCCTGGTTTCCATCGTCCGCCCAGGTGAAAGCGGTTTGAAGCTGGTAGGTCGGCAACAATCCCTCCTCTGTTTACCCAAGCCGGATTGTGGTGTTTGGGATGATGGCAACAGCGGCTGAGCTAGGATTCACTATCACTGCGGAAAGACAACCGATTTTAGATATTGAAAAAATGTGTATTATCAAGTAAGTAGAAAAAGCGATAGTACAGCCTTAATTTGCAAAATTTATTGAAAAGAATATGTAGATAATATTTAACTGAATTGATTGATAGTATTTTGTGTCGACAAAATTCAGGTAATTAGTTGGATATAAGGAAATTACTATAAAGAAATAGATGTAAAAATAGATTAATTTCTAAATTAATTTTAGATTCAAAAATCAATCTGTTTTTACATCTATTTTTTTATAAATTCTTAATACAAGAATACATTTATTTTTAGATCATTTACAGATGTAAAAATAGATTATTAACCAGTACTGGTTTTTGATAAATTTTTAAATAAATTTACGAATCTGTAACCACATCTTAATCCAGATCCAACGTGGTCATTTCATTTAATTCCATAAAGGGCGGAGTTGGTAAATCCACCATAGCCGCGAATATGGCCGCCTGGCTCCACAAACAGGGCCATGATGTATTGCTGATCGATGGCGATGATCAGGAAACCGTTTCAGATTTTACCGCTTGGCGGGAGCAAACGCTTGGCAACACAGGATACACACTGGTCAACATGACCGGTCTAAATCTGCGTAAACAGGTCGAATCCCTGAAATCGAAATATGATCACATCGTGATCGACACCGGCGGGAGGGACACTACCAGCCAGCGCGCGGCTTTAACGGTAGCTGACATTGCCATGATCCCGTTCGTGCCGCGTAGTTTTGACTTGTGGACGATCAACAAGGTGTTGCCACTCATTGATGAAATACAGTCTATTCGCGCCGTTCCACTGATTGTCTATACGTTCCTCAGCCGCGCCGACATTCGGAGCGCTGATAACCGGGAGGTGGCAGAAGCTCTGAACGGGTTTGAACAGCTCACCTTTTTACCGTTTCCGATCAGTAACCGGAAAGCCGTCAGCAATGCGGCAGGAGTGGGGCTGGCAGTTTTCGAGGCCCCCGACCCCGATAAGAAAGCAGTTGTAGAAATAGAAGCACTTTTTAACCACATCATCAATGGCAGCAACACTTCCACCACCGCGTAAAAAACCGGCTACTGAAGCCGAGATCGAAGCTGTTATCCTAAAAGGCGGCAGCCCGACAAAGCAAGTTGAAGAACCGGGTGATGCGGTGAAGTACTTTAACTTGCGTCTGACGGCCGATGTGCTGAAAACGATCGAAGGCTTACGTGCGAAACGGCCCCGTAAGCTGGCTAGCCCCAAATTGGGCGTAAGCACCCATGACTGGATGATTGAAGCGGTCTTTGAAAAGATAGAGCGGGAGAAACGAAAATATCGGGAGTAGGGTAGTTATGAAAATCTTTGTAGCAAAAAGTAAAACCGCTTCGTATTGTTATTACACGACAAAACCGACTCATTCAAAGTCGGTTTTGTCGTGTAATATAGTTAGGGCAAAGCTCAATTCACAGCGACCAACCGGGTAGTTGCCTGCGGCTTAGACTGCTGGGTGGCCAGCGTTACTTCCTTCATGGTAGTTTCTACCCCATTGCTGATTTCGACCTGGTACACTCCGTCAGGCAGGGCGCTGACATCCAGACTCAGCCGGGCTGCTTCCTGGCGTTTGCCAACTTGCTGAAAGAAATACTCTTTCCCCGCGCTGTTGGTCAGTCGTACTTCGACCGTACCACCGGTTTGTTTCTTGACGGCAATCTGAACCTTGCCTTCATTATTGGTGTACATGCTGCTTTTGAAAGTGGCTGCATTCTTGGGCTTTCCAATGGGTTTATTGCTTTCAGCGATCGAAGCAGAAAAGGTAACGACAGTTAGGGTAAAGGCAACGAGCAGGGATTTGATGAGCGTTTTCATGACGTATGACGTTTAATTTTTGTGTCCGTTTGAATGAATCAAAGGTCGGCTTCATCGCTTGAAAGGGCTGTCACAAATGAGTCGATAACTGCTATTTTTGAGAAAGGGCAGGAGGGAGGTTGGGAATCCCTATATAATGGAAAGGAGATGTATCAGGGAAAGCGGTTTTGGGAATGCCTTTAGCGTAGCGGGTGCTGAAAAAGCCGATTCAGTTCAGCGTACGGGATTGCTTCGGCCGCAAAGCCAAATGTACCCTGTTGACGGATTTCATCCATAGCCCTGTAGAATGCCCCATAAGCTGCCCGCACCAGTGACGAGCCCAGGCTGACCCGTTTTACACCCAGATCCTCCAGCATAGTCAGTGAAAATCCTCCACCGGAAAGACCCATCACCACATTAACGGGGCGCGGAGCCACGGCTTTGACGACAGTTTCTATTTCCTGCCGGGTTTTCAGACCGGGCGCAAACAACACGTCGGCCCCGGCATCGGCAAAGGCAACCAGCCGTCTGATGGTATCGTTCAAATCTGGCCGGCCATAAATCAGGTTTTCAGCGCGCGCGGTCAACATAAAGGGAGTTGGTACATTCCGAGCTGCTTCCACAGCCGCCTTCACTCGTTCCACCGCGAGATCAAAGGGGTAGATCGGCCGGTCCGGCTTTCCGGTTGCATCTTCGATGGAACCGCCTGCCAAACCGGCTTGGGCAGCCAGAATAATTGTTTCAGCGCAGGTGGTGGGTTCATCCCCGTAGCCATTTTCCAGATCTGCTGAAACTGGTATCAGAGTAGCCTGGATTATACTTCGTGCATTTAGCAAGGTTTCATCGCGCGTGATGGACGCGTGACCGTCGGGTTTGCCAAAAGAGTAAGCCAGACCGGCACTGGTAGTGGCCAGTGCCGCAAATCCCAGACTTTCCAAAACGCGCGCAGAGCCTGCATCCCAGGAATTGGGAATGACAAATAAACCTGCTTGTTGATGGAGGAACAGGAAAGCTTCCGCCCGGGATTGACTTGCCATTTTAGGTGAGGTGTTCATACCGAATTTGCTATAAAAACAGATTCACAACGGCAGACGGTTGGGAAAGTGATCTGTTTTTTAATTGAGTTCGAAAACCTTAATTTCAAAAGTTACCGAATAGGGACATATAAGGGCTTGTAACATTTTAAAAACGGACGATGCGAAAACGTTATAAACTCGAAATTTTCCCTACTTTTATCCGTGGAACACCTTTAAGAGTCAAACTTTGTCGGAAAGGGGAAGATGTGCTTCATTTTTTCTCCCCATTCCAATCCCTATATATAAGGTATGAAGTATGTACCGTACTACCGGGTCTCAACGGCTGGCCAGGGGAAGAGTGGCCTAGGCCTTTCGGCTCAACGGGAAATTGTAAACCGATTCCTCAAAACCGAAGATGAACTCTTACCCGAATTCATTGAAGTGGAATCCGGTAAGAAAGCCAATCGCCCGCAACTAGCAGCCGCCATCGCTTTTGCCAAACTACACCGAGCGCGCTTACTGATTGCCAAACTCGACCGGCTCAGCCGAAATGTCTCGTTTATCTTTTCGCTGCGTAATTCCGAGGTGGACTTTGTAGCCTGCGACATTCCCGATGCGAATACACTGACGGTGGGGATTATGGCGGTTTTGGCCCAGCATGAACGGGAACTGATTGGGGAAAGGACACGGGCGGCTTTACAGGCGAAGAAAGCCCAGGGGCATAAATTGGGCATGCCCAATATCACACCGGCCATTACTCAAAAGGGCCTGGAGATTCGTCAGCAGAACGCGCGCAGTCATCAGGCTAATTTGCAGGCGGCTGAACTTGTCCGTTTGTATCGTAAAGAAGGACTCACGTATGCCGCTGTCGCTGAGCGTTTAAATTCTATGGGTTATCGAACCCGTAGAGGCAATAAATTTTTTGCCATGAGTGCACAACGATTGGACATAAAAACTGCTTAATTTATTTTATAAATCACTATTTTATGCACATTGTTTGCTGTTATATAAATTTAATTATGTTAACCTATTTGTCTTTATTTTTCCCTTCTTTTTTGTCTAATTTTTAGAAAAGACGCCACAATCTCAAATGATTTCAAAATCGACGTGATAATGGTCGTCATGAGCGTTATTCGTACTCGGAGACAGTGCTCTAACGAAATAGATCCCTTTTGATTTTAGTTGTCTCCCACTGTCTGACTTAAACAGCAGCGGTTGGAGACCCGTATTAAAAATAACTTTTTTAATTCTTAAACCATTCTTCTTCGCCATTCCATTCAAGGCTAACAAATGTTTGCCCATAGTTTCGAAATCTATGGTAATTTTTTTATCTATTTTCAGCTTTCCCTTGGCTGAAAACGATAGTAAGTAATACCATAATCCAAGCTGGCTTGAGAGTGAATTTCCCAGAGAAGATGGCATAGTAGGCACCATAAAATCGGCACTCAGGCCATTCTGGTGTGTATAGTGTAACAGCATTTCTCCACCATCTTTGTTCGAACATTCCATCAATTGAAATGACTTACCAGTGCATGTTTCTTCGCAATGGCTATAAGCATCGATTATGGTCTTGCCGACCTTAGAATGTGTATAGCCATTGTCCATTATGTAATAACTGACGAAACTAAAATGACGGAAGTTTTTCCCGGCAAATGGAACGAGAAATGGTTTTAGAAGCTTTCCATTACCAACGCTTCCAAAGGATGTGCTTTCACTCTGATTTTTATAAATTACTTCAGGAATAACTAGGGCAATTAAACCAATTATAATCAATACGAAGATAACAATGCGAAGGCCCATAAAATTAAACTAATAATTAAGAAGGTGTTGGGAAATATTATTTGGTCATTTTGCTAATCGGTTCAACATCAATGCCCAATTAGCCATATGAGCCATGACTCTGAACTGCTGGTCTATTGAAAGTGAGCTAATATATATTTGTTGTTAAATAGATTTATAAATAATCATTTGGCATATTTATTGGCAAATTTGCATTACTTTATCTTTCCACTCATCAATCAGCGTATGGTTGATTGAACCACAGTAAATTAGTATGTCATTAAAATAGCTAATCACTCCTATATGAAGGATTTCTCTTTTGTTTACAATTCCTGGGCTAACAATGTAGTCGTATACCTTTTGAAGAGCGATTTCGTATTTTTCGAAATCACATCTAAAAACATGGGTTGCTCGTCTCTCTTCAACATTTTCCCAGATAATATAAGATATGTTATTCAATTTAAAGCTGAATAAAAATGCATCTTCTTCAACAATTGTATCGTTACTTCGGAAAGTCCTTTTTTCAGAAGCAGGTATTATTTTGTAATTAGGTTCTTGCTTATTTAATAAAAATTTTAAGTATAAGCTTTTACTATTTAATTGATAAAGATTAGCAGTGTGGTGATTTTCAAGCCGGTTTAGAATTTTTTGAGAAAAGCTTGCTGCGTCACCCAAATCATATTGAGAAAGTAATCGATCAATTTCTAAGTGTTCAAAATATCGCGAGAGCTCTCCAAAACCATTTACACTAACAATTTGGTTTTTATTATAATTTAATAAGATTGTTAACCGCTTATGAGTTATATAGCTCAATACATTCTTAAGTTTATTATACCATTGCCGGGAGGAAGGTATATCAAAACGACATGGTTGACCAGCGCAGCGCCACACAATATATCCATTTTCAAATACTACTTCCCATAGTCCAATTAAAATGTTAACCTCATTATTACTAAAATACGTTTTTCTTAATGCAACTTGAAACTTTGAAATTTTATTTTGCAGTTCAAAGAGTTCTTTTCTTGAATTATCTTTCAATTTTCTTTCAGTTGTGTACAATTCATCATTTTCTTTTAGTTGTCTATCGATTAATAAGTATATACTTTCTATTTTATTTTCGAATTCCTCAAGTGACACAAATTTAATGGTCTTCATCTTAGAAAGTTCGAAGCTAATCAAGCCATAGAAATCAGACTTATTTAGCGGGATCTGATTTTGATTTTTTATTAAAGAAACTTTCGAATGCATTCTAAGTAGTTTCCTTTGCAATTTAGTGAGTTCCTTATGCAATTCAATATATTGTTTATCAATGAGTCTATAATGCGGAGGCTTATCACCTATCTTTAATTTGATTTCAGCAATAGCCGCTATGATGGCTTTTATTTCATTAGTTAGTTTCTCTAAGTTAGTATAGGTATCCATTTGTTTCAATATTCGCAGAATTAATTGGAAGGAAATTTAGCTTGACAATTCAATGTCTATACGATATTATTGTTTATATATTAAATTAATATACATTCTTTACAATTATAAATTATAACAACACTGTTTTATTTTTAAATTATATATTTTAACTACAAAGTCATAATAATTAAATGAAGGTTTGCTTTTTTATTGCAAATATTTATATACTCAACATCCTCCGAATCGTATCCTGCATCGCCTGCTTGAAAGCCGAGTCCTGCGAGTAAAGCTTGTAAAGCTCTAGCTCTGATTTTCGCTGTTGGTTGACGGCATCATTAATCATTTTTTGCAGTGCAATCTCCCGGTTTTGAATATCGGAATTGTTTACAACATGCGTCTGGTAGTTCGGTTGTTGCTGGACATACTTTAAAATGCTCACAAACTTTACACGCTGCTCTTCGGGCGTAGCACTCCAACCCTGAAAATGTCGTTCGTTAAAGCTGTTAATGATCAGGTCCAACGGGTCGTGCTCGGCATCGCTACCGTGGGCTCCACGCGGATTTGGGTTTTGTGGGTCTACTTCGGTTTCGGAATCATCGAGGCCAATGGTATGGCCCAGTTTGGTGCGTTCCAGACCATACGTAGACAGATCGACCGACTGGAGCAACTCATCCAGCGCATCACCCTGCGGGTCGCGGACGATCAGCTTGGGAATCAGAAACTTTAAAAACCAGAATAGCTTTTCCCAGTTCACCACTTCAAACGGCAGAATGGACGCCATTTGTCCGTAAATTTTGACGAACTGCTTGGCTTTGATTTTAAAGTCGGCCTTGTCATTGTCTTCCAACCCAAGCTCGCTACTGAACCGCTCGGCGGCTACATCGATAATCGGACTGAGCTGCTGAGCATCAACTCCCCGGAAATATTTGGCGACAAAATCCTCCACTTCGGCCCATTCATAGACCCCCACGTCGTCCAGCTGGGCTTTTAACTCGTGAAGCACGTTGACGTCGGTGGCACTGCTCAACGAGGTCGCCGTATAAAACGGATCGAATGCGGACTTGATGTCATCGACGGTATTGAAGAAATCCAGTATAAACAAATCCTCCGTTTTCTTGCCCAGCGCATTGGCTGCCCGGTTCAGCCGCGACAACGCCTGGACGGCCAGCACACCCTGCAATTTCTTGTCGACGTACATGGCCGAGAGTTTGGGTTGGTCGAAACCCGTCAGGTATTTGTTAGCCACGACCAACAGCCGGTATTCGTCCGTGTCAAACTGATCCTTGGTTTCAGTCTCCGCAAATCCGTTCAGGCTGGCTTCCGTATGCTCGATGCCATCGACAGTTTTCTTCCCTGAAAAAGCAATAACAGCTTTGAAGGCGGCATTTTTATCGGCCAGGATGGTGCGGATGGCCAGAAAATACCGAATAGCCGATTCAATGCTCTGCGTAACTACCATGCCTTTGGCTTTACCCTTGAGTTTTTTGGTACTGACCACCTGCGTCGTGAAGTGGTCCAGCATAATCTCCGCCTTGGTATGAATGGTTTGCCGGTGCTGTTCGACGTAGCTTCGTAGCTTTTTCTGGGCCTTCTGGGTATCGAAAAGCGGATTTTCTTCGATCGATTTCTCAATCTCGTAGTAACTCTTGTACGTCGTATAATTGGCCAGGACATCCAGAATGAAACCTTCCTCGATGGCCTGTTTCATGGAGTATAAATGAAACGGAGCGAATTTGCCGTCGGCCTGCTTTGTGCCAAACTTTTCGAGGGTGTTGGGCTTGGGGGTGGCCGTAAAGGCGAAATAAGACGCATTGCCGCGCATTTTCCGGGCCTGCATGGCGGCCAGGATCAGATCCTGAGCGTCGGTCTCTTCGTCGTTATTGTCCGCTTTGGCTTTGCCCATCGCGTTGTTCATGCTGTCGTGGGCCGAACCACTCTGCGAACTGTGGGCTTCGTCGATGATGACCGCAAACCGTTTGTCGCTCAGGTCGGCAATACCGTCGATGATGAACGGGAATTTCTGAATGGTGGTGATGATGATCTTTTTGCCACCTTCTAACGCCGTGCGTAACTCCTGGGAGCTAAACGCCGGAGCCACAATGTTTTTGACCTGCGAAAATTCTTTGATATTGTCCCGAATCTGCCGGTCGAGCAACCGGCGGTCGGTGACCACTATGACCGAGTCGAACAGCGGGTGGGTGATGCCCCGGTGTCCCGGTGTGGTTTCCGACTCGGGATAGGCTTCGATCAATTGGAAAGCCGCCCAGGTGATGGAGTTGGACTTGCCCGAACCCGCCGAATGCTGAATCAGATAGGTTTGCCCCACGCCGTTGCGGCCCGTATGCGTCAACAGGCGTCGAACAACATCCCACTGGTGATAGCGCGGAAACAGCAGGTTTCGCTTCGACAGCGGATCGGTGGCTTTGCCGTCGAGGGTAACAAAGTGCTGGATAATCGTACTCAGGTTTTGCCGGGTCAACACCTCTTCCCAGAGGTAGGCGGTTTTATGGCCGAAAGCATTGGGTGGATTGCCGGCGCCATGATTTTTGTCGCCCTTGTTGAACGGCAGAAAATAGGTGTCTTTCCCACTCAGCCGGGTTGCCATGAAAATCTCATCGGGATCGACGGCAAAATGGACCACGCACCGGCCAAACTGTAACAGCGGCTGGGTGGCGTCGCGATCCCATTTGTATTGCTTGATGCCGTGTACCCGCGCATTTTGCCCCGTCCACTGGTTCTTTAGCTCCATCGTAGCCACGGGCAAACCGTTGATAAAGATCACCATATCCAGTTCTTCGCGGGGATTGGCGGCAGAATACCGCAGTTGCCGCGTCACACTGAATTCGTTGCGCCCGAAGGCTTCTTTCACTGTCTGACTACTCGATGCCAGGGGTGGCACATACAGCATCGTAAATTTGGCATCATCTATTTCCAGGCCTTTGCGGAACAGATACAGAATGCCGTATTTTTTGATCAGCCGATCCACTTTTTGCAGGATCAGCAACTCCCACTGGGGCTGGGTCTGGAGTTTGGCCAGTTCGTCGGGTTGGGTGGTGGTCAGAAAATGCCAGAAGCGCCGGGTGTCGATGGCGTAGTCGGCGTTGAAATCGGTAGGTTCGCCCAGCCAGTAGCCGTTGCCCGCCCGGTAGTGCGGAGCGGTTTCGGCGACGGTTTCCGCTTGAACGTCTTCGCGGGTAATGCCGGTTAGTTGTTTCTCGATGGCGGCTTCGAGGGCTTGTTCGTTGGTCTGGCTGGGCATGGTCTTATACCTTGATTTTGCCCGTTACGGCCGAGTTGATGAGAGTGGATTTGAGTTCTTGTAGTTTTTGGATTGAAATTCGTTGTTGCATAATTGCTTGCACAGATTGTGCTGATTTCTGGTTTAAATATTTAGCAATTTTTACTTGTTCATCAATATCTGGTTTTAGTAATCTCAGCTTATGTAATTTACTTGCCTTTATACCAATTGCTGTTGAACCTGTGCCTTCCCGTTGCAAATGAATCTGAAAGTATTCAGATTGAATTGAAAAATTTACGAACTCAGAATTAAATTCAAATTCGTTAAATTGGAACTTTATTATACGCTGAGCAATAGCGATTGTTGGATCATCAACTACCGCAGACATACCTAAAGGAGCTTCCATTGTAAAAAGAATATCTCCTATTTTAGGAAGTCCCCTTGACATTATTTCCTTGTATTGACTATCTAGTACATATTCCTTTGAAATTTCGTAATCAATTTTGCCTTCTTTAATATTTTTAGTTGTAACAAGGAAAATCCCTGATTCAACTTTTTCAGGCGTTTTTCCTCTATAATCAACTCTAGAGGCATATTTTGTCAGAGGAGCTACTTTCCAATGTGCCGGAATCTCCCCTATCCACTCAATACCGGAATCCTCCATTGGCACATCCGGATTCAATCCCCGCGTAACGGCTTGATGAATCATCACCTGCCGCCGTTCGTTGAGCAACTCGATCAGACGTTCTTTCTGGGCAATGGCCTGGTCGATCTGGGCGGTTTTTCGGTCTAAAAAGTCGGCAATTCGGGTTTGTTCAGCGAGGGGGGGAAGTATTAACAGGCTATTTGCGATATGATTGAAACTAATTGTTTGCCTCACTCCTGATCCAAGTAACTTCATATAAGCTACATCATAACGATGCAAAAGAAACTTAAAATATTGCCGATTAAGTTCGGCAATATTCCTAAGTACAATATAACCTGGGCTTACCACAACGTCTATGTATGACAAAGCTATTCTTAGGCTTATTAAGTCATAATTCAGATTAAGTGGGTTAATTAGAAACTCTCCGCTTAATACTTCCTGGTATGATGCCCTTGTTGAATCAGGAATTTTTTCATCGTCTTTGATGACCACTTTTCCAAAACTTATAGACCCGCATTGCAGGAATTGGTTTGCTTTATGTTTTTTCTCTTGGAAAATGTATTTCAATTTCACTACATCCCAATGCGCCGGAATTTCGCCCAGCCAGTCTACACCAGAATCTTTGTAGTCGGCGTATCGGTTATGTTTCAGCGTTTCGTTCGTCTTGCTTTCAACGGTATCAATCATGGGTGTCGGGTTCTAAAGAATCTACAATTTCCTGCCATTTCGCTTGCAGGAGTTGTTTGCTGGGGAGTTTGGTTTCATAATCGGCCACGAGCGTTGGCGAGAGTGTCCGGCTCAGGGCATATTCTACTACGGTATCGTCTTTGCCCTTACAGAGCAAAATGCCGATCGAAGGGTTTTCGTGGGGCTTTTTGATGTCGCGGTCGAGTGCTTCCAGATAGAAATTAAGCTGTCCGAGGTGTTCGGGTTTGAACTTCTCAATTTTCAACTCAATCGCCACCAGGCAATTCAGACTTCGGTTATAGAATAGCAAATCAATGGCAAAGTCCTGATTACCAACCTGCAAAGGGTATTCTTCGCCCATAAAGGCAAAGTCTCGTCCAAACTCAATGAGAAATTTGCTGATGTTGCGGCTAATCTGGTGTTTGAGGTCGCGTTCCAGATGGGTTTCCGGTAGGTTCAGCATTTCCAGAACGTAGGTGTCTTTGAAATGCGAGGTTACATCCTGCGGTAAGATCTTTACGAGCGGAGCAAGCTTCGCGTCGGCCAGCTTTACCCGTTCATAATACGACGAGTCAATTTGCCGCTCCAACTCCCGGGAGGAAAGCCGTTCTTTGACGGCTAACTGGAGATAGAACTCCCGTTCCTCCGCCGATTTGGTACCCGAAAATATAAGGGTATGGTTGGTCCAGGTAATTTCTCTCAGCAGTGCCGAGAGTTTTGGGTAGTCCTTATAGGTCTCATAAAACTGTTTCATCCTCCACAAGTTTTGGGACGAAAAGCCTTTCACGTTGGGCTCGGATTGCTGGATGAAATCAGCCAGCTCTTTTACGACGGATTTACCCCAGGCGTTGCTGGTTACCTGTTGGTGCACATATTCACCAATGGTCCAATAGAGCATCACCAGTTCGCTGTTAACCGCCTGAAAAGCCCGTTGCCGGGCTTCCTGGATCAGCGTAATGACATGGCTAAACTGCGCTTGTACGTTCATCATGCCGATCAAACCAGAGAAAGGATATTTTTAATCAGCCCTTCACTTTCTTCTTCCAGTTGCAGAATATCGGCACTCACTTCCTCCAGAGTCCGTAGCGGTTTATGGCGGTAGAAGTATTTGTTAAAGCTGATTTCGTAACCAATCTTGGTGGCGTTGAGATTAATCCAGGCTTCTCCCACGTGCGGTTTCACCTCGCGCAGAAAATACGCGTAGATTTCGTCTTTGAGCGGTACGTTTTCTGTATCGCGCAGGTCTGATTCAGTTTCGTATTCGAGGTATTCACCCGGTTTTTCCGTCGCATAATAGCCAAAATCAGGCAATTGGGCTTCGGTACAATTAAGGTGCGTCAGCAGCTCGTTCAGTTTATCGCCTTTGAGCTTGATGGTGCCTTTCACCACCTTTTCGGCGTCGGCATCGTACCAGCTGACGGCATCCAGAATCTGTTTCTTTTCGGAAGCCGACAGTTTGACGCCCAGCGCCTTCAGTTCCAGTTCGACCTCCCGGGCAAAGACATTGAAATTGCGGTATTCGTCGGTGCCGATGGCGCGCATCAGTTTGGTGGCGGTATTCATCAACACCTGCTGTTTCAGCCAGTTGTCGGGCTTTAACAGGGCTTCTTGCTGTTTCCGGGCCAGGTTCAGGTCCTGTTTTTCGCACCAGTCGATCAGGTCTTTTTCCAGGGCGGGCAGGTCCGTATACACCCGGTCGCCGTAGGTTTCCCACGCCCAGGCCATCGGTTCGCGGAGTTTGCTGTCAAAGCGTAATTCGACAATCCGTTCGGCGCTAAACTGGGCTTTCAGGCGTTTGGGCCGCTCGATGGTCACTTTATAATAGCCAAAATCCGGGTTGTCGAACACCCGACTAGCCAAACCCTCATCGCCAGTGCGTTCAATGTTCGAAAGCTGTAAATACGCTTGCAGGATTTCATTGATGTGCTCAGGAGCCAGTTCACAATTTTTTGCCCCGAGATTCTTCCGTAGTTTGCGATACAGCGGACCAGCGTCGATGAGCTGCACTTTACCCCGACGGGGGGCGGTTTTGCCGTTACTCAACAACCAGATGTAGGTCGTAATACCGGTGTTATAAAACAGGTTATTGGGCAATTGAATGATGGCTTCGAGCAAATCATTTTCGATCAGGTAGCGCCGGATGTTGCTTTCTCCGCCCCCGGCATCGCCCGTAAACAGACTGGAACCGTTGTGAACTGAGGCAATCCGGGAGCCGGCCGGAGCCGCCGTTAACGGTTTAAGTTTATTAACCATTTCCATCAAAAACAGCAACTGCCCATCGCTCGACCGCGGAATGGCGTCGGCGTCTTCCTCTTCACCCCAATAATTTTTGAGCTTGATGCGGAAACGCGGGTCGATCACGTCGTTACCATCTTTAATGTATTTAACCTCACTGGCCCACGACTTACCGTAAGGCGGGTTGGAGAGCATAAAATCAAACTGACGGCCAGCAAACTCGTCGGTTGAAAGCGTCGAGCCGTTTTTGATGTTTTCGGGATCGTTGCCTTTAATCATCATATCCGACTTGCAAATGGCGTAGGTTTCGTCGTTGATTTCCTTGCCGAACAGATACACATCGCCCGTAGCGCGGATCATCCCTTCTTCGTCTTTGATGAAATTCTGCGATTCGGTTAGCATCCCACCCGATCCACAGGCCGGATCATAGATGGTCATAACGGGCGGCAGCCGGTCTTTAATCGGCTCAAAAATCAAGTGTGTCATCAGGTCAATGACCTCGCGGGGCGTAAAGTGTTCGCCCGCTTCTTCATTGTTCTCTTCGTTGAATTTGCGAATTAACTCCTCGAACACATAACCCATCCCCAGGTTCGACAAAGCCGGGAGTTTACGGCCTTCCGGATCCTGTTTTTCATGGGGAGTAAGATTGATATAGGGCGACGTGAATTTTTCGAGTACATCGAGCAGCACGTCCTTGTTGGCCATGTGCTTGACCTGACTTTTGAGATTAAACTTGCGAATAATCTCTTTCACATTATCACTGAAGCCGTCCAGGTAATCCGTGAAGTTGGCTTCCAGTAATTGTTGGTTATTGGTGGCTGTGTCGTGCAATCTTTGCAGCGTCCAGACGCTGGTGTTATAAAAAACGAAGCCCGATGCCGCCCGCAAACCATTATCATCCAGTTCGGTAAAACCGGCTTCCACACGCTGAAACCGTACTTCTTCCATTACCTCGTCCTTACTCGGTTCGAGCAGAGCATCCAATCGGCGCAGCACCACCATCGGCAGGATGACATCCCGGTATTTACCCCGCACATACACATCGCGCAGACAATCATCAGCAATGGACCAGATAAAAGAGACTAATTTATTGTGAGCACTTGTATTCATACAGGGTGGGTAAATTTTCTGAAATGTAAAACTATGGGAAGTTATGGTATTCGCAGGTGATATAGTTAATTAAAAAGAAGTGAAGCTAACTGAACTTGCTTTCTGAATGTTCAAATCACCTCAACCTCAACAAGGCAATTCAAATCAGATAGAATTCTATGTTACTGATTCGGCATCTAAACGTCCCTTTCTTTGATTAAATCAATTTCCGGTATCGCTTGACACTGGACATACTAATTCCAGTGAGGTTTACAATCTCCGAAACTGATAATCCACGTTCAAACGCTTTTTTCACCTTCTTAAACTTTTCGGGATCAATGCCACTAGGTCGACCGATGTGTTTGCCCTTCGCTTTGGCCAGCAGCTGACCCGCACGTGTCTTTTCCAGAATACTCTCCCGGTCGTATTCCGCTAAAGCCGCAAAGATTTGCAAGACCATCTTACCAGCTGGCGTGGAGCTGTCCACACCTAAATCCAATGCCCGAAAATGGATGCCTCGCTGGGAAAACTGACTAATCAGAGAAATTAGGTGGTCCCTGCTCCTACCCAACCGAAAAAACCGGGCTACCACCACAGTGTCCCCTTCCCGTAATTTGGAAAGCAATTCGTCCAGTGCTGGACGGCTGATATGAACTCCGGAAACTTTATCCTGAAAGATTTCATGACAGCCGATTTTCTGTAACGTCTCGATTTGGGTATCCAGGTTCTGATCAACGGTGGACACGCGGGCATAACCAAAAATCTGATTCATGTGGGCTCAACAAGTTAGTCTCAGGAAGGTAAAAGTGAAAAATTGCCTGAACCTACTTTATGACCCTGTATTTTGTGAAAGAATGGTATAAAAAGTATGATTGAAGGGATGGTTCAGAAAGCTATAAATATTGATCCGGAGCCGTTTCCTTCTCCCCTGGCTTCGGCCTCGCAGTGGCGCCCCACTCCGATTCCAATTACATCAATTTTGAAATGACCTGTGTAAACGCCTGTAGGGGCATTTAAAGCAACAGTCTGCCTTATATGTTTTTAATTCTGTATGATGCTGGTCAGAGGTTTGTAAAACTGTCTGCGACGGCAGCCCGGTCACGAACTCACCTAGCATGCTGAAAATGGTTCGTTGATTCGAGAGATGGCAATTTGACCGGGCCGCCGGGCGGACTATTGGATCACGGCAATAAGGACGACTAGGAAGGTCAAACTATTGTCTTGTGGAAACGGGCGTTTGAAAAGACGGTGGAAATTACATTTTGACGAGATTGTCAGTCATCTTTGGTTACATAGCTGTTAATTTTAGTTAATAACCCTCAAAAAAAATCTTAGCAGGCCTAATTCTATTACTTTGGTTCATTATTCTAACTATTGAGCCAGGTATGTGAAATTAGATTCTTATTGGAGTGGCATCGATTCTACTTCTGTTTTGTTAGTTCCATTAATGTCAACCTTGGCAAGTCCTTTACATTTTACAAGGAAAAAGCTGAAAATGTAGCTTTGAAAAAATCAGCATTCTGAATGAGCAAGTATATTATCTTCTTGTTGATGATGGTCAATCATGGTGGGTTTGGTCAGGACTTTTTGCTGTTTTCTAAAAAAAGTTACCGGCAAGTTCTTTACAAGCAAGGGGATATCATCTCATTTCGATTGAAAGAGGATAAATCCAAGTTTACTGCTCAAATTGAGGGGTTTGAAGATAGCCTCATTTTATTGGGAGGTATGAAGGTAAAACTCGTTGATATTACCCACCTCTATGTTGATGACAAAACCAAAGACTGGTATATTATAAGATATAAGTACAAGCGAATTTTCCCAGTTGCAGGGGTAGGCTTTTTGCTTATTGACGCTTTCAATACGCACTATTTCGATAAAAAAACATTGATTATCAGCGGTTACCTGGTTTGTGTCGGTCTATTAGCGAAATGGTTAATTAAGGATTCTATCCGGATAAGAGGAAGAAAGAAATTAGCCATAATAACCCGTCCCATTTCATAAGTGTATGTAGGGCTAAGAGAAAAAGTCAGGGTTTTGAAACATGCCAAAATATAGTTACTGCTTATTCCAGATTCTCACGAAAACCCTCCTTTGTGAGACAACGTCTCGTTGATAGTACCCTACCGTGTTTGGCACCATGATAACCAACGAGCGGTGGTTTGTGAACGTGCTTATTGACCCAAGATGATCCTTATTTCTGTGTTGAGAATGATAGGTTCAGAAAGCTAGCTATGATTTGCTGATCAAGCCCAGCTTCCTTTATCGCTTTTTTAACCCCAAGAAAATCTGAACAGCCCGGTGAGATTTACCGGGCTGTTCCATTGTGTACACGTAACTTAACCTAAAGAATCTCAACCGCAATGGATATTTTAAATAGGCAAATACCCAAAGGAGCTTGACAAATTAAGTATAGGTTTTCGCCTTTTCTACCGGACGATGGTCCAGCTCATCTGTCTATTTTTACTAGACTACACACACTTAAATTTCAAACTGCCTTTGTATTTAGCATCTTTTTAAGTTTGATGCCTATTAGTTATAGACGAAGACGGCGGACGTTTTACAGGCGCGGTCTACTTTTAGCCGAACCCAATGGGCTGAATAGCCCGCCGGAAATTCGTAATGAACATACCCTTTAGCGGGTGCTTTTAAAGTCGTATATGGAACCCAGCTCCCGTTTCCCATGAAATCGACCTCAACCTGATACGTCACTTCGGTAGCGGCATCGTGGGTCAGGTGCAGCGATTTTTGGTCAAATCCAGTCATCAAATACGGGTCGGAAACTTCGTTAGCGGCAACGGTTTTTTCCCACCACGGGCCGCCCCACCCTTTGGGCTTACCGAAACCCCAAAGTTCATCAATGTTGCCAAACCATAAGCCGGATTGGGGCTGACCGGTGGATCGATCCACCTGATCACCTGCCAATACGAGCATACCGCGCCAGTAGCAGAAATCGGGAACGATACGAAGGTGATTACTGATGGGCCGGATTGCCAGAATATTGCCACCATACGTAATGGTCGGCATTTCGTAGAAAATACCGTGAATGTCCATCAAATACCGCTCGGTTTGGGCTTCGCGGATGCGCATCCATTCGGTATTCCAGGCGTGGTCATACGCATAACTAGCTTTCGGCAAGCGGTAGGTTTTCCAGACACCTTTGTAACAGAATTTCAAAATGACCGACGCCTGATCCCAGCCCAGGGCATAAACCGGGTGGCCGTATTGCTCGTTCGACCAGTGCTTACCGGCTACTTCTACATACGGATTCCGATCCAGAATAGTCCAGGCTTTGCCATTCCATTCGGCCAGTCGTCCGGCATTCCGTTTTCCCAGAAAGTCGGCTTCGTAGTAGGAGTTATTGGCCACAACCACGCGTCCCTGCTCCGTAAAAGCGGATTTAAAGTGAACCTGAGCGGTTTTTGGAATGTCCAGTTCCCGAACCAGATCGAACAGTTGACGGCTTTTAAGCGTATAGACATTGGTTTCAAACACCACTCCTTCCATCGTCAGAAAATAAACCATCGAATCGGGTTTGGTGAGGTGATCCATCGTGGCCGCCAGCCGGTGAATCTTCAGATCGTCGATGATGCGCACCTTGCCGGTGGTGTCGATGGCGTATGGACCAATGATGGCCTGGTGTGATGGATTATGAACCATGCGGTTGGCGTACGTGCCGGTATAACTCAGCGGGTGTCGCTGCATCGTCATGTCGTCGCTGACCTGGTACAGTCCCAAACCGGAACCTTTGACATGGGCAACGTACCCTACTGCCCACAATTTATTGGCCCAGGGAATCAGCGCACCAATGCCTGCTTCACTGCGTTCGGCATGGTTGCTGACAATGGTCATCTGAGGAAACACCCCTTTTACCTGAATGGGAGGCTGTTGCGCATGGATAACCGAAAACCAGAAAAAACCGGTAATAAGAAAGATAATGCTTTTATAGATCATACCAAAAATAGGACTTTCGTTTGCCACCAGGGGATTTAGGGGTTATCAGACGAAAGTCCTACAAAAAATAAGCTGATGAAATACTACTGGTTTAAATAAGCCGCCAATGCAAACGCCATATCCCGGCCAAAAAGCCGTGAGTTTTCGGCCGTCATTGGTTCTTCATTGTGTACGGAATAAGGTATTTCGAAGGAAGTGGCCAGTTTCATTCCTGGAATAGTGGCTCCCCATTGTGTGGATGACATGCCTTGGGTTGTATTTTTTGACGTGTTCCAGGCGGTTCCGTACGCTACAATTCCCTGGGTCATATCAAATTTCAACGGCCCTTTATTTTGAACAGCCAATTGATCCATGAAAATCCGTTGCTGTTTTTCAACCGCGGAGTTTGACGAACCAACCAGATAAATCACTTCATTCAATGGTCCTTTTATCCAGGGACAGTGCAAATCCATCATTACTTTCAGCTGGTTTTTACTCCAGCTAGGAACCTGTTCCCGAAGCGCACCCGTACTGCAATAAAGGCTCTTTCCATCATAATCGCGGTTGTGGTCGCGGGGAGCACGGTACTTACCCTGATCACCATCTTCCACGCCATCTTTATCCACAAAAGGAATAACCCAGAACTCGGTAGATTCGCGGAGGTTCTTCATGACCGGATCGTCGGAGAGAACGGCGGAAAGCATTCCTTCCATGACGTAATTGGCCATCATTTCGCAGGCATGGTGCCGGGCCGTCAGGAGAACTTTCTGTTTGGCACTCTTTTTTTGAGACGGACTAATGATCAGCTTTTCCGTTACCCGGCCTTTGGGCGTTATACACAGGGTATCCAGCCGGACGGAAGCGTGAGATCGGTACGGCTGGATGAACGTATCGAAATTTTCCTGTGTATACGGCATTCCCATACTAAACCGAATTTCCTCATCGGCTTTGATATAAGCCGTAAACTCATTGTTCGAAACCGTTCCATCAAACAGCCAGCTCCAGGTTTTACCTCCGTCCCGGCTTACGGCAGGCCCTTTAATCGTCAGGCAATCTTTTGTATCAAATACAAACCGCACACTATCGCTCTGGTTACTTTTTACGGCATAATACCAATAAAACCAGGGATGATCAGTATCCCCAAGATCGGGCTGAAGGTAAGCCGTAGTCCCCTGAATGGAATCTACGGTAATGTTACCACCGGGGAAATTAGCGGTAATTTGAAGTTCCGGATTTTTCTTTTCTCCTCCGCAGGAAGCCAGCAACAGGGTACTGAGGAGTCCAATAAGTAAAACAAACGATTGCTTCATGTGATTTTTGTCAAGGGTTTAGGAAAATAGGTCACTTGTCCCAATAGAAACGGGGCGCCTGAACGCTGGGTGTTTCTTTCGGGGCACTGGGGTTGTTCAGTCTTTCGCTCAGCGGTACGGGCAATCGCCGGGGGATCTCACCGCCGGGGTTCAGGCCGTTGGTGCCACCAAATGCGGGTTGCAAGGCCGGATAGCCGGTTCGACGCCAGTCGGTCCATACTTCAGGCTGCGTAAATAAAGCAATGTATTTCTGGGTGATTACCTGACGCAGCCGGTTGGCCGCATCGCCCGTAAACGTGCCCCGGTTGCTAGCGAAAGCAGTCAGTTCAGCGGCTGGAACCGTCCCTTTGGTGACCTTATCGACTGAGGCTGAAACGGCAGCCTTCAACGCTGTTTCGGCCTGCGCATCTATTCCATTCACCCGTAACCGGGCTTCGGCTTCAATAAATCTCGCTTCGGCATAGGTGATCAGAGAAACCGGGGTCGTAGCGGTCGTGAAATAAGGACCAATCTGCGAATCGGCGGCCTGGCCTTGTCCGGCTGCACTGCCTGAATAGGAGCCAGCGGCATTCGGTTTGGCCAAAACCGGTAAACGCGGGTCGGCTGGTGTCGTATTCAACAAATCCACAAATTGTTTCCCTAATCGGAAATCGTTGCGTTGTTGCACGAGCTGAGACCAGGGATTGGATTCGGAGACCCCGGTTCCGAAAACAAAATCACAATCATCGGCATTGCGGGCAATTCCGCGATAGGTTGCGCCGTCGTACAGGGCGGCCAGTGCTTTGGATGCGGCTTCAGGGTCTGCTTTAGTCAGGTGCAGGGCATAACGGGCTTTAAAGGTGTACGCAGCTGCGATCCATTTCGGCAAATTACCTTTGTAAATCAGATCGTCACTGCTGGGGCTATTGGACGCGTCAGCGGTTTTCAATAACCCAATGCCTTCATCCAATAACGTTTGGATCTGGGTGTAGATGCTGGCCTGGGTATCGAATTTAGGATACGGATTGACAGCCCCTTTAAAGGCTTCTGAATAAGGCACATCCCCGTATAAGCTCGTCATGGTGCCCAGGCTGTAGGCCATCAGAATCTTTCCGATTCCTTCGTAGCCTTTCGCCTGGGTTCCTTGAGCCTGCTGAATCAGCGTACTCAGATCCTGCATGGGCCCGGCGTAGAACGTATTAAAAGCGCTGCCGGCTTCGGCATCGACATTATACCGATCCCAGGCCGCTGCCTGCAGAACGATACCGGATAGATGTTGGGTGAATGTATTGGTCATCTGCCCCATATCGGCGCCAACCGTAAAGGCAATAACCCCTTCCGAACCCGCCAACAGACTTGGCAATGTAGCCGTAGAGGGCAGGTTGGGGTTCAGGTTCAGGTCTCCGTAGTTGCAGGAGAACAGACCTGCTGCCAGAAAACCGGTGATTACTATAGTTTTGAGTCGTTTCATAGAAGTAGCAACTACAAGGTTAGGGTTATGGCAACACCATAACTACGGGTATTAGGCATGGTGAAATAATCGTATCCGGCCGCGTTATTGTCGCCATTCAGGTTGGTTTCCGGATCGATACCACTGTAATTGGTGAACAATAGTAAATTGCGGCCCGTCAGTGTAAAGCTGGCGTTAGAGACGCCGATCTTTTTCAGCCAGATACCCGGCAGGCGGTAACTCAGGTTCAGTTCGCGCATCCGCAACCAGCTGCCATCTTCCACAAACTGGGTGTTGACACCGCTACCAAAACCGCCCCCGACACCGGTATACCAATACTGGCCTTTGACGACTGAAATGTCGTTGACACCGCCATCGCTTTTCTTGACGCCATCGAAAACGGTTGCGATATAACGATCTTCGGACTCTTTCGATGTTCCGGACTGGTTCATCGAACCGAGTGTGCCGTTGTAGACGTCAAATTTGTAGCGGACATCCAGCAAGGTGGTCAGACTGAAATTACCGTACTGAAACGTGTTCCGCAAACCGGCAATCCATTTCGGATTCGTGTTGCCGATGGGTTTTGGATTCGGGTCACGCAAAGGAAAACCGTAATTGGCATTGGCCGTTTTGCCATCGGCCATAAGCTTGGCGTCGTCAATCACCACGAGGCCCTGCGCGTTCCGGACGAAGTCGTTCCCGTAGATCATGGCAAACGGCTCTCCTTTCACCAGGCGAACCTGACCCAGCGGCCCTACCGACGTGACCCCAATGCTTTCAATTCCATCCGCAATTTCCTTCACCAGACTGACATTCCGGCTCCAGTTTAAAGCCAGATCCCAGGTAAATTTTCCGGCTTTTACCGGTGTCGCGTCAAGGACGATTTCCACTCCCTTGTTGGAAATTTCGCCGACGTTGCGGATCGTGCTGGTAAAACCCGATGAGTTCGGAATCGGCACGGAAACAATCAGATCCTTACTCACTGAATTGTAATAGGTCACATCCAATCCAAGACGGCCTTTTAAAAACCGGAACTCACCCCCAAATTCGCTGGAAACACGAACTTCCGGACGAAGCTGCGGATTTCCCGATGTATTACCGACCGTTAAACCAAGCTGGTTCTGGAACGGAAACAAAATTCCGCCGGAGGTGATCAGGGTCGCATTGATCGAACTGGGATTGTAGGTATTATACAGCGAGTAGAGCGGTGAATCATTCCCCACTTGTGCATACGAAGCCCGTAATTTGCCGGATGTTAGCCAATTGCTCTTGATATCAAAGGCATCCGTAAAGGCAAAGCTGGCGCTGATGGACGGATAGAAAAACGAACTGTTTTCTTTCGGAAGGGTCGACGACCATTCGTTCCGGCCCGTGAAGTTCAAAAACAGGTAATTCCGGTACGTCAGGCGAACATCACCATAAGCCGCATTGAGTTTCCGACGCGACAGGTTGGTTCCACCGGTCAGCGTCGATGCGCCTGACGGATTGAAAAAATCCGGAATATTCAATCCTGAGCCCGTAGTGGTAATCCGGCGATCGGTGCGGTTAAAATAATTGTGTCCGAGCAAAACCGTCAGGTCCAGGTCCTCGGTCAGTTTCCGGTTGGCGGTCAGAATCAGATCGGAGTTGATCGAACGTTGCAGGTAATTTTCCTGACTCACGCGTCCGGCAACCAGCCCCCTCGAATTTTTACTAAAAGCCTCCAGTCGGTTATCGCTGTACATATCCAGCCCCAGACGTCCCATCAGTTTCAACCAGGGTAAAAGTTCGTAGTCGGATTGCAGGAATCCAATTACCCGATCCACTTCGTCTTTGTACTGGTTTTTCTTAACCGACCAGTATGGATTGTCATACCCCCCAATATTTCCTCCACTATTGCGCTGCGATCCATCCGCTAACGAATAGGCCAGGGGCTCATTCACCGGATCGCTATACCCGTTGGCATTATCGAAGGTGAACGGCGCACGCATCAGTCCCATGATGACGCCCGACGAATTGGAGCCCTGCTGCGCCCGCGTTCCACCGGATTTGCTGTAGGTAGCTGAACCGGAAAAATTCAGTTTGGGCGTCAGGGAAACATCTCCGCTCATTTTGAACGTCAGGCGGTCAAACTCCTCGGTGGGAATAATCCCTTTCTGATTCAGTTTGCCCAGGGAGAAGTAATAATTGGAATTTTCCGAACCGCCCGATAAACTGAGGTGGTTATCAAAGGTGCTCCCCTTTACGAAGAAGTTACCGATGTTGTCGAAAGCCTGAACAGGAACACCGTTGGCGGTTGGGTCGGTACGGGGAACAATTAATCCCGGTGTGAACCGACTGGCCTGACTGGAGTACGACAGCGAGCTGATTTCCGGCCCAAAGGACGTAATCACGCCGGTGCTTGGGTCGCGGTACTGAGGAACGCCATTGGCTTCGGCTCCCTGCGCAAATTTTTCCTGCCATTTCGGCAACCGATTGGCTTCGTTAACGATATAAGAAGACGACAGCGAAATCCGCGATTGTTTTCCGGCCGAGCGTGATCCCCGTTTCGAGGTGATAATAATGGCTCCGGCGGCTGCCCGAATCCCGTAGAGCGCGGTTGCGGCTGGCCCTTTCAGAACGGTCATGGTTTCGATATCGTCCGGATTCAGATCGATGGAACGATTGGAGTGTACCACGCCCGCATTCCCATCTCCCCCGGATAGTGTCCGGCTCTGTCCGTTATCAATAGGGACCCCATCGACGACAAACAGGGGGCTGTTGTTACCGGTCAGCGAGGCACTGCCCCGAATACGAATCTGGGCGGCACTGCCCACCGCACCGGATGAGGTGGTTACCTGTACCCCGGCGGCTTTGGCGCTCAGTGCCGACGCTACACTGGTTTCGCGGGAATTCACCAACTCGTCGCTATCTACTTTCTGAACCGAGTAGCCCAGTGATTTCCGGCTGCGTTCCAGCCCGATTGCCGTGACGACCACCTCTTTCAGGCTTTGCTCATCCGGTTTTAGCGAAACAGTGATGACGCTCTTATCACCAACGGCAATTTCGTGCGGTTTATACCCAATAAACGTAAAGAGCAGAATGCTTTCGGACCCACTCACGGATAATTTATACTCGCCGGTGGCCGAGGTCGATGTTCCGTTAACCGTTCCTTTTTCGATGACGTTAACGCCGGGAAGTCCCTGTCCGTTTTCGTCAAGGACACGACCGCTTACCTGAACCTGCACTTTTTCGTTCGCCAGGAGTCCGATGGGCCGGTCGATGTTATTCGGGATCATCGAGAGAGCCGTGCGAGGTTGCGAAATCATACTGACTTCTTCGATACTCTTCTCGGTCCGCTGGAGTGCCGGGTCTTTTTCTGAAAAGATCAGGTATGTTTTTTTCTTAATGCGTTGATACTGAAACCCGTTGTTTTTCAGCAAGCGTTGCAGATTTTCTTCAACACTTTTTTGGGTGTTAATGAGATCTTCGTTGACGCTGACGCCATCCAGTAGTTTTTCTTCGAACAACACATTGACGTTGTATCGGTCTCGCAAAATCAGGATCGCATCGCGGAGTTTGAGGGTAGCCGGTTTTTTAACGGCCGATTGACGAACCGGTTGCTGAAAAGCCAGCGTCTGAGCGTAATTGGGTGACGGAAAATGAAACCACAAAGGTAGCAGAAATGCCCATTTCAGGTAGTAGAGTCTATTCGTTTGCATACGGTACGGGTTGTCGGTAATAAGGGTTTTAAAAGGAAAACAGGCTATTGGATAGGCTCGAAAGAGCGCGGGGGCAACAATAGAATGTGGTCGTCCTGCCGGACCTGCTGCAGGTTCATCACCTTCGTCAGGGCTTCCAGCAGTTCGTCGGCGGTTTCGGCTTCAAAAGCACCCGTCAGTTCGCGCTGTGCCAGATCGGCTCCTTTGATCCGGATGGAAACGCCGAATGTTTCTTCAATTCTGCTGGTTATCTCGCGCAGGGGGGTGTGTTCAAAAACAAAGAGGTGATCTTTCCAGGCCGTATATTTAGTCAGCTCCTGCCTGGTCTGAAGGTTGAATGCGCCTTTGGTGTCGACGGTAACCACATCGCCCGGCGAAATGGTCAGGGGGGGAAACCGCTTGTCTTTCAGGGAGCTAAGCCGCACTTTTCCTTTCGTCAGCGCAACTTTGGAACCCCGGCTGCGCGAATAAACCACAAATTCCGTCCCCAGTACTTCCACCTCCAGCTGGTCGGCGGTTTTGACCAGAAAACGGCGGTGATCACGCGTATGAACCACGGAAAACTCCGCTTCACCTTTCAATAAAACTTCCCGGTTATCCGAGTGCCAGCGCGGTATCGCCAACGTCGAATTGGCGTTAAGTGTCACCCGGCTGCCGTCGTCCAGCGTGATCGGACGCACCTGACCATACCCGGTTGTGTACGTTTTATACAGGATGGAATCCCGCAACACGTATAAGCTAGCCGAAATCAATACCAGAACAGCCGCAGCCACCCAGCGTTGCCGGTTTTGGAAAAAGAGTGTAAACGGAGTTTGTCGCTGTGCAACGTCCGGTGTCGACTCCCGGGCGGTTTTTGCCGTCGGGAAAAGATACCTTTGCAGGGCCGCATCCGCGTCGGTTTCAAACTGCAGGTGTTCCTGTTCCCATTCCTCCAGTACCTGGAAATACAGTTCACGGCTGGCTTCATCTCGTAACCATTCCGCAATCCGTTGTCGTTCGGGCACCGTGACCTGACCTGAAAAATACCGCCATAAAAGATTCTTATTGACGCTCATGTGGATAATAAAGGTTGTAACCCTATGATCCGAAACAGAGCGATTACCCTAATCCCGAAAAGAAAAAGAGGGAATAATATTATTTTTAGTAGAAAAATCAACTTGAAATTAGGGTATTGCGTCCGAATTGGATCATAGGGGTATAGTTTTCCGTTCTGATTACTTTCAATCTGTCAAACGTCTTGTTAGAAAAGCCATTTTCACCCCGACCGGATCCCTTCAATTCTCAGACCCGTTCTCAGAAAGAAGGGGGGGCTGTGGCGTCCGATGATAAGGAATGGTTTATTCGCCAGACGTTTGAAGAAAATCCCCGGAAGGGCTGCGAGTTACTTTTCCGAAACTACTACAATGTGTTGTGTAGCCACGCCGTTCGTTTTGTTTACTCGAAGGAACTCGCGCAGGATCTGGTTGGGGATATTTTTTCGTCCTTTTTACACAAGGAACTTTACCGGCAAATTCACACCTCATTCCGGGCGTATCTGTTTTCGGCAGTCCGGCTTGAATCGTTAAAATATCTTCAGCGCGAGTTTAACCGGGAATCCGCCTTCTCGAGTCAACAGGCAGAAACCCTGCAATCGCGTCAACCATCGCCCGAGGAAATGATGGAGTACGACGATCTGTATCGCAAGGTGGAGCAGGTCATTCAATCGTTATCGCCCGCTGTTCAACGGGTATTTATACTAAGTCGGTTTGAGGGAAAGAAATATCAAGATATCGCACAGGAATTATTACTATCACCTAAAACCGTTGAAGCTCATATCACCAAAGCCCTTCGCGTATTGCGCAGGGCACTTGAAGATTATTGAAATGGTCTTTATCCTAATTTTTTTAAATTGACTACCCTGAAACCTGGCTCTTTGATAGGTACATCAAGGTAATCCCCGTACACAAAAGATGACAAGTTATTTCGATGTTATACTTTCTACTGGGTTAATTTCTTGATGCATTTTTGAATCGACTTATTGAATTCAGAATGTCCTCTTTTTTGCATTGGGATATGATAGGTTCAAAAAGCTATGGAATGCTGATTAAAAATTAAGAATTTGCTCCAATCTGTCTAAAAAATCTCTCCAGTCAACTGTAGCAAGTCCAGCATCCTCCTAATCAGATAGGTAAAGTTAGTTGCTGCGTTTAGCCTTCGGGGGGTTCGTTTTCTTTTGGCGCGTTTGCTTGTCCTCCTGTTCCCGGCGTTCCTGCATGGTTTCGGTTCGGTCCAGTTCTTCCGACTCGGCGAACGCCTTCCAATCGAATTTCTCATCGAAGGGGTCCAGTGCTTTCTGTGGGTCAAATAACCGCACATCGGCCGGCAGGGCACGGTATGGGGTAAAATCGGGCTGGTCGGTGAAAAGGTCCGAAAGATCAGTGGCTCCGGCGTCATACTGGTTCAGGCATGGAATACCCAGAATATTCCAGAACGTTTTGAAGACGCTGCCAAAACTGTAATGGGTGTGGCCAACATAATTGCGTTTTACGTACGGTGAAATGGTCATCAGGAGACTCCGGTGCGCATCAACGTGATCAACGCCCCCCTGGGGATCATCTTCGACCACGAAAATGGCCATGTTTTTCCAGTAGGGCGTATTTGAAAGAAACTCAACGGTGCGGCCCAGTGCGAGGTCATTATCGGCCATGTAGCTTTCTGTAAAGGGAAAACCGGCTTTGGGACGGGGGTTGGTACCGTGGTCATTCGGCAGCATGAGCGTTACAACGGAGGGCATCGATTTGTCGTTGCCCGAACCGCCGGATCGCCACTTTTCGTTAAATTCTTTGATGAAGACATCGGTTCGAAACTGGTCGGGAATGGCCATATTGAAGGTGGGGAACGTTCGCGAAGAGCGGTCGAATAAGGGGGCCGGAAGCGGGTAGTTAATGGTGTATTTTTCGCCAATATATTTCATGGTGCTATCGCTGTAAGCACCGGCCATTTCAACCCCAAAACCGAAGTTAAAGAAGTCCTTCTTCCACCGTTCGAGGTGTTCCCACATCGAGCCCCCTTCGTTATAATCTTCGGGATAAATCGAACCCGCCGAACCGTAAAAGCTCAGATTTCCGGGAGCATTCGAGGAATCGCGCATGGAGCGTTTCCCGCCGTAAGCCGCAGCGGTTCCGGTTTCAACCCACTCATTCGGGTAGGTGTTCACCAGCCAGCGGTGCCCATCGGCTGAGACATCAGAATCGCAATAAAAGTTATCAGACATGGCAAATCGCCGGGCCAGGGCGAGGTGGTTGGGCATGACATCCGCTTTTGCGACGGTCTGGTTTCCGCGCCGGCTCTTTACCGTCACACCAGTGCCGTAGCGAGCCAGGGTCGAATCGCCTTTTCCGCTGGCTATTTGTCCGAACACCTCGTCGTAGGTTCGGTTTTCCTTGGCTATGAACACAGTGTACTTAATCGGTGACTCTTTCTGCCCCGCAAATGCCGGAATTGGGTTGTTAGTCGACTTTATTTCGGATACCGGGCGAATCGAAAAATTATTCTCTACTACCTGCTTCGTTTCGGCCTTCAAGTCGGCATCGGTGGGAATATCCATGACCGAAACCGTCCCATTCATCAAACTGCCAATGTAGCTCCCTTTGGGTCCGAGCGTAAATGTTTTGCCCCCGTTTGGGCCACTGCCATATCCTTTGGCGTTCGCTACCAGAAGCTTTTTGCCGTCCAGGCTAACTTTCAACTTGGAAGGAAACCAGCCCGTGGGAATGTGGCCGATCACCGTCAGGGAAGGTACGTCCACGACGGCGACGGCGTTGATGCCCGCTTCGGCCACAAACAGCCGTCGGTTGTCGGGTGAGAGTGCCAGTCCGAACGGAATGATGCCCCGCAATTTTCCCAGCCGGGAATCGGGCGAGAGGGCAATATTCCTGACGACCGCATTGGTTTTTACGTCAATCACCGATAGGCAATCGTTGTTGCCATTGCTGACAAAGACGTATTGATCAGTAGCCACCACGGAGTTGGGACTTGACCCACCCACGGCCGGAAAATCCTCGACCATCTGACCGACCAGAAATCCGGTTTTGATTTTTGCCACTACATCCGGAGTTCCTTTTCCGGTAAGATTAATCCGCCAGACCGAGAACGCTTCGGGTGCGTTCGGATCGCCCAGCGCCGGAATACCCTTCTGGGCGTCACCTTCCCGCATCTCTTTTGACCCATATTTAGAAGCCGGAAAGTCATGGGCGGTTTTTTTGAGATCCTTCCGGTCTAAATCCGTAAACGGTTTGTATTCAAAAACGCCCACGTTTGCCACATACGCCGTTTTTTCATCGGGCGACAGGGTGATCCCAAATGGATAGCGGCCCGTGGGTACGTTATGCACTATCTTTTTGCTTGCCAGGTCGATCACCAGCATTCGAAAGCCAATCTGATCGAGCGCGTAAAGTGTTTTGCCATCGCGGGTCAGTGCCATATCGCCAATATAACCGTGCGAGAAGTCAACGTCCGCGGTTTTAAGACTACAATTGATGGTTTCGGTGGGTTTGCCCGTCACCAGATCGAACCCGAATATTTTATTGGTTTCTCCACCAGCCACATACACGGTTTTGTTGTCCGGGGTTACGACCAGACCCATAAAACAGGCTTCCAGCACGCCGGCTTCGGTTTTGGCTCCTTCGGGAATTTGCCGTACTGCGGGATTTGCACTGTAGACATCGCGGAGAATGGAGATGGAAAATGGGCTAATACCTGAGTTGGCGGTGACGACTGTTTGTCCGTCGGGACTGAGTTGTAAACCGTAGGGGTGCGGAGCGGTTTGAATCTGTCGTCCGCGGGGCGTGATGAACCGGCCGTTGGGCAATACGGTCCGGCCGGTTTTGTCGATGCGGGTGTATTCACTCCCCGCCGGTGCGGTAATGTGGTATTGCGGAGTCGACTGAGCCAACGCATTCAGCGTCAGTACCAAAAATAGAAGTAGCAGGCGCATACGGATGGGAATTAGCTGGTCTGGAAATCAAAGAGAATAAAGCAAATTACGACACTAGGCCGTTTATCCTAATCGTCATCATCATCATCGGTATCTTTACCCAGTCGTACAAAAGCACCCCGGCGCGGGGCTGGCATAACGCTCTTTTCCCCGCGTACGGTTTGCCATACAATTTCGCTGAAAATAAGATCATCGATCGCATCCGGACGGGTTAGATCAAACTCCATGGAGCGTCGTGAATTTTTATTAACCGCCACGTTTTTCTGGGCAAGATCGATGCCGGCTTCCCTGGATTTGAAAGGGGTTGGATTGGCTGTCTTGTTAAAACACCGCCACATCGGGATTGCGGCAGCATCATATTGGCTCATGGGCTTCAATCCCAGAATCAATTCCATGGTGCGCAGCATGCCCGAAGTGGAATACATGGTATGATCTACAAAACCCCGTTTCACAAATCCCCCGGCTACGAACGCAATGGACCGGTGGGCGTCGACGTGGTCGGGGCCATTTTGGGCGTCGTCTTCCAGGATGAATACCACCGATTCGTTCCAGACGGGGCTTTGCGAAAGATGTTCCACAAATCGGCCTACGGCCAGATCATTGTCGGCAATAGCGGCATATGGCGTTGGTTTGCCAATAGCCGCCCCGGAAGTATGGTCATTGCCAAAGCGCACCGTATTAAATTGTGGCAATGTTTTAGAAGCAACCAGCTGGTCAAAATCCTTTTCCCAGGCTTCTTCACGGCTGATATCCATGTAACCCAGATTGTAGCCTTTGAATTCCGGACAGAATTTGCCGGCCAGTGTTTTGATGTTGGCTTTTTCAGCATCGGCAAACCAGCCGTAGCTACGGAAACTCACCCCGGCCCTCAGACAATGGTCCCAGATAAAGCCATCGCGAGGATGGGCGATCTCCTTCTGGCCTTCATAATCATAGGTGCCGCCCCGTCCACCATAACTGGTTACCCAGTTTTTTTCAACATAATCATTGGCATAGGCCGCTGCCGACCAGTTATGTCCATCCGCGCTTACTTCCGCGTCGACGTAAAAATTGTCCAGTAACACAAATTCTCTGGCAAGGGCATGTTGATTCGGCGTGATTTTTTGGGGAAACAGACACAGAGATGAATCGCCATTTCCCTCTTTCATATCCCCCAGGACCTGGTCGTAGGTGCGGTTTTCTTTGATGATGTAAAATACATATTTAATGGGCGACTTATCGCCAACCCGCATCGGGATCGGATTTCCCGGTTCTCCTTCTGCCCGCAATTCTTTGGTTTTGGTATAGGGCGTATTGGCATAAACCAGGCGGGAATAAGCCGCCAGTTCGGCGCTTTCCGGGACACCAATGATTGAAAGTGTTCCTTTGAACAAGCCCCCGATGTATTGTTGACGGCCGGTGTTGGCCTGCGGATTGGGGCCGATTTGCTGCGGAACCCTGGATAAGGCGGGATTTGGGCCTTTGGGATTGGCTTTGGACGAAAATCCTTTTCCATTCGTTACAAACAGTCTGGAACCAATCACTTTTACTGCCGTTGGATACCAGCCGGTTGGAATGAAGCCGCTGGAACGGGCATGGCCTTTCCGGGTAACATCGAAAACGGCGAGGCAATTGTTGTCGGCGTTGGCAATGAACAGCGTATTCTCGTCGTCGCTCAAAGCCAGGCCATTGGGTGTGGTTCCGACGGGGGCGTTGGGAAAAAGTGAAGTGGTCAATGTTTCGATCACCTCCCGTTTCGACACCTCGATCAGCGCAACCGTATTATCGTTTCCATTGGCAACGAAAAGATACTTCCCGTCGCGGGTCAAAAGCAGGTCGTTCGGGTTTTTGTTGGTCGGAATTTTAGCGGTTATTTTTTGGGTATTTACATCGATCATCAACACGCTCGAGCCACCCCACAGAGAAACAAAAAGCTCGTTTCGGTCGGATGAAAGCCGGCAGGTATAGGCGGCCGCCCCCAGATGGATTCTGCTAATGGTTTGTTTGGTTTGGGTGTCGCAGATATACAGGGCATTTTCTTCTTTCGTGACCACGTAAAGCCGGTTTTTGGCGTCATCCACGCACAAACCCGTCGGTGAAATTTTAACCGGCCAGGGTTTACCCAACACGATCGGTTCATCCGATACGAGTTGGTTGTCTTCAATTTTGTAGACCAGAATTTTGTTGTCGTTTCCTCCCGAAGCATACAACCGTTTTTCATCCTCACTGAATGCCAGACCCAGCCAGGCCTTGTCTACCCGGACCGTATCGACCACTTTTTCGGCCTGGGCATCAATCAGGGTAATGCTTTGCGTACTTTGGCCATTGTTGGTTACGGCCAGGTATTTTTGGGACGGTGATACGACCAGGTTCAGGGGCAAATCATCCAGATCAAGACTGTGTCCGGCCGGTGTAAGCGCCCAGCCATTGGGGAGATTGACCCGTTTGGCGCTCATTTCTTTGTAAATGGCGATCTCTTCCGATTGCGGGGCCGTGTTGCCTTTCCGCTGGCAATTTAGCGTCAGGAAAAGAAACAGAAGTACGCAAAATCCGCGTGAGATAAGTGATAATGCTGACATAATAGAGAAGCGTTTATAACGGGAAGAATAAATCCATTGCGTTCGTACTAAAGTCAGGTTCGTTAAAACTTACCGGTTACGGTGAGCCATACGCTTCGTCCTACCCCATTGATACCGGAGCCGTGCGTACGGTAATCGGTATTAGTCAGGTTTTGGGCAACGGCATTCACGGAAAAATGGGTGGCTTCATAACCCGCCAAAAAATTGACAATCACCCAGCCGGGCGTACCGCCCTTCGGAATGCGGTTATCGCTCAGGTCGCCAGCTGCCAGGCGATCCTGTTTGGTGGCAAACCACCCTTCCGGTCGGACATACCAGCCCTGGCTGCGATATTCCAGGCCCAACCGCCCGTTGAGCGGTGGAATACGCCGAACAGGTTCGTTCGTGCTCCTATTCTCACCGAATGCATAGGCAATCATCCCGTACGTTTTCCAGTTATTCCCCAACAAATATTCTAATTCAGCTTCGGCTCCACGGATGGAAGCGCGTTCAACGTTTTCTTTCCGGTAGACGTTGATACCGTTGATTTGCTGCCCTATAACTGGCACACGCGTTATCAAATTCCGCAGGGTATTGTGAAATAAGGCCGTGCTAAACGCAAACCGGGTTGTGCGGAGTTTATAGCCTATTTCAAAGTTAGACGACTTTTCCGGTTTTAATTCGTAGGCAGGCAGTTCATAGCGAAAATCCACGATACCTACTGTTCCCATATCGTCGACATTGGGAGCCCGAAAACCCGAATGAAACGAAGCATAGAGATTGGAACGGGTGGTTGGTGCATAGGCCAGTGCCCCATGTCCGACCAAAGCACCCGGTTTTACCGAAACCTCGCCCAACACATCATCTGTTATACCAATGCGAAAACCGTTCAGCCTTCCCCCAAATGTAAGCTGCCACCGGTCTATCTGTACCTGATGGATCGAATAAAGCGCGTAGTTAAGATATTTGCTATCATCGGGATACAGCCCACGGCTACGGACAGGCAGCCCACCTGGAATTTCCTGATCGATGCGGTTACTCTTTACCAGGTCATTGTAGATTTCAGCCCCCGAACTCGCCGTCCAGTTGGTTGCCACGTCTGAAAGCAAATTAAAAGTTAGACCCCAGGTTTGAACTTTATCGGTTTCTATACGCCGTGAACGGCTGCCATTGCGTTGGATGACCCGGCTTTCGTGCGTCGTTTGCCACGATCCGGTAAGCGTCAGTTCCCGGGCCCAGCTATTTTGGGTCTTTCCCGTAAGTTGCAGGTAACTGAGTTTGCGTTTTTGCGGGTCAAATTCATTGATGGCATAATTCTCCAATTTAATCCGGTAGTAAAGCGGAACATGTTGCTGATCAACCGATTGGTGTGCCAGTTTCAGCATCCAGCCGGGTCGTAGACCAAGCAAAATCTTGAAGTCGAAGTCAAGCTCGTTGTAGCCGCTCGGCGATTGGCGGCCGGTGGTGTCCCCGCCAATCAAATCACCAAAGTTTCGACTGCTTACTCCTGCCTGCACTGCCACGCGCGAGCTGCTTAATTCGCCTTCTGCCCGTACCGTTTTTTCCATGCCGCCAGTGGCATAACGAGCTACCGCCCTTCCATGAAAAGCCGTTTTTTCCGCCAGCACGGGATTCCGGGTCAGCAAATGGATGGTACCGCCTAACGCATCGGAGCCATACGCAACTGAACCGCCACCGCGCAGTACTTCAATTTTACCAATTGTAAATGGGTCGATGGTGTTCAGATACTGGTTCGGTCCGTACCGAAACGTACTGTTATTCAATCGAATACCATCAATCAATATCAGTGTTTGGTTGCCGGTCAAACCACGCAAAAAAGCAGATCCGGCTCCATGGGTGGTCTTTTGAACAAATACACCGTTTGTTCCCAGGAGGGCTTCAGGTGTAGAGCGGGGTTGGTAGGTTTGTAGGTTTTTAGACGAAATAATGGACACGGAACCTGCTGTTCGAAAACTTTCTTCCGAACCCCGATTTGCTGTTATAGTTACTTCGTGTAATAATTCAGCGCGCAAAGAGTCCCCTTTTTGCCCATATCCTATATGAGTCAGGAGAATGAAAGCAGAAAACCAGTAGACTATTTTCATCTATACAAGGTCAATTTATCAGACTAAGTAGACTTCCTGCTCTCACGAATTCTATAAACCTTATTCGCAAAAATTGACCTATAAACCTTAAAAGTCAGTGTTTCAAAAACTAATTGTTAAGTAGTTCATCTGTTTTAAATAAGAGCAGACTAAATGGCAACTCTATCCAAGAGGGCCCTATTAATCCTTCCAGCTAATTGACAAATGTAGGGTGTATAACCTGGAGACCTATTGTAACGTAATTAAGATTTTGTTAAGAAAAAAGCCACGTATTTTCCATCTTTCTGCCTAACAAGTTGCATAAGTAAGTACTATAGACTAGGAGGATGTTGGGAAATATCATTTGGTTATTTTTCTAATCGATTCAACATCAAGGCACAATTGGCCCACAAAAGCCACGACTCTGCACTACTGGTCGTCTGCTCGTAATCTTTAGTGATCCTCCGGAACCGGGCCGCCGGAGCGGTGATTAAACCAGGCAAAAGTTCGCTCGACTACCGCACGGGCGGCCCCGCTTCATTGTGTTGCAACATAAAGGTAAGCAGACACCCGCTTTTTTTATTCAGTTATAAAATCCCCAACAACTTCTAAGTTCCAAGCAACTGCAGATTGAGCAGCTTCAGTTGAGCAAAGACCACGATATACTCACGGTTATCTGGCAGATTTCCATGGCATCAAGAGCCTCGCATCGATTTTATAGCGCGGGCCTTCTGTGCAAACAATTTCGGAGAAAAATAATCCTACTCAAATCTGTGAAAAGGCGATTTCGAAAATTGAGAAACCTAAGTGGATATTATCATTATGTCCCTTTGGTAGTTACCTCCCTTTTAAAATTAACAGTTTCTGCCGTCTTCCTTCTTAAATGCTATCACCAGTCCTTCTCTAAAAGACATAAAAGTATAGACGACTTCGCCGGTTTGGTTTATTGATGGCGGTCGATTTGCCACCGAATAACTATTTTAATTTTCTAAAATATTAAATATCTTTGTTTTTATTTGATAAAACGAATGAGCGACCGTGATAAACCTTTGGTCAAATGGATTGAAGATCTGCGATCAGGAGATAGAATTGCGTTTGAACATATCTATTATCAGTTTGAATCCAAGCTTTTTCAGTTTGCCCTGAAATTTACCGGAAACCGGGATGAAGCCGAAGAAGTTGTCCAGGAAGTTTTTGTTCGTTTGTGGGAAAGGCGGCATTTTATCGACCCCTCACGAAATTTTGACGGCTACCTTTTTCGCATCACCCGTAACATTGTTTACAACCACGCGCGTCACCGGGCCTACGAAATGGCCTACTTCAAATACTTAGACAACAACTACAATCATACCGACAACCTGACCGAAAACCGGATGGATTTCGAGGAGCTTCAGCATGTACTGGAGGAAATCTTTAACGACCTACCGCCCGTTCGAAAACAGATATTTATCATGAGCCGCATCGAAGGCCTGAGTAACGCTGAAATTGCGGAAGCCCTTCAGACCAGCACCAGCAATATTGAAAACCACATCTACAAAGCGCTGCGAACAATTCGCCAGAAATTTGAAAAGTACCGGATCATATATATGATCGAGGTGCCGATTTTAATCATGGCGAAATTGATCTGCGCTTTGTATGTAGGTTAAATCAACATCACCAATAATTCGTTTGCCCTCTGTCATGTAGGTATCCGCAAACAGGCGGATTCGTCTACGCGCTTCGTCCAGATCGGTAATGTTGAGGTTAATGTTTAGCAGATCAATCAGCCAGGGTAGTTTTTCCGGCTGGAGCACATACGTTCGGGCGATCTCCAGCGAAATGGGCAGGGTCGTTTTCTTCGATGCGTCGAACACATCTTTGGTATCGGCTTTCAGTAGCTTGTCATATTCTTCGGCGAGTAGTTTTTCAAACAGTTCATTGGAAAATAGATCGCCGGTTTTTATTCCGGTTTCCGCATCGTTTTCCGTCAGTCGAGCCTGTTTGTGAAGCCATTCCCAGAGGATGCTCAGACGGATTTCGCCCGTCGCCATGTCTTCCATTAGGTAGAGAATATCGTCATTTCCGAAAAAGTCGGCCGGTTTCAACGCAGCCGCCTGCATCCCCTGCCCAAATGCGTTGCCATATTGTAAACCCACACTGATCAGGTTCCGCGCTCCGCGAATCGTTCGCGGGGCAGTTTCCAGTTCGGTCAGTAACCGGGCATCGGCTTCGGTATACGTCAGCGCCGGGAATTGCCGTCCCAGTTGGTTGTCCTGCCCCGCTTTTTCCCAAACCGGTCGAACGATGTTTACCATTTTCCAGTGAGCCACCCATTTGCCGCTGGCTCCCTCCCGCTGTTCGCGACCGGCACCCGCCAGCGCTTTTTCCATGCTGGATGCTACACCGGACGCGGAACCCACCGGAATATTGGGTTCCATACCGCCCTGCCACAATGCAAATTTTCCGTTGCGGTCGGCGGTGTTGACTGCCCTTCTCACCCGGTCCTCGTAATGACGCATGTAGCCATACCTCATCACAATCGATTCGATATCCGGGTTTACGAAGCTTTTATCCCAGCTCAGCGCGTCGGAAACACTGTTGATGTAATCCCAGCGACCCGTGTTGAAACCCACAAAATGACGGCCCAGCGCGGCCCGGATTTCCATCAACTGATACGTTGCTTCCAACTGCTCGACCAGCACATAAGTTTTAACCGTTCCCACGACCAGACCCAAATAGCCTTCCAAACGGGTGATCATCCGGTTCCAGAGTGCCGCTTCCGAAGCCGTCTGAATTTTGGGCAGATAAAGGACAATCGACGAACCTGACCGTTGGAGAGTCTGGTAATTGTTGAGGACATACAGTACTAAATCGACCAGCGAAGCCGGGAAAGGTTGTCCGTCGGCATCCCGAATGTGACGATCGGCCAGATGAAGTCCGCGCGCCCGGAAAATGATCGTCGTAAAATCGAGTTGCTGGTGCCAGTCATGGATGATCTCGTGACCAATAAAACCCGCCGACCATCGGTTCATTTCAATGGCAACCTGGGCAGCAACTTTCAGAAACCGTTCGTCGCGGCTGATGGCCAGCTTCAGGTTCCGCTGGTTGTCTAATGACATCGTCCCGGTTTGCCCCAGCGCATCCTCGCCATCGAACATCCAGCCATCCGCGCCCGACAGCAGGGCGTAAGCCACATTGCGAATGCTGCTTTCCAATGGTACATTAGGCTTGGCCGCCGGGCCGGTGCCTTGAATCCATTGCCGTTGCAGATCCGCCGGAATCTCGGCCCCCTCAAAATTTCCGTCCCGGGCGTCTTTTACCTTGATCGTGGTTCCGGCAATAATGTCTTCTGGATGTAAGAAACCAATCCGGGTCGAGGACTGTTGCCGCTCCTTCCGGCGTTGCTGACGGCCGGACATTGCCTCGGCAATCTGGTCATTGAAAACCGATAGGGCGGAGAGAGCCGCTAACGCTTCAGCGGTGTATACATCGGAATAGGCTTGCTCCATTCCGGAGCGAATCAGAATCTGTGATGACATACGAATCAACGAATTGAATGAAAAATCAGGAAGTCAGGCATGAAGAGAACCGGTTTTCCGGTTTTGGTACGACTCTTTTTTCCGGGTAAGCAAAACCGTGACAGAAATGCAAGTGACGACAAACGCCCATACGGCTAAATAGCTTAAACCGCTGGTCGTCTGAGAAGCCGGCGCAGCAACACTTTCGCTGGTTTTGGTGTAGGAAGGAATGATCCAGGTGAAGACATAAGCTTGTAAAACCGTGATCACGCAGATGACTGCCAGCATGATAAAGCTGTGCTTGACTGTAAACCGGAACAGGGAAGATTCCTTCCCAATCAATCCGACGGCGGCCGTACCGATGGCAATGGACTGCGGGGATATCATCTTGCCGGTTACACCACCTGACGCATTGGCAGCCACCGTAACCACCGGATCGATTCCCAACGCCGTAGCCGAAGTGGCCTGTAATTTGCCAAACAGGGCATTGGAAGACGTATCAGAGCCCGTCAGAAAGACGCCCAGCCACCCCAGCACGGGCGAGAAAAATGGAAATAAAGCACCGGTTCCTGCCAACGCCATCGCCATCGTTACCGACATACCGGAGTTGTTCACCACAAAGGCAAAACCGACCACAGCCATGATGGTAATGACCGGAAATTTCAACTGATGAAGGGTTGAAAGGAAGGTTTTGTACCCGTCTTGCCAGTGGAGGCCCAGCAGTGGAATGGAAATCAGCGCAGCCAGTATCACACCGGTTCCTGAGTTGGAAAGGTAATTCAGTTCAAGCGGTTTGATCAAAACCGGGTTTCCGTCTGGCCCGATTATTTCATTTTGCAAACCCGGCAAACTGATCTTGATATTTCCCCAGGCATTCAGTGTATCCTTCACCGGTTGCAAACCACAGGCAATGACCGTCACCGTCATGAGCAGAAAGGGTACGCAGGCATTGAAGATCTGCCCGGCGGTGTACATCTTAGTGGTTTCCAGCGTAACGGGCGGTTCTTCCTCAAACCGCCACACCGAACGCGGTTTCCAAAACCGGAGGAGAATAATCAGGCAAAAAAGGGAAGCCAATCCGGCCAGCACATCCGGGAGCATTGGCCCAAGGTAATTGGCCGTCAGCCATTGAAAGAAGGCAAACGAAATGCCCGATACCAGAATGGCCGGTAATACCTCCAGCGTTTTTTTTACACCCGACATGATGATGATTAGGTAAAAAGGCAGCACCACCGAGAGGATGGGCAGCGTCCGGCCAATCATTTGCGAAATCGCCATTTCCGGAATATCGGAGACGTGAGCGGCAATGATGATGGGTGTTCCGACTGACCCAAAAGCAACCGGGGCCGTATTGGAAATGAGGCAGATCGCAGCCGCATACAAGGGGTTGAAACCCAAGCCGACCAGCATGGAGGCTGTAATGGCCACCGGCGCGCCCATTCCGGCGGCTCCTTCCAGAAACGCTCCGAACGAAAACGCAATGATGAGTGCCTGAAGCCTGCGATCGGGGGTTACCGCAACCATGAAATTTCGGATGACGTCAAATTTGCCACTGTCTACCGTTAAATTATACAAAAAAACAGCCCCGAAAATGATCCAGCAGATGGGAAAAAGTCCGTAAAGCGCGCCATGAACCGCTGAAAAGAAAATGGTTTTTACGGGCATTCCGTAGACCACGAAAGCCAGAATCATGGCGATCAGCAGCGTAAGCAGGCTGGCCAGATAGCCTTTCATCCGTTTGATGATGAGTGCCCAGAAGATAAAAATTACCGGAATTGCCGCAACCAGCGCAGACAGTAGCAGGTTGCCCAATGGGTCGATGGTTTGGGTCCATTTCATAGGTTCAGAGCGCTATTCTTCTAAAAAATTAAGGTCTTTTCCGAAGGTCTCTTCCATTTCCCACAGGGCGGCCAACGCGATCAGCATGACCACGCCCCCCAACACTGCCGCAGCCGACAAGATGCCGAGGCTTTCCCTTAAAACCAGAAAAACCGGGGTCATGAGGTTGATGCTTCCGCGGACAAAGTTGGGAACGGTCGTGGCAACGGTCGCCCGTAGATTCGTACCAAACTGTTCGGCGGCAATGGTGACGAACAAGGCCCAGTAACCCACTGTGAAACCTAAACCGGTACACAACAGGTAAAAAACGGAGGCCGATTGCATCGGAACGAACAGGTAAACCGCCACCAGCAATCCCGTCAGGAGAATGAACAGCATCACCACTTTTTTGCGACTTCCTGCATACTGGCTTAGAAAACCGCTGGAAAGGTCGCCAATCGAGAGGCCGATGTATTGCCACATGACCGCTTTCCCGGCGGCAATGGGCGTGGTAATGCCGAGAACTTTACCGAATTCGGGCGAAAAGGTGATCAGAATTCCGATTACAAACCAGACCGGCAACCCGATCAGAATGCACCGCAGGTATTTCAGAAACTGGCCGGATGATTTGAATAAATCCAGAAAATTACCCCGCGATACGGGTTTGCTTTTTACCTGTGTAAAGATGCCCGATTCAAACACGCCAACCCGAAGCAGCAGCAGCAGCAGCCCCAAGCCGCCCCCAATGAAATAAGCGATCCGCCAAGTGAAAATATCCGCAATCAGGTAGGCTAAAACCGCCCCAAGCAGACCAACGGACGCGACCAGTGACGTGCCGTAGCCACGGATTTCTTTCGGCAGAATCTCGGCAACCAGGGTAATGCCGGCCCCCAGTTCACCCGCCAGACCGATGCCCGCGATAAACCGGAGGATGGCGTAATGGTCCACAGTCATCACAAAACCATTGGCGTAGTTGGCCAGCGAATAGATCAGAATGGAGCCAAAAAGAACGGAAAGCCGACCGCGTTTGTCGCCCATAATACCCCAGACGATGCCGCCGATCAGCAAACCGCCCATCTGCATGTTGATGAGGTAAATGCCCTGATCGAAAAGCGCCGAATCCGGAACACCCAAATCCTTCAAACTTTGGATTCGGACAATGCTAAAGAGCAGCAGATCGTAGATATCCACAAAATAGCCTAATGCGGCCACCACCACGGGAACTTGTAAAAGCTGGCGAAGCACCGAAACGCGGGCGTTGGTCCCCGTTTTTGGATCGTTAACGGTTTTGATCATCGCGTTTCAGGGACGTACTTTACCTTGATCACAATTTTGCGGGACGTATCTGATCCTTCGGCCCGCATGGAGGGGCTGTGTGCTTCTTTGGGGGAAATGATGAAAAACGTACCCGGCTCGGCGAGGTAAAATTTTCCGGTTGCGTTGTAAAAACCGACATCGCGTTCGGGTATGTATGCCTGCACAACAGCCGCTCCTTCCACCGGGCCAATACCGATGTTCTCTTTGCCCTTGATGACCAGATGAATATCCACCACATTGTGATGAGCCTCCCAGCGAGCTTTTTCGATCGGTCGGGTTGTGCCATCGGAAACCGTCGCCGTAATGTTGTCGCCGTCGATGTAAAACTTACCGGGTGAAAGTTTTTCCAGATCAGCAGTTTTTAGATACGCAAACGCCTTGTCCCACAAGGATTTATTGGCCTTATACTGCTTGGTGAATTCCTGAATATCAATCGATGCATCCGGTTTTAGTTTCGCACCGTTTTGCAGACTATGGCTATTCAGCCAGGCAGTAACCCCGGCGGCATTCTGCGCCCACGAGCGGTTTTGGCAGAAAAAAATCGCCAGCAGAATCCATCCATATCGTAGTTTATTCATCTCTTAATCGGTTTGAGCAAAACGTTCCGGGCCTCAAAGCAGCAGCAGAAAGGTGTCTTCGGTTATTTTTTTGAGATACTGTAAAAACCGGGCGGCATCGGCACCGTTAATTACCCGGTGGTCGAAACCGAGGGTTACCGGCATCCGGAGCCGGGGGACAAACTGATCGTCCTGCCAAACCGGCTCTACCTGACTTGCCGATAAGCCCAGAATTCCGACCTGCGGCCAGTTGACGATGGGATTGATACCGGTAGTTCCGATGCCGCCCAGATTTGAAATCGTAAACGTGCCACCTTCCAGATCCTCCATTTTGGTTTTACGCTCGCGCGCTTCCGCCGAAATCCGCGTCAGTTCCCGGGCAATTTCGGTCACACTGAGCCGATCGGCATTGCGAATCACGGGAACCAGCAAGCCTCTTTCTGTATCGACCGCTACGCCGATGTGGTAAAAGTCTTTGGTGATGATCCTTTTTTTTTCGGTGTCCACACTGGCATTCAGCAACGGAAAGACCCGCAGGGCCTCTGCCACCGCCTTGACTAATAAAGCCGTAATCGTCAAACTTCCCCCGGCGGTTTCCACGTGTTTCTTGTGCTTCTTCCGGTTTTTCTCCAGTTCGGTAATATCGATCTTTTCCTGAATCCAGGCATGCGGAATCAGGTTGGCAGCAAGGGTCATATTCCGGCTTGTTGCCAGCATCGTCGGCGTCATTTCCGCATAACGCACGGAACCGTACTTTTCAAATTCGGGTAATGGTGGTGCAGACCTGGCAATCGGTGCATGACCATTGGCGTCCACCTGACGAATGCGGTTTTTCGCGTAATTCTTGACATCAACAAACGAAATCCGCCCGTTCACCGCTTTCTGAATTTTGGAGATTTCAATGTCGAGTTCACGCGCCAGCTTGCGGGCTAAGGGTGTTGATACCACCTTTTTACCTGATTGATACGGAAATACCTCAGGAAATGGTCGGTGGTTTATTTCTGGTTTTTCTACGGTTTTGGGTTCCTCAGAAGCAACAGGAATTACGGGAACCGGAGCATTCATCGGTTCCAAAACTGCCGGTCCGTTACTCGATTCAACCGGTTTTGATTTCAGCGTTGCCAGCACATCGCCGGGCGTCACCTTCCCGCCTTTCATCACCCGAATTTCCACGATCTCCCCCGAATCCTCCGCCGGAATCTCGAAGGTCACCTTGTCGGTTTCAACTTCGAGCAAGGTCTGTCCGGCCTTTACGGTTTCGCCCGGTTTGACCGAAATGGCAACGACGAGACCTTCCTTTACGTTTTCGCCCATCGAGGGCATGATGATATCCGTCATACCATTAAGCAGTTGCAGGGTTCACTTTTTCACCATCGATCCCTTCGTTTTTCATAAAATCCAGTACAAGTTGCATCGGAATGGTGCCGGTTTTTTCGAGTTCGTACAAGGCGGTCTGGACAATAAACCGGGGCGAAATCTCGAAGTAATCCCGCAACTCCGGACGCGCTTCGCTCAGGCCGTAACCATCAGTTCCGAGCACGGTATACGGGGTCGGCATCCAGGCACTGATGCTTCCGCCGAGGCTTTTCTGGTAATCTGAAACGGAAATAAAGATTCCTTTTTCGTCCGCCGTCAGCGATTGAACGTACGGAATCCGGGCTTCCTGATTGGGATGCAGTCGGTTCCAGCGTTCGGCTTCAAAACCGTCGCGGGCCAGTTCGTTGTAGCTCGTTACGCTCCAGATGTCGGTCGGAATACCCATTTGTTCCAGCAAATCGCGGGCTTCCAATACCTGCGTAATGATCGAACCGCTGCCCATGAGGTGAACTTTCCGGTTTTCAGCGTCAGTTTTTTCCGGCTTCAACTCGGTAGAACCCGCCTTATACATCCCGCGAATAATGCCGTCCTCCACCTGCGTCGGCATGACAGGCTGCGGATAGTTTTCGTTGTAAACCGTGATGTAATAGAAGATTTTCTCCTGCTGTTCGAACATGCGGTAAATACCGTCGCGAATGATCACACTCAATTCGTAAGCAAAAGCCGGGTCATAGGAACGGAGGTTGGGAACGGTGTTGGCAAACAGATGCGAATGGCCGTCCTGGTGCTGCACCCCTTCGCCGTTGAGCGTGGTCCGCCCAGCAGTTCCGCCAAACAGAAAGCCCTTGCACATCATGTCACCACACGCCCAGATCATGTCGCCCACCCGTTGAAAACCGAACATCGAATAGAAAATATAAAACGGAATCATCGGTAGACTATGGCGCGCATATGCCGATCCGGCGGCCATGAAACTCGCCAGCGCGCCCGCTTCACAAATTCCTTCCTGCAAAATCTGGCCATCCTGCGCTTCGCGGTAATTGGAAAGACTATCGGCATCCACGGAAATGTAGCGTTGTCCTTCCGGATGGTAAATCCCGGCGTGCCGGAACAGGGCATCCATGCCAAATGTCCGGGCCTCGTCCGGGATTATCGGGACAATGTATTTTCCGATCTCGGGTTCCTTCAACAACTTGGTAATCACCCGAACCAGCACCATTGTCGTGGAAACCGTCCGGTCGCCGGTTCCTTCCAGAAACTCTGCAAAAAAAGTTTGATCTGGTGTGGAAATTGGCGGACAATTTTCTTCCCTTGCCGGTAAATCGCCCCCCAAAGCCGCCCGCTGCGCCTGGAGGTATTTCACTTCCGGGCCGTTTTCATCCGGTTTATAAAACCGGGCTGATTCAATGTCAGCTTTGGGCAAGGGGATTCCAAATCGGTTGGCCGCGGTCAGCCGTTCCTCGGCCAGCATGCTCTTTTTCTGGTGGGTCGTATTCCGTCCTTCGCCGGTGCTGCCCATGCCATAGCCCTTGATCGTTTTGACAAAAACTATGGTCGGTTTGCCGTTGGAGTGGTTCACGGCTTTGTGAAAAGCGGCATAGACTTTCTTGTAATCATGCCCCCCGCGTTTGATCGACCGGATTTCTTCGTCCGTCAGCGACCGCATCAGATCCGCCAATTCCTGATTTTCGCCTACCCAGTGGCTTCGTACTTTGTCGCCTTCCAATACAGAATATCGCTGATAATCACCATCCAGCACCTCCTCCATTCGTTTGACGAGGTAGCCTTTGTGATCACGCGCCAGCAGGGCGTCCCACTCCCCGCTCCAGATCACCTTGATCACATTCCAGCCCGCCCCCAGAAACAGCCGTTCGAGTTCCTGAATAATTTTTCCGTTACCCCGAACTGGCCCATCCAGCCGCTGAAGGTTGCAGTTAACGACAAAAATGAGGTTGTCGAGCCGCTCACGGGCTGCGATGTTGATGGTTCCGACAATCTCCGGTTCGTCCATTTCGCCATCGCCGATGAACGCCCAGACTTTTCCGCCATTATCCGGTTTTAATCCCCGGTTGATTAGGTATTTGTTAAACCGTGCCTGATAAATCGCTCCTACCGGCATCAATCCCATTGAAGCACAAGGCATTTCCCAAAACCAGGGCATTCGGCGCGGGTGCGGATACGAGGGTAAACCGCCCCCCGGTTTCAGTTCCCGGCGAAAACTTTTCAGGCTTTCTTCGGTCAGCCGTCCTTCCAGAAAAGCGCGCGCGTAAATTCCGGGTGCGGCATGGGGCTGAAAAGAAACCAGATCACCCCCGTAGTCAGCAGTCCGTCGCCGGAAAAAATGATGGAAACCCACCTCATACATGGTCGCGGCCGATGCATACGTAGCAATGTGGCCACCCACGCCGGAGCCATTGTCGTAGCCCTGCAACACCATGCACATCGCGTTCCAGCGGTTGATGTTTTCGATCTTCTGTTCCAGTTCGACATTGCCCGGATACGTCGGCTCGTCTTTAACGTTGATGGTATTGATGTAGGGCGTATTGATGTTTTCGCCCTGAAAAGCCACGCCCCGGCGAATGACGTAGTGATTGATGGCTTTCAGCAGTTCCTTGGTTTTTTCTTCGCCGTATTCATCCAGAACGGCGTCGATGGATTCGATCCATTCCTGTTTTTCAAGTTGCCAGTCTTCGGCGACGGTTTCGATAGTGCTCAACATGATTCAAAGGTTTGGTTGTATTGGGTAAAATCCAGGTGTGATCTCTCCACCCGAAGCCGTGCTCCGGTACCGGTTTAACGCATACTGGAAATTCCGCTGCGGGCTACAGATCGGTCGAATCGTAGACCTGAATTCTTGACCAGAGCGGAGAACAAGTCTCCACGAATTTTTTATGGAGCGGGTGAACCTGGTAGGCATTCTGACCTTCGAGGTTGTCAAAAACTGAAAGCGCCGAAACCGAGTAGGAACTATCGATCACCGGGCGCGGGGCGGTGGGTGCCGGAACACCGATGTTGTACTGTTTGACGGCTTCGATCTTTTCGAGGGATTTCAGCCCATCCAGGAGTTTTTTCAGGTCTTCCTTCGATTCAGGATTTTTCAGCCAGAAAAAGACGTGATGAAGCACCTGCCCTTTTTTCACCGGCGCGGCTTTGGAAACCGTAAACGCCCCTGCCGTTGCCAATCCCCCGCTTGTCAGGATAGCGCTTGACATAAATTTTCTTCGGTTGTGAAGTCTCATAATCGTTTAAGTGATTGATAAACTGAATGTAAAAGGTTACGGTATTCGGTATTCGGTGACTGACTCGTTCAATAATCATTCGGGCGTCTGCCATCGAAAACTGTAAACTGCGTTTTCAAATCACAGTCAGATCCAGAAAGGTGTGGACGGGGGTTTCGGCAAACCGATCAAAATCGAGTGCGGTTTCCAGAATCATTTCCTGTTGTTTCGTTGGGAATTTACGAGCAAGGTTAATTTTGAATTTGTCCACCAGCCGGGGAATGCCCTCTTCTCGCCGTCTCCGGTGTCCGATCGGGTATTCCACCACGACTTCGTCGAGGATTGTTCCGTCCTTCAATTCGATGGTTAAGGCGTTGGAAATGGATCGCTTTTCGGAGTCCAGATAATCTACCGTGAACTGTGGTTCTTCGGAAATCTGCATCCGTTCCCGCAGTGCATCGATCCGGGGATCTTTCGCTACGTCGTCTTCGTAATCGGCCGCAGTGAGTCGTCCGAAGATGAGCGGAACGGCAATCATGTACTGTATGCAATGGTCGCGGTCGGCGGGATTGTGGAGCGGCCCTTTTTTGTCGATGATGCGGATCGCAGCTTCGTGGGTTCTGATCTGTACCGTTTTGATGTCCTCACTCGATTTTTCCATTTTCCGCAAGCGACCATTCAATGTCATGGCCGCTTCTACGGCAGTTTGGGAGTGAAATTCAGCCGGAAACGAAATCTTGAACAGCACATTTTCCATGACGTAGGCACCGTAAGGTCGGCTACGGCGAAATGTTTTGCCTTGGAACGAAACATCATAAAAACCCCAGGTTCGGGTCGTCAGGACGGACGGATAGCCCATTTCACCGGTTTTAGCCATCAACGCCAGACGCACCCCGCGTGAAGTAGCATCCCCTGCGGCCCAGGATTTCCGGCTGCCGGTATTGGGCGAATGGCGATAGGTTCGAAGGGATTGCCCATCGACAAAAACCATCGACAGGGCATTGATTAATTCATCCCGACTAAGACCGATCAGTTTTCCAACAACAGCAGTAGTGGCCAGTTTGACCAGAATCACATGGTCCAATCCAACCCGATTGAAGGAATTTTCCAGCGCCATAATGCCCTGAATTTCGTGTGCCCGAATCATGGCATCCAGCACATCTCGCATCGTCAGGGGTGGCCGACCGTTGGCGATGGCGGTTCTTGAAAGCCAGTCGGCGGATGCCAGAATACCGCCCAGATTGTCAGACGGATGGCCCCATTCGGCCGCCAGCCAGGTATCGTTGAAATCCAGCCAGCGAATGATCGTGCCGATGTTGAACGCGGCCAAAACCGGGTCGAGCTGAAACGGTGTTCCCGGCACTTTGGCACCGTGCGGCACAATCGTTCCCGGCACAATCGGGCCGAGGAGTTTGGCGCAGGCCGGATACGTCAGGGCTTCGAGACCGCAGCCCAGCGTATCCAGAAAACAATAGTGAGCGGTTTTCCAGGCCAGCTCATTTTCAATGGGATACTGGAGAACGTAATCCGCAATATCGGTCAAAACCTGATCGGGCTGTGGGCGTTCGTTTGAAGGATAAAATGACATAAGTTGAGGTTGTAGAAGTACTGGAAAACGGGTATTTCAGCGATTGCGCAGCGGAACAAACAGCCGGTTTTCGGGACCTTTGTAATTAGCAATCGGTCGGATAATCTTCCCATCGGCACGTTGCTCAATGATGTGGGCGCACCAGCCGGTTATGCGGGAAACCGCAAAAAGTGGCGTAAACAATTCAGTCGGCACCCCCAGAAAATGGAATGAAACGGCTGAAAACCAGTCCAGATTCGGGAACATCCGCTTTTCGTTCCACATAACAGTTTCCAGTCGTTCAGCAATGGAATACAGCAGCGTATCCCCCCGCTCGGACGAAAGTTGATGAGCGACCTTCTTGATAATCTGGTTTCTGGGATCCGAAGTCGTGTAAACCGGATGTCCAAACCCGATGATAATCTCCCCCTTCTGAAGTCGTTGCCGAATGTCCGCTTCCGCTTCATTGGGTGAAGCATACCGGCTCTGAATGTCGTAGGCTACCTCATTGGCTCCACCGTGTTTGGGTCCGCGCAGCGCCCCAATGCCCCCCGCCACCGACGAATACACATCCGACCCGGTTCCGGCAATGACCCGGCACGTAAACGTTGATGCGTTAAATTCGTGCTCAGCATACAAGTTCAGGGAAACGTGCATGGCTTTTTCGGCCGTTGCCGACGGTTTTTCTCCGTGCAACAAATGCAGGAAATGCGCCCCGATGCTGTCATCGTCGGTGAGTACCTGAATTTGCTGGCCGTTGTGCGAAAAATGATACCAGTATAATAAAGCGGAGCTAAAAGACGCCAGCAGTTTATCCGCGATGTCGCGCGCCCCGGCCAGATTATGGTCGTGCTTTTCGGGAAAAACCGAACCCAGCATGGATGTATACGTCCGCAACACATCCATCGGATGCGAAGAAGCCGGTATTTGTTCCAGTACTTTTTTGATATCCGCCGGTAATCCCCGCAGTACTTTTAGCTTATTTTTATACGCAGCAAACTGAATCGGATTGGGCAATGACCCGTGAATCAGCAGATAAGCCACTTCTTCAAACGTCGCTCCTTCGGCCAGCTCAAGTATATCATAGCCCCGGTAGTGCAGATCGTTGCCGGTTATTCCCACCGTGCAGAGTTCGGTATTTCCCGCAGCCACGCCGGACAAGGCGACGGATTTTTTGGGTTTAAAAGTCGATTGCCCGCTAACGGTTTCCATCTCGCTCCTTCTCAAAAAGTTGATTCAGTTTCTCCTCATATGCATAGTAACCAATGCTTTCGTACAATTCGGCCCGGGTTTGCATGGTATCGATGACCCCTTGCTGCGTGCCATCCTGGCGGATGTGTTCGTAGACGTTGCGGGCGGCTTTGTTCGCAGCCCGGAAAGCCGAAAGCGGATACAGCACCAGTTCGACATCAGCCCGGCGCAGTTCGTCCACCGTAAAAAGCGGGGTCATTCCGAATTCGGTGATGTTGGCCAGAATCGGAATCCCGGTTGCTTCGTGAAACTTTTGATAAATGGGCAACTCGAAAACCGCTTCGGCAAAAATAAAATCGGCACCGGCTTCCTGATAAGCCACCGCCCGTTCCAGGGTCCGCTCCAGTCCTTCGGAAGCAAAGGCGTCGGTTCGTGCCCCAATCAGAAAATCAGGGTCGGTGCGGGCATCGACCGCGGCTTTGATCCGGTCTACCATCTCTACTTGTCCAACCAATTCTTTGCCGGGCCGATGCCCACACCGTTTGGCCCCTACCTGATCTTCAATATGTAAGGCTGCCGCTCCCGCCCGAATCAGGGCTTTAACCGTGCGGGCAATGTTAAAAGCAGAAGGCCCGAATCCGGTATCGACGTCAACCAATAAGGGCGTATCCGTCACGTTCGAGATGCGGTAAATGTCCGTCAGCACATCATCCAATGTCGTAATACCCAAATCCGGGATACCCAGTGAACCGGCGGCAACTCCCCCGCCGGATAAATAAATGGCACGAAAACCGGCTTGCGTAGCCAACAAGGCATGATTGGCATTGATCACCCCGACAATTTGCAGCGGTTTTTCAAAGCACATGGCACTTCGAAAACGTTGACCCGGAGAGCTTACCCGTGTTGAATTTTCAATCATTTCAGGTTGTATTAGCGTACTGAAACCACTTAGGAAGTCTCCGGTGGTATCGACGGTCTTGCGCCGATACCACCGGCAAAAGCTGAACTCAAAAACTAAACGGGATCCGTTTCCTGACAGAAAGTTTTCGATAATTCACGGAATTACCACTCCTTCACTACTTTATGCTTTTTGACATATTCCGGATCGATGGTAATGCCCAAGCCCGAACCGGTCGGCACCTTCAACACGCCATCGTAACTAACCAGCGGGTCGCCAGATTTGTAGACGATCGGGATCTGGTTGCCATTGGCGTCGCGGGTTGAGAACGTGTCGAATTCCTGGTACGTCCCGGCATTGGGACAGGCCGAAATAAAGTGCAGCATATAGATGTAGCCCAAACCGTACTGGGTGATGTGCGGAACCATCGTTTTCCCGAACGCTTCTCCCATCCGGGCCACTTTCATCGACCGGATCATGCCCCCGAAATACAACTGATCGGGTTGCAGAACATCACAGGCATCGTTGGCAACCAGCCAACGGAACGTGCTGATGTAGCCTTCCGATTCGCCCGTAAAGATGGGAATCCGAAGTCCTTCTTTTACCATTTTTAATTCGTCATACCAACCAAACGGTACCATTTCTTCCCACCAGGAATAGTTGTATTCCTCCAGGATTTTGCCCATGCGAATACCGCCATCTACCGTAAACTTATTGTTCCCATCGCAGCCCAAAACCATTTGGTCGCCAAAGGTTTCGCGGGCTTTTTTGAGCAGTTTTTCATTGCCGGCCTTGCTGTCTTTGTCTAATTGTCCGGCGAGGCCAACCCGCATTTTGATGGCTTTGGCTTTGGTTTCTTCCAGATCTTTTTTGACAATTTCCAGCGATTGTTCCGGTGGCAGGGAAAGCAGTTCGGGCATGCGGCTCCCCTGATAGACCTTCACCATCGGATTGACAATGTTTCCGATCAAGGCTCCGACCGGTTTTTTCACTGTGTTGCCCATCATATCGAGGATTGCAAATTCGAGGGTAGCCAGCGCGATGTTGTACGGGACACCACCGCCTTTGCCGCTGTCGCCCGGAATCAAAGCGTCCAGATCGCGCATGTCTTTCCCCCGAAACGCATCGAACAAAAATTTCGAAACCGGCCAGTTCCGAACACTTTGCCCTCCTCCCCCTTTGGGGTTCAGCCCGGTATGACCGACCGCCAATCCCTCCGCGCCATCTTTCGAGCGCACCCGGACCATAAAATTCTCCCGATCCCGGAGTAGTTCGATGGTTTCCAGAATAACCGGAGACGAAAACAGTTCCTTTTTAAGAACCGGACGTTCAAGTGCTTGATCCAGATAGGCATACCGGGTTTTGAGGTCCATCGGCATCGAACCCGATTCGTTGAGCGCGCTCCCGAAAGACGATAACGGCAGGGAAGCTGCGCCCAAACCACCGGCCACTGCCGTACTAATAAAATTCCGTCGATTTGTTTTCATGAGTTTATGCATTGATTACCAATTCTTTAGAGCCTTGTGTTTTTTGACATATTCCGGATCGATGGTAATGCCCAAGCCCGAACCCGTCGGCACCTTCAGCACGCCGTCGTAACTGGTGATCGGGTCGCCGGATTTGTAGACGATCGGAATGTTGTTACCGTTGGCATCCCGGGTTGAAAACAGATCGAATTCCTGGTATTTTCCGGCATTGGGACAGGCCGAGATGAAGTGGAGCATGTAGAGGTAGCCCAAACCATACTGGGTGATGTGCGGCACAATGGTTTTGCCGAAAACCTCGGCCATCCGGGCCACTTTCATCGACCGGATCATGCCGCCGAAATAGAGCTGATCAGGCTGTACAACATCACAGGCATCGTTGGCAATCAGCCAGCGAAACGTGCTGATGTGGCTTTCTGATTCGCCCGTAAAAATTGGAATTCGCAATCCGTCCTTTACGTGTTTCAGGTCGTCATATTGACCAAACGGCACCATTTCCTCCCACCACGAATAGTTGTATTCTTCCAATACCTTTCCCATTCGAATGCCGCCTTTTCGGGTATAGTTTCCATTACCGTCGCAGCCCAGCACCATCTGATCGCCAAAAGTCTCGCGGGCCATTTTGAGCAGTTTTTCGGTTCGTCCGGGCGCATTATCGCCATCGAGAATACCCCCGCCACCGGCCCGCATTTTGATGGCTTTGGCTTTGCTTTCCAGCAAGTCTTTTTTCACAATTTCCAGTGACTCTTCCGGCGGAAGCTGCCGCAGTTCCACCACCCTCGAACCCTGATACACCGAAATCATGGGATTGACGATTTTCCCGATCAGCTCGCCAGCCGGTTTTTTGATCAGGTTTCCCATCATATCCAGAATGGCAAATTCCAGAATCGCAACCTGCGAGTTAAACGGAATGCCACCACTTTTGCCGCTGTCGCCGGGCACCAGCTTGTCCAAATCGCGGGCGTCTTTTCCGAGAAACCGGGTCATTATCCCTTCAAAAGCCGGCCAGCTTTTGCTGTTCTGGCTTCCGTGTCCGGCGGCAATTCCCACAGCCCCCTCTTTGGAGCGTACCCGAACCAGAAAATTGTTCCGATCGCGTAGTAACTCGATGGTTTCCAGAATAACCGGGGACGAAAACAGTTCTTTTCTAAAAACGGGTCGTTTCACCACCTCATCCAGATAATCGTAGCGGGTCTGGAGATCGGTGGGCATGGAACCGGCTGATTTCAGGTCGGCACCCAACGATGAAAACGGCACTCCAGTAGCAGCAAGCCCCCCCACCACAGCGGAACTTATAAATTTTCGTCTATTTGATTTCATGGTTTACGATTTTAGTTGACAGTCAGTTACCTGACGCATCAGTTTTTGACGGTTTTTCCAGGCAAATAGAGTCCTGAACACTCAGGTTAGAACTTCCTGCGCATAGCGATGAATCTCGATTTAAAAACACGGTTCGAGTGGAACCGCTGGAAAACACGGTTAATCGTAGCCCGGATTCTGGGGGAAAATAGTTGGGTTGTTAATTACCTGGATCTGATTTAACGGAATCGGAAAAACCGTCATGTACGACTTGATTCCCTGGGTTTGCAAAACCGTCAATGCCCGGCCTGTTCGCACCAGATCAAACCACCGGTGGCCTTCCAGATACAGTTCCAGTCGTCTTTCGGTGTAGATTTTATCCCGGGTTTCGGTCTGTGCCAAACCGGTGAAAACCGGCACACCCGCCCGCGTACGGACCAGATTCAAGGTGGTTAAAGCCTCGGTGGTTTTGCCATTTTCGTTCAAAGCTTCGGCATACATCAGCAACACATCGGCGTAGCGGATTACTTTCCAGTTCGCCTTGCTGTCGTTCGGATTGATCAGTGTTGTCATATACTTCCTGGTGTACGTCGTGGCATCGATCGGAACCATGGGTATAAACGTTCCGTTTTTGTCGACAAGGCCATCGATTACACGTGAGACCGATATGGCTTTGCGCTTATCAGTAGCCGCATATAGCGAAAACAAACCTTCCGTGGGCGAACCATTCTGTCCACCGGCCCCTCTGAGGCCAAAAAAGTTGATGATCTGCGACAAGTTCGGGGCAAAAGCGTTGGAGAATGTGCTGCCCAGTCCCTGTCCACCGTCTACGTATTCAATGTCGTAAATGTATTCGGAATGGTGTTCATCCTTGGTATAATCCCACAAATCGTTGAAATTTGGGAGCAAGGCATAGCCCATTGTGGTCACTTCCTTCAGCTTGGCTTCGGCTTTGACAAAATCCTTCCGGGTCAGGTACACCTTGCCTAGCAGAGCCCTTGCCGCTCCTTTGGTGGCCCGGCCAACGTCCACACCAGTGTATTTTTCCGGCAGTTTAGCTTCCGCTTCTATCAGATCTTTTATAATGAGTTCATCATAAATCGCATCGACTTTATCCCGGCCTTTCTGAGCGGCTTCGAGGGCACTGATCGGGGCAGAAAGCAGGGGAACGTCGCCAAACAGTCGAACCAGATCAAAATAAGCCATCGCCCGGAGGAATTTTGCCTCCCCGATGTGCCGGTCTTTCCGGGTCACCACAGCCACATCCGCTTTCTCGATATTGCTCAGAACCGTGTTAGCCCTGAAAATGATCTGGTAATAATTTAACCAACTGGTACTGAGAATATTCAGACTGCTATTCAGAATGAAATTGTTCATATTCACCAGGTCAAACGCGGCCGAATGCTGCTGCTCGGTATCATCACCGGGCAGGTCACCTAACTGCCAGAAATTCATGTATTGGGGCTGAAACGGCTGGTAAATCCCGATCACCGCATCCTGAAAATCCTTATCGGTTTTATACAAAACTTCCGTACTGACCGTGGAAATCGGGTTTCTCTCGATAAAATCCTTGCTGCACGACATGGTACAAACCAGTACAACCAGCAGACTAACGATCTTTTTCATGTCTGTTTTGAATTTACAACCTGTTCAAAATGCGATGTTCAGTCCGAGTATGAGGCTCTTGGGCAACGGATAATCATTGTTATCCGTACCGGGAGTCAACGGATTTTCGCTGGTGCTGACATCTGGATTGAAGTTGGTATATTTCGTAAAAATCAGTGGATTAGTCGCATTCAGATAAACCCGGGCAGCGGTGAGGCCAATCTTGCTGAAAACCGCATTGGGCAGCGCATAACTCAGCGTAATGTTGTTCACGCGGAGGTAGGAACCGTTATCGAGGTGCCGCTGGCTGAACTGTCCGCGCACGTTGCCGGTGGGCTGGTCATTAGGCCGTACGGTTTTACCATCGCCAATATCCGATTCCGACTTCCAGTAATTGCCCAGATACGCCAGCGCCGGAATGCGGCCCCGGGTCGACAGTGCTCCATTTCGGGCCATGTTGACCACATCATTTCCCTGCGACCCCTGAATCGAAAAGCTCAGGGTAAGGTTTTTGTAGGAAATGTTATTGGTCATGCCGTAGTAGAAATCCGGGTAGGGATTGCCCATGATGGTGCGGTCGTAGTTATCGATGATGCCATCCGGGTTGCCATCGGGTCCACTGATGTCTACGAACCGGGTGTCGCCCGGACGCGATCGGGTAGGCGTTCCGGGGGCAAAAACCGGCCCTTTGTTCACCTCGGCCTGATTCAGGAAAATACCATCCGTCAACCACCCGTAGAACATCCCGATCGGCTCGCCGATCTTCGTCACGCTGGCGCCGACATAAATCGGGTCGCCATTCGGCCCTAATTTGACCACCTGATTCCGATAGGTCGAAATGTTGAAATCCGTAGACCAGCGAACCGCCTTGTTCACATTGACCGTGCTGGCGACAAACTCCCAGCCCGTGTTGTTGATCTCTCCGATATTCTGAAGGGAGTTGCTGAAACCGGTAATCGCCGGAATGTTGACATTGAGCAACAGATCGGTGTTCCGTGACCGGAAGTGGTCGATATTCACCGTAAGCCGGTTTCCGAAAAAAGAAGCATCGATTCCAACGTTTAAGGATTGTTGTTTCTCCCAGGTCAGGTTCGGATTTGCCAGTTTACCAGGCGCGAACCCGGAAGAGGCTACCCCACCCATCGCGTATTTCAGGTAAGTAATGGTAGCAAAATGCTCGTAGTTTCCGATGTTGTTGTTCCCGGTTTCACCGTAGCTCGCCCGGAGTTTCATCTCACTGACAAACCGGGCATTTTTCAGGAATTTTTCATCCGAGATTCGCCAGGCAACAGCCGCTGAGGGGAAAACCCCGTATTTGTTTTCGGTTCCGAAACGCGAGGACCCATCGGTACGGATCGACGCCGTCAGGTAGTATTTCCCGTCGTAATTATAATTGACCCGGGCCAGATAGGACACTAACGACCATTCATATACGTCGGATGATCCATTGGTAATGATACCGCTCGTTGCACTCAACGTAGGTACCAGATTGTTAGGGTAACTGTTGCTGGTCAAAGTATTGGTTTCCGATCGTTCTTTCTGAACCGTGTAGCCCGCCAATCCGGTGACCGTATGTTTCCCAAAGCTTTTGAGGTAATTTAGCGTATATTCCGTCAGCCAATTGTAGACCATCGCGGTATTGTCGGTTCCAACCGCCGGCACATCCAGAAATACCGGAAGCTTCGGCATAAACTTCATTCCATGCACGTTGAGTGCGGAGGCCCCCAGCATGATGTTGAATTTCAGATCCTTCGTGATGGAATATTCCGCTCCGAGGTTTCCCAGCATGCTGAACTTTTTCTGTTTGTTCATCACCTCCCTCGCCAGGGCCACCGGATTGTAAGCTGTCGGGCCGGCCGACATTCCGGGGGAGAAAATAAAGTACGAGCCATCCGGATTGTTGTAGGGATAAAAAGGCTGCACGTTCGTTGCCTGCGCAATCACACCTTCGTTTGCACCCCCCGAAGCGCCCGTCGCCGTAACCACTTTGGCATCGGTAAACGACGGATTTAGGTTTAATTTCAAGAGCAGTTTTTTCGACAATTGCGCATCGATATTGGCCCGGATGGAATACCGCTGAAAACCGGTATTGATAATGATACCGTCCTGTTTGAGGTATTCGGCACTGATGGCATACCGGACATTTTCGTTTCCGCCCGTGGCTCCCAACTGGTATTGTTGCTGGGCAGCCGTTCGCAACACGCCATCCAGCGGTACGTGATCGGTGGTGTTTTTTCCACTCAACACATCCAGCACATCGACGGGAACTGGTACTTTCCATTTCGAAGGATCACCGGTAATGGGACTTCCTTCGTCCATGTTCCGGTTTTTGATGCCGTCATAATAATACTGCGCCTGATCCCGGGCGTTCATGTATTCCGGCACCCGTAACGCTTTCTGAGCACCAAAATAGGTATCAAATGTAAAAACCGGTTTTCCGATTTTGCCGCGTTTTGTATTGATGATGACAACCCCGTTAGCCCCTCTGGATCCGTAAATAGCTGTTGCCGACGCATCTTTCAGAATATCCATGCTGGCAATATCATTGGGATTCAAGGTCTGGATGTTATCGGTCGGAAAACCGTCGACTACATACAGCGGGCCACTGCCGGCCGAAATACTCCCGATTCCCCGAATCCGGATTTGTGGAGCGGCACCCGGTTCGCCCGTCGTGGCCTTTACCTGCACCCCGGCTACTCGTCCGGCCAGGGCCTGCTCGATGCGCGTGACACCCAAATCCTTGATCACTTTGTTATCCACGGATCCAACAGAACCCGTGAGGTCTTTTCTTTTCTGGGTTCCGTAACCCACAACGACCACTTCTTCCAGAACTTTGGTATCCGCTTCGAGGGTAATGTTGAACGAGGTTCGGGTGCCAACGGGTATTTCCTGGGTCAGGTAACCAATATACGAGACAACCAACACCGCTCCGACATCCTGAATATTGAGCGAAAACTCTCCACCGGCATCGGTCGTAATCCCGTTCGTGGTGCCTTTTTCCAGCACGGTTACACCCGGCAAGCCCTGCCCCTTTTCGTCGTTTATCTTCCCCGTGATTTTAGCGAGGGAAGAACCGGGGGCTTGTGGTACGGAAACGGCTCCGGTGGGAGCAGCTGATTTTGTTTCCCGGACTCGGATGTGAATGTTGTTTTTTACCAGCTTGAACTCCAGTTGAGTCGTCACCGATATCCGGTCCAGCAATTTGGGAAGGGATTCGTTGGTTGCCGAAATGGTGATCCTGCCGTCGTACGACATATCCCGTTCATCAAACGTAAATCGGTAATTCGTCTTGGATTCTATTACTTGAATAAATTCCTTCAACGAAGCATTTTTAAGGGTTAGGGTTATCTGTGTATCACGGAACCGGACATAGTCCTGATCCTCCGACGCTGTTGCCCTGAAACCGCTGAAGACGAATAAACTCGTCAAAAAAGCAGCCCTTACCATCCAGTTCATTGGATAATATAGATATTCCTTCATAACTTTGGGCAGTTATTTATTTGATTAAATAAACAGTTTAGTCTAAGCCGTATTAAAAGTATATGCGCCAACACAGTCCTTTTAAATGGCTTGGTGGGTCAGGCTTCCCTCCCGAAGCCTGACTTTTTTTATCCTCTTTTTTAGTTCATCAGGGTTGCGGCCGGTTTATTTAAAGTTCATGATCACGACTTTGCCCTGGACCTCGTAGGCAAATTTCTTCACAAAGGATATCCCCGTCAGTACATTGTCAAGGGTTTGATCTTCATAGCTTCCGGAGTATTTCCAGTCGTTTTTATTTCCGGGAATCTTCCCTTTCAGTTCGACCCGCACGCCATACCAGTTTTCCAGTTTTTCGACGACTTCAGACAGGGATGATTTTTTGAAACTTAGAATACCATTCTGCCAGTTGAAAATCTCCTCCCGATCGAACGGTCTGACCTCAAAATCAACTTGCTTTTCTGTGTAAATCAATTGCTCACCGGGAACCAGTTTTGCGGTTTGACCAATCCGGTTGCCTCCGATTTGCCGGATCTGTACCGAACCGGTTGCCAGGGAGACCGCCGTATGCTCAGCGTTGAGTCGGTATTTTATATTGAATGATGTTCCTAGTACCTGGGTCAGCAGATGGCCGGACCGAACCGTAAATGGGCGTAAACTATCCCGCTTCACTTCAAAAAAGGCCTCCCCAATCAGGCCGATTTCCCGTTTATCGGATTTGAAATGCTCCGGATACGTAATTCGGCTCCCCGAATGCAGGTGAACCACGGAACCATCCTCTAGTCTGACCATCTTCCGCTGCCCATAGGGAGCGGAAGCCTGAAACAGCTTTGCGATTTCTGGTTGTTGTACCGACGGGTTTATAAATACGAACCGACCTACGATCAACACCATCGCTGCAGCAGCGGCAAACCACCAGAGCATTCTTCTTCGTCCCGGGGAAGAATCCTCGTCTTCCTGATCTAAAACCGGTTCGAAAATTTCTTCTTTTTCTTCGATTGAATGAATGATCCGTTCAAAAACCTCCGCTCGATCCCGGTCTGCGACAACCTTATTAGCGTCCGTATCCTGCCACATCCTGTAAAGATCCTGCTCCTGATCGGAGCCAACATTCTTGTTCTTGAACCATTTCAGGACTTCCAGCTCTTCAACGGGGGTACACGTTCCGCTAAAATACTTTTTTAACAATTGGCCATCCATAGGCTTGTAGTGCTCTTCCAACTACATTACCCACAAAGCAGCCCTTCCACCACCTCGCTTTTAAATATTTTTATTATTTTTTTGATTATACTAATTGAAACAAGCCTTTTTACTTTCATGTGAGTCATTCCATTATCCGTGGATGCTATCTCTAAAGTAATTGCAGGTGGCAAATTTGATGATGGTTTGCCGGCGGGAATGTCACCAATTTCTGTAGGTTCAGAAAGGTTATCAATTCCTGATCTGGCCCGCTTCCTTTCTCCTCTGGCTTCGGCGTCGCAGTGGCGCACCACTCCGATTACAACCCTAAGAAAAACGAAACCGCCCGGTGAGCTTCACAGGCGGTTTCGTTGGATCATTCATTACTTCGATTCTGTCAAGAATCCGTATCATTCTCTACCGTTGCGGGGCTACCCAAACTGTACAATCACCAACAGAAGCATTCGGGGTTAAGCTACTTTTCCAATTTTACCGATTACCGTGGGCAACCCCAACAGGTTGCTTAAAGAGTTGTCCCATTCCACGTCGGCGGGGACCGCGTCCAGTGTTTTGTTGCAAGTCCAATTTCCTCATTTGGTAGTCCTAAACTTGTAATGATAGGTTGTAATGCATCACCACAAATCGGATTGAGTTAATATGTCGGTCGAGCTTTTTAGAAAAAGACAAACTTAACCTGACTAAACGTGAAGCCCGTTGCCGGAGCGTGCAGAAAAACCGTTCGACATGATTCGTATGCTTTTTTTGTTTACTAAATCGGTGCTGTTCCGGCGGAATAATCTGCTTGTAAGCATCCCAGTCATCGGTGTGAAAAGTAGCTTTATGGCGATAGGTATCAGGCACGGCCTGCCACAACCCAAAGGCACCGGCGGCACCCCGATCACCTATGTACACGGCGAGCACTTGACGGGTCGCCCGGTCGAGAGCAACCCACACCCACTGCTTATTGGCCTTGTAGAGAACGAAGCTCCACAGTTCATCCGTCTCACAATCCAGGCAATGTAACTCGATTTCAGCAGGTTGACGAATAGAACAAGCTAAATCAGTCGGTACTTCCGCATATAGTTCGTCCATGTAAGCATAAAGTTGATGAGCCTTAATTTCCAGTACACGACAAATGCCCTCCAGTGAGATCGGTTCGGCTAACAGCAATTCGATCCGACGTTTTTGATCTGTTGACAAAGGGGCTCGCTGACGAACAGAGACGAATTGGCGGCCACATTGTTTGTATTTGCGACGGGCTTTACCATAATAAGTATGGCCATTGTTCACTAAGTTTGTCGAGCCGCAGTCGGGACAGTTGTGTTGAAGAAACATAACCGGTAATCTTAAGTTTGGCGACCCAAAATTACCCCCGTCTGTGGCTAATTGTTATCCATCATTACTTTTTAAGAACTACCCCTCATTTTACCAAGTCAAACCGGAAGGCATCTGCAACGACAGATCCGTCAGCCCCCTGATTGCTCATCCGGATCGATCCTTTATACCCTTTCTCAAACGGAATTTTCACAGAAGCATCCACTGACCGCCCTTTGCCCGCTGATTGACCGTTAGTTGCTGTTTTCCATCGGCATGATGGATCATCATGGGTGTATTGGTCGCAAAATCGGGTCCGTTCGGCCACCAACCGTAGACGTTATAGTTTCCGGTTTCGGGTAGATACGGCTGATAAACGATGGACGCCAGTTCTGTTTTCGGGCTGGCCAGAAACGTAATGGCGTGGCAGAACAGCAGGGCTTCGTTGCCGGTCATGGCCGAATTCGCCACCACCGTGTAGCGGCAGCCGGGAAGCATGGTGGCCAGGTGTTCGCCGGAAATGATGAGCATGGGGATAATTGAATCCTATTGGGTGCGCTTCAATAACTCCTCCTGTCCGCTTCGCAACCGGCGAAGCTCGGAGACCACCAGATCAAAGGACGGCTCCGAATCCGGGAAAATGTCGGACATCACCAGCGTGAATTTCCAGATTTCCCGCACTTCACTGACCGGAACGTGGTAGGGCTTATAAACCGGGTTGAGGGAGTGCAATTCGAACCGGCGGTGTTCGCTCAGTTCATTGACCGCTTTTTTGAAGACGATGCCGTCCTGCAACACGAAGATATACCCCATGCCGTTTCGGACCGAATACCAGTCCTGCAGATACTCCCCCAGCACGTACGAACCGTGGGCAATGGGCAGCATGGAATCCCCCGTGGCGGGAAATAACCGGTACAGCCGGTCCGGACTGATGTTGGGTAAGGGCAGGTTAAATTTGGGCAGCTTCTCAATAAACGCTTTGCTTTCCCAGCCCCCCTGCGAGTAGCCCATGGCCGCCGGAACGGGGACCAGATCGATCAATTCCTGATTATGCTGATCAACCGTGTGAACAACTTCCCGGACCTGCAGCGAACGCCCGCGGAAAAGCGGGTCCGGGGTGGCCAGCAGTTGCTCCAGTTGTTTTTGGGATAGTTTGCGTAGTGGCTGGAAATACAGCACGTCCAGCGAAACTTTATAATACGTCGCCAGCCGGGCTGCCACATCCATCGGGGGCACGGTTTCTCCTTTTTCGTACTTGGCCAGCGTGGGGTGGGTAACATCAGCCATACCCGCCACAATCATTAACGGCATCCCATAGTACGATCGCAAAAGCGTCAGATTATCAGCTAGATACATGGCCTTCATTTGATAATCAAAAATAGAAAAATTCTGCATAGCAAACACGAAAAATGTAAGAAAATTTACAATTGTAAATAGGCCATATACTAAAAAATCACCCTAAATATCGCTAAGGCTATTTTTTTGTAAGAATAGTTACTTGCAAATGTTATTATTCTTACAATATCTTTGTAAGAATACTTACATTATAAAGAAGACGTTAATTCGCTCACCCTGACAATGCTTACGACAACGGACCGAAAAATCCTGCACCTGGACCTGGACACCTTCTTTGTGTCCGTCGAGCGGCTGCGGCAACCGGCGCTGATAGGCAAACCGGTCATCGTGGGCGGGGCCGGGGACCGGGGCGTCGTCTCGGCGGCCAGTTATGAAGTGCGCCGGTTCGGGGTCTTTTCGGGCATGCCGATGCGGCTGGCCCGCCAGCGCTGTCCCGATGCGCTGGTGATCAAGGGGGATTACGAAGCCTACACCACCTACTCGAAAGCCGTGACGGACCTGATTGCCGAGCGCGCGCCGGTCGTCGAGAAAGCCAGCATCGATGAGTTTTACGTGGACATGACGGGCATGGAAAAATTCGTCGGTTGTGTGCAGTGGTCGACGGAGTTGAAGAAAACCATTACCAAAGAAACCGGTCTGTCGGTGAGCTGGGGGCTGTCTAACACGAAAGTCGTTTCGAAGGTCGCGGCCAACGAAGGCAAGCCCAACGGGGCGTTGCACATCGCGCCCGCCGAAGTTCAGCCGTTTCTGTGGAAGCTCGACGTCGGCAAACTGCCCGGTGTCGGCGAGAAAATGGCGCACACGCTCCGCTGCATGGGCGTAACGAAGCTGGGAACGCTGGCGCAGATTCCCCGGCGGCTGATGGAAAAGACGTTCGGCAAAACCGGGCTCTTTTTGTGGGACCGCGCCAACGGCATCGACCCTTCACCCGTACTGCCACACGATAAGCAGAAATCGATGTCGAAGGAACTGACCTTTCAGACCGACACCACTGATGTTCAGATGCTCCAGGCAACTCTAAGCAGGATGGTCGAAGGGCTGGCCTACGACCTGCGCAAAGACCGGTGGTGCGCCGGAAAGGTGACGGTCAAAATCCGCTACAGTGATTATCAAACCTACACCCGGCAGATCACCATTCCGGCCACCTCGTCGGATCACCAGCTCACGCTGGCGGCTATCAAGCTCTTCAACGCGCTTTACAACCGGCGTCTGCTGGTCCGGCTGGTGGGGGTGGGTTTCAGCAAACTGGTGCGGGGAACCGAGCAGCTCAGTCTGTTTGATGCGGCTGGCGATGTGATTCAATCCAGGTTGCCTAACCTGTACCAGAAAACCGACCTCATCAAATCGAAACACGGTGAAAACCGCATCGGCCACGCCAATAGCTATCATTTGGGAATTTAACCGCTAACCATTGCACATTATGTCATTTGCTTTACACTGCCGCGTCTGGGATGCCCGGAACCAAACTATGCACTACCTGTCCTCCCTGTTGGCTCAGAACGAAGACTTCCAGGTCGTTTTGCTCGAAGATGCCCTGGTTCTGATCAACACGTTTAATTCGGCTGAGAAACGACTGTACGAGGCTGGAACGCCCTGGCGTCTGATGCTGTCGGTGGGTCAACCCGACCGGGACGGAACCCCGATTTATGACTATGACATCGTGGAAAGTGAAGGCTATTTATGGGTCGTCCAGAACCACCCGGACCGTTGTGGCTACAGCCTGTTCATGCCCAATTGCCTGGGGCTGCCTCCTTATCTAATCCTCGACCGCATCATGGCCAGTGAAGTCAAGGTAATGGGGAATTTCTTTGAAGACCCGCATTTGATCCTGGACTTTCCGGATTCGTCCTACCGCCAGGCGGCTTGATAAGCCCGTTTCCCAACGCCATGTACCTCAACGCCCACAGCTATTTTTCCCTCCGGTACGGCACGCTTTCGCCCGAAAAGCTGGTGACGATGGCAGTGGAGAAAGGGTTGACGACGCTGGCGCTGACGGACATCAATACCGTCTCGGGCGTTTTTGACTTTGTCAAACTGTGCCGGGAGAACGGCATCCGGCCGGTGGTCGGCGTAGAATTCCGGAATCATCAGGACCTGGCCTACGTCGTTCTGGCAAAGAATCTGGAAGGGTTCTGCGAAATCAACCGGCACGTGTCGGACTACCTACTGGCCGGCAAATACTTCCCGCTCCGCGCCCCCCGCTTTGATCAGGCTTACGTAATTTACCCGCTTCGCCAACTGGACCGGCTGGGGGAACTGGCCGAGGGTGAATTCGTTGGCGTTCGGCCCCAGGAGGTCACGCAGCTCTGGCGGTACCGCTCTAAGCTGAAACCTGGCCAGGTGGTCATGCTACAGCCCGTCACCTACGCGACCAAAACCGATTTCAGTCTGCACCGGCTGCTGCGGTGCATCGCCCACAATTGTCTGCTCTCGAAGCTGGCCGAGTACGAAGTCATTCGCGAGGAGGAGTATTTCATCGACCCCCAGCAACTGAAAACGGCTTTCGCCGACTGGCCGCAGGCCGTCGAGAACACCAACCGGTTGCTGGCCACCTGCAGCTTTGATTTTGATTTCACCACGCCCAAAAACCGGAAGCTCTACACGCCCAGCCGCATCGATGATACGGCGCTGCTGCGCAAACTGGCCTTTTCGGGCCTGCGGGACCGGTATGGGGAGCGTGACGCGGTGGCCACCCGGCGCGTCGAGAGCGAGCTGAAGGTCATCGACGAACTGGATTTCACGAGCTACTTTCTCATCACCTGGGACATTGTCCGGTACGCGCACAGCCAGGGCTATTACCACATCGGCCGGGGGAGCGGGGCCAACAGCATCGTGGCGTATTGCCTGGGCATCACGGATGTCGATCCGATCGCGCTGGATCTGTATTTCGAGCGGTTTATCAATCCGCACCGGACCTCGCCCCCCGATTTTGATCTGGACTTTTCGTGGACGGACCGCGACGAGCTGACGGATTACATCTTCAAGAAGTGGGGCCGGGAACACGTCTGTCTGATGGCCACCTACGTGACCTTCCGCGACCGGGCCGCTTACCGCGAGTTAGGAAAAGTCTTCGGGCTGCCCAAGGCGGAGATCGATGCCCTGGTGAAAGATCCCACGGCGGTGGTCGGCGGGGAATACACGAAGTTTATTTTCCGGTATGCGCCCCTGCTGGAGGATTTTCCGAATTACCTCTCCGTTCACGCGGGCGGTATTCTGATTTCGGAATTGCCCCTCTACCACTACACCGCTTTGCTGCTGCCGCCCAAGGGCTACCCGCTGTGCCAGTGGGATATGTATGTGGCTGAGGACATCGGGTTTGCCAAGTGGGACGTGTTATCCCAGCGCGGCCTGGGCCACATCAAAGACGCGGTGGATCTGGTGCGGGAAAACCGGCAGATCAGCGTCGACATTCACCGGGTGCAGGAGTTTGTGCGGGACCCCAAAATCCGCCAGCAACTGCTGCGCCACGAAACGATGGGTTGTTTTTACATCGAAAGCCCGGCCATGCGGCAACTGATCTGGAAGCTGCAGTGCGCCGATTACCCCACGCTGGTGGCGGCTTCGTCGATCATCCGGCCGGGCGTGGCCTCCAGTGGCATGATGGCGGAATTCATCCGGCGGCATCACAATCCGTCGGATTACGTGGCGGTTCACCCGCTGATGCAACAGATCATGGCTGACACCTACGGGGTGATGATTTACCAGGAGGATGTGCTGAAAGTCGCCCACTTCTTCGCCGGGCTGGATCTGGCGGAAGCTGATGTGCTGCGAAGAGGAATGTCGGGCAAATCGCGGTCGAAAAAAGAGTTTGAACGCATCCAGGCGACGTTTTTTTCCAACTGCCGGGAGCGGGGTTATCCCGATGACATCGCGGGAGAAGTCTGGCGACAGATTGCGTCGTTTGCCGGGTACAGTTTTAGCAAGGCCCATTCTGCCTCTTTCGCCGTGGAAAGCTACCAGAGCCTGTACCTGAAAACGTACTTTCCGCTGGAATTCATGACGGGGGTGCTCAACAACTTCGGCGGTTTTTACCGAACCGAGTTCTACGTGCACGAAGCCCGGCGGTACGGGGCGCTGATCGAAGCCCCCGATATTCACCAGAGCCAGTACCTGGCGCGCATCGAGGGCAACACGATCTGGCTGGGCTTCATTCTGATCAGGGGCCTGGAGAAGAACGTCGTGCAGGAACTGGTGAAACAGCGCAGTATTCAACCCTTCGAGAGTCTGGAGGATTTCACCCGGCGCGTTCCCGCCGGACTGGAGCAATTGATCCTACTGATCCGTACCGGCGTCTTTCGTTCGTTGGGCTTCACCAAGAAGGAACTGCTCTGGCACGCCCACGCGCTGGTGAATAGTTTCGTGCAGCACGAAGCGGTGCCGGAGATTTTTGAGCTGGAGGAAATGACTTGGCAGTTGCCGCCCCTCTGGCAGGATGAGATCGAAGACAGCTACGATGAACTGGAACTGCTGGGGTTTCCGCTGCGCTCGCCGTTTGAGCTGTTGCCGGATGCGGTTCAGGGTGTGACCGCCCGGACGCTGAGCGAACACGAGGGGCGCATCGTCGTCATCACCGGCTACCTGATGACGGCGAAAGCCATTCGGACCAAAACCGGCAAGCGGATGGTGTTCGGGTATTTCCTGGATCAGGAGGGCGAGTATTTTGACACGACGCATTTTCCGCAAAGTCTGGAGAAATACCCGTACCGGGGGATGGGGATGTATAGGCTGGAAGGGAAAGTGGTGGTTGATTTTGGCTGTCCCTCGCTGGAAGTCCGGACGATGGTGAAACTGCCTTTTAAGCCCGATCCGCGCGGTGGAGGAAGCGGGTTGTTTCTGAACTGATCCGGGCCGGTTTCCTGAACAGCCCTTTTCCTATGCCCACGATGCTACCTCAGCAAGAACCGGCAGGTTGGAGGAAATCAGAAACGACCCCACCTGAAATTAGCGGCAAACTAGCATCATCCTTACTATTGAGAGGATGAAACACGACAAAAGTCACACGAACGAAGAATTTATTTTTCTATCACCTCCGTTTTCATCAGCGACTCGTCGAGCGGCTGCATCAGCTCTTTGATTTCGGCTTTGGTCAGCTCCGGGTCGATCCAACGACGCTGCTCTTCGTGACTCAGCATGAGCGGCATGCGCTTTTTGGTGTTGTGGATGTATTCCATGATCGGGTTGGCCGCCGTCGTCACAATGGAGAACGTCGGCTGTCCTTTCCAGACCGAATAGATGCAACCCAGCGCAAACGGTTTTGGGTCCGAAAGGGTGATGTAATACGGGATTTTCGCTTTCCCTTCGTGCCGCCATTCGTAGAAACCGTCGATGAGCAGAATGCAGCGGTGGTTCACGATGCTGTCTTTGAAGGACGGTTTTTCAAAGATGGTATCTTCGCGGGCGTTGAGTGTCATTTTCGCGAGTTCGGCGGCCTTGTCTTCTTTAGCCCAGGCCGGAATCAGGCCCCATTTAAAAAGCTGGATGGTTTTGGGATCGTCTTCGGTGATGACCGGCAGCAAAGGGTGCGTAAACCCGGATACGCGACCGGGCGGGGTGTAGTCGTCGGGGGCCTGAGCGCCCCGGACTTGCTCAACCAGTTCCGCGAGCGGGGTTTTGGCGTTGACGGTGTAGCACATTGTATGAGTTGTTTAGTCACCAGGATAACCAGAAATCAATCGAAGTGTTGCCGCTGTTCTTCGCTATGTCGTACCCCGATACCGAAAGATCAGCCGGTCATCGGTTTCCGCAACAAATTTAAAACTCAGGTGGCCGTCAAAACTGGATGTAGCGAACGGGATGCTGTAATCCTGCCAATCGTCTTTATAGCTGGCGCCGGTTTCGTTGCTGATGTGGAGTTGCAACAATTGCAGAATTAAGTTACCGCTAACCCGGCCAAAATCACCGGTAACGATGTTCTGATTCTGAATCGTGACGATTTTCATGTACGGTGAGCTTTTCTGACTTCCAATCTACTAAAAACTGCTAAATGCACCAATCCCTGACCGGGTTGGATTAGGGGGACTTGATTTAAAAACGGAGGTTTATTTGACTTTAGAATTTTGCAAAACAACAACTTACTGTTCCGTGATCAAGTATATGATATTTGGTTATTTGCAATTGCTTAAATTTCGGACTGACAATCAACCGGATTAATTTTGCCCTCATTTCTGGGGCCATTGACCTAGTGAAACCATCGGTGAGACGGCTTCTGGGGAAACGTTTCCCGGAATCAAGTCCACTTTCCAGGACCGTTTCGTTTGGGGGGGAATGGTGGTTTCGAAACCCACTTGCACCGTACCAGGATTGGCTGAATCGTACTCATAACGCGGGCCGGTTGACCAGGTGCGCAGCGTCAGCCCCGAACCGGGTTCCAGGGCGACCACGAGCTTCCGGCCCGATTGGTGAAGAATAGCGCGATGCGAATCGATGAGCTCGACCTGCGCGCCCGTTACAAAAGCCCACCGGACTACCGATTCCTTCGCACCGGTTTCCAGTTCATCTTGCACAAGCATGGACTGCCCATCCACAATGGCGATGCCCCGCCGGGCACTTACCAGATCGCCCGAATACAGGGATGTCAAATCAGTAATGGCATTCCGAAAGGCCGGTTGACTGGAATGACTCACGATGGGGGCAAATCCAGTCACCATTTGAGGGCCATAATTCGCCACCAAAGTGTTATGCCCCATCGTTGAATTTCGATAAACCAGCCAGCGAGAGGAATGCGGGTCGGTTTCCCGGATCGCTACCCCGGCGAGCTGTAAGGAATCCATATTTTGGGGGCCCAAATCGATCGCCCATCGGACACCCTGAGCCTCTGCCACAAACGAACCGACATCCATATGGGCATCGGCCAGGGCGGGCGTACCCGCTTTTAGGCCCATAAATAAGGCGGTTGAATCGTTCCATGAGCTTCGGAGCAGTGCTACGGGTGTTTTACCCCGCCCCGCCCATACAGGGCTTGGGGTTGGACTGGAAACATTCTGGGTTTGTTGTTGACTACTCCATACCAATAGGGCGGGCAGGAGTGCTTCCTTCTGCCAGGTAGTTGCCGCTTTACCTACTAACCTATTCTTCTCCTTCCACAAGGCCCACTGATTATCCGCCTGGGAAGCCAGCCAAAATTGAATGGGTTGCAGGGGGGCTTCCAGCGCTGTTTCCCCAAAATTGAAACAATTGCCCGATGGCGCCCGCATATGGAGTCCATAGCTAGCCGTTTTTAAAAAGCCCTGCTGATCCAGCAAACCGAAGTCGGTTTTAAATTCTGTTTGTAACGCACTGATTAATAAAGCCGTGAAGCTGGTAGCGTAGCTCCAGGTCGAATAGCCATAGGGGTAAGCCCCGTCCGGCTCGTAGAGGAATACCAATTGCCTGGTGGAGCGAATCGAACGGTTTAAGATCGAACGAGCCAGGTCCGGTTGAGTCTCGTAGATGGCTAAAGCCCCGAAAACCAAGCCCGTGTTGATAACTTGTTTTTGATAATCGGTGGGAACACTCCAGTTGCTGTCACGAGGAGCTAAAGCTGCTTCAAGCCCCTTTTTGAGAATGGTTTTTTGGGCAAAATCACGTTCTCGGGGCGATAAATTAATATACAACCAATCGTAAGCCAGGGAGGCTGCTGTGGTGATTTCGGCCAGGTGTTCTACCTGCTCCCGATTGCTGAATACAATGAGTACCATCCAGAGTTCATGTTTTGCCCGGTCAAAATAGTCCGGCCGGCCCGTCAATCGCCAGCTGTAGGCCAAGGCAAAAAGCCGCCGTAGGGCCTCCCGGACGTCGCTATGTTGCATACGCCCCACCCGCATGGAACTCAGGGCGGTGCGCTTAGTCAGGAGCAGGCTGTCACACTGGGCTAAAAGAACTTGATGAATAAGCCGTAGGCCGGAATCGGATTGAATAGCCTGAAGGAGGGCTTGTTCTTCGCCTTGACGAAGCAGGATTCTTGGGTGCTCAGAAATAATCACGGCTGCACTGATGGAATCCATTTGTGCATACGCTGAGGTTTGGCGAGTACCAATCCAAAGTAGTAAGAAAATTGCCAGAATTTTCATGGCTTCTTCTCGGCAAGTTAAGGTCTTAGGTCATATAGAAGATTTTTCTAGGCTCGATTTACTCACATATATACATTGATTATGTTGCCGGTTTTAATTACTAAGGCTTTATAAGCGCTTTGAGAGCCAATCGGGCAACTTCCCTGTGTCGATCAGCCGGGTTCTTCATCCAGAAAGCTGCTTAATTCTGGCATTGCAGTGTCCAGGTCTCGCACACTTCCAAGATCCTTGACCTCCCAGGGGCGTAGCGAGAGTTGTAATTTGTCCGGGTTGGCCTTTAGCCTCTCCAGAATTTTCTCAACCCAATCCATCCAGGTAGGAGGTTGAGAGTCAAAGTACATAGGATCTCGAATCCAGTTGTCTATTTTCGAGTCCAGAAAGGCGACCAGTTTATCCCGCTCTTGTTTTGTGAGGTCGTATTTCATACGAAATGGGAGGGTTAATTAACATTTGGGGGCATTAGCCCGATTAGATTTTCCTTAGCCATTTCGCAAATTGACAAAACGACAATATTGTGAGCACCAGGTTCGCTGCTTTTGATTAGGTTATGCAGGTCATCACGAGTTGGAAATCGGTCAAAGGTTGCACCAAAAGCGCCATTGGAATGTCTTAACCCAACCTGAAAAGATGCTGAGAAATAAAAGTACTTGGGTTCCATGATTCTACGAGGTTAATTGACCATTAGTCTTTGATAATTTCCCTCCGATAAGCTCTTATCAGGGAGTATCCAGGTTCCTGGACGTGAACCGTATGTCCTGACTTCCCTGCCCGCATGCGATCACTTCTTCATGAAAAATTCATGGATTGATTCGGGCGGGTATTTGCCGGGCTGCTGCCACAGATTGCTCAAGCTCATTGTATATCAGTTCAGTCAGTTCATTGATAAACAACGTGGCCCCCATTTCATCTTCCTCATAATCAATGTTCATCCGCAGCCAGATCGTCCAATCGGGGAGTTGCATATGGGAAACTGAGCCGACGGCGGGAGTGCCAACTGGTCGGCTGGCCCACAGCTCTGCGTATTTGGCAACAAAGGCCGGGAACTGTTGAATCAGGGCTGCCTGAGCCTCTACCGGTAAGCGATCAAAAGTAAGCCGGGCCTCATCTGACCAGTGGGTTTCGAGGTTATTCATAAAGGGTCAATAATGATTCGTATCGCTATGCGTCCGATTCGGTTGGTACTCATTTACTCAAAAACTCATTTACACCTTTGAGTTAAATCGATTGTTGTTGCAGGCATCCGTTCAATCCTGAATCCCGCTCGGGTGCTCGTTGTGTATCGCCCGGATCAGAATCCGTTCAAGGCGGTTTTGATCTGGTTGGGTGAGTAGAGCCGGGCCATTTTAGTTTGTTGAACCAACTGTGGGCAATGGGTCGTTGGGATTCTTCAACGTGATACAAGCGGTTTGCCGGGCGGGCCGCCCAACGTTCCGCATCTTCACGTCGGTGAAATCCTGCCATTCCGCGAATGCCAGGCCCCTTGTAATACTGCACCGGGCCATTGTCAAGATTCTGTTTCAGGTAATAGGGTAACCCTTCTTGTAAGCGACCAGACTCCACCTGCGCGGTAGCAGGTGTAACATCGGCCGATTCCCTTTCAGAGGAGTGTATGGCATTATTCAAAAGCCCTCTTTTTCATCAACTTGCTCATGGCAAAAGCACTTTCCAACGCTTCCCGCTTCTCTTCGCTGTACTTCTCCAAAGCATAGGCGACAATACCGTTTTTAGTCTCTACATTGAATTTGATCATCCAGCATTCCCAAAGCATGTTAAATGATTCCTGACCGCTCAGGTCTTCAATATAATGCGTCCAGACATGAGCAAAGTCCCGGTGCCGGGTTTTCAGTTCCCGGATATCGTCACCCGTATAATTCCAGAATAGCGCGTTCACGCATTCAATGGCCAGTAATTCGTTAGCGTGTTCCATAAGCGATCAGGGATTAGAATTCTCAAAAAAAGCAGTTTGTCTTTCTTTCAGCTATAAATTGAACTTGTATTGTTCAGCGAATCGGTGGATTCATGCGTCCGGGCATCGTTTTGGCTGCGGCTACGGATTGTTCGAACTCCTGGGCCGATAGCTCGTCCAACTGGTTCACAAACAGCGTAGGGCGGTCGTCTATTTCCGCATAATCGCTATCCATCCGAAGCCATATCGTCCAGTCGGGAGCATGAAAATGGGAAACGGTGCCAACCACCTGTGCGGAAGTCGGCCGGTTGATATAGAGCGGTTTGTATTTCGTGGTTAGTTGAGGCAATTGGCTGCGTAAATCTGCCTGCACATCGGCGGGTAGTCGCTGGAAGGTCAGCCAGGCTTCATCACTCCATTTAACGTCAATCGGATCACTCATTCCCGAAAAGTTTTCATGTCAATTCGCATTTCTGGCTGCGGTTCCTAAAAGTATCAAAAATAGGCCATTCCGCTGAAAGAATTTGATTGATCGTTCATCAACAGGCTGCAGAAGCTTAGTCTATCACCAGTCCGGGTTACTTTTCGCGGTAATGCTGGAACCGCGTTTCCTTTAGCAGTCGTTCGGTCTCATCCTTGCCGGCAGTCATTATGCTACCAATAGCATCCGGATCGGCTCATGTATCTCTATAGAATCTCAAAATACGGGGTGAAATACCCTCGCTCAAAATCCCGCCGTAATCGCGCTACGTTGGTGAATTCGTACAGCAAACCGGTGTGATGGCGGAATTCAATGAACTTCCACATGGCCGGTTCCCAGCCACCGGTATCGTTCCCGGTTTCGGTAATCAGGCTTATTCCTTCGGTTCCGTCGCCCCGATTATATATATGATAAACCAGGGCGTTACACAAATAGTCAGAATGATTGATATACACCAGGTCGCCAATATGCCAATCGTGAGCCGGTACCGGCACGGTGCGGTTTTTAGTTGCCGACGTTTCCGGTTCGTCCTCTTCCAGTTCCATCCATTCGGCATCCTCCCGCTCCCATTCTTCCCGCTCCAAGGCCAGTTTCAGCCGGTCGCGGTGCTCGATCAGGAAATCAGCTACATCGATGGTGTATTCGAACGGCAAACCCGCCGGTTTCCAGCGGCTGACGAAAACCGCTTTGAAATCCTGATACAGGACCTCGGCCACATGGCGGTTTTTGAACAGGTGTAAACAAAGGGCCAATGCCGTCTGCGCGGGACCGGAACCGCCATACCCCCAGCTAAAACCGTCTGGTGAATGATTGCGGATCTGCTGGCTTTCATCAGGAAGGATTTCGATGCCATCAACGAACAGCCGCTGGTTCTCGCCATTTGCATTCGTGCCAGCGATGAGGAACGACGTTTTCTCTAACTGAAATACGGGTGCTTCCATGCGTTTAATCTGAACCGGTTTCTGCTTATAGTCGGTAGAAACCGGCTGGAGTGAATGTATTAAAAAGTTTGCATACTAAAGTCAAAACCGGTGATTTGATAAACTGGGTCGGCTATTTTGTTGCTGCTGCCTTTCGTTTTGCTTTGGCAACCTCTTCGGCTGTCCAGTAATTGGGATGGGTGGCCAGTTGATAGATCTGCTGATCGACGGTTTTGTATTCCTGTTGCAGGGCCTTAAGCTGCTGCTTTAAATCGGCAATCTTTTGCAACCGTCTTTCCTGTTCATCGCCATTCTGCTTGATCGATCCGGCTTCGGGCAAAAACTTCGTCCAGTGTTTCGGTGTCATCTCACAGAATTTCAAAGTAGGGCGTAAAAAAACCGGTGGCAAAATCACGGGTTACCTGCTCCCTGCTTTCGAACGTATAGTGTAAACCGGTATTGTGAACGCGGTTCCAGTCGCCAACCGGTTTGATCCAGTCGCAATGTCCAAAATGGTCCAGAACCCGGCAATGTCCGTCCGGGTCGACGGCAAGAATCAAATACTGCTGATGCAAGCCTTTGTACAAATCGCCAACGGCCCATTGCCGGGTCGGAGGAGTGGCCGGTTTTTGAGTCTGGTACTGGTTTTCTGATGTCGGTTCCATGGGATTGTGTTTTGAGGGTGAAAAATTAACTACTGCATGCGCCTGCGGCACCTTTGGAGCGCGGCCGATGACTCTACAAACCTTTGGAGGGCGCGCGATAATCAATTACCAAGCTGTCGCGCCCGCGGGCACCGCTTCCGGACCTATGCACCCGCTTAGGCCTGGTGAACCCGCGCGACGGGTTGGGTGGGAGGGCGGGTTTTGCGGGCCGGGGCTGGCATTCGGGCGGCCGTTGCCAGCCGCCCGAATTTGTCAAATCATCACGTTGCATTTCTCGTAGAGCCAGAGGGTGTACCAGTCATATAAAACCAGTCGGGCAGCGGGAGTTTTCATACCGGGAAACTGGTCTTCGTAGACGCCCAGCCATTGAACGGCTTCCTCCACCATTTGGGCGGGATCGGTGTGCAGGGCGTGTTTTTTCTGTCCGTCGGCCCGTTCGGTCCAGAACCGGAATACCGGTTTTTTGTGGCAATATAAGGCTTCAATCATCAGCGTATTGGAAAGGGGAACCGGTATTGATCCGGCTCCGGTGAATGAATCAGCGACGTTTCCGGTAATTGTCCCGGTCCTCTCCGCGCATCAGCCAGGTGGCCAGCGCCACTAGTCCAATGAGAATAATCAGGTTGCTGAAAATCATGAGGCCGTTTCCTCCTTTCCCCAACTGGCCGGCAGGTAATTCTGCTGCTGCCAGGCCCGTAACAGGGCTTTGTACTTTTTACGTCCCTGGGCGATTAATCGCGGGGCACAGGTCGGCTCGAAATAGAACAGGTCGTAGGGTTCAACCTTCTGGATTCCGATGAACACAAACCGGCTGGCACTGATGCTGTCGAGGTAAAAAGCCGCCTGTCGGTCATAGTCGTATTTTACGCACGTTTCCAGGAAGCTCCGGTAATCACGGCTGCTGGTGCTTTTGAAATCCACGATGAGCCGGTTTTTGTGCAGGATGTCGATTTTGGATTTGCAGTCTAAACCCGTATCCGGATCGGTGAACAGGTTCAGGTTTTCTTTCCGGGAAAACTGCAAAACCCATCGGCAAAACCGGTGCTTCCGGACCCGTTCCGATAAATACCGGAGCAATTCAGCGTCGACGTCTGCGGGGATCGGGGGGGCGGTTTTGGGTTCCAGCAACTGGCTGTGCAAAGCCGTACCGAAAGCAAAGGCTTTGACCGGCTTTTTGTCGGAATAACCAAACAGGTGATTTTTGAACTCGGTAAGGTCCGAATTGGAAATGCGGGGGATTGAACGGTAGTCCATATACGGGAGGGGATGGGGCCGGAAATAAACCGGCCCGGTGGGGGATCAGAAAGAAATGACGACGATGGCAGGCTGAACGTCGCGAAAACCTAAGAACCGCACGCGTTGCCGGACTTCTTCAAGGGTCGTGCGGGGTGTGGTGCTGCCGCCTTCGGAATCGGAACCAATAACCAGGGCATTACCGCAAATGATGGAGGGATAACCCATGAAGCGGAAACAGGGCGCTTTGGCTTCTTCCAGTAAGGCTTCATCATCGACGCAAAGGGCGTCCCCGTTTTGCTGCCGGGCCACAAAGTCGATGGTCTGGCAGCCAACGGCTTTGTAGAGGTCTTTTAAACTGTTAGCATTGATTTCGATAGCGTAGACAGATTCGGTGTAGACGTCGATTTTGATGACGGAGATTTGCATACCTTTACGGTTTAAGATTTAAAATGAAGGTAGAGGGGGCCGGATTCCGGCCCCTTTCTCTTGTTAGGCCGGTAGCAGTAATTCCGTTTCGTCGGGTTCGTTGAACGGGTTGTGGTAATTGTAAGCCGTCTTGATATTGGCGATGTCGGTGAGGGTTTCCAGCCGGAAAATTTTATTCGCCTGACTGAATGCTTTTAGCGTTTTCGTTTCCTCCCGATTGGCCAATTTGTAGCTGAAGGTGGCAATGTAGTAGATTCCCTTCGGCTGGATTTTGGTGTTTTCCTTCTTCTCGGCGGTGGCCGTGATCACCACGTCAGCCAGCGTCAGATCATCGTAGAAAAGGGGTTCAATCAGCCGGAAAATGTTGTCCACGCTGTAACCGTGGAATAAAACCGCCGACACACAGTTCTTTTCATCGACGAAAAAAATCTCTGCCCAGTTTTTGGTGCCCATGTTCAGAATATTGTCGGTAAAGATGCGCCAGGCGATGGGCTGAAAAGTCAGCGTTCGACCTTCCAGCTTCTCCGTACCATTGATGTTAAAAACGCCTTCCTTCGCGTCAAACCGGTATTGGCGGGGGTGGCCTTCCAGGTACTTGAACCGGTCAGCGGGTTGGAAGTTGATGACTTCGCCGGTGGATTCGTTGATGATTTCGCCGGGTTTGTTTTTGGCGTTCATGGTGATTAAGATTTAAAATGAAGGGTGGCCCGGTCAAAACCCGCCGGGCCTTCGGGTATGACTTTACTAGCGGTCGAGAACCGGGCAATAATCCCGCACTTTGGCAAAAGCCGCTTCCTTCATCGCTTCCCGGTCTTCGGTGCAGAAAGCGGATAAGGGCAACCGGTGGCCGACCAGTGTGACGGCTGAAAGTGTCACGGCGTCCGGCTGGCCGTCATCGTCCCAGCTTGAAGGGCTGCCGCTGTCGTAGCTGAAATCAATTTCGAGTTCAATTTCAAGGGTGATGCTGGTTCTCATGCGCTTTGTTATTGATTTGATAATTGGGTGAACAAGCAAATAAAACCGGGGCGTTAGCCCCGGTTGGAGCCTGTTAGTTGCTGATCAAAATTTGACCCTTTTCAACGGTCACGGTAACGGACTGGCCGCGCTCAAATCCGGCTTTTTGTAGCCAGACGCCAGCCAGAAGAAGCGCGGGAACAAACCGAATTTGACGGTAAACATTTTGACGGGGCTGGTAGCCCATTTTGCGGATTCGCTTGGTCATGGGAGAAAAGCCGGGCCGAAACCCGGCCATTTATCAAAGGTGAGAAATCAGGACGCCATTTAAGGTATTGGTATTTTCAAGCTCACGCGGATCATAAATATCATAAAGCAATTCCATCGCACGCTGACGGTACATTCGATAATCGTCCAGGGTCAGGACATCATACTTTTCCTGGTTCAGAAAATAATCGACTTTCTTTTCGTAATTCTCCTGGTAAGAATATACTTCCCGCTCAATGCTGGCTGTTTTAACCAGCCCTTTCGATAAATAGAATTCTACCTTTTCGTAGGTGCTTTCCAGCAAAGCGTAGAAGGTGTTACCGTTTGGGCTTTTGAAGTACATAATAGGCTTGCTCATGGCTGTGTGGGTTATCAAATCCTTCGTTGAATTTGATAGTATAAATATATAGTGTTTTCACTACATAATCAAGTGTAAATGTTAATTTATAATCAATATATATTATAAAAACACTTGATAAATTAAAGTGAAAGCACTATATTTGGACTATGAAAACAGCGATAATAGGAAGCCGAACCGCCACAGACGCCAGCTACGAGACACTGAAGCAAACCGCCGACGAACTGGGAGTCACTGAAATTATAAGCGGGGGCGCAACCGGCGCCGACACCCTGGCCGAACGCTACGCGCAGGAAACCGGCAAACCGCTGACGGTTTTTAAAGCTGACTGGAACCACCATGGAAAAGCGGCCGGACCCATTCGAAACCGCCAGATCATTGAAGGCGCTGACCTGGTGCTGGCCCTCTGGGATGGCCAAAGCAAAGGCACCGCCGACAGCCTGAAAAAAGCGAAAGCCCTGGGCAAACGAACGTGGATTATATGGATCTAAAAAACAAGGGAGCCAGCAGCAACGGCCTGGGCAGGCAAACCACCAACCTAAAAGCCAAATCTCCGGAGCGACCGAAGGCCCCCCGTGGAGAGAAGCCCGACGCAGAGAAACGAAGACGGGCGAACGACCTGGGGGCCGCAGGGAGCGGGCCTTCCCACCCCGGATGACGTGCGCGCCGGATGGGCCGGGTCGGCAAGCCGCTTTTTGTGCGTAAGGGCGAAGCGCTTCATTTGCGGGTTGGCTGGGAATACACCGGATTCAACATTTGCTTACTGTAGAATGCTGTTCAGCATCGGCAATCACCCATTTTTTAAAGGACTATGTCTGAATCTTACATTTATCAAGTGATTCCACTACATTTGTTTGAACCTAACACAGATGAGATGGAATTCGGGGAGATATTAGCTACCATTGCTCAGGAACTTCATATTTCGTTGACCGATATTGCCGAAGAAATGGATATTCACCGGAGTAAGCTCTACAATTTGAAAGGGGGCCGCTGGAATCCGAACTACGATTTTTGCCGAAAATTCCTGGAGACGTATCCACAAATCAGCGCCGACTTTTTGATGACCGGCAAAGGAAGTGTACTGAAACAAAATCAGGTGACAACCAATCGTTCGGATCAGGAGATCATCATTCAGGCCCTGACCAAACAGATTCGTGAGCTGGAAGCCGAAAAAGAAGGCTTGGTTTTTAAGTAGCCCGTTGATTTTAATCTGTTGAATTCAATTCAGGTCTGCTAAGAGTCAATTATTGTGGCTTATGCGACAGTATGTATCGGTAGCTTGTAGGAGGGTCCTGAATTTCGATAAATCTTTGTACCTGAATTCCAGGGCTTGCCGCAGTGTCTGCCGAGTCCGCTCCGATTGTACTTCTGTCAGCTTACTCTCCCGACTTCCCGCCACATTCAAAACCCGGATTTCCAGATTCAGAAGCCATTCGCGGAATTCAAAAGCCGTTGGGTTGACCAGAACCGGTTTTCGGAGTTGATGCGCGGTTTGAATCGTCAGTTTCGTACCACCTGATTCCGGATCACCAAAAACCACCGTGCCGTCCGAATCCAGAACATTTTGTCGGGTGCGAACCGGATACGAAGCCGAATGACTTTCGACCAGGCCAAAGGCTATCAACTCCAGATTGGGACCGGTTTCGGTTTTGTAACCTTTGGGGGCGGTTCCTCCGGTCGGTATACCGAGAGAGCGGGCGACTTCCAGTCCGATCTGATCGACGCCGGTTTGTCCACCGGAAATGAGTTTGTCAACTTGCACTGTGTTACTGCTTCTTTCGAGTTAGGTAGTTGCCTGACGTATTACATTCTTCAGGCAGTGATTTAAAGATGGGATTGAACCAATTAATTTGATTTAAACTTGAATTGGCCTTTATAGCCCAATTGAAGCTGTACAAAATGTTGCTCAGATCGGAAGGTAGTCAAAACAGTTCTGAAGCGAAAAAAAACTTTATCATCACTATTGGAGATCGGGTAATAGAACAATTCAAATTCAGGGGAGTGATACCAACTCCACTTTTTATTCTCAAATCCTGGTCGGTTCCATAATTCTTGTTTTGAGGTTCTCCAACCGGACGTTAATCCGAAATTACGGTACAGGACGGTTTTATATTTCACTTCGGCACCAATTCCGAGCATGTTTACCCGTTGAAACTCGTATTCAACCGCATCGCTTGGATTAATACGGGTTAATGCTTTTCCCCTAGCATTGGCCCAGTCAAATTGGGAAAATAAGTTAATTTCATACTCGTTATTGAATTTGGTGATCCATTTGAAGAGATTCAGTTTTATTCCTAAATTTAGGAAACTGCGTTGGTTCAGCAAATTTCGATTAATACCAATTCTACCATCCGCAGTAGTATCCGGATTTACCGAATTGAAGCCGGTATCAAACCGGGAGTATTTAAAGTAGGGTTCGAGGTAATTTAAAAAGTACGAAAACCGGTTATGGTTGTTTTTCGTGTTTAAAAATATGTGGGCAGATGCTTCGGTTTGAACCAAACCATTTCCACGTTCAGCCTTTACCAACGATAAAAAATCCGTATAGATATTTAAATTGATATAAGAACGTAATGAGGTACGGGTTGTTAACTTTTTCTCCCGATGTTCGGATTCCGGTTTTAGAACGATAGATGGGTCATCTCCTGGCGGGTAGTTTCGGTCCAGATTGGGATTGTACCAGAGCACTTCACCAAATTTTAAGAAGTCAAATTTATACCTGCCCTGAGCCATTCCGATGGCGTAAAGCTTGGTTTCTCCTATTCTCGAATCATAAATTAAGTGCCGAATGGAAATTGGGATTCGTTTCTTGCGACTGGTTGTATTTACATTCGGGCTATCAATAATTTCTTTTTTTCTGGAAACGATATTGGTGAAAATTTCAGAGATTTCGTATTCGTACTGTTTCGTAACACTTTTGTATTTGTATATGTCCGCGTACACTTTAAGGTCACTAATGACGCCATTAGAAATACTTGCCTCCACCTTTTGAATTCTTACTTGAAGGTAAGTAAGAATGTATTCAAAGGTACTATCTTGGTTGTCCTTGCTGGAAATAGGCTGATATGTTTGTATTCTCGTGTTGAGTGCCTTGTCCTGATCTTCCGTTGTAATCGTTAACGTTGTTTCACTTTCGGGTTTGCTTGTGGTTCCCGTGCCACTCGAAGGACTGGTAGTTGCTGATTGGGCGGTATTTGATTTATTTTCCCGGGTATTCTTCCGGATGGTATATAGACTGGGAGTTAACGATTTTATACTCAGTATGCCAACAGCTTCAGAGGTGTCCCGATCGGTATTCACCCGGCGTAAAATTTCATCCAGGAAGGCATTATTGTCTTTGATATTAATGATTAACGTATTGTTATCTTTCTCAACTTTCACTTTCTTCTCGTCTGTTACATCAACAGAAAGAGAAAGAATAATTTGCTCCCGATCATCGAACAAGTCATCTCGTTTGATTTTAATCATAACCTCAGGCTGGGTAATTTCATTTTTTACTATTTCCACCTTTTGGGAAGTAATCGTATAATCATAATTCAGACTGGAATTTCCACTCGTTTGAATGGTTACGGTAAATGTATCCAGATCAGCGGGCCATTTTCCAGAGATTGATATGGGCAAAACGAGGGTTTCTTGGTCAGCCTCGCGGGTTGTAATCTCCGATTTAGAAAATCGAACCGTGATTTGAGCATAAAGGGTTGAACTGGCCACCAGCGTGAGGAATATCAATAATCCCAACCGGTAAAAATTTTTCATGGAGTAGAGAAGATGACTTTTGATTTGGTTCAGCAAAATGCTTTGAATTATAGTTGTTGAAGCGAAGAAAAACATGATTAGTCTACCTTATACGGTCATAATTCTCACCGAATGTCACACAAACTATTTTAATTAACGGGTCTGTTTCTAAACTGAACCACGAGTTATTCCTGGTTTATAGCTGGAAAATTTGGTGTGCCATGGAAATTGATTTTAGAAACCGAGCGGCTATCAAATCGGATGAAAATTTATGGTCAAAAGCAAAGCGAAGGAAACCTTAATCCGTAATTACGGATAGTACCTTTTTTTTGGCCAAAGTACAGAGTTCAGGTTGATATGGATACGGGAAATTTCCCCTTTTTTATACCGTTATAAGACGCGCCTTTTTGTCGAGTTGAAGAAATACCGCGCAAACAGCAGCACGATCATAATACACCCACCCAGAAACTGCAAATCCTTCTCCCCGGTTTCCCGGCCCCAGTACCGCAGGATTGCAAAACCGCCCAGAATCAGCATCAAGTACAGCGACATATCAATCTCCTGCGTCTGTCGGCCGAGGTAGCCATCACACACCTCCCCGACTACGTCCAGATTCACGAAGGGTTCCTTCCGCAGCCGGTCGCACAATTCCCGGATCATGCGCGGGTTACCATCTGCGGTTTCATATACCTTCGTCATCACCGCGTCGAGGTCGCTGACTTCCAGATCATCCATCAGTCGGTAAATCATTTTCAGGGCATCCGGACGTTTCAGTTTCTCCAGCTCCACCCTTTCGAAATCCCACACAAATGCCGTGGCATCGATCTTCACCATTCGCGCGGTCGTGATGATGGTAAAGTGTTCTTTCAGTTTCGTCAGGGCCTTGACGGCCGTCGGGGTAATGCCGTCGATGTCACCGATTTTCAGAATGTACTCACGAGCCGTGGTGGCATCAATCAGCGTCTGCACCAGGTTCGGCAAACTTTCCCCGCTGACTTTCCGCTCCAGGGTTTTCAGATCGGACGTCTGGTATAACATGGTGGCAACGGTTTCTTTGTCTCCCAGCACGTGGAGCAAGGCACCAGCCATCGATTTCTTGAATTCTTTGACGTCATCGATCACCAGGGTTTTTCGGTCGAACGCCAGGCTGTTCAGCAGGTGGGTTTTGCCGATCCCAATGGAACCAGTTAACAAAACCGAAATATCCCGGTTGATGAAATCGGTAATCTGTTTTAACTCCCTGTCCCGGCCGACCGTGAAATCACCTTCCAGATTCAGCAGGTTAATCCGCCGGTTTTTCCGGGGAAAAAACCGCTGTTTTAACCGTTCCCAGATCGTCGGTTTGGGCGTTGCAGCATTGATGGCCGCCCGCAATGCTATTGGATCGGTGTGGGTATAAATCTCTGTAGTCTTCGAACTCTCATGACCCATCAAATCCCGAATCGCAATCAACTCCGTTCCTTCCGCGATCAGGTTGCTGGCGAAGGTATGCCGGAGCTTATGGGGCCGCAGTCCGCCCAGTTGCGGTTTGTCGGCTTCCAGCCGGTTGAGCATGTTGTTGACGGCGCTGCGGCCAATCGGTAGTTCCGGGTTGGTCGGGCTGGGGAAGAGGTAGCCTTTGGGTTCAGCCTTTTTTTTCTTCAGATCCTCCAGCAGATCGGCAAAGGCATCGTATAAGCGGTCCGACATGGGAACCGTTCGAATGGCGGTTTTATTGCGCTTCTTCAGGGTATAAATTTCCAGCGTTCGTTTCTTAAAATTGCAGTCCGACCAAACCCGATTTCGGGCTTCCGTCACCCGGCATCCGGCATCGAGCATGAGCAGGACCAGCAGCCGATGGCGGGGATTGTCGATGATTTTGAGTAAGGCTTCCTGTTGCTCGCGGGTGTGAAAATCGAGTTCTTCCATGAACGAAATAAGCTGGTGGTCCCGCTAAAGTAAAACAGTAAATTGTCTGTTCAATCAAGCGCGGGCAAATTGATGAAACTGAGGGCATTTTCCTGTATAAAATAAAATGAAGTCGGAAAATAGTACTTGTAATCCCATGTGGTTACAGAGCCTGTAATAGCACGTTTTTTTTCAGCCGAAAGTGTTTTAAATGGGAGGCATACCCGAGTGCTTATTATGTCAATCCGCATTCAGATTTCTGTATAACCACAAATACGGGAAATTACCCGTTGCTATCAATTCGTGCATCTTCTACTTTCAGCCATAAATCCTACAACCCATGGACTTCTTCTTCGACTCTCACCTGCATCCCTCGCTAAAAAAGCAGTTCGCTAACCCCGCTGAAGTGCCGACTTCCGGTTTGCCAACCTTTAATCCTTGGAGAACTACGGCAACAAAAGAGTTTCTGGCTGCGCTTAAACCTTTAGTCAAGTGTTTATTGCGGCCCTTTGTAGAAAGTTCTCTTGCTTCTCAAGCTTCTTTGACCCAGTTAAACCAAAGCAATTATAAAATCGCCATGCTGGTCCTGTTTGCCCCGGACAGAGGAATTTTGCAATTGATAACTGACAATAAAGGATTCAATGACATCGTCAAAAAAGGAGGATTTGGCAATATTTTACTCGAAGATCGTTTTCAGGCTTTAGCGCAAACCAACGACACGTTTGCCGTTTTAGAAAGGGATCTGGAGTTGCTCTTTAAGACAAATGACAGCGGTCTGAAAATTGAAAAATTACTTACCAGTAATTTTAACCCATCAGATACTGACGTATTACATGCGGTATTTGCCATTGAAGGTCTTCATTGTTTACGCCGACAATTTGATCAAACCGATCCTGTTACTGTCATTCAAGACATTACCACGAATCTCGATCGGTTATTACAGGATAATGTTAAAATAATTGCTATCAATATTGCCCACATTGATTCCGGAAATGATCTATTCGCAAATCAGGCTTATTCCGCCGATGGTTTTCGGGAAAGCGGTTTTCATGAAGATCAATTACGACCGGTTGGCAATGGGTTTACACCCTTAGGGGAACAAATTGCCAAGGAGTTATATAAACGGGAAGTCCTGCCCGACGTTAAACACATGAGCTGGCTGGCTCGCAAACAGTTCTATGCATTTAGAGATAAAGAATCCATAGAGTCGCCCATTGTCTGTTCACACGCTGGTTTTACAGGATGTTGGTTTAACAAGCCAGGTGAACCTGGTTTTCAAGACTTTATTGTTTCCTCAAAGAATCGACTCAATGACAAAGGCATTGTTCAACGTAAAATTGCGTTAGCCAAACCTTGTAAAAAATTTGATGGCATTGGCTTCAATGTCAGTACCATCAATCTATTTAATGAGGACATTGAAGCCATCTTTAACTCAGATGGTTTGATAGGCTTATCCCTGGATCAGCGCATTCTCGGTTATACCGGAGTTGTTTTTGACCAAATTGATGAAAGTCCCCTGACTGACAACGTCAGCATGAATGCCAATGGATTAAAGGATGTGCATGTCATTACTGATACTGATTTTATCTCAGAAAACGAATTAAAAGCAGAACCCGTATTTGGCAAAACCTCACAAAATAACGATAGGCTGGCTGACTGTGTCCGGTTAGAAACCTACAAAGACTTGCACGCCAATCCAACCAATGTTAAAAACTTTATTCATCCCCGACAATTCTACATGCATGTTTTGCATGCTATGCAATTAGCCCAGCAATTGGGCGGTGAGCAAGCTGTTGAAAAAATGCTGGGGAAAACGCTATGCATTGGATCCGACATGGACGGGCTTATTGATGGATTGGACTGCTGTCCCGATGTTGCCCGCATAGCTGATTTCAAGAACCGCTTTGTTAAAGAATTTCCCAAGTATTTAAAAGAGTTCAAAGTTAGCCTGCCTGCTTCAATGGCCATTGCCCAGGTGGCAGATCGTTTGTTCTTCGAAAATGGTCGTGACTTTATCTTTAGCCGGTTGGACGCGCTTAATCAGGGAGGTCTGGTCGTTCCTGTCGCCCATCATGGATGAGAATATAAGGCCCTGTATGTGAAACCAGTGATAATCAGTTCTCAATATGGATGCAGTGATGGATTTAACGGCACGGGCAGTCGCCTTTATCACCGTGGCCCAGGATATTTCCTATTCCCAAAAGCAACAGCGAAATCATGGTGGAATCGAGCAAGTGATCCTCCTTCAACATCCGGATGAGTTACTGGCACAACTGAAAAATGCGAAAGAATTTAAACCTTTTCGGGAACGGATAAGCGAATTGATCAAACAGCCGGACGATAATCCGTTGACCGATTTTGATACAACCTTTTCGGATTGGCTTCAGAAAATGAAAGCCTTATTGAATTGGCTATCCAAAAATCAGGCGCTTTTATATCCAAAACTTTGTTATTCTCATGTTCCTATAACCGAAAAGTCTATAAAAGCAGAGGATCGAACGGATCCCTACCCTGCCCCTCAGCAGTGGCGACTAGCGATTCGACAGATTCTTTACACCAACATAGAAGAACGTTTTGAACTGGTTAAAGCCCTGGATTATTTGCCTGTTTTAATTAAGCTGGCTTATTTGGGCACTTCGGATTTCGCCACACAACAAACGACCAAAGTAGAGGAATTGCTTTCGAATAACATTGTGCTTGAGCTTCTGAAAAATGATGATTTGCTGGTAAGTGAATTAATTAATAAGCAGATTCCCTTGCCGTTCGAATCGATCTATCGCCAGGAATTGTCAGAGATTATAGACAATCGGGAGGACCGTAAAATTCCATTTTCTTCTAATGCACTACCCAACGATCCGCTTCGGCAGGCCGAGGCACTACACCTCCGGGCGCTCGCCTTTTCAGGGGGGGGGATTCGATCTGCTACCTTCAATCTGGGTGTTTTACAGGGACTTGCCAAAGCCGGTTTATTACCCAACTTTGATTACCTGTCGACCGTTTCCGGGGGTGGTTACATTGGAGCCTGGTATACAGCCTGGATCAAACGAGACGGAATACTCTTAAAAGTACAGGATCGCCTTAACCCGGAAAAAACGACGGATCCGCGGGGGGAGGAATTACGCCCGCTCCGGTGGTTACGCATGTTTAGCAATTACCTGGCTCCCAGCAATAATATCATGTCCACCGATTCTTGGACTGTTGGCGTAACCTGGCTTCGCAATACTTTATTAAATCAGGTAATTATTCTGCTGCTGGTTATCTCCGTCCTATTGGCCGGTTTGGTTGGGTATATTTTCTGGAGCCGCCCTTTTCTCAATCAGCACATAAACGAAGGACTGGCTTTTAAAATCTTTAGCTCCCTCTTGTTCGTCGGTGCTTTGCTTGCTGGTATAGGCATGGGAGGATACCGTCCGGATCTATATCCTGGTAAAATCGCAGGGTCTTCTAAATCTAAATTAATTACCCTGGGGATAATAATCCTGGGCTTTTTAACGGCCTTTCAGGTTAGTAGTTGGTTCTTTTATCATTCAAAATATTTTCATCACACTTTTTTAGAGCGGTTTGAGTTATTGTTTGGTATTTTCTGGGTGGGCACAATCGCCTTGTTAATCGTAGCCCTATTTGGGCGCTATGATACGCAGTTGCCTGGCAGTAACTGGAAAGAGAAAATCATTCCGGTGATCCTGGTGATTATTTTTTCCGGCCTGTCCGCACTTTTCGGGGTGTTACTTCTGACTGTTGCCTGGGGCTTTATTCAGGATTTAGCACACAATTCAGATCTATCTGATAGATGGGATAAAATTGTTCCTCAGAAAAGATTGAATTGGCCGGTATTCTTTCAGACGAAGGAATTCAGGACGCGGCTGGCATTTGTAATTGGTCCCCCACTTGTTCTGGAAGTGTTGAGTCTCACCGTCGTAATGCGAATGGCTCTGTTGGGAAAATATTTTCCTGATGCCCGGCGGGAATGGTGGGGTCGTATCGGAGCCATCATACACCGAAGTATGCTCATGTGGATCGTGTTATGCAGTATCGGTTTATTAGGGGCCAAATTAATCGAAACCACCTCCGCTTCTTTACTTGCATCCCTATCAGGAAGCTGGATTGCCGTAGTGGGCTACGCCGTCAGACTTGCTTATAGTTCGGATACACCCTCGCCAAAAACTGCCCCGAAAACTTTTACGGCGAAGGGAAAGGATATTTTAACGCTCATTGCGCCGTACCTCTTTTTAGTTGGCCTGTTAATTATCGCCACCAAATTAATATTCCTGATTTTGAAAGCCGATTGGTTTCAAGGAGCAGGGCCAGCATATGAACCAAACTATTCGTTGATACACGTTGCTGCTTTGTTTCTTGGGTCTACATTATTGACCTTTGCCTTAGCTTGGCGTGTGGGAGTAAATGAGTTTTCCATGCACCATTTTTATCGAAACCGGCTGATGCGAAGCTATCTGGCAGCGACACGTCGACGCACCGATCGGGAAAAAACCGCTAATGCTTTTACAGGTTTTGACGATGAAGACGATTTGAAATTATGCTTACTCCGAAACAGCCTGGGGTATCACGGACCAATTCCCATCATTAATACAACGCTTAATGCCAGTCAAGTGTCAGAGACTGATCTGGACCGTCAGGACAGAAAAGGAGAGTCCTTCATTTTTACCCCTATCCATTGTGGTTTCGATATCAGCCCTACCCGACCGGCTAATCAACAAAGCATTGTATCGAATGAATACGGCTATCGACCGACCGAGTTTTATGCCTATAAACCTAAAAAGCTCAGCGATGGAAAAACGATTCCCGGTGGTCCCTACCTGAGTACAGCTATGTCAATTTCCGGCGCTGCGGCCAGCCCCAATCAGGGAGCGCACTCTTCACCCGTTACGGCTTTTCTGATGACCGTTTTTAATGCACGTTTAGGCTGGTGGTTGGGCAATCCCCGAGGAGAGGACTGGCAACATTCTGACCCTCGTTCTGGTCTGGCTTATTTAATCTATGATTTAATCAGCAAAACCAGCACCTCACAAGATTTCGTTTGTTTGTCCGACGGCGGTCATTTTGATAATATGGGGCTTTATGAATTAATCAGGCGTCGGGTTCGACTGATTATACTCGGTGATGCCGAACAGGATAATCAGTTTACTTGCGAAGGCCTGGCCAATGCCATTCGACGTTGCCGTGTGGATTTTGGTGTTGAAATCACAATCGATGTAAATAAAATTACCCATCGGAACGATAAACCCAATTTTTCTACAAAACACTATGCATTGGGGGAAATCTGGTATCCGGAAGACCAGAAAAACCAGCCATCCGGCCGATTAATTTATCTGAAATCTTCTTTAACTAAAGACATCCCTGTCGACATCCGCGAGTATGCTATTAAAAATCCGGATTTCCCTCATCAATCGACAGCAGACCAGTTCTTTAATGAACCCCAATTTGAAAGCTACCGGCGTTTAGGTATGCATGTTTTGGAAACCGCCTTAGCCGATAAAGACATTCGTTCATTGTTGTAAAATCAGCTCAAACTTGCTTTTAATGAACATTACTCCGAAAAGTTGGAAAAGATTTAATGTGTACCCGAGTCGGTGATTCTATTTTTCTTTCAGCCTTATGTTTGAGTCAAACGGTACCTGTTTCAGAAGGCCGGACTCTTCAGTAGGTGCGAATACTTCAATCAAAAAATGTCAGAAATTCAAGATACCTGTTCGATTATCCGATCCTTAAACCAACCACCTTCCAGAAGCCGGACCAAGATCAACCACTGATAGCCATACTATGAGACCCTATTTATTCGCTGGTGTTTGTCTGGCGCTACTTTCATTCAAAACCAAAGCGCAACAGGTTCAGACTAAAGGCGATACAATTTATTTCAATAGTAAGCCGGTACTCGGGACCGATAGCATCCCTGTTTATCAGGTACGAAATTATATTCATAAAGAAGCGATTGTTTTGAACTCAGAGCAAAGTTATCTGACGCTTCCTTTTATAGGGGAATATCACTTCGGAAACAATGCTACGCATAAAAACTATGCATTAACCGGCAATCCGTCACCTCGTTTTTTCTTTTTTCAGGGCATCCGAAGTCGGTTTTTACTGGAAGTATTTATTGAGACGCAAATCCGGATCCTGAAAAATTTCAGCTATTCGGAAAAGTATCGTAATTATCTATTCTGGGACCTATCGAGTCCGGTACGCACACCCGGCTATAAACCGGGGGCAACCCTTTACATTGGCCTAGGATCGGATCGGAAAGGCTCAGCTGACTATGATAAAATCATCAAATTATTTAACAATGATCCTAAAGTTTACCGGTTTAAGTATTTAACAATCAGTGCCTACCACTATTCTAATGGTCAGGATGGTAAACACGACCCCGCTTCTCAAATTCAGTTTATGGATAATGCAATTGCTAAAATTAATTCGGTCGAGGATTACCTGAAAAAGGGTTATCGGGATAAAGTAGCCGCTATCAACAAGCAGGATTACTTGAGAAAATTTAATGTTTATAATGGAAATTTTGCCGTTGATCTCATTCTGGCGGGCGGTATTACCTTCAACAGAAAAGAATACGCAGCTCCAACGGCTAAAACGGGGGCAGAGAAACTCGTCAGCGGTTTAATGTCTGCTAAAGCAGCGGTACCAGCCAGCGGTAAAACTACCTATGACGTGCAGGTAAGTCATTATATCGGACTTCAAATCCCGGTGCTCATCGGTGAAGATCTTTTGAAACGCAATTCGCCGGTTAATGCGTATGGCATGGACCGAATCGTTTACCGGTTTCAACATATCGCCGACGAGCATGGAGACCCCAATAACAAGGCGACTTCGCAGTCTGTTTTTGAGAAAAGGCGCTTTATTGCCAAAGCTTCGTTTGCATTCAATGCACTAAAAAATAACCCTTATATTAATGGGGTTCAACGGTTTAATGTGGATCTTCGGTATCATTTTTCGGGTATAGGTAAAGCCCAAAACCGCTTTTTTCAAACCAATTCGGGTAGTTATTTCATCGGCGCAGGCTGGAAAGGGCAGGATGATTATAACATTTACTTTGAAGATAGTTTTCCTTATGTAAATTTTGGAATTGCTTACGGTTTCAAAACCAATTATGACCAAAAAATTAACCGGGTGGTAGAACGGCTCCGAACGCCCCAACACTAAAAACCGCCCCTGAAAATCGACCTCCTTGAGGTAAAGACGGGCAATGACCTTTGTGGAGAGCCACATTTTGGTTAATCCCAAATCAGGTTGGTTTATTTATTCGTTTTAAATATTCTGAGTCAACTTATCAAGTTTGGTTTATTTTGGGGCAACTATTATCCGGATGAGTCAGCGTTGCCAATTTTTTCGAATCACCCCGAGTAACTTTCCCCATGAGGATTTAATTTGACTGTGTGCAATGGTCGCTCGCTTTCCAGAATCCCCATTGCTGCTATTTTTCCGGCTATTGGCTAACTCCGATTTCGGAAATACCAACTTGCCACCCTTGTGTAGATTGGGATAAAAACCTTCTTCCGGAGCAGGTAGAAACTGTTTGCAAGCGTCGGAACAAAGATTAACCAGTAGGGGCAAATTATCCGTGCCCACACGCAAGGTAATCCAGTACTGATCAGTTTCGGCGTAGGCCATGGTTTTGCGGCAGATGCTGCAATGTACTCCATCGCTATTGTACTCAATGCGTACCTTGTTGAGGTCGGGAAACAGCATTCCGTTGGTCCGATTTCCGTAGAGCGCCCGGGTGCTGACTCGTGAATCCTTCAGGTTGGTGCATCGCGTAATTTCATAGGGAAACCAGTGAAGCCTGTAAGACGTATAGGGATCAAGGTTTACTAATGATTCCATCTGGCCGATTTCCGGTGGAATCACTCTAATCGCACTGCCATAGAGCCAGACATACTTCACTTGTTTCAGTCGGCTAATCGATGCCGGCAAGGTTCGGATCTGTGAAAATAAGTCGGCCCCAAGTGATTCCAGGGGGGCAAACTCTGCAGCTCCATTGTCGGCTACCTGGTCCACATATCGACAAAGGGCATCCCAGGCTTTCGAATTGGTATCCTGCTGTGCATTGCGAATAAGTTTCATGCCTATTTCCAATCAGGGTATAGATTTTAAGGTCACAATTGGGCTTTCCGATAGTCTAATTAAAGGTAAAAACTATTTGTACAGAAGCTAGAAACGGGTTCCTGATCTGCAAACTGGATATTTTTAGGCCGGGGGTACGGGGGGTGTACAAAATGACCATTGTGTGTATACGGTTTCGAGTCAAATGTGTACGCTGACTTCCCGGCTGGCTTTTGAATTTTACAAAGAAAAAACCCGTTCGCCCGGGCTACCAAAATACGGTCTGAAAAGCGGTTATTGCTTCATCTGGCCCAAAGTCGATTTCATGGATTGGGTTTCCGCAACGGCCAACTTCAACTGCTCGTAGAGAAACCGTTTGCTTTTGCGGGAAGAGGGATGCCAGAAGTTAATCACAGGGATACCCTTCCATTTGCCGACGCTGTAGGCATTGGATTCGGCTCGTACCAGCGTCTGATCAAAAAGGTGATTGAGGTAGCCATCATACCGGAAGCAACACACAATGACCGTCGGTGCGATGGATTCAATTTGCCGGTGAAGCAGATCACGGCTTTCGACAATGTACTGACCAATCACATGCGGATTGGCTGTGGCCGTGCCGCTGGCTTTTTTGACATTGATGAAGGCGACGGATTTCAGGGCGGCATGCCTGTCTTCATGGCTTACCTGGTCAATGTGGTCCGGGAAGTTATTCAGAATACCGTAGGCCCATTCACCCAGCCGGTGGGCAAACTGCAGGTACATGACCGATTTGATCCACTCCCGGTAATCGGCGTGATTGTTTACGTAATCGTGCTGCTCGCGTAGATTGTGTTCTTTGGCAATAAACAGAATACGCCGGGGCTGACTGGCATACAAAACCGGGTCAATGATGCCGTCTTTAACAAACTGCCGTTCGCAATCCGGTAGATTTTTGGCTTTGTAAAGGGCTTGAAACTCGGTAAAAAGGTTTTCCATTTTTTATATTAGGTGGGGGTCAGAAAAAAGGAAAGATACAGGGTTTTTTGATGGTTGATATTGAAGGAGCGAGCTATTTTGCTTGGCAATGGGGAGCGTAATTACCATTCGATAAATGGGTTTTGAATCATGCTGATTTCCCTGTAAACTTCATCAGCCATCTTAACTTTTTGATAAACCATGAAAGCAATTACCCTCACTGTGTTGGCAGGCCTTTTCTCACATTTTTCAAATGCCCAGATCATTGTGCTGGTCTCATCTGTCGGCAAAATTACCGGAATCTCAGCAAATGGAGTTGGAGAGTTCCGATACGAAAATAGTCACCGTGGAACCCCTAAACATGGGCGTATTACCAAAATAGGAACCACGGAGTTCGAATACGAAAATAGTCATCGTGGAACCCCTAAGCATGGGCGTATTACCAAAATAGGAACCACGGAGTTCGAATACGAAAATAGTCACCGTGGAACCCCTAAGTATGGGCGATTAACTAAGGTTGGAGCTATTAGTATAAGTTATGATACAAATAATAAAATCAGCAATATCATTAATACCACAAGGGCAGATGTTAAAGTGGTTGTCGCTATAGCGATTGATCAGAACGGTAAGCCTCTTTAGTTTTATAATTCTGGCCATGCCAGATTAAAAGGTGTGCATTCAACTTGTCATTTTCCAGCAGCTTCATTTTCAAAATTGCCCGTTGCGTCTCGTACCGTTCCCGATCCGGTGGATTGGGAATCACAAAACCGTCGATCTTTCGGCTCAGCTCCGTTATGGAGTCCAGTCGTTTGCCTTCGTCGTAGTCGCTGGTTCCTTTCCGGCTGGTTTCCATTCTCAGCTTGTGCCGCAGTTCCGCCAGTGTCAACACCTTATTGGCATATTCCCGGCGCTGCGCATTGTAGTCGATGGTCAGCAGTTTCAACTGCGCCTGGGTTTCCCGGTTATCGATTTCCAGTTGCATAAACCGGGTTTGGTTCGGAAACTCCATGTTGATTTCGGTTCCTTTTTTCATGATTGATCCCACGTAATAATGGATTTCCCGTTCGCTCTGCACGGAAACTTTCACGACCGGTTTTTCCAACCAGGTATTCAAACTGTCAATCCCGATCTGAAACAAGCCGACCTCTTTCATTTCGTGCCGGGTGGGCAATCGTTTAAAACTGAGCAGCCGACATTGGTTCAATTCGCAGGTTTTGAAATCCCGTCCCTGATACAGAATCAGCTTGCTGTCCGTCTGCCGGAAAACCGTACCGGAAACCGTATCGCCATTGACCAATAGGGTCGCGCCGTAGTCACCCGGTTTTCGAAGCCGCTCCCGTTCCAGGTGATCAAACGTGTTGAACGACTGGTTGTATTTCGTCCAGAAACCGTTTACCATGAGCGGGAAGGCAAACAGATTCAGGCAGCAGAACAGCAGAAAGACAACCACTTCCGCCCGGTAATCATTGACCGATAACCGCAGCTTGGGATTCGCCGGCAGCACCGCGGGCCGCTTTGAAAAAGGGTAAAAGATCGGAATCCCCTGCCGGGTACACATATCGAATATCAGGTGACTCCCCAGGGCCAGCGAAACCGGTAGCGTGTAGTGGAGGTGAAACAGGTTATCCAGTAACCGGGTTGCCAGGACGACGGCAGCGTAAAAGAAAATGCTGTGGGTGATGGTGCGGTGACCGTAGTTGCGCTGAAGCCAGCGGGCGAGCGGGTAAACGGCTTTTCCGATGGTGCTTCGGGTGTGGTCGATGTCGGGGAGCAGCGTGGCCACCGTGATGACGGCCATTGTGTCAAACCGCTCATAGACATTCACATCGGCAAAGGATGCAAATAAACCGGTGAAGGCGAATCCACCGGCCACGTGATTAAAGGATTGCATCAGAACATGACGGTTTGCATCAGCATCCAGGACCAGTGTTGCGAATTGTAATCAAAGTTGTGCTCCCGGTAAATGTTCTTTACAATTCCGACAAAGACGTGTCGGCTCTGGCCTGTTTCCAGCCGGGCCACCCATTCGCTAACCTGATCCAGGCTCATCACCTGCACATCGACCACCACAGCCCGTTTCAGGAATCTACCTGCCAGGTATACATCAAATTCTTTCCCTTTGGCATAGAGAACCGCATCAAAGGGTCTGAAAACTGTAAAACTGTCACACATCAGCTTGTTATTCCAATTGGAGGAATACGACAGAATCTCCCGGTGGTGCTTATTGGGGAGTGGAGTTATGTCAATCTTTTGGTCGATCAGACGATTTAGAATCGTATCGGTCATCGTTAATTTGGCAGATTCGTCGTTCATAAGAAGTTTGAGTTTGATTACTTCTGTTTGTACTCGATGCAAATTTTCCCGCTGCGGCCGTGTGTCGTTTCCAGTTGCGCTTCAGCCGTGAGGTGGGGAAGCGTGGTCGAGTAAAGGAACAGCACGACCACCTGATCCGGCTTGAGCTTCAGATTGAAATCACCGATCAGATCAAAGTCCGTCGCTTTCAGCTCAATGATTTCAGAGGGTGAATACCGCTCGGTGGCCACTTCCTCGTAGGCGTCATCCCAATTGGTTTCGGGCGGGAAATAATACACATCGATGCTGAAATCGTAGGGCCAAAGGTTCAGTAATGGTTCATTGCATTGTTTAACCAACAAAGTGTAAACGGATGGTGAAACGCCGTTGGGGTGGCAGGAACTGAAAAGGAGCGTTAGACCAACGAATAAAAGCAAAGGATGGCTGAAGTAAACCGCGCGATTGTTCATGTCCGGTAACCGTTTGAATCGCAATGGTAGGGAATCATAAGGAGCTATCCAAAATTTGTCTTGATACTTACTATTCGTTGTAACTGGTTGATTTATAGGGTAACAACTAGGTTATTAGATAGCGGTTTGTGATTACTTGTTGGATCCAAAAGGAAGCCTGTAGGCGTATACAGTTTTGGCTGGTGGATTCTATGATACTGCTATGGTGGAAAATTCAGAAGAATTTTGAGCAAGCCGTGTCTTTATGAATTTCTGGCTAATCCAAGCGGGATGGCCAGCCAGAGCAATCAGGTTGTGCGAAAACGTTGACTTTCTAAACGTTCGTGTGCGATCGCTTTGGTTGCAGTTTGTAAAAGCTTTACTGCCTCATACCCAGTCCGTGAAGTCCTGACACCAGTGATCCAACTAACCGCCCGTTACCTACAAAAAGCCTAAACAGGCTTCTTGGTATCCAAGGATTGTCGCAGTTGTCTTTTCTTCCAAATAGCCTTGTACAGTTTGATAATCGACGCGTGGTGGAACGTCTAAAGCAAGGTAAGTGGGCAGATGGCTCCCTTCCCAGGTACAGCCCAAATTGACCAGATCCTGCATGACTGCTTCGACATTTTTTTCATCAAAAATGATTATTTGAACCACGCTGTGTCCGGAGGCTTCGACCAGCGAACCAAATAAAAGCTCGCCGTCTTCTTCTTTTGCGCTGACGATGTCTCCAAAAGCTATTGAAGTAGCGAAGAAAGGGATGTTCTCAATTCTATAATTCTCTCCCACCGGAGTAGCCCACACACTCTCCAGTGACGTGCCCTCTTCATCTTCACATTCAAAAACGATCTTTACTAAATCCATTGTGCAACTGGTTGTATGATTAGCATAATGGCAGGCTAAGGTAAAGGCCGCTTGGAAATGTAGACGACCCCCCTGCCCTGTTTGCTGTTGCAAAACGAAAAACCCTCCCCGGAATGCCCCCGGCCACAGACGGCGTCGGTGCCGGCAATGTACAATCTCTCGTGACCATCGAGGTAGAGGCTCTGAATCTGGTGTAACTGCGGCAAATCAATCCGGCGACCCGTAGCGGTGATCACGCCAGGCGTTTCAAACTGACCTACCGTGGCCGCTGGACCATTCAGGAAAACCCGATTGATTTTGTATCCGGTGCCTGATGAGGTAACAACGGGGTTAATGAGTAATCGTTTATCGACGGCATTATGGGTGGGAATATCCGCAAGCAATGGATTTCGTCTTGTGTAGGGCTGCCAGGTCTTCCCATCGTCTAAACTGTAGTTATTGGCGTGAACCAGCACCTGTTGATAGAATTCTTTATTGGACTGATTCGTGAGACCACTCATGGTAAACAAAGTGTCCTGATTCTGCACGAAGCCAAACAGGCCGATTTTCTGCTCAAGAACCTGTTGCCAATGACGGCCTTGATCCGTTGATCGGAAAACCGCAAAGCCCGTGGAGATGAGCAATGTATTATCCCAATCGCCCCACACACCCAGGATGTCTTTGTCAACGGGTGCTTTGAGCGTATACCAGTCAGGATATTCGGCTAATACGGTGTCATGCGCCGGATTGACAAGGTCAGATCCGTTTTTTTGGCAAGACAAAGCCAGCAAAATGAACGCACAGCAAATGAAAGTTTTCATCGTGGTTGAGTTTACGTCAAAAAGGTTATCCTCGCTGGTTGGAAAGAGTATGTAGTCCCGTAAAGCGTTGGAAACTGGTTCGTTTATTTCCCTGGCCGGTACATTTTCAGGGAAAGTTGAATACTTTATGCTCCCCAGTATTTTGGATCTCGAATCAGAAATTAATACAGAATAATTCGCAGGGTACAGGTGTTTCCCGAAAAGCAGTTTATACCGTCTATTCATGCAACCGGCGTAAACGCCTATATCAATTAACCGTGCATTGTTGGGCAAATTCGGGGCAGATACAGAAGATTTTATTTATTCCCTGAATTTTTCTTCCCATAGCCAAACACAGATGCCGCCACATACGCCGTCGGATCATCAATGTCCTTGACGCCCTGGGCGATGTAACTTTCGGCGCGGATGAAGGCATTCAGTTTTTCTTCGTCATTCAGGATGTCCTGCTGCTGCTGGGCGGAGAATTTGAAATAGTGGAACACAGAAACCGCATACCGTCGCAGTTCCTCTACGGGAAGATTCTGGGCGGTATCCATTTCCTTCAAAAAGGCCTGGTATTCTTTTTCCCGCGGGTGCTTCCTCCGGATGCTAAATGTCAGCCATTTGACAAACCGGCCTTCCTTGCTTTCCTGCATCGATACCGACACATCCGTTCGTTCATTGATTTCGGTCAGGGAGACATCCAGTACGCGTTGCTTGAAATTAGAATAGCGCGCGTATTTCTCGGCGCCCAACAGTTTACGCAATTCATCCAGATTAATTCGCATCATTTGGGTGTCCAGATACCGGCACAGATGCGGATAAAGCAACTGGGCATATTCACTGGTCAGCGAGATGGCGGCCTTGAGTTGGTACTGGCTGTAGCCTTTGCTGAGATTGATAAAAAGGGGCACCACGTCCGCAAAAAGCGTGATGGTGATGTAGCCGCGCTGGTAATGGACTTTGGGAAAGGGAATGATGTAACTGAACGAAAGGTCGTTTTTTCCTTCGAACACGATGCGCCGGGACGTAATCCGTTCCGCTGCTTTTTTCAGATCAGAAATGCTGGGTTTGGTGCCATTGGCAAAGAGGTCAGAAATGTGAACCCGAAAGACCATATTCTGCGACGTCCGGGCATTGGGTATCTCCTCCCCTTTTTTTAAGGTTTGCTGGCTTTTAATCGCCGTCAAAACCGACCAGTACATCCGGCGCTCGATGATCGAAAAATCATTTTTGGCCAGAAGGAGAATGAGCGGCTCCTTAATAATCGGTACTGCTTCCATAACAAACTAGATCGGTCCATGGGCAATATAGGAATAATTTATGTTGCCGAAAAGCAACGTCAGTAAATTTGATGTTGCCTGTACTAACTACTTGTTACCTATATGGAAAAGTAGAAAAAACGTTGCTTAAAGGCTTTGTTGAAATGTATACTTAAAATATAGGTTCAAAAGGGGATAACCAATAATAAAACTATTTCAATATATTATATGTTTTTTTAAATATTTGATTTTCAGATATTTAGTGGCCAGTTTTTGTCACATATATCCTCAAAAAAAAATTCATGTTTTGTTACTTTTTAGCCAAAGTAGGGTTTTCGTTGCTTTAAGCTTTTATGGAGGTGTATCATGTTAACTAAAATGGCTCCAGTTCACTCTAAAAGCGTATTTTCGACGGAATTGAGCCGAGCTAACTTCCCCATTTGAGGAATACATCCGTTCTAATCGGGTAAAACCGCCTAGCGTCTGGCACCGGGACTCATTTCCCTGTTGAAAGTAGGGATTATGTTGCCTGAAAATCGATACACAAATTAGATTTTATCATCTCCAGATAGAAATCCTGTTGCCTGAAACACATCGAAAAAGTAGGGAAACCGTTGCCTGTGATGATGTGAAATGTGGATAAGTCGATTTTAAAAGTAGGGGAAACGTTGCCTGAAGTAGGGATTGTGTTGCCCGAAGTAGGGGAAACGTTGCCTGAAGACACCCAAAAGTAGGGATTGTGTTGCCTTTAAGTAGGGGAAACGTTGCCTGAAGTAGGGATTATGTTGCCTGAAGTAGGGAATCCGTTGCCCGAAGCGGTATTTACCCCCATTCAAACTATTTGTTATCAGCAAGATACAAGTTGATTACCAGACGCTACTATTCACAATATTCAATTCAAAAACCATTAAAATTTTACTATTGACTTGATTCTGGCATTTAAGGAAAAAAAAATGTGGAAAAGTCAAAAAGTGTTGCGAAGCTAAAAAGGAATATAGATATTTACTCTTATAGTAAATAAGTATCTAAATTTTATTATTTCAACTGACTACGGCTTTATGGCAAAAAGAGTGAATAATGCACCGATTGAAGCCATTCGGCTGGCACTAAAAGACCAGGCGATTTCGCTTCAACCCATCGTCAACCAGGTCAGTGCCTTACCGGTCGACAGCCAGCTTGAATATTATTTCGTGCCGGCGAAATACATGGAGTTTTACCGGCCGTATTACCGCCCTGGCCAGCCCTACAAAAATCTGAAACTGGTAAACTTTGACTTGCCGGCCATCTCGCTTTCCTTCTTTTCCAAACACAAATATACCATCGACCGTGACGCTCATCCGGATCTGGTCATGCGGCATTTGCGGGAACACCGGGAGCTTCTGTTTAACCGGTCACTGGTTGGTCAGCTTAGCAGCAACCAGCAACGGGAATTGCAGGAAACGAATGATCTGCTGCGACAGATCAGGAACGATCCGGACGCTTACCAGTTTTGTTTCAGCAATTACCACCATTACTACATGTATTGGTATTGCTCCTACCGGTTTTTTGAGGACGATGCAAAAACCAAACTGGCCAGTTCCATGGAACACCTGTTAAAACACACCCAGCGGGTCGCCGGGCAGGTGCATGAACGGCTTAATATTATTTTCATTGATCCCTACTACATCACCCGACCGGTACCGCAGGATAATAAACTCATTGATCGAGAGCTGGAGACATACCCAAATCAATTCAAGCAGGGTGTTACAACCTTATACGTACGAAAAAAGATAGTCAGCCAGTAGTGTCGGCCGGAAAGAGCTACAGGAAACCGATGCCCTGCTGCGGGCAATCCGGGACCAGCGGGACAACTAAGACCTGTGCTTTTCCAATTACTACAAATATTGGTATTGCTCCTTCCGCTATTTTGAGGACGCTGAGCGCACCAAAGCGGGAACCGATAACGACACCTGCTGAAGCATTCCGAGCGTGTGGAGGGCAAAATAAATGAACGCATGAACGTGATCTTCGTTGATCCCAAATACATCACCCGACCGGTGCCCTATGACAACAAGCTGGCAGATCGGGAACTGGCCACGTATCCCAGGAGCTTTGGGCATGGAACGGTGTCGTTGTATGTAAGGGAAAAGCAGTGATTTGGACACAATTTTGTTTTGAGACAATTAGAATTCATACTCTTGTAATTGTATGGGGTTATAGATCTGGAATGACGCTTGCAGCTTTGAAACCTTTCTGTAGCCTATTCCATCATGATGATCAATCCGTCTGTTGTGTTTTATAAACCACGTCGCAAAGATAACATGTATCAAAGAAATCGATCAAGTCCATATCCACTATGGGTTTGAATGGATTTTTACACTCTTAAGAAAAGAAAGCTGCGCGATAATCATAAACGGGTATATCGAATTTACTGTCAGGAGAAACTGAATTTACGCAGAAAACGTCAAAGGCGGAATAGTGCGGCTACCCATAGGATTCAAGAGTCTATTGTTTCTACTTTATATGAACACTGGAGCATGGACTATAATGCTCTCCAAACTGGACAGTAGGAATAAGTAAAACCAATTAACTTAGATCTACAAAATGTTTAATCATGTCTAGGTTAACTTGGCGCGTTTACGGCTCCTATTTCAAAACCAAGTTGATTTTAGAAGCTCTCAAGGCCACAAAACCTTGCTTAGTTCAACAGCGAATACGATATTCATGCCACTTAGTTTAGCACTTGAAAAACCCACCAGCATTGCGCTTATCGAATCATTCAATCGAAGTTTTATTTCTGCAAACTGGTTTTTTCGCTGGAAGATACTAAGGAAAAAAATAAAAATTGGCGTTACAAATACAATCACTTACGGACTCTTAATACGCTATTTGGGTTACCAGCAGAAGTAATATTTGAAAAGAAAAATTAACAAATGAATATACGATCTTAAGTCATTAACCGCTTTAAAATATAGGAAGAGGCCAGTAAGAATAATTAATTAGAAAAAAACGATAATCTTTCTTTTTATTGCTAAATATTATTTAGTATTGCATTTACTATACATGCATTATTTATAATACTTTATGTTTCGCAGAGTTTTTTAAAATTGTTTGATATGAAAATATACTCTTGGCTTATTTTTGTGACGTTGTACTGGTTTTGTCCAGCCAAGGCACAGACAACGGGAGGAGCATTTACAAATACTAATAAGCCTACGATAGTATACGCAGAAATAACATTTCGTACGACTGGCGATGACAAAGATTGGAATACACAAGTTCGTGTCTCAATGCGGGCAGATAACCCCAAAACTGTTCCAAGCGGGCCTCACATGTATGGTCAAGTTGCAACTTTACAATGCTGTAGTAGCGACCGATCTGGGGATCATTGGGACAACAACACAGTTACCATACCACTGAAAATTCATAGTCCAAGTACCACTAAAGATGAAATCTTAAAGTATGGAAGAATTAGTATAGGGGCAAGAGCCCATGGAAGGGACGAATGGAAATTTGATGCTAGCCTTACTATACACTATGCCGATGGATCGGTGTCATGGTATACTGGGTCAGGATGGGATAATATTATTCTTCGACCCACTAATATTGAGGATGGTACTGGTTATATAGCCCTTAGTAACCCAAAGCAACCTTAAAAAAAATACTCCCTGTTATGAATGTTTTAAATGAAGCAAGCCGCCATTTAAAGTTATTTGCTACACTTTGCATTGTAATACCTTTTTGTATGGGTGCTGCACTAGTTGAATCTGGCACCATAAAAGCAAGAAGTAAAATGCTGATTCGCATTTATCCTGAGAATGCTGATAATACGAAGGGTGCATTGATTTATTCCGGCTGGTTACAGAAAGACGAAACCAGAGGCATTAGCACGGATCGAGGAAGAATAATCTTTGACTACCGATATTCGGAAAACGACGGCTGGACGACAGACATACATGCTTGGTGTCGCCAAGGAAATGTTGTAACCGTTCCTTGAAATTTTCCACTGATGTTTTATCGCTATTGTTGCAGGCAAAGGACGCTCCAAAATGGGGCTACCTTTGCCTGTTGTTGATGCTTGAGTAAGTCTGTAAAGTTTCACGCACGGACTCGTTGATTCTAAATAAACAGGGCTATTTTCCTAAGGTAAGGGCTTTACGAACTAATTCACGCATCAATAATGACAAATTTTTCAATATTTTTATTAAACGTAAGTATTTTATAGCGTTTTACAAACGGTCGTTTGTAAAACGCTATAAAGAGGAAATTTTATTATTTAGCTTTTGCATGACCATTCCAAAATTATTTAGCCGTTGATAAATCCGTTGCACCTGCACTGTCTGGAAGCTGCTTCCTTGTGACCTTTTGAAACCGTGCAGATTTATCTCAACGGCAATCGCCGACCACGATTTACCAGCTTCCCTCCCATTCCGAATTACGACACCTGCCCGGCGGTTATTCTCATATTCATCCACCATTTCTTTGATGATTCGATCGCCAATTTCCACTGCGTTGTGGCCACCTTTCCGCCATTGCCTAACCCGTTTTAGTTTTTCTTCCATTGCCTGCCGCGTCCTGTTAATTGGTCAAAGTTGTATTTCACGTATCATAAATGGACGTTTATGATACGTGAAAAAACTGTATCTTGCCCGTGGAACACCTCCAGTTGCCAATCATGATTGAATCCGAAATCCAATACGTCGCTTATTACCGGGTCAGTACCCGAAAGCAGGGGCAATCCGGTCTGGGACTCGATGCCCAGAAAACCGGTATTCATTCTTTTTGCGGTGAACGGCTGATCGGTGATTTCGTCGAAGTCGAATCCGGTGGGCAGACCAGCCGGAAGGAACTGGCCAAAGCCGTCGAACTCTGCAAAAAACACAATGCCAAACTGATTGCCTTTCGGCTCGACCGGATTCTACGCAATCTTGAAATTCTGGTGGCCCTACGGCAGAATAAGGTCACGTTCACGGCGCTGGATTGTCTGAACGATTCCGAAATGATCATCAACATCAAGGCCGCCCTGGCGGAGGATGAGTTGCGGAAAATATCGGAACGGACCCGGCTGGCGCTGGCGCAGAAGAAGGCCCGCGGCTACCAGTTGGGAAAACCGGAGAATCTGACCGATCAGGCCCGGCGGAAGGGCGTCGGTGCCATTCAGGAAAACGCGCGCTGTCACCCGGCCAACAAACAGGCTACCGAACTGATCCGGCTTTACCAGTTCCAGAATTTGAATCTGAGTGCGATTGCCCGGAAACTGAACGAGCACGGTTTTCGCACCCGGAAGGGGGCTTTCTTTAAAGCTGAAACTGTAAAACGACTATTGATTCGGCAAAAGAACGGTGGAGAAAAATAAGGATAGCAATCAACGGTACACTCTGCATCGTATTGGTATTCAAACAGTGCCGGTCTGAGTTGGGTTATACGCTTAACGAGTCAACCCCTGCACAACATGAATCCAATTCTTGTATCAATCCTTGCCCTTTTTTGGGCAGGCCTGGCCTCTGCCCCTGCTCCCGTTCAACTGAAAAATAGTCAAACAACAACCCCGCCGAAATCTGTTCAGGTGGGCCAGGGAGAAGTCGCTCGCTGGGCGGGTAACTGCAAGCGCTGTAGTTTTGAGAAACGGGCCTGGCCTGCCGTCAACGGCACCTGTTATTATCCGGTTGATATGGAGATGAAGCCCGGAGAATACACCATTTCACGCCGGACCACCGGAGGAAAGCTGGAATCCGCCCGGTTGCTGGTGACTGAAAAGCCTTGCCGGCAAGAAGACATCACCAATTTTCCCAAGAAGGAGTACATTACCATTTCCTCGCAGAATCAGGCGCGGGCATCCCGGGAAGCGGCCGTGATTCAACCCCTGATCGCTTACCAGGCGACGGTGCGTCCGGCCGTCTTCGACCTGCCGGTTGGAAAACCAGCCAGTCCCCTGCCACAGGGTGAAGGCAACTTTGGAGCTTGCCGTACCATTAACGGGCAGTCGCGGGACCGGCACACCGGACAGGATTATCCCATTGCTGCTGGTAAACCGGTTCAAAGTGTGGGCAATGGCCGGGTGTTGCTGGCCACTGACGGATTTTATACGGGCAATGCGGTTTATATCGATCACGGGAACGGGTTAATCTCAGAGTATTTTCACCTGAAAAGTTTTACGGTAAAGGCAAACCAAACGGTTCAGAAAGGGCAAAAGATAGGAGTTGTAGGAGAAACCGGTCGGGTTACGGGACCCCACTTGCATTTTGGCGTTCGCTGGTATGGGGCTTGTATTAATCCCGGCTTTTTGCTGATCGATCCGGCTGAACTGCCGGAGGTCAAATAGTTAAATAAAGAAAGCCAGAAGACGTTCGAAATTTTTTGGCTTTTGGTGAAACTGCCTATGACATTGCCCGATTCGATTTTAAAAATAACAGGTTTGCATGCGGACGGTGCCGTTTCAACTTCGGAGATCCGTGGAATCCTTGTTGCTCTTACCAATATTACACTTCATACACATAGTCTGTAAGTTGTTGATTTCATCATGCCCACCCAATGATCGTGGCTTGATATGGTCAACGTGTAAAACGATTCCGTGTTCTTTTGCGCTGCGACGGCAGCTGCAACACGTCCAGTTGTCACGAGCCAAGACCTGGTACCAAAGACCGGCACGGACAAACCGGTAACTGTCTAATTCCGGTAACTGAATTTCCTGATCAACCGGTTTTTCAAAAACCGGATTCTTTCGTGAGTTAAGCCAGGCTGATAAAGCCTGAACGTGCTCCGGAAATTTAGGCTTTATTCCTTCCGCTAATGAATAGCAGGTGTCCAGAATCGGAAACAATAACACGAAGGCCAGAATCAACTGGTCGATGGCCAACTGATTCTCAACTGGTAAGTATATGGCCGGTGATTGAATTTCAAAAAAGTATTCATCCCTCAGCATTTGCTTCAAAGGAATGAGCTGAATCTTTTCGGTGTGGGAAGTATAGGACAGGTTGCTTTGATTCAAGAGTGCAGTAAATTCATCGTAGTTCTGGCGGAAATACTTTTTAAGATTCCAAAAGTAGGCGTCATCCCACCAGTTGAAAGGCCGAACGTTTACGGACATTCTCCCAGTGTTTGTGACTTGAAAAATAGCCGATGCGGGATGTAATGCATATGGCTTTCCATCCGGGCGTTTCACTTTAAGCTGCCGGTCAAAAACTCTTTTTCCAGAAATCCCAATTAATACCAGATCAGTATCCCGATTAGACTTGGCCTCTTTCCGGTGAGAAGGGCTGTATACGAAGTTATATCTTTCAAACGGATCGATGTGGTAGGCCTCTTTCACTTGGAGTAAGGCTTCATCCAGTAACCGCTTCATACGAGGGAAAAAGTAATTTTGGAGTGTATTCAGTTTGGTCTTGGTATCCGGAATCGAAAATATTTCGATGTCGCGAGCTTCAAAGATAATAGCTTCAGTAGTGTTCATTAACAAGAAAGAATTAATCAATCCATTTTCATTTAAAACATTCCGGATTTATCCCATTAAATAGGGGAAATTTCACCTTGACATAATAAGGTTTTTGTCTGTATTTCAGTGTGTTAATTATTTCTCTGTTACAAAATTCTCTTTACTTCCTCTTGCCATGCCCCTTCTAAACAATCTTAAATCCGCGCTCACGCTGGAATACAAAGACGATGTAAATCAACCGGAAAAACCAGTTGCAGCGGATCAAAACACGCTCAGAATTGTAATTGGATTGCTGGGCGTATCACTTCCGGTGATTTTATTATTTGGTCTATACGGTTTCAGTGGCCATGCAAAACCCTTAGAATCAATCAGTCATTACTTTTATACGCGGATTAGTAGCGCATTTATCATTACTTTAGGACTTTTGGCTGTTGTATTAATGGTTTATAAAGGAAAGAAGCCAATTGATTTTTTCCTCTCATTGATCGCGGGCATTTTTGCCTTGTGTGTAGTCATCTTTCCGACTTCTAATTTGTCTCCTGAGTGTCACCATGCTGATTTCTTGTATTCGATAACATATATCGAACCGGCTCAAATTTATGGGGAATTTCATTTTTTTTCAGCGGGCGTATTTCTGGTTGCCCTGGCGGTTATGTCCTTTTTTCGATTTCCTGAGGATGATTCTTCTGACGAGAAACCAAGTGTTCGGGATAAAGTGCTATACAGAACTTGTGGAATTATTATGGTGCTTGCTCTTCTGGGAATTGGCTTAGGTAAATTAGGAGTTCTATTTGATAAGACTTTTTTCGAACAGCCCAACAGCGCGACGTTTTGGTTAGAAGCTATTGCGGTATGGGCATTTGGCTATTCCTGGTTACTCAAGGCTGGCTTCTTCTCTAAGTTATCTGATTTTGTTCTCAAGTAATGGCCAGATTAGACCCCTGAATCAAAAACAATAGCCGGATGACTTATAGTCACCTGGCTATTGTACCGCTTATTCCGTAACTAATCTTTCAATACCTTTCCCCGTATCCCACACATCAGCGATTTACAACTAGAAACCAGCCTCCTGGTTGAAAATCTGACCGCAACGTTCAGAGAACTTCTTCTGGCTTGTTCTGCTCATTTGTGGACCCGGTTTCCTGTTTTTTATTCCAGTTCACCAGCCATACAAAAATCGTTTGCGCCGGTACACAACTCAAGTGAGCAACGGTGTTGATGTCCTTGTATTGTTCAAGCATCCTGAGTACCAGTGCTTTGAAATCGTTACTATACCGTTTGGTTTTGGTAATCACATCCTTCAGTCCGACCGGATTGAGGTTCTGTACGCCCTTCACTTTATACAGATTGATCACCTCCTCCCCTTCCCGTTCAAAGTTTTGGTACCGTACATGTTCGGACTGATGAATCAGGTTTTCTTCATACACAAAGCGATACCCCTTTGAGGAATCCTGTTTCCCCAGCAAACAGGCCCGGATGCATTTGAACGTGATGTCATCCAACTCGCGGTTCGCCTGGTTAGCGCTGTAGTATTTGCCGACAGGCTTGGGATCGTCCCCCCGGAATACGTAAAATGGCCTGGCTCCCTTACTTTTCGCCTGGTTGTTGCGATGGCTTGCCGATTTAGCTCTTCCCAGATTGGCTTTCGATATTTTGTCTTTGGATTCCTGGGTATGAGGTCGCTTGAGCATAGGCTAGTCCTAGTTAAAGGATGAGTAATTGCGTATTTACACAAATGAGTAAATGTGTAATTGAGTAAATTAGGGTATAGTCATTGCCTGGATGATAGGTCAACCGTCTCCCCTGCTACGGGTTCCAGGGATTCTTCCGGCATCTGGTAACGGGCAAACTGTTCCAGTTCCAGCCACATTTGGACGAGTGCCTTGTTCTTTTCTTTCAGTTGCAGGACGAACCGTTCGTGTTCCAGACTTTTTTGCAGGTGCTCCAGCGGTTTCATTTTCTCATCGTTGAAGGTGTCATCATGGATTTTGATGATCCCGCTTTCCAGCGCTTTCGTGGCCTGTAGCTCATAGCCGAATTGCTCCATTTCCAGCACCACGATCCGGTGCATCGTCCGGAGTTGTAGTAAGGCTTCGTTGTATTCGTACTTCGCCCGGGCGTCGATGCCGTCGAGTTTTCCTTTCATCATGACCTTGTCCCGGTCGATTTGTGCCAGCGTCGATGTGCCAAAGGTGACGGTCGGCAGTCCGAACGCCCAGCCAACGTTGGGCAGGTAATACCACCATTTCTTTTTGTGCACGGTTTGAAATTCCTTCCGGTCGGCCTGCCATTTCTGGCTGTAGTAGCGTTTCAAACTGGCTTCGTACGTTAGAATGTCCTGTAGCTTCACAGTGTTGTCGGGTGACTCCAAGGATGTGTTTCTAATGTCTTTTACATCCGTTACAATGACTTCCTGGGCCTTTGTATTATTCACAGAAATCAAGTACAGTGCGATCAGCAGCCCTATTTTTGGACGGGGAGTAAATAAGATTGCGATAGTATGCCTACAGGTTTTCATTGAATGTCAATAGATTTTGGTGGGGTTGAAATTGTTTCAAGGAAAATGGACCGGTCGCTCGGGACTGGTTCACGGTTCAAATCCGGTTTCAAATTGGTTTAGAATCACCCGGTTTTCTCCAGCAGATCAATGGCAAAACAGCCGTAGGGGCCACAGGCCATAGGCTGGCCAGCTTCCTCGGTGAGGTAATGGATGACAAAGGTTAAGTTGTGGAAAAGATCGGCTTTGACGCGTACCGGGTCGCCGGGTTTCAGGGGTGTGTTAGCAGCGGTTTGGGTAAATAATTCATTCATGGGAGCAGTAGGTTTATCAACGGGTTGTTCAACTTACCATTAGACGAGAAGAAACCCGAAAAGTCTCAAAAACAGAGAACCCGGCTTTGGTGCCGGGTCCTGATTGTAAATTCGACGGATTAGTAAGGGCTAAAACAACGTGATGCTTGCTGTTTAAAGACATCAAAGCGCATGCTAAATCTCTTCGGTTAATTTGCGAACTTCCTGAAGCGCCATTTCCATTAAATTCTGGCCGTGTTTTTCAATCAATTCTTGCTGCTCCTGCATGATGGCATTATAATCCCCAGTGGTAAGCAGCGAAAGCAGGCGAACCTGATTGGACAATATAACCTGTTGGGAAGCTGCGGTTTGACAAACCAGTGGAAGAATTGTTTTCAGCAGGGCATTGGTCAGATGTGATTGCATGGTTTTCCAGTTTTCCAGATGAGATCAAAAAACAATCCTACCAATGCAGGTGCTGGTTTCTGGATATAAAACCCATTTGATCGTATTGTTATTGCCTGACAGGCGGTACGTAGGTTGGTGATGAACCACTTCTGGATCGCTGGTTCGTTGGCGGTATATAGGTTGGCTGTTGAATTGTATCTGGCGAAGGAACATAAGTGCCTTCTATCCAGACACATTCTCCATTTATCTTTTCATAATGCGCATTAACCCATTTGTGTCCAACTCTTTGGCTGGCATTTGGAGTTGTGCTTACGGGGAAACCTTTGGGACTTTTAGTGGGGCATTCTACCTGCTGCTCTGTTACTGTTTTGTGCGTTTTTTTTGGGTCTGGATTAGCAGATTTTTTGTCATTGGCAGTGCGTTTTTTTTCATTACTCTCAATTTCAACATCGATGAGGCTATCTAAACTATATACTTCGTCAGGGTATTTTAACTTGTATTTTGTTGATGTTAAGCCCAGTTTGATGCCCTTATTTCGCATTTCCTGAGGGATTTCGTCGAAAATTACTTTACCCATAGTATTGATCGAACGGGTTTGGAGGAAATTCTCCTGCTCATTTCGTATTTTAAGTTTGCCCCCTATGACCGGGTTATCGGTCAATGTTTTTCCATGAAGATTAATCGCAACGTAGATATGCTGGGGCTTTGTCAGGTATTGATAGACACTGAAACCTATTAAAACAAGAACAATAAACAGGACCAGACGCGACCACAAGGGAAGCTTACTGCCGATTTCTTCCAAACCCAGAAATTTTAATAAACTAAGAATGAAATCCGACATAATTGACCGCTTTTAGCGTATTAATCCCGGTGTTTTAGTGGTTGATTTTGAAGCCAATATACAAAAAATCACAGTTCTTATTCGCTGGAATTTAGTAAGCGTCATGGTAGCTCGCATGGTTTTACCATTAGACGAAATACCAGAGGGAAAGTCTCAGAAAACAAAAAACCGGCTACCCTGCCGGTTTTGAAATAGTGTCTATACTAACAGTGCTGAATAACGTGACGCAGCTAAAGCATAGCATCTTTACAAAGAACGTTGTGAAAAGGTTATAACACACCACACACCCACAGGAGAATGAAAATTGAACCCGATCCACACCAAACAAACGACAAATGTTCTGGGTGTACCTGAAAACTGGGACGAAAGCAAAGGTCCATGCCGGGGATTGCCGATTGTCGAGGCTCACGGGAATATCTATTCGTACTGGAAACCGTCACTGATTGAGCGATTTCAAATCGGTATTGGTCGCCCGATCAAGCTGGTTGTCGCCGGTGAGAGAATGCCGCCAGTTGCTTTGGAGACAACTAAGTAAAGATAGCAGACGGGCTGAAAAATTAAGCAGATTACTCATGGAAAATAACTATCTATAGGATTATTTGTATTTTGGGGTTTTAACCAAATCCTTCCTCACAAATGATCTTTTCTATACTGCCTGACGATAAAGATGTTATTACCTCACTGGGAACCTACCACCCTTATCGCAAAGGAGCGAATCCAAATTGGGACGACTTTAGTGCGAGAATTTTAGACATCAAGAACAATAAACCATATGGAATAACTTTCTTTGAAAAACAACTCCAGGATATCTTGGCAGATGAAAATTTTACAATTGTCATTGTACCATCCCATGACCCGGCAAATACAGAGGGCGGCATGAAAGCATTGGTTCAAAGGCTATGCAACGATACCGAACGGATTGATGGCACAGGGTGCCTGGTCCGCCATACAAAGGTCGAAAAATCCTCTACTGGTGGAGGCCGCAGCATTGAAAAGCATTTGCAATCTATAAATGTGAAGAATGTGAACTTGATTAGCGGCAGGCAGGTTTTAATACTAGATGATGTAACAACGACCGGATCTTCGTTAATTGCTTGTCGGCAACTGATAAAGAAATGCGGTCCTAGTTTGATTGTAACTTACGCACTCGCTCAAACAGCACAATTCGAATAGCCAATGAACACCAGCGCAAGCATTATCCTAAAAGTCATGAATTTGCCCGGCGTGGGGCGAAAAACGGCTTTCAAACTATTCCATGGTCTGAAACACTCAATCCGAGATAATTACGATCTTATGGATTTCGTCAATGAAAACCCGACGATCATCCGAAAATCGCCTTCTAAATGGGAGTTTCAGACAGCCTTCGATAATGCTGAAATTACCCTGGAGAAATCGGATCGAGCTGGGATTAAAGTCATTGGCTACAACGAAAAGGATTATCCCATCCTTTTGCTGAATGTCGAAGATCCCCCATTACTGCTTAGCGCCAAGGGCGATTATAGAAGACTCAATGAACTGCCATCCGTCGCAATTATTGGCACAAGAGCGCCATCAGAATACGGGTATAAGGTAGGTCATCGCTTAGGCCAAGTATTTGGGGAGAGTGGTTTCAATGTCGTCAGTGGTCTGGCCATTGGCTGTGACACGGCTGGACACACGGGATGCCTGGACAAAGGTGGTTTTACAACAGCGGTTCTGGCTCACGGTCTGGACACGATTTATCCAGCGGCAAACAAACCACTGGCCGCACGAATATTGGATAATTGTGGTCTCTTGATCTCAGAATACCTGATCGGTCAGAAATCACAGCCGAGCTATTTTGTCGAGCGTGACCGGATACAGGCCGGATTATCGCAGTCTGTAATCGTTGTCGAAACGGATATTAAAGGCGGGACAATGCACACGGTGAAATTTGCCAAAGCCGCGAAGCGCATTGTGGCCGCATTTAACCATGATGCTCGCTATTTGAACCACCCCAAAACCCAGGGCAATCAGTACTTGATTAAGAATGGCACTGCCCAGCCATTGTCTGACACGATCTCAATTGAAAACCTAAAGAATACGCTGCTCGATTTGGCAGGATTTGTCTTTAAGCCATCTCTGGAGATCAAGCCAACGCCCAAGAAAGAGGAGCCGAAAATTGAATTCGCTGGAACAGTTTATACTGTAAAAAGCGAACCAGCAAAAATCAAGAAAACACCCAAAGCAAAAACAGAAAAAGTAGCAGCTTCGGGAAAATCGAAAAAACCATTCATTATAAAGTCTGAAGCCGAGGACATATTTATAAAGGTGGAAGGCAAAACAGAGGATAAGGCTGCAACCCAGTCTAAAAAAGGGAAGAAAAAGCCAGAGGGGAAAGTAAACGGTGTCCAGTTAGATGTTTTTACCAACTCCCACTAAATGATAAGCTTAATTTTTGACCTAGACCAAACCCTTGTTGATAGCAGCAGTGCCGAAGCATCAAGACAATCCAGAAACTGGCCACAGACTTATACCCTGATCCCGAATTTTATCATCTATGATGGTTTGGCCGATCTTTTTCAATATATCCGGGATCAGGGTATAAAAGTCTGCATCGTCACCACCAGCCCATCCATTTATTGCCAGAAGGTTTTGGACCACTGGAAAATTCCCTATGACAGCATGGTGTGTTACCATGACGTAAAGTATCGCAAGCCACACCCGGAATCTTTTATCAAGGCGTTGGAAAAACTAAATGCTCATCCCAAGGATGTCCTGTCACTTGGAGACCGGGAGATAGATATTCAAGCATCGAAAGCAGCTAACATTAAAAGCATCGGATGTTTGTGGGGATCAGCTGAACGTGACAGCATAACCGCGGCTCAACCGGACCACCTGGCTGAGCTGCCATCGGAAGCACTCGAAATAATTCGGGCATTCCAGGAAAAGTACAAGACTACAGAAATAGAGCAAATGACCAAAAAATAGGACGCCCCGAATTTTTCGCTCCAATGTTTGTATAATTACTTTTTATGACAACCAACTTTTACGGGGTCAAGTTAAATGCCAACTAATTCCTAATGCGAATCAAGAGTTGAAAGCCATAATATATAGCCCAACGGCCAGCCTGCCCAGACAGTGCAGTAGCAACCCTTTCTGAGAACGAACTTTGGAAGCCGTTTGGATGTGAGTTTTTTCAATCAGCCAATTAAAGAACGATTCCACCGGCTGACGTATCAAACTGACATAACTGGAATAAAGCTGGTCGGCGGCATCCAGACGTTTTTGACCCTTTTTAAGTTTAATGGGCGTCATCATTTCGACCTGCTGCTGACAAAGCTGCGCTTGCAAAGGGGCTGAAGCATAGATTTTGTCCCCGACCAACGTTCGTTGCTCTACATAAGGCAGCGTGGTCTGTTTGAGAACCGTCAGGTCATTGGCCGATGCGGGGGTAAAGTGAAAATGTTCTGGTAAAGGAATCGTGCCCCGGCGATCAAAGCCTACAAAGTGCAGTTTTAAGCCATGATAATAAAGGCGTTTGGTGGAACAGAAACCTTTATCGGCCCATTCTGGTGCTACCTTAGCCTGATAAGGGCGTTTGGAAACAATGATAGGGAGCGAATCGGTCAGACTGATCTGCCGATGACAAGGTCGGCTTTGCAAGTGACCGACTAAGTCATCGACCAAGATTTCAAATTGCCAGCCCACTTGATTGAGCCGGTAATTGAAGGCCTGATAAGAGGGTAGTTTTGGGAACCAATCCTGCCAATGATCAACGATATAATCATAACTCTGTCGCATAGTGTACCGTTGTTTAAGCAGACCAAACAGATAGATTGTCATCAGTTCCTGATCGGTAAAATCGGGCTGATGATTGTTGCTTTGCCGTTGGAAATGCAGGCACAAGTGCTTATCATAGCACTGGCAAACGTACCGGGCCGCCGGGCGGTCATAGAGAGCAATGAGTTGTAGTTGTAGCATTCTACAAACTTACTTCTCAGGCTGCGTTTGTCCATTTTAGTTCAACTCTTGATTCGCATTCCTAATCCTCAGTAAGTACAAGGAATATAGAATGAGATAGCTGATTGTCGGCACTAATCAGGAAAACGAGTACTCATATAACCTGACTTAGTATAAGGAAAAGACGCGTAACGATCAGGAGCAAGGTCAACTTTTACCCACCCATTTGAAAAAATTTCTATTAAACTAACCTGCTAGAAAAATCTTACTAGTAGGGAATAGGTTAAAAGGAAAACAAAGAAGATAACCAGGATGATGATCAAAGTCCCGCCGGGCATTTGCTCCGCTTCGATTTGAAAGATTTTGCCTATATGAATTTTAAGACCTCGAATCGGTTGATTCGGTCGTGTTCGTGGGTTCATGACCTTGATGAGAAATTGGTGAAAACTGACTGATCAGCAGTAAGGTCGCTTGAAACACCAAGGTCGGTTTAAGGGTGACGACAAGCACCAAGATCAGCAGTAGGGTCGCTTGAACACCAAGGTCGGTTTAGAGGTGACGACAAGCACCAAGTCAACAAGAGAATCACTGACTTTGCAAAGCTAAGTGCTTACTGGTAATTAGTTTAGATTATTGTATTTTCGTTCATGGGACGCGTCAATACACCACTCTTGGACGAAAAAGCAAAAGCCGAATTAGACAAACGGTTCCGTACCGATAA
>NZ_JBPZHB010000005.1:0-55625 GCF_051857545.1 Larkinella fluvii | reverse complement strand
TCAGGATTACGCCGAAAAAGAAACCTTGTTTTATGCCGTTCATCAATGCCTGGCCAATGTGGGCCAACAGTTGAGTATCAAGTTCAGTCCCTTTAATCTAAAATAATTGAGTCGAACTACTTAATGTGATTTGGGTTAGGGTTAACCGACGAGATTAGTACCCGCTATTTTTGATGGCGGGTACTTTTGTTTTCCAGGCTTGGGAATTTTCTAGGATCGGGGGTGAAAATCTGTAATGATCTGCTTCAAATAATCGCGGTCGAGGTGGGTGTAAATCTCGGTGGTCGTGATGGATTCGTGGCCGAGCATCTGTTGCACCGCCCGCAAATCGGCCCCGCCTTCGATCAAATGCGTCGCGAACGAATGCCGGAACGTGTGCGGACTGATCTCCTTTTGAATACCGGCCGCAAGGGCCAGTTTTTTGATGGTTTTGAATACCGACACCCGCGACAGTGAACTCCCCCGCAGGTTCAGGAAAACCGTATCTTCGGCCCCTTTTTGGATCTCCAGTTGACTCCGAACGTGGTCGACGTAAAGGGTGGTGTGTTTGATAGCATCTTTACCAATCGGCACCAGCCGCATTTTGTTGCCTTTCCCGCTGATGCGGATAAAACCGACTTCGAAATAACAACTGGTCAGCCGCAAATCCAGGAGTTCGGAAACCCGCAGCCCGGAACTGTACAGCACTTCAATCATGGCGCGGTCGCGGGTGCCTGCGGGCGTGGACAGGTCAATGGCACTCAGAATGGCTTCGATTTCGGGAAAACTCAGGGTGTCTGGCAGTTTTCGGCTCAGTTTGGGGCCGTCGATGAGTTGCGTCGGGTCGGTTTGAATCTCGTTTTCCAGCAGCAAAAATTTGTAGAAGGCTTTCAAACCGGAAAGAATCCGGGCCTGTGACTGGGCCGACAAGCCGAGATCGGTCAGATAGGCCAGAAAATCGAAAATCAGGTCTTCCGTAACCTGCGTCGGCGCAACCGGGTCGCCGGTTAACGCCAGAAATTCGTGTAATTTGCTGATATCATGCAAATACGCTTCAACGGAATTTTCGGCCAGCGAACGTTCCAGTTTCAGGTAGTTTTTGAAAGCGTTAATGTAACTTTGCCACACAGTATCATCGACGGAGTACAGATTGCGAATTACGGTTTAATTCCCGGAACCGCAATCATCGGCGTCCGTAATTTGTAATGGGTCGCCCGGCGGCTCAACTCTTTTACCCATGAAACAGATTCTGATTCTAAACGGCCCTAACCTCAACCTGCTGGGGAAACGTGAACCCGAAATTTACGGCAGCCGCACCTTTGTCGACTACCTGGAAACCATCGAACAGGCGTTTCCTGACGTGCAAATCCGGTATTTTCAATCCAACCACGAGGGCGAACTGATCGATAAAATTCACGAACTGGGCTTTACCATCGACGGCATCGTGATCAATGCCGGGGCTTATACGCACACCTCCATCGCCCTGGCCGATGCACTGTCGGCGGTTCCGGCCCCGGCGGTCGAAGTGCACATTTCCAATGTCCACGCCCGCGAATCGTTCCGGCACCACAGCTATTTGTCAGCGAAGTGCAAGGGTGTTATTCTTGGACTGGGATTATTGGGGTACGATCTGGCGGTGCGGTATTTGCTGAGTTTGGAAAAATAAGAATCTATAATTCAGTAAAGTAGCAATGATTACCTTTTATCCCGGTCCGTCCAAAGTGTATCCGCAGGTGGCCGACTATGCGCAGGAGGCCATTCGGTCGGGCGTCGTGAGTCTGAATCACCGGTCTGCCGGTTTTATGGAAATTGTGAAGGAAACGCTTCGGTTGCTGCACGAAAAACTGGCAATTCCGGCGGACTATCACATTGCGTTTGTCTCATCGGCCACAGAGTGCTGGGAAATCGTTGCCCAATCGCTGACGGTGACCACGAGCCTGCATCCGTACGGGGGCGCTTTCGGGAAGAAATGGATGGAATATGCCCACCGGATCAAACCGATGATTTTGCCCGGCGAAGCGGATGTATTGTGTGTGGTGCAGAACGAAACCTCCAACGGAACGCAGGTGCGGATGGACACCCTGGCGCAGTTTCGGCGGGAATTCAGTGGTTTGATTGCCGTTGATGCGGTTTCATCGCTGGGCGGTCTCGTGTTCGACTGGTCGCTGGCCGATGTCTGGTTTGCTTCGGTGCAGAAGTGCCTGGGTTTGCCGGCGGGTCTGGCCGTGTTGATTTACTCGCCTGATGCGCTCAAACAGGCAGAGATTATCGCCGATCGGCAGTATTACAACAGTCTGTTGTTCATCCATGAAAATATCGCAAAATACCAGACGCAGTTTACCCCAAACGGATTGGGTATTTATCTGTTAATGAGAGTATTGCAGCAGGTTTCGCCCATTTCGGAAGTCGATACCCTGGTGCGCAGCCGGGCGGCTGACTGGTACGAATTGATCGAAAAAGAAACCACCTGGGAACTGCTGATCACGAATCCGGAGCTGCGGTCGGACACGGTGATTGCTGTTCAGGGGAGTGAAGAAGCCATCCGGGCCGTGAAAACCGCTGCTCAAAAAGCCGGGATTACCCTTGGCAATGGGTATGGCGACTGGAAATCGAACACCTTCCGGATTGCCAATTTCCCGGCCATTGAGGCATGGGAAATAGATGCGTTAAAACAGTTTTTGCGGGGCTACCTATGCTGAATTTCAAAGAAATTATTTCCGTCACGCTCATTCTGTTTTCGGTTATCGATGTGGTTGGTTCGCTGCCGGTCATCATCGATCTTCGGAAGAAAACCGGCAAAATTGAGTCGGAGAAAGCGACGCTGGCGTCGGCTTTGCTGATGGTGGCGTTCCTGTTTGTAGGGGAGTCCATCCTGAAGCTGTTCGGCGTCGATGTGTCATCGTTTGCGGTGGCGGGTGCGCTGATCATCTTTTTGCTGGGGCTGGAAATGATTCTGGGCCGGAACATTTTCAAAGCCGATGATCACGGGGCCGGTGCCACCCACATCGTTCCCATCGCCTTTCCGCTCATTGCCGGAGCCGGGACCATGACGACCATCCTGTCGCTGAAAGCGGAGTATGCAACCGCCAATATTCTGGTTGGTATTCTGATCAATCTCGTGCTGATTTACGCCGTTCTGAAGTCATCGGCCTGGATTGAAAACCGGCTGGGGCCGGGTGGAATCAATATTCTACGGAAGGTTTTCGGCATTATTTTGCTGGCAATTTCGATCAAACTCATCAAAAATAATTTTTAATCACTGTCATCCAGGTCAATGCAAACGCCCGATTCATTAAACGCTGTTGCCGAATTTCACCGGACTTTTCACCACCCGGTTTTAGAAACCCCTCAGATTCCGTCCGAAACCCGCTGTCAGCTCCGGGTTGCGCTACTGGCCGAGGAATTGAAAGAACTGGAAGTTGCCATTCTGGAAAAAGACCTGGTGGAAGTGGCCGATGCGCTCTGCGATTTGCAGTATGTGCTGGCTGGTGCCATTCTGGAATTCGGGCTGGGCGACCGCTTCAAAGCCTTGTTTGACGAAGTCCAGCGTTCGAACCTCAGCAAAGCCTGTCTGACGGTGCCCGAGGCCGAAGCAACCGTTCAGCACTACCAGGCAAAAGGCGTAGACTGCCACTACGTGGAGTCGGACGGCAAATACCTGGTATATCGCACAGCCGACAACAAAACACTGAAAAACGTCAATTATTCGCCAGCCTCACTGGAAGGGTTTCTGAAATAGGTAAAAAAGTCAGGCCGGTCAATCGACCGGCCTGAACCTGAAATAACCTAAATAAATTACAGATAATTGAGGGTTACCCAAACTCGTGTTCTTTTTTGGGTTTGCGAAACGAGTTGGGCGAATGATAATCGATGCGGATAGGCTTCTGCAGTTTTGTCCGAATCCACAGGATAAAAAGCGTGGCTCCGATCAGTGTGGCCCCCATACTGCCGGTATACGCCAGCATGGGAACAGCCGCGTCGATGGCCTGGAGTTCGGTGACGTACAGAGCGGCTACGTTGCCGGTGAGTTTCAGGAAAAACGTGGGCCAGATGCCGATTGTCAGAATGGAAAGGCTTGCCAGCAACGGGGAAACCAGCAGGTCATCGGGTACTTCTTTGGCGTGCGCTGCGGATTCGGAGTGGGAAGTCCCCAGAAATGCCGTTTCAAAGACTTTCCTGAAACCCATTACGGTGAGGCCGCTGATCAGAATAAGCCCTGCAAAAACCGCCCAGATCGTCAGATTCAGCATGTCGGTATGCAGGGTAAGGCCCTTGATCAGCCCCCAATAAATCAGAAATCCGGACACAAAACCGTTGAAGGGCGGCAAGCCGCAGAGCGCCAGCACACCGAGGAGGAATAGGAACGACGTTTTCGGCATGGTTCGGATCAAACCGCCTAACTGGTCAATATTCCGGGTGTGCGTAGCCCGGTAAATGGAGCCGATGCCAAAAAACAGCAGCGACTTGGACAAAGCATGGTTGGCGATATGTAAGATACCCCCCGTAAACCCCAGTGCTGCCAGGGCGGGAAGGTTAAAAGCAATGCCCACCAATCCGGCCCCGATTCCGATTCCGATGATTCCGGTATTGGTGATGCTGTTGTAGGCCAGCAATTTCTTGCCATCGTGTTGGAGAAAGGCGTTCCGGCTGCCAACCAACCCCGACAGGAGCGAAAAACCAAGGAGGAAGAAGGCAATGGGAGCCAGATCGGTATGGATATACGTTAGCACCCGCAGAATGCCGTAAAGGCCCATTTGGGTCAGTACGCCGGATAGAATGGCTGAAACGTGGGATGGTGCTGTTAACTGCGTTTGAGGGAGCCAGCTATGCATGGGAACGAACCCCGCGTAACTGCCAAATCCGATAAAAAACAGCAGAAAAACCGGTAATGGCTTGTGGGTCATGAAATAAGCACTGAGGCTATCGAAACCGTAAGAATGCGCCTGCGAACCGGCGATCAGCAAGGCCATCAGGATGAACACAAACCCCATTTGAATCTGGAGCAGGTAAGCATAACCGGTTTTTAAAATATCTTTCCGTTCGCCCTCGAAAACCACCAACCCAAATGCGGCCACGGCCATCAGCTCCCAGGAAACCAGAAATGCGGTTCCGCCACGCAGGGTGCAAACCAGAATCATAGACAGATGGAGCCACAGGAGTGCCAGGTGATGAAACGACAGTTGGCAGTCCGATTGGATTTGCCGATACAGTTTCAGATAGCCGTTGGCATACAGCACGCCCATGAGTACGGTCAGGCTGATGACACCCAGGAAAAAAGCCGACAGGCTATCGATGTTGACGGGTAAAAGCAAACCGGCCCGTTCCAGCAGATTGAATTGCATCAGCCTACCGGCCGACAGTGCGCGGAAAGCCCAGGAAGAAGCCGTAACAATGAGGAGAATATGGAGAAACAGGCTGAAGTAATACTTCGTCTGCCCCCGGAACAAAAAGACGCCCAGGCTACTTGTAGCAGTAAGGATGAAAACAGCAGACTCCATGTACAAGTGGCTTGTAACTCTGAAGTCAAAGGTGACGAAACGCTGTTAAAAGTGAATTAAGGTCAAGTTAAAAACGGGTTAAATTGGCCCGTTGTGCTTATTCGTCGAGTTCAAAAGCTACCGGTTTTTCGGTTGTAATGATCTTTCGAACCGGTACGGTTACTTCCACGGAGGTGCCTTTTCCGGTTTCCGACTCTACCCGAATCTGGCCTTTGTGGATGGTAATGATGCGGTGGGTGAGGGCCAGCCCGATGCCGTGTCCGATGATGCCGGAGGTGGTTTCGGAACGGAAGAAGGGCTCAAACAAATGGGGAATGTCTTCCGGCGGAATGCCGTATCCGTGGTCGGTAAACGTCAGTCTGATGTCGTCTTCGCCCGCGTTTAGGGTCACCACCATGTGCCGGTCTTTCGAATATTTACAGCCGTTTTCGATCAGGTTCTGAAAAGCCATTTGCAGGAGGGATTCTTCGCCCATCACAATCAGTTCTTCTTCGTTGCCGGGGAGTTTTTCGTATTCGATATCGATCCGGTATTCTTCATTCTTTTGCAACAACCGGCTGCGCCCCTGCCAGAGCACCTCGTCGATCCGCACCGGTTTGAACGACAGCGTGGCTGCGTCGGCATTCACCCGCGCCAATTCGAGCAGACCGTTGACCAGGCTGTTCATTTTTTTGCCTTCTTCCAGCACACTTTCCAGGGCCTGTTTGTATTCGTATTCCTTGCGGGGTTGCATCAGTGCCACATCGACCTGACCCATCATCACCGTCAGCGGGGTGAGCAGTTCATGGGAGGCATGGGAAACGAAGTTTTTCTGAAGAATAAACGCCTGCTCCAGTCGTTCGAGCATTTCATTGAACGTTGCCGCCAATTTGGCCAGCTCGTCCTTGGGACTTCCGATGCGCAGCCGGGCGTAGATGTTGGTGGCTGAAATATCGTTGACCTGATCGATGATGTCGGAAACTGGTTTGAGTGCATCGCCGGCAAAAAACCACCCCGCCAGCAGCACGATGCCCATGCTGACGATCCAGCTAATGACCAGAATATCCCGCAGCCACTCAATTTTGGTAAAACCGTAGCGGTCGATGGCCGTTGCCACCACCACCAGGATGCGGTTGTGGCGGTCGGTAAACCGGACGCCGAGGGTTTCCACCATGCCGTTGCGCCTGAAAATTTCCTTGCCATTCCGAACCTGTTCCAGAAATTGGAGAGAAACTACCTCCCGTTTGGAATCGGTCGAGTGCAGAATCCGGTTATCGGGCAAAAAGATGGTCACGTGTCCTTTGTAGAGCGACATGTAATTCAGTTCGATCTGCTGCAGCATTTTGTCAGTAATGCCCCTTACCTCTACATTTTCCAACAACTGGGCGGTTGCAAACGCATTCTGTCGGAGACGGTCATAAAACTCCCGTTCGCGGTACTGATCGAATAAATAATAAATGGTGAGAGAAAACAGCAGGATGATGGAACCAACCAGCAGCGCAAAAAGGACAGTTAGCCGGGTTCTGATGTTCATGGCAGTTAGGCGAAAGGAGACTGCGGGTCGCTATTCCTCTTTTAACATATATCCCATCCCGATGACGGTATGAATGAGTTTGACCGGGAAGTCTTTATCAACTTTTTTGCGCAGGAAATTGACATACACATCGATGACGTTCGTGCCGGTGTCGAAGTGAATGTCCCACACCTTTTCGGCGATGTCGATTCGGGAAACAACCCGGCTCCGGTTGCGCATCAGGTATTCCAGCAACGCAAATTCTTTGGCGGTGAGTTCAATTCGCTTGCCGCCCCGCCGGGCAATTTTTTCGTTCAGATCCAGCTCCAGATCGGCTACTTTCAGGAGGTTCGACTGCTGGCTCGTGTCGATCATTCGTTTGCTTAAGGCGCGCAGCCGGGCCAGCAGTTCACGGAACTCGAAGGGTTTAACCAGATAATCGTCGGCACCCGCTTCAAAACCGGCCACTTTATTATCGAGCGAACCCATTGCCGTCAGCATCAGAATGGGTGTTTTGATGTTTTCGGAGCGTAACGATTTTGCCAGGTCGTAGCCGTTTATTTTCGGAACATTCACATCCAGGACAATCACATCATAACTGTTGCTCAGGGCCATCGTTCGTCCAATTTGCCCATCAAATGCCACATCAACCTCAAACGACTGTTCTTCCAGGCCCTTTTTTACGAACGAAGCGAGTTTAGGCTCGTCTTCTACTACCAGAATTTTCATACTTGCTGAGACTAGCTTACCCCGAAGTGAATAAATCAAGGTCGAAATACCATATATAACGCAATAAAACAAAAAAGCTACCCGAAATATATGTTCAGGCAGCTTTTTTCATCCTATCCACACCATTCAAAGCTAATTCGCATCAGCTTTGAAGTTCAACCTCCCTGTTGTAAGAAACTAGCTGACTTACAGCGGAAATTTGATGGTCAAAAGTAGAGGGGGTAGATTAAACCGAAGTTAAAGACAGGTTAAAATCAGGTGAAAAGCCGGACGGATATAAAACAAAAAAGCTATCCGAGACTGCCCGAATAGCTTTCCGACTATATCCACACCATTTAAAAACAGCCGCCCGTTCAGGCTTAGGCTGTTTTTGGTTGCGACCCGATCAGCAACCGGGTCTATATCTTTAATATGTTGTTTCTACAATTAGTATGCAAATATAATAGTTGTTTACAGCATAGACATTAAAATTTCTCCAAAAAATCAAAGAAAACTACTTAGTTATTTTCTGGCTTCCCCTGAAACCAGTTTGATTTTGTTGGAAAACCGCGATTCTGCTGGTAGAAATGCCGTTTTTTAGGCATTTGGCAAAATCTGCCGGTGAATTGACAACCACAAGTTGCAGATAAATTGAGTAACAAAAAAGCGAAACGTCAGGATTACCGACGTTTCGCTCTATTTCATAGCGTTGAGTAAATCAAATGAGTGGGATGGAAGCCCCGGTTTGAACCCGTGGCCAACAGTCCACTTAGTCGACTTTGAGCGACTGCTTGGCAGAATCTACACCACTGTGTGCCTTGTTGGCCAGGTTGTCGACGTTGTCGTTGAACTTTTCTTTTTTGGTTTCGCTTTCATCCTGCAGTTTCCCGGTCCACTGGTTCACCTGTGATTTCACCTGCTCAACCTGGGTTTTCACCTGCTCGACGCCCTTGTTCCATTGATCCTGAAGATCTTTCGTGCGTTTATCAGCTTCATCCTGAATCCACTGCCGACTTTCCTGGCCGCTCTTGGGGGCCGTCAAAATGCCTGCTACTACGCCTGTGATGAACCCTAACAGAAAATCTCTTGAACTTTTCATGGTGTTTCCTAATTTATGTTTGCGACGTATGAAGGTAGCAAATTAAGTAATTAATGTTTAGAATTGCGTTCAACCCGTTCAACCGCGCCTTTCGTCCGGGAAGCTACCGTATCTACGGCATCATTGTATTTTGATGACAGGTTATCCCGGGCATCGTCATACTGATTGCGAATGCTGTTGAATCCATTCGCGATGGTGTCCTGTAGATCCTTCAGAAATTTATCAGAATCATTTGTAATTTTCTTGCGGGTATCTTTCCCACTGCGCGGTGCCAATAAAAGACCCAAGGCTGCACCTGTCAATATCGCAACGACCAGTCCACTGAAGTTCGGTTTCATAACCTTTCAAACGGTTTAAGTGAAAAACTACCGCTCACGGCGGATAACATTGCCTTTATAGAAAAATTCGTACCACACTGCATCGCTAGCTCTAAAATAATAAGTTAAGCGATTGATTACCAGTATAATTTAATTTTATTTTCGAGTTTATTCAAAATAGCTCATTTTCGGGATATTGAGGAATAATTTCTACAAACTGTAGAAACCAATTGCTGCTTGACCCCGAACGTTTTGTGAGGCTGGTCGATTCGGCCCGGAACGTGACGGATTAAATTCGGCATTGAGCGGGAGGTCGGAAATGGAAATAACAAAAAATCCCTGCACTCAAATCTGATGCAGGGATTCCGTACCCACCGTAACTTGTACTTAACCTAAAATGAAACCACCTAAACCTAAACGTATCGCTTCCCGTACTTTTTGAAGCGATTGTATCGATGTTTTATTGGCCCAAAGGCCAACGGCGTTTTTAAATGATGTGAGAATATCAGACTCCCCTGCCGCGGATAACGCGGAGGAGGATTGCAACGATTGCTATTACGAGTAAGATGTGGATTAAATTATTGCCTGCAATGCCGGTACCGAGTATGCCAAAAAAACCCAAAGCCCAGATAATGATCAATATTACTGCGACTGTGTAAAGTAAGTTTCCCATAGCGTTCGGTTCAAGGTCAAAATGTTTAAGTAATCGATGCTTCTGCTTGCTTTGTATGAAAATCTTATGCCAAATGCTTCGTTCGAAATATACTATCATCAAAAAATACAAGAATTGATTGATTTGTAGGAACTTTCCTCGAAAAATGATTGCCTGTTGATTCGTATAGATCAGAGCCGGAAAAGATCGGTTGTAGAGAAAAATCTACAGGTGTAGAAATTAGTGTAGAAAAAAAACATCTGATTGCAAAACCGGAAAATATTTATTCAGGCGTTTTGGAGGAATGGTTGGCTATTTTTTAATTACCTAAGCATTAATTTTGTGTTAAATTGGACTGCTGAGCGGGATTTGATAAGATGTGTGAATTTTAGGCACATTATTATCTATAGGTTAATCCGACGTAATAGTAGAAATATGGAAAACGGGACAAAACTGTGGAGAGCATGAGGGGCTGGCAAACCGGGAGTCAATATAAGCCGGTATTATCAAATATGACGAATACGAAACGAGTACTTATCGTCGACGACGAAGCGGATATTTGTCTATTGCTTTCCGGTTTATTAAAGCGAATGGGTTATCAGCCGACCTGCGCGAACTTTCTGGAAGAGGGTCGTCAACGATTGGCCCAACAGGCTTACGATGCGGTATTTCTGGATTTGAGTTTGCCCGACGGCGTTGGTTTCGAATTGTTGTCTCACATCCGAACGAGCACAACCAACACGAAAGTAATCATGATCAGCGCTTTTGATGGGATTGCGGAACGCAAACGTGCTTCGCAGGAAGGAGCCGATTATTTTATCGGGAAACCTTTTAATCGCAAGACCATCGAACAAGCTTTACAATATATCCAAGTTTAGTTAACTTTATCCCCTCATTAAGTAACTGGGCGCTGTAACTGTCCCTCTATGGAAAGAATCTTAATCGTTGACGATAATACGGATATATGCCTGCTTTTAGAACGATTTTTGTCAAAACAAGGATATAAGACGGCTTCTGTTCAACGAGGAGATGACGCCTTGACTCTGCTGCGAAAAGACCCGTTCGAACTGGTTATCTGCGATTTCAAGCTCCCCGATGTCGATGGTCTTGAAATGTTACGCCGGATAAAAATCCTCGACCCTACCACGGCGGTTATCATCATCACCGGATACTCCGACGTTCGAATGGCGGTGCAAACGGTGAAGCACGGTGCATATGACTATGTTACCAAACCGCTTTTTCCGGACGAAATCCTGTATACTATCAAAAGTGCCCTGGACCGGCGTAGCCAAAAGACCGATGCCCGGTCGATCGGCGTTGCCTCTGCCGACGACGGGGACGATACGCCCGAAACAAGTCCGGTAAAACCGCCCGCCCGGGCCGCCAAAACCGCCACCCTCGTCAGTGGTGGCAAACGGTTTATCTTCGGAAAAAGCCGGTCGGCCGAAATGCTTCAGAAACACATCGACCTCATTGCGCCTACCAACATGTCGGTGATCATCACCGGCGAAACCGGAACGGGGAAGGAGTTTGTCGCCAATGCCATCCACCAGAAAAGCAAGCGGGCCGGTAAACCGTTTGTCGCCATCGACTGCGGAGCCCTGTCCAAAGAACTGGCGGGGAGTGAACTGTTTGGCCATACCAAAGGTGCTTTTACGGGCGCGATGTCTGATAAGATGGGCAGCTTCGAATATGCCAACGGAGGTACGTTGTTTTTGGATGAGATTGGCAATCTCTCGTATGAGAATCAGATCAAACTCCTGCGCGTTTTGCAGGAGCGAAAAATACGCCGGATTGGTAGTAATACCGACATTGTCGTCGATGTCCGCATTCTGGTTGCTACCAACGAAGACCTTCGCGAAGCCGTTCGGCAGGGCCGTTTCCGGGAAGATATTTTCCACCGTCTGGACGAATTCCGCATCGAGCTGGCTCCCCTGCGTGAACGCAAGGCCGACATTCTGCTTTTTGCTGACCACTTTCTGGAAATCGCCAACGAACAGTTGGAGAAAAATGTCCTGGGCTTCGACGATGAGGTGAAAGATAAACTAAAAGAATATTATTGGCACGGTAATTTGCGTGAAATTCAGAACGTTGTGAAGCGGGCCGTTCTGCTGTCACAGGGCGATTTCATTACGCTGGATTGCCTGCCCTATGAGATTATCTCTCCTACCTATGTGATGGAAGAAAACGGTTCGGCAGTTTCGACCGTTGCTCCCGCCAACAATCTTAAATCCGTGTCGGAAAATGCCGAACGGGCGGCCATTATCAAAGTTCTAGAGAAAACCGGCTACAACAAAACCAAAGCCGCCGAAGTGCTGAACATTGACCGTAAGACCCTTTATAACAAGCTAAAAGCGTACGATATTCACCTGTGATAAGCTCGTTTTGCCCCTGCATCCGATCCGTCAGCGGATACAGGGGCAATCGGGATATATTAGAACGCAAAACCCAGTGAAACCTGGCCAACGGCGTTTTTCGCTTTTCCCATGAGCAAACGGGCCGCACCATCTTTCGCCACTGGCTGCAGACCCTGTCCGTAGCGCAATCCCAGCAGGGCTTTTCCGAAGTAAATATTCAAACCGCCGGCAATACCATAATCCAGGGTGTTGAAATTGTCACGGTTGATGTTGCGATAGTCAGAACCGAAGTCACCGTCTGTCGTTACCTTCGAACTTACCAGATAGGACGCATACGGTCCGGCCTGTAGATCGACGGAATTGCCCAGCTTAAACGTGGCCAGAACCGGCAGTTCCACGTAATTCAGGTTAAAATTGTTCTTGCCGGTATTTCCCAGCAGGTTATAATTGGCCGAAACACCCTTGGTAGTATATTGAAGTTCGGGCTGAATGGCGAAGAATGAGGTTACCGGGATCTGAGTAAAAAGACCGACGTGAAAACCAATTCGTTCATTGCGATCATCGACGTTGTCCAGGTAGAGTGTGCTGGCATTCAAGCCGCCTTTAATTCCGGTCCGGGGTGTTGTCTGGGCCGAGATTTTTAAAACCGATAGGCTGCTAACCAGAACAGAGGCAACTAACATTCTAACAATCGGGATTTTCATGGCATATAATAGGTTTGTTATACGCATCAGTTGTTGACAATTTTATGCCAAAGCACAAAGTGGTGAATGGTTTATCAGTAATGGGTTGACAATCAGCTATATTTAGTTTATTGTTGAATTTGGTTACAACTGGTTTGAACCTGGGCGGGAAGCGGTTTTTGTGGAAGATCCTACTCAAAGTGTAGAAGACAGGAAGTAAGATTTGCCCGTTTCGAAAAACACCAGAAATAGAAACTTGTTTCTTTATACGAGGAAAGTAGGTACACTTTTGCCTTTATTGGGACAAAGACCCTGTGATCTCATTCGATATCCACTCAAATGACTAATAAATCTTTGCATACCAGCATATTGATTGCTGACGACGATGCCGATGACCGCCTTCTGATCGAACAGGCGTTTCGGGAATGTAACCTGACATCGGAATTACACTTTGTGGAAGATGGGGAAGAACTCATGAATTTTCTGTACCAGCGGGAGCCGTATGCATCGGCTCTGCGCCCCAGCCTGATTCTGCTCGATTTGAACATGCCCCGAAAAAACGGAATTCAGGCACTGCGTGAAATCAAGGCTAACGAGCAATTCCGGCAAATCCCGGTCGTTGTATTAACAACCTCGACGGCCGAAGAAGATATTCTGCGAACCTACGATTTGGGGGTCAGTTCCTACATCTCCAAACCGTTTGATTTTAGTACGTTACTCGACATCACAACCACCATAAAAAAATACTGGATTGACACCGTTTCCCTACCTGATGACTCAACCCGATGAACTCTCGGAAAAACCCATCCGGGTACTGCTGGTTGAGGATGATGAAGACGATTTTGTCCTGACGAAATCCCTGGTTTCTACCCGCGACAATGCCAACATCCACCTCGATTGGGTCAGTGATTTTAACTCGGCACTCGAGCATATTTACCAAAATGCCTACGATGTGTATCTGGTCGATTACCGCCTGGGCGAACGAACCGGTATTGAGCTGATTCACGAAGCGTTTAAGGCCGGATGCCAGACGCCGATGATATTGCTGACGGGGCAGGATGATCTGGAAGTGGATTATTCGGCCCTCAAACTGGGTGCAGCCGATTATCTCGTGAAAGGCCGGATCGACGCCCAACTGCTCGGCCGAAGCATTCGCTATGCCTTGCGGCAGGCCAATGTGGTGGGCGAACTGGCCGAAAAGGAAAATAAATACCGTTCGCTGTTCGAACGATCGATCGATGCCATTTTTGTTACCGACCGCAACTTTGAGTTTCAGGAGATCAACCCTTCCCTGGAAAAACTGACGGGGTATTCGGACGAGGAACTGCGGAAAATGAACGTTAGTGAACTGTTTGATAAAGCAGAGGTGTATGAGCAGTTGCGCCGACAAATTGATGAGTCGGAGCAGGTGAAAGATACCGAGATTGTGCTGGTCAGCAAAGACCGAAAACGGATCGACTGCCTGCTTTCGGTCGTTGCCATACCCGACAAGGGGGGCGTTACCAACTGGTATCAGGCCATCGTGCGGGATGTTACCCAGCAAAAGAAAGCCCAGCGCGATCTGTTGATTGCCGAAAAGCTGAGCATGACCGGCCAGATTGCCCGCAGCATTGCCCACGAGGTGCGGAATCCGCTGACCAACCTGCACCTGGCCCTTGAGCAATTGAAAGAAGATTTACCCCCCGATGACCCGGGCTTATCACTCTACATCAACATCATCCGCCGAAATGCCGAGCGCATCGGTCAGTTGATCACCGAGATGCTCAACTCGTCGAAACCGCGCGATCTGGAATTGACGTCGCACAACCTGAACGATGCTGTACGGGATACGTTGTATCTGGTTCATGACCGGCTGCAACTCAAAGGCATGAAACTGGTGACTGATTTCACCACCGAAGACTGTGCCGTTCCGCTCGATAAAGAACAGTTTAAAACCGCCTTGCTCAATATTTTGATCAACGCTGTGGAAGCGATGAAGGAAATGACCGGGGTGCTGACGGTAAAAACCATTCCCATTAATGAACGGGCCATCATGGTTTGTGTGGAAGACAACGGTTCTGGGATTTCGGAAGCCAATCGCCAACGGCTTTTCGATCCGTTTTTTACCGGAAAACAGGGCGGTATGGGACTGGGTTTAACAACAACACAAAATATCATCAACAGCCACCGGGGTTCGATTGAGGTCGAAAGTCAGGAAGGGCAGGGGACAACATTTCGACTCATTTTCCCCAAGTGATCAAAGTGTAAACCGACAACGCAAAGTACCCGTGGCCTCTGAGAAATTCGGAGGCCATTTTTTATGGATTTAGCTGTGGATTTTCATACACAGTGAGGAAACCATTTTCTACAAACCGCCGGAAGTGGCACGGCGGAATTTTGTGTTTTATCAAGAATTTTCTCTTGAATATGATTGATTATCAGTGCGGTAGGATTAGGGAAATTGATCGTCTAATGGGGAATTCAATCTGGCATAATTATCTCAATACAATTGGCATCAACAAGCGATAAAGAACATGGTCTGGAATCAAACCCATTTCCCCGCAGCAATGCGTTCGCTACCGCCCAGCGTTCGCGCCAAGGCGATTGAGATTGCCAACTCGCTTCTGGAACAGGAAGTGCCTGACAAGAAAGAAGCGATTTCAACCAGTATCTACGAAGCCCGCGCCTGGGCGCGCCAACGGTTTATGGAATCCCGTCAGGTGGCCTAAGGTAAAAGCGATTCGTACTCCACACCATTATTTTTAATCACAGTTCATTTTGTAGAAGTCGTTTAACCCAGGAAAATTGAAGCGTTATGATCTGGAAGAAAAACATTTACGACACGTTGGTAGGCTGTGCGACGGCTTGCGATGAATACGCCACGGAATTGTCGCGTCAGCAGGACATTGAGGAGCTCTATCGCTGTATTTTCCTGAGTCTGGATTGCTCGGATCTCTGTCGTCAGGTGGCGGTTTTATACGTCCGGGGTTCCGAAAACACGCGGCTTCTGGCCCGAACCTGCATCGAAGTATGCGAAAAGTGTGCTGAAGAATGTGAACGGATGAGTGCCGAACGCGCCTGCCAGATTGCCACAACCTGCCGTCAGTGCATCCGTGTTTGCATGACCATTCTGGAGATGACCCTCCGGCCCGATACAGAAACTGAGACGTCACGTACGCTGTTTGTTGCGCTCGGCCGTCAGGAAATGCTCTATAACTAGCTGGTCAGGAAACTGGCACAACTGGTAACAAAAACGGTGCTGGTATTTCAACCAGCCGGGCCATCGGCCATCGGGAAATTCTGTCGGTAAACGAGTCGTTGTGAGCAGTATGGAAGTGGCAAATGAGACAACATACGTTCAGGTGGGAAACAAAAGTGGACGCGTTAAAACAGATTGTGAATCCCCGGTGCAGAAAACACATAGAAACTGGCTATACGAAAGCTGCGCCAGCCCTTCTAAAACGTTCATTCCGATGAAGACCCTGAACTGGTCATCAACACCGTTATAGATATTCAAAAGTGATGGGCCGGTTGTTTTAGCGAAAGCTAAATTACAACCGGCTTTTATTCTTCCTTAAATCAACAACAATATGGAAACGATAAAAGAACGGAGTGCGGGGATGGAGAAGGTTAGCAAATTGATCAACGACATTCGGATTGGCATGTTGACCACCCAGGACGAAAGCGGCAAGCTGGTAAGTCGTCCGATGGCCGTGATGCAGGTCGATGAAAACGGTGATTTGTGGTTTCTAACGAAAGAAAACTCCCCAAAAACCGATCAGATCGACCAGAACTACCAGGTGAATGTCGCTTTTGCCAACGTGTCGGATGCCTCGTATGTGTCCGTGAGCGGCACGGCACAGGAATTGCAGGATCGGGCAAAAATTGAAGAACTGTGGTCACCTATGGCCAAACCGTGGTTTCCCGAAGGCAAAGATGACCCGTCGTTGTCCCTGCTGAAAGTGCATACCGAAACGGCTGAGTACTGGGATTCCAGTTCAAGCCGGATGGTGCGGCTTTTTGAAATGGCCCGGGCAGCTTTGACCGGTGACACCTACCAGGAAGGTGAAAACAAACTGGTTGAAAACCGATAATCTATTACTCTATAAAAAAGCGGAATGCCGGTCTGAAGAGACCGGCATTTTTTTGCTTTGCCCTTTGAAAACATACCCGATATGATTGTTAAAAACACCGATTTTGGTTGGGAATTGATTCACCAGCAGGCCCATGGGTTGCTGGCGGTCAAGATTGCGATGCACTGGAACCCGGCCAAAAGACCGGAACGATGGGTGGAAACGCTCGTAGCCCTGACCGAACACGACGATGGGCAGGAACCCTGGGAAGGTCGGAATCACCTCACGGCAGCGGGCGCACCGATGGATTTTCGGATCGAAGAATACGCCGTGGGTCAGGCCCGGCGAATGGTTGAAATCGCACTGGAAAAAAGCCGATGGAATGCCCTGATGGTGTCGAAACATGCCACCTTTCTCTATGAGTCCCTAACTGATCAAAGCGCGGAGCTGAACGCGTTTCTGGAACAGCAGAAACAGAACCAGAAGACGTGGCTGCGGCAGATGAAACTTTCTAAAAAGGAGGTTGACTATGCATATGCCTTCATTCAGTGGTGCGATGCCCTGTCGCTCATTCTTTGTCAGGGCCTGATTCCGGAATATGGCCGTCGGCTGGAAATCAGTCCCGGCCCGGATGGTGTTATCTACTACATTTTTCAACGTCCTGACCAAACCGTATGCGTTGATCCCTGGCCCTTCGAGAGTCCGGGATTTTCACTGCAAATCGAAGCCTACCAATTGCAGCAACTCAGTTACAAAGACGACGCCGAGTTGTACGACTGCATTCAGAAAGCATCGATTGAAGAGAAGGAATGGCGTTTTAAAAACGAATGATGGCGGGGCCGCCCACGCGGTGATGAATGATGAACGATGAATGGGCTTTGCCGTCGACCATTCATCGTTCATCATTCATCACCCATCATTCATCACTCTTTCAGCTTCAGAAACACCACCGACCGGCCCTGAATTTCGAAGGGCTCACGGGCGGAAACTTCCTGTTGAACAGGCGTATCGGTAGCCGTATTCACCAAGACCTGCCATTTGGATTTCCGGCCGGGTTTCGGTAGTTGGAACGACAAGGGTTCCCAGAACGCGTTGAACAGGATCAACAACCGGCCTTCGCCAATCGGATCGCCGTTTTCGTCCTGCTCATCCACCTTGGTGCCATCGATCAGCAAACCCAGACAGCGGGTAATACCATCGTTCCAGTTTTGGTCGGTCATTGGTTTTCCGTCGTTGCGAAGCCAGGTTATCTCCTCCGTGCGGTAAAACTTCCGGCGACGCAGCAGCGGCAGTTCCCGACGCAAGGCGGTAAGCTGGCGGGTAAAATCGAACAAAGCCTGTTGATCGGCCGTCCACTCCCAGTTGAACCAGCTAATTTCATTGTCTTGACAATAGGCGTTGTTGTTGCCCTGCTGGGTCCGGCCACATTCGTCGCCCATCACCAGCATCGGCGTTCCCTGGCTCAGGAGAAGGGTCGCTAAAAACGCTCGTTTTTGCTGTTCACGCGCCCGAACAATGGTCTCGTCGTCGGTCGGGCCTTCTGCGCCCATATTCCAGCTCAGGTTATCGTTGGCGCCATCCTTGTTATCCTCTCCATTGGCCTCATTGTGCTTGTCGTTGTAGCTCACCAGGTCATTAAGCGTATAACCGTCGTGGGCCGTAATCAGGTTGATGCTGTTGGCAGGCTGGCGACCGTCGTTGTAGAGGTCGGGGCTTCCCAAAAACCGCGCGGCCAGTTCGCCGGCCAGTCCAGTGTCGCCCTTCCAGAATCCGCGAACGCAATCCCGGTATTTGCCATTCCACTCCGACCAGTTGACCGGAAAATTGCCGACGTGATACGACTGCACATCCCAGGGTTCGGCAATCAGTTTGACGCGCGACAGAACCGGATCTTGCTGAATGGTTTCCAGGAAGGATGACAACTGACCGGCGGCCGTCAGGCTGTGCGCCAGAGCCGTGGCCAGATCGAACCGGAAACCGTCGACGTGCATTTCGTTTACCCAGTAGCGCAGGCTGTCCATCACGAGTTGCAGCGTACGCGGGTGATTCATATTCAGCGTATTGCCCGTGCCGGTATAATCCATGTAGTAGGTTTCATTGCCTTCCACGAGCCAGTAGTAAGCCGGGTTATCAATGCCCCGGAACGACAGTGTCGGCCCGTGCTGGTTGCCCTCGGCGGTGTGGTTATAGACCACGTCCAGAACAACTTCGATACCGGCCTTGTGCAAGGCCTTTACCATCTCCTTGAATTCATTGACGGCGTGGCCGATTTTATCTTTCGAGGCATATTCGCTATGGGGGGCAAAATACCCGATTGAGTTATAACCCCAGTAACTTTCGCCCGTAAACTGGTGAACCGGCATCAGCTCCACCGTCGTGATTCCCAGCGATTTCAGATACTCCGTAACCTCGGGACGACCCAGACCGGCGTAAGTTCCGCGGATTTTCTCCGGTAATTCAGGGTGCAGTTTCGTAAACCCTTTCACGTGTAATTCGTAAATCACGGAGCGATTGAGTGGAATGTCCGGATGTTGGTCATCTTCCCAGTCGAAGGTGGAGTCGATCACCACCGACTTCGGTACGAAAGGGGCGCTGTCGTCTTCCTGCGGTTTCGAAAACCGGTCTTCATCCTGGTTGTTCGGATCGAAGCCCAGTTGAGCCAGGTTGCTTTCAATAGGCCCACTGATGGCTTTGGCATACGGATCCAGCAGCAGTTTATTCGGATTGAACACGAGACCCTGGGTGGGTTCAAACGGCCCTTCCACGCGGTAACCGTACAATTGGCCGGGCTGGATGGCATCCAGGTAGATGTGCCAGATCTGTTCGGTGCATTCCGTCAGCGGAATTCGCCGGGTTTCTTTGGCCGGGTCTTCCGCGTCGAACAGACATAAGATAACGCCGGTTGCGTGTTCACTAAACAGGGCGAAGTTAACGCCTTCGCCATCCCATGTGGCGCCCAGTGGGTAAGGCTTTCCCGGTCTGGAATGAATCTCATCCGGGTTTTCTACAGTATTGGTGGTTTCCATAATATTAATTCAGTTTCCGGGGCCATTGAATCAGGTTCCGCTGCGGTTTTGAAAATGCTTGTGCGGTTTTTAAGTCAATCCTGGCAAGGGCTGGCCGGCCTATTGATCAACAATTCGTGGATTTAGATTGTTTTTGGATACAAAAAAAAGTCCCGAATCCACTGGATCCGGGACTTTTTACCTTTCACCTGGAAAGGTTATACAACATTGGCCAGACGGGCCATCGACGCATGGGCCGATTCGATCCGTTCTTTCTGACGCAGCAGCAGTTCGCGGGTGCTGGCCGCCAGGCTGGTGCTTTGCAGAATTTCCTGGTAATCTTCCAGGGCCTGTCCGTCTCCGCGTTTGCATTCTTCCACCACGGCTTTGTCGTCGTTGCCGGTAAAGGTGGTTTTGATATTGATCCAGGCGCGGTGCAGATCGGCGGTGAGGCTCGTGCTGTTTTCGGGATCTCCGCCCAGAGTGCGGATTTCGCGGTCGATCTCCGTGGCGTATTCGTTGCGCTGCCGCGACTGTGTCAGAAACAAACTCTTCAGTTCAGCATCTTTTACATTCTCAGCGGCTTCCTGATAGCCTCGTTCTCCGTCACGTGTACGCGTCAATAGCGTGTTCAACCGGTCTAGAATTTCGCTGTGTGTGTTTCCTACTTCCATAACGTTTAAAAAGAAAAGTGATTAGCATACGCCCGATCCCTGACGGACCGGGCGTATAGGTTTAACTGTTTATATTTCCAATTGTTCCGCGTTCGGCGGCTTTTCTTAGCTTATCGTTTGCATAGATGGCTACCTCGACCCGGCGGTTTTGCTGACGGCCTGAAACGCTGCCATTGTCGGCCAGCGGCTGGCTTTCACCATAGCCTTTCTCCGTCAAACGGTTGGCTTTTATGCCTTCCGACTGTAGCAGCCTGGCTACAGTTTTGGCCCGGCGTTCCGACAGTTTCAGGTTGTGCTGGTCGGAACCGGTATTGTCGGCATGGCCTTCAATCAAGACTTCCGTATCGTTGTACTTCTTCAGAGTCTCGGCCAGTTTGGTCATGTTTTCCCGATTCGCAGACTTCAGTTTATATTGATCCACGTCGAACAGGAAGTCGGAGTCAAAGGTGATTTTGATCCCCTCGCCCACGCGTTCGATGCGGGCGTTTTCGAGTCGCCGGCGAAGTTCTTCCGCCTGCTTATCCATTTGACGGCCGATCAATGCCCCCCCTGCGCCACCCACCGTAGCACCCAGAATCGCACCCACGGCGGTATTGCCTGATTTCCGGCCAATAAGGCCACCCGCAACTGCCCCCGCACCAGCTCCGATGATGGCACCGCGCTGGGTATTATTCGTGTTTTTTCGAATTGATTTACATCCTGTCATTGTACCAGCCGCAAGCATGCTCCCGGCTACTACCAGTGCCACCGCTCTCATTGTACGCAATTGTAAAGAATGGCTGTGTTTGATCATGGTAAATTGAAACATTGGTTCGTCGCACCAAGGCCAAAAGCCGTACCACTTGTAAAAATAGGGGTCACTATCACGTTTTTAAAGTATTTAAGTTGCTGAAAATGAGTTAATTGTGTTTATGGCTAGTTTGCCGCTCAGCCGTACAGCAGGTCAGCTGTCTGTGGGGAATCAGGGCTACACAAGCTGGTGGCTGGGGAAGTCTTTCTACACAATACTGTATACAAATAGTAACATAATCATATTTTTATGGAAAGAATAATTACTCAGTTTATCATAAAAAAATGTTAGTTTTTGGTAGATTGCCGATTCAATTATTTCATTAATATTGTCTTATTTTACTAAACGGTTACAAAAGGAAAATAATTGGCTTGATTTGTGCAAGTAGACAACCCATAGTGAACTGTTTACTCTACGTGTATGTATTCTCGAGATTCAACAATTACGTTACGGTTACGGCGGAGCGTGGCTTTTCCGCGCCTTGCTGAGATGTTGAAAGAAGCACGGCAATCAGAATTTAAGACATTGATGCAGGCAATTGATTGCGCGAATAATCGCTATGTAAAGGGAAGTGACCACTGGATTTTGCGCGGAGATAACGGGGTTTATTGGGTCGTTCGGCCACGGGTGGCTGAATATCTGGTAAACGCCGGGTATGAGTTGGCTTTCGGAAGATAAGACCTTACAAAAGGCAGAAGGGGTGAAAGTGGAAAAAGAGCAAAACTTTTTCTACTTTCACCCCTTCTGCTTTAGACCGATACCGAGATGAAACTACCTCAGGGATTGTGGGTGAGCTTAGTGAGTAGTTGGCTCCTGACGGGATGTATGGCATCCCATTGCCCGATTAAAAGTTGCCACGTAAAAATGGAACACCAGCACGGCGGGCGCGTGTACAGAGGAACGGTTTTGGGAACCATGCACAGCCCGACCTGGTGGTTCTCCAACCGCAAAGGAGCCGGAGCCTCTTCCTCCATGGCGAGTGACCGCAAAGGACTGAAAAAGGATAAAAGCAACGGAAAACAGAAGAAAGTCAAAAAGCAATTCCGCTGGGAGAGGGTATAATTAGTTAAGAGTTAAGAGTTAAGAGTTAAGAGTTAAGAGTTAAGAGTTAAGAGTTAAGAGTTAGCCAACTCTTAACTCTTAACTCTTAACTAATAAACCCGTACCGTGTGGCTGCCACGGGCGACACTGATTTTGCCCGGCATTTTCTCCAGCGACGGTTTGTCGCCTTTGGTCACTTTCCAGAACTCGATACCGCCGGAACGGTCGCCATAATCGAGGTATTCGGAAACCGCCACGGCAATGGCACTGCCACTCTTGTCGAACTCGACGCTCTGGGGCATGATGCCTTCAAACGGATACTCATTCGCCAGGGTCAGTTTTCCTTCCTTGTCGAGTCCATACACCGACAGGGAGCTTTTTCCGGCCCCTGCATGGCCGAACGGCTGGTAGGACTGCCCGGAATTGGCCACAATCACCATAGAGCCATCGGGGCTGATGGTCAGGGCTTCGGCACTTTCGCCCGAAGCAGTTTGAGAAACCACTTTGTGTTCACCCGGCGTATCCTCAGTGCTGAACTGTACCACAAACAACTCACCTTTGCCGGCTCCCTGCGCGTTGGCTCCCTTCTTGATGTCGGAAACCAGGAAGAATTTACCGTCGGGCGAGAATTTGCCGGTGGCTGGCAAACCACCTACTTTGATGGGTTTGCCGTGGGGAACGATATTCGGTTTTTTGGCCGCATCGAGTGAATATTTCATCAAGCCAACTTCCTGCGTATCTTCAATCACGTAGGCAAGGAAGTCACCGGCCGGGCTCCACACCAGATCCGTAATGCGTGCCCCCGGAACCGGGGAAGGGGCCGTGATCACCCGCTTGGGCGTACCGGTATTGTCGATTTCAATCAACCGCATTTCTTTACCGGCATCACCCGAAGCCACGGCGAGGGTGTTGCCCTGCGGGTTGATGGTGATGGCCGTCGGCAGGTTGCCGACGCTGACCACTTTCGCAGTCGGTTTGGCCGGTGCGAGGTCGACAATAAACATTCGGGCTGCGGCCGGCATCTCTTTCACACCGCCTTTCAGCGTGGAGACGCTGTCGCCCAGTTGGCCGCGTCCTTCCAGCACATACGCGAAGCGCCCGTTGGGGGTCACAACAGCGGCTTTGTCATACAGCGCCGAGGAGTTGGAAATGGGGGCGGTGGTAATGTTTTGCCCATTTCGGTCGAGAGGAAATTTAACGATCGTCAGTGCGTCACGGCTGGTTTTGCTTTTGTACAAGTTGCCGTCGGCCAGGGCGGAAGCCGCCATATCGGCATCGGACAGAACAACAATTCCTTTGGCCGTAAACTGAATGGGTTCCTGCTGGGCGAAGACCCCCGTGGTCAATAAAGAGGCAAGGGCAACCAAACTCTGTTTTTTCATGCTGCAAATAGAAGGGTTATAGCTTTGGATATTACACAAATATAGCCGAAAGCCGCAATTTTAATACCTGGTCGGAAATTAAAAACGAAGCATTTGGGGTTGTTGTGACCAATCCCGGCCCATCACAAAAAACAGATCTTTCAGGAGCTTCTGGTAATCGGAGGGTTTGGTCAGGAAGTACGACGCACCCAGCAGGTGGGTTTCTTCGATGTCCTCCGGTGCAGAGGAGGTCGTATAAATAATCACCGGAATATCTCTCAGTTTGGGATCTTTCTTCAGCTCGGCCAAGCAGTGTTTGCCGTCCATGCGGGGCATGTTCAAATCCAGAAAAATGAAGTCAGGACGTTTTTGGAGTCCATTGCGAAGTTTCACCAGGGCATCTTCGCCGTTTTCGGCCGTGTAACAAATCGATGTGGCATCAATTTCCCGCACCGCTTCCCGAAAAAAATCGCAATCGTCAGCATCGTCGTCTACAAGCAGAAAGGTCAGGATACGGTTCATCTTGATCGGTGGTAGTGATAAGCAAGGTAAACAACTTAGGCGGTAGATGTACGATAATGGCAAACTAAATACAAATCCGCCCGGTATTGTAAACCTTTTCCGTACCTTTAGCTACCCCCCCTGAAAAACAATGTCATCCGACAAAAAAAAGGAAGTTCCGCCCGTTGCTACCCCGCAGGACTTTCCGGTGGTCGGCATTGGTGCGTCTGCGGGCGGGCTGGATGCGTTCCGGCGACTGCTCAAGGCGATTCCGGACAATTCGGGCATGGCGTTCGTGCTGGTGCAGCATTTGGATCCTCTGCACGAAAGTATTTTGCCCGAAATCCTATCCCGCATAACGGCCATTCCGGTTTCGGAGATTACGGACGATATTCACCTGACGCCCAATCACATTTACGTTATTCCCGCCAACAAAATCCTGACGGCCTTCGATGGGGTGCTGAAACTGACGCCCCGGGATAAAATAAAAACCAATCTGGCCATCGATGTTTTTTTTACCTCTCTGGCTGACGTTCACAAAGAACTGGCGGTTGGCATTGTGTTGTCCGGTAAAGGCGACGATGGCACGCTGGGTTTGAAAGCCATTAAAGAGAACGGAGGGGTTTCCTTTGCGCAGGATCAGGAAACGGCGGCTTATGGCGATATGCCGCAAAGTGCCGTGAACGCCGGGGTGGTGGATTTTGTTTTGCCGCCCGAAGAAATGCCGGATAAACTCCGGGAAATTGTGCGGGACTACCAGAAGAGTACCATTGGTAATACGCAGGAGGAGATACCCAAAGAAGATGAAACCGCTTTCAAATCCTTGATCGTCCTGCTTCAGGAGCGGAGCGGGGTTGATTTTACGTATTACAAACAGAACACGATTCGCCGGCGAATTGCCCGGCGAATGGCGATTGGCAAAGTGGGCAAGCTGGCCGACTACCTGAACATTCTGATGGGGGATAAAACCGAGCAACAGGCGTTGTTTCAGGATCTGCTCATTCCGGTGACCTCTTTTTTTCGCGATCCGAACACGTTTGAAGCCCTGCGTGAAAAGGTTCTTCCGGTTTTGTTCAAAAACAAAGCGGCCGAAGAACCCGTCCGAATCTGGATTGCCGGCTGCTCCACCGGCGAAGAAGCGTTTTCGATGGCCATTTGCCTGCACGAGTTTTTGGGTGACCAGTCAACCACCCGGCAGATTCAGATTTTTGCGTCTGATATTTCCGAGATCGCCATCAAAAAAGCGCGCGCGGGCATTTATACCAAAGCCGAAGTGCAAACGCTTTCGGATGAGCAGCTCAGCCTGTATTTTACGAAAACCAGCGGCAACTACCAGGTGGTAAAAACCATCCGGGATCTGTGCGTTTTTGCGGTTCAGAATTTTTTGAAAGATCCGCCATTTTCTAAAATCGACTTGGTCAGTTGCCGCAATGTGCTGATTTACATGGATAGCTTTTTGCAGAAAAAAGCCCTGTCGACCTTTCATTACGCCCTTCGGAAAAGCGGTTTTCTGCTGCTCGGCAAATCCGAAACGACCAGCGTGGTGTCCGATTTGTTTGCGTCCTTTATCCGCACCGAAAAGATTTATACCCGCAAGTCGGTTCCGGGGCGGTTTCTGCCCGTTGCCACCGGACGACGGGAGGACGCTTTCGTAAAAAAAGACAAAAAAGCGGCCAAGCCCGATACCCTGCAAACCGACTTCCGCAAAACGGCGGAGGCCATTCTGCTTGCCAAATACACCCCGGCCAGTGTCATTGTGAATGATCTGATGGATGTGGTTCACATTCATGGCGCCATTGCGCCGTTTCTGGAACCACCGCCCGGCAAACCGACCTTCAACCTGTTCAAAATGGCGCGCGAGGGCCTGGGGTTCGAGCTGCGAAATGCGTTGCACAAAGCCAAAACCAGCCCGGGCGCGGTGATCAAAACCGGCATTCCGGTTCGGATTCACGGAGTGCAATACCTGGTGACCATCGAAATTTTGTTGCTCACCAGCAGCGTCGAGCCCCATTTTATGGTTCTGTTTACCAAAAAGGAAACCGAAACCGCTCTGGCTTTAGCGGGTGACCCGACTACCGCGATTACGAACGAATCTCATTTGCGGATTCAACAGTTGGAAAATGAGCTGGCGCAAACCCGCGAGGACATGCGCAGCATCATCGAAGACCAGGAAGTGGCCAACGAAGAACTCCAAAGCACGAGCGAAGAACTGGAGAGCAGCAGTGAAGAAATGCAGAGCCTGAATGAAGAACTGGAAACGTCGAAAGAAGAACTGCAGTCGAGCAACGAGGAACTGGTGATTCTGAATCAGGAACTGCTCGACAAACAGGAGCAACTCAACGGTGCCCGCCTGTATTCCGAATCCATCGTTACCTCCATCCGCGAACCGCTGGTGATTCTTGACAAGGCCTTGCGCATTAAAACCGCCAACCTGGCTTTCTACAAAAAATTTAATTTTACGGAGCTGGAAACGGAAGATAAGCTGTTTTATGAATTGCAAAACCACCAGTGGGATGATCCGGGGTTGCAGGGACAGCTCGAAAAAATCATCCCGCAGCGAGTCAAACTGGAGAATTTTGAGATCACCCTGCCCTTCCCGGTGCTCGGAGAACGGACCATGCTGCTGAATGCCCGGCAGGTGGCCAACGAACATGCCGTGGAACCCTTGATTCTGCTCGCCATAGAAGACATTACCGAACGTAAAGTGGCGGAGCAAAAACTAAAGACGTTTTCGGAAGCCCTCGAAATCAAAGTAAAAGAACGAACGGCCGATCTACAGCTAACGAATGAAAAACTGCAGCAGTTTGCCCATGCTGCCAGTCACGATTTGCAGGAACCGTTGCGCAAAATCGTTACGTTCTCGAACCGGTTGCAGGAGAAACACGAAGACGAGTTTTCGCTGGAAGCCAAAGCCTACCTGAGTAAAATTGCCGGGGCGTCGGTGCGGATGAGCAAACTGATCCAGGATCTGCTCAATTACTCCCAACTCCTCAACCACGAAAAGCTATTTGCTCCGACGGATCTGGGCGTAACGCTCGAAAATGTGCTGAGTGATTTTGAACTGCTGATTGAGCAGAAAAAAGCTTTCATCACGAGTGGGTTGCTGCCCACTATTGAAGCGATTCCTTTGCAGATGAATCAGCTTTTTTACAACCTGATCAGCAATGCCCTCAAATTTTCCAGGGAAGGAACCCCACCGGCTCTGGCTATTTCGTCGCACCTTCTGACCCCGGAAATCATTAGCCAATATCCGACTTTGAACCCGTCGATGACCTATTGCGAGTTGATTTTTAAAGACAATGGTATCGGTTTCGAGCAAAAATACGGGCAGCAGGTTTTCGTACTTTTTCAGCGGCTCAACCAACCCGGACAGTACCAGGGAACCGGGATCGGTTTATCGCTCAGCAAGAAAATTGTCGAGATCCACCACGGCGAAATTTTTGTCGAGGCAACCGAAACGGACGGAGCCGCCTTTCACATTATTCTTCCCTTCAGGCAGTTTAATCCGGTCCGGATTCCCTAAGCGGTTTTCTCAGCCCGGCAGCAACAGCCTAAATCCGATGCCGTGGAGATTTTCGATGCGAATCGAGGAATCGGTCCCCAGCCGTTTCCGCAGTCGGGAGATGAACACGTCGAGACTGCGGCCCATAAAATAATCGTTGTCGCCCCAGATGGCTTTCAAAATCTCGTCACGCCGGATCAGCGTATTCGGTCGCGCCATCAGGTAGTGCAACACTTCGGCTTCGCGGTGGGTCAGCGTTTGCAAGTGACCGTCTATTTCCAGCGTCAGATTTTGAAAATCAAACTGATACGATCCGATGTATTGTACCGATCCGCTGTGCGCAGAAACCGGGGGCTTACTCCGGCGCAGGAACACGTTGATTTTCAGAATCAGTTCTTCAATGCTAAACGGTTTGGTGATGTAGTCGTCGGCTCCCAGCCGAAGCCCCTGTAGCCGGTCGTCTTTGTCGGCCCGCGCACTCAGAAACAGCAGGGGAATCTTGTCGTCGATCTGCCGGATTTGCCGGGCCAGCGTAAAACCGTCGGTCAGCGGCAGCATCACGTCCAGAATGCACAGGTCGAACGGCTGCTGTTCGAAACAACGCCAGGCTTCGGGGCCGGTGGTGCAGTGAACCACCCGAAACTGCGCCAGTTCCAGATTATCTTTGGTGACAAAACCCAGGTTTACGTCATCTTCGACGTACAGCAAAAGCGGTTTCATCGCACAGTCGGCAGTTTAGAAAAAAAGGCGGTTGGCTTGGTCGTTCGGGCTTTTACCGTAAAGATACTCCCGGAACCGGGTATACTTTGCAGGGAAATTTGCCAGCGGTGGGCTTTGACGACCTTGCCGACGTAATACAACCCCAATCCGAATCCTTTCACGTTGTGAACATTCCCAGTCGGGACGCGGTAAAACTGGTTGAAGATGTAAGGCTGGTGGTCCGGCGCGATGCCAATGCCGTTGTCCTGCACCGACCACACCAGCCGGTCTCCGTCATTATGAGTCTCTAATATAATGTGTGGCGTAGCGGTATTGTATTTCAAGGCATTGTCGATCAGGTTGTTGATGACGTTTTCGAGGTGATACCGGTCGCCCTGGATCATGGCGTTTTCGGCCCAGAGTTCCAGGCTAACGTGTGGTCGAAACACCTCGGCGGCTTCCGTCAACAGTTGATGCAGGTTGATCTCTGTCGGATTGATGGTAAACTGCATTTGTTCCGAGCGGGCGAGTTGCAGAACGCTGCTCACCTGTTTCTGGAGCCGCAGACTCTCTTCCTGCACCACCCGGACATATTGGCGATGGCGTTCGGGCTGGTCAAGAATGGCGTCGGATTGCAGCACGTCAGCGGCAATGCGGAGAGTGGCCACCGGCGTTTGCAGCTCGTGGGTGATGTTATTAATAAAATCACGCTGCACTTCGGTGAGTTTTCGCTGCCGCAACACCACCACCAGCGTATAGCCAAAAAACAGAACCACCAGCAACACCGCAGCCGACGAGGCAATCCAGCCGTCGAGATGACCGGCGATGAAACTGGACTGGCTCGGAAAGTGAATGCCGAAGTAGTACGGACTGCGCGAAAATTTGGGCAGGTTCCGGCTGGCCTGCACCGTTTGGGGATTGGCGTTCAGGCTGACAAACGCGCCGTAGATCATCCGGTCGCTTTCGCAGTTGTAAATACCGTATTCAAAGTCCGTGATCAGGTTGTGGTTGCGCAGCGAGTTCTGGATATAATGTTCGAGGATGCCCGGATCGACCGGCGAGTCGGTGTTCACGATAAAATAATCGGGCGAAAGTTGGGTGACCGCCGTGCAGCTTTGCGTAATTCCGTTGAGCAGGCCCACCTGGTCGGCCACGTCCTGCAAGGCAATGAAAGCGGTTTGCCGAAACTGGCGTTCCCGCAGCGCGTAGGCTTTGCGCACCCAGACGATCTGTACGGTAATGATGCCGATGATCGAAATGACCGACAAAATAATCAGGATGCGGAAAACGCGTCTGGACATGATCGCTCGTGGTTTCCTGGGAAAGGGTGAATTGAAAGCCAAAAGTCGGCTTCCGGCGGCTAAAAATCAACTCATTAACATCTCGTTAACAACTGTTCGCTATCCGTTAACAGCCTGCTGTCTTTCAGGAAGATACTTTTGTGCCGTTGGGTTCTCCAACGCTTCACCATTAAACACAAACTTCATGAAACGCATCCTGATGATCGCATCCTGCCTGTGGCTGGTTGCCGCCAGTGTTCTGATTGCCCATTCGCTGTCAGCGGTTTTTAAGTGGGACGAAACGACCCATGATTTTGGTAAAATCCAGCGGAGCAAACCGGTGGTGGCCGAATTTGCCTTTACCAACAATGGCGGTGTTCCGCTGGTGATCAGCAACGCTCGCGGTTCCTGCGGATGTACGGGTGTCGAGTACCCGAAAGAAGCCATTTTGCCCGGAAAAGCCGGCAAGATCAAAGCGACGTTCAATGCCGCTGCGGTCGGAACGTTCAACAAAACCGTTACCGTGGAATCCAACGCCGAGGGCGGCACAAAAGTATTGTCGATTCGGGGCGAAGTCGTTCAGTAGATTGATGGGAACGCGGATTGAACGGATTTTTACGGATAAATTGGATAAAAAATCCGTTCAATCCGTCCAATCTGTGTTCCCATTCATTTAATATTTCATCACCCCCAGCTCTTTTTCCACCGCCGACCGGCCGTCTTTCATCCAGGCGGGTTCGGGGGCGTCTTTCAGGTAGTGATCGAAAAACTGGTACATCCGGATGCTGAGGTCTTTGGCGTTGTGTCGCTGAGTCAGGTTGTGGTCTTCGCCGTTGTAAACGAGCAGCCAGGCTGGTTTGCTCAGTCGCCGGAGTGCCGAATAAAACTCGATGCTCTGGTACCAGGGCACCGCACCGTCCTGATCGTTGGCCATCAACAGCAGGGGCGTCTGGATGCGGTTGGCGTAGAATAGGGGCGAGCTTTCGAGGTAATTCATCGGTTTGTCCCAGAGCGTTCCGCCGATGCGGCTTTGTGTTTTTTCATACTGAAACATCCGGCTCATGCCTGTTCCCCAGCGGATTCCGCCGTAGGCACTGGTCATGTTGACGACCGGCGCACCGGCCATCGCTGCTTTGAACAGATTTGTCCGCGTCACCAGAAAAGCGGTCTGATACCCACCCCAGCTCTGGCCCTGCAACCCGATGCGATCGCGGTCTACGAACCCTTTTTCGATCAGGCTCAACACGCCTGGAACGATGCAGTCGTAGGCATTCTGGCCCGGCATGCCGGTGGTGTAGAGGATGTCGGGAACAAAAACCAGGTACCCGTTCGACACACAATACGCCATGTTGATGGTTGAGCGACTGGGCGCCGGGGCTTTGTAATCGTTCAGGGTTTCGGCGTTGCGTTCGTAATAATACACCAGCATCGGGTATTTCTTCTTCGGATCGAAATCGTCCGGTTTATAAAGCAGCCCTTCCAGCCGGACGCCATTGTTGCCCACCCAATTCACCAACTCGACGTTTCCCCAGCGGACGCTGTCCTGTTGCGGATTGATCCGGGTCAGTGGCTGCGGTTCGGCAAAGGTGGTGTCGGTCAGATACAGGTTGTTCGACTCCCGGAAATTGCCTTTCAAAAACGTCAGTGCGGGGCCGTTTTTGGCTTTTGATAAACCGGAAAACCGGTAATCGCCTTTGGTGAGAATCACAGGTTCAGCCGCCGGCTTTTCCATCGGTTTTCGCAAAATTCCGGTGGCTTTATTGCTTTCCCAGAAACCCGTCAGCCAGAGATCGCCCGTCAGCGGAACGACTTTTTCGTCAGGATTGAGGTTGGCGCGTCGCAGCCGGATGCGGTTTTTACGACCGTAACCCGCCGTCAGGTTCACCGGTTTTTCCTGCCCCGTCGGATCGATGCGCCAGAGGTCGAACCGGTCATAAATCAGCACATAGCGGTCGTCGCGGCTCCAGCCAGCGGCTCCGTAACTGCCGGGCAAATCGGGTGTGTCGTGTTCTTCGTCGAAAAACCGGGCCGGAATCCCGCGCGTCAGGTCGATCCGTTTTCCCTCCGCAATCGACCACGCCCGCCAGAGCGAATCCTGTTCGTCATACCACCAGGCGTATTTGCCACCCGGCGACAACTGGGCGTACGAAACCCGTGCTTCGCTGGCGATTTGTTTTTTCTGCCCGGTTTTGGCATCGATCAAGTACAGGTCCGTCTGGCCGGGGTCCCACATGCTGCTGATCTGGTAGGGCAAATTGCTCAGTCCCAGCCAATACGGCTGATCGGTTTTGGGGTCGATCTGGACATTTGGCATATCCCGGTTTCCCAGTTGCGTAATGCTGCCGGTGGTCAAATCGCAAACGGCCAGAAAACCGCGTTCTTTTTCCTGCTTCAACTGCTTGAGTTGCATGGGCTGAATGGTCGGGTCGTTCCAGCTCCAGACGTCCACTTTGACGCGCTCCTCATCCAGCACCGTCGAATCCTTGATGGGTTTGGGGGGAAGAATCGAGGTGGCGAAATACAGCCGTTTCCCATCTTCCGAAAACGAGGGCGTCCGGTATTCGTTTACATTCCAGCCTTTGGGATAGGCTTTGGTGAGTGTATCGGCCAGCACCACCGTCCGCATCGCCGTTCGTTCGGAAAAGGAGGAAACGGCGGTTTTCTTTTTCCGGTATGAAGGGGCCGGGGGAGAGGCCAGGCGTTTGTAATACAGCGCATACGCCCGGACATCGGCTTCGGCGCTGTCGGCAGTGGCCATCCACGCCAGTTGCGAGCCGGTTTTATCAACCGCCAATCCTTTGTAAAGCCGGTGTTTCGAGCTGGTATCGATCAGCATCTCGTTCTGCTTTTTGGTATCAAACGCAAACACCCCGGCTTTTTTCAGCGTATCATTGACAGCATCTTTGGTATAAAAAATGGTGTTTCCGTTATCCGAGACCGTCACGTAGGTCACGTAGCGAAACGACTGCGTAGCGCCGGTTTCCAGATTCAGCAGAATCAAATCGTCGCCTTTCGGTTTTTTTGCCGAAGCGGATGCCCGACCCCGGCTGGACGGTTTGGTGGTGGTTGAATCCTTTTTCACTCCTTTCACCTCCTGGTGTTCCTGCAAAACCGCCACCCACGAACCGCGCTCTTTGGGCAAGGTGAATGACTTAACATTGGCAAACCCGATGCGGCTGCCGGTTTCGAGGTTGAACACCAGCAAACTGTCTTTCGGAAGCTGGTCGGCTTTGACTTTTTTCTTTTTGGCCTCCCGCGTGAGTTTGAAAGGCGCTTTTAACCGCATCACCAGAAACCGGCTGTCGGGCGTAAACTGTGCCAGGTAGCCCCGCGCAAACGTGTATTTTTTTGAGTTCAGCGGGTTGAACGCAGTCGTCGGGCGGTCTGTGGGGGCGTTTGGCCCGGATTTAGCCTCCACGGTCTCGGCACTTTTTTCGGAAGCCTGGGCGGGGGCTTTACCGCCAATTTTGATCAATTCCAGCACCCCGTCGCCCTCCTGGGGATCAATCTGATAACTCAGCCATTGCCCATTGTTCGCGTGCTTTTCGGAGCGAACGGTTTGCCAGCGGTCGTAGTCGGCGTGGGTGAGCGGCCGTTTGGGCGATTGTGCGAGCAGGAATGTTTGAAAATGAAGGATAAAACAAACGAAAAGAAAAGTGCAGCGACGCATGGTTCGAGTGGGTTAACAACGTACTAAATTAAGCAAATACCGGTCATAACAAGCGGAAAACTCCCCCCTTAATTCCACGCAGTCCAAAAAAGCCCAACGGGCTGCCATCATTAGCCCCGGACGGAATCCGGGGGGGCGGACGGAATCCGGGGAACCACAACGAACCGCACCAACCCTGAAAGGGTTGAATCCAGGTCGGGTATTCGTATTGAACCCTTTCAGGGTTCGGGCATCGTGTGTGTGTTCTTCCTACCCCGGATTGCATCCGGGGCTAATGATGGCAGCCCGTTGGGCTTTTTTCTGGGGCGGGATGATGGATGGGGACAGAAATCAGGCGTTCAGCCTCCTTTGATGTTTAGAAAAAAAACATCAATCTGTTTTTAAATAAAAGAACGTTCGTTTATTTTTGTTCTCATTATGCGGTTACGAGACGAAACGAAAGAGCGGACCATCCGCGAAAAAGCCATCGAGATGATCGTGCGGGAGGGATTCGACGGCCTGAGCATGCAAAAACTGGCGAAGGCTGCGGGGGTGTCACCGGCTACGATCTACATCTATTTCCAGGACCGGGAAGATCTGATCCGGCAGATTTATTACGAGGAAATGCTGGCCATGAGCACCGAAACGCTCGCCGGTTTTGATCCCGGGATGCATTTCGAGGAGGGCATGCGCGTGCAGTGGATGAACCGCGCCCGGTACTGCCTGAAATACCCGCTGCGGATGCATTTTATGGAACAGATGCGCCATTCACCGTTCCACGAAAAGTTTCAGGGCGATGCCCGGAATCCATTTTCGGCCGCCATGAAAACGTTTGTGCTGAATGCCATCGAGCGAAAGGAGTTGATCCAACTACCGCTTGAAGTCTATTGGTCGGTTGCTTATGCGCCTTTGTATCAGCTGATTAAATTTCATCAATCCAAAACCGGTATGCCGGGCTGGGGAAAGTTTGTGCTCGATGAAAAAACGCTGGAAAGAACACTGGAACTGGTTCTGAAAGCCCTGAAGCCCTGATTGCTTACGTTCTAGAAATGAAGGTGAAACCGCACCCGGTTTTAATCCTGAATTAACCTCAGAAGACTAAATTACCCTCGAAATCAAACGATATGACTACGGCCCAACCAACAACGCCCTTTACGAACTACGAAAAAGCCATCATTGCGATGCTGGCTTTCATCCAGTTTACGGTTATTCTCGATTTTATGGTGCTCTCACCCCTGGGAGCCCAACTGATGATGGAATTGAACATTACGACGGCCCAGTTTGGTTGGGTGGTGTCGGCCTATGCCTTCAGTGCCGGGATCGCCGGTTTGCTGACCGCCGGTTTTGCCGACCGCTACGACCGGAAAAAACTGCTGCTGTTCTTTTACACCGGGTTTGTGTTGGGTACGCTCCTGTGCGGCATTGCCCCGGACTACCACTTCTTACTCATGGCCCGCATCGTCACCGGGATTTTCGGGGGTGTCATCGGATCGATTGGCTTTGCGATCATCACCGATCTGTTTTCCTTTCAGATGCGGGGTCGGGTGATGGGCGTCGTTCAATCGGCGTTTGCGGCCAGTCAGGTGCTGGGCATTCCGGTGGGCTTGTATCTGGCCAATTCGCTGGGCTGGCATTCGCCTTTTCTGCTGATTGTGGGCGTTAGTGTGGTGGTCGGGCTGGCGATTGTCGTATACATGAAGCCGATCACGGCCCACCTGAAACTCAAATCGGAGCGGAATCCGTTCCAGCATTTGCAGCATACGGTTTCCCGTTCCAGCTACTTGCGCGGTTTTGCCAGCACCGCACTGCTGGCCACGGGCGGTTTTATGCTCATGCCGTTCGGGAGTGCCTTCGCCATTCATAACCTGGGCATTCCGCAAACCGACCTGCCGCTGATCTACATGGTCACCGGCATTTCGGCCATGATCATCGGCCCGTTTGCAGGACGGCTGAGCGACAAAATCGGCAAATTCCCCCTGTTCACGTACGCGTCAATCTGGGGAATGGTGGTCGTCATCGTCTATTGCAACCTGGGCATAACGCCCCTCTGGCAGATCATGGTCATCAACGTGCTGCTGTTTGCCGGGATTTCGGCCCGGATGGTTTCGTCGTCGGCCCTGGTTTCGGGCATTCCCGACCCGCAGGATCGCGGGGCCTACATGGGCATTAACTCGTCGGTGCAACAGATTTCGGGCGGTATTGCCTCCCTGATTGCCGGACTCATCGTGGTGCAGGGCAAGGATGGTTCGCTGGGGCGATACGATATGCTGGGTTACATTGTGGCCGTAACGATGGCGATAACAATTGTGATGATGTATTTCATCAACCAGTATGTCGTGAAGAAACAGGCGGCTGAAGCGGCAAAAGGCTCGTCCGTAGTGGGGGGGCAACCGGTACCAACGCGTTAATCCGTGACCAGTTCCGCCACCCCCACGCAAAAATCGGCCGCACCGTAATACACCAGAATCCGGCCATCGGGCATTCGGACCCAGCCGTTGGTGAAAACGACATTCGGAAAAAAACCGGTTTTCTCCCATTCCAGCTCCGGCACCATCAAGGGTTGGGTTGAGCGGTCGAGAACGCGGGTGGGGTCGTCGCGGTCGAGGAGAGCCAGGGAGAGGGAATAGGCGTGGTCGACGCTGGCACCATGGTAGCAAACCAGCCAGCCTTCGTCGGTGAGCAGAGGTTCGGGACCGGCCCCAATTTTGAGGTGTTCCCAGGGCGTCCCGGCTGCTCCGAACAAAAACCGGTGGTCGCCCCAATGCACGCCGTCCGGCGACCGCGCCAGCCAGACCGACGGTTTTCCGATATCCGAAACCATGGGCCGATGCAGCATATAATAAAAACCGTTGATCTTCTGCGGAAACAGACAGGCGTCCTTGTTCGGGGGCGGAATGATCATGCCTTTCCGTTCGAAGGTCTCGAAGTCTTTCGTGATAATCAATCCCACACCGGGGCCGTTTTCCGAAACCGCCGTGTAGGTAATCCAGTACTGGTCGTCCAGAAATGTGATCCGGGCGTCTTCCACGCCGAACGATTCGTCGGCCCGTTCCGGGAAAATAAACGGTTTCTCGTCCACCGTAAACGCAATCCCGTCTTTACTCCGGGCCAGTCGTAAATGACTCAGCGAGGTCAGATAGGCCTGATCACCGATTTGAACGACGCGCGGATCGTAATCGCCCGCCGGTTCGGGAAAGGTTTTGACAACCAGTTGAAAAAGCCCCGCCTGTTGCTGAACCACCGGCACCTGAATGAAACCCGGTTTGGGGTCGACGGCTTCGGCCACGCGCAGCAATAGCAGAATTTCATCGCCAAACCGACAGGCTGCCGGATTGAAGGCACCCATCACCCGAAACTGCGGATGCGACGGTTTGACATCGGCCGCCGTCAGAATGGGTTGGTCCGACAACCGGCGGAGTTGATAGCTTTTCATCTCAGGGGTTGGCTGTCATGTACTCTTTCGCTTGTTCCTTTTCCGGTTTAATCGAATGGGCATAGGTCGTTAGAATATTGACAATAATCTCCGTCATATATTCCCGCTTGTTAAATACGATGTCGTGGCGGTTTTCGGGCAACAGAAATTCCTTGGAGGGTGCATTGACGAGGTGGGAACGCCCAAATGAGACGTTGGTCGGATACACCAGTTCGTCACGCTGACCGTGCAGAAACGTCACCCCGGCTTTGATTTTCGACCAGTCGGGCAGAATTTCGGTCAACGCTTTGCGGTGGGCCAGTTTCTCGTCGTTGGCCAGCAGCAGGAGTGGCGGTATCAGCCAGCGCAAAGGCGGTTTGTCGATAAAATGACTGATAGGATAAGTGCGTTCCAGACCCGGCCCCAGTGCGGAGGATACAAACACCACCTGATCGACTAAATCAGGATTGTTCATCGCCAGCCGTGCCGCCACCGAACCGCCGTAGGACGATCCGACCAGCATTAGAAAAGACGCTTTCCGGTATCGGTCGATCAGCGGCTGAAGCAGTTGGGCCTGTTTGACAATCGAGGTTTCGACGCGGCCAAAATCGGAATACCCGTAGCCCGGGCGGTCGACGGCTACCAGGTGGGCACGGTTGAGCAGGGTCGTATCTTTGAAAAATTTCTTAAAAAAAGACAGCGAACTCGGTGCCCCATGAACGAAAAGAACCACGGGCAGGGTGTCCTGACCGGCCTCGTCAGTTTCCAGATAGCGGATAGTTCGGTCTTTTATTTTGTACCGATGCACCGCGGTCTGAACGGGGTTATTGCGGAACGATTCGGCCAGTTCCTCGTCACTGTCCCGCGATTCGACCCAATGGGCTGCGGTTAATAAGCCGGCACATACGATAACGATGATGAGTAATGTCCAACGGAGGACGCGCAAAAATAACTTCATGCTTATATAACGAACGCCGATGCGTAGAGGTTTTATGAAGCACGGTTTTTACGCAACGATTCGTTTCAAAACGGGTTTGAGAGGATAGAAAATGCGCTGCCGGGGAAAGACGCGCAAACATTCCGGGCGGGGCAGGGTTACTTCCTGAACAATCACCACAATCTGACCCCATGAACAACCAGGATTCTGCACTGCCGAAAACCGACGAAGAAATCCACCGGGACGCCATTGGCCTGGAAATGAAACCCGAACTGGTGAACCCCGCCGATTCGCCCCGGGAAGACGAGACCGATACGCTCGAACCCGACGATGACGATACGGAACCCGGAACCGGCGTGTCGATTGGACAGGCCGGTTCCAAGGCCTTACCGGTGTAAAAGCACCCGGCCGCTCAGCGTTTTCTGATCGGTTTTGAGGTGAATAAAATGCATGCCGACTGCGTTTTGACTGAGGTCGACGGTTTCTTCCTGGGGCTGCCCGGTTCCCAACACGTCCTGCTGGTGCAGCGTTCGGCCGTATAAGTCCGTCACACTCAGCCGGGCTTTTTCATTTTCGGCCAGATGGAAGCGGGCCGTTACCCGTCCGGTGGTGGGGTTGGGCGTCAGGGACAATCCCGAAAGCGATTCGCTGTCGGCTCCCGCTCCAATCCGTTGGCCGGGAGCACAGTTGATGGTTTTGGGCGACCAGATCAGAATGTAACTGCCGCCCTGAACCCGACCCCAGATGGTGCGGGTCTGGTTGTTTTTCAGGTTCTGCGGTACGGTAAACGCGTAGCCGTGAATGCCATTTCCCTTCCCGGCATTTTTTAAATCCTGCCGGAAGATATCGGCCGAAACCGTCCCGGCAACCTGCGCCGTTGCGACCGTACTGCCTTCCAGAAAATCAATCGTAACGACGGCATTGGGCCGATCCCGGTTCCAGATCCAGCCGGAGATCGTCGAGCAGTTGACCACATCCAGATACCCTTCGAAGTTGCCGGTAACCGGAACCGGATTGACGGTTAATGTTACGGTAAGACTGGTTTTGGCATTTTTGTTATCCGTCGCCGAGTAGGTCAGCGTGTGGGTGCCGGTGGCATTGGGAGTACCACTCAGGACGCGGGTGCCGGGATTGAAACCGAGCCAGGTCGGCAAACCCGTCACGGCGTAGGACAACGACCCATTTTCGGGATCGGAGAAAGCCGCCAGCGTCGTCGTGAAAGCCTGCCCAATCGTGGCCGTCAAGGCTGCGATAGAGGGGGCTACCGGAGCACGGTTGGCTGGCGCTGCATTGCTAACCGTCATCCGAACCGTCATCGGAACGGTCACGGTGCCGTCATTGGCCGAATACGTCAGACTGAAAGAACCGGCCTGCGTTGGCGTTCCGTTCAGGACGCGGGTCGAGGCATTGAACGCAAGGCCGGGAATCGTTCCTGCAACACTGTAGGTCAGCGGGTTGTTGTCGGCGTCGGTAAAGGGAGCCAGCGTGGTGGTGAATCCTTGTCCCACCGTGGACGCCAGCGCCGTGATGGAAGGGGCGACGGGGGGCTGGTTGGTTGGGGGAGGGGGCGTGGTGGTGCTTTCACAGGTCAACGATTTGGGTGACAGCCGCAACACATAGGCCGAGCCTTCCACCCGCGCCCAGATTTTGTGGGTCTGATTGTCTTTCAGACTTAGAGGAACCGTGAAAACATACCCGTGATTCCCGTTGCCTTTTCCGGCATTTTTTAAATCCTGCCGAAAGGTTTCCGCCACCATTTTGTCAACGAACCGGGCGGTTTCGAGCGTCGGACCGTCCAGAAATTCGACTGTAAGCGGCAGATTGGGTCTGTCCCGGTGCCATACCCAGCCCGAAAAAATATCGCAGTTGACCGTCGATAGATAGCCGTCGTAGCCCGCCAGACTCAACGCAGGAGCGGTCGCCGTATTCGAAACCGTCACTGTCACCTCGACTTGTTCATCCAGATTTTGGGCGTCCGTTGCGGTATAGATCAGGCTAAACGTCCCGGCCGAGGTGGGCGTACCGCTCAAAACGCGGGTGGAAGCATTGAATCCCAAACCCGGTACAGTTCCCGACAGGGCATACGTCAATGCGCCGTTTTCGGGGTCTGTAAACGGGGCCAGCGTAGTGGTATACAGTTGCCCGATTGTGGCCGAAACCGAAATGGGCGATGGGGCCACCGGCGGCTGATTCACGACTGGCGGACTAGCGACAACCACGTTGAGCGTTGTCGCGACCGATGCGGTTCCGTCGTTGGCGGCATACGTTAGACTGAACGTGCCGCTGGTGGTTGGCGTGCCGCTCAACACGCGGGTGGTCGCATTGAATCCCAGACCCGGCACCGAACCTGTCAGGCTGTAGGTCAGCGGGTCGCTGTCAGCGTCGGTAAAAGGAGCCAGCGTGGTTGAAAACGATTGCCCGTTGGTTAGTTCCAGCGAAGCGATCGCGGGCGCAACCGGGGGCATGTTAGCGGGCGGGGGTGTTTCCGTGCCTTCACACGTCAAGGTTTTGGGCGACCATTTCAGGGTATAGATACCTTCGGCCCGGCCCCAGATCGTGTGTGTTTGGTTATCTTTCAAACGCTCCGGAACCTTGAACCGGTACCCGTGTGCGCCGTTGCCTTTTCCCGCATTTTTCAAATCCTGCCGGAAATAATCGGCTACGACCGTTCCTATGAGACTGGCGGTTTCCACCGTCGGCCCTTCCAGAAATTCGATCGTTACCGCATAATTGGGCCGGTCCCGGTTCCAGGCCCAGCCCGTAATGCTGTCGCAGCGGACTTTATCCAGATAACCGTCGTAGACATTCAGGTTGTTATGAATCACGATCGACATCGTGGCCGTGGTAGAAGCTCCTTCCGTGTCGGTCGCTTCGATCACCAGGGGATACGTCCCCGCCGTGGTGGGCGTTCCACTCAACAGCCGTGTCGTGGGGTTGAAGTTCAGACCGGCAATGGTGCCGCTGAGGGCGTGGGTCACCGTGCCGCCTTCAGGATCGGTAAACGCCGGAACCGTGTAGGTATACGATTTGCTGACGATGCCGGAAGGCGGGCTAAAGCCAGGTGCCACGGGTGGCCGGTTTTCATAATTGCCGGGGGAAGACAGGAAATCATACGAGCCGGAGCCCACCTGAAACAGGGCGCGACCCTCTTCCATTCGCAGGAATGTAACCCCCGTAGCGTTTTCGGCCGGTTGGTTGCCCTCCCGAACCGACGCCAGATTGTCGGCGGGAATTGAAACCAGAGCCGTTGTATTGCCGGGTACGGTTATTTTCCAGCGGAATTGCTGATTCGTAACGGTCCAGTCACTGGCAATGGTGCCGTAAGCGGAAGCGAACGTTGAATTGACCCGGTTTAGATCGCCCGATGGAACAGGGCGCATTACGATGGATTTGAAGCCGGCTTCCCCGGATTTGATGCCCGCCAGGTTTTCATACATCCAGATGGGTAAATCGCCCAACAGCATGACGTGGTTGCCCGAATTCATGAAAGCCGGTGCCTTGTTGCCGTTCCACAATTCCCAGGTTGTTGTGGCACCGTTTTGCACCATATAGCCCCAGCTTGGATAACCGGTATTGGTTGCCAGCCGCATCGCCAGATCCGCGCGCCCGTTGGCCGTCAGGGTTCGCATCAGCCACTGGGTTCCGACGACACCGGTACTGATGTGACCGTTGAATCGCCCTTCGATGACCGCCGTAATCTGATTGAAAACCGCCGACCGCAGCTCGTCGGGAACCAGCCCGCAGGCCAGCGCCACGAGGTTGGCCGTCACGGTGTTGTTGTCGTATTGATTCGTGAGGGGATTCAGGAATTTCTGGTTGAAAGCCGTCCGAACCAGGGCCGCCCGGCTGCTGAAGGCCGCGCGGTCGGCTTCGTTGCCGGTCATCACTGCAAACCGCTCCATTTGTTTCAGTACGTAAAAATAATAGGCGGTATTCATCAATGTTCCGTCCGTTCTGCGGGTGGGGTCTTCCGTTTTGGTCAGATACATCGACTCCGGCGGCAAGGCCCAGTCGCCGTATTCATCCGCCTGCTGAATGTAATTGGTGCTGTATTTTTCGAGATACGTAACCCAGCGTTTCATCGACGCATAGTGCTTCCGAATCGGTTCATCGTCGCCAAATTGCTCATACAACATGTTGGCGACTAGGACATAGGCCGAAGGCCAGGTTACACTGGGGGTTGCGTATTTCCAGTAGCTGGGCACAATGTCCGGAATACCGCCGTCCGGTTTCTGCGCACTCTCGATGTCGTCCAGCCACTTGGCATACAGACTCTGGTTGCCATACATGAAGCTTTCGCCGGTCGAAACCGTCGCCCGGTCACCGAGCCAGCCCTGCCGTTCGTCGCGCTGCGGACAGTCGGTCGGAATGCCCCGGTAGTTGCCCCGAACCGACCAGAGGGCATTGCTGTAAATCCGGTTCAGCAGGTCGTTCGAGGTGGTCAGCGTTCCGGTCTGAGGCAGGTCGTCGTGTACCACCCGGCCCTCCAGCGATTGTGCCGTTGGCGTGCCGGGGTAGCCGCTCACTTCGACGTAGCGAAAACCGTGGTACGTAAACCGGGGCTCCCAGATTTCTTCGTCCCCGCCTTTCAGCGTATAAATATCCTTCGCTTCGGCTGTCCGCAGATTGTCGACCATGAGGGTGCCATCGCTTTTGATGTTTTCGGCAAACCGCAGCGTTACCTGCGTTCCGCGGGTGCCCTGCACCTTCAGCCGGGCCCAGCCCACCATGTTCTGCCCCAAGTCGAAAACGTATTTTCCCGGTTCGGGTTGCTGAACCGCAACCGGCGTCAGGGTTTGAATCACGCGGATGGGCGGATTGATTTGCGATTCGAGCCGACTGGCCGGAGCGTTGACGGTTGCCGCCGTCAGCCAGTTGTTTGCATTGTAACCTGTTTGATCCCAGCCGGTTAATTCACGGGTGGCGTCGTATTCTTCACCGTCAAATTCGTTGTTGGCCCGGATGGGGCCATCGGCGGTCACTTTCCAGGTGTTATCGCTCACGATTGTTTCGGTTGTACCGTCGGTATACGTCACCTCGATCTGTAGCCGCAGCTTCGGATAACCGTAGTGGGTCGTTGCCGGCACCTTGGGTTGTCCGACCCGCATAGCAAAATAGCGGCCGTTGCCAAGCGTGACCCCGAACGCATTATCACCCGATTGCAGGTAGGTCGTGACGTCCAGTGTGTTATACAAAACCCGTTTGTCGTATTCCGTTGGCCCCGGTGCCAGCACGGCATCGCCCACTTTTCGGCCGTTCAGCGAGAGTTCGTACAGCCCCACGCCACTGATGTAGGCCGTGGCCTGTTTGATGGGTTTGGAAAGCGTAGCCTGTTTTCGGAAATAGCGGGCCGACAGCCGGGTGTTGACGGCTTTGGGCGCATCCCACTCAAAAGCCTGCTCCAGGCCGATCCACTGCGCCGTCCAGTCGGCGGTTTGCAGCAGGCCCATCGACCACCGCGCCGGAGAACTCCAGTTGGACTCGACGCCATCTTTGCTCCGGATTTTAACCTTCCAGAAACAGTTCTGGCGACTGCTCAGCGTCTGGCCCGCGTAGGCAACCCACTGCGATCGGTCGCTGGTTACCAGGCCGGAATTCCACAAATCACCCTCGTTCCGGTTGAGTTTTTCCAGCGTCGACGCGACCAGAATCTGGTATTTGTCCTGCTTCAGATTTCGTTGATTGCTGGTCAGAATCCAGCTCAGTCGGGGAGACGAGCCGGTGATGCCTTCGGGATCGGTCAGGTTTTCGGTGTGGAGATCGGAGATTGTGATGCTCCGCTGCGCCAGGGCGGGAAACGACAGGCAGAGTACTAGTCCGTAAAGAATCCAATTCATAGACTTCCGTTTAAATTCGTAAGATGGTGATGCATTCGGTTCGTACAATTCTCCCACCGGGGTGGGACCCGGCACGCAAGGGGCCGGATTTTGAAATATTAACCAGACAAATACTTATTGTTTATTCTTTATTTATATAAGTTACATCAATAGTTATTCCAAAAATTATCAGACAAATGGATTTACCTGAATTTCACGCATCTATCCACTTGGATCGGGTTTTATAGCTTGAAAAGTAGTATTTTTCAGAGAAAATAAGGGGATTAATTTAGGCAATGATACGTTAAATGAACGAATAAACGTTTCTTCGGTTGACTAAATTATCAGACGGTAAAAATCCGTACTTTTTGGGCGTTTTGGGGCTTATTTTGAATCTAGGCAGTTATTACTTACCTTCCAATCGATAGAAGCGGTTTTTCCGCCGGGGACAATTCGTTCAGAACCGGGAACTTGCCGGGTCGATGCGGGTTGACCAATCGCTTCTCGCTACGCATTTGTAACCACCGAGATGGATACCCTGCTTTTTTGTTTTGCCAACGACCGGGATCATCCGCTGCCGTCTCTGCGGGATGAAGACGACGGCATCGACCGGCTGCTGGATTTACGGAGTAGCAAAGGCCACTTTCAAAAAGTGCGGGAGTCGTTTGCGACCACCAGTTCGGTGGCCGATAAATTGGTCACCTACCAGAACACGCTGAGTCTGTTTCATTTCAGCGGTCATGCCGGCAGCACGGTTTTGCAACTCGAAGACACCGTGGCGCGGGGCGTGGGCATTGCCCAGTTGCTCGGCCGTTGCCCCAACCTCAGGCTGGTTTTCCTGAACGGCTGCTCCACGCTCCAGCACATCCGGTTGCTGGCGGCCCAGAACGTAAAAGCGGCCATCATTGCCACCAGCACCCCGATTGAAGACAAAGCCGCATCGGCTTTTGCCCTCACTTTCTACCGCGCGCTGGCCAATCAGCATTCGGTGGAAGAAGCGCTGGACAGGGCCCAACTGACCTTGCAGGTCAGCGAAGCGACGACCATTCAGGTGGTTGACCGCGCGATGATTGACCTGTCGGAAGAGGAAGTTACGCGGAACCTCTGGTATTTTCACCGCCCGTCCGACGAAGCCGCCCGCTGGGAGCTACCCACGGCGGCCGAACAAACCGCCGTCGAATACAAGCCGAATACGGTCCTGCGCAATGCCCTGTTCAACGCCCTCAATAAATACGAACCGGGCTTGCGGGACAAGTTCATGCAGGTCAGCAAGCAGTCGCCGGAGTCGCAGATTCTCTGGATCAACGATGCCATTCTGAATCGTCTGCCGTATCCGATTGCCGAACCGCTCCGCCGGTTATTCACGCCCCCGTTTAGCCCGGAAGGCAAGAAGTTGCCGATTCCGAGTACGCGAGAACGGCTGCTGAACTACACGGCCTTGTTCGAATCCGCTTTTGATTTACTGATGATTACCCTGCTGGCTCAGGTGCTCGACCGGCTGATCCGGTATCGGAAAGAAGGAGTGGCGCCACCGATGACGGCGGAAACCACCGCCCTTTTGCAGCGGCTGGTGACGGAAGGCTGGTCGAACCTGGAACCGCACCAACTGGAGCGATCCCTTCAACAATTGAGCCAGTTTCTGGCCGATAGTCAAATCAAACTTTTTGTCCCGGAAATGCAGGACCTCGCCCATCAGTTCGATGAACGGGAGACGTTTTACGAATGCTTTCTCTTTTTCGATGACTTGCGCCGACGGCTGGCGGGCAAGGCCGGGGTCGCCAACATTCCGTCGCTTTGTCAGGTGGGCGAAGATCAACTGGTGGAGTTGTGTAAACGGCTGGGTTTCTGGGCGAACTACCAGCTTGAATCATACAAAAACATTCGGGTCGTGCGGTTTTTTTACCGTCAGGAAGAATACAAACACGAAAAGGCAGTTTTGCGAACCACCCAGAACCCGTACGAAGACAAATCATTTCAGGAGATCAACCTGACCAATCCGTGGGCGTCGCAATCCGTGCTGCTGGTGAAAGTCCGGCGGGAAATCGCCACGGGCGAAACCGAAGTCGCTGATTTTCTGAACCTTTCGCCCCTGCTGATCGACCAGAATGTCTATATCAAAAGCAACGTTTTCGATCCGTATAGTTTTCATTCGTCCCAACCCGGAACGCTGCGGTTCAAGCACATCGCCCGGCCCGAAGATCCGCTGTTAAGCGTGTCGTTCAAGCCCAGCGAGACCGAACTGCTTCAGAAGCAGGATTTTACGACCCTGCGCGAACAGTTCAGTACCGTGCTGGCGCTGCTCTCGTTACCCGATCCGCTGGCGACCGCCGAAAACGAACCGAACCCTTCAAATACCGATACCAACATCGATCTGCTTTCTCTGTCTGACTAAACCATGCCCGCCCACCCGTCCGTAAGCAGTCCGTTTAAATTTCTTGACGCCTACACAGCCGCCGATCAATCCCGGTTTTTTGGCCGGCATGCGGAGCAGAAAAGGCTCGTCGAACTTCTCTTCCGGTCCCGGCTGGTGCTGGTCTACGGGCCTTCGGGCACCGGAAAAACCAGCCTGGTGCAGTGTGGCCTGGCGAAAGCGATTCCGGCTACTGATTACTTTCTGGTGTCCATCCGGCGTCGGGGCGATTTGCGGCAAACGCTGGTGACAATCCTGAGCGGTATGCTGGAAGAAACCGCCCTGACCGATCCGGTGGCCCTCGTGGCGGAATGTATTCGCTATGCGTTGCGTCCGATTTTTCTGGTTTTCGACCAGCTCGAAGAACTCTTCATCAGCGGCACGGCGGAAGAACAGCAGTGGTTTGCCGGTTTTTTGAAAGCGATCGAACATTCATCGATTGCCTGCAAAGTGATTCTGGTCACGCGCGAAGATTTTTTGGCGTTTCTGTATACGTACGAAGACCAACTGCCCGGTTTGTTCGACTTTCGGATGCGGGTGGAGCCGATGAGCGAACGGAATCTGGAAGAAGTAATTGTCGGCACGTTCAGCCAGATTGACGCGGTTCGGCTGGTGGAAGAACCCCGAACGGTTAAACTGATTCTGGAAAACAACCGCAGTTCGGCCAATTCGTTCCAACTCCCTTATCTACAGGTGTATCTGGATCGGCTATGGCGGATGGAAAACGCAAAGGAACCCGAACCGCCGGTCTGGATTACCCCGGCTCTGGTGGAAGAAGTGGGCCGGATCGACGATGTGCTGGAGCTGTTTCTGGCCGAACAGAAGAAATCTGTCACCGATTTGCTGGCCCCGGACGAACAACCCGCCGTGAGTCTGGTGCTGGAAACCTTTGTGACCTACGAAGGCACCCGCCGGGAACACCGTCTGGCATCGCTCGAAGAAGCCACGCGCCTGCCAGTTCCGCTGCTCCTCCGAATTTTGTCCGAACTGGAACGCACGCGACTGGTTCGCCCGGACGAAGGGACCTACGAACTGGCCCACGACAGTCTGGCCAAGGTGATCGACAAGGGGCGTTCGGCCGAACAGCGGCAAATCAACGACATCATCCGGCGGCTGAAAGACGCCTTTCGGGAATACATGGAGAAAAACCAGGCGGAGGATTTGCTGCTTTCTTCGCGCCGGCTCTCTGAAATCCGGCTCTACGAAAAAGCCGTACACGACGAACTGGATCGCAGCCTGGAGAAGCCCGAAAGTGATGCCAAATGGGCGTATATCGAAGCCAGCCGGGCCTTTCAGAAGCGGCTACAGCGCCGGGAACTGGAAGAGCAGCAACGTAAAAATGCCCGGCTGAAACGTACCGTAGCTGTTGTGTCGGTGTTTCTGGCGGTGGCGCTGGCGTCGGTCTGGTTTGCGGTCAATCAGTGGGACAAAACCAACCGCACCCGCATCGTCTTGCAGGCCGAAGGGATGGACCCCGTGCAGGCTTTGGTAACAGTGGCTGGCGCGTATGAGCAGGATCCGAACGAATTGAACCGGAAAGCCCTCTACAACCATTTCTACAACCACCGGCTGTATGCGTCGAAACTGGAACTGGAGGCCATGCCGATCCGGGATGCTGATTTTTCGGAGGATGGCCGGTATGTGCTGACCACCACCGAGAGCAACCTCGTTCACCGCTGGGACCGGAGCCAGAAGGATCTGAAAGTCGATGCGTTAGAAATTCCCGGTGTTTATTTGTCGGTCGAACTGGCTCCCGATAACCGGCGTGTGCTGGCCCTGACCGAGCCGGGGAACGTCTTTCTGGCCGACTTCGGGGATAAAACGCTCAAACCGATCGGCGCGGACTCCACGGTATTTTTTGCTGAATTTTCGAAGGATGGCCAGACGATTTTGACCGTTAACGGCGAAGGGACGGTGACGCTCTGGAGGCAGAATGGCAGCAAGGCCGAGGTGCTGACGGCCCTTCCGCCGATGGCCCTGGCGGCTTATTCGCCGGATGGTTCGATGATCCTGGGTTTTCCGAAACCGAAAGTTGCGCAGGAAAACAAGGAACTGAGCAACCAGATTCTGCTGTGGGACCCGCTGGGAAAACGACTGCTGGATTCGATTCGGTTACCGAATGGGATTTTTTGGGCCGAAACGATTGAAGACGGACGCTTGTTGCTCGTCGGAACCGAGGATGGCCGGGTGTTTCGCTGGGACCGGAAAACCCGACAGATTCGCCCTCTGCAGCAACCCGGCGGGGATTTTCAATTTCCCAATCTCAAACTTTCGCGCGACGGTCATACCCTGGCCGCGGGTGTCGGTCAGGCCATTTACTGGTGGAATTCGGAAGGAAAACTGGTGGATAAGTTGAAAGTGGACCAACTATTGCAGTCGATCGAAATCTCCCCGGATGGCCGGATGATGCTGACTGTTGCCGGGACCGAGGTCGAACTGTGGGATCGGGAGAAGCAATCTAAAGGCGTTTTATCGCATTCAGCGGCCGTTTCGACGGTGGCCTTTGCGCCCGATGGAAAATCGATTCTGACCCGAACGGAAGACGGTAAAGCGTTTCTCTGGAATTGGCAGGATGACCGGTTGCTGGAATTGCCCCACGAGGAGATCGTTCTGGACGTTTCGGTTTCGGCCGATGATCAGACGCTGGTAACCCTAACCTTTGCGGATCAGGTGGTTTTCTGGAACCGGGCTGGTCAGCCGATCGATTCGGTGCTGGCCCCATCCGGAACCGTAAGTGTTTTGGCGTCCGTCGACGCCCGGCACCTGTTGCTCGACATTCCGGACACGAATGCCGTGGTCTGGAACCGCACCCAAAGGCGGATGAAGCCATTGACTGGTGAGTTCGTCACGGCTTCGGCCGACCGGACTACGTTTCTGACGCGCACGAAAACCGGGAAGGGCTATCTATGGAATTTCGAGGGCGAGCGAATCGACAGCCTGCCGATGAATCTAATCGGGCAACTCATTTATTTGTCGGAAAATGGACAGGAAGCGGTGATCCGGTCGCTGCGGTCGACGGGCGGCAAGATGCACGTCTGGAGTCGCAAAGACCGGCGGCTGATGGCGTTGCCGGGTAACCACCTGCAGGCCACGATTTCACCGGATGGAACGTCGGTTTATGCCCTGACCAAAGGCAACAATGACACCCTGTCGGGCTGGAATCAGCAGGGGCAGTCCTTTCTGTCACAATCGCTGCAATCCGGGCGGTTTACCGCCGGGTATGAAATCCGGTCTTTTGCCCTGTCGCCCTCCGGTCAACTGGCGCTGATTACACAGGCGGGTGAAAATCAGGCCTTTTTGTGGAATGTAAAAGCGAAATCGTTCAGTTTGCTGACGCACAGCAAGGAAGTGGAAAACGCCGGATTTTCACCGGACGGGGCCCTCATCGCCACGTTTCAGGGCGACGGCAAATCGTTCTGGTGGGGTACAGACGGGCAGCGGCTACTCGACTGGCGAGGCACCGTGGACCAGTTCAGTTTTTCAAAAAGTGGGGTTCTTTATTCCGCCATTCAGGGGCATCGGGTTTTGGTTTGGCCCGGCCCGAATTTTATCACCGCATGGCTTGACCAGCATATTCCGAAAGCGGAACGGCAGACGATTTTGGCCGGTGCGAAAAAACAATACCGGCTGCAAACCTCGTTTTGGGAGGCCATCTGGCAATCATTCCGGGAGTAAAACCGGTGAGCTTGCTATCTCTCGGGAGCAATCCGGGTAAACGTCTTTCGCTTTGATCGGGTCTAAATTGCCCAATTACACAAAAGTCATTGTATCCGAATGCCTGATTCCGTACCTTAATTCGCAGAAAATCTGTCTATTCCTATGAAACCCTTCGTTGGCCTGGTTTTGATTTGCCTTTGGGTGGCATGTTTGCCAACGCGCGGGCAGTCGGTGGTGGAGCCGCTCGTTCAGTTCAGGAAAGATTCGATTCCGGCGATGGCGTTTAGTGTGACGGGTTCCGGGCGGCATTTCAACCGGTTTTATCCCATTGATGTCGATAACGTCAAACTACGGATCGGCGACACGCTGCAGGTGAAAGTGACCCCCATCAAATCCAACCGCAACCTGATTATTTCCATCCGAAATTGTTACGGAAATTGCACCATCGACGAGCGGGCCACCAGCGGATCGAAGACGACGGCCTACTCCGTTTTATCTGCTAATGTCGACACCCTCAAGGAGTTAACGTTGAAAGTGCCGATCACCCCAACCGTTGCGTTTACCGACAACACCGGCAACAAACTGTCGCTGGATAACGCGGGTCTGAAATTCATTTTCGTTTACATTTCAAACCCGAATATGGCGCTGGCGGAGTATGACCTGGAACTTTCGATTATTCGAAAATCCGAACGGAATAACGAATATCCGCTACCCGCCAAAGTGAAACGGCCAACCATGGCAACCGCCCGCTACCACGCAGTTTTGATTGGTGTCAACGATTACAGCGATGCCCGGATCAAACTCAACCGCCCCCGCAGCGACATCGCCCGGCTGGACAGTGTGTTGCGGCAGAAATACGAGTTTGCGTCGATCACCAACCTGCCCAATGCCACCAAAAAAATGGTGAAAGACACGCTAACGGCGCTATCTTACCGGCTGTTGAGCGATGATAACCTGCTGATTTTCTTTGCGGGACACAGTGTCAGTACCGACGAAAATACCGGTTTCTGGGCGTTGCAGGATACGCAACAAGAAGATTTGGATAGCTATTTGTCGAATGCCGCGCTGGTGTCAATTCTGAACGAAATGCGCACGCAGCACCTGTTGCTGGTGGTCGACGCGTGTTACGGAGCCACGGTGGTGTCGTATCAGGTGATGACCAACCAGAAACTGCAGACCTGGGAGGAAAAGTACACCCAGAAAAGCCGCAAAGCCATGAGTTGCAGCTCGTTAGAAGAAGTGCCCGACAACAGTGTCTTTCTGGATTATTTCATCAAACGGCTGGCCACGAACGGGGAGGAGTATCTGCCATCGGAGGAATTGTTCGACAGCCTGAAAAATGAGGTTCACAACCGAACCCAGATCCGGCAAAAACCGACTTATGGACACATCAAAGGCTCGACGCCGGGAGCGGGGGATTTTATGTTCAAACGCAAACTGCGGTTAGCCGTCAAATCGGAATGAAGCTGCTTTTGCTCATCGGCTTTTTGGGGTGCAGCCTTCCGGTGGTGGGAAGCCGCGTTTGGGCGGATTCCAGCCGGGCCAGGGGCGATACGCTGGAAGTGAGCTACATCAAGGTGTTTTTTATCGACGCCCCCGTGCCCGATTCGAGCCGCAAAGTGACGATCAGCTACAGCCAGAAAAGCATTATTCTGGTGAATGATTACGGTAAACCGGCGATGCTCGAAATCAGCCGGGACATGAAGCAGTGGACGGCTTTTACGATCAGGGCCAACAACGTGAGCATTTACCCCACCAACAGCACCCAGCTTTTTGTCCGGCTGAAAACCGACCCGGTTCGGAGCAATAAATACACCGTCCGCCGGGGATCGCGCTACCGGATTTACCTCGGCTCGGATGGAAAACTGGCGCTCAACCCGGAGGACTAAACCTGCCGTTTTTTTCTCCAATGTCCTTTACGGACGAAAAACCGTGCGAGAGCAGCCCACCCCGGCGGCTGCCACCGAAACCAGCGGAAAATCGGGTTCGGCAAGGAGGTTGATGATGTCTTTTTGGCGAGCGTCATGGTCTCCGAAATCAGTTGCTGAAGTTCAGATTCGGCCAAATAAGCATCGTTGACCTGCAAAGCCGCAACCACCGTATGGGCCAGCTTCAGATCCGAAACCCGGTCGGGGTTGGAGACCTGCCAGATGTACCAGAACGCATCGCTCTCCGGCGTGGGTTGCAACACCCACTTCCGGAAAGTCTCATTCCAGATTAGTTTTTCGATGTTTGGGGCGTATTGCTGTGGCATCAGGGACGGGTTTGCTGTTTGAGACCAAAGACCGGTTGAGAGCGCAGATACCGGTTTTAGTCAACTTTTACTTGAGTGCTATTTGCCGAACGTTAGAACGGCTAATCCACGGCAGAATTTAGAAAAGAAAAAGTCGGCAGACATTCTACCTGTCAAAAGTGACTTTCCCAATCGGGTACCGTCCAAACAGCATTCTCATCATATCGCACAAATCTCTATTTCTACCATCATGAAATTCATTTACAACCGGCTTCCGATCGGTATTGGACGGCTATTGTTGACGGTTATTTTTTACATTTTCATTAGCGCGACCTCTTCCATGGGGCAATATGTTTTAGATACTACTCCGTTGGCGCGCAACGAAGTTCCTTACATCAATGATGCCAGCCCTTCCTTACCGATGCACAACTGGACTAGTTCAAGTGTAGCCGCTATTAGAAGGCACGATGACATCCTGAATCGATACCGACCCACACATGGTTCTGCTTTTTTTATCATAACAGATCCAAGTCTGAACCATTATTGTCTGCTGACTTCAGCGCATGTTTTGGATTATACCGATCTCCCCTGGTCCTTAACCAATGAACTAACGGATCTTGATTTTAACTTTCGAACAACATTTAACAGTGAGGCCAGCGCCCGCACGAATCCTACTCAATACACAATACGTGCTTCCAGACCGCTATCGGTAACTGTAGCTGAAGCGGTTTCCCAAAAGACGTCGAAGGTAGGCGAAGTCAACTGGCAAGATTATGCCATCATTAAAGTTCCGAAAGAGGGGATGATCGGTATTCCATTTTTACAGCATGCCGTTCAATTCCTGGATGAAATTCCCACCTCCCGACTCAATGCTGATCCTTACAAATCGCTCTACGTAATCCATCATGCTAATGCGAAGCCACAGCAGATTTCGACCCGGTCGACCGAGCAATATCAAAATGGAGCTTGGAAGTATCCTCAACAATTTGCAATAAACAGATTCCCCGGATTATATCCGGGTGCTTCAGGGGCACCACTGGTCTTACCCGTTGGCAACAGTGGAGTGCTGGGAACGGCCATCGGTATTTATAATGGAGATGTAAGAATCCCTGTAGATCAGGTCTTTCAGAAATTAAATAAGATCACTCCTTCATTAATCAACAATTGTCTGGGTAAACTTAAAAAAGAGGAATGGGAAAAGGGCAAGATTATTGTTCCGCTCACCGAACAAGCCCGAAAAGCACTTGTGAATACGTCTAATGCGATGAATTCCATGTTAACGACCCTCAGAACGGAGCTTGGTTCTTCTGCTAACCGGATTAAGTCCAATTCACCTGTTCAGCCTACAGAAGTCATTGCCACAGTCGAAACTTGTCTACGACTTGATACATTGCTTACCAAGGATGTGTTTGCTAAAAAATCGGACGAGATTATCAAATCAGACATTGAAAAAGTTGCCTTTCAGAGTGAGGTTTTGGCCCGGCAATTGGAACAGATGACGCTGACGGATTCCTATCCCAATTTTAATCTTCCGGACACCAGGCAAATTTTACTCGATGCCATCAACAGTATTGGTAAATTCGCTTACTTTAATTCCAAGCCTCTGGCCAATGATTACAACTTCGCCATCAAAGAAATAATCAAATCCCTGGGTCCGATCGCTTTTCAGCTCATCAGTTCGGAAGTGTCAGCCTTCACCCAAACGCTGTTGTATTATGCTGCAGAGGACGAATTGGGAAATGGCCGTGGTAAAAGGGATTTGGCTTATCAAACCAACTTCATGCAGGCTCCTGCCGAACTCGACACCTTGCATGACCGGGTAAATCGAGCGGCTCAGCTCATGGGGCAATTGTTGTATTATTACAAAAATGCAGACCGTAAATACGTGGACTTTTACCGGGGTCTAGACTATTAATACCAGGCTCTTCCGAAGCGCTCCAACCGTTATCTACTGAGTGACTATTATCAAGAAGAATACGATTTGGCCGCGTTGGTTCAGAAAGCAATCCAGACCGATTTAGGAGTTATTCTCAGAAATGTGCCCAAACCGTACAACAAAGACGTGCAGCTTTGTTATGATCGGTTGATCCAGTCCAATAATCAGGGTATTGCTGCGCTAAAGGCCTTGCGGGACAAGAATTATCCGCAGAGCTTTTTAACTGTCAAACCCATTACCCCGGATTTTTCTTATTTTGATAAGTATGTAAATACCACTGAAGTAGCGTTGCCTACCTCGATAGATCCATCCCAATTAACCTACGATAACCTAATTTCTGTAGACTTGGATCAAATAAAAAACGAGCCTTTTTATGACCACCTGGGGATTTCATCGGTGACGATTGAAGGGAAGGAAACGGTGCCAGTTAATCAATGGCTTCTAACTGTATCGAAAACGCCGAATTTAAGTTGGTATTCGACCCGGTTTAAAGTGAATGGAATTTTACCTTTGTCCACCATTCAGCATACCTACCACCCTTTTTTTGAAGCTTATCTGAACGCCAATCGTATCTACCTGTCGCGATCGGGGAATTTAAATGCTCAACAAATTTCACCGGCGACTTTCACCTATGTGTTTAACAGTAGCAAGGTGCCCTATCCAGGTGCCCTGATCACGGACGATCAATACCGGTTTGACTACTATACTGAAACTACTACCCAGCTGGCTCCGGAATATAGCCAGTTAGCCGGGTCTCCCAATGAGGCTGTCCAGTTTGAGATGACATCGCCACCGACGCTGCTTTACCTCAAATCCTACGTGGATGTTTGGAAAAAAGAAAGTAGCCTTATAGAGTATGTTACTACAGGACCAGTAGAAACAAGAAGTACCGAGAATGGCCCCTCTCTCTCTTCGGGTAATCCCGCGATTGGCGATAATGTGCTGGCATTGAAAACCTGGGCGTATAATAATGTGAGGCTCAACTATGAAGTCAGACTTGATGAAAAAACTCGGTGGAGTTTTAATCTTGCCATTCATGCACCAGTAGAAGAAGGGAAATACTATACTATTAAGTCCCGCCAAAATCTGCGGTATCTGACCGCCGATGGAACCGGCTTAAATCAGATGGAGCCTCCTCTAAACATCTATTCTTATTGGCAGTTTCTGCTCAATGGCGATGGCAGTTATCGGATAAAATCGGTGCCTTCGAATCGCTATATTGATGTAAATGGTGCTTCAACTGCTGACGACACACCATTGATCCTCTTCAAGCCACTCGATGCCCTAAATCAATCCTGGAAGATTCAAGCTTCACCCAGCGGGGATGGCTGGTCTACATTTACTTCCATGATGGCAACCAAACCGCCCAAACGAATAACGTCGAAAAACAGTATCTTGCGGGCGTTCTCGTATGCCGCCAATAATCAGCTCGATCAGGACTGGCTGATTGAGCCGGTAAAACCTAACGGTGCTCGTGTGACCTCGCAGCTTGCGCAGGTTAAAAGGGTTGAGGAAGGTATTTTACCAACTTTACAACCCAATCCGGCAACCGATCAGGTGCAACTGAACCTGCCATCCGGTTATGAACAGAGCGAAATCAGCATTTCGACCATTAACGGAGCAAGCCTGACTCTACCGATTCAAATCCAGCAGAATAAGCGGTTAATCGATGTGCGGCAATTGCCAACGGGTATGTATCTGCTACGGGTGCAGTCGAAAAATAAACCGCAGCGGGTTATGAAGTTTATGAAGAAATAACTAAGTTAACTTGAACTATGAGATTATTGACCCCGGAGGGGTCTGATGTTAATAGCAAATGCGTATTCTGAGCACTCCAGGCGTGCCGGAGGTACGCGATATAGGCTTAGTTGCGTACCTCCGGCAC
>NZ_JBPZHB010000004.1:0-724975 GCF_051857545.1 Larkinella fluvii | reverse complement strand
AGCCAAAACCGATTGACTCTGAATAATTGGTTTATCCATCGCTTTCGAAAATCCAGTAGATCAAAGAACAACAAATACTTAGCTATTTATCCCGGAAGATCAAATCCTTCGTACAGTACTGATTCATCGGCTTAAAAAATACGCCTTGAACTCATTCAACTCGCTCAATTCAACTTCCAGGTATTTTCCAAACAGCTTCTCGCCCACCTGAGTCTTCAACGCCGAAATTCCGACATCAATCAGCCGTAACCCTTTATCAGTCAACAGAATGTTATCGTATTTCTCCCCACTTTGATCGGAAGGGCGACGGAGATGCCGGTGGACAAAACCGGCCTTGTGCAGTTCTGTTAATTCATCCTCAAAAACATCCAGCAACAACTCCCGTTTCGAAATTTCAATACCGCGAAAATCTTGAGGATATAACCTTTCCATTACTAACATGTCCCACTCGTTCGCTTCGTCGTAATCCAGTCGTATAAACCGGGCGACCAATCCATTAATCTGATTGGCAATCTTCAGCTTTTCGGCTTCGGATCCAATATCCGAACGCGTATCCCCCCGAAAAACCTTGGCCACTTCGGTTTCGGATAAAGCCACGACGAGATTATTGGCTCCGTAGGAAAGCTGGTTGGGATACCGTTTCTGCATGTTACGATTTAATACGCGGGTCAAAAACGAAGGGCTCAGCCTGAATTAAATCAATCTGCGAAAAATCAGGATGACCCGGATTAAGAAGGTAATTCCATTCGTTCGGAATAATGGCGGATGGAACCTTCAATACAGGTGATCTGCTGTTTTGCAGCCAGTCATTTCCAATTTGCTGACAGACAAAATAGTTTTGAAAAGTGAACCAGTCCGGTGGTAACTGATCGGGAGAAATTGTTTCAATTTGTAGGTGATCAGGTAAATCAATAACCATTACCCTGAAATCGGCCAGTAATCCCTCGCCACTTAAATGAACAACGTTTTCCAGACAGGCTAACGCCCGCGTTGCAGCCGTGTAGATAACAAACTGTCCCCTCGAATTCCATCGGGCTACCCCTCCCGAAGCGATCAGTCGTTCTGCATAGCGGGCTTTTGTAATTCTGTAAACGCGCATCAGGCTAAATCACCATATTCAATCCGAATTAATTCATCCATAATCAAGTCGATACCTCCTGATGTATGCAATAATTCAAACGGAACCTGATCCCCCAGGCCGTAAGCCGGTTTATCCATCCAGCGACGAAAATGCTCCATGGAACCAAACACATCCACACCTTTTTCAAACAGGGAAATGATTTTCAGTGCTTTTTCACTATCTTGTGGATTGAGTTTTTTATCTTCTCGTTCGTAACGCTGGAAAGTCTTGACGGATGTGTTGAATACTTCAGCCAATTGATCTTTTTTATAACCCGTCAGATCAGCAATTCTAAAAAAGGTAGTTGCGGAAATCCCTTTCATTGCCAAAAACACAAGTTTGTTTCGATCCTGAGGCACAGAATAAATACTAGCAGCCATCCGTTTATGAAGTTTTACGATAGACAAATTTAGGAAATTTGTCTATAAAACAAAGAAATTTGTCTGGTAGTTCGGAAGATTGACATTACCTCCTCCGCTTTTCCGCTTTCACCCATTCCTGCTGAAAGGTTATCATAACCGATTCATAATCAGACACCGGGTAGTTGACCAGCAGGTGTTTGGCATCGCGGCTCATGGGCAAATACACCAGGCCCCGAACGGATTCGCCGGGCTGTAAGGTCGTGGGTTTGAGCGCTAATTCCTTCCAGCGGTAGGATTCGTAATCGTAGCGTTGCATCCGGTCGGCAAACATTCCGTGGTCGATGATGCGTTTGGCCTGAATAGCGGAGTAGATATTGTTGTGGGTAACCCGGTTCTGTACCCAGCGTTCGGGCCGCTGGTTGTTGCGCGACGACGAACTGGCGACATCACTGGCCACAGCCGCCACCAGCAAAACCGTGTTGATGACTTTAGCGGTTTTGAGCCGTTTCACCTCCCGCTCCTGGTTGTAAACCGTGCGGTCGGCTTCGTGTATGGGGTCGGCGGCCGAAAACATGAGCGGTTTCTGGGGCGAACTGGCCGTCCGGAAAACCGTGTGCTGTTCTTCATCCAGGGCCGTGTATTCAAAGTTGGCCGGATTGACCTCGAACGGGCGGTCCGTCTTGTTTTTTACTTCAATATCCAGCGCCACATACTGCAAATCCAGTCGCTCGTAGGAAGCCACGACCACAATACCGTCCCGCTCTGCTTTGGTCGTCGGCCGACCGTCGATCAGGGCCACATCGCCGGAAACCGGTTTGAGTTGGTATACTTTTGTCGCACAGCCACTTAATCCGGCCAGCAACGCCATTGAAATCGACAAAGCCTGTATCGTTTTCCCCGTTTTCATACCATCATTTGTTTGATTAATCGAAGATACACTTCTCCTTAACCAAAATCAAAAGGTTTTGTGATGAACGAACGGGAACGGGTTTAATCTGTTACTTCAGCCAATTCTGAACCGCCAGCCACACGTTCCAGCCGCCAAAAAGCAGTGAGACGGCCACCACCACCAGCATCGCCAGATTTTGCAGTCCTGAATTCCGGTAAGCTTCCGGAATGAGTTTTTTGTCGTTCACCGCCCGAAACAGAAATAGCGTAACCACCAGCAGTAAAACCCCGTTAATGGCCTGAACCACAATGATAACCGGAACGGGCCGCGCATTCATCAGCCCGAATGCCAGCCCTACACCCATGACCCCCAGCCATACCAACCGATACCGCCAGGAAGAACCGGCCCAGCCCAGCAAACTCTGGGACGTTACCGCAGCAGCCATTGGGGCCGTCAGGGCCGACGTAAAACCGGCAGCAAACAAGCCAAATGCAAAGAGACGCCGACTCCAGCCTCCAACCCGGTTGGCCAGGGCGTCGGCGACATTCTGAAATGAAAACTCGCCGGTTACCAGGGTTCCAGTCACCAGAATCGCCATGGAAATGAGACCGCCAATCAGCACCGCCAGTCCGATTCCCCAGCGCATTTCTGCCAGCGACTGCCCCTTTCCAAGCCCTGATGCCAGAAACAGATTATACGGAACAATGGTCGTACCGATCAGGCCAATGACCAGCACAAACGAATCGGCGGAGGCAACCGGCACCACCAAGGCCTTCACAAACATACCGGCTGACACGTCACTTCGGGTTGCCACGTAGGCGAACGCAATGCCCATGACGAAAACAACCACGCCCAAAAAATTAGCAATCAGGCGTGTGGAGCCCTGCCAGAGGAGAAAAATGCAGACCAGCCCGATTCCAGCGGTCAACCAAATTGGTGAAACTGGAATGATCATCGATAACCCTGCCACCGCCCCCAGAATGTTCCCGGCCTGATAGGCGGCACACCCCAACACGATGGAAAAAAGCAGCGCACCCGCAATCCAACGGCTCCCGGTTCCGTATGACCGGGCCACCACCTGCCCCAGACTTAAGCCGGAAGCGATGGTGATCCGGGCGGCTGCTTCCTGCAAAACGATCGTGCCGATGGTCGAGAAGGTAAGCGCCCAGAGTAAATCCAGCCCGAAGCGTGAACCCGCCATGGCACAGGTCGTGACCGTTCCGGGCCCAATGAAAGCCGCTGAAATGACCGACCAGAACAACACACTTCCGAGACCGGAACGAAAGGAAAGGGATTTTGGCACAGAGCGAGGAGTTAAGAATGAAGCGTTAAGCGTTAGGTTAGGTCGGGTTCCGGACTTTTATAACCGCCACCGCCCGGCGTTTCAATCCGGATCCGTTCGCCCGGGGTCATGGCGCGTGTAAAAATGCCCGGCAAGGCGGTTTCGGTTCCATCCGGATCAATCAGCGTCTGCTTTCCGGTTTGCCCCGATTCTCCGCCCTTCAATCCGTACGGTGCTTCTACCCGGTGCTGGCTGAGCAAAGTGGCCTGAACGGGTTCCAGAAATTCGATTTCCCGGACAATACCGTCACCACCGGGCCACACGCCCGCTCCACCCGAACCGGTCCGAATGTCAAACCGATGCAGGCGCACCGGATACCGCCGTTCCAGTTCCTCCGGATCGGTGAGTTTGGTGTTGGTCATGTGCTGATGAACCGCCGAACGGCCCGCAAAACCGGGTCCGGCCCCCGCGCCCCCGCCGATGGTTTCGTAATAGCCAAACGCCGAATTACCGAACAGAAAATTATTCATCGTACCCTGACTACAGGCAGCTAACCCCAGGGCTTTCAGCAAGGTGTCCACCAGCCGCTGGCTGACTTCGGTGTTGCCGCCCACCACAGCCGGACAGGCTGCCGGATCATCAGAAAACGTCGGATTGAGAAAACCGTCGGGCAACCGAAGCGAAACCGGGGCCATCAGACCTTCATTGAGCGGTATGTCCTGCCCACACCACAACCGAAGCACATACAAAACCGCACTGTATAAAATGGACAGGTTTGCATTCAAATTGCGGGGATGAACGGGCGACGTACCGGCAAAGTCAATAAGAATCGACTCCTTCTCAACAACAATTTTGACATTAATCCGATGACCATCGTCCAGCGACTCCTGCGCCGAAAAGGTTTGTCCGGCAAACTGCTCCAAAACCGGTTTTAATGAATGAGCAGCCGCCTGCTGAAGACGGTACATATACCCGTGAACCGTTGCTAACCCGTGCTGACCAACCAAAGCCTGCAAAGCGGTTTCTCCGGCCCGCAGTGACGCCAGCGCGGCTTCGATATCGGCCCGGTTTTCGGCCAGCGAGCGGGTTGGAAAAGTGGCTTCCGTAAACCGTTTCTGGACGTCTTCCCACAAAAAATTGCCGTTTTTAATAAGGTATTGCGGTTCCAGCACCACACCCTCTTCAATCAGTCGTGTGGCATCAGGCGGCATTGAACCGGGCACTTTCCCGCCAATTTCGGCGTGATGGGCGCGGTTGACGACGTAGCCAATTAATTCATTTTTCTCGGTAAAAACACCCGCGATTAAGGTCACATCGGGCAAATGCGATCCGCCGTATTTGGGGTGGTTGGTGATCACAACATCGCCCGGACCCAGCGACAGCTTGTTCAAGACCAGACGCGTGCAAATCCCCAGGCTTCCCAGATGTACCGGAATGTGGGGCGCATTAACCAGCAATTCGGCCTTTCCATTCAGCAAGGCACAGGAAAAATCCAGCCGCTCTTTCACGTTCACCGAAAAAGCCGTTCGCTGCAATTGAGCGCCCATCTCCTCGGCGATCGCCGTAAACCGGCGGGCAAACAATTCGGTTTGAGCCGCTTCCAGCAAGGGGGCATCGGCGGTTTGAGACTCACCCGTATATCGGGCGACGGCATTTCGATTCGGGCCGATGGTAACTTCCCAGCCTTCTTCCAGAAATCCGGACGATGTGGTATTCAATAACAAGGCCGGGCCTTTGAAAAACGCACCTTCCGGTAGCGTTATCCACTCATAAACAGGAACCGACCCGACAGAAAAAGCCGGGGTGGCCGGTAAGTCAGGTACCTTAGTTAGGCTGGGTGACGCACGTAAACGTTGTTCACTGACAAGGACCCGAATGCTTTCCAGCTCAATCACCCGGTTGGCCGGAAAGTGACCGTAAAGCTGCTGATACCGGTCGCGGAAACGGGCTTCAAGGTTCTTTTCCAGGTCCAAAATCAACCCGGTTTTTTGGTCCATCATTCCGGTATACGGGACTTCGATCGCACTTTCCTGGCCCTTCAATCGCATGAAAAACAGAACATTACTCACCTCAACAGCCGTTTGTTTACCAATATCCTGACGTAAAACCGCTGTTGCTTCTGTGATCAACTCTTTGACCACCAGTTTTAGTTCGGACGCGGATTTTTGAAGCGATTGCAGGATTTGCCGGGCAGCCATCCGCTCAATCCGGGCCTGACCGATCCCATACGCACTCAGCAAACCGCCGTCGAACGGAAGAATCAGCGTCTGAATACCCAGCAATTGAGCCACGGCGCAACCATGCAAGCCCCCGGCACCCCCAAAAACCAGCAAGGCGTAGTCTCTCGGATCAAACCCGCGGGCCACGGAAATTTTACGAATCGCCCCGGCCATCGTTTCGTTGGCAATCCGTTCGAATCCCAGCAAAAGGCTTTCTTCTTCAACGGCTTTACCGGTTTTCTCTTCTACCTGTTTCTGAACCCGTTGCAAAGCCGCCTTTGCCTTTTCGACCTGAACCGGAATGCCAAACAAGGCCGGATGCAGCCGTCCCAGTAACAGATTGACGTCCGTAATCGTCAACGGTCCACCCGCTCCGTAACAGGCTGGACCCGGCGACGCGCCCGCACTCTGTGGTCCCACCCGCAATTGCCCGAACGTCGATCCGGTTTCGTCGAACCAGCAAACCGAACCACCCCCAGCCGCCACGGTTTCCACAGCCAGCGAGGGCGATTGCAGCTCAAATGAGCCTACTTTGGTCGTAAACTGGTAGTCGACCCGGCCATCGAACCGGGCAACGTCGGTGCTGGTGCCGCCGACATCGAGTGTCAGCGTGCGATGAATCGAAAAACCAGCCAGGCTTTTGGCAACGTGCCCGGCGCCAATTACCCCACCGGCGGGGCCACTCAGCAAACTGTCTTTGGGTTGAAACAGGTCGGCTTTCACCAGCCCTCCTCCGCTGGTCATCACCCGAACAGGGTTTCCGCCCAGTTGCCGGGTTAAATTAGACAAATACGAACGTAAAACCGGGGTCAGATACGCATCGACCACCGTCGTTTGCGTACGAGGCAGATACTGAATGGCGGAGGAAAGCTCACTGGAAAGCGTCACCAGAAAACCGGCTTTGCGCAACATTGCTCCCATCTGCTGCTCATGCGCCGGGTTTCGGTAGGCATTCATCAGGGAAACGGCGACGACCTCCGATTTGGTCAACTGAAGATGTTCCAGAAGTTGGGTCACCGAATCGTCTGCCAGGGGCTTAACCGGTTGCCCATCGGCATCCATTCGCTCATCCAGTTCCCACACGGTTTCGTATACAAGCTCCGCCGGAGGAATGTCCAGTTGAAAAAGATGAGGCCGTTGCTGCGTCCCGATTTTAAGCAAATCTTTGAATCCTTTCGTAACAATCAAGCCGACCCGACCGCCTTTTCGTTCCAGCAAAGCGTTGGTTCCTTTCGTCGTACCCAGACGCATCTCCATCGACGGAAACGGTTTATCTAACGGTGTTAAAGTTAGTAATCGAGTGGCTAAAACCGGTGCTTCTTCCCCCGTGAATAACTCAACCGTTACTTCACTTTGGGGGTTTATTAGTTTATCCAACAGAAGATTACCTGATAAATCCAGGCTTAAAACCGTTGCTTCTTCACCGGTTTCCAGAATTCGCAATTTATATCCGTTGAAAATGGGAGCCTGAAGCCATTGCGCGTCCAGTTTAAGCCTATTATCAGACGTGATTATTCCCCGAAGACAACTGCTGCTGAGTACTTTGGTGCGGTGTACAGTACCCTCTGGATCGGTGGCCATACCATCCGTGAAGGTTCCACCGGTATCAATCCAGATTTGCCACATTCTGCTGATGCCTGAGTTATTTCCCAACCGAAATCATATTGGCGAATAAACGATAGGCTCCTGGAACACCCGCCGGTAATTCCCGGAAAAACACCAGACCAGTGTACATAAAGTGGCCTTTTCCGTATTTGCAGTAAATCAAACTCCCTTCTTTGGCAGCTTCGTTGGTATCATGCGCCGAAAAAATGGGTTCGTACGCTTTGTCCCACTCCTGCGCAAAATAGATGCCGCGCTCCTGCACCCAGCCACTGAAATCCTGATCCGTAATCTTGTTGGGCGTATTGAGTAAGGGGTGCTGTGGTTTTAAAAACGTCATCTTGGCATCCTCTTCCGTGACCCGATCCCGGCCAACGGTGAACGGATACGGCCCGATCTGATTCACTTTCAATCCGTTCTGAATGAAGGAACCACCCGGGGTTACGTACTGGACGATCATGGTGCCGCCATTTTTGACGTAATCCATCAGCTTCGGCTGGTAATACCGCAGCCATTCTTCGGTGTTGTAGGCCCGAACGCCCACCACAATGGCGTCGAACCGCGCCAGATCGGCGTTCAACTCGCGGGGTCCTAGCGGAGTCACCAGACAACCAATCTGCTGCAAAGCTGCCGGAACTTCGTCACCTGCTCCCGCGATGTACCCAATGTTTTTACTTTTTACCTTGACGTCCAGTTTCACCAGTTTGGCTTCAGCCGCCGGAAACAACGTCTGAGTTGGAATGTGCTTGTATGCTACCACCCGTAAACTGCTGGCATACCCGGTTTTTTCGGGTGATTCAGTGCTGACCACGGCGCGCAGTTTGCCCTCACTGTAGGCCGCCGATGGAAATACCCGGAACGACACCCGCACTTCCTGCGCCTTTTCTTTCAGATCGAACGGCAGTTGCGCCGGTTCGATCCGCCAGCCCGCTGGAACTTCGAGCTTCAACGTCCCGGAAACGTTCGCCCGACCGGATTTCAAAATTACATCGACGGTTTTGGGCGCATTGTCGGCAAATACGTAAACCCGTTCGGCTAGGTTCGCCATGACGGCCGGCTGGATGATAAACGGTCGGTAGATTTCGCCATCCACCGGATCTGTCGATTTGTAGCTCCACGGACGGCTAAAGGTAAATATCTGGCCATCAATGTCGAAGGTGTAAAGCGTCGTGAAAGCAGGCGGATTTTCGGGGTAGCCGATCAGGGCCTGGTTGCTCACCTGAAACAAGCCTTTCATCACCGGTTTTTCCAGCCAGTAAGGCTGCGAGATCGGCTGGTTGGCCGGAATGCTCACCGTCGTTGTAAACGCAGCCACATCATTCGGCTTCAGAACCAGATTCGTAACCGTATCTTTGTGGATCGCGGGCATTTGCATGCCGATCAGCTTGACCGGGTAGTCGGTGCGGTTCACCACGCTGCTCGTCACCCGAATGGCTTCACCGGGCGCGGCTGCGTAGTTGCCGGGGTTGGTTTCAAACCAGAGACCAATGCACTGCTGAATCAGCGTCTCGATTTCCAGGCGTTTGGTTTTGACGTAAATATTGGCCGTATCAAGCCGACTGAGCGCTTTGTACGTCTGCACCAGAACCGGCACCGAAGCCACCGGTTTTTCGGGCTTGAAGTTGGCAATCGCCTGATTGATCAACTGTTGCACCGGTTCGCTGCCCGCAACGCGTTTCCAGCTCAGATCGACGCCATCGAAGGGGTCGTTTGGGGCCGGTTCTCCGCCTTTCAGGGCCAGGTAATCGATTTTAACACCCCGATTGGCCGGAACGCCAAAACCCTGGCTTTTGTGCTGACTCCGGCTTTCGGCGGCAATTTCACCGTACGATTTTCCCAGCAACGGATTATAGAGACCGGTTTCCACCGAAATCACGCCCGGTTCGTCCGGTTTTTTGTTGCTCATAAACGCCCCCGGAATAAACACGTTCCAGAAAATCCGTTTGGGCTGCCACGGTTTCACCCACTTCAGCTGCTCAGGATATTTGGTCGGGTCGTTGGCAATCTTAAAGGCTTCCTCAGCCAGATACCCCGACGCGCTGTGGTGTCCGTGACCGGCGCGGCTGTCGGGCGGAAACCGGGTAATGATCACATCCGGGCGGTATTTCCGAATCATCCAGACCACATCGGCCAGGGCCTGCTCCTGCCCCCACATCCGAACGGCTTCGTCCGTCGATTTGGAAAAGCCGAAATCGTTGGCCCGGCTGAAAAACTGATCCGGGCCGTCGATGCGCCGGGCGGCCAGCAATTCCTGCGTCCGGATCACGCCAATGTATTCGCCCTGCTCGGGTCCGATCAGGTTCTGCCCACCGTCACCCCGCGTCATGGAGAGGTAGCCGGTCCGGAGCAGTCGCTCATTGGCCAGATACGTTAGCAACTGCGTATTTTCGTCGTCCGGGTGGGCTGCCACATACAGTACGGAACCCACTACATTGAGTTTTTTGAGCCCCTGCAAGATGGTTCCGGCCGCGGCTGGTTTGTTTTGCCCGAACGAAAGGGAAGCGAACGCGGTGAGAACGAACGCGGTATAGCAGCAGAATCGCAAATAGTGTCGGTTGATCATCAGAAGGAAGCAGTCACATGAATAACAAAAATAGTCAGGGTAACCGAACGAATTACTACCGGCTTCGGCGCATTTTGAATTAAAAGCCCGTTTTTTTTGATCCCTAAAAATAAGTACAGTTTTTCTCTAAAAAATCTATCAAAACCAGTTTACCGATTTTCAATTGCTGTCAATCCAATTATATTTGCGACTTTGCAAAAATTAAACCTCATTAATCTTACAGCATGAATTCGAGTATTTACCTTGTTCCCATTCTGGGTCTCATTGGCCTGGTGGTGATGTACACCAAATTTGTATGGGTTTCGCGCCAGGATGCTGGTAACGAACGGATGCAGGAGATCGCATCCTACATCGCCGACGGTGCCATTGCCTTTCTAAAAGCCGAATGGCGGGTCCTCATAATCTTCGGTGTTTTTGTTGCCCTCCTGCTCAGTTTTGCCGGTACTTTAGTTGAAAACTCCGACTGGCCCATCGGGATTGCCTTCGCCATCGGGGCTTTCACCTCGGCTCTCGCGGGGTACATCGGCATGAAAATCGCCACCAAAGCGAACGTTCGCACGGCACAGGCCGCCCGGACCAGCCTGACCCGCGCGCTGGCGGTTTCGTTCACCGGCGGCTCGGTGATGGGCATCGGCGTGGCCAGTCTCGCCGTGATCGGGCTGAGCGTTTTATTCATCATTTTTTATTCCATTTATGTGGGAGCCACCGGCGATGTGAACGGAATTCCCATGGAAAAAACCCTGGAAGTGCTGGCCGGTTTCTCGCTGGGTGCCGAGTCTATTGCCTTGTTTGCGCGCGTTGGGGGCGGTATTTACACCAAAGCGGCCGACGTCGGTGCAGATTTGGTGGGAAAAGTAGAAGCCGGTATTCCGGAAGATGACCCACGAAACCCGGCCACCATTGCCGATAACGTGGGTGACAACGTCGGTGACGTAGCCGGGATGGGTGCTGATTTGTTCGGTTCGTACGTGGCGACGATTCTGGCGACGATGGTACTGGGTCGGGAAATCCGGATTCCAGATGTGAGCAACATTTTTGGTCACGCGCCCATCGTGTTGCCCATGCTGATTGCCGGAATGGGGTTGATCTTCTCCATCATTGCCACCTATTTTGTGCGGGTAAAAGACGACAACGGCAACGTGCAGGCGGCTCTGAATATGGGCAACTGGGCATCCATCATCCTGACGGTCGTTGCGTCCTATTTTCTGGTGAACGCGGTTCTGCCCACCGGCATCCTGGAAATCCGGGGCGTTGAGTTCACGCGGCTCGATGTGTTTTACGCCATTGTCACCGGTTTGGTGGTCGGGGCGTTGATGTCGATTATTACCGAATATTACACCGCGATGGGTCGCCGTCCGGTGATGACCATCGTTCGCCAGTCGTCGACCGGTCACGCGACCAACATCATCGGCGGTTTGTCAGTAGGGATGGAATCGACGGTTTTGCCAATTCTGACGCTGGCCGCCGGTATTTTTATTTCTTACAAATTTGCCGGTCTGTACGGGGTGGCCATTTCAGCCGCCGGGATGATGGCGACGACCGCCATGCAATTGGCCATCGACGCCTTTGGTCCGATTGCCGATAACGCCGGTGGGATTGCCGAAATGAGCGAACTCCCCGAAGAAGTTCGGGGTCGCACCGACATTCTGGATGCCGTTGGAAACACGACGGCTGCCACCGGTAAAGGATTCGCCATTGCCTCGGCCGCCCTGACGTCGCTGGCCCTGCTGGCCGCTTTCGTGGGCGTTTCGGGCATTACCGGCATCGACATTTACAAAGCCGATGTGTTGTCCGGCCTTTTCGTCGGCGGGATGATTCCGTTCATCTTCTCGTCGCTGGCGATTGCCGCCGTGGGCCGGGCTGCCATGAAAATGGTGGAGGAAGTTCGTCGTCAGTTCCGCGAAATTCCGGGCATTCTGGAAGGAACCGGCAAACCGGAATACGAAAAATGCGTCGCCATTTCAACCCAGGCGTCGATTCGCGAAATGATTCTGCCGGGCGCTATCGCCTTGATTTCACCGGTCATCGTCGGTTTCATTTTCGGCCCCGAAGTATTGGGCGGTTTTCTGGCAGGGGTTACGGTTTCCGGCGTTTTAATGGGGATTTTCCAGAGCAACGCCGGTGGCGCCTGGGACAATGCCAAGAAGTCTTTCGAGAAAGGCGTCGAAATCAACGGGCAGATATATTACAAAAAATCGGAACCGCACAAAGCGTCGGTAACGGGTGATACCGTTGGTGATCCGTTCAAAGACACTTCCGGCCCTTCAATGAACATTCTGATCAAGCTGATGTCGATTGTATCGCTGGTCATTGCGCCATACATCGCCGTGCAATCGACTGAAACCACGGAATTTGTGCAGGAAGGTCAGGTTGCAGTGGGCGGCATGGAAGGCGTCGATCTGGAAAAATCAACCGGGGCTGACAATGAAACCGTCAGCACACCCAATCTGGGCGCTTTTCAACCGGTCAAATTGACGAACGGCACTGAACTTAGCCTGCCGGAGCGGGGTGTTGAAAACAAACTGCTGGCGTTCATCGAGGATGACGAAAAAGCCGTCGATAAAGAAACCTGGTTTGACTTCGATCGGCTGACGTTCGAAACCGGCAGCGCCACGCTTAAACCCGAGTCGCAGGAGCAGTTGAAAAACATCGCCGAAATCCTGAAAGCCTATCCGGGTGTCGCCATTAAATTGGGCGGTTACACGGATAATACCGGCAATGCGGATTCCAACCTGAAACTCTCGGGTGACCGGGCCAAATCCGTTCAAAACGAACTGGCCAATCTGAACGTCGACAAAAGCCGGCTGGATGCGGAAGGCTACGGACAGGAACATCCGGTGGCGTCGAATGACACCGAAGAAGGCCGCGCCCAAAACCGCCGGATTTCGATTCGGGTGACGAAGAAGTAATTGGTTTACGGTTTTCAGTATACGGTTTACGGTGGCTGATGCATTATACCTAGTGCTTATGAGCATGCGTCAGCCACCGTAAACTGAAAACCGTAAACCAAAAAAAGCCAGCCCAATCAATAAGGGCTGGCTTTTTACGTCTAATCTATTAGCAATCAAACCGGTGTTAAGCGGTTTTTCCCCGCATAGAACGCGGAATTTCAATCGTAGCAATCGGGAGAGCTGTGCTATCCAGAATTTCGACGCCTTCCAGTTGGATGGCGCTTACTTTCACCGTTTTGCCCAGTTCCAGATTCGAGATGTTCACTTCAACGTAATCGGGAATCTTCGTGTAAGGCCCGCTCAGTTTCAGTTTACGCATTTTCTGAATCAATTTACCCCCCTGCTGTACACCGGGAGAAATACCGCTAAAACGAATCGGTACTTCAACTTTAATATCTTTTCCTTCTACGATTTCCAGGAAATCGGCGTGCAGAATCTGGTCGTTCACCGGATGGAACTGCGCGTCCTGCAAAATGGCTTTGTATTCGTCACCTTCAATGTTCAGAGTCACTTCGTACGCGTCTGGCGTGGTCAGCAAGGTGCGGAACAGGATAGCCGGCGAATAGAAATGGACCTGGGTTTTACCTCCGTACAATACACAGGGTACATTTCCTTCGATACGAAGAGCCTTCGACTCTGTCTTACCGAGATTCGCTCTGTTATACCCTACAATCTCGTGTTGTTTCATTATAATAAGATGTTAGATGTGAGACAAGAGATAAAAGATTTTAAACCGTCGAGAATGGCACCAAGCGCGTAGCTTTTTGTCTTTCCTCTCTTGTCTATCCTCTTTCCTCTCTTTTAAGAATTTATAAACAATGAACTAATAGATTCATGATCGCGAATGCGGCCGATGGCTTTGGCGAACAAATCCGCCACCGTCAGCACTTTCACTTTTGGACTCAACTGGCGCAACGGCATGGTGTCGGACACCACCAGTTCTTCCAGCACCGAATTCGTAATGTTGTCGTGCGCTTTGCCCGACATCACCGGGTGCGTACAGATTGCCCGGACGGATTTGGCTCCTTTTTCCAGGATAATTTCAGCCGCCTTACACAAGGTCCCACCCGTATCGATCAGGTCATCGACCAGAACGACATTGGCACCTTCCACATCCCCGATGACCTGCATCGAAGCAATCTCGTTGGCCCGCTTGCGGTGCTTGTCGCACAGCACGATATCGGCATTGAAATGCTTCGCAAACGTCCGGGCGCGGGCTGCACCACCAACGTCCGGTGAGGCAATCAGCAGATTGTCCAGGTTCAGGCTCCGGATGTAGGGAACGAAAACCGACGTTCCTTCCAGGTGATCGACCGGAAAATCAAAGAATCCCTGAATCTGACCGGCGTGGAGGTCAATCGTCATCAGGCGATCTGCCCCGGCAGCCGCCAGCATGTTGGCCACCAGTTTGGCGGCAATAGCCACGCGCGGTTTGTCTTTCCGATCCTGACGGGCGTAACCGAAGTATGGGATAACAACCGTTACGTAGTGAGCCGAGGCCCGACGGGCTGCGTCGACCATCAGCAACAACTCCATCAGATTGTCGGCGGGCGGGTTTGTCGAATGAATCAGAAAAACGTCGCAACCACGAACCGACTCTTCATAGCTTGGAGATAGTTCTCCATCGCTGAATTTACGAAGGGTGTAACCGCCCAGATCCTTGCCGTATTGGTGGGCAATTTTCTCTGCCAGATACGTCGATTGACTACCTGAAAAAATCTTAACCGTGTTGAGGGATGCCATTCAGTGCTGAATCAGTGCCGAAAATGTCCGCAAAAATACAAATAGTATTTGACTCTTGGGAAGAGAACCTTAAAGTTTTCTTGTAGAAGATTGATTATAAGATTATTACAACATTATATTGAATATTTAAGGCGAAGGCATCTTATTTTTTCGCCCAATCGAACCGTTTCTCTACATACCGGTAAACGTTAACACAAAAAACAGCCATGATTACGCCAATCCCGGCACCTGCCAAAACATCCAGCGGATAATGCGCGCCGACGTAGATTCGACTGTAGGAAACGATAGCGGCCCACAAAAACACCCACCTGAGCCAGCCGAACCGTTTCCCGATCAACAACCACAATGCCATTGCCAGCGCAAAGGTGTTGGCGGCATGGGAAGACGCAAAACCGTAGGTGCCGCCACATTCCAGCACCGGATGAATGAGTTTTTGCAAGGCCGGCTCGTGACAGGGGCGCAACCGGAGTGTCAGCGGTTTCAAGACCGCAGACGCCATCTGATCACTCAACACCACGGCCAGCACCAACGTCATTACCAGACCGAACGCCCGTTTCCGGTATTGAAAAATCAACCAGCCAATCAGCAGCGCATAGAACGGAATCCAAGTATTGCGCATCGTGGCCCCCACCATAACCGGATCCAGCCACGGCGCATACAAGCCGTTCAGCCAGAGAAAGAGGTCGGTGTCGAGTTGGTTGAGCGTTTCCAAATTTATTGAGTGATTGAGTGATTAAGCGATTGAGTGAGTTTTGTCGAATTTTTCACTCAATCGCTTAATCACTCAATCGCCATTAATTGTAGCCTAATTTCCGTCGAACCCGTTCCATCGTGACCGAGGCAACGGCACGGGCTTTTTCTTCGCCGTTGCGCAGTTCGCGTTCCAGTGCTTCTTCGTTTTCCATGTAGAAATTGAACTTCTCGCGGGCTTCGGCAAACTGGCTGATGATCAGTTCATACAGTTCCTTTTTGGCGTGGCCGTAGCCATACCCGCCGTTCAGGTAATTCTGGCGCATGGTTTCCACCTGAGCCTCATCCGCCAGCAGTGCATACAACTGGAAGGTGATATCGGTAGCCGGATTTTTCGGTTCTTCGAGTGGCGTCGAATCCGAAACGATCTTTTTGATCACTTTATAAAGCTCGTTGGCCGGTACGAAAATGTCGATGTAGTTGTTGTACGACTTGCTCATTTTCTGGCCGTCGATGCCCGGAATGGTCATAATCCGTTCATCGATGCGGGATTCGGGCAAAACGAAAATCTCCTCGCCTACCTGGTGATTGACCGCACTGGCCATGTCGCGCGTCATTTCGACGTGCTGTTTCTGGTCTTTTCCAACCGGAACCAGGTTGGCGTCATACAGCAGAATATCAGCCGCCATCAAACACGGATACGTAAACAAACCGGCGTTGACATCCGCCAGCCGCTCCGACTTATCCTTGAACGAATGGGCGTTCGACAGCATCGGAAACGGCGTAAAGCAGTTTAGGTACCACGCCAGCTCGGTATGCTCCGGCACGTGCGACTGCCGCCAGAAGGTGTTTTTGGTCGTATCGAGCCCGAATGCCAGCCAGGCCGACGCCACCGCCCGGATGTAGTCCCGGCGCAAGGCACCGTCTTTGATAGTCGTCAGGGAATGCAGGTCGGCAATGAACAGAAAGGAGTCGTTACCGGGTTCTTCCGACAGTTTGATGGCGGGTTTGATGGCCCCCAGAATATTACCCAAATGCGGTCGTCCGCTGCTTTGAATACCAGTGAGAATGCGAGACATATTTTTTGAATGAGTGAATGAGCGAATGAGCGAATGAGTGAATAGCTTCGCCAGAATCATGCTTTCAGCGGAGCTATTCACTCATTCGCTCATTCACTCATTCACAATTGAATTTCCGTGCAAACTTCGCTATTTCTGGCTAGCTTTGGAACTGTATGAAGACGAAAAACGCACCTAATTCTCAGCTCTCCGTTCAAACGCTTGACTTTCTGCACGATCTGGTTTTAAACAACAACCGGGAGTGGTTTCAGGCAAACCGCGCCCGCTACGATGCGGCTAAATCCGAGTTTGAAGGCTTTGTGAGCAAGTTGCTGCAGGGCATCGAAACGTTTCAGCCACTGCCCAACACCGCCGTAAAGGATTGCATTTTCCGCATCAACCGCGACATCCGGTTTTCCAAAGACAAGGCGCCTTACAAGAAAAATCTGGCGGCTGCCGTGGGTCCGGGCGGACGGCATTCGGGTCGAATCGACTATTATTTTCACCTGCAACCCGGTGGCGAAACGTTTCTGGGCGCGGGCATGTGGCAACCGACACCAGCGCAACTTGCCAAGTTTCGGCAGGAAATCGACTACAACGTCGATGAGTTGAAGGACATTATTGAAGCGCCGGAGTTCAAAGCGTATTTTCCGGAAATTTCCGGCGAAACGATGAAAACGTCACCCAAAGGCTATTCGGCCGACCATCCGGAGATTGGTTTACTGCGCCGGAAAGAACTGTTCTTCCTCCACCGGTACTCGGATCAGGAGGTGATAAAACCGGATTTTGTGGATGAAGTCGTGAAAGGTGCCCGGTTGATCAAACCGTATTGCGATTACCTGAATTACCTGTTTTACGAAGAAAAAGACGAGTCGATAACGTTATAAATGAATGATAAATGTAAAATGATGAACGCCAAATGTAAAAGTATCCGGGTGCTTCCCTCTTCACTTTTACATTTGGCGTTCATCATTTTACATTTATTATTTGATCAATACTCCAACCCGGCGGGTAAAGTTTTGGCCTGGTTGATAAAATCGGTGATTTTTTCCAGCGTCGGGGGCCGCTGTGTAAGCTGCCGTTCCTGGTTGATTTCCATAACTTTGGCAAAGAGGTTTTCCGGTGAGCGATGGGCCAGTTCCTTGACGGTATCGACGCCGGCTTCTTCCAGCAAATCGCTATAGACGCCACCAATCCCCGCTATGCGATTCAAATCCGCCCGGTTGGCCAGATCCAGAATCACGGCGGTTTCTACGCCGACCGTAGCGGCTAGTTTCTTCCGCAAAGGTACGGTTTTGGAGGCTTCGAGCAGGGCGTCAGTGTTGGTTAGCCCCTGTGCTTTTAAGGCTTCGGCCAGATCAGCAGTAATGCCTTTCAATTCTTGAACGGGTAAACTCATGAGATTCGGTTTATTTTAGGAATATGACTACCTACTTGAGACCGCTTTCAGGTCAAAAAGTAACGCAGACTCCTAAATAAACGGTGGAATTGCATTCGCGCTCGTATGGTTGAAGCCAACGTGAGGCATTACCGCTCTTCTGCTTCCTTCAGCAGAAAGTAAAAAGCCAGTACATGAATTAACTGAATACTAACGGTATTCCATTCTTCCCGCAAACCTGTTCCGAAAATCAGGGCGGTCATCGTTATTCCGCCCAGCAAACCGCCCCAGACCAGAAACCGCCCCCCAATGAACAGCAGCACGCCAATCGCTAACTCAACAAAGGGCAGCGTGAATGCGAAACTCCGCACCAAAAGCTCGGGTAAAATGGTAGTTGAAAAATCACCGACCATTTTATCGGCAAACTTTGCCAGCTTCGGTATCCGCACCAGACCGTGCATCGCCAGATCGACACCTAAGCCCAGCCGCAGAATCAGAAGCGCGAACTGACCCGTATTCCTTGAAAAGCTTCCTCGTGACATGTTTTTTATGGTTTTCGGTTTACCGTCTCCGGTAGCTTTCGCTTGCCTTGTCAGCGACTGAAAACCGTAAACCGAGTACTGTAAACCCAATTACCACCGAACCGCCAGCCTTACGCCACCCGTAAAATTCCGGCGCGGGGCGGCATTGTAAAACCGGCCGCCAAACGCGTTGAGGTCATAGCCCAGGCTGTAGGTTTGATCGAGCAGGTTATCCCCACTGACATACGCATCGAGCGTCCAGCGTTTGGCCAGCGTTTTCCGGAATCCCAGCGTCGCGTTCAGCATCCGGGCAATGTCGGATTGGAAAGCGTTGGCATCATCGAGCGGGAATTTATCGATAAACTGGTGCGTCAGGTGCGCGTAGAATCCCAGCCGGGTTTCAGCATCAAAACCGGTGACGACCACCAACGGGGGGACGCCCGTGACGCGGTTACCCGACACATCGGCGGTGCCCTGCTGGTAATTCTTAAACCGGTAATTGGTCACCGTGGTGCTGTTCCAGACCCGGACGGTTTGCCAGAAGCCGGACGGTTTCGGAACTACCAGATTATACGATAGTTGTGCTTCCAGCCCTTTTTGATTCGTAGCCCCGGCATTAATGAAGTATTCGGCTCCGCTTTCCACCGACCGCCGAACGATCGTTTGCCGCAATCGGAACTGATACACGGCGACGTCGAACTGAAACCGGTTTAACTGGCCCCGAACCGCAGCTTCCATGTTGGTACCCTGCTCCGGCTCCAGCGTCGGATTAAAGGTTCCGGCCGATGGCCGGACTTCCTGAATTGTAGGGGCGGAATAGCCGGTGCTGACGCTGGCAAAAACCGACACGTGATCGCCAATTTTCTTCAACAAGGCCACCCTCGGCAACCAGACCGGCTGAAAGCCACGCGGTTGTGGGACAATGGGCTGATCCGAAAACCGGGTAAACCGATACGATACTTCGTTGCGACTCAACCCGGCCGTGGCAATGATGCCGAACGGAAGGTTCGCTTCCAACTGGACAAACAAAACCGACTGCGACGCCCGGAATTCGTCGTCTGACTGCAGCGTGTCGGGCTGACCCCGGCGGTTGCCATAATTGCGGGTGATGGTGAAATTGTTCTGCCACTCGCCCCCAAAAACCAGTTGGGTGGGAACGCCCGCTTCAATCATCTGCCAGCGCGTCACCGTCCGTCCCCCAATGCCCTGATCGGCGCGTTTTTCGTAGTTGGTAATAAACGGATTGGCAAAGTCGGTCAGCGAACCGAACAAAACCGTCGTGTTCTGAAGGCGGTCGTTCCAGCGGTATTGGTGCGAGAAGCCCAGGTACCCGGTTTTCTGGTAAATGGCAGCGCGCTGATCCGCGCTGCCGGGTGAAACCCGCGTCGATGGCCGGGCCTGGCGCGGATCGGCCACAAACTGCGACTGGGTTAGCCCGCCCGGCGTCTGGTACATCAGATCCGAGTATAACCCCATGACCGAAACCGTTTGCTTGGGGTTGACGGCAAAGGTGGCGTTCAACGACAGATTGTCGCGGTACATCCGGCTGTTGGCCCGGTAGCCATCCGATTGTAAATGCCCGTAATTCAACGAAATAGCCGAATTGTTCTGACCGGTTTGAATCGTATAGTTTTGACCCGACAACCCGTAGGAACCCGCCAGCGCGCTCACTTCGGCCCGGTTGGCCTGGTCGCCCGACGGGCTGGCCTGCCCGCTGAGCAAAACCGTACCACCGGTTCCGGCCCCGTATAAACTGCCAGACGGGCCTTTGATGACTTCCACCCGGCCAATGGAGCGAACGTCCAGCGCATTCAGGTAAGTGCCGCCCCCTGCATCGGTCATCGGCAATTCGTTCCAGTAGACTTTGACATTCCGAACGCCAAACGGCGACCGGATCAGGCTCCCCCGGATCGAAAGCCGGTAGCTGCCCGGCGACCGTTCGTCCATCCGAACGCCCGGCAGGGTGTTGAAAGCCGGGACGAGGGCCGGAGTGCCAAACCGTTGGTTCAATTCTTTGCCAGACAGTACATTGACCGATGCCGCCGTTTCGAGCAGCGGGCGGTTTGTCTCGTAGCCCCGAACGGTCACCTCCGCCAGTTGAATGGAATCGGTAACGGAACGGTTGGACGGCGTTTGCTGGGCAAAAAGGGAAATGGGAAGAAATAGAAAAAGTAAACTGTATTTAAGCATGTCTTTGCCGGATTCGGGTTGTTTCTGGGATTCTTACGTAAAACTAATCGCTCAAAATGATTTTATACTCTTTAGGGCCAACTAACCTCAATTCAACCCCAAAAGTCGGCGTTTCAATCCATTCTGTATTGAGCAAACGGTCAACTCCCCTTTATTTTACAAAAAATAATAAATCATTGCAAAGTACGTGACGACGTTGGAAAGACCGAACGACCGATGGCTCCGCTGGATAGGAATCCCGCTGATGGTGCTGTTGGGCAACATACTCTACCTGAAAGATTACCAGCACAATCCGGTTCTGTATTCAGGCTGGGTCTTTATTGGCATGGCCTACATGACCCTGGCCTGGGAAGGTTCCGTGAGCTGGGTGCACTTCGTCCGCAAAAAATTCCCGGACGCCCGGCATGCCTTCCGGCGGATTGTCATCACCTTTACCGGCTACGGGCTGCTGGCGGTTTTGTGCCAGTCATTGTTCATCTTTCTGACCGATCTGACCGGGCTGGCCATTATTCCCATCACGGCCCGCGTCTATCAGGCTTACATCGGAATCGGTATCTTTTGTTCCCTGATTCTGGGGACGACCTACGAAATCATCTATTACCTGCAACAATACCGCAAAGCCATTGCCGAAGCCGAAGCGATTCAGAAATCCCGGATTCAGGGGCAGTTCGACAGCCTGAAGAGTCAGGTCAATCCGCATTTTCTGTTCAACAGCCTTAATTCGTTGTCGGCTCTGATTTCCGAGGACAAGCAGCAGGCCAACAAATTTCTGGAAGAGTTATCGAGTGTGTACCGGTACTTGCTGCAATCGAATGAGCGCAAGCTCGTATTGCTCCAGACGGAACTGAACTTTATCCATTCGTTTTTTTACCTCTTAAAAACCCGGTATGGTCCCGCCATCGAATTGCACGTTGGCATCGAATCGTACTTGCTGGAATGTTATCTGCCGCCTTTCAGCCTGCAAACGCTGATCGAAAACGCCATCCGCCACAACATCATTCTGGCCGACCGGCCGCTCGTGATCTCGCTCCAGGCCGAAACGCAGATCAACGATGGGCTGGTTGTATTACGCGTGACCAACAATATTCAGCGAAAAAATGTACAGGTCAACAAGCAGCCCGGCGGTTTACGGCAACTCACCGAGCGGTTTACGCTCCTGCGGTTGCCGCGCCCGGTGATCACCGACGACGGTCAGCAGTTTAGCGTTCGGGTGCCACTGATCGTTAAAGGTGCCGATTTTTTGGTAAATTTACCCTGACTTTTCCCTACCGATGTGGGCCTGAAATCTATCCGTTATACCAACCGTGACACCTGGATCGCACTCGGCCTCTTGCCGGGTTATTACCTTTTCCTGAACTACATGATGCTCGGGAAACCCTATTTTCAACGGCTGGATATTTTTCTGGGAGCTTCGCTGCTGACGACACTGATCTGGACACCGGCTTTTTTTCTCCACGCCGTGCCGGCGGTTTATCTTCGCAAACGATTTCCGCACATTCGCCAGACCTGGATGCGCCTGTGCCTGGCCCTGTCGATTCACATTCTGATGTCTTCGGTTGCCATAACTTTTCTGTTTTACGTTTATAAGTGGATTCATTTTCCGGGCTATACCTTCGCAAGCAACCGGCTTCTCTGGGCAATTACCCTGGGAATCATCGGCAACATTGTCGCCAACATCGTTCACGAAAGTGTGTATACCTTTGAGAAATGGTCGCAAACCATCAGCGAAACCGAAAAGCTTAAAAAAGCGAACTTACAAAGCCAGCTCGACAGTTTAAAACAACAAGTCAATCCGCATTTTCTCTTTAATTCGCTCAATACGCTTTCGTCCCTGATTGACGAAGACACTGACAAAGCGGAACTGTTTATCGAGGAATTATCGAGTGTGTACCGGTATTTATTGCAGACCAACGAAAACGCCCTGACCAGCCTTCGCGATGAATTGAGATTTATTGAATCGTATTTCCACCTCTTGAAAACCCGGTATGGAAATGGCATTGAGCTGGAAGTGCGTGTCGCCGATGGCTTCAGGGAAGCGCAATTACCGCCCCTGACGCTCCAGATGCTGGTCGAAAATGCGGTGAAACACAACATCATACTTTCTGATCAACCCCTCCAGATTCGCATTGAAACCACACAGAGCGGTCGGCTGATTGTTTCGAACAATGTGCAGTTGAAAAACCTCCGCGTGGCTTCCAATGGCGTCGGTTTGGCCAACATCGCCACAAAATACCAATTGCTGGGACAGGGAAATCTGGAAATCCTGAACACGGAAACCAGTTTTTGTGTCACCCTGCCCCTGATGACGAACGAACTAAAATAAACCCGAATGCCTGGCTTTTAATCCGATGCTATGATGACTTTTAACGATACCCACCTTCGGTTGACGGGGCCACTGGTATTGTTCTTTTTTGGGGCGTTATTTTTCCGGGTTAAACTGCTGCTCAGTTATACCAGCATTGAGTTGATCCGGTATTTTATTGTGGGAATTACCTCCGGTTATATTTGCTGGAACATAACCCGCTGGCTCGTCCGGTGGATTCAGCGCCGGCATCCGGGTCTGGCCAACACTCGCTACCGGTTTTATTTACTGCTGCTGGCGTTTCCCATCCTGGTCAACATCGGGTATTTTCTCCGTTTTTTTGGTCATACACTGATTTATCCGCACGATGGAGGATCGACCTTTGATTGGGATGTTAATTTCTTTATCAGCTACCTGGAAACCATCGGCATTCAGATTTTTTACCACTTTTTATACATTGGCATTTATGAAGGTTCTTACCTGTTTATTCAATGGCGGAAAACCAATCTCGAAAAAGAAGCCTTGCTGCGTATGCAATGGCAGGGCCGGTTTGAAGTATTGAAAAACCAGGTAAATCCACATTTTCTGTTTAATTCGCTCAATACGCTCTCGTCGCTCATCACCGAAAACCCCAATCTGGCCGAAGCATTTGTCGACGATATGGCCAGCGTTTACCGCTACCTGTTACAGACCAACGAGCGCGAACTGACGCCCCTTCGGAAGGAGCTGGATTTTATCGACTCCTACTACCACTTGCTCAAAACCCGTTACGGGCCGGGTATCTCTCTGCAGGTGGTGGTTCGGGAGGAGGACAAAGATGCTTTGCTGCCTCCCTTAACGCTGCAAATGCTGGTCGAAAATGCTGTCAAGCACAATACGATGTTGCCGGAACAGCCCTTGAAAATCAAAATTGAGACGACAGACGGCTTTTTACAGATCAAAAATACCCTGCAGCGTAAAAACGTTCGGGTGGAATCGAACCACGTCGGTTTGTCGAACATCGCTTCCAAATACAAGCTGCTGAAACAACCCAGTCCTTTTATTGAAGAAAAAGACGGACAGTTTATTGTGACCCTTCCCCTGCTCCAGGAACGGATTGGCGTCACCTGAGGAAGGATGCATTTCATGGCCGGACAATACCGGTTTGACCCACCAATTTGCGGTTTCAGCGGAAGGTGATTTGGAAAAAACGAGCCGAATCTGCTATTTGTAGGTACGATTTGAACCGTAACACCTTAACCCACCTCCCCGAAAAAATAACGACCGATTCGTATGGATGTACTGGTAATTGAAGACGAAGAACTGGCTGTCCGTAAGTTGACCAAACTGCTGCAGGACGTCGATCATTCCATCCGGATTGTTGGAACGGCCGCAAGCGTGCGCGCATCCGTCCAATGGCTGCAAAACAACGCGACGCCGGATCTAATTTTGATGGACATCGAACTGGCTGACGGACAAAGCTTTGAAATCTTTGAGCAGACGCCGGTCGAATCGCCGGTTATTTTTACGACTTCCTACGACGAATACGCCTTGCGGGCGTTCAAGGTCAACAGCATCGATTATTTGCTGAAACCCATCAAACGGCACGAACTGGAAGCGAGTCTGGAAAAACACCGCAAACTGCGCAACCCCGCCGAACCCGAAACCGGCGGCCGCATGGCCATCGATGCCCTAGTGCAGCAACTCCGCCAGCAGATTCAGCCTGCCGAATACCGCAAACGGTTTCTGGTCAAACACCTCTCGCAGTGGATGCCCATCGAGGTGGCCGACATCGCCTATTTTTACTCGGAAGAAGGCGTCAGTCTGTTCCGGACCCGAACGAATCAGAAATTTTCGGTAGACTACACGCTTGATGAACTCGAAGCGATGCTCGATCCTTTGCAGTTTTTTCGCGCCAACCGGCAATTCATCGTCGACATCAACTGCGTGCAGCAGATCCATCCGTACTTCAACAACAAACTGAAACTAACCTTAAAACCGGCTCCTGAAGAGGAGGTGCTGGTGAGCCGCGAGCGTGCCACGGAGTTTAAGAAGTGGATGGGAAAATAAAAACCGTCGCTACAAAAGCCGTTTCGGCAGCTCGATCAGCGGATTTGGGGTTTCTTCAAGCAATTGTTTGGCCCGGATCAGATCGTTCCGAAACTGCCGCTGCAACTGGTGAATCAACAAAGGGGCCATCAACCGCTGCCAACCTCTGAGTTCCAGGCTCAGCTCATACGTCACCCGGGTTTCTTTGTCTACCCGCTCAAACAACCGCTGCTCCCAGAGGTCAACCGGACTATCGACACTCTCGTGGGCCGTCCGCCGGTTCGGTGCGGCTGCCGTCACTTCGGCCAGAATCGTCATTTCCTGATCAAACAGCCGGACTTCCTGCCGGAGTTTCATGCCCGAGCGGGCCAAGCCGGGCGCGTCCTGCTGCATGGCGAACAAATTACTGCGCCATAGCATATCGTATTCATAACAGCCCAGCAATCCATAGACCTCCGTTAACGGCAATCGAATCAATTCGGAATGACGAACGGTAATCATGAAAGGCGGTTTAGGAGTTGGGATTTTGCCCGGCAATGAAACGTTCGGCCTCCGAAAGCGTTTCGCATAATTTCGTGGGAAGCACCGGGTTGCTTTTCTCAAACAGGGCTTCTGACGACAGTTTCGAAAACAAATCCGGCGACACAATGCTGATGTTGTAGCGCACTCCGGCGGCATAAGCCCTCGGAAAGTAATCATTCACAATCCAGTCGACGGTTCCGGCCCAGGCCACGTCAAATTCCTTCGTGTCATGCACATGAAACCGACATGCCCGCTGCTGCCCCTCGGCTTGCTGCCAATCCAGCATTTTGAGCGTCGCCCGCATCAGTTCCTCATCGGTACAAAAGCCGATCCACTTCATCAGAAGGTAATTCTTCGTGGGTTCATACCGCAAAATGGCGTAAATGTCCCCTTCTTCGTTTTCTATTCTGCTTATTTCATTCACGGCATCGTGTACCTTAAGTGTCGGAACTCATCCGTACGATTTGATGTCACCACAATCAACCACAAATATACTTCAAACCCCGATACCCGACCGGTAGCGGCCCAGCGTTTCGGGGGTAATTCCCAGATAACTGGCGACGAATTCCGGCGGAATGCGATTCAATACTTTCGGGTGTTCTTCCAGCAACCGGCGATACCGGTCTTCCGGGGCCTCTTTCAGCAGCGAAGACTCCCGTTTTTCGACCCGCATCAACTGGTCCTGCAGCAGCAAGGTAGCGAAGCGTTGCCAGGTCGGATAGGTTCGGCAAAGCGCCATGACGTCGTCGTATTGCATTTCGAGCAGGTGCGTTTCTTCCACCGTCGCCACATTGACATGGGACGGTTTCTGGGTAAAAAACCCGACGAACGAACCCAGGAGCGAATTTTCAAATAAAAACTCTTTTGACACTTCCCAGCCGTCGATTTCGTAAAATAACCGCCCGCATCCTTTTTCGATGAAGCCGATGGTGTTGCACATGTCTCCCTCCCGCACATACAGCTCATCTTTTGCCAGCACGCGGTACTGAATGATTTGCTCAAAGGCGGTTTTTTCTTCGCTGGACGGCCGAACGATGCGTTCGATATTGAACAGAACCCGATGCATAGAGAATGAGTTGGGGCAGAAATATACTTAAAAATCCACTTTATACAAGGTTTCCAACTGTCGTTCGCTCAGGGAATCCGGTAACATCCGAAATAAGCCATTGCGCACGGCCGCCAGCCAGGGATGCTGCATCTGGGCTACCTGGCCAATGCGCCGGGATTTCTCTACAATCGAATGCGTCCGCTTCAGCCGCCGTTGTTCAAACCGTTTGAAAGCGTCGGAAACCGAACCGCCCCGGTCCAGTTCGTCGGCCAGAACCACCCCGTCTTCAATGGCCTGGCAAGCTCCCTGTCCCATGTTAGGCGTCGTAGCGTGCGCGGCATCACCCAACAACAGCACATTGCCGAAAGCATACCGGGGCAGGGGTTTCAGGTCGATGATATCATTCCAGAGTAGGCCGCCATCTGTGGTTCGGGAAATAACTTCCGGAATGGGCGCGTGATAGTCCGCAAACCGGGTCATCAGGTCATTGACCCGAATGGTTCGCATCTGTCCGTCGTTCGCGGGTGCGTTGGTCGTTGCAAACCAGTAAATCTGGTTGTTGGCAAGCGGCACAATGCCCACCCGACCCTGGCTGCCCCAGGTTTCGGTCGCTTCAGTTAAATCCAGGCCGGTACCGTCCACCACCGCCCGCCAGCAGGTGTAGCCTGCATACCGGGGTTTTGAGTCGGGCAAAATCTGTTGCCGAATCGCCGAATGAATGCCGTCGGCCACCAGGAGGTAATCGGTCTGGTGTATGGTTCCATCGTCAAACCGCATGATGACACCGTCGTTGCTCTGATCGATGGAAATGGCCCGTTTGCCCAGAGTAATCGAATTACCAATCAGTTGATCCAGCAAAACCCGGTGCAGCGTAGCCCGATGGATTGTAAAATTATCGGTTCCGTACCTTTGGCTGACAGCCCGGCTGTCGGTACGGGTTATCGCCCGGCCTTGCTGGTCCCGAATGACAAACGTGTCGATAACCCGGCCAGCGGGCAGAATGGCCTCCGCAATGCCCAGTTTTTGGTATGCCTTGATGGCGTTAGCGGCCAGTACGAGCCCTGCCCCCAGCGGTTTAATGGCCGGTGCAGCTTCAAACAGCGTCGCCCGAATCCCGATTTTTCGCAGGGCAATGGTAGTGGTCAGGCCCGCAATCCCACCACCGACGATGGTAAACCGATTCGTATTTTTCATGATGTGGTTCTTTATAAGACTTTCGCCTGGACGTATGTGTTACCTGTAGCGCAAATTTGCCCTATGAAACCCACCAAACCCATGTCAACTTCACTGAAACGGAAAAAGCCCCCGCTGAACCGGCCCTACTAGGGAATTAAGGGCAGGGTGACAACAAATTCGCGATCGGTTTCTTCGACCGTGGGCGTTGGTTGGCCCAGCATTTTGTATTTTGTCAGGATATTGAGCAAACCCTTCTGGGTCGATTTGACCCGATCGACTGATTTTTTTTGCAGATTGTTCCGAACGGTCAGCAGAGCCGAATCGGTCGAGAAAATGTGGATTTTCAACGGAAGCTCGCTGGACACGATGTTGTGTTTAACGGCGTTTTCCACCAGCAATTGCAGCGTCAACGGAGGAAGCCGTGAAGTCAGAAAGGCGTCATCCACCTCGATTTGGAGGGAAATGCCCCGAGCATACCGGGTTTGGAGCAGATGAAAATAGGAATGAATAAATTGCAACTCCCGTTTCAGCGTCGTCAATTCAACGTCGTTGGTTTGCAGAATATAGCGGTAGACACTGGCCATTTCATCCACAAACTGCTCGGCTTTCACGGGTTCATCGGCAATCAGCGACGACAGCGAATTGAGCGAATTGAACAGAAAATGCGGATTCAGTTGCGACTGCAACGCCCGCATCTGGACTTCGGACATTTCCTGCCGGAGTTGCTGAACCGACAGTTCGGTTTCGAGTTGTTTCCGCTCGTGTTTTTCCTGCTGCCGTTCTATTTTCTGTTCCAGAACCGCCGTTCGGATGGCGGCTTTTCGCTGTCGGTAGCCCAGTCCCAGCGAAAAAAAAACCAGTTCGAGGATGATGCCAATCTGGATCGCCGTCAATGGTGCCGTCCAGAATGGCGAATTGGGTCCGGCATAGGTGTCCAGATGGGTCAAAATCATGGAAGTCACCGCTCCCACCATCAGACAGGCCGAGCCGATGATGAAATACCGCGCGACGGTATCTTTCAATTGCAAAATCCTGTAGATCCCGTATACGGCCAATCCGATCATTCCCAGGCGAATGGCTGTGTGGGCGGTGTCATAAACCATGGGGTACCAGTCTTCCCGCAGATAACAGACGGTAAACTGTAGAATCACGTAAAGGGCAATACAAAGCTGGGTATACTGGAAGATCCGGAACAAATCCGGCAGGCGTTTCCGCAGTCCGATAAACGCGTCGGTGAAGCCAAAATAAATGAAATACGCGATCATGGGCGCACAGCCCCGGATGAAATACCAATCGTTGTTGGAAAGAGAAACCGCTTCCTGGAAGCCATCGAACCGGATGGCGAAATAGGTCAGCCAGGTCAACATGTAAAGCGTGTATAACCCGTAAATCCGCTCCCGGTAAGTAACCCACTGGACGACATTGATCAGCAGGATCGAAATTACCATGCCGACAAACATGGGTTGCCAGAATTCATAGGTCATAGGATACGCTGGGCTTGTGCGTTAAGATACCGGCAAACTTACCAACGAATCAACTCTTTTTTCGATGAAACGGTATAAAGGACGGATGAAGTGTGTATGGAGTATAGAGTTATTTCACAGGGTTTATCAGAGAACATCAGAGTTATTTTTTCTCTGTGTAACTCTGATGTTCTCTGATAAACCCTGTGAAATAACCTTTTAAACGCAGAAAGCCCTCAAAATGAGGGCTTTCAAACACTTATCGCAATAACTTACGCGTTTTGCTTCTGCTTGATCAGGTTCAGGGCCGAACCGGCTTTGAACCACTCGATCTGCGTTTCGTTGTAGGTATGATTGACCTGGAATTCTTCGCTCGTTCCGTCGGTATGGTTCAACCGGATTGTCAACTGACCGTTCGGGCTGAACTCAGTCAGACCCAGAATGTCAATCGTGTCGTCTTCACGAATGTCTTCGTAGTCGTCAGGATTGGCAAACGTCAAGGCCAACATGCCCTGTTTTTTCAGGTTCGTTTCGTGAATCCGGGCGAATGATTTCACCAGAATGGCCCGAACACCCAAAAACCGGGGTTCCATGGCCGCGTGCTCACGTGATGAGCCTTCGCCGTAGTTTTCGTCACCCACCACAATCGAACCAATGCCGGCCGCTTTGTAAGCCCGCTGCACAGCAGGCACTTCGCCAAATTCACCCGACAACTGGTTTTTGACGGTATTGGTCTTTTCGTTGTAGAAATTGACCGCACCGATCAGCATGTTGTTCGAAATGTTGTCGAGGTGACCCCGGTATTTCAACCACGGACCCGCCATTGAAATGTGGTCGGTCGTACACTTGCCTTTCGCCTTGATCAATAGTTTCAGGCCCGTCAGGTCGGTTCCTTCCCAGGCTTTGAACGATTCAAGCAGTTGCAGACGGTCCGAAGTCGGGCTAACGGCAATCTGAATGCCGCTGCCATCTTCGGCCGGAGCCTGATAACCGGCGTCATCCACGGCAAAACCGTTGACAGGCAATTCGATTCCCTGTGGTTCGTCCAGCATCACCGATTCGCCGGTTTCGCTAATCAGGCTGTCCGTCATTGGGTTGAACGTCAGACTACCGGCAATCGCCATCGCCGTCACCAGTTCGGGTGACGCCACAAAGGCGTGGGTGGTGGCCAGACCGTCGTTCCGCTTGGCGAAGTTCCGGTTGAACGACGTAATAATGGAGTTTTGACGTTTCGGATCATCGATGTGACGCGCCCACTGCCCAATACAGGGTCCGCAGGCATTGGCCAGCACAACACCGCCAATTTGCTCGAAGGTCGTTAGTAAACCGTCGCGCTGGGTCGTAAACCGAACCAGTTCCGAGCCCGGCGTTACGGTATATTCCGAATGCGTTTTCAGATTCTTGGAAATGGCCTGACGGGCAATGGATGCCGCGCGGGTCAAATCTTCGTACGACGAGTTGGTGCAGGAACCGATCAGACCGACATCCAGTTTTTCAGGCCAGCCGTTTTCTTTCACAGCCTGCGCAAATTTGGACAGCGGCCAGGCCAGATCCGGCGTGTAGGGACCGTTGACGTGGGGTTCGAGTTCCGACAGGTTGATCTCGATCACCTGGTCGTAGTAAGAAGCCGGATCGGCGTATACTTCGTCGTCCGAACGCAGGTGCTGACGAACGGCATGAGCCGCATCGGCCACATCGGCGCGGTCGGTTGCCCGGAGGTAATCGCCCATTTTTTCGTCGTAGGCAAAGATCGACGTCGTTGCTCCGATTTCAGCACCCATGTTACAAATGGTGCCTTTTCCGGTAGCCGACAGACTATCCGCGCCTTCCCCAAAATATTCCACGATGCAGCCTGTTCCACCTTTAACGGTCAGAATACCGGCTACGCGCAGGATAATGTCTTTCGCCGAAGCCCAGCCCGACAATTTACCAACCAGTTTGATACCGATCAGTTTTGGCATTTTCAGCTCCCAGGGCAAACCGGCCATCACGTCACAGGCATCAGCACCACCGACTCCAATGGCGATCATGCCTAACCCGCCGGCGTTCGGCGTGTGCGAATCCGTCCCGATCATCAAACCACCCGGAAACGCGTAGTTTTCGATCACGACCTGGTGAATAATCCCGGCACCCGGTTTCCAGAAACCGATCCCGTATTTGTCGGACACTGACGCCAGGAAGGCGTATACCTCCCGGTTTTTATTGTTGGCATTTTCCAGATCCTGCACAGCCCCCACTTCAGCCTGGATCAGGTGATCGCAGTGAACGGTTGACGGTACAGCCACTTTGGAACGGCCGGCCTGCATAAACTGCAACAATGCCATCTGGGCCGTTGCATCCTGCATTGCCACGCGATCGGGGGCAAAATCAACGTAATCTTTGCCCCGATTGAACGCCTTTTGGGCGATTCCGTTGCTAAGGTGGGCGTACAATATTTTTTCCGACAGCGTGAGCGGATGGCCCACCACTTGCCGGGCTGCTTCGACACGTTCGCCGAAACCGTCGTATACGCGCTGAATCATGTCAAAATCAAAAGCCATAGACAGGAGGAATTAGCAGTGAATAGTAAAATGTATCTAAATAAACAACACCGGCTACCGGAAAATGAGTTTCCCGATGAGCGTGTCAAAATTAGGTGATTTTCATTCTAAAATAAAACAGGATGGAATTTTCCCGATAATTTGTAAACGTTATCGCTATTCTGTTCCCTTTTTCAAACCTATTTGTAGAAACAAGGCCGGTGGCGTCAATTACTACTCGACATGGCATTCGGGGTGTCCATCGTGAGGTCGGTTTGCGAGCGGGGTTTCCAGTCCAGCAAATTGTATTTCAAAATGCAGAAAATGGCCCGAAACCCATCACGCCAGCCGATTTTCTTTCCTTCCAGATATGTCCGGCCATAATAGGAGACGCCGACTTCGTAGATCCGGATGCCCGGTATGCGGGCAATCTTAGCGGTTACTTCCGGTTCGAAGCCAAACCGTTTTTCGTTCAGATCGATCGATTTGATGATTTCGCTGCGAAACACTTTAAAACAGGTTTCCATGTCGGTCAGGTTCAAATCAGTGAGCATGTTCGAGAGCAGCGTCAGAAACCGGTTTCCCACGGTATGCCAGAAATACAACACCCGGTGTGGCCGCCCGCCCATGAAACGGGACCCGTACACCACATCCGCCCGACCCGCCAGCAACGGTTGCAGCAAATGGCCATATTCTTCGGGATCATATTCCAAATCGGCGTCCTGAATGATGATAAAATTCCCGTGAGCGCATTGAATCCCTACCCGCAGAGCCTCGCCTTTTCCCTGATTGACAGGCTGTTTGATGTAGCGTACAGTCGTGTCGGCATGATCCTCGTTAAACCGCCGGACAATTGGTTCAGTTTGATCCGTAGAACCGTCGTCTACGACGATAATTTCCCGACTCAACTGACCAGGAAGGCCGACTTCGGCCACTCGTTTCAAAACGAACCCGATGGTTTTTTCCTCGTTGTAAGCGGGAATGATAATCGATAAAAGCATAGGGGAAAGTGAGTTTATCCCCTATTTTAACAGCTTTTATTTACTTTATTAACAAAACGGTTACAAATTTTTATTTCGATTGACGAGCGTACTCCGAAACCCATCCGCGACGGTTTGGCCCCGCAATTCCAGATCCGGATAAAAATAGGGAGAGCAGGGCTCCCCCAGTTCGTAACAACTCTGCACGGTGGGGGTATTGACCGGAATCAGCACCACCAGACCGCTTTGGGTACGATGGCGGGTGAACAATTCGGTCGCCGTCCCGTGGCTGCGATACGTCAGCGGTTTGGGCAACAATGCGTAGGTTTGCAGTGGAAATCGTTCTTTCCAGAGAATAACGTAGCCATAATACCCCAACAAAATGCCGATCAGCCCCACCACCAGGGCGTTGGTCCAGGGCATGATGTTCCAGTAGTTGGTTTTAGCCGGAAAGAACGGTAAGATGGGCAAAAAAGCGGTCATCCAGACGAAGGCATACCCAAACCGGAATTCCGGAGCGGACAGAAACCAGAACAAAAAACCGGCCAAAGCGGCTCCATACGGAAGTACCAGTGGTTGAAACCGGGTTTGGCGCGCCGGATTGAAAAAATGGCTCAAGGCCAGAAAAGGCGACACGACGGCCAGCAGCCAGATTGGCTTGTTCAGGAAATAATAGTCCTTGTATTGCCACCAGGCCGGAATCCATTCCGACGCCGGTGTTTTTAGGAGCGAAGCATCATAATACGGTTCGATAATCCGGAATTTGGCCCAGAATTCGACAAAATCCTTTTCAAAACGCACCCGTTCAACTGGAATTTCCCAGTCAAATGAAAACAGGTCCAACGCCGGAAATGGATACAGCAGATAGCCCGACAGAATCGTTGTCCGAACCATCCAGGGCAAAACCGTCAACAGGCCCAATCCGCCCAGCCACACGAAATGACGGACGGTAAGCTGTTTTCTGACCGCCCAGGCCAGCGGCACCAGACCCAGCGCAATGGGAATCGTCGCGAGTTTGACGGTGATGCAAACACAAACCAACATGAAGAGCAGGACGTGCCGAATGGAAAAAACCGGTCGAAGTTCAAGCCAGATCAGGAAGATGGTGATGGGCAGCAGCGCACCCCAGACATCAGGCGTCGGCGAAAAAACCTGCCGGATCTGGTAAAAAAGAAGTAGGCTCAAAATAACAACCGCTAAAAACCGGACGGGCGTGGCCGATCGAATCTGACTCAAGAGCCGCCAGCAGACGACGAGATACAGGAACCCGTTGAGCGGAAACAGCGTCTGACCCGCCCAGTCCGTAAATCCAAAGGCCGCAGACGTAACCAGAAAACTGGAATTGAACGCCAGCCGTCCGTGTAGATTGCCCAGACCGGGAATGACCCGAAACCGTTCGTACCAGCGCATGGAAGGCAAATGATACATACCACTGTCGATGTTGGCGGGTTCGAGGGCTGAATAGAGCAGCACGACCACCACAAACAGCCAGAAAAGCGGAATCTGTTTCTGCTGCCGGGTAAATCGACGGAAATAAGCCGACACCGATGCCGGAGACCCGGCGGCCATCAAAACCGCCCCGGCCAGCCAACCCAGCGCCAGATAGTGATTAGCGGGCAAAAAAATGGAGGCCAGTTGCACAAACATAACGAGCAGACACAGGCCGACCAACACCAGATCACTCCCTTTGACCGGTTCCGAATCATCGATCAACCGCCATCGAGTCAATACGCTGTAGAAAAATAAACCATATGCAAAACAGCCGGACGCCAGAAACGCCCACAGAATCAGAAGTATCATTTTAAGAAATTGAAGCTATTAAAACTGTAAGATCGTCCGCCGAAGTGGTCATGGCGGATCGTTTCATCATTCAACATTAGGCATTTTAGGGGTTCAATTCACAAATAAATTTATTTCTTTTCTAAAAGGCGTCAACATCCGGCGAACTCAGGGGCTTCAACGTTGTTACTACGAGCGGGTTAAATCGGCAATGCGATTGTCTATACGTGGTTTTAAGGCCCAATCGGGCGGTTCAACCTGATCATTTTTACCTAGTTTTCCTGAACGTTTAGCCCCCTAAAATCGTTATAAAAACGCAGCAATCACCCGCCCGGCCACCTTTCCCGCCTGTAGATTTGTAAGTATTACGTCTTTTGCTTCTATATTTGGCACGAGACGTGGGGACCGATTGTCGGTGCAGTTTTAACATTCAACCTGAATCTATATGTCAAAAAACCTGGTTATCGTGGAATCACCCGCGAAGGCGAGGACCATTGAAGGGTATCTGGGTAAAGATTTCGTGGTGAAATCGAGCTATGGTCATGTTCGGGATTTGCCAAAAGATGATATGGCGATTGACATCCAGAATGGCTTTCGTCCGATCTATGAAGTCTCTCCCGATAAACGTCAGGTTATCAGTGAATTAAAGAAACTGGTAAAGGAATCTGAAGTCATCTGGCTCGCAACGGACGACGATCGCGAAGGAGAAGCCATCTCCTGGCATTTGAAAGAAGCATTGGGTCTGAAAGACGATACCAAACGGATTGTTTTTCATGAGATTACCAAAAAAGCAATTCAGAACGCCATTGATTCACCCCGTCTGATCGATATTGATTTAGTCAATGCCCAGCAGGCCCGGCGCATTCTCGACCGGCTGGTGGGGTTTGAGTTGTCACCGGTTTTGTGGAAAAAGATCAAATCGGGCAGTTCGATGGCCTTGTCGGCGGGTCGGGTGCAATCGGTTGCGGTTCGGCTCATTGTGGAACGTGAACGTGAAATCGACGGCCACAGCACCAAATCCAGCTACAAGGTAACGGCCCAGTTCATCGTCGACAACGGCAAGATTCTGAACGCCGAGTTGCCCAAAAATTTCGGCACGCTCGACGAAGCGCGCGCTTTTCTGGACAAATGCCGGGCAGCCATTTTCACGATCAAAAATCTGGAAACCAAACCCGCTAAGAAATCGCCCGCACCGCCCTTTACCACCTCGACCCTGCAACAGGAAGCCTCCCGCAAATTGTCGTTTTCGGTTTTGCAGACCATGACCCTGGCGCAGAAACTCTACGAAAGCGGGAAAATTTCTTACATGCGGACGGACTCGATCAGTCTGTCGCAGGAAGCCATCGACAAGGCGAAACAGGCGATTACGACCGATTTTGGGGAGAAGTACGTTCATACCCGCCAATACAAAACCAAATCCGAATCGGCGCAGGAAGCCCACGAAGCCATCCGACCAACCGATTTTTCGGTTAAAACCGCCGGCGGTGACCGCAACGAACAACGCTTGTATGACCTGATCTGGAAACGCTCCATTGCCTCCCAGATGGCGGACGCGCAACTGGAACGGACAACAGCGACCATCGGCATTTCGACCACGCCGGAAGAATTGATTGCACAAGGTGAAGTGATCAAGTTTGACGGTTTTCTGAAAGTGTATCTGGAATCGACCGACGACGAAGACGAAGAAAGCAAAGGCATGTTGCCTCCGCTCTCCATCGGCCAGGTGTTGAACCTGGATCAGATGAAAGCCACCCAGCGATTCAGCCGCCCCGCTCCCCGGTATACGGAAGCGAGTCTGGTGAAAAAACTGGAAGAAATGGGCATCGGCCGTCCGTCGACCTACGCGCCGACGATTTCGACCATCGTCAAACGTCAGTACGTCATCAAGGAAGACCGGCCCGGCAAAGAGCGCGATTTCAAGGAATTGATTCTGAAAAAGGGCGAAATAGAGGAAAAAACCGGCAAGGAAAATTACGGTTCCGAAAAAGCCAAGCTCTTCCCAACCAACATGGGGCTGGTGGTGAACGATTTTCTGGTCGAATATTTTGAAGGGATTGTCGATTATAAGTTTACGGCCAACGTCGAGAAGGAATTTGATGAGATTGCCAACGGCAAAATGGGTTGGCAGGACATGATTCAGAATTTCTACGGCGACTTCCACCGAAACGTTGAAACCGTACAGGGTGCCGCCCTGACGGGGTCGAAACCGGGTAGCCGGGATTTGGGAATTCACCCGGAATCGGGCAAAAAAGTGTCGGCCCGATTGGGAAAATACGGCGCGTACGTCCAGATTGGGGAAGCCACTGACGAGGACAAACCGCAGTTTGCCAACCTCAAAAAAGATCAGTTAATCGAAACCATCTCACTCGAAGATGCCCTCGATCTGTTCTCGCTGCCCCGCGAAGTCGGCTTTTTTGAAGACAAACCGATGGTGATCGGCATTGGCAAGTTTGGCCCGTATGTCAAACACGACGATAAGTATGTCTCGCTTTCGAAAGATGACGATCCCTACACGATTACCGCCGAACGCACCGTCGAACTGATTCAGCAAAAGCGGTTGGAAAACATCAGCGAATCCATCGGGGAGTTTGAAGGCAAGCTCATTTCTACCGGAAAAGGCCGTTTTGGCCCGTACGTCAAACACGACGACAAATACATTTCACTTCCGAAAGGCGAATCGCCCGCGGGTTTGACGCTGGAACGCGCCATTGAACTGATTCAGGCCAAACGCTTGACGGAGAGCAATAAATACATCAAGGAGTTTCCGGAAAATCCGGCGGTGAAAGTCGTCAACGGTATGTATGGCCCCTACATTTCCATTGGAAAACGAAACGTCAAAATTCCGAAGGACGTAGAACCGGCCACCCTGACGCTGGAAGACTGCCTGAAACTGGCGGGCGATACGGGTGGCGAGGAAAAACCCAAAGCGAAGAAGGTTACAAAAGCACCGGCAACGCGTCCCGCTGCGGCCAAGAAAACCGCCGTAAAAAAGAAATAAATACCGCCGATTGTCAGGTACGAAGCCCCTCAATTCTGATTGGGGGGCTTTTCCTTTCCGGGCGGTTTCCAACCCGATTGTTCATCCTCAGAAACAACCGCTTTCTAGTTTCCGAAAGATGCACTATTTTCAATGCCTACTCATTTGCTCGTATCATGCCCAAACGTCTTAAACTGGTTGTGCTTTCCGGTGCCGGGATTAGTGCCGAGAGCGGTTTGAAAACCTTCCGCGACTCCAACGGTTTGTGGGAAAATCACCGCATTGAGGATGTTGCCACGCCCGAAGGCTGGGCGAAAGATCCGGATCTGGTGCTTGAATTTTATAACCAGCGCCGGAAACAGGCCCTGGCCGCCCAGCCCAACGCCGGCCATCTGGCGTTAAAATCCCTGGAGAAGTTCTATGAAGTAACGATCATCACCCAAAACGTCGATAATCTGCACGAAAAAGCCGGTTCATCGAACGTCATTCACCTGCACGGCGAACTGTTCAAATCACGCAGCACGCGGGATGAAAACCTGGTTTACGACATCGACGGCTGGGAATTGAAACGAACCGACCGCTGTGAGAAAGGGTCGCCGTTGCGCCCCCACATCGTCTGGTTTGGCGAAGCCGTACCGATGATGGAAACCGCCGTTGAACTGACCTATGCCGCCGATATTCTGATCATTGTCGGCACCTCGATGGTCGTTTACCCGGCGGCAGGTTTGATCGACTACGTTCGGCCGGGCGTCCCGATTTACGTGGTCGACCCGAACGTGCCGGATATACGTCCCCGCAAAAACCTGACGTTTATTCCCGAACCAGCCACGACGGGTTTGTCGCGGCTGGCCGAGCAGTTGATCGTCAATGCAGCGGGCGGGGCTTGATCATCCCGCCTTTGACGTCGGCGATGCTGTGTTCAATCAGAAAGGCTTTTTCGTCGACTTCACTAATTTTATCTTTTAAGCGGGTGATCTCCAGGCGGGTAACAACCGCGTACAGAATATTGATGTCGTTTTCCCGCATGCCGCGTTTGCCGAATCCTTTTTCACCTTTCAAAACGGTAACCCCGCGTTCGAGTTCTTCCGTAATCAGTTGACGCACTTCTTCGTGCCGATCCGAAACGATCATGACGGCGATGTATTCTTCAATGCCGTGGATGATAAAATCAACGGTTTTGGAGGCCGAGAGATACGTCAACATGGCGTAAAGAGCGGTTTCGACGTTGATGAACACGGCGGCAGACCCAAAAATCAGAACGTTGATGATCATGATGACATCCCCTACCGACAAGGGCGAACGGCGGCTCACGTAGATTGCCAGCACCTCCGTCCCGTCCAGCACTCCGCCCCCCCGAATGGCCAATCCTATGCCTGCACCGAGGAAAAAACCGCCAAAAACGGCAATCAGCAGTTTATCCGTTGTCACAACAGGATACGGGATAAAAGCCAGACACAAAGCCAGTAATCCAATGGCGACGGCGGTTTTGAGGGCAAAAGTCCAGGATACCTGACGAAATCCCATCCAGATAAACGGGATATTGACCACCACGACCAGAATGGCCAGGTCGATACCGGTTTTGATTTGAAGCAGCAACGAAATACCGATAACGCCCCCATCCAGAAAATCATTGGGCAACAAAAACCCTTTCAATCCCATCCCGGCGCTGAGTACACCCAGAACGATCAATATTACCTCTTTTATTTCCCGAAAAACGGCCGAATTTCGAGCCCGTTGTATGCGTTTCTTTACCATGATACCTGAGTTGATGGTGGATAATTAATGATTATCAAAACCGTACGTATTTACAGTCTTGCCCTGATCCGTTGACAACCTAGGTGATGTCATCGGCTGATAGAACCCCAACGAAGGGTCGCCGGAATATCAGGAAAAATTCATCGAAAAAGGACCTTCAGGGGGCGTTAATGGCGATCTGGTGGCCAAAAAGACGCCGAAACCAGAAGAAGAAATAATAGAAAACGTCGCGCCGGAGGAAAAGGGCAACAGCTTTGATCAACACCCAAATCGCAGCAATAATCGCAACAAAAGGCAGCGGAACCTGGTGAGAAACCGTGGGGGTGACCAGGGCTTCGTGAACAAACAAGTGTGCAAACCCGTCCGTCAAATGATCTGTCAGTTCGTACCCGGATGAGACATCGATCGTCGCCACTCTCACGGACGATTCCTTCACCCGCCCGTCGGACACCCTAGCCCAGGAAGCCAGCGTCCACCCGATCAGGAGGAAAGTAATCACATGAAAAAGAGGGCGATAAAACTTCATCAACGAACCATTTTTATTAAAACGACAGGCAAAACCACAATGCGGTTTTTACAAGTATACTAAATTTTTCGCTTAAAAACCAGCTTGCCTTCAAACAATGTGGAAGAATTCCGGTCAATCGTCTGCGTAAAACCGCTACCTTTGCGTTTTATCGAATTAGCGCATGCAACTCCTCGACGGAAAAGTTCTCTCCCAACAAATCAAGCAGGAACTCGCGGCAGAAGTCGCCGAAATCAAATCCCAGGGCGGCAAAACTCCGCACCTGGTCGCCATTCTGGTCGGCACGGCGGGGCGTAGTGAAACCTATGTGGCCAGCAAAATGAAAAGCTGCGAAGAAATCGGCATGGCCTCGACGCTTATCCGATTCGATGATACGGTTTCCGAAGCGGAGCTGATCGACGCCGTTCAGGCCGTTAACGCCAATCCGGACATGGACGGCCTGATTGTTCAGTTGCCCCTGCCCGCCCACATTTCGGCCGACAAAGTCATGGAAACCATCGATCCGGCCAAAGACGTGGACGGTTTTCATCCGATCAATATTGGCCGCATGGCCAAGGGATTACCGGCCTACATTTCGGCCACTCCGCAGGGCATTCTGGAAATGCTGCAACGGTATCAGATCGAAACCGCCGGCAAACACTGCGTGGTGGTGGGTCGCAGCCAGATTGTGGGATTGCCGATGAGCATTCTGATGCAGCGCAACACCTACCCCGGCAATTGCACGGTGACCATGACCCACAGCCGGACCCAAAATCTGCCCGAAATTTGTCGTTCGGCGGATATTCTGATAGCGGCTCTGGGCCGACCGGAATTTATCACCGCCGACATGGTGAAAGAAGGGGCTGTGGTAATCGACGTCGGGCTGGAACGCGTACCGGATGCCTCCAAAAAAAGCGGTTTTGCCCTGAAAGGTGATGTAAAATTCGACGAGGTGGCCCCCAAAACGAGCTACATCACCCCCGTTCCCGGTGGTGTTGGCCTGATGACGATCTGCTCCCTGATGCAAAATACGCTCAAATCGGCCCGCAAAGAAGTTTATCATTGAGTGATTTGTGATTGAGTGATTGAGTGAAAAGAAGGATGCAGTGTCACTCAATCACAAATCACTCAATCAAGATTAGAATCCCAGCCCAATCACCAGCGGTTGAACCAGCAGCTCACCGGTTTTGAGGTTGTAGATGGTTCGCATACCCGCTTCGAACGGCGTGCGTAACCGCATGACGTTGAAAACAAACGAGAGATCCAGCCCCGTTGTATAATACTGATCGGTGACGACCCGGTTTTGCCCCTGCACGAGCACCTGACTTTCACCCTGCGCTGTATCGTAAAAACCGGTGGCTTTGACGCGTTGGATGTAGAGCCACCGCCCAATCGACCAGTGGGGATTGAGCAGCGGAAGGCGGTATTCCACACTACCTGTCATCAACTGATCATAACTGACATACGACTGACCGCGCGGATAGAAAACCGCCGGTGCAAACCGGTATGTTCCCTGCATTTGCTGTTGATAACCAGCCCGCAGGCGCAGGGCGTGGTGTTTTCCTAACCCCGGAAAATACAGACTTCCCTGCACCGCCCACACCTCGCCGGTCAGTTTTCCGCCAAACGGCGTGTTTCGCCAGACGGCCGAAACCGCCTGTCCCCAGCGGGGGCCGACGTCGCGTTTGCTCTGTTTCAGGGTGCGTGAATAGGATGCCGCGTAGGACATGCCGTGCAGCACGCGGTCAAAACCCACTTCCGTGATGGGACGCACCGGCAGGTCATACCCGCTCACCTGCTGCAAATTGTAGTAAGCGGACAAAGAAGCACTTTGAAAGTATTTTGAGGTCGTGAGCTGGAGCGGAATCCGGATGCCGACGTTCAACTGGTTGTAATTCCAGGTGTCGCTCCGCAGCGAATCGAGTGGTGCCCGGCGGTCGATGTAGACGGATGTGGACCGACGACCCCGTTGAAAACCGAGGTCGATGATCGGGAAAAAACCCTGATAGCTGAGATTTCCGTAGTAATTCACCGTTCGTTCCGACTGGTCATACCCCACACCCAGGTCGATTTGGGTGGTGCTTAACAGATCCTGCGACCGCAAACCGATCGTTCCGCTTTGGCCGTCGGAACTCACCACCGGCCCCCAGCTATAGACATTGACAGCGTTCAGCAACCGACTAAACCGCTTTTTGGGAAAGTCAGTCGTTGGGGTCAACGAATCGGCCAGGGCCGTCCGAACCTGCGCACCACCCGTTTCCTGGCTGATCAAGGGGCCAAAATAGCGGACGGTGCCATCGCGAACCTCGCCGACGGGAGTCCACCGGGACGGATCGAGTGGCATTTCGGCGATGCGGTAGCCTTCGGCGTGAAAGTCATGGAAGCTGAGTTTCTGCCCGTCGGCGGAGATCGCCGGGTGATAGGCCCCGAGCGAACGGGAGGTTACCTGATACGACTGACCGGTTTTGGTGTCGAGCGCATAGATATTGTCGATGCCAGACTGGGGAGAATTGTAAAAAACGTACTGTTTCCAGGGTTGGGGATGGCTGATGTTCTGCCCGGAAACCGGCATCAAATCACGTCGAATATTCGTTTCAGAATCAATGGATTGAATCGTTTTTCCGGCTTTTGTCCGGGTCACCACCACCAGCATCCGGTTGTCGTCCTGCCAGCGGGGCTGAACGTAAAAGTCATTCTCCGGATTGTCCAGAACCCGCAGTTCCTGACCGGTTTGGGCATCGAGGATGACCAGCCGGATTTGGTACGATTCGTCGTTGCGGACGGCCACCACCCGGGTTCCGTCGGGCGACAGGGACGCCACCGAATAGCGGCTGTGGCTGGACAATCGTTTGAGTTGGCGGGAGTTCAAATCGAAAACCTTGATTTCGGACTGAACCCGCTGGCCGAAACGAACGTCGTACCGAAATTCAGTCCAGCAAATTTTTCCGGCAGCCACCGACAGCATCTCGGGATTATTGTACAAACCGGGTACGGTGACTTTAGTTTCAACGCCATTCCGATCTAGCCGCACAAACTGCGCAATATCCCCCAACCCGGATTTCAAGGCAATCACCTCGTGGTCTGAGACATACTGCGGGTATTGGTAATTGGTAAACACCTTTCCCGATGCGTTAACCGGAAAAGGTATTGCATCTGTTAAACGCAGACCTTCCTGTTGTTTCCGCCAGCTTTCTTCGATATCGTCCATCGACCGTCGGTAGAGTTCCTCAATCCGGTAATTCGTCGTTTTTTTCACGCTGTTGGAAAACGAAAACGGATACAGTGGAAAACGGTAATAGCGATTGAGGGCCTTGCTCCAGGCATCTGAGCCGTAGGTCCGTTTTAAATACGTAGACATAAAGTATCCCAGAACGTAATGATTGGGTACATTGTCCCGGTACGATCCGCCGACGGCTTTGGGATACCGGAACCGTTTTCCGGCCAGCAGATTGGCCCGCATGCCCAGATCGAAGTTCGGAATCCGTCCGCGACCTCCCAGCGTCAGCGCAGTTTCCGTACCCACGGCGTCGCCTTCCCAAAACCAGTCCGGCACGCCCAGGGTCAGGGCCGAAAAGGCAGAATTTCCAAAAACCGTGTACGCCAGCCGCGTCAGTCCCTGCAATGCTTTATCGTATTGAACCACGTGCCGGAACTCATGAACGGCCAGCAGATCGAGCCATTCGAGATTTCCGGCCAGAAAAGGGTCCTGGGACGGAATGGCAAAAAACTCCGAGCGCCGGGGCATCATGGTCACAAAACCGTTGCTAATCATCGTCTGGTTCTGGAGAACCACCGACAACTTGCGGGGTCTCTTTTGCAGCGTCGCACTGACGGGTTCATACACCTGTTCCAGACGCCGGGCGGTTTGCTGGGCGGTTTGGTCGAAACCGGTCGGATACAGAACCCGAAAGTGGGGTGTTTGCAGTTGATACCAGTGCAGGCGGGGGGGATTTTGATCCAGAACGGGGAGGGTCTGAGCCGCAGCCGACAGGGTTGTAAGCAGAAAAACCGGCAACCAATAGCGCATAATTTCGAAAGAGGCCATCAAAAAAAATTGGACCGGTAAGGTACACAAAAGCGCTAAACAATCGAACTGGGGCGAAATATGATTTACAAGTTGGCAATAAACCGGAAAACTGCTACCTTCAATCTCTCATTTAGGGCCATTGTCCGGCACCTATTCATTTCTTTATGTTGCCCAACCGACCTTTTACCATATTAGTTGCCGAAGACGATGAAGAAGATCGGCTATTGCTGGATGAAGCGTTTATGCAAAATGGGTTGTTCGACTGCGGACGGTTTGTTGAAGATGGGGATCAGGTTATCGACTACCTAATGAATTGTATTGGCCCGGAGGCCGTCAACCCGCTTCCGTCGCTGGTCATTATGGACATCAATATGCCACTCCGGAATGGATTGGAGACCCTTCAGGCCATTCGGTCCGACCACCAGCTAAAGAATATTCCGGTATTGATTCTGACTTCATCGCGGCAGGAGGTGGAAAAAGCCTACCGGTTGGGTGCCAATTCCTACCTTGTCAAACCCATCCAGTTTACGGAATTGATTCAGATGATCAGCGACGTTACGACGTATTGGCGGGACACCGTCAATCTGCCCTACAATGAATATTGATACATTCCCAGCCTTATCGCACCATGTGATAGAGCACGGAAGCCCGAAAACGAATCTCTCTTAAGGCTTTGTTTCCCAGCAATCCTCCCCCCGTATAATACCGGTGGATAATGTTTTTGCTATTGCCCTGAAAGTGTAGCGTATGGAGAATAATTTCTTTTTTCAACAACAGGTTGTAGGCAACAGGGTGTCCATTTTTGATCACGATTTTCTTGCGCCCCAGACCAAATTCGTATTCATCCAGATCGTAATTGGTGGCCATTGAAATGTTGTGATCGAAAGCCGACCCATTCAGACAAGCCGACAGATTACGGATGCGCGAATTCTCTTCCTCGAAAAAAACGTACAACGCCGTCATGTCCGAAATGCCGGCCCGGTCGTTTTTTATGATCTTCTCCGCCCGGATCTGATCCATGAATGTAACAAACCGGGGCAGGGTATACAGGTTACTCATCAGATCGCAAAACTGGCTGATTCCCTCCCAGGTCCAGTACGAAGAATGGCCCGATGCTGACCGAACCCATTGATAGTCAACGCCGACATTGTAAGCAGCCTGGTATTTCGTCAAGCCGGCCTGGCTAACATAGTGGGTAATGTCCGAATAAATCATCACATCCGAATCGGCCACAAAAACCTGTTGATAGCCTTCGCGTCGCATCAGTTCTTTCACCAGATACCAGCGCACAAAACAGAACAGTTCGTAGTCGTAATGATTGGGAGACTGGTGCTGATATACACTTTTAAACCAGTCCGTTTCCGAATTTAACAAATCACTGACATTGTGGTGAATCAAAAACGGGAACCGGTTATTGTCGGCATCACCCAGAAGGTGAATCGGGCTGTCGGGATTGGAATGAGCAGCTTGCCGCAAGGTATATTCCAGGTAAAAACTGTAGTGCTGATGAACGAAAATGATCGGAATGCCCGATCGACCTCCCGACTTTTGGTTTTGGTCCCGCGTGGTACCGGGAACGGTTTCTTTCAAGTCGGCAGAGGAAGGAGACGTATTAATCATACAGAAGCTGTTGAGTAAAACCTGATACTAATATAGCAATCTTATCAATTGACCCAATATGAATTCGATTCGTTTAAAAGTATTTTAAAATTATTTTGACCAGTCTTTTAACTCTGTCTGAATAAGGCGGATATAGTAACTTTAAGTTTCCAAATTGACGCTTCACCACCCCGCGGGAATTGGAAAATTCCTGAAAACCATAAAAACCGTTCGATTTTCCAATTCCACTTTGATTGACTCCCCCCACCGGCAATTCAGCGTGGGCAAAGTGAATGATCGTGTCATTGATAACCGTATTCCCGGCCGTCGTCCGGTTCAGCCAGAACTGGCGGTTCGATTCTTTCCCGCTAAAAATATACAAAACGAGCGGTTTGGGCAGACCGCCCAGAAAACGAACCACTTCTTCGCGGGTATCATACGGAATAACGGGCAAAAGAGGGCCAAAAATTTCTTCCTGCATCACGGTCATTTTTACCGTCACATTTTCGAGCAGCGTAGGCTCCATCAACCAGTCACCGGCATCCGTTTGCCCACCGATCGACACGGTGGCCCCTTTCTGTAGGGCATCGTCCAACAAGGATTTGAGCCGCTGAAAATGCCGGTCATTGATGATCCGGGCATAACTTTCGGAAGCCTGAACCCCCTTCCCCTCCGCATCGTACATGACCCGAATTGCTTCACGAATCTCCCGGATAAACCGGTCTTTCTCCGACCGCTGAATCAGAATGAAATCCGGAGCTACGCAGGTCTGTCCGTTGTTGATCCATTTTCCCCAGGCAATCTGCCGGGCTGCGGTCCGGACATCAGCGGTTTCGTCGATAATGCCGGGCGACTTTCCACCCAGTTCCAGGGTAACGGATGTCAGGTTCCGGGCCGCTGCCGTCATCACCGTTTTCCCCACTTCCGTACTGCCCGTAAAGAAAATATGGTCGAATGGTAATTCCAATAAGTATTGAGCCAACGTAGCGTCGCCCTCCAAAACCGCCACCTCTTCCGGCGGAAATAGCTCCTCCACCAGCGTTCGAAGGAAGGCTGAAGCACCGGGAGAATGCTCCGACGGTTTAATAACCGCCGTATTTCCGGCAGCAATGGCCGAAATGAGTGGTTTTAGGGTCAGATAAATGGGGTAATTCCACGGTGAAATGATAAGAGTAACACCCTTGGGTTCATATTGTATAAAGCTGGTCGTTCCCAGCATACCCAGCGGAGTAGGAACCGGCTGGGGTTTCATCCAACTTTTCAGATGACGGATGGCCACATTCAGTTCGTTGATCGTACCATATACCTCGGTCAAATCGGTTTCGGTCGCTGGTTTCCGGAAATCGGCATAAAGTGCCTTTGCTAAAACTGTCCGGTTGGCCAGGAGATATGCTCGTATCTTCTTCAATTTAACCACCCGTTCCCCGGCCGATGATTCTTTCAGAAAAACCGTCTGTCGGCGTTGGGCATCGAACAAATCCCGGAGCTGTGTCTTATTTTCGCGATTAAATGGCGGCAAAATCATTGCATGATTACGTTTTCATGAAAAAACAGGTAATAATACAGAAATACTAATATTTTTGTCAAAACACTGCCCGATGAGTATTGTCAGCAACAACATTAAATACCTTCGCCGGCTCAATGGGTTAACTCAGGAACAGTTTGCCCGGCGGATTGGCATCAAACGATCGCTGTTGGGGGCTTATGAAGAAGCCCGGGCCAACCCGAATCTGGACAATCTGATGTCGATTGCCCGCGCTTTCAGCACCACAGTCGACAATCTGCTAAAAAGTGACTTGCGGAAAATCCGTGAAACCCCCGATCTGGCGTTGCCGCTCGACCGACCGTCGTCCGGTGCCCAGCCCTCCACCGGTTTTCCGGCTTCGCCCCTGCCAAAAGAGATTGTCGAAACTGAAAATACCGCGTCTGCTCCCCAGGCGCTGTCGTCCGTTCTTGAAAAATACTACCAGCAACCAGCCTCCAAGCCCCCGGTAAACTTTCAGAAACCGGTCGATCATTACCCGCCAGCCCAGCCGCAAATTAAGCTGGTATCGCAACGGATTGTTCCCCGGCCGGTTTCGCGTCGCGAAGGATTCTCGCCTTATTCTTTGTCTGGTAATCCACCTTCGCCACAACCTTTGTCTTTCAATAATAGTTACGATACTACGCGAGCGGTAACCAGTTCGCCCCCCGAACACCGCAGTTCGGCCGAAACGTATTCAACCAGTACAATTGCTTATGTTCGCAAGCGGCAGTTCAGCGATTATATGCAGCGGTATCAGCAGCCCGATTTTCTGAATCGGTTGGCGATTTTACAATTACCTTTGCTCCCTCCCGACACTTATCGGGCTTTTGAAGCGGGGGAAGAGTTTGCCTTTCCGGGCGCGGTGCTCATTGGCAAATACATCCGGAACTGGTATGATATTGCCGACAACAAGCTGCATGTCCTGCTGATCCAGAACCAGGGCATCCTGTGCCGCCGGGTTTTCAATCAGGTCAAACTGAAAGGTACACTGCTGTTGGCTTCCGATCAACCCTCAATCAACAGCCGGGAAGTTTCCATTCGTGAAGTGATCGAAGTGTGGGAGGTTTCGGCCTTTATCAGTCAGCAAATGCCCGAAGCAAGCCCGTCTCTGGATGGCATTCGAACCCTGGTTGAAGACCTGCAATATGAGTTGGATCGCATTCAGAAAAAATAATGCAGGCAGGCATCAACCAAATATACAGTGCGCTTATAAAGTATATTGACAACGTTACCGACTTACTAGTGTGAACACCCTGTTAATCAATCAGTCAACGACGAAAACCCCTGCTTTTATCCATATTTTAAATTGGATATCGGGTTTTGTAAGCGTCGGTGCTATTGTTTTTTTTGTCTATTACGTCGCCATTTATTCCGTCAACTTCCCTTTTCAGGATGACAACACTTTCCTTCAGTTAATTACTGAAATTAGAAAAGGGTTAAGCTGGCCAGAAACAATTTCTACTTTTTTTCGGGCGGATAACGATCACCGTATCTTCGTACCCCGGTTCGTTTCCTACATCGATTATCTGATTAACGGCCATTTAAATTTTAGAAGTTACATTTTTATTGCTGCGATCAACTTAATTTTTGTGGCGGGTTATATCTATGGATTATTTCGGCAGTTAAAACTTCCTCTGGCGTATTTTCTTCCGATTCCGTTGTTTATTTTTCAGCCCCAATACCATGAAGTTACCCTATGGGCCTTGACCGGATTACAGCACATCACCCTGCTTCTGCTCCTTTGCGCCTGCCTGCTCCTGCTTCAGGAACCGGCACCGGTTCGGGTCGCGATGGCTGTCTTTCTTTCCCTTCTGGCTACTTACACGCACGGAAATGGCATCCTGGTGTTCGCAACCGGTTTTTTTATTCTGTTGATTAACCGGCATTATGTTGTTTTGTTGCCCTGGATGCTGGCCATGATGATCGCTTTAGCCGGTTATCTGGCGGGCTACACGCCCGGCAGCGGAGTCAAAAGCAGCATTGACTGGCCGCTTATTCCAGCGGCTTTTGTAGCAAAAATTGGCGCAACCCTGTCGGCCTGGCCTTCTTTATCCATTGGTGCTCCAATCATCTGGGGAACCTTGATCTGCATTGTAGTCATTCCTTCGATGCTAGTGGCGGTTTATCAAAGTCTTCGAAAAAACACGACCCAACCAGCGGTTATCCACACGATATATGCGTTTTTTTGTTTTATATTTTTAACGACGGGATTGATTACGATTTATCGGGCTTCCTCCGAAATCGTTCTGGAAAACCGCTTTAAAATTTATGCGGCTTTCAGCTCTGTTTTCTTTTATTTATTTCTCCTCATCACGTATCCTAAACTGCGCCGGGGAACTTATGTATTCTTTGTCGTTTTTGCGACACTTTTTTATTTAAGTTCCTACTTTCTCTACACGCCTGAAGTCGTTAACAAATATACCCGCTACGTTGCCGACACGTATAACTGGCGAAAAAACCAAACGGAATTATGCAACTTTAGCTCCATCGAAAGCAGCATTGAGTTTCTGGTTCCGGCCTATCAGCAGGGCTATTGGCAGGTGCCTGAACGATTCGCGGATTTTGACGAACGGCTGAAAGCTACCATCCGGCAGAATCGTTTCAAACCACTTATTTTCCAGACTAAGCACTACCTCCACGAAGGAAACGGCCCTCCACAATTGCTGATTGAAACCGCCGAGTTTCCGCTTCGCCGTCGGCAGTTGCGCGATGAATTGTTTGTGGTGCTGCACGATGAAGCCGCCCAGCGAACCTATATCACCGGAACGCTGCCCAAAATGGCAGGCTGGCGTCGGTTGCTCACCGAGGGGGTTTATTTCAGCAATGGCTTTTCGACCACGGTGCCTTTAAAGGCCACGCAACCGGGGAATTACCGCTTGGGGTGTTTGCTGAAAGCAGCCGGCGGAAAATCGGAACTGATCATGACGCAACAAACCGTAACGCTATAAACCAGCCGATTACGGTTGACTCAACCGAACCAGAACCTTGCGAAGTTTGCTAACCGCCCCCTCATCACCGACGATGGCTGTTCCGGTTTCGTACCATTCCGAGGTTCCCAGATTTAGATACCGGCCGGGTTTTCGCGGTGCATCAAGCAAGGCTTCTTCGCTGTTGTAATCCACGGCAAAGAAAACTTCCATCAGAGCCTTCAATTCTTTCCACGGCAGGGTTTTGGATTGGGTCTGGTTCGCGCGCCGGGTTTCCAAACGCACTTCCCGACCGGCAAACGATGCGGTCAGGTGTGCTTCCGTCCGGTTGCCTGACTCGATTTCCAGGTAAGTTGCTTCAAACGGTTTTTCTTTTCCCGAAACTTCATACACTGCCTGAATCAGCTCCTGACTCAAAAACTGCCACTCGGAACGCTGAGAAGGCGTTCCGGACTGGTTGCCCTTCGCGTATGTTTCAATCGTCACTAAAAAATAATCCTGATTGTCACTTAGTTTTTCTTCATTAAACGATTTGAGCTGGGTTTTTCGGGCCAGATCGCTAACGGTTTGCTCCCAAATTGCCGGCAGATGTCCCGCCCATTGATAGTCATCGTTGGTTGTAAAGCCTTCCCCGGCAATTTCCTCCTCGTCCAGTTCTTCCCGGTCGGTATAGGTCATCGTCAGGTTGATCGACAGACGACCGTCGCTGGTCGGATGAAGGAGAAGGGTAAAAAAGTGGGCATAGGGTGGCGGAACGACCAGAGCGGTCTGGTACCGGATTTCGATCATTTTGAAGCGCTGCTCAATCATGTTGCAAGAATAGGGATTAAAGACCGGAGAAAAAAGACGACCGGCTACTGGTACGCCGAAACAATCGATTTTCGGTCGATCTTCCCGGTGGGTGTTTCAGGAAAAACCGGCACCTGCACGGTTTTCCGGGGAACGGCATATGGTCCGATGGAAATCAGTACGGCTTCTTTAATAACCGCATGACGGCTTTCCGGCCATTCTTTTCCTTCCAGAAACAACACCACCTGCTGCCCCAATCGCTCGTCCGGCAGACCTGCGACAAAAAACCGGGCGGCCATGCCTTCCTTTGCCAGCAGTGCCGCAATCACCTCCTCCACCCGCTCCGGCTGAATTTTCACCCCCCCGCTGTTGATAATCGAGTCAGCACGGCCTAAAAGGCGAAAATGAAAAGAATCAATTAGTTCGACCACATCGTTGGTTTGAATCGTCTCAAAGTCAGAAGCTGCGGCTTTGATAAACAGGCAATTGCGCGAATCGACCCCAATTTCAACGCCATTCAGTGCCTGAAATACATCTGTTCGATCCGGCCCGTTGATGCGCCGGATGGCAACGTGGGAGACGGTTTCGGTCATCCCATAGGTACTAAAAACCGGAGCCGAGACGGTTTGCAACCGGTCTTCCAACGTTCGATCCAAGGCGGCTCCCCCCACCAGAATTGCCTTCATGCGATTCAGAATGGGCAACGAATGCCCCGGATGGTCGAGCATCGCGTGCATCTGCAAAGGCACGAAAGCCGCAAAATTAACCGGTTCGGTTTCGGGATTGAGGCCTAGCAACGGATTGGAGGACGGTTCGACAACGGTCATCACCAACCCCAGTTCGAGCCCCCGAACTAGCATCATGACCCCGGCGATGTAATCCACATTCAGGCAAGCCAGCGCGTGATCGCCCGGTACCAGACCAAACGTGTGGCCCGTCAGGAGCGCACTGGCTTTCATTTGGCGTCGACTCAGGGTGATCGGTTTCGGCGTTCCGGTCGAACCGGAGGTATGAAGTGTGAACACCGACTGGCCGGAAAGCCATTGCCGGCAAAACGAGATGGCCTTCGCTTCGTATTCCGTTTGGGGTATTGGTAAATTACCGGGTGCTATTCGCATGGAGAGTACGGTATGAATCGTAAAAATAAGCTACTTTTGCCCCGATTTTTGTTCCTGACAAAACTCTGAAGGCCCGCATCGGTTTTCAAGTTTATCGTTTCTGGTTTATCGCTACCGATCATGAGCACGCTTTCCAGAACGATGAACCGTAAACTTAAAACTGACCCACTTTACTATGGCGAACGAAGCGTTTGTAAATCCGATTTCAGTCGATAAAGTTACGGATAAACCCGGATTGCTCGAATATGCCCACTCGGTTGGTGGCGCCTTGATCAAGCCGGAGGACAAGGGAAAAATGAAAGGCCGGGCGGTGACGGCCATGCGCGAACAAACGGATTTGCAACTGTCGCAGTTGTACCGGCAGATGCAGTTGCTGGCAGAACAGGCGACAGCCATCCGCAACCGCGTGGAAGTGTCGGAACGGATTTACGGTGCCCAAATGGGTTTCGAACCTATTGTTGGACATACGTACTACTTTTATGAGAAAAAAGACGGGACCGATGTGCTGTCCATGATCGCACCGAATGAGTGGGGACGAACCTATCCGTTTCGCCGGTGTGTTGCCACGGTTCGCATGATGGCTGACCACACCTGGGACGTCGTTTACCACGATAGCGAGTTTTCTGAAGAATAAATTAGATGATTAACTATGGTTGAAATGGTTGACTATGGTTAAATGGTTTTGAAGGTTGAAATTGTTAAAATATTGAAAAATACGCAACTAACTGTTTAACCATTTAACCATAGTTAACCATCTAGCCATCAAACTTTAACGTGTAATTCAATGCAAAGCAAATATCCCTGGGAAACCATAAAAGAATACCGCGAGATCCTGTTTCAGTATTACGAAGGTGTTGCCAAAATCAGCATCAACCGGCCCGAAAAGCACAACGCTTTTACGCCTTTGACGGTCAAGGAAATGAGTGAAGCCATGGAACTCGCCCGCCAGGACGAGCGTGTGGGCGTTGTGATTCTGACGGGTGAAGGCGGCAAAGCGTTTTGCAGTGGTGGTGACCAGTCTGTCCGGGGCCACGGCGGGTATGTGGGTGAAGACAGTGTTCCGCGCCTGAACGTACTCGATTTTCAGATGCAGATTCGGCGGATTCCGAAACCGGTGATTGCGATGGTGGCTGGTTGGGCCATTGGTGGTGGCCACGTCCTGCACGTGATTTCCGACCTGACGATTGCGGCCGAAAATGCCCGCTTTGGCCAGACCGGCCCGAAGGTCGGGAGTTTCGACGGTGGTTTTGGCGCATCGTATCTGGCCCGAATTGTCGGACAGAAAAAAGCCCGCGAAATCTGGTATTTGTGCGATCAGTATGACGCACAGGAAGCCTTGCAGATGGGGCTGGTCAACAAAGTCGTTCCGCTGGAACAACTCGAAGAAACCACCCTGGAATGGTGTCGCAAAATGCTTGAAAAAAGTCCGATTGCGCTGCGGATTCTGAAGGCATCGTTCAACGCCGAACTGGATGGTCAGGCCGGCATTCAGCAACTGGCGGGTGATGCCACCCTGTTGTATTATTTGTCGGATGAAGCGAAAGAAGGCAAAGATTCGTTTTTAGAGAAACGCAAACCGGATTTCAGTAAATTTCCAAAATTCCCTTAATCCCTGTCCATGATTGATCTTCATATCGAATCTCAGTCGAGCGTTCCGAAATACCGTCAGATCGTCAACGCGGTGATCAATGGCATTGAAATTGGCACCCTGAAACGGGACCAGCAACTGCCGTCGATCAATGAACTGAGTGAAGAATATTACCTGGCCCGCGATACCGTCGAGAAAGCTTACAACTTCCTGAAAAAAGAAGGGGTGATTCAGGCGGTTCAGGGCAAAGGTTTTTTTATCCGGCGCGATGGTCCGGGCCAATTGAGGGTTTTGTTTCTGATCAACAAGTTTAGTGCCTACAAAAAAATCATTTACTATTCGCTGGTGAATGCGCTGGGCCACAATGCCGTGGTCGACCTTCGCATTCACCACCACAGCGCGCAGCGGTTTAAAAAACTGCTGGAAGAAAATCTGGGGCAATACCACTATTACGTGGTGATGCCGCATTTTTACGAAGAAACCGAACAGGTGAACGTCGTCAAGTTGCTGGAGCAGATTCCGGCCAATGAACTGATCATTCTGGATCGGGAGATTTCGGAATTACACGGCAACTATTCGGCGATTTACCAGCAGTTTGACCGCGATATTTACGAAGCTCTGGAATCGGGTCTGGATGTGCTGGAAAAGTACAAAAAACTGACGCTGGTTTTCCCGAAAGAGGTCTACTACCCACGGGAAATCGTACGCGGTTTTCGCAATTTCTGCGTTCACTACCACAAAGAGTTCGAGCTACTCGACACGCTGACGGGCCGCGAACTGCAAACCGGTACGGCCTACATTGTGCTGGAAGACGGCGATCTGGTCGAACTGGTTCGGCAGGTCAAACAGCGGGGTTTGAAACTGGGGCAAGACATCGGGGTGCTGGCCTTTAACGAAACGCCCCTGAAGGAAGTTCTGGCCGACGGCATTGCGGTGATTTCGACCGATCACGAAAAAATGGGCGAAACCGCGGCCCGGCTGATTCTGGAAAAACGGCACGAAAAAGTAAAAAACCCCTTTCAGTTGATTCGGCGGGCGTCTTTGTAAGAGAGGTTTTGCAGACTATTTTCTTTTAAACGCGCCACCCGAATGCCCGAAAATTGCCGGTTCCACAACACGTAATCGGCCAACGGTTCTTCCGAAATCATCACTTCACCGTAGTGCGACGACGCATGCAGCAAATGGGCCCTTTTCTCCCCGTTGGGGCCATTTTGCCAGACTACGAAGCCGACGTGCTTCATGTCCAGGCCGGGCCGGGAAGCCGTCAGCATGATAATGTCGCCTTCTTTCAAGCTGCTTTCAATCTCTTTAATGCGTTTTTTGGGAATAAACCAGAAGCTCTGCTGGCTGATGGCCGACTCCACCAGCGCGATCTGCTGAAGGGTTAAAGGGTCTGAAAGCTGCGGGTATTTCCAGGTGCTTTTGGTCATATACGACACCGGTTTTGACACCTGCATTCCGCCGATTTTTCGCGTCACATCCTGCACAATGCCCTTTTGCTCGTTATCGACCAGCCATTCCGAAAAGTAATGAAGGCGGCTGGCAAAACCGTCGATGGTGCCGTTGCGATACCGCAGGTTGGTCAGGTTCTTGCGAAAAAGCCGGTCGAACTGCACAGAATCCTGCTCGTTGAGCAATTGATGGCGGGCCAGCGAGAGCGCGAGGGTGGTTTCCAGAAACGTGGTGCAATCGAACGCCCGAAAATTGACCACCAACTGTTCGGTTTCATTGCCGTCCAGCGTGTGGGCCACGTATGGACGCCCCTGAAACGATTTACTGATCGCAATTGCCGTTTCGGCCGGGGAGATTCCGGGCGCAATGGCCACCTGCCGGAGTGGCGAAGGCGGCTGGATTTGCTGGGCAATTGAACGGGTAAAAGGCACTAACGCGACTAGAACGGTAAACAGTTTCTTCATCAAGTACGGTGGTTAAGAAAACGCAGGAATCAAGACAGCGAACCGGTTTTCCGTGAAAATAGCAAAAATCGGATCACGATGCCACATCAATCTGTATATTCACTATTGAAATTGGACTATCTCTCCACTGTTCAGATGTCAAAATACCGTTATTTTGATCTTTGTCAGTTTTTGGATTCGCTTAAAGTCTGACTGATTGAAGGTATACAACTCCTGGCAACGATGGGTTTCGGCAATAGCCGTATGAAGACAATCATTGATATTTTGAAAGCCAATCACCTTCGCTATTGAGATTGCCCGAAGCATCTCGTCCAACTGATAAAAAACGGGCCCAAAAGGGAGAAAAGTTTGCAACATGGCCTCAATGTCATCCGGCTTTCTATCAAGCCGGTGTAATACATAAGCGGTTTCTTGCAGCGATAAAAACGAAATCAGAAACCTGCTGGCTGATGTTGCTGCTTCGTAAAGCTCTTTTGCTTTTTTATTTTTGGTGGAATCCTGCGGAACCAGAAGGTGGATCAGGACATCCGTATCAAAGTAAATCATAGATTCACTTCATTTGCCAAATCAGAAAGATTTAGATTCGGGTCTACTTTCATATCCTTGAACCGATCAAGCAAAACCAGAGACTTTGTATAAAGTTCTTTTTGATTGACTGGTTTTTCATCTGGCACGTCTTCAACCGTAATACTAACTTCCTTACCCGCAAATTTGGTTTTGATAGACTCCAAAAAGCTACTATTCAACGAATCTGCCGGTATTCTGTATGTTAATTGCATAGCCCGCTGCTTTAAAAACCCACCAATTTAACATTTTTCTACCTTATCCCGTTCTACCCTTTTTGCAAATGAATTAAGGGAAAGATCTCACGAAGATGACAAAATAAAACCATTCCGTTCGGTTTATTTGATTTCCAAAACCAGCACGCTCAACGGTGGCAATTCGACCGGAACACCGGAAGTCGCGGCTGATTTCAACTTGGTCTTTGTCCGAAAAATATCGCTGAACGTATAGGTTTTAGCCCCGTCCAGCTTCATCGTTTTCCAGGCTTCCACCGGAATGCGAACCGACGTTTTAGCGGTTTTCTGTTTGTCGAAATTGCAGACAATCAGCAGTTTCTGCTTGGCCGAGTGCCGCAGGTAACTATACAGCCGGTGTTGGTCATAGCCGGAGCTTTTGCCCGGTCCGTCGCCACGGTCGTTGTTCGCGTATTGCAAGTCGTAAAAAGCACCCATCCGGATGGCGTCGCTGGTGTTGACCAACTGGTTCAACTGCTGGTAAAATTTGCGCAGATTTTTCTGGTCGTCCGTGAGCTTGCCACCATCGAACTTCGCGGGTTTGCCAACGCTGCCGTTGGTCCAGGCCTGAAATTCAGGGACACCCCAGTAATCAAAAATGGTCGTCCGGCCATCCTCCCCCTGAAACCCTTCGGCCTGCGTCGGGTTGACGCCCAGTTCCTGCCCGAAATAGATCATCAGCGGACCGGTGTGCAACGTCGCCGAAAGCGTCATGGCCGGAACCGCCGTCCAGGGATCACTGGCAAAAAACCGGGAGGCAATGCGCTGTTCGTCGTGGTTTTCCAGAAACCGCAGCATGTGATTGGCAAAATCGCCCGACTCCTGTTGCCAAACCCGCGTAATGTCCTCCGTCGTGCCCTGGCCTTCCATCAACCGACGAACGGCGTCATACAGACCGACTTTGTCGTAGAGGTAATCGAATTTGCCGGTAAAAATATAGTTGCGGTATTGTTGCGGGTTGTAGATTTCGGCGATAAAAATAACGTCGGGATGAGCCGCTTTGACCTGCGGAATGGCCCAGCCCCAGAATTCGACCGGCACCATTTCGGCCATGTCACAACGAAAACCGTCGACGCCTTTGGCCGCCCAGAACAGCAGAATGTCCTTCATTTTCACCCAGGTCGACGGAACCGGATCGAAGTGCGTCTGGCGGTTGTTGAGGTAATCGACACCGTAATTCAGCTTGATCGTTTCATACCAGTCATTGAGGTCGGGCTGGGCTTTGAAAACGTCATTGCCTGTCGCTTTGGCTGGTTGCTCAACGTAATTCGCCACCGATTCTTTCGGCGTAACAACGCCCTGCGGAACCTGGAACGATTGACCGGGCAAATAATAGAAATTGTTTTTCGGATCGAAGGGTTTGCTGGTGTCATCGCCCTCTCCCATGTCCTGCACGCCCGCCGGTTTGGCGTCGGAATGATACTCCCGGGCCACATGGTTGGGAATAAAATCGATCAGCACTTTTAGATCGTTGGTGTGCGACCGTTTCAGTAAATCCTCGAATTCCTTCATCCGGTTGGGCACATCGACCGCCAGATCCGGGTTCACGTCGTAATAATCTTTGATCGCATAGGGCGAACCCGCCCGGCCTTTCACAACCTGCGGATTGTCTTTTCTAATCCCGAATGCCGAGTAATCCGTCATCAGCGCATGTTCGATAATACCGGTGTACCAGACGTGCGAAACCCCAAACTTCTTCAGTTCCTGCAAGGCTTTAACGGTGATGTCGTTGAATTTGCCAACACCATTTTCATCCCGGCTTCCCCAGGGTTTATTGGTCGTATTCTGATTACCGAAAAGACGCGTAAAGATTTGGTAAACAACAAGTTTGTCTGATTTTTCTTCGATGGGCACAGATGTATTCATGTTCGACAGTAAGGGTTCAACGGAATAAGCCGCCAGGGTATGCAGGATACCGGAAGCCACCAATCCACCGGCAAAAGCCCGGCGGTTTATTTTTATGGAATCTGGAGCGGATGAATTCGTCTTCATGTCCAAGATACAAATTTAGCACGGTCGGCCCGACCCGGCCGACCGGTTTCAGCGTCAAATTTCAAAATTGCTGGCAATATGAAAACAAATCCTTTATTTTACCATATTTAAGATCGCGTTTCCATCTCTCCGCTAACCGTTATGAACCGTTCGATTACCCTCTTCCTGCTGTTCTGCCAGATCGTCTTTTGCCGGGCCCTGGCGCAGTCCGCTGCCATTCAACGCATCGACCCAACTAACTGGTGGGTCGGCATGAAAAACCCCAACCTCCAGCTCCTGATCTACGGCCCCAAAGCCGGATCGATGACGTACACGATCAACTACCCCGGCGTCAAGCTGGTGAAAACACAAAAGGCCGAAAACCCCGATTTTGTTTTTCTGGATCTGCTAATTTCTGCAACCGCCCAACCAGGCACTTTTCGAATTGTGGGGAAAACCGGCTCCGAAACCGTCAGTCGAGCCTACGAATTAAAGCCCCGAACAACCGGGCCGAAAGGGCAGGGCGTTTCGGCGGCCGATTTTATTTACCTGATCATGCCCGACCGCTTTGCCAACGGCGACCCGGCTAACGATGCTTTTCCTGACCTGCTCGACACCAAAGCCGATCGGTCGGTTCCTCATCTACGGCACGGCGGGGACTTGCAGGGCATCACCAACCACCTGGATTATTTGCAGGAACTGGGTGTCACGGCCCTCTGGATGACGCCGGTTTTGGTGAACGACGAAACCTTGAAACAGGAAGCTCCCGACCGGATGCAGGCGGGGTACCACGGCTATCATTTTACGGACCATTACCAGATCGACAAGCGGTTTGGCGGCACGGAGGGCTACCGAAAATTGGGTCAGGCGCTCCACCAGCGCGGCATGAAACTGGTGCAGGATGCGGTGTATAACCACGTCAGCGACGACCACTGGCTCTACAAAAACCAGCCGTTCAAAGACTGGTTCAACCAGTGGCCGACCTACACCGGCAGTTCGCACAAGGAGCAGGCCTTGTATGACCCTTATTCCGCTGCGTCGGACCGAAAAGTACTGCTGGACGGCTGGTTCACGCCTTTTCTGCCCGATCTGAACCTGCGGAATTCGTTTTTGTCCACGTATCTGATTCAGAATGCGATCTGGTGTACGGAGCTTTTTGCGCTGGACGCGTGGCGCGTCGACACTTATAAATACAACGATTTGAACTTCCTGAACCGCTGTAATCAGGCCCTTTTAAGTGAGTATCCCAAACTCCATATCTTCGGGGAATCCTGGGTAGGCAATCCGGTGGCGCAGGCGTTTTTTGTCAAAAACCGGATCGATCAACCCTTCAAATCCAACCAGCCGGGCGGTCTGGATTTTGTGCTCTATGATGCTTTTAATGCGGCTCTGAAAGAGAACTTTAGCTGGGATTCGGGCGTCAACCGGATGTATCAGGCTTTGGCGACGGATGCGGTTTATGCAGATCCGCAAAAGCTGGTTACGTTTCTGGACAATCACGATACTGATCGCTACCTGTCGGTGATTGGAGATGATTATGCAAAATACAAAATGGGCGTCACCTGGCTCCTGACGACGCGTGGCATTCCATCTTGGTATTACGGAACGGAAGTTCTGATGAAGAACACCAAAAATCCGTCGGATGCGGAAGTACGCCGGGATTTTCCGGGTGGTTTTCCCGGTGATCCGGCGAATAAGTTTACCGATGCCGGGCGAAACGAAAAGGAAAAAGACGCCTTCAATTTTATAAAAAAACTGGCGAATTACCGGAAAAATACGCCGGCTTTGCATGCAGGAAAACTCATGCAATATATTCCCCAAAACGGCACCTACGTCTATTTTCGCTATGATGCGTCCAAAACCGTGATGATAGCGACTAATTCGACGGAGCAGGAAATCAATCTGGAAACCGGCCGGTTTGCCGAACGCATGGCAGGTTTTACAAAGGCTCGAAACGTGCTGACCGACGAGGTAATCAACAGCTTGACTACCCTTAAATTACCGGCCAAAACTGCGGTGGTGCTCGAACTCACTCCCTGATCTGGCTTGGATGAAAACGGGCGAACGCTAACGGATAAGTCCTTTTTTATCGCTTTATTGCAGTACACAACCTGCATAATCAATCAGCCAATGCCCATAAAAGCCTTACTTTTTGACCTGGATGGCGTTATTGTCGACACAGCGATTTACCATTATCAAGCCTGGCGACGGATGGCCAATACGCTGGGTTTCGATATTACGGAAGAATTTAATGAGCAATTGAAGGGCATCAGCCGCACCGAATCCCTGGAAATTATTCTGGCCCACGGCGGCCTGACGGTTTCGGAAGATCATAAACTGGCACTGGCTACCCAGAAAAACGAGTGGTATCTGGAACTGATTTCGCAGATGACACCCGCAGCCATTTTGCCCGGCGTAACGGATTTTTTCGTGGCGGTAAAAGCGGCCAACCTGAAAACCGCTCTCGGATCGGTCAGTAAAAATGCCCGCCTGATTCTGGAACGCATCGGCATGATCGACGATTTCGATTCGATTATCGACGGCACCAAAATCAGCCGGGGCAAGCCCGATCCGGAGGTTTTTCTGAAAGGTGCCGCCGAACTACACGTCCGGCCCGACGAATGCGTGGTTTTTGAAGATGCCGTTGCGGGTGTCGAAGCTGCCAAACGGGGCGGGATGCTGGCAATTGGTATTGGCTTGCCATCGGTCTTGACCCAAGCCGACCTGGTGGTGCCGTCGCTGGCGAAATTGACAGTGGAGGAGGTCTTAACCCTGTCAGCGGTCGAAAAACCCTGACAGCGGTGAAGACTTTTTCCAAGGCCGTCGCATGATTGATCGACAGATCCTAACAGCGGTTGAAACCCAATCAGCGGTCGAACTGTGGCTCAACCGATCATGTCATGCCAGCAGCGGTTATCCTTTTTATTAAATCAAAACCGCTGTCAGGGTCTAGCGATCATGCGATGGCCCGGCGCTAACAGGGTTAGAAAAATATGCAAAAAATAGAAACCGCCCACCAACTCCAGCAGCGGATCAAAACGGTTCTGGAAACCGTTGAGCGGGAATTTCGTCCGCTGTCCGACGAGCAATTGAACTGGAAACCCGACACCAAACGCTGGAGCATCACGCAGTGTCTGCAACACCTCAATCTGGCCGAACGGTTTTACATCCGGAATCTCCAGAAAAAAATCGATGACCTGGGCTTCATTCAGACCAGCCCGATTGATCAACCGTTGAAAAGCACTATGGTCGGTCGGATGCTACGCAAAGCCATTGACCCAAACAGCAGCCTGAAGCTGCCAACGGTTTCGTTCATGATGCCCCGTAACGATCTGGACGCCCGCGATGTGATGAAGCAGTTTGTGGAATTGCAGCAACTGTTGCACGAATTGCTCGATAAGGCACCGTACATCGACTGGAACGAGGAAAAAATGATGACCCTCTTTGGCAACTGGCTTAAAATCAACGTCGGCGATGCGTTTCAAATGCTGGTGGCCCACACCGAGCGTCACCTCAACCAGGCGCTGCGGGTAAAGCAGGAAGCCGCTGGTTTTCTGGCGAAATAATTATATTTACGCCCAGCCCTCGATCAAAAAACCATAAGTATTTACCAATCAATTTATTAACAGCGCACCCTATCACATAGTGTTTTCCATCTCGCTAAAAATAACCTTACCCCGGAATGAAACAGTACTTAAAGCACGACCCCTGGCTGATTGTTGAAGAGGATTTCCACCGTTCCTACAATGAAATTACGGAGAGTGTCATGAGCCTCGGTAACGGGCGCATGGGACAACGGGGGAATTTTGAAGAGAATTTTTCGGGTAAAACCTTGCAGGGTAACTACGTCGCCGGGGTCTATTACCCCGACAAAACCCGGGTTGGCTGGTGGAAAAACGGGTATCCCGAGTACTTCGCCAAAGTGTTGAACGCGGCCAACTGGATCGGTATTTCCATCAACATCGAATACGAAACGCTGGATCTGAACACCTGCGAAGTCCGCGACTTCCGGCGGGTGCTGAACATGCAGGAAGGGTATCTTGAACGGTCTTTTGTGGCGTTGCTGAAAAGTGGCAAAGAACTCCAGGTTAATGCGAAGCGGTTTTGCTCTATCGTCGACGACGAAGCCGGGGTGATCCGCTACAGTCTGATGCCCCTGAATTTCGACGCCAAAATCACGATTGAACCCTATATCGATGGCAACATCCGCAACCGCGACTCCAACTACGACGAAACGTTCTGGGATGAAGTGCGGAAAGAAACCGGATACGGGGAAGCCTACATTGAGCTGCGGACCCGAAAAACCGGCTTTCATGTTTGCACCGGTATGGCCATCGAAATTGAGCAGGACAACGCCCGGATCGATTTTCAATCCCAGCCCATCCGGCAGGAAAAATACGTCGCCAACCGCATCACGCTGGAATGTGGACAGGGACAGGAAACGGCGATTTATAAATACGCCGTCAACCTGTCATCGCTCAACTACGACAGCGATTCAGTCGTTTCGGAAGCCCGGAAATACCTGCAGCGGATTACCGGAAAAGGGTTCGACCGGATGCTGATCGAACAACAGCAGGCCTGGGCCGACAAGTGGAAAATGAACGACATTACCATCGAAGGCGATGTTGCGGCCCAGCAGGGCATCCGGTTTTCGATTTTTCAACTGAACCAGACCTATACTGGAGAAGACGAACGGCTGAACATTGGACCGAAAGGGTTTACCGGAGAAAAATACGGCGGCTCGACCTATTGGGACACCGAAGCCTACTGTTTGCCATTTTACCTCGCCACCGCCGACCAGAAAGTGAGCCGGAACCTGTTGCTGTACCGTTACAAGCACCTCGAAAAAGCCATTGAGAACGCCCGAAAACTGGGTTTCAAGGCTGGGGCTGCGCTGTATCCGATGGTCACGATGAACGGCGAGGAATGTCATAATGAGTGGGAAATCACGTTTGAGGAAATCCACCGCAACGGCGCCATTGCCTACGCCATCTACGATTACGTCCGGTATACGGGTGACGAGGACTATTTGACCGACTACGGTCTGGAAGTGCTGATTGCCATCAGCCGGTTCTGGAGCCAGCGCGTCAACTGGTCGGAGGCCAAACAGCAGTATGTGATGCTGGGTGTGACCGGGCCGAACGAATACGAAAACAACGTCAACAACAACTGGTATACGAGTTACCTGGCCGCCTGGACATTACGCTATACCGTCGAAGTGGTTGGCCGGGTGAAGCAGCTGAACCTGGAGAAATTCAACGAGTTGTGTGACCGAATTCATTTTCGGGAGGAAAAGGAAGTGGCCACCGCCCTGCACATCGCGAACAATATTCACCTCCCTTACGACGAAAACCGGCAGGTTTTCCTGCAACAGGAGTCGTTCCTGGACAAAGAACTGATGCCGGTGAGCGAGATTCCGAAAGGGCAGCGACCGTTGAACCAGCACTGGTCGTGGGACCGGATTCTGCGCTCGTGTTTCATCAAACAGGCCGACGTGTTGCAGGGACTTTATTTCTTCGAAGATGATTTCGACCGGGAGACGTTGCGCCGGAATTTTGATTTCTACGAGCCGATGACCGTTCACGAATCATCGCTCTCGCCCTGCGTCCACTCGGTGCTGGCGTCGCAACTGGGGATGAAGGAAAAGGCGTATGAAATGTACCTGCGCACCGCCCGGCTGGACCTCGATGACTACAACAACGACACCGAAGACGGTTGCCACATCACCTCGATGGCCGGTACCTGGCTGGCGGTGGTGAAGGGGTTCGGTGGTTTCCGGATCAAGGATGAGCAGGTGGTTTTAGATCCCAATTGCCCCGACAACTGGGCGTCGCTGGCCTTTAAAGTCCGGTTTCGCGGGGCTTTGCTGGAAATCAAAGTAACGCAAACCGATGTAAGTGTGCAGAACTTTTCGGACAAAACCGCTGAGGTTGTTCTTTTTGGTAGTTTGTTGGTACTTGATGGAAAAACCCAGAAAACCATGCAACGACTGGTGAGCTCAGAGTCTGAACCGGATGCGGTTTTATAAAAAAGGGTTCGTTTCTACGCAGAAGTAATTCTACCTGCGTAGAAACGAACCGAAGTTTTACATTCTCCGAATTTTGAACCTGAATGGCGATTTAGATTTCAACACTCCAAAGGTTCTGGTCTCCCGTAAATCTGAATTGGGGAGAACCCGATATGGAAAGCAATAACCGCTCAACACCGTTCCTAATCGCCGTAAGTTTCAGTTCGTTCATATTCCAGTTATCGCTGGCAATCCCTCCACTAAATGTGGTCCGAACACCAACCCGTTGAATATCCTCAGCACGCACACCAGATGGCAAATCAAACATAGCGGCATTTCGGGTCCCGTTGGCCCATTCCCGACGCTGGTTAAGATCGAATTCAAAATAGCCCCCATCACGCAGAAAGACAAAACCGATCGCATTGTCATTGTCGCCACGCAGGTTGTCAGAACCAGTCAAAATGTCAAATTTTAGTTTTACGACTTCCCGGTTAATCCGTTCCCCATTCACATTGTTGGCTGCGGTTTCAGCCCGTTTCCACATTCTGACCACATTGCCAGCGGCCCTATACATTTCCTTTACAACCGGAGCACCTTCTTCCCTTTGTGCTACTAAGGCTAAAAAATCAGGAAGTAACCCATAATGGGCCAATCCATCATTCCGGATCTTAAAAGTTTTTTTCCCACTCTGATAAAGCGGTAGGTTTATCGTTGCCCAGCCTGTTATGGAGCTGCTGATCTTGATATTTTCCTGATTGACAAGTGAAAAAGGCATCTGGGCCTGCATCCCGTTTAAATCGGTTCCAAGGGCAAGACCTTGTCCACCCAATGTTTCTAAAGCCGCTTTAGCTCCAGTAATCCAGGTGTCAATTGGATCCGAATCGATAGACTTCAATTCCAGTTCGGCTAAATCCCAGTTGTCACTCGCAACCCGACCATCAAATGTAGTAGTGATAACCAGATTTTTAAGCTGTTTCCGCATTATTCCTTCAGGAAAAAGGTAGATCGTTTTATAGACGGAATTGGGCTCCCATATCCCACGGCGATTGAGAGGAATTTTGTCTAAACTTCTCCCGTCCATTAACTCAATCTGGGCAAAGGCGTTATCATTGTCTCCCCGCAAATCATCACTTCCGGTCCTGATTTTGATCAAGATACCTGACAAAAGATGGTCATCAGGCAAATCCTGCGCAATGGTTGAGGAAGTAAAAGGCCAGTTGTTTTCCTGCATGCTGCCTGTAAACCGGATCAGGGGTTGCCCTTCCTGTTTAACCAACAAACCGGTTTGGCCATTTGCCAACTCATAATCTACGCGAAAAGCGTCCAAATTCCAGTTGTCATTGTCAAACCCATTCGAAAAAGTCGTTTTCAAACTGATTCCTTCGATGTCGCTGAGTTGAGTGCCGACCGGAAAATCGGGCAGTAATACCTCATTGACTGAGTGATTAGGCCATTCCAATCGCTTGTTGAGGTTATCAAAGCGCAGTTGTGAACAATTTTTCAGTTTAACAATGGCGTAAACATTGTCATTATTTCCCCGCAGATTATCCCCACCGGTTTTTAAAGTCAGTTTTAAACGCCGGACGGTAGTAGACGGTTTTACTGTAACATCGGCAATGGTGACTGACTCAGACCAGTTCTGATACCCATTGTTTCCTCCCGTAAACCGCTTGAAAGGTTGGCCGCTTCGCTCCAGCAGAATTTTACTGGATGATCCAAGCAAATATTCGACTTTAATCTGGTCAAGGTTCCAATTGTCACCACCTAAGCCACCAGCCAGTGTTGTTCTGATCCCGAATGTCGCAATATCGGAGTAATTTATACCAACAGGCAGAACAAATGTGCGGCTGTGGAGCGAGTTGTTGCCCCATTCTCCCCGCTGATTGAGGTCAAATTCGGTTTTTGTGCCATCCCGCCGTATGATATACGCATACGCATTGTCATTATTTCCCCGCAGGTTATCGCCCCCCGTTCGGATTGTAACAATCAATTGAGGGGTTGCCGACTGATTCAACGAAACTTTCCAAACCGAATCGGTGCCCGAAAAACGGTGATCAACTGTTCGCTGGTAAAATACCGTTCCTTTGTAGTTCTCTTCATAACTCCCGCCGGTTCCCATCCCCAGCATTCCCCCCAGATTCACCATCCGACGCGCATCTTTATTACGCATAGCCCGTTCATCGTAACTTGTACTATCACCATCCCGCAATCCGGTATGTGAATTCAGTACCGGATACTTAAATTCTTCAGCCAGTGAAAGAGCATCATGTTGAGCGGCTTCTGACATGTGCGAGAGATCGATTAAAAGTCCTTCTTTCATGAGTTGAATAAGAAGCTGTTTGTAAGCTCCCTGCACATTCTTATGCCCTACACAACCCGCTACACAAAATGCAGCCTTCCCAAAAGGCAAACCCACCGAACAGTCGTATCCCAGTTGGGCATATTCCTGCTCCGAAACCAGTTGGGGTTGCACCGCACCGCTAACATAGTCGTGAACCAGTTTCTGCGGTCGTCCCAACCGAAATGTCAACTTAGGATCTCCTTTCACATGGATATAGCCGCCATTCAGGTAGCTGTTTGCCGCGTTGAAAACATCATTGTAAGCTGCAGTTCCGCCAAAGGTGTTGTTGGTTAAATGAATCGGAATAACCGAGCGGACATCGTTGTTTTTAACCAGATCAAGGGTCTGTTCCAGCGTTAGTTTATCCATCTCCAGGCCTAAAATCAACGCCATCCGGTTGTTTCGGATAGCCTGCTCTGCTTGCTGGGCAGTCGTTACCACCTCCATCCAGTCCGCGTTATTTTTAGCTAATTCTTTGATAAACTGAATCTGCCGTTTGGCCGCTTCAAAATCAAAATTCGGATCAGGACTTGGCCCTCCCTGTAAGCTTCGGCGATCCCAGAGCATATCCAAGACCTGGTTATCGGTCACACTGGCAATCATCAAACGCATGCCGCCATCGTATGCCCGCCGAATCCAGGAAATGTGCATCTGCTGGTGAAAAACATTCTGCGAATGCGGCCACCCATCAAACTCCGGATAACCACCCGACAAATGGTTACTGGTAAAATTGGTAAGGGCTTTTAAAGTCTTTACAATACTTTCCCGGGTTTCATTATTAATGGGATCACCATTGTCCCAATCGTTGCTTTTGTGTTTACTCGGAGCCAGATCCTTTGGCATGGTGGCAGCAGCATCGCGCAGGGCCAACCCGGGACTTCCCCAGAACATATTTTTCCCACCAGACCGACGAGCTCCAAAAGCCAGATGGGATGCCGGATGAGCATGCAGATCGGCAAAGCCCCACAATGGTGTCTCTGCTGACACTCCTCCAATGGGTAGCGCCACCACATTAAACGACGCATTGACCGGCATGGGTTGATTCTGTCCGTTGAATACCATCCAGTAACCATCCCTGTATTTTGTAAAACTATCCGTCGGGCTGTCGTACCAAATGTTGTACGTATGCGTGTTGTAGGGTCCATTGAACCGTTGCGTGGCAAATACCCGATAATTTTCATTCTTATTGATCGCCGGATGATTCAAAACACTGTATCCGACATTGGGAGGTGCTATTTTGCCAGTTTCGGTATGGGTATGGACAAATGCAACGGAATTGGGTAAACCAGGTGCTTTTCCACTGGCAACCACCAGCACATTAAACTCGGCAGTGACCGGCATTTCGACCCGATCCTGATTGAAAATGGTCCACCGGCTTCCGTTGTACCAAACGCCAACTTCATGGTTGTTATAGGTACCAAATCGTTGGGTAACCAGCAACACGGCATTTGGATTGCCATTCAATTGGGGATGATCCAGGGTAGAAATGTGAGCAGATTTGTTGCCCGCGCTTACCCGATGAACAAACACATTCTGGCTTGTTGCCGGATAAAAACAGATGCTGAACCGAAGCCGGGGCGTTTCTTTAGCGGGTAAAGCATACTGGTTTTGCTGATAAATCGCCCACCGGTTATTCACATAGCGAACACCAATTGGATAAGTGGGATTCAAGTCTCCGGTTTTCTCCCAAACCGGAGATACAAAGACAACAGCCGCTGGATTGCCATTCAGTTGGGGATGATTTAAGCTGGTAAAGGTCCCCGCCGTATTCGCGGGGGAGGTAGCGTGCTGAAAAGAAACCTGTGCCTGAATCAGGTTTGTCAAAAGCAACAGAAATAGAGTAGAGCATCGCGTTTTCATTGAAAAAATGGTTGAAGAGTGAACCGAAAGTCGTACAAAACAGCCCTATCAATCACCGTAGGGTATGGCTGTTGGATCCAATTGCCATACCATGCAGTTAGACAACAACATTGGCAATTGGATGTAAATGATTGATTACGAATACAGTTGAATGTCTGGGCAGATTTGAATGATTCAAATGTAGAGCGCCCCTCGATGCCCGTCAATCCCATAAAAAGGGGACGAGGGAACTACGCAGCGGCCCCGTTGAAATACCTGATTTTAGGCTTTAAACCCTGATTTTCCTAAAAACTGGTCAATACAAAATCAGCCGATGCCAGACTGGCATCGGCTGATTTTCCCGCAAAGATTTTTTCGAGATCAGTGCCGGTAGTGCGCCAGGGCTTCGGTAACGGAGTGGACGTGGAGTTTTTCGTAGATTCGCTTGATGTGCGTCCGCACGGTTTCGATGCTGATGCCGGCTTCGCTGGCGATGAGTTTGTAGCTGAGTCCCTGGGCCAGCAGATCCAGGATTTCCTTTTCACGCGCCGTCAGCCGGGCCATTTCCGGGGTTTCTTTTCCGGATTGCAGTGAAATCAGCACCCGTCGGGCAATAACCGGCGACATGGGAGCCCCACCCTCGTAGACCTGTTGGATGGCGTTCAAAATCTCGGCCGGGGGTGTTTTCTTGAGCAGATAACCCGTCGCCCCACCTTTCAGCGCATCGAATACCGAATCATCGTCGTCAAAAACCGTGAGCATCAATACCTCGACGTGCGAAAACCGGGTCTGTAGCTTTTGAACGGCCTGAATGCCACTCTGCCCCGGCATACTGATGTCCATCAGGATCACATCCGGCCGGAGTTGCTCCACCTGGTTTTCAATGTTGAGGGTGTCTCCATAAGCGCCCACCGCTTCGTAGCCCTCGCTTCCCTCGATCAGGACTTCCAGAGCCCCACGCAGGGTGACATTGTCTTCGTAAATCAGTACACGGATGGAATCCATTCTCGAATGGGTAGACGTTTGCGAACAAAGTTAATCAGACAAACACTGATATGCCATCCCATATTCATGGGACAGAAGGCCTGGAATAAAACCGCAAGAATGCGTATACTCGCTGCGTTATTTACCAGTTTACTTCGTTTTTCAGAATTTGTCCACCTATGAATACAACCCATTGCTGTTTCAAACTTCCCAATGGGCTGTGCCTATTATTGATAGCGTTTTTTGTCGTAACGCTTTCCTGCCAGACGCCCGATTCGAAACTACTCACCCCGGCTTTTTATTCCTGGCAAACCACCTACAACCCCTCCGCTACCGAACGTCGGTTGCTCGAACAGCTTCAAATCCGGAAACTCTACCTCCGGTATTTCGACGTAGACTGGGACCCGGCCACCCAATCGGCAGTTCCAAAAGCCGTCGTCCGGTTTACCCAGAAACCCGTTGGCCTGACCATCGTTCCGGTGGTGTTTATCACAAATCAGACGCTCCTTCACAGTGATGCTTCGGCCATTCCGGAGCTGGCCGAAAACCTCTATCGGAAAATCACGCAGATCTCCCGGCTGAATGGCATTCGCAGTCCGGAAATCCAGTTGGATTGCGACTGGAGCGCGGGAAGCCGGGAGCGATATTTTCACCTGCTCCGGGAACTTAAAAACCGCTTCAAGGGTCCGGTTTCGGCCACCATCCGGCTCCACCAGATCAAGTACCCGGAACAAACCGGACTGCCGCCCGTCGACCGGGGCATGTTGATGTTTTACAATATGGCCGACTGGAAACGTGCCGATACCCGCAATTCTATTTATGATCTGGATGTAGCCCAACGGTATACCGACTTTTTGGAACACTATCCTTTACCGCTGGATGTGGTTCTGCCACTGTTCCGCTGGACGGTGGTTTACCGGAACAACCGGTTTCTGAGCTTACTCAACAACCTCGATTCCAACATGCTGGCAACGTGTTCTTTTTTGAAACCCGAAACCGAAAACCGCTTCGTCGCCACCCGCGACACCACCGCCCTCGGCTTTTCCATCCGCCGGGGTGACGTCTTCCGGGCCGAAGCCTGCCAAAACGACGATTTGACGGCGGGGAAGCAGCTTTTGCTATCGAAAATTCAAAATCAAAAACTTACATTTGCCCTCTATCATCTCGATTCTACCGTAACATCTTCCTATACCGATGCGTTTCTTCACTCTCTTGTCCGGTCGGCTCCGTAGTGCCTTGCTGTCGGCTGCCATCCTGATCGGCTTTGCCTGTGGCCCGAGTTCGTACGACATCAACGAGTTCATGAGTTTTTTCATGCCGGAAAGCAGCCAGACTTCTCTGCGGGACCAGATTTATCACTTTACGCCACAACTCTACCGGTATGATGATTATTACGATACGGATGAAGATACGGTCGTAACCGATGAAAACGTGCTGGCGTGGAAAGCCTACAGCCGGGGCAAAGTGTCCGACACCGAGATTTCTGCCGCCCTCTATAGCCGCGACAACCAGGCGTCGAACGGCCTGGTTCGCTGGGCAGCAGCCACCAACCCGGCGGCTTTGACTTACCTGAAACTGGCCTGGCAAGCCGAGGAAGCCGCCCCGCGTCCGGTCAATGCCTGGGAAGCAGATTCGGCTCGTCAGGACACCTCGGGGTCGGTGTTGCCAACGCTTCTGGCCGAAGCCCGGGCCGGTTTTGAGTCCACGCAGGATCCGTTTTTGAAAGAGCGTTACGCTTTTCAGGCCGTCAAACTGGCGGCTATGGCGAAGAACTACGCCCTGAGCCGCACACTTTATGACGACCTGGTTCGTCCGTTATCAAAAAAAACCTTCCTCAGCGACTGGTCGTTGTGCCGTCATGCGGGGGCAACGATGGCGTTGGGTGATACGGCCCAGGCCCTGTATGAATTCGCGCAGGTTTTTGACCGCTGTCCGTCACGCCGTCGCGAAGCGGAAACCAGCCTGCGGATTTACGGCATTCGGTTTCGGGAAAAAGCCCTGGATTTTTGCAAAAATGACCGCGAAAAAGCCGCCGTCTACGCCATTTGTGCCATTCAGCCGAAACAGGATGCCTTGCCGTTTTTGAAAGAAATGGTTAACCTGAACCCCGAAAATCCGCTGATCGAGTTGGTAATGGCGCGGGAAATCAACCGGAATGAATACTTCTTCTTTCAGGACTCGTCACCCATCAACGTCTATGACGACAAAACGCGGAAAGACTCGCTCAACTTCGTTGACCGGAAAAAAGAAGCCCCCGATTATTTCCAACAGCTTCGGGAATTTGCGCTACAGTCGGCCGGGAATACCAAATTGGGAAATCCGGCATTCTGGTACACGGCAACTGCGTACCTGGACTATCTGGCCAAAGCCTATCCTGATGCCAAAACCAACCTCGATCTGGCCAGTCAGCAACCGACCAACAACCCGATGTTGAAAAAGCAGATCGCGTTGCAACAAATGCTTTTACTTACTGCCCAAACGGAAAGCCTTACGCCGGACGTTGAAACCCAGTTGATTGGCTACCTCGAACAGTTCGGCAATTCGACGAGCTTTCACATGACCAATGCATTTGTCGAAACCTGCAAACAGTTGGCTGTGAAATACGGCTACGGAAAACCCGCTGAAAAAGAATCAGGCGGCTGGCTGGCAGGTTGTTTTCGGTCCAAGTCGGGCCAGCCGGATGGCCCTTCGACCGCCAAAGCGTTTTTACTCACCACCCTGACATCATCGCAACTGAACCGGAATGACCTCTATTTTGACAGCCATTCCGATCTGTACGACATTGAAGATACGACCTCATCCGCCACGATTCGGAACGTCGTGCAGTTTGCGACTCAATCCAAACCTACCGGGTTTGACCAACGGCTGTTGAAACTGACCGGTTTTACCAACGATGCGCTGTATCTGCTTTTGGGAAGACGGTTGCTGGCCGAAAACCAGTATGCGGAAGCCGCCGAAGCCTATGCGAAAGTTTCCCCGAAAGCCTGGAACACGGAACCCTTTACGTCGTATTTCAACGAAAATCCGTTCGTCGTTACGCTCCTCGGCAAGCAGCGCGGAACGAAACCCGCCAACGCCTACACCCCGGTTTCATTCCTCAAAAAAATGGTCGACCTGGAAAACCAGGCCAAAACCGCATCGGGTGATGCAGCCGCCGACCTGTATTACCAACTGGGTTGCGGGGCGTACAATATGAGCTGGTTTGGCAATGGCTGGCTCCTGGTGCGGGCGCGCTGGAGCGGAGCAGAACCAGTTCTTTATCAGTATACCTACCGGCAGGTTCAGCAGCCCCAACGGGATCGCGGGCTTCAATTGGTTGGCGAGCAGGATTATTATACCAATGCAACCGCTAAGGTTTTTTTCGAGAAGGCGATGGCGGCCGCCAAAAACCCCGAACTGGCCGCCAAGGCCTGCTTTATGGCCGCTCGCTGCGAACAAAATGCGTTCCGTACCCGCCAAGAAATTGAATATGCAAAGCGCAATTACGCGATCGATCCCAAACAGTTCGATACTGAAATGAAAACCCTGCGTCGGGAGCAATACAGTGCCTCTCTGACCAAACTGGCCAATGCGTATGCGCAAACCCGGTTTCACAAAGAGATGATTCGGGAATGTGCAACCTACTCGGATTTTCTGGCCGGGAAATAACTCAGTTTTTCGAAAACCGCTCGCCAAAGTAAAAATTCAGGCCCACGGTCACAAAGCCCCATTTGTCGGGGCTATTTTTCCCATAATGGTTTCCCTCCGTAAACGCAGGACCGGTGGCCTGCATCACCTGGTTGTTATCGTCCAGGGTGGCATCCAGTTTGTCGGTACGAACGAAATTGAGCCGGACATCACCGAAAATACTCATCCGGCGCGACAGGGCGGTTGCGCCCCGCAGCCCCACCAGCCAGACCAGTTCGTGGGTGCGTTTGACCCCGGCTTTTCCGCGCGCTTCAATTCCGTCGCGCGACCGGTGACTCCCTGCGCTGTTGGTTACCCGCTGTACCGTTCCGGTGGTCAGATCAACGGCCTCTGCCCGGAAAAACACCAAACCGGCCCCGCCATAGGGGCGTAGTTCCACCAGCTTCTGCCCCTGTTTGAACCATTCCAGAATATCCACCGATACGGCACCGGCTACTTGAATAAAGCGTGTTTTGGCGCTGGAATGATAATAGTCATCCTGCTGGGATTGCAACGTTCCCAGATCGAAAGGCAATTCAACCGTTACGGTTTTTGTGATGGGAACCAACAGCGAAGCCCCGGCGAACGGCGTCGATATGGGATCTTTCAGATCACCGTATAACTGATTGAATCCGGCCCGAATCGCGACGCTCGCGGGTTGCGAAGCCGTCTTAGGCGATGTTGATTTAGGCTGAGCGAAGGCCTGTAGAATGCTCAGGCTGAGCAGAAACAGACTAAAACCGGGGCGTAGTTTTCTTTTCATCCGTCAACAGGTTTATGTGTTTCCCTTAGACGTGAAACCGGTAAAAAAGTCATCTTAATTGCCTTCATTTGTAGTTTGAAGTGAAACCGGTTACCAGGCTATGGCTACTTCCCCACCCGTTGACGCTGGTTTTGACGGTATTGCTCCTTTCTACGACTCTCTTTCCCGGCTGGTTTTTGGCAATGCGCTTCGAAAAGCGCAGGCTCACTGGCTCGGATCGGTTCCTAAAAAAGCGAATATTCTTGTTCTGGGTGGCGGTTCGGGCTGGCTATTGTCGCGCATTCTGGCGGTTTGCGATCCCCAAACTGTCCTCTACATCGATGCTTCGCCGGTGATGATTTCTTTGGCAAAGAAGGCAGTGAATAACGACAGCCGGGTCGACTTCCGGGTTGGAACCGAAACCGCTATTCGGCCCGACGACCGGGTTGAGGTTCTCTTTACACCGTTTGTGCTTGATCTGTTTACGGAGGAACGGCTGCAAACCCAGATCCTGCCCCGGCTACTGAACTGTTTAGACAACTACGGTTATTGGTTTTGCTGCGATTTCGTTCAACCGGTTTTCTGGTGGCAACGCCTGCTGCTCTGGGGCCAATATTGGTTCTTTCGCACGCTCAGCCGCATTGAAGCCAATCGATTGCCCAACTGGTTGATGCTGCTGAATGCACATCCCTCCCTGCACATCGGCCAATCACAACCTTTTTTTGGAAGAATGATTCTTAGTGGTTACTGGCAGAAAACCGCTTTGTAAGGCCGGTGCCATAATCGCATCACTTTTTTACAGAATTTCCACATAACCGTCCGTTCCATTCACCCGGATTCGCTGGCCGTCTTTGATCAATCGGGTCGCATTTTCCACGCCGACCACTGCCGGCAAGCCATATTCCCGGGCAATCACGGCTCCGTGAGTCATCAGTCCGCCCACTTCGGTCACCAAGCCTTTGATGGATACAAACAAGGGTGTCCAGCTCGGGTCAGTAAAGGTCGTGACCAACACATCACCCGCTTCCAGATCCGCATCTTCCAGGTTGAGGACGACCCGTGCCCGCCCCTCGATCAGTCCGGAAGAAACCGCCAGCCCGGCCATCGCTTCGGTTGGAAGATTTTCCCGTCTGTACTGACCGGTGATGATTTCACCCTCGGACGTGATTACCCGCGGGGGCGTTCGTTTTTCATTGATTTCGTGTTCTTCCTTTCGTTGGCGGATGATTTGAAGGTCCAGGGTCTGCGTGCGTACAACTTCGCGAAACTCTTCAAAAGTGAGGTAGTAGCCGTCTTCTTTTTCAGGAACGACCCGGGCTTGCACGAGTTTTTCCATTTCCTGGAGGAGAGCCTGTTTATACACGAAGTAGCGATTGACCATGCCGTATTTGGGATATTCACGATAACCGATGAAATTCCGGAGCAGGCCGATCATGCGTTTGGTTTCCCGGGCTTTTCGTCTCCCGTCCGGTAATGCCATCAATCGTTCCAATAAATCCTGTTCTTTTTCCATCGCTTCCTGTCGCCCCTGCTCAAATTTCTGCCTGGCGGCTCCGGGTTCAACGTTTTTGATGTTTCCGAGGAGGATGGGTGCAAGTTGAGCCGGTTTTTCGCTCCAACGAGCCTTCGAAATATCGATTTCACCGACACAACGCATACCGTATCGAGTAAGGAAAGCCTCGATTGCCTTCCGGGTTTCCTGCCCCCCTTCAAAATTTACCAGTTCATCCAAAAAGTGATCGTCTTTCACCTCTTGCAAAAACGCAATGACTTCGGGATACGGACGAATCACATCGGCAACATCCAACAGGGCCAGTCCCATTTCCGACGTAATATTGTGAGATACGGATTGGGTGAGCACATCGGCTGCGTTTCTCTCGCCCAGCCACGTCTCCATTTTTTTGTTGATCCAGGCCGTAGCGTAGAGGGCAATCTTGATCACCTCCAAACCTTGCGGACTAAACAGCATCTGTCTTAATTGCGGAATATCTTCCCGGATGAAATCGAATAAGGCGGATCCTGATTTCGCCTGGATAGCTTGCTCTAACGCTGCAATGGAGGTTTGGCTCTGTCGTATGAGATCAGGAACGAGAGCCGGTTTGTTTTCGAATGACGCCAGATAACGCCACGAAAGGTTGTTGTTTATAAATCCCGTTGCCGGTATTTTCCCATTCGGTACCGGTTTGATAAAGTCTTTTCGCCCGGCAATGGTCAACAGAGCGTCTTTGATGAGCAGATCGCCTTGTCCAAAGGTTTCGATCAATTTTTTTCGGCTGTCCGGTGCAGCGAGATGCGGTGTGACATCCACAAACAACCTTCCGCCCGCTTGATGCATGACGGCACGGGTTGTTAACTGGAAAAAGGAAATGCCCAATGGTTTTAGGGCATCGGTCATCATTTGATTATGACCGACCGATACATAGACGCGCGGGTCGGGCCCGGCATTTCCGGGATTATTTGCTTCCGGAATCGGAAACAGCGTGGTGATGGGCCTGCTTTGAACCACAAAGAATGTGTCATCGACTAACCCCCATTCGATGTCCTGAGGACAGCCGAAATGGGCTTCGATTTTCCGGCCCACACGCTCAAGCTGTAAAATCTGCTCCTCGGTCAACGCCTGGCGGTTCTGACGGCTGGAACCCACCTCAGCTTCCTGCATACCGCCCGATTTTACGGCATAAACCGCCCGCTTCTTGGTAGAAACCTTTCTGGCAATCAACTGGCCCGCACGAACTTTATAATGGTCGGCATTGACCAGGCCGGAAACCAGGGACTCACCCAATCCGAAGCTGGCATCGATCGACACCACCTTCCGGTTGGAGGAAACCGGGTCAGCCGTAAACAGAATTCCGGCGACATCTGGAAAAATCATTTTCTGAATCACCACCGATAAATAGACTTTTCGGTGGTCGAATCCATTTTGCAGCCGGTACGCAACAGCCCGGTCGGTATACAACGAAGCCCAGCAGCGACTGATCGATTTCAGAATGGCGGCCTTGCCAACAGTATTCAGATAGCTATCGTGTTGCCCGGCAAACGAGGCCGTTGGCAGGTCCTCGGCCGTAGCGCTGGACCGAACGGCATACGCATGTTCTTCGCCAAGGTTTTGAAGCTGGCGGGCAATCTCCTTTTCGATCCCGTTCGGAATTGCGGTTTCTTCGATCACCTTCCGGATTTTTGCACTGATTTCGCTAATTTCTATCCGGTTATCTACTTTTAGCAGAGCCAACTGATCGAGCAGTTCCCTCAACGTTTCGCTATGGCCGACACCATCTTTATAAGCGTCCGTCGTCACACAAAAACCCTCCGGCACCTGCACGTCCTCCATCCGCGACAATTCCCCCAGACTCCCCCCTTTACCCCCAACCACGGCAAGCATTTTTCGGTCAATATCCTGAAAGTCAAGCAGGTATTTACTTGCATTTTTCATCCCTTTCCTACTTTACAATTGGTTGGTATTAAGTTTTTGGGTCGTTGCCTTCATGATGTCGATGGCCTTTAAAAAGTAGGCTTCAATAATTTTGATTTCCTCGTTTGAAAAGGAAGCCAGTAATTTTTCCGACTCGCTTCGGAATTCGGCATAGAGCGGGACTAAAAGCGCCATAATGGTGGCGGTGTTCGGTACCAGGATGACCTTGCGCCGGTCGTCTTGGGCAAATTGTCTTTTTACGAGGTTTTTCTTTTCAAATCGGTCTATCAAACCGGTAACCGCGCCCGTCGTCAGGCCCGTTAACGTGGATAGCTCACCGGCTGTCATCTGCCCTTTTTCAATAAAAAATCCCAGATATTTATGGTCCGTTCCCGATAGACCAGCCTTTCGGGCAACGGCTTCGTGCATTTGAATAGAGGTATAGGCATACAGTTGGCTCAGTTTTCGGATGGGTCGGATTGCGTCTTCTTCTTGCATATTATCTTAGTAACTAATTATCTTATCAACAAAGATAAATAGTCTTCTTTAAAGTTTCAAACTCATTTTGGCAGGCTTGGCGTATGAGCACAAAAAAAGCCAGCCTGTTTATCACAGGCTGGCTTCCCAATTCTAGGTTTGTTTCTTATTTTACTTCTTCAAACGGCACATCCGAAACGTTGTCCTGACCCGTTGGCTGACCAGTCTGCCCGTTGGGTTGACCGCCGTCACCCGCGAAACCGTCGGCCGGGTTGGGGCCTTGCGCACCGCCCGTGGCGTTATAGAGTTCCTGCGAAGCGGCTGCCCAGGCAGCATTCAGTTTTTCCACACCCGCGTCGATTGCGGCTGCATCGCGGCTGCTGTGGGCTGAACGCAATTCGCTCAACGCACCTTCAATGGCGGTTTTGTTGCCTTCCGACAATTTATCGCCGTATTCTTTCAACTGCTTCTCGGTTTGGAAAATCAGCGAGTCTGCCTGGTTGATTTTCTCAATCACTTCCCGTTCTGCTTTGTCAGAAGCTTCATTGGCTTTGGCTTCTTCGCGCATCCGGTTGATTTCGTCATCGCTCAAACCGCTCGAGGCTTCAATCCGGATTTTCTGCTCTTTGCCGGTTCCTTTGTCGCGGGCGGTTACGTGCAGAATACCGTTGGCGTCGATGTCGAACGTCACTTCAATCTGCGGAATACCACGCGGGGCCGGTGGAATACCGTCGAGGTGGAATCGACCAAGTGAGCGGTTCTGGCTCGCCAGGGGACGTTCTCCCTGCAAAATATGGATTTCAACGCTCGGCTGATTGTCGGAAGCCGTCGAGAATGTTTCTGATTTTTTGGTCGGAATGGTCGTATTGGCGTCGATCAGGCGGGTCAAAACACCACCCATCGTTTCAATCCCCAGCGACAGCGGAATCACATCCAACAGAAGGACATCTTTCACTTCACCGGTCAATACACCACCCTGAATGGCAGCACCAACGGCTACGGCTTCATCGGGGTTCACGCTCTTCGACGGTTTCCGTCCGAACAGTTTCTCCACCTCGTCCTGCACTTTTGGAATCCGGGTTGATCCACCGACCAGAATGACCTCGTCGATCTGGCTAGCCGAATACCCGGAGTTTTTCAACGCCCGGCGGCAGGGTTCCAGACTCCGCTGAATCAGCGAATCGGCCAACTGTTCGAATTTCGCGCGGCTCAAAGTCCGCACCAGGTGTTTCGGAATACCATTTACCGGCATAATGTACGGCAGGTTGATTTCCGTCGAGCTGGAGCTGGACAGTTCCACCTTCGCTTTTTCAGCCGCTTCTTTCAGCCGTTGCAACGCCATTGGATCTTGCCGCAGGTCGATGTTTTCGTCGTTTTTGAATTCCTGCGCCAGCCAGTCGATAATCACCTGATCGAAGTCATCACCACCGAGGTGCGTATCACCGTCGGTCGATTTTACTTCAAATACGCCATCGCCCAGTTCCAGAATGGAAATATCGAACGTACCACCACCGAGGTCAAATACGGCGATTTTCATATCCTGGTGCTTCTTGTCCAGGCCGTAGGCCAGGGCAGCCGCTGTGGGTTCGTTGATGATCCGCTTGACATCCAAACCGGCAATTTGACCAGCCTCTTTGGTCGCCTGACGTTCGGCATCGTTGAAGTAAGCCGGTACGGTAATAACGGCTTCCGTAACGGTTTGGCCCAGATAATCTTCGGCGGTCTGCTTCATTTTTTGCAGAATCAGGGCCGAAATTTCCTGTGGTGTATATTGACGATCGCCAATCCGGACGCGGGGCGTGTCATTAGGTCCCCGTTCGACCGTGTAAGCGATGGTTTTGATTTCGTTCTGAACTTCATTGAAACGTTTCCCCATGAACCGTTTGATCGATGAAATCGTGTTCTTGGGGTTTGTGATGGCCTGGCGCTTGGCCGGATCACCGACCTTGCGTTCGCCGTTGCCATTGTCCATAAAGGCCACCACCGATGGAGTGGTCCGACGGCCTTCGCTGTTGGCAATGACCACCGGCTCGTTGCCTTCCATGACAGACACGCACGAGTTGGTTGTTCCTAAGTCAATTCCTATAATCTTTCCCATGATACTTTTACGAATGTCTTGCTTTTAGTCTTTTGACAAACTACAAATGCCTAATGAACAAGACCTATGCCAGCCCATTCAATTGCGCCAAAACGTGACAGATTGACAGCTAAAGCTGACTGAATGGCTTTACTGAATGAAATTCTTCGGCGTTTTCTGACAGGATGTAAACCGGTGGTGAATCTGCTAGTGTACGTACTGGCAGAGCCGATTGCGAAATCCCCAACCCCCTGAAAGCGGCTTTCCAACAAACGGTTGTTGGTGCTTTCAGGAGTTGGAGGCATTTCCGCTATTTCCCAAACAAACCACCGAGCAAACCGCCCAGTCCGCCACTGTTCGACTGGTTTTGCTGGGTGTTATTACCTCCACCCATAAAACCGCCCGCAACGCGCATCAAATCGTTCATGTCCAGTTTGCCATCGGCCATGGCCGAGCTGGCGGCTCCCATCCAGTCGACGCCCTGGTTGCCGGTTGCCGCTCCCAGAATCTGGTTGCCATCCACACTCGAATCGTTCGGATCCCGGGATTTATTCATCAGTTTGCTCAACACCATCGGCACCACCATCGTCGCAATCGACATCGCCATCTGGGGTGAAATCCCTAGTTTTTGCATCAGGTTTTGCTGCACATTCTGCTCCACGCCCTGAGTAACCGGACTTTGTTGCACATTGGCTCCATTGCCCTGGCCGGTCACCATGCTCAGCAGGTCGCTCAGATTACCGCCCTGAGCCTGCTGTTGCAACCCGCCGAGAATACCGCTCGAAATGGCCTGCATGGCGTCTTCGTTCTGATTATTTGGTATGGCAGGGTTGTTGATGACCGCATCGCCCGACTGCTGGCGAATCAAGTTCATAAGGGTTTCCATCATAATCGTACGTGGTTTGATTGGTTAAAAAATACTATGAAGCACCGGACTGATGGTGTTATACTGTTTCTTTGTAATAACTTCCCGGTACGGAATCAGTTTAATTGAGACGCAATTAATTACGGATTGTAACAATGCCGCCCCAAGAATCTACCCCAGAATTGTCGCTATCTGATTTGCTAACCGACCTGTTTTATCCCAGCGAGTCGGACGAACCCGTTGAATTCGTGGACTATACGGTTGATTTCGAGCCGCCATTGACCGTCAGTCAGGTGAAGGATTTGTTACTGATTCCACCGAAAATTTACGTTGAAGAAATCCCGGAAGACGGTTTCTGGGAACCGGTTGTTACCGATCAGGCGTGGTATGAAGAGGAAGAAAAAAAAAGAACCACCCGGTTTATCGAACTGCAAAAAACCATTCAGGCTGCCTTGAGCGATCGTCAGGTGTTCCGGGTTGGCGAAAACGAAGTGGATTTGTATTTACTCGGACGCAAAGCGGACGGCTGCTGGGCCGGATTGAAGACGCTGTTAGTGGATACCGCTTTCTAAAAAAAGCAGGCAGCCGGTGAGGGCTGCCTGCGGACTAGTTATTTCACAGTTTCAACAACGGCTTTGAAAGCCTCGGGGTGGTTCATGGCCAGATCAGCCAGTACCTTTCTGTTTAATTCAATACCGGCTGAGTGAATTTTTCCCATCAGGGCCGAGTAGGAAACACCGTGCAGACGCGCACCGGCGTTGATCCGCTGAATCCAGAGAGCGCGGAAATCGCGTTTCTTCTGGCGACGGTCGCGGAATGCATAAACGAGGCCTTTTTCAACCGCGTTTTTCGCTACCGTCCAAACATTTTTACGACGACCAAAGTATCCTTTGGCCAATTTCATTACTTTCTTGCGACGCGCCCTGGAGGCTACGTGGTTCACTGAACGTGGCATTTTTGATTTTTTTTGTTTTTGACAACAGGCGACAAAAATCAATTAAAAATTAAGAATGAAAAGTTAAAAATAGGCCTGAACACCGCAGTATTCGAAAACCGGTTTTCACTTTTAATTTTTAACTTTTAACCTTTAACTGCACTTGAAAGGCCTGAGATCGGGTTGAACATGAAACCGCGCGGAGAATCCGCGAAAGTGGGCGTTGCTTACGCCAGGTTGAGCATAACCTTGATCCGACGCTCATCGCCTTTGAAAACCAGCGCATCGTGAACCAGGTTCCGCTTGCGTTTGGTCGACTTTTTCGTCAGGATATGGCTGTGGAAGGCATGCTTCCGTTTGATTTTGCCGGTACCAGTCAGCTTGAAACGCTTCTTGGCGCCCGAATTGGTTTTTACTTTTGGCATTGCTTTAAACAGAAATGTTGCTGATTGTGAAACAGGCCGCAAAGATAGGTAAAAAAAGTGTAAGGTTTAGTAAGCATTTGAGGTTTAAAGTGTAAGGTTTGACGTTACCGGGATAGTGGCGACGTTAAACTTTACACCTTAAACCTCAAATCGTATTAAACCTTAAACGAATTTATTTTTTCACTTGAACCACCTTCGGTGCCAGGAACATACTCATCCGCTTGCCTTCCAGTTTGGGCTCAGCCTCAACGCGGCCGATGTCTTCCAACCCTTTGGCAAACCGCTGCAGCAGTTCAACACCCCGCTCTTTGAAGACGATGGAACGCCCGACAAACTGGACGTAAGCCTTCACCTTCGAGCCTTCTTTCAGGAAGTTGATGGCGTGTTTCAATTTAAATTCAAAATCGTGGTCGTCGGTGTTCGGGCCGAACCGGATTTCTTTGATAACGACTTTCTGAGCCTTCGCCTTGATTTCCTTTTGCTTCTTCTTCTGTTCGTATTTGAACTTCGAGTAGTCGACAATCCGGCAGACGGGCGGCACGGCGTTGGGAGAAATTTCGACCAGGTCGAGGGCCTGCGACTTGGCCAGGTCAAGGGCTTGCTGAATATCGTAAACGCCCTGTTCGACGTTTTCACCAACTACCCGAACCGAACGGGCTAGAATACGGCCGTTGATCCGGTAAGGTTCTTCGACCACACGCGGTGGGCGCATGGGTCTGCGCTGTAATGCCATAGATAATATTTAGAGTTGAAAATGGGTCCGCTGTTGCGGGTGATTACGTGCCTATAACGTAATGTGTATTATAAAGTTTCCCGTAAAATACGCATTTTGAGCATTCGGAGCAAGAAAATGAGGTTAATGAACAATTAACCGGGCGTAATGAATAGCGGAAAACCGTCCGGTCTGTTCATTAACCCCGTTCCTTGTTCATTTATTTCATCAAACTGCCTTCGCTACGGGCTTGATTTCATTCTGGAAAAACGCCACAAATTCAGCAATGGTCATCGATCCAATGTCACCTTCGCCTTTCTTGCGAACGGAAACACGCCCTTCGGCTTGCTCTTTTTCGCCCAGAATCAGCATGAATGGCACTTTGTTCAATTCCGAATCCCGGATCTTGCGACCGATCTTCTCATCGCGGTGATCGACGTACCCCCGAATGTCGCTTTCCTGCAAAGTTAGGAAAACTTCGTTGGAATAATCCTCATATTTCTCCGAAATCGGCAAAACCGCAATTTGGTCGGGCGACAGCCAGAGCGGGAAGTTGCCTCCCGAGTTCTCGATCAGGATCGCAATAAACCGTTCCATCGAACCAAACGGCGCACGGTGAATCATCACCGGCCGGTATTTCTGGTTGTCGGAACCGGTGTATTCCAGTTCAAACCGTTCGGGCAGGTTGTAGTCGACCTGGATGGTTCCCAATTGCCATTTGCGGCCCAGGGCATCCCGGACCATGAAATCCAGCTTGGGGCCGTAAAAAGCCGCTTCGCCCAGTTCGGTCACGGTTCTCAGGCCCCGTTCGGCCGACGCTTCGATGATGGCCGCTTCGGCTTTTTCCCACAGCTCATCCGAACCAATGTATTTCTGCTTGTTTTCGGGATCACGCAACGAAATCTGGGCGCTGTAATCGTCGAAACCCAGCGATTTGAAAACGTACAAAACCAGATCGATGACTTTGATAAATTCCTCTTTCACCTGATCCGGGCGACAGAAAATGTGCGCATCGTCCTGCGTAAAACCGCGAACCCGGGTCAAACCGTGCAGTTCACCGCTTTGTTCATACCGGTAAACCGTGCCAAACTCCGCCAGCCGCAGGGGCAAATCCCGGTAGGAACGGGGTTTGGTTTTGTAAATTTCGCAATGGTGCGGGCAATTCATGGGTTTCAGCAGAAACTCCTCGCCCGCTTCCGGCGTCAGAATGGGCTTGAACGAGTCTTCACCGTATTTCTCCCAGTGGCCCGAGGTGACGTACAATTGCTTCGAACCGATGTGGGGCGTAACGACCTGCTGATAACCGGCCCGAACCTGCGCTTTCCGCAGAAAATTCTCCAGCCGCTCGCGCAGCATCGTTCCTTTTGGCAACCACAGCGGCAAACCGGCGCCGACTTTTTCCGAAAAAGCAAACAGTTCCAGTTCCTTGCCCAGTTTCCGGTGATCGCGCTTTTTGGCTTCTTCCAGCAGGTGCAGGTAATCATCCAGTTCTTTCTGTTTCGGAAACGTGACGGCATAAACGCGGGTCAGCATCTTGTTCTTCTCGTCGCCCCGCCAGTAGGCCCCGGCCACGTTCATCAGCTTCACGGCTTTGATAAAACCGGTATGCGGAATGTGGGGTCCCCGGCAGAGGTCGGTGAAGTTCCCCTGGGTGTAGAACGAAATCGTTCCGTCTTCGAGCCGTTCCAGCAGATCGAGTTTGTAGGGATCACCTTTCTTTTCAAAATAGGCGACGGCTTCGGCTTTGCTGATCGGCTGACGGATAAATTCCTGTTTCTGCCGCGCCAATTCGAGCATTTTGTCTTCCACCTTTTTAAAATCCTCCTGCGAGAAATGCTGCCCGTTCAGATCGACGTCGTAATAGAAGCCTTTCTCGATCGGCGGTCCGATCCCGAACTGAATGCCCGGATAAAGTTCTTCCAGGGCTTCGGCCAGCAAGTGGGCGGATGAATGCCAGAATGTCGCTTTTCCTTCGGTATCGTTCCACGTCAAAAGGGTAACCGCTGCATCCGTTGTGATGGGGCGCGTGGCATCCTGCACGGTGCCATTCACCTTGGCAGCCAACACATTGCGCGCCAGCCCTTCGCTGATGCTCAGGGCAATTTCCAGACTGGTTACTCCGTTGGGATACTCCCGGACACTGCCGTCGGGCAGTGTAATGCGAATTTGGTCACTCATTTTTATAAAGTTTATCAGTGGTACTCAATCGGCAATTCTTTTGAATGTTAAATGTAAAATGAGAAATGTTGAATGTAAAATTGAATACACTCTAACTACTTTTACATTCAACATTTCTCATTTTACATTTAGCATTTTTCTTCATCTCAATTTCTGGTTGAATCACGGCTAAATCGGGATCGGGGCTGAATCATCATGACGCGAACGCGCGTGGTGTCGAGCACCTGACCGGGACGGGTTAGCGGAGCGGGGCGTTCTTCGTACGGAAGATCGGTGGCATCGCCATACATTTTTCTCTTCTGCACCCGCCAGTAGCCATAATAGGCCTGTTGATCGGCGGCATTCTCCTGCATCGCTAACGCATATTGTTTACCGGCTTGTTCCCACTCCCGGAATTGTTCATAGCACATGGCGATGTAATAATGGATGCGGGGAAATTGCGGGGCCTGTTTCACCACCTGATCGAAGTGCTGCAGGGCCTGCGCCATGTTCCGCAGCTTCATCATTACCAGACCCGACTGAAAATGCGCCTGCACCATGGTGGGGTCGAGTCGCAAGGCTTTCTGGTAAAAAAAGTAGGCACTGTCGGACGCAGCCGTTTGCTGGTAAATGTGGCCTAGGGCATAGAGCAAACCGGGGTCGTTTGGGAAGTAACTGGCGCCCCGTTTGTTGTAGGCAATGGCCGACGCATAATCACCCCGAACAGAATGGATGATCGACAACTGCACATACGGCTCCAGAAACCGGGGTTTCAGCGTCAGGGCCCGTTTATAAAACGTAACCGCCCGGGTGGTGTCTCCCGATTTGGCCGCCACCAGACCATTGAGGTAAAACGCTTCGCCTTCGTAGGGCGCCATTTGCAGGGCTTTCACGAGGTAAAACCGGGCGCGGTCCAACTGTTTTTCGTGCTGGAGCAAATCCCCGATGGCAATGTATAATTCCGGGGTGTTGACGCCCAGCCCTTCGGCCCGTAAGGCACTTTCCAACCCATCGTCATACAACTGCTTTTTCCGCAAAACCTGCGCCTTCACAAAGTGATACCGTCCTTCGTTGTTTTCCCGTTCGAGGGCTTCGTTGATGTCGGCCAGGGCTTCGTCGGTTTTTCCGAGATCCATATAAAGTGCCGCACGTTTGGCATAGGCCGAGGCCGGGCCGCTTTGGTTGATCGCCCGCGTCAGGGCTTCCAGAGCGGCCTGATTCCGGGTGTCAGCCGAATTTTCCGGCACAGCGGGAATCCGGGTCTGCCGGCGGTCATCGTCGGAACAGGCCATCAGAAAACAAACAGTAATCAGACACCAGAGGCTACAAAATTTGCCCATTCTAATTCCCGGAAATCAAGGCGGACTGCCGCTTCCGAAATACCGGATGGCCAGACAGCCCAGTTCGTTTCCAACTGCAAATATAGGTCATTCGATGGAAGAAAACCGATAAAATACGCCCAGGGGAAGGCGTTTGGCAAAACCGTCGCTAAGATACAGTTCGCCAAATTCAGTGTTGGGACGCTCGCCAAAATGGGCTTTCATGAGGTTATCCAGAATCAGCGCGGAAAAGCCGAGGGAGTAGAGGTTGATGATTAAAAAATAGTGCTGCTTGTCCAGTAATTCGGCGCAAACCTGCAACAACTCATTGAGGTGTTCTTCCAGCAGCCATTTCTCCCCTTCCGGTCCGCGACCGTAGGCCGGAGGGTCCAGAATCAAGCCGTGGTAGGTATTGCCGCGACGAACTTCCCGTTTCACAAACTTCAGCGCATCTTCCACCACCCAGCGGATGTTGTCGAGCCCGCTGGCTTCCATGTTTTCCCGCGACCAGGTAATGACCTGCCGAACGGCATCGACGTGGGTCACCTCCGCACCAGCCTGCCGGGCCGACAACGATGCCGCACCGGTATAAGCAAACAGGTTCAGAACACGCGGTTTTTCAACGGGTAGAGCCGATACGTTCCGATGAATAAACGGCCAGTTGACGGCCTGCTCCGGGAAAATTCCGACGTGTTTGAAGGACGAGAGCGAGAGTTTGAACGTCAGATCCAGACCTTGTTGCTGATACGGAATGAACCATTTCTCGTCCATTTTGGCGTTTAGCACCCACTCCCCTTTTTCCTGCGACCCCTTGTCTTTTTTGAAAACCGCATGAGCACGGTTTTGCCATTCGGCATCCGTCAATGACTTGGGCCAGATGGCCTGCGGCTCCGGGCGACTAAGCACAATCGCGCCAAAGCGTTCAAGTTTTTCGAAACCGCCCGTGTCGATTAATTCATAGGAAGACCAGCTTTCGGGGGTCAGCAGCGTCAAATGGTTGTTACTCATGAGCCCAGGGCTAAAATACACTCAAATTCGTTGACGCTCACGGGAACGACGGACAGCCGGGACTGCCGGATCAGCAACAGATTTTGCAACAGCGGTTCCGCTTTGATCTGCTGTAGTGAAACCGGTTTCGAAAGCCGGGTGACGGGTTCGAGTTCCACCACCACCCACCGCGGATCTTCCGGAATGGTCGGATCAGGATAGGCTTCGTGGCTCACTTTGGCCAATCCGACCACTTCCTTGCCTTCCACACTGTGGTAAAACAGGACCGGATCGCCCAGGCGCATCGAAGCGAGGTTGTTGCGGGCCTGGTAGTTCCGTACGCCATCCCACACGGCTTTTCCCTGCTTAACGAAATCGTCCCACGAATAGGCGTCCGGTTCGGACTTAACGAGCCAGTAGTTCAAAGCGTTGGAGTATTAAATGGTTTGATGGTTAAAATGGCAGGAACGGGTCACCCACGGTTTAATAGTCGTCGAATTCGTCGCCGTATTTCGAACCGAACTCGTCGTGCGAATGATCTTCGTCCAGCCCTTTAAATTTCAAGCCTTTCTTAATGATAGAAATCTGCCCGGAGTGGTAGGTATCGTGGTTGATAATCCCGTGTAACATATCGTAGTACGTATAGTCCCTACCGGGAACGATATCTTCCAGAAATTCATCATCGTCGCGTTTGTCGAGTTCGTTGATCAATTCTTCCTGACTCAGGCTCAGTTCCATTTGCAGGGCTTCCCATTCAAAATCGTCGATAACCTGAAACGACCCGAAATTTTTCTCCGGCGTCTTGATGTCGAAATCCTTATCTCCCTGCATTTTTTTAACGCAAAAAATCCGCCAGCTCGTCATGTGGAAGACCAGTTCGGCGATGGAATGCGTGTTAGGCGTCAACCGGTGACCCGCCATTTCGGGAGAAACGCCACTCAGCACTTCCACCAGCGAAGGCCCGTGCCAGGCTTCTTCCCCTTCATAGGTGGTGTTGAGCAGGTCAATGATTCGTATCAATTCGTCGTTCTGTACCATTGGAATCGTGTTGTAAATGAGCGGAGGGCCTGAGGCCTCGTTCGGTTCTTTCGGCAAAGGTAAAAGGGTTTGTTATTTTTTCATTGTGTTACTTCCCGATTCTATCCCAAAAAATAGATATAACTTATTGAAGAATATGACCAAAAAGGCACTTTTTCCCACTCCTGACAATAATACAAGTCCGTCTTCTGAATCCGGTTCATCTCCTAAAATCAATCCAATATTTTTTTAGGATGGACTGATTATAAACTAATGGTGAAAATCAAATAAAAGTAAAGTTACCCCTTGACATTTGTATGGACAATCAATAGTTTTGGATCATTGAGCGATTGCTCAGTTATTATTACTCAAAGGGTCAGCCTCCTCTTTGTGTTCAATACATAGTTCACGATTTCTGTGCTATCAACTTATGAACACCAATCGTCACACCGACGAGGAGCTGGTACGGTATTACCTTGCTACCCAACAAAGCGACTATTTTGGTCAACTCTACAAGCGTTATTCAAACAAGGTATACCGCCGGTGTTTGACCATTACCAAAGACCCGGTCGATGCGGAAGATTTCACGCAGGACATTTTCATGCGGGTTTTGTCCGGGCTACACAATTTCAAGGAAAAGTCCACCTTCTCGACCTGGCTCTACACGGTTTCGACCAACTATTGCATGGATCGCATGAAAATGGGCCGTCGGCGGAGCGACTGGGTCGAACTGGATCACGAGATCGTCAAGACGCTGGCCGAAACCAACGACTACGCCGGGATGGAAGAACGCTACCAGCTTGTGGATCTGATTCTGGAAAAAATCGCCCCCAGCGAGTCGATGTATTTGCGAATGAAGTATGAAGACAACATGAACATCCGGGAAATGGCAATACTACTACAGGTTAAAGACAGCGCCGTCAAAATGCGGCTGAAACGCGTTCGGGATAAAGTAAAAGATATACTCATTTTTTATCAACTGAATTGATCCCGAATAAACCGGATAAAATCACCTTTAATTGTCTGGATTTTAGGCGATTTTATCCGGTTATTTTTTTTCGATTACGCTAATGTTTCCGCTGCCTTCGAGGTAGCATTTTTTCACATTGTGGTAATCGTCAACGCCGTTTTCCCGCAGGATGCTGATCAATTCGTCTTCCGTGATCATCTCTCGCTTCATGTTCTGGCGCATCAACTGCCCATCCTTTACCAGTAAAATCGGATCGGGTTCAATCAATCTTTTTAGAAAAACCGACTGGTAACCCAACCAGTCGAGCGTATAGTCCCAGAAAACCAGCGTTCCGACCAGAAACAAACCCTCCGTCACGGATTCATACGGCCCGGCCATCGCGTTCTGAGCGGCATCCGAAATCATCGTAATAAGTAGCAAGTCGCTGAGATTCAGTTGTCCAGTGCCGCGCCTGAAAAACCGCAGGTATAAAAAGATAAACCAATACGTGAGGGTGCCGCGCACCATCATTTCCAAAACAGATGTTGTGGGGATAAAGACCGAATGCCAGTCAACGCCAATGAGTTTTTCCATAGCTTACAAAAGGTTTGAATGCTGAAACGGATCTGCGACGGAAAGTAGCGGAAATACGACAGCAAATTGAGTGTCCGGCCCCCCAAATTGATTCAGGTTTTGACAGTTTTTAATTTTCGGTGTAACTTCACGCCATGAAGCTTATTCACATTCGTACGGCATCGTTAGCGGCCATCATCGTTGTCACGGCTCTGAGTCGTTTGTTACCTCACCCGTATAATTTTACACCCATTGCTGCCCTGGCCCTGTTTGGCGCGGCCACCTTTGAGCGCAAATGGCTCGGGCTGGCCATTCCGCTGGCCGCCATGTTGCTCAGTGACCTCTTCATTGGTTTCCACAGTGGGATGATGAGCGTCTACAGTGCCTTCACCGTAATCTGGTTGCTGGGCGTTGTTCTGCTGCGCAAAGTCACCTTTGGCCGGGTCTTAACCGCTTCGCTCCTGTCCTCAGCCCTGTTTTTTCTGATCACCAATTTCGCAGTCTGGTACGGCAGTTCGTTCTACCCGCAAACGCCCCAGGGCCTGATGGCCAGTTATGCCGCCGGTTTGGCGTTCTACGATGGCCAGTCGTTCTTTCTGAATGCCGTGCTGGGCGACCTGACCTTCAGCACAGTTTTATTCGGCAGTTATTATATTTTACAACGACAGTTTCCGGTTTTCAGGCTCGCCCGATAAATTCAGTCATCTTATCGATACCCTAAAGACCTGTAAGCTTTCAAACCTTGCAGGTCTTTTTTTAGTGATCTTACACCGACTCAACCAACTTCCTATCCATCATGTATACCTCTAAGCGGGTTCGATTTCACCATATTTTCCCGTTCGCCTGGCGTTCGGTCTTGTTCTTTCTCGGGTATTCCACCCTCATCTGTCTGCTCTATGTCATGGCGGGCTGGCAGTGTCTGGCCATCCCTTTTCTGCCCATCGGCCTGATCGGAACCGCCGTCGCGTTCTACGTGGGTTTCAAAAACAATTCCTCCTACGAACGGCTGTGGGAAGGGCGACGGATCTGGGGCAGTCTGGTCAACGTCAGCCGGTCGTGGGCCATTATGGCATTGGACTACGTGACCAATCTGAACGCCACCGCTCCGGTTTCGGAACAGGAATTGAAAACCATTCACCAAAGTCTGGTCTACCGCCAACTGGCTTTTCTGAACGCCCTGCGGCTCCAGCTTCGCCGACGCACGGTTTGGGAGGCCTGTGTGGGGGCCGAGCATACCCTGATCGAACGCATCGAAGCCTTTCGGCTGCACCAACTGGATGAAGACCTGGCACCGTTTTTAACCACTGAAGAAGTCGAATTCATCATCAAGCGACAGAATGCCGCCACGCATCTGATCCGGAACCAATCCGCCCAACTCAAAGAACTGCGGGCCAAAGGACTGATTTCGGAGTACTACCACGCTGAAATGGAACGCTTGCTGGTCGAATGTTACAACCAGCAGGGCGCCTGCGAGCGAATCAAAACGTTTCCGTTTCCCCGCCAGTACGCCTTTTTCAGTTACGTCTTCATCTGGCTTTTCGTCCTGATCCTGCCCTACGGTTTGCTTGGTGAAATGGCTAAACTGGGCGACTGGTATGTCTGGCTCACCATTCCGTTCTACACCCTGATTTCCTGGGTGTTCAACACGATGGAAATCATTGGCGACACCAGCGAAAACCCGTTCGAAAACAGCATCAACGACGTTCCAATGACGGCCATCTGCCGCAATGTGGAGATCGATTTGCGTGAAATGCTGGGCGAAACCAAGCTGCCGGAACGTATGCAGGCGGTGGATAATATCCTGCTCTAGATGGTACCAGGGGAGGAATTCATCGGCGGAAAACAATAAACGGGAACGGTTTTCAGTTTTATCGACAAGTGTAGAACGAATATGTGTCGCCGATTCCTGCCCATCGTACTTGTATTGGTTTTTTGCGTCGGATTGAAGCCTGCGTCGGTTGTGTCGCCCAGCGATCACTACGGCCAGATCGATTACTACGCACGTCATGCTCCGGACTCGTACGCCCGAAGCATTACCAGTTTGTCGGACTACCTGACGGCTCCTGCCCGCACGGATATGGACAAGGTCCGGGTGATTTACGCCTGGATGGTTTCCCACATCCGCTACGATCTGGAGGCCGTTCACAACCGGAGTTCCCAGAAATATTATTCCGAATTTGAATACGCCAACCGGGTTCTGCGCCAGCGAAAAGGGCTCTGCACCGGCTATGCACTGTTGTTCAAATACCTCCTGAAACGGGCGGGCGTTCAGGCCGTCAACATCCGGGGGTATGCCCGCACGGAGGACAAGGAAGCAGGACGCCCCATTGCGGTGGTCGACCACGAATGGAATGCCGTCAATATTGAAGATGAGTGGTTTTTGCTGGATTTAGCCTGGGCCGTTACCACCGCTTCGGAAGGCGCTGGCAGCAATGATTTTTATTTCCTTACGCCACCGGAAGTGTTTGTTTCCCAACACTTTCCTACAGATTCTCGCTGGCAGTTTCTGGATCAGCCACTCAGCAAGACCGAGTTCGACCGGTTTCCAAAACTCTATGATCCGTATTTTCAGTTGGGATTCGGGCCAGACTTTCCGCGAAACGGACAAATCCGGACGCAGGGAAAAGCGGAACTGACGCTGCAAAACGAACAGGCGCTGGAATACCTCTGCACGGTCAGTCGTTTCGGACAGTCGAAAGGTTCTGAAGTTCCGGTTAAAGTGGCTCGCTATGGCAATCAGCACCAGTTGCAGTTCAATGTCCCGATCCGGGGCTGGTCGACGCTCCATATTTTTGCCCGCTCCCGGGGCAATGCCCGCGTGAAGAAATACGACTGCATCGCGTCGTTTTCGATCTATAATTCGTGAATAGACAAGAGAGGTTAGACAAGAGAGTAGAGACTGTGAAGTTCCCTTTTGGGGTCTTTATTCTCTTGTCTAACCTCTCTTGTCTAATCTCTCTTATCTATCGTAAGAAAATCCGCAGATTTCGGAACGCGTCCATGCGGGCGTAGCTTTTTTCGTGCATCACCACGGTGGATTCCGGGCCTTCGATGATCGCCGGTCCTGACAAGGTGTCTTCGGCACGAATACCAGCGCGGTCGTAGATCGGGCAACCACAGGGGGTCAAATCCTTTTCATAATACACCGATCGGTATCCCTTCAGGGCGTGAAAATCTCCCGTCCGCTGGGTGGAGTTGTAATAGCCCGCCCGTTGCATAGCCGCCGGTATTTGCCATTCCGGGTCATTTTCGGCCAACACCAGCAGATACCCCAATGCCGACGACACCCCGGCTCCCACCGGCACCACCACCTGCTGAATCCCCAACAGCCGGGCAATTTCACAGGCATGAACCGGTCCTGCACCCCCAAATGCCAGCAGGCTATACGTCTCCAGCTCAGCGGTATGCGCCCCGGTCAATTCCCGGATTTGGGCCGCCAGTTTCGCTTCAACGCTGTTGGAGACCCGCATGGCGGCTTCTTCCACCGAAATGTTGAGGGGTGTTGCGAGGTGTTCCCGAATGGCCTTTTTGGCCAAATCCACTTTAAGTGGAATGGCCCCATATAGAAAATAATCTTTATTCAGAAAACCCAACACCAAATCCACATCCGTCAGTGTTGGCACCGTGCCGCCCCGATCGAAGCAAGCCGGCCCTGGACCCGGTGTAGCATGTTCGGCGAGCAGAACGGGTTCTTTTTCTTCATTCAGCCCGATGTAGCTATTACCGCCCATTTCAAAACTACGCACCTGGTTTTCCAACGATTGATCCAGTGAATCCATCGATGTGGCCGATCGTTCGTTCTGCAGTGAAACAAACGCCGACGATCCGCCAATTCGCAGTACCACAAGATTTTTCTGCCCGATCTGGTTCCCAAAATACCGCCCGGTCATGAGTCCACCAATGCGGGGCGACATGATGGATTCGGGGTTTTCCTCCGCTTCATCGATGGGGAGCAGACGCCCGTGGCTGGTTACCAGGCGAATCGGCGTTGCCCACCCGGCTGCCAGCAGTTTCTCTTCCAGATTCCGGGCACAGGTGATGGCCATGGACGGCGGCATTTGTACACTCATCCCCACCACCAGGGCCTCTACCACCGCCGGATCTACCTTTTTCTCCGCCATGAAATACCCGATTTCCTCCTTCAAACGCTCGGTTGAATCATGAATGGTGGTGGGGATTTTCTTGATGGATAGCCGGCCCGCGTCGTCCATCAACACAAAATCTGTAAACGTTTCTCCCAAATCAATGCTAAAACGGTAACGACTCATGGTGGTCTTTTTGGCTGTGAGAAACGATTCTATTTCGAGGTAATGCGCATATCCGTAATCCGCCACCGACCGTCCGGATCTTTCCGCAATTGGCTGGTTACCATTGCAGATCGGGATGCCGTACCGGTGCTTTCGACCGGAACATACGAGTATACTTCAACAGATTGAGCGGTATTTTCGTTGATTTCCAGTTTCCGTACGCGGTAATGCTGGTACTTTATTTTCCCGCCCGACGCCTGGTATTCCGCCGGTGTTTTCCGGCTGCCGTCCGAATCGGTAATCTTTGCCTCTTCCGTAAACCAGGTTGCCACACTGCCGGTGGTACCCGAACCCGGATTTAGAACGGCCATGCGGCTTTTGAGCAATACCAGAATCGAATCCCGCTCCGGATACAGTTTCGTGGTCGTGGTGCGGGTTTCCGTCCGACGCAAACGCCGTTGCGTATCCTCTTTTGCCTGGTTTGGCGTCGTTTGCTGGGCTAGGGCAGATGCCGAAAACCCCATTCCCAACACGAGTGTCAACAGTTGTAGTTTCATTTGTTTTCGTTTTCGTCGCTCAAAAGTAAAGTTTTTCTGCCAATCGAAACGTATTACAATGCGCTTCCACAATGTCGGCCATTCGGGGGGAATAACCGCCCCCCATCGAAACCACGATCGGCAAGCCTTCTTTGCGGGCTTGCTCAAAGACAAACTCGTCGCGCTGTTTGCAGCCTTCACGGGTCAGGTTCAGCTTCCCAAGCCGGTCGGATTTCAACACATCGACGCCGGAAATATAAAACAGAAAATCGGGCTTTTGTTCTTTTAACAGACGGGGCAAGGTTTCGGCCAACTGATTAAGGTAGTCTTCGTCGGTCATTCCGGTCGGCAACGCCACGTCCAGATCCGACTGTTCCTTGTGCAGCGGGTAGTTGTCTTTGCCGTGCATACTGAAGGTGAAAACCCGGGGCTCCTGTCGAAAAATAACCGCCGTTCCGTTTCCCTGGTGGACATCCAGGTCGATAACCAGCACTTTTTTAGCGAGTTGATGATCGAGTACATACCGGGCCGCCACGGCTACATCGTTCAAAAGGCAAAAGCCTTCACCCCGATCCGGAAAGGCGTGGTGGGTGCCGCCGGCAATGTTGAGGGCAATGCCGGTCTGTAAGGCGATCAGACTGCAATCGATGGTTCCCTGCGTAATCATCCACTCCCGCTGAATTAATTCTTCTGACAGCGGGAAACCGATCCGGCGCACCATAACCGGCGGAACACGCAGCGTTTTTAACTGGCGGACATAGTCGGAAGTATGGACCGCCAGCACCCAGCGATCATCGACCAGACCGGGGGAAAAAAAGTTGGCGGGCTGGCATGTTCCCTCATACAGCAACTGATCGTGAATCAATTCATATTTCGACATCGGAAAGCGGTGGCCTTCGGGAAGCGGGTGTCGGTAAATAGGATTATAAGCAATTTTCAACATCCATCGGTAAGTTAGCGGACAGTAACCAGCTATGTATCCACTTATGCAAACTGTCATTGTGACCGGAGGAGCCCAGGGCATCGGGCGTGTAACGACTCAGTATTTATTGACCCACGGCTACCGGGTTGCCATTTGGGAAAGCGATGCCGAAGCGCTCGAAGAGTTCAGCGAGACCATGAAATCGTCGAACTCCAGGTCCCTCGTACTCAATTGCGACATCACCTCCGAAACCGCCGTGAAAAATGCGGTCAAAGCCACCATCGAGCGGTTCGGTCAAATCAACCACCTCATCAACAATGCCGCCATTCAGGTTGAAAAGCCGCTCGAACGGTTTACACTCGAAGACTGGAACAAAGTCATTGGCACCAACCTGACCGGCACCTTCCTCTGCTCCAAATATACCGCCCCCCACCTCGCCGAACAACAGGGAAGCATCGTTAACCTCTGCTCCACGCGCGCCTTTCAGTCGGAACCGGAAACCTTTGCCTATTCGGCGTCGAAGGGTGGCATATTTGCCCTGACCCATTCGCTGGCAGTTAGTCTGGGTCCGGACGTCCGCGTCAACTGCATCAGTCCGGGCTGGATCGATGTGGCGGCTCTAAAGAAAAAAGGCAAGGCCCGCAACGAACAACTCCGCCCCGAGGACCACGCGCAGCATCCGGCCGGCCGGGTTGGGCAGGCCGACGACATCGCCCGGATGATCCTCTTTTTGATCAACGATTCCAACTCATTTATTACCGGACAAAACTTCATTGTAGACGGCGGAATTTCGCGAAAAATGATCTACGTATAATTCAGTATAATCCGCTTACTAACAGACACTTGCCGTTCAATAAAAAAAATAAGCCCGGAACTGTTTTTTATGTATAATTACTTATGTATTTTTACGCAACGATTTAATCATTTACGGTAGATCGCCATTCGCGTGGTTGCTCAAATGTTAAACAAAAAGGAAATTATTTTACCCAGTCATTCGGTGATTGAAAGCCGATGGTTGACCATGGTAAATGAAATCCAGCAGCAACACAATGTCTTGATTGACCTGATCGAACAACTGGAGCAAAATCCGGTAACCAACCCGAAAACCGTCTTTCGGTTGACAACCCTGCAACAGCATGTATTGGACACACTGTCTCACTTGCTGGCCGAATCGTTGACAGAGATCGAATCTACCGTGTCGACCCAGGTGGAACGACTGCAAAAAAAGCATGCCCACAGCCAGATTTTGATTCAGCTTAAAGAACAGATCGATCTGGAACTTATTAAACTCCGGATGTAACCAATACGGCACCGGTTGGCAAATCCGTCAGTCTATCCAGTCTGCATTCCTTATTTTCTCTGTCCTACATAAAAATAACCCCGGCACAGGTGTCGGGGTTTCTTTTTCAATCGATTTTTCGAGGGCATTCTACATAGGACTTACGTCTGATAATTCTTTATACTTTCGCTTTTGCCCCTAAATCCCCTTTAGGGGCAAAAGCGAAAGTCCTTCTATAGCGTCTCAACTTTTATCGTTTCCGGGTCATAGTTGGCAGGCTGATGCACCTCGAGCCACTCTTCAAGCTGCATCAGGGCACCTTCCTCCGTGTAGGAATTATAAATGCGGCTGGCCAGATATGTGCCATCTTTGGCATATACTATGCATTTGAACTTCCTTTTGTTCAAGGTTCCTCGCAGAGTTTTCATTTCCATTTTCGTGATCTTTAAAGTTCAGCATACAGAGAGTGGGAGCATTAAAACCGGACAAACCGGCAATCAAGATTAAATTAACCGACAAGCGTTTTTTTTGAAATTTATTCGTACTGATGGTGGAGATTAAGAATAAAAAGAATGGAAAAATGAACTTAATTTTCCGATCTAATGAGTTAACAACGCATGATAAATTGAGCAAAAATCAAACCAAGTATACTATTTATAATTACATATTTTCTTTATTTATAATTATTTTAAAAAGGCTTTCTAATCGCTTTTTGGCTACCCGTATGCAACCATTGTCACATTTTTCGGGTCTATACCACTAGAATAACCTGTTTTATCCAGCAAAATCTCTCCCTGTTTCGGATATAAAGATCAGATTTACTTTACGATGGTGAAACGAATGTCCGGAAGCTTTGCATTCGGACATTTTTGTTTAAACGGCTTTCAATAATTTATTGCACAAGCAATATTTTTCAATAATTGTTTTAATCAGTATTCAGCTTAAAAAGCGCACACATTCAGCGTGCCACATTTTTATTGGTCTGCTCTTTTTTCTGTAAAATTTTACCTTGCTCGATTAATTCCTGATATGTAAACTCTTCGTTGCGAACATCATTGATATCATTTTCAACCGTAGCCCGGTTAAATGCCGACCGGTTTACCGAATCGGCATGCTCTTCTATCACTTTCGAATAGTTGTCCTGATCGTATTTCTGGTCGAGGGGATCGCAACTCAGGCATACGAAGGAAATAGCAATTGTCAGGAGGAATGTCAGCCGCTTTTTCATGGAGGATGGGGTTAGACTGATTAACCCACGTTCCGGCGGATTGTTGCAAAAGCGGCAATTGTGTTTCAGCAGCTATTCCTGCGTATTGGCAGTTGCACTCCCATTGTATTTTGTAATGGCCTTATTGACCCGAACCAGTGTTCCCATATTTTGAGCCAGAAATCTTCGTTTGGCATCAAGCCGGTTGGTCGCTTCAACATAGGTAGTCCAGGATTCCTCCCCCTTTAGAAAAGTCACTTTGTAGGTCTTCACGCTCTATCCTTTTTAAACCGGTCTATTTCCAATGGATCTGTCACTGTCCAGTATTCAATTAATCAAATGATCAATTGAATACTAGGACAATCAAATCAGGTGCCGGTTTAATCTTGCTTCCCGGATTTTGAGCCTGTGGTCTGGAATGACCGGGACAGTTTCGTAAAGTCTCACCAAAAAAATAGCCCGACACAGAAGTCGGGCTAGCTATGAATGAACATCGAAAATACAGCTCAGTACGGAGAAAAACACCATAAAAACTACATTGCACGGCTTTCCACTCCCCCCAAAAACAAGACCCGGTGAAAAGATTCCGGGTCTGTTTACTTACCAATCTCTATTAACGGAAGATTTTGAGCCTTCCGTGCAAAATTAGGGGAGTATGGGATCAAAACATGGTACTATTCTGCGAATATTCAACACTTTTATACGCCGTGAAATGAGTTTTACGACAAACTCTGCTCATAAAGAATGAGATCATCTGGCCCGATTTTGCCGCGCATTTTCCACAAAAAAATAACCCCGACAAACTTTGTCGGGGTTATCGGAGTGACCAATACGGGAATCGAACCCGTGTTTCAGCCGTGAAAGGGCCGCGTCCTAACCGCTAGACGAATCGGCCATATCCAGTTTTCAGTTGGTCGGCGACTCATTTGCCAACCCTGATTCTGAAATTGTGGTGCAAAGATACGGCTAAAATTGATAGCTGCAAATCTCTGACTAAAAAAAAATGATTTTTCTGCGATTTGACGGGGTTTTGTGGTTTCGACTTATTTTTGGGGATTGCCCGATAAATTCATTATTTGCACTTCATGAAAAGACTCTCCTTATTTGGTCTATGCCTGTTAATGGCTCTGACTACGCTCGCTCAGAACACGTTACAACATCCCGATCAGTTTTTAGGCTATACCGTCGGCAAGCGGTTTTCGCCCCACCACCGGGTGCTGGCCTACGCCGAACAGGTGGCCCGGCAAGCACCCTCTCAGGTAAAAATAATTCCGTACGGAACCACTTTTGAAGGTCGCCAATTGCTGGCGGTGGTGGTGGCCTCCGAAAAAAACATGGCGCGGCTGGAAGAAATCCGCACCACGCACCTCAAACAGATCGGTCTGGGAAATACCCCCGCTGCATCCCCTCAGGCCGCAAATTCGACGCAACCGCCCATTGCCTGGCTTAGCTACAACGTCCACGGCAACGAAGCCATCAGCTCCGAAGCCTTCATGCTGGTGCTCCACGATTTGCTCAATCCCACGAATGCGGTTTCCCGGAAAATCCTGTCCAACACCGTCGTCATTCTGGACCCCGGCCTCAACCCCGACGGCCACGACCGGTATGTCAACTGGTATAACCAGATGAGTGGTGTACACCCCGACCCGACGCCCCTGGCGCGCGAACACAGCGAGCCCTGGCCCGGTGGCCGCTACACCCACTACCTGTTCGATCCGAACCGCGACTGGGCCTGGCAAACCCAGGAAATCACGCAGCAGCGAATGGCACTTTACCAACAATGGATGCCGCATCTGCACGGCGACTTTCACGAAATGGGCCCGGAAAGTCCGTATTATTTTGCCCCCTCGGCCAAGCCCTACCACGAAGACATTACGCCCTGGCAACGGGAATTTCAGCAAATTATCGGACAGTATAACACCCGGTATTTTGACAAAAACGGCTGGTTGTATTATACACGGGAGAATTTCGACTTGTTCTATCCGAGCTACGGCGATACCTGGCCAACCTACAACGGTGCCATCGGCATGACCTTTGAACAGGGCGGTGGTGGCCGGGCCGGACTAGCCTATCGCAAAAACGACGGCGACACGCTCACCCTGCGCGAACGCATTGACCACCATTACACCGCCAGCTTTGCCACCCTCGAATCCGTGGCCGACCGACCGGATGATGTGGTCAAAAACTTCAACCGATTTTTCGAAAAATCGCTGACCAATCCGGTGGGTGAATTCAAAAGTTACGTCATCAAAACCGCCAACGAGGAAGGTCGGATTACGGCACTCCGGAAACTGCTCGACAACAACCAGATCCGCTACGGTTTGGCCGGGAAATCTCAGAAACTGGTGGGTTTCAACTACCAGAATCAGAAGAATGAAGCGGTTACGATGGAGAGTAACGACTTGGTGATCAGTGCTTATCAGCCCAAATCAACCCTCCTAAAAATCCTCTTCGAGCCCAAGTCGACGCTGGAAGATTCGGTGACCTATGACATCACTTCCTGGTGTATTCCCTACGCCTACGGTTTGAAAGCCTACGGCTTAAAGGAGAAACTGACGCCGGTGGCGTATGTCAATCCAGTGACGCCTTCGGTACCAGGGACTTCAGGTTCCGGGCCAAAACCGTATGCCTACCTGGTGCGCTGGCAGTCGGCGCAGGAGGTGCAGTTCCTGGCCGGTTTGCTGAAAAACAAGGTGCGGGTTCGGGTGGCAGAACGGACTTTTAAACAGGGCGAACAGCGGTTTGAAGCCGGCACGCTCATCATCACCCGCGCCGGGAACGAACGCCTGGGTGACCGTTTTTACCAGATCATCCAGCAGGAAGCCAGCAAACGGAACATCCCGCTCATTCCCGCATCCACCGGTTTTGTAGCCGAAGGGGCCGACTTTGGTTCCGGCAGCGTTTTCTCCCTGAAAAACCCCCGGGTTGCCGTTATTTCCGGCGACGTCACCTCTCCGACGTCCATGGGTGAAGTCTGGCATTATTTTGATCAGGACCTCGATTATCCACTGACGCTCATCGAAGCCAATGCCTTCCCGAATGCCTCACTCGCCGAGATCGATGTGCTGATTATGCCGCAGGGCTACGGCTACGGAAAAATCCTGAACGATCGGACGTTGACCAAACTGAAAGACTGGGTTCAGGCGGGTGGAAAACTCATTGTGATGGAACGCGTCACCTCGTTTTTTGCCGAAAAACCGGACTTTGGCCTAAAGAAAAAAGTGGATAAACCGGACAGTAAAAAAGAGAAAACCGATAAAAAAACCGAAACCGATACGGACGAGTCGCTGCGGGAATACGGCGAACGCGAACGCGAAGCGATTTCGGAAGAAACGCCGGGCAGTGTCTACCGCGTCGATCTGGACCGGACCCATCCGCTGGCCTTTGGCTATCCCAACGGCTATCACGCGCTGGTTCAGAACGTCTACGACTACGATTTTCTGAAAGATGGCTGGAATGTCGGCTACCTGAAGAAAGATAATTATGTGGCCGGTTTTGTGGGAAAAAATGCCCGGTCGAAGCTCAACAACACCTTGCTGTATGGCGTTCAGGAACTGGGCAAAGGCAGCATTGTATACATGATGGACAACCCATTGTTCCGCGGTTTCTGGTACAACGGGAAGCTGTTGTTCGGCAATGCGGTGTTCATGGTGGGGAATTGAGTTTTTAGGGAAAAGAGAAAAGACAAGAGAGTAAAGACAAACCGGTTTTTTGAAAACACGGCTAATCTTTACTCTCTTGTCTTTTCTCTCTAGTCTGATCTACCTTTTAACCAGCTTCAGCGTGTGGCTCTGGCCGTTGGTGCTTACGTTCAGGAACAGCAGACCTGCCGGAGCACCGGAAATACCGAAGCTCTGCTTGTCGATGGCAGCCGCTTGTTGAATCTGGCGCTCACCAATCACCCGGCCCTGAACGTCTGTCAGCGCAAAGCGCAGCGGCTGCCCTTCGGCTCCGCGAACTTCCACCTCGACCCGATCGTTCACCGGGTTGCCCAGCACAGTCACCTGAAGACCGTTGGTCCGTTCAGCCGAAAGCCGACCTGGTGATGGACAATTCAGGATTTTTCCCGAATCCTTCAGATCATACGTACTTCCCTGAACACGGGCATGAATCTTGGTATCGCCAACGCCTTTCAGTGCGTCAGGAACCACAAAACTGTAGGCATGAACCCCGTTGCCTTTCCCGGCATTCTTCAAATCGACCCGGTAGATGTTGGCCACCGTGCTACCCCAGACTGTACCACTGCTCAGGGTATAGAATTCGACCGTCACCGGCGTGTTGGGCTTCTTGCGATCCCAGACCCAGCCGCGAATCGTGCCGCATTCCACTTTGTCCAGATAGCCTTCGAAATCGCCGGTGACACCACCGGAAGAAGCCGGGCTAACCGTCAGCGGAAAGCTCACACTGTTGCTGGCTCCGCCCTCATCCGTCGCCTGATAGGTCAACACAAATGTTCCATCCACCGTTGGAATCCCGGTGATGATGCGGGTGGCCATATCCAAGGATAAACCGTTGGGCAGGCCCGTCAACCCGTACGAAAGCGTCGTTCCTTCCGGATCGGTAAAGGCGACCAGCGTGGCCGAAAACGGCACACCCACCTGAGCGGCCAGGGGTGCGATCATGACCGTCGGGGTCGGCGGTTTGGGCAATTCGTTACCCGGATTAGCCCCGCTTCCCTGGCAAATCAGGGCTTTCGGCGAATCTTTCAGAATAAAGCTGCTGTTGGTCACCCGGGCCGACAGCAGGTGCGACTGGTTGTCTTTGATCGATTCCGGAATGGCGAAAAGAAAGGCATGTTTCCCGTTTCCTTTGCCCGCGTTCAGCAAATCCTGCCGGAAGACATCAGCCTGAATGGTTGCAATAACGTTGGGTCCATCCAGAATTTCTACTGAAACAGCGGTATTGACCTTGTTACGATCCCAGGCCCAGCCCCGGAACGTGCTGCAATCGGCACCGTATATAAAGCCGTCAAAACTACCAACTGCGGTACCTGGCGCTACGACAACCGTGGCGCTTCCTGGCAAGCTTGTGCAACTGCCAATGGTACAGGTTGCCGAATAAACCAGGGTTGCCGTTGCGGAGGTTGGGACTGAAATACTGGTACCGGAACCACTGCTGCCACCCGGCCCTGTCCACGATACCGACCCGGCCTCACAACCGGTGATACTAAGCTTCATAAAAGGAGTATTCTGAAAAACCGTCACATTGCTCTGGCCCGAGAAAGCCACGGTGGGAGTCGGAGGCAGCGAAAGAACCGTCAGGGCAAATGCTTCCGACCAGGCGACTCCACCGTCACCACTGACCCGGCAATAGTAGGAATCCGAATCGGTGGTCTGCACATTCGTCAATGTTAGGGTAGCTGAGGTTTGATCCGTCACGACGGCAGCCGAGGTGCTGGCCGATCCTTTATACCATTGATAGGTCAGGTTATCACCCAAAGCGGAGATGGTCGTGGTAACGGTGCTGCCCTGGCAAACCGTAGACGAACCGGGGGATGGCTGCTGATCAACGGCTGTTGCCGTGTAAATGTCGACCAGAACCGTTGATCCCCCGTCTAAAGCGCCAACAAAGCCGCCGGCAAAAAGCGCTTTATTTCCGACACTGGCCGATGCCAGATCTTTCCGCTTTTTGGTAAGATTGTCCGTTGTCCAGGTGTCTAAAGTCATATCGTAAATATCGACGACGGTCGAGCTCCCCGAAAGATTTTCACCGCCGGCAAAAAAGACCTTGTCACCCACGGTAGTTGCGGTCAGATTGGTTCGTTTACTGGATAAGGTAGCCTGCGACCAGGTACTGGTAGCGAGGTCATAGATATCTACCCGGTCGGAGTAATCTAATAAACCTTTAACACCGCCCGCAAAAAAAATCTTACCCCCGGCAACCACGGCAGCTAGACCACCCCGGGCTTCCGATAAGTCACTCGCTGTCGACCAGGTGCTGGTAGCAACATCATAAATATCCACCTTTTTTGAAAAACCACTCAATAGACTTTTATAACCTCCGGCAAAATAGATCTTGCCATTGGCAGCAACCCCAGCCAGACTGGAGCGAGCTTCCGACAATTCGCCAGTGGTCCAGTTTTTATCAATTAAATCGTAAATATCGACGGTTTTAACCGTTGTAAGGAGTTTAACAATCCTACCTTCCAAGTGAATCCCGCCGGCAAAAAGGACTTTTCGTCCTGCCTGGGCCGATGCCAGTAAGGAACGACTCTCCGAGAGATCGGTCTGAGACCACGTATCATTGGCAACGCTATAGATGTCTACGCGTTTGGAAAAACCCTTCTGGTCTAAACTACCTCCGCCGGCAAAAAATACGGAATCCGGTGAAGCGGTTGCGGTCAGGTCACCCCGGCTTTCACTCAAATCGGCCTGCGACCAGGAATCCGTACCCAAGGTATAGATGTCGACCCGGTTGGTAGCCGTCAGGCCTTCGAAACCGCCACCAAAAAAGGCTTTGCCACCGGCACTCGTACCGGCCAGCTTGTTACGACTCTGGCTTAAACTCGCGGTGGTCCACTGTGCCACAGCGCCGGGTATGTGCAACCCCCAGGCAAGCAATAGACATAAGGTTAGGGAAAACTGGAAATTTTTTTTCATAAAAAAAGGATTAGAGTGTTTGGAATAGATAAAATAAAAAGCTGGCCCGGGCATCCAATGTCCGGATCAGGTATTGAAAAAAAAGAGGTGAAATCAGGCGGTGTTAACCGCTGTAAAAACCGGGGAATGATCCTTAAAACCGTGGACAGGAAACCGGCAAATCCGTAGCATAAACTTCATTCGATTGAGTGATAAGGGGACAGGAGTTATAAGACATTGCAAAATATGAATAAATAATAAAATTATACTAACAACGAATCCAAACATATGAAAAAAAAGACAAGTACGCACATTACCAGACAAAAAACCCCGCCAAATACTCAATTTGGCGGGATCATAAAAAAACCGTAACGATCCTGAAAGTTTCGTCTGCCTGTCCGGGCAGGCCAATTGTCCTCCCAGATAACTAATTGACTTTCAAAATCTTCACAACCTGAGTTTGCCCCGATGTACTGACCCGGAGAAGCATCAAACCCGGCGATTGATGGCTGAGATCAAAATGTTGCCGTTCCCGGCCTTTCGCTATCGCTATCGAATGTTCCATCCGTATTTCCCCCTGAGTATTGATCAATTGCAGTTGCAACGGTTGACCTTTTGCGCCGGAAATTTCAACCACCACCTGATCGGTGACCGGGTTGCCCAGAACCGCTACTTCCAGTTGGCCGCCTGATTCGGCCGACCGCCGAACCGGCGAAGAACACGTCAGCGGTTTTCCCGAATCTTTCAGCACATAACTGCTGCCCTGCACCCGGCCATAGATCACATGCGTCCCCGTGCCAATCAGGCTGGCAGGAACCGCGAAGCTGTACGCATGAAACCCGTTTCCTTTTCCTGCATTCTTCAGATCGACCCGGTAGAGGTTCGCCACCGTGCTGCCCCAGACCGTACTGCCCGTATAAAACTCCACGGTCACCGGCGCGTTGGGCTGATTACGATCCCAAACCCACCCCCGGATGGTGCCGCATTCCACCTTGTCCAGATACCCCTCGAAATTGCCCGATACCGTCGTGGTGGCTGCTGGAATGACGGTTAACACAAAACTGACGCTATTGGTCGCTCCGGCCGGATCAGTGGCTGAGTATGCCAGCACAAAACTCCCCGCTTCGGTCGGGGTGCCGCTAATTACCCGAGACGCGCTATTGATGGTCAAGCCAGCGGGCAAACCGCTCAATCCGTAGGTCAAACTGCCGGATTCCGGGTCGGTGAAAGCCACCAGCGTGGCTGAGAATGGTACGCCAACCTGGGCGGCCAGGGGCGCAACCAAAACCGTGGGCGTGGGCGGTACGGGTGGTTTGTTGCCCTCCGGCGTCGTGCTGCCCTGACAAACCAGGGCTTTTGGCGAATCTTTCAGAATAAAACTGCTGCCCGCGATTCGGGCCGAGAGCTGGTGGGACAAACCGTCTTTCAATGATTCGGGAATGGTGTAGCGAAACGCATGTTTGCCATTTCCTTTGCCTGCATTCAGTAAATCCTGGCGAAAATCCCCCGCAGGCAGTGTGGCAATGACGGCAGAACCGTCCAGAATTTCGATGTTAAGGGCGGTATTGACCTTGTTACGATCCCAGGCCCAGCCCCGGAAACTTTCGCAATCGGCTCCGTTTACAAACCCGTCAAAGCTACCATTGACAAAGGCCGGCGAAATCGCAACGGTGGACGTACCGGGTTCAGAAACACAACTGCCGATGGTGCAGGTGGCGGAATAAACCAGCGTTCCGGTAGCGGAAGTCGGAACCGTGATCAGGGAACCGGTCCCCGTCGTCGCATTGGAACCTTTCCATTCAATACGCCCGGATTCGCAACCCGTAATGGCCAGGCTGACAAAAGGGGTATTTTGCAGAATGGGTAACGTGATCGACGGCGGCAGATTCAACACCGGCGTCGTGGGCGCCGGATGAACCGTCAGCGCGAAAGCATTAGAAGTCAGGCTGTTGCAGCCGGTGACAACCACCACGTAGGAACCGGATCCATCCGGTTGCCCATTGCCCAAACTCAGTGTCGCCGAGGTTTGATACGGTCCCAGGGAAATCCCATCTTTGTACCATTGATAGGTCAATGGACTGTAACCGGAAGCGGCCGCCGAAACACTGATGGGTGTGCCGGCACAAACCACCGACGCAGAAGGCGGCTGGCTTGTTATCGAGAATGGGATGGCCTGAAATTCATACGCGCCCATGTCGATGGGGCCGTTGTTGTAAAACCGGGAATTTCCCGCCAGGTCCGTCGTTCCACTGATGGCGGTGGTGCTGCCCGGGTAGCCCGCATTGACGGCCGGTGAGCAGGCTGTCAGTTGCCAATCGGAAGCACTCGCAAATGGCGAGTCGGACGTGGTCAGGTTGTTGGTGCCATCATACCCGGTTGTCTCGGGATCGAACAGACTGTAACCGGCCGTCAGGGTAGCATTTTCGTTGTAGATCGCCTTGTCTCCGCCGTTGTTCCAGACGATGCAGTTGGTAAGTTTCGGATGACTGGAACCGGAATCCGTAACTTTATTAAAAAAACCGCCCCCCTGATAAGAAGCGGTATTGCCGGTAAATGTGCAGTTGATCACTTTGGGGCTACATTCGCCATCCTCGGCGTTGTTGTTAATGGCTCCGCCAGATTGAGCCGCATTTGATATAAATACACAATTGGTCAATTCAGGACGAAGCAGCCCTCGGGTTACCTGGTTATACACTCCACCACCCCCATAGGTTGCGGTATTGCTGCTAAAGGTACAATTCGTCAGCATCGGCGTGTTGGGTTTATCGTCCGTCCGAAGCAGCATACCTGCCCCACTTCCCGCTTTGTTTTCGAAAAATAGACAGTTGGTTGCAATCATAGCACAGGCATGATTGTACATACCTCCTCCCATGAACAAAGATTCGTTACCAATAAAGTCACAATTCATCAATTCCAACCTATTCTCGGCATTGAACAGAGCCCCGCCACCGATTCCAGCCGTATTTTTTTCAAACAAACAGTTGCTCAGTACCAGCCTGCTAAGCTCATCGTCGGAATAAGTAAATATACCTCCGCCATTTTTACTGGCTATATTCTCAGTGAATCGACAGTTTATCACAGTTGGCCCGCTAATACCCAACAACGCGTCGTTGGCTATGGCTCCACCAAAACCGGCGGAATTATTGATAAAGCTACAATTCCGAATCAATGGGTCACAAACACTAAAGTCTCCATCGTTATAGATTCCCCCGCCATAGTCATCATCCAAATCACCATCCGCATTTCCGGCAGTGATCACAAACCCATCGATAACCGCACTGTTGGTTAAACTCAACGAGGCCGGGTTGCTGATCACATGCCGGGAATTGTCGTCGATGGTACCCGGATCACCAATTTCTCCACTGAGCGTCGTGCTCGATGGCGTGCTCAGGTTAAGGGCTGGCCGACTGCTTAACTGGCTTTCATTGCCCACAAAACCGCCATAAATCGCCACGTTGTTCCGCATCGAAAAACTAATGCCCCGGTCGGTGGTTGTGGTGGGTTTGTACAAGCCGGCCGCTACCCAGACCTGCACGCTTTCGTCTTCATGGGTTCGCGAATAGGTACCGGCTTCATCGATCGCAGTTTGCAGATTAGCCCCGGCGTAGGCGTCATTCCAGGATGTGCCGTTTTTTGTCGAAACGCCCCCCGCAGGCGTTACGAAATAAATTTTCTGCGCGTAACCTGTCAGACTGGAGAGCAGTAAAAAAGCCATCAACAACCGATGGGTCAATGGCATCCAAAACCATACAGATGTTTTCATTAAAACCGGAATTAAGGTGAAAAATCAATTCCCCAAAATTCCCGTCCTGCACCCAGACGGGCTGTTGATCCCGTTCCAAATGCTGTTGATTCTGTTCCAAAAAAACACGATTTCAGCTTTTCACCGGGTTTTCGGGAAAAGAGTGGATCCATAAACGCATCAGGTGCCAGCTTCAACAAATCCGGAAGGCGTTACGTGGTAGAGTTCACGGAAGCAGCGTGTAAAATACGAGTGATTTTCGAAGCCCACCAGCGTGGCGGTTTCCGAAACCGGGTGGCCCTTTCGGAGAAAATGCGTCGCGCGTTTCAGGCGGTAGTTGCGGATAAATTCTTTGGCTGGTAAACCGGTTAAGGCTTTAATTTTCCGGTACAAATTGGCCCGGCTAAAACCGGCCACCAGTGCCAGTTCATCAACGCCGAAGGTCGAATCGTCGAGGGCATTTTCGAGAAACGTATAGAGTTTATCCAGAAAGGGATCGATGGTTTCGGCCGCGGGAATCGTCATCGATGTCGACGGACTAAGCAGCGATGCCCGCACCCATTCGCGCATTTTCTGGCGTTGTTCCAGCCGATTTCGCACCCGCAGTTGCAGTTCTGAAACCAGAAACGGTTTGGTGAGGTAATCGTCGGCACCGAGCGAAAGTCCTTCCAGGCGGTTTTCCGTCGAGGATTTTGCCGTCAGCAAAATAACCGGGATGTGACTGGTCGTGTGGTCTTCCCTGATTTGGCGGCAGAATGTAAACCCGTCCATCACCGGCATCAGAACATCGGAAATAATCAGATCCGGCATCCGGTCAATCGCCAGTTTCAGGCCCTCTGCGCCGTTTCTAGCCCGATGAATTCGATAGATCGCCGGCAAACTGGTGGTGATCAAATCGGCCAGTTCATCGTTGTCTTCCACAATTAAAATTGTGGTTCGTTCGTCCATTGCCCCCTCCTCCGGTTCTTCCTTGGCCAAATCCAGCGCCACCCGACTCACGACTTCAGGTGTCGGAATGGCCGGAAATTGCGGACGCCTATCATCGTCCCGATCACGGTTTATCTGACCACGATCTACCCTGCCATACGGCAATTGAACCGTTACGGTGGTACCTTTACCCAGCTCACTTTCCATCGAAATCCGTCCCCGCTGCAACTGAACCAATTCTTTCACCAGGGCCAGCCCGATTCCGGTACCTTCGTGATGACGCGTGGACGAGGGATCGACCTGGTAGAACCGGTCGAAAATAACCGGCAGTTGCTCCTTCGGGATTCCAATTCCGGTATCCGAAATCCGGACAACCCATTCGGATTGACCCGGCGCTGGCTCCTGAATGGCAACCGCAATTTGTCCACCTTCGGGGGTGAATTTCAACGCATTCGCCACCAGGTTATAAACAATCCGCTCCAACAGGGACGAATCAAACCAGTACTGATGGTCTGTTAGCCCGCAGACGGTCAACCGGATCGCTTTCTGATGAGCGGCTTCCTGAAACGTCTCCACCACCTGTCCAACCTGTTCGCCCGGATTCCCAACCCGTTCTTCGATGGTCATGGCGTTGGCATCCAGCTTTGACAAATCCATCAACTGGTTGATCAACCGCAACAATTGGTGCGCATTCCGGCTGACGGACGACAGGCGGTGTGCGTATTTTGTTCCGTGTAAATCCTGAATCAATCCATCCACTGGCGAAAGAATCAATGTCAACGGCGTTCGAAATTCGTGGGTAATATTGGCAAAAAACCGGGTTTTCATCTCATCCACAGCCTTGAGCTGCTCGGCTTCCTTCTCTTTCAGTTCCACCTCCCGCTGCTTCAGTTCGATCGACTGCCGGAGTTGGAGCCGGTTTCGGTAGGCCCGCAAAAAAACCGCGAACACGCCCAGAACCAACAGGCCATACAGGGTGTAGGCCCACCAGGTGGCCCACCAAGGTGGCCGAATCGTGATTTCCAATTGCCGGACATAACGGCTCCAGACACCGGACGTGTTGGAAGCATTGACCAAAAACCGGTAGTGTCCGGGTTGCACATCCGTATACACCGCAACGGGTCGTTCCGAGGTAATCCAATCGTCGTCCAGTCCCGTTAACCGGTACCGATACCGGTTTTTGGTCGATTTATTGTACTGCAAAACCGCGAATTCGAGATTCAGGAAGTTCTGATGATGCGGCAGCGAGAGAGAGGATACAGCCTGCTCGGGTTGCTCCCCTACAGGTGAACCGACGCCCGGCTTGACCGTTCGATTATTAACCTGAATACCAGTCAGTTCCACCGCAGGCTGGTAGGCGTCATTTTTAATTTGGTCCGGATAAAAAGCGGTTATGCCTTCCAGTCCGCCCATCATGATCCGCCCGCTGGGGAGTTGCAGAAAATGAAACCGGTTGAATTCATCGGCCAGAATGCCATCCTGCGATGTATAACTCTGGCCCCGAAACGAGTGCCGGTTTAAACGAAAAATGCCCTTATTGGTTCCAATCCAGATGTTTCCGCTGCGATCCGGAATCGCGGAATAGACTACGTTGTTGGGCAAGCCGTGGGTCCTTGCAAACCGTCGGCATTGACCCGTTCGCTTATCGAAACGGCACAGCCCACTTCCGAATGTTCCAATCCACAGGGTGTTTTTATCGATCGGATCGGCAGATATACAGAAAATCGCATTACTGCTCAGGGAAGCCGGTTGCCGGGTCTGGTGGGCATGCCGTCGAATCTGGCCGGTCACCCGATCTACCCGGTATAACCCGTCAGCTTCGGTAGCCAGCCAGAACGCCCGTTCATCGACGACCAGTTGCTGAATGGTTGAAGGAAGGGAAAAGCGGTACGGAAATACCTGCCAGCGTTGCCGGGAATGGTCATACCCGGCGAGTTGAGTTTCCGATACCACCCAAATTTGACCGGCAGGATCACACGCCAGGGATAAGTAGCTAACATCCTGTCCCCTACGCTCTTTCGACGGAGTCCATTCCGGCGAAAGAACCGGTTTTATCCGCTTCGTTTTCAGGTCTAATTGATAAATAGGGCCACCCAGATTAAACCAGAGGGTACCCTTTTTATCAAGGGCATACCGGAAATGATACGGGTCTGTTGAAGCCGAAAAACGGGGCAAGTCAGTCGGCGAAACACCCAACTGATCGCGGAGCAGGTCGGTGTAAAAATTGGTTCGGTAGGGATACCGTTCAAAGCCATTTTCTGACAGATCGTATTTCCGGACACCCGATCCGTTGGTACCGATCCAGAGAACGTCGGAACGGTCGATAAAAAAACTCTTCGCCGTTATGCCGGCGGTTAATGCCGGCAGGTGCTGCAAACCGGTTTGTTCATTGAACCGAAACACCTGATTGAACCACAGCAGGTAATCATTGCCCCGGCTGTCGGATGTAAAACTGGCTTCCCACCATAAAAAATCACCCAGGGGAGGCAGCGGAAATGCAGTGACCCCGCCGGTTTGGGTATGAATCAGCGTCAGGTGCTGACGGGAATGCACCAGAAGATCGCCGTTTTTCCGGACGTGCATTCGCCCCAGAACACGGTCCGGCATCGATGCCGGATTTCCGGGTTGATACCGGTAGTGAATAAAGTGCCCCGTCCGCTCATCCAGTCGGTCGAGTCCGCTATCGGACGTGATCCAGAGGTTCCCCGAATGGTCTTCTACGGCATCCCGCAACTCGTTGTTACTGAGCGATTCCGGGCGATCGGTGTGTTTATACCACTGAAACTGGTTGGTGCGGTAGTTCCAGCCAACCAGTCCGTTATTCCGAAAAAGGAACCAGACCCGGTTTGCGGTACCGGGACACACATCGTACAGGGTATCCCGACCAAAATGTCGTTCATAAAAAGGCTGATGCGTAATGTTCTGAAAGTGCTCCAAATTCGGGTCGAACCGATCCAGATTGTCGTGTTCGCTCTTGATCCAGAGGTTGCCCTGAGAATCGGACTTCAGTTTATATACGTCGGGGAACGAAATCGAGGTCCTGGCTCCTGATGCGGGCTGGAAAACCCGAAACCGCTGCCCGTCGTAGCGACACAGGCCGTCGCGGGTGGCCATCCAGATAAACCCTTTCTGATCCTGAATGATGGATGACACAAACGCCTGGGGCAATCCCTGGCGTTCGGTCAACACTTCGGCAGGTGGCAACGCTGTGGGCTGAGCAACCAGGCCAGGCCATAAACCCACCCCGGCGGCCCAGGTTCCTATTGCAGTTAAAATTTGACGGGCCCAAAATCGCATGGTCATGCGGAAACATTCCTCACTTCATTTGCCCACAAATTTTAATCCAGTATTTGGCATATACAAGCAAAATCATTTTGGCGACTTCCGCTGGCTGAAACTCACGGTTTGACGACTTTGAGCGTCCGGGTCTGGTCGGCGGTACTGACGTTCAGGAACAACATACCGGCGGGCAGGGTCGAAATGCCAACGCTTTGTTTCTGAACCACGCTGGCTTTTTCGATCCGGTGTTCAGAGACGATGTGACCCAGGCTGTTGGTGAGCACAACCCGCAAAGCCTGTCCTTCTGCGCCCCGGATTTCCAGTTCCACCTGTTCAGAAACCGGATTGCCCAACACCGTCACCATCAGTTCCCGGACATCTTCGGCGGATAAGCGAACCGGTGAAGGACACGTCAGCGGTTTTCCCGAATCTTTCAGCACATAACTGCTGCCCTGCACCCGGCCATAGATCACATGCGTCCCCGTGCCAATCAGGCTGGCAGGAACCGCGAAGCTGTAGGCATGAACCCCGTTGCCTTTCCCCGCATTCTTCAGATCGACCCGGTAGAGGTTCGCCACCGTGCTGCCCCAGACCGTACTGCCCGTATAAAACTCCACGGTCACCGGCGCGTTGGGCTGATTACGATCCCAAACCCACCCCCGGATGGTGCCGCATTCCACCTTGTCCAGATACCCCTCGAAATTGCCCGTTACTGTCGTGGTGGCTGCGGCAGTGACGGTTAATACAAAACTGACGCTATTGGTCGCTCCGGCCGGATCGGTGGCCGAGTATGCCAGCACAAAACTCCCCGCTTCGGTCGGGGTGCCGCTAATTACCCGAGACGCGCTATTGATGGTCAAGCCAGCGGGCAAACCGCTCAATCCGTAGGTCAAACTGCCGGATTCCGGGTCGGTGAAAGCCACCAGCGTGGCTGAGAATGGTACGCCAACCTGGGCGGCCAGGGGCGCAATCAAAACCGTGGGCGTGGGCGGTACGGGTGGTTTGTTACCCACCGGCGTCGTGCTGCTCTGACAAACCAGGGCTTTTGGCGAATCTTTCAGAATAAAACTGCTGCCCGCGACCCGCGCCGAGAGTTGGTGCGGCAAACCGTCTTTCAATGATTCGGGAATGGGGAAACTGAAGGCGTGTTTGCCATTGCCCTTTCCAGCGGTTTGCAGATCCTGCCGAAACACATCGGCCAGCAGCATGGTAATGACCGTGGGGCCATCCAGAATATCGATCGAAACCGGCGTGTTGGCTTTGTTGCGATCCCAGGCCCAACCCCGGAAACTACCGCAATCGGCCCCATTGACATACCCATCGAACGAACCGCTGACCAGCCCCGGCACAATCGAAACGGTGACGGAACCGGGGTCGGAAACACAACTGCCAATGCTACAGGTAGCCGAGTAAACCAATGTGGCCGTCGCTGAAGTAGGAATCGCAATACTGGTTCCGGTGCCGCTGGTGTTGTTAGGCCCGCTCCAGCGCAGATTACCGGTTTCACAGCCCGTGATCGTCAATGAAACCAAAGGTGTATTTTGGATAATCGGTAGGGTAATCGACGGAGGCAGGCTCAGCACCGGTATGGGTAAGGGACTTCCCTGAAATTCCAGGGCTCCGATGTCGATGCGGCCGTTGTTGTAGAACCGGGAATTGCCCGCCAAATCGGTCGTTCCACTCGTCGCGGTTGTGCTGGCCGGATCGCCCGCGTTGATCGCCGGGGAACAGGTCCGGAGTTGCCGGTCGGTATCGCTGACAAAGGGCGAGGTATTGGTCGTCAGGTTGGTATTCCCTTCGTAACCCGTTACCGTATCATCGAACAAACTATACTGGGCGGTGACGGTTGGGATATTGTCATTATAAATGCTATTCTCCCCTCCATTGTTCCAGAACAGGCAATTGACGACCGTCAGGTTTAATGTCCCAAAAGCTTTGAAATTATAAATAGCTTTTCCCCGCATATCACCTGAATTGTTGACAAACGTGCAATTGATCAGCCAGGGGTGCAGTTTCCCGTCGTTATTTCCGCTAATGTTCATCATGCCTCCTCCCATGCCCTCCGTTACACTATTTCCTGAAATTTCACAGTTAATGAATCGAGGGCTTCCGCTTGAATTATCTTCACTCAGGTTATATACCCCGCCACCAGATCCACTATAACCCGCCCATTCGGCCCGATTGGCAATAAAACTACAATTGATAAAATCCGGATCAGAATCCTTCGCCTTGCTTATATTAAGAAGACCACCCCCATTACGAGCCTTGTTGTTCAGAAAACAACAATTCCGGATGATCGGACTGCTATCCGAGTTGTAGATACCTCCGCCACCACCCCCATCCGAATTCCCCCCGGTAATCAAAAAGCCATCCAGTACCGCCGTGGAAGTCAATGAAACATTAAAAAGCACATGAAACGAATTGTCGGCGATCCCGGGCTCACCAATATCCCCACTCAGGGTCGTGCTTGAAGGCATACTGAGGGTAATCGGCGGACGCGCACTCAGGGCATTTTCATTGCCCACAAAGCCTCCGTAAATAGCCACATGATCCTTCATGGCAAAGGAGATGAATCGGTCTGTTCCCGTAGTGGGTTTATAAATCCCCTGGGCTACCCAGACCTGTACTACCTTCTCCTGATTGGCCTGCCAATACGCGCTGGCGGAATTGATAGCGGTTTGCAATTTCGAACCGTCATAGGCATGTTGCCACCCGGAGCCGTCCCGTGAGCCTGCTCCGTTTTGGGTAACGTAAAAAACAATGGGTTGGCTAAAGGCACTCTGTGTGCCAAAAAGCAGCAACAGCAGCCAAAGGTGAATTCGAAGATGTGATTTCATAAGGTACAGGAAATTGATGGGGTTAAATAGACCTCAAAGGTCTGTTTCCATTCCCAAACCGATTGTTAATCCTGTGCCAAACTCCTGTTAATCCTGTGCCAGGTAGCGTTTCGAGGGGTTTCTATGATAAAAAAGGGGTTGTTTCGCGGAGCTAAGCGGAGAAGAAAAGAGTTAAGCGGAGAAATTAGTAATAAAACTCCCCTTAGCTCTTTTCTTCTCCGCTTAGCTCCGCGAAACAACCTTTCAACACTTATTCAACTTGGGATTCAGCAAATTCGGTGGGTGTCATTCGGTAGAGTTCACGAAAGCAGCGGGTAAAGTAGGAATGACTTTCAAAGCCCACCATCGTTGCCGTTTCCGAAGCCGAATACCCCTGACGAAGCAACTGAGCACCGCGCTTCAGACGATAATTGCGGATGAACTGATTGGCCGGCAAGCCGCTCAGGGCTTTCACTTTCCGGTATAAATTGGTTCGGCTCAATCCGGAAACTTCCGCCAGTTCGTCAACTCCAAAGGCCGAATCATCGAGGGCGGTTTCGATCAACTGATAAAGTTTATTCAAATAGGGATCGACGGTTTCGGCCACTGGAAGCGTAACCAGTGTCACCGGGCTGAGAAGCGATGCCCGCACCCGCTCGCGCACCAACCGGCGTTGTTCGAGCAAATTCCGCACCCGAAGTTGCAGCTCCGAAACCAGAAATGGTTTGGTGATGTAGTCGTCAGCACCCAGCGAGAGCCCTTCCAGGCGGCTTTCCGTCGATGATTTCGCCGTCAGCAGCATCACCGGAATGTGGCTGGTCGCGTCGTCAGCCTTGATTTCCCGGCAAAATTCAAATCCATCCATCACCGGCATCAGGACGTCGGAAATGATCAGTTCAGGCATCCGCTCGACGGCGATCCGCAGCCCTTCGACTCCGTTGGCGGCCCGGTGAATTCGGTACCGGTCGGGCAAACTCCCGATGATGAAATCGGCCAGTTCATCGTTGTCTTCCACCAGCAACAGCTCCGTCTGCTCAGCATTCGGGTTGACTGACTCCTGGGGGTCAACCTCCCGTTCCGGTGGGCCGAAACTCGTATGAACCGGTTCCATCCGGGACAAAACCACTGCTGGCAACTTCGAAGGAGCCTCCATTTTTCCACCGGTTTTTGCCCGGCGATACGGCAGTCTAACCGTCACACAGGTACCCAAACCAACTTCACTTTCCATCGTGATCCGCCCCTGTTGCAATTGAACCAGTTCATTGACCAGAGCCAACCCAATTCCCGTCCCTTCGTACACCCGGGTCGAGGAAGGATCAACCTGATAAAACCGCTCAAAAATGGCCGATTGCTGTTCTTTCGGAATGCCAATTCCGGTATCAGAAATCCGGATGATGTATTCCGAAGATTCGGGTGTTTCCGGGCGGCATTCCAGGTAAACATCAATCTGACCGCCTTCCGGCGTAAACTTCAACGCATTGGCAACCAGGTTATAAACGATACGTTCCAGCAACGAGCGATCGAAAACGAAAGCCCCGGTGGTCTGATCCTGAACCGTCAGCCGGATCACTTTCCGACCGGCAGCTTCCTGAAAAGTCCTGACCACTTGCTCGACCACCTCGCCCGGACTCCCGACCCGTTCTTCGACTTTCATGGCCTGGGCGTCCAGTTTCGACAAGTCCATCAACTGGTTAATCAATTGCAGAAGTTGGCGGGCGTTTTGATGAATGGAAGTCAACCGGCGGACATAGCCGGTGCCTTCCAGTTCTCTGATCAAGCCCTCCAGGGGCGACAGAATCAGGGTCAGGGGCGTCCGAAATTCGTGGGTAATGTTGGTAAAAAACCGGGTTTTCATCTCCACTTCCCGCTGCTTCAGTTCGACTGATTGCCGGAGTTGCAGCCGGTTGCGGTAGTTGCGCAGAAAAACATAGAACAGACTGATCAGCAACAAACTATACAAAACATAAGCCCACCACGTAGCCCACCAGGGCGGCCGGATGGTGACCATGAGCTGGCGAATCTTGTGGCTCCAGACCCCGGACGTGTTGGACGCATTGACCAGAAACCGGTACTGTCCGGGTTGCAAATCCGTGTATACGGCTACGGGTCGTTCCGAACGAATCCAGTCTTCATCCAAGCCTTCCAGTTGGTACCGGTACCGGTTTTTGTCGGCTTTATTGAACTGCAAAGCCGCAAATTCCAGATTCAGGAAGTTCTGGTTATAAGGCAGATTCAACGAGGACAGGGTCTGTTCGGGCAGGTCGCCCATCGGGGAGCCATCGCCGGGTTTTATTGTCCGGTTATTAATCTGAATGCCCGTCAGTTCTACCGCAGGCTGGTAAGCATCATTGGTAATCCGGTTGGGATAAAACGCCGTAATTCCTTCCAAACCGCCCAGAATGATCAGTCCGTTGGGAAGCTGTAAAAAATGAAACCGGTTAAACTCATCGGCCAGAATGCCATCCTGTGTCGTGTAATTCTGTACCTGCAACGTCCTGCGATTGAGCCGTCCGATGCCCTTGTTGGTGCCGATCCAGATGCTTCCCAGCCGATCCGGAATGGCGGAATAGACGACATTGTTGGGTAACCCATCGGCGATGGTAAACCGCCGGCATTGCCCCGTCCGTTTGTCGAACCGGCCCAGGCCGCTGCCAAAGGTTCCCAACCACAGCAGATTTGGGTCAAGTGGATCAGCAAACAGACAAAACAGGGCATCGCTGTTCAACGAAGCCGGATTTCGGGCATCGAACCCAAAGCGCCGGGTCTGCCCCGACGCCCGATCGATGCGGTAGAGACCGTGGAACTCCGTAGCTAGCCACAAGGCGCGGTTGTCGACAACTGCCTGCTGAATGTCAGAGGCCACCGAAAACCGGAACGGAAAAACCTGCCAGCGTTGTTGGCTTTCGTCGAACCAAACCGCCCGGTTTTTGTAAACGGCCCAGATTCGGCCTCCCGGATCAACCGCTAACGGCACATACATACGTTCTTCGGTTTCGCCGGGCAATGCGGGCGGCTGAATGGTCTGAATTTGTTTCGATTTCAGATTCAGGCGATAAAAGGGTTGACCCCGATTGAACCAGAGCAGCCCTTTCCCATCGACGGCATAGCGAAAATGATAGGAATCGGTGGAAGGCGAAAACCGGGGAATCCGCGACATTGGTATACCCAACTGACTCACTAACAAATCCGTACAAAAATCAACCCGATACAGCGACCGTTCAAAACCCGTGGTCGCGAGATCGTATTTCCGGACGCCCGCGCCGTTGGTGCCGATCCACAACACATCCGAGCGATCGACAAACACACTCTTGGCGGTGATGTCCTTCGTCAGTTCCGGCAGGGGTTGCAAACCCGAAGACTCATTGATCCGAAAAATCTGATTTTGCCACAACAAGTAATCGTTGCCCCGGCTGTCGGACGTAAACCGGGCTTCCCACCAAACGTCATTTCCAAGGGGCGGAAGTGAAAAAGCCCGGATTTGACCCGTTTTCGTGTGAAAGAGCGTGAGATGCCGCCGGGAATGAATCAGCAGATCGCCGTTTTTCCGGGCGTGCATCCGGCCCAAAATCGAGTTCGGCCACGAAACCGGCTTCCCGGATGCAAGCGGATAATGAATAAACCGGTGCTGGCTTTCATCAAACCGATCCAGTCCGCCATCCGATGTTACCCAGATGTTGCCCCGACGGTCTTCCCGGACGTCCCGAACCACATTGTTACGGAGGGAATGGGGCTGGCTCGTGTGCCGGAACCGCCGGTAGCGGTTGGTTCGCAAATCCCAGCAAACCAGTCCGTTGTTGCGAAAAATCAGCCAGACGCGGTTGCGGCTGTCGGGGCAAAGATCCCAGAGAGTGTCGCGTCCGAAATGACGGCGGTAAAACGGTTCGCGGGTGATATTCCGGAATGTTTCCGTGGCCGGATCAAGCCGGTCCATCTTGTTCTGTTCGCTTTTGATCCAGATGTTTCCTTCGTGGTCGGGAGTCAGGTTGTACACATCCGGAAACGAAAGAGCGGTTTTCGCCGGCGAGGCCACCTGGAAAACCCGAAACCGCTGCCCGTCGTAGCGACACAGCCCGTCGCGGGTGGCCATCCAGATAAATCCCTGCCGATCCTGAATAATGGACGACACAAACGCCTGGGGCAAGCCCTGCCGTTCGGTCAGCGATTCGGCAGGCGGCAATGAAATCGGTTGGGCTACCAGGGTTTGCATGGGCAACACCCCACATAAAAGCAACCCGATTAGGCGGATTGGTCTCCGTAAAGTAGATCTGAAGCGTAGAAATGGCATGAAATCAATCCACAAAAAATACAAATACGATTTTAATCATCCCGCCGGGACTTGCCGTATCTTTGTCTGTTTTATTTTGAAAACCACTAAAATAGCGAGCATTTGTGAGATTTTTCCGGTTGTTCCTGCCCTGCCTGATTTTTTGTACCTCCCTTTACGCCCAAAAGAAAAACGACGCCTATCAATACCACATTCGTCAGACAACCTCGCCCGTCCGAATCGATGGGGTGATGGATGAGCCGGGCTGGCTCGAAGCCGATACGGCGACCAACTTTTACATGGTTTTGCCGATGGACACCAGTTTTGCCCACCTTCGAACCGATGTCAAAATGACGTATGATCAGCAAAATCTGTACATCATTGCGGTTTGCTATTACGATCCCAATGCTTCGGTTCGGCAAAACCGGCCCTTTGTCCAGTCGCTCCGACGCGACTGGGAGTTTGGCAAAAATGACAATTTCATTTTCTTCATGGATCCCTTCGACGACCAGACCAACGGTTTTACGTTCGGCGCCAATGCCGTTGGGGCGCAGTGGGACGGTTTGCTATACGAAGGCGGAAAAGCCAACCTAAGCTGGGATAACAAGTGGTATTCGGTAGTAAAAAATTACGATGACCGCTACGTGTTCGAAGCCGCCATTCCGTTCAAAACGATCCGGTATAAAAAAGGCATCACGCGCTGGGGTATCAATTTCAGCCGCCAGGATTTACGAACCACCGAAAAGTCGAGTTGGGCGCCCGTTCCCCGGCAGTTTCCGACGGCATCGCTGGCCTACACCGGCACCATCGTCTGGGATCAGGCTCCTCCGCAGGCCGGCTCCAACATTTCGCTGATTCCCTACGCGCTCGGCGGATTGACGCGTGACTATGCCAACCAAAAACCAACCTCCTACCGCCGTGATGTCGGGCTGGATGCTAAAGTGGCCGTTACTTCGTCGCTGAACCTGGATTTGACCGTCAACCCGGATTTCTCCCAGGTCGACGTCGACCGTCAGGTGACGAACCTCGACCGGTTTGAGTTATTTTTTCCGGAACGAAGGCAGTTTTTTCTGGAAAACGGCGACCTGTTCACCAACTTCGGCTACGCCAACATCCGCCCGTTCTTTTCCCGCCGGATCGGTCTGGGTGTTCCCATCCGGTTTGGAGCGCGGCTGAGCGGAAAACTCAACAAGGACTGGCGCATTGGATTGATGGATATGCAGACCGGAAAAGTGGATGAAACCGGCTTGCCCGCCCAGAACTTTGCGGTCGTTGCGCTGCAACGGCGGATTTTCTCCCGTTCCAACATCGGCGCCATTTTCATTAACAAGGAATCGCTCAACTACGATCCGGGCGCAACCGAAGCCGGAAAACCGGTTTATTCCAGATACAACCGGAACATCGGGCTGGAATACAACCTGGCCTCCTCCAACAATACCTGGACGGGGAAAGTCCTGTTCATGAAGTCGTTCGATCCCCAAACGGGCGGAAAGCGTAACCACGTTCATGCCGCCAACCTGCTATATAGCACCCGCAAATGGATTATTGGCTGGCAGCACGAATACGTAGGTAGCGATTACACGGCCGAAGTCGGGTACGTTCCGCGACGGGGTTATATCAAAGCCAACCCGACGGTCAGTTATTTATTTTTTCCGAAAGGGGGGAAAGTGTTAAGCCACGGGCCACAGCTTACCTCGTTTTACATTTACAACGAGTCGTTCAGGCAAACCGACAATCAATCCGTTTTTACCTACATGACCACTTTCCGGAGTAAAAGTGTGCTGTCGGTTTGGGCGGCACATGATTTTGTCCGGCTTTTGCAGCCCTTCGACCCCACCAATACCGGTCGTGATACGCTGGCGCGCGGAACTGAACACCGCTGGAATGCCGTTGGTGCCGACTACATTTCCAAACCGCAAAGTTTGTTCACCTACCTCTTCTCGGGCCGCTACGGCGGGTATTTTGCCAACGGTACCCGCTTGTTTCTGTCCACCGAACTAGGGTACCGTTTTCAACCCTATGTCAGTCTGGCATTGAGCGCCACCTACAACGACATCCAGTTGCCCGAAACGAAATCCACAACCAAATTCTGGCTGGTGGGTCCGCGCGTCGACCTAACCATGACGAACCGGGTATTTTTCACTACGTTTGTACAGTACAACGAGCAGGCCCGCAATGTGAATCTAAACGCCCGGTTCCAGTGGCGCTACCAACCCGCTTCCGACCTTTTTCTGGTCTATACCGACAATTATTTGCCGGGTTCGCTCACGGTAAAAAGCCGGGCACTCGTGCTCAAGTTCACGTACTGGTGGAACGTGTAGCCTGGTTTCTGTAAACAAATAAATAAAGTTGGGAGTTGATTACCTGAACATCAACCCCCACAAACCATGCGTAATTTCACTCATTTTCTATACACCCTGGCCATTTCCCTCTTCCTGCTGGTTGGCATGACCAGTTGCGAACTGGTTGGCGATATCTTCAAAGCAGGTCTTTGGGTTTATGGCATAGGCATCGTTCTCGTCTTATTCGTGGCGATCTGGCTATTCAGAAAAGTGTTCGGCGGTGGCCGATAGCTTCACATAAAAAAACGCCCTTGCTACAGCAAGGGCGTTTTTTTATGTGAAGCCAATCCGACCGGTTTCAGGCCACCAGTTCCACCAGTTTATCACGTTGCAAAACCTCCCGCATCCGTTCGCCCAGATCGTCCGAAGCCGTGTAGAGCGGCAGACGCACCGTGGAAGAAATCAGACCAAGAATTTCCAGTATTTTCTTAATTCCCACCGGGTTACCTTCTTCGTACAACAGCGGATCGATGCGCAGGAAATGGCCGAGTTCGGTACGGGCAAACGCGAAGTCACCTTGCAGGGCGGCATGGATCATGTTCGTAAATTTCGCCGGTAACGCATTGGCAACCACCGACATCACGCCAACGCCACCGATGCTGATAATAGGAACGCCCTGCACGTCATCGCCCGAAATCAACAGGAAGTCTTCCGGTTTGTCGCGGACAATTTCCATGCACTGCTCGATGATGCACGAGGCTTCTTTGACGCCGATGATGTTCGGGTGTTCGGCCAGGGTGCAGACGGTTTCGGCGGTCATATTGATGCCGGTCCGGGGCGGAATGTTGTAGAGAATAACCGGCACCGGGCTGGCGTCGGCGATACGCGTAAAGTGTTCGATCACCCCGCGTCGGCCCGGTTTGTTGTAATACGGACACACCGACAGAATGGCGTCGATGCCCTCGAAATCGGTATCTTTGATCGTTTCGACAACTTCCGGCGTGGCATTGCCGCCGATGCCGTAGACGATCGGTAATTTTTTTGGGTTATTTTCCTTGAGATATTGAAGTAGCTGTTTCTTTTCCGATTTGGTCACCGTCGGCGATTCACCCGTGGTACCTTGCAGCACAATGTAATCGACACCTCCGTCGGTAATGTGCTGAACGACCCGGCCAAAACCATCGAAATCGATGGTCAGGTCGTCGTTAAATGGGGTAACAATGGCGACCCCAACGCCGTGGAAACGAGCATTCATGTATTTCGTACTGGATTAGAAGGAATATGCAAATCGGAAATTGGGACAAAGGTACGGTTTTTCAGTATGAAACCGTATTTCTGTTGACCTAACTGCTCAACATCGCCAGAAACTCGTCCTCCCCAATCATCGGAACCGCCATTTTGGTGGCTTTCTCCACTTTCGACGGCCCCGGATTTTCGCCCACAATCAGGTAATTCAACTTCTTGGAAACCCCGCTCAACAGCTTTCCACCGTGGGCCTCAATTTCGTTTTCGAGTTCTTCGCGGCTGAAATTGGCGAACGTACCGGTATACAAAAAGGTTTTGCCGACCAGCGTCTCCCCTTTTTTCTCCACTGCCACGCGGTCAGTTTCCATTTGCAAACCCGCCAGCCGCAAACGTTCGATGAATACCTGATTGTCGGAGTCGGCAAACCAGGCCACCACGCTCTGGGCAATCCGGTCGCCCACTTCCGGAACGCCCAGCAAGGCCTCGTGGGAAGCCGCCCGGAGCGCGTCGATGTTGCCGAAATAATCCGCGAGTTTTTCGGCCGTCGTGTTGCCGACATACCGGATGCCGATGGCAAACAGCACATTCGAAAAGGGTTGGGCTTTCGAGCGTTCGATGGCCGTCAAAATGTTTTCGACGGATTTTTCCCGCAAACTGACGACCCGCTTTTTACCGGTTTCCAAATCCAAAAATGCCTTCTCCAAACCCAGCAGTTTCTCCACGGTCAGTTCGTACAAATCAGCCGGGCTGCGCACCAGCCCCCGGTCGATCAGCATTTCGATCTTGCCTTCGCCTAGGCTTTCGATGTTCATGGCCCGCCGTTGAATAAAATGTTCAAAACGGGCTTGCAACTGCGGAGGGCACGCTTTCTCGTTCGGGCAGTAAAAGTGAGCCTCGCCTTCTTTCCGCACCAAAGGCGTTTCGCAGGCCGGGCAAACCGTCGGATAGACGATGGGCAAACTGGCCTCGGTTCGCTGACTGAGGTCGACACCGGTTATTTTGGGAATAATTTCGCCCCCTTTTTCGATAAAAACCGTATCGTTCAGCATCACACCCAATCGCTGAATTTCGTTGGAATTGTGCAGCGACGCGCGTTTAACTACCGTTCCGGCCAGCAAAACCGGTTTCAGATTGGCCACCGGCGTTACTGCACCCGTCCGCCCAACCTGGTATGAGACGCTGTTGAGCACTGTTGTGGCCGCCATCGCCTTGTATTTGAAGGCAATGGCCCAGCGCGGACTCTTGGCCGTGAAGCCGAGTTCGCGCTGCTGGTCATAGCGATTGATTTTGATGACAATGCCATCCGTCGCCAGCGGCAGTTCAAACCGCCGGGTTTCCCATTCGTTGATGAACGCCATCACCTCCTGAATCGAACCACATTTCCGCCAGGTTGGCGACACATTAAAGCCCCATTGCTTCATGACCACCAGACTTTCTTCGTGGGTTTCAAATACTTCCGGGTCCGACAAAAACGAGTAGAGATAACAATCCAGCCGCCGTTTGGCAACGGCACCGGAATCCTGCTGCTTGAAGGTGCCGGAAGCCGCATTGCGCGGATTGGCCAGCAACGGTTCGCCAATGTCTTCGCGTTCGCGGTTAATGCGCTCAAATTCAGCAAGTGGCAAAAATCCTTCACCCCGGACTTCAAACAAAGGCGGCACATTGGAACCATTTATTTTTAGCGGCAAGGTGCGAATGGTGCGGACGTTGGCGGTAATGTCATCACCCCGGACGCCGTCGCCCCGGGTAACGCCCCGCACCAGAATCCCGTTTTCGTAGGCCAGGCTCAGGGCAACGCCGTCGAATTTCAGCTCGCAGATGTATTCGTAAGCCGCCCCGTTGAGCCCTTTCTGCACCCGGACATCGAACTCCGTTAACTCCGCTTCCGAGTAGGTATTGCCCAGCGACAGCATCGGAAACCGGTGAAAAACCGTGGCAAATTCCTTGCTGATGGTGCCACCGACGCGGTGCGTCGGGGAGTCGGGCCGACCGAATTCGGGGTGTTGCCGTTCCAGGGCCGTTAGTTCCTCCAACAATTGGTCAAAGGTAAAATCATCGACCTCTGAAATACTGTTTTGGTAGTACTGGAAGTTATAATGATTAAGCCGATCAGTAAGTTCAGCGATTCGTTCCTGAGGATTCATTCTATTTTTAAACTAAAATTGCACCGGGTTTTCACAGCGTCAGAAAAATGGAATTAGACTGCAATCTTACTAAATCCTGTACGGACTCGGGCATCCGGTTCGAATTGTTCAAACAAAAGAATTAATTTTGGTGTCAACTTTTGCAATTCGGAAACATATTTTCACTAAAAACGCCTTCATGATTCCACCTTTGATTGCCCCTTCTATCCTGGCTGCTGATTTTGCAAACCTGCAACGCGACGTTGAAATCCTCAACCGCAGTGAGGCCGACTGGATTCACGTGGACGTGATGGATGGCGTTTTTGTCCCGAATATTTCGTTTGGCATTCCCGTCTGCGAAGCCGTTAACCGTCATGCTACCAAACCGTTAGACGTTCACCTGATGATTGTGCAGCCGGAGCGCTACATCGATGCCTTTGCCAAAGCGGGTGCTGCCCATCCCAAACGGCCGGGCACGATTACCGTTCACCTTGAAGCTTGTACGCACCTGCACCGCACGCTGACCCAGATCCGGGAAACCGGCTGCCGGGCGGGCGTTGCGCTGAATCCGCACTCGCCGGTGGAGTTGCTGGCAGATGTTCTTGAAGAGGTTGACCTGATTCTTCTGATGTCGGTCAATCCGGGATTTGGCGGACAATCGTTTATTCAGCATACCTTGCAGAAAATCCGGAAGCTGCGCAGGCTGCTGGCCGCTTCGGGTCAAACTGCGTTTATTGAGGTAGATGGTGGAGTAGGGAATGATAATGTGGCGGCTTTGGTAGAGGCTGGTGCCGATGTGCTGGTGGCCGGCAGTTCCGTTTTTCGGGCCGACGACCCCACTGAAGCGATTCATACGCTGAAACACTTCGGCCAAACCGCCCGGCCGGTATAAACGGAAGCTTAGTCAATTTACACGACCTTTTTAATCAGGCATGTATACGAAAATATTTTGTGGTTTACTGTTGGGAAGTTTGCTGTTTTTATCGGTTATGTCCTGCAAGCAAACGCCAACCACTGTGAACGATCCGACTAGTGTCAACGACTCCAGTGTGGTTCAAAGTCGTATTCCAACCGTAGATTGGGCCAAAAACGCGACCATTTATGAAATCAACATCCGGCAATTTTCACCGGAAGGCACGTTCAAAGCCGTTGAAACCCAGCTTACCCGGCTGAAGGAACTGGGCGTCGATATTCTCTGGTTCATGCCGATTCATCCCATCAGCAAGGAAAACCAGCGCACGCTACCCGGCAATCCGTATGCCGTGGAAGACTACAAAGCCGTTAATCCCGACTACGGCACACTGGCCGATTTCAAGGCCCTCGTCAAACAGGCCCACGATCTGGGCATGCATGTGATCATCGACTGGGTGCCTAATCACACCGGTCGCGCCCATACCTGGGTGAAACAGCACCCCGAGTGGTATACCCAAATCAACGGTAAAATGAGTCCACCGATTGATGAACAGGGCAAAGTGACCGACCGACCGGACGTCTTCGACCTCAACTACAAAAACCCGGAACTCCGGAGCGCCATGATGGACGCCATGCAGTTTTGGGTGCGTGAATGCGACATCGACGGCTACCGTTGCGAAGTCGCCGGCTATGTCCCGGATGATTTCTGGAGCGAGGTCCGCCCCAAACTCGACAGCATCAAAACCGTCTTTATGCTGGCCGAGTGGGAAGACAAGCCCGAGCATTTCAAAGAATGTTTTAACATGAATTATAGCTGGAGTACCTACCAGCTTATGAAATTGATTGCCAAGGGCAAACGCCCGGCTTCCGCCCTCGATTCGCTGCTGGCCCACAACAAGGAACGGTTTCCGCGTGGGTATTATCAGATGCAGTTTACGCAGAATCACGACGAAAATGCGTGGGTCGGCACCCCAACCGAACTGTTTGGCAATGGCGTCGATGCCTTCACGGTGCTGGCTTTTACCTTCGATGGCATGCCGCTGGTGTATAACGGAATGGAGTCTAACCTGAGCAAACGGCTGAAATTTTACGAAAAAGACCCGATTTACTGGGGCAATTACAGCAAAACGGATTTCTACAAAACCCTGTTGACCCTGAAACACCGCAACCAGGCGCTCTGGAATGGCCTGGCCGGTGGTCCGCTGATCAAAATTCCGACGGAGAAAGACGACAAAGTGTACGCTTTTTACCGCCAGCAGGAAAACGACCGGGTCATTGTCATCGTCAACCTCAGCCCGACTCCTCAAACCATCCGGCTGAACGGCGACGGTTTTGAGGGCGTTTATACCGAAGTGTTCAGCCGCCAGCCCGCCGAACTGCGCAACTCCCTGACGTTCGCGCTCAAACCGTGGGAATATAAGGTGTATACCAATTAAGAGTTATGAGTGAAGAGTTATGAATTATAAGTGCTATCTTGGTTTAAGGATGCGCATTCATCATTTTAACTCTTAATTCTTCACTCATAATTCTTAACTCTTCAATCCTAAATTAACTTGCATGATCCGGGGAGTCTTACTGGTGCTGGGATGTGTGGTGCTTCTTTTACCTGCGGTTTCGGGTCAAACCGTGCAGTGGGCCAGTTCCGTCGTGGGTTTTTCGTCGGAAGGCCGGGGGGAAGCCTACTCGCAGCAATACCGGGCGAACCAAATCTTGGGAAAACCAAACCGGCTTCCGCAGGTTGGTGACAACGTTTGTGCCTGGTCACCGCTCTACCCCGACGGCCCGAACGAGGAGTGGATTACCGTCCGGTTTGCCGAAGCCATTCCCATTCACCAGATCGCCATTTTCCAGAGCGGCAACCCCGGCGCCATCAGCCAGGTTCTGATCATCGACGGCTCGGGGCGGGAAATCCCGGTTTATCAGATGGGTCCTTCGGCCCAGATTGCCGAGAGTGGCCAAACGCCCATCCTCCGCATTGCGCCCACCGACCCGGTTATCACCGCCAACACCATCAAACTGGTCATCAGCCCCAACCGGATTAAAGGACCCAATCAGATCGATGCCATCGGAATTTCATCCGATTCGCAGCCCATCGACATTGCCATCAACGTGTCCAAAGACGCTCCAAAAGATCTGGTAAAAGAAAACATCGGTTCGCAGGTCAACTCACGGGGTCAGGAAGTGGCTCCGGTGATTTCGCCGGACGGCAAAACGCTCTATTTCACCCGGGGGCAACACGAACGGAATACCGGCGACCCCAAAAGCCAGGATGTCTGGTATTCGACCCTGCAAACCAATGGCGAGTGGGGCAACGCGATCAACATAGGCCCACCGATCAATACGACCGCCGATAACGCCGTCAGTGGTATGTCGCCGGATGGCCGAACCATATACCTCATCAACGTTTATAAACCCGACGGAACGGTAACTTACGGTTTATCCAAATCGACGCTGGGCAAGAACGGCTGGTCGTTCCCGGTCGAGTGCGTGATTGCCAACAACCACAACCTGCACAAAAATGCGTACACCGAATACGCGATTGTGCCGGATGGCAAAACGATGGTGCTCTCTGTTCAGCGCCGGAATTCGCTGGGAAACAAAGATTTATACGTCTCGTTTTTACAACCGAACCAAACCTGGAGCGAACCGGTCAGCATGGGCCCGGTTTTGAATACCGCCGAATACGAAGGCGCTCCCTTCGTGGCATCCGACTCCCGAACGCTCTATTTTACGTCCGCCGGGCGGCCCGAATACGGCAATGGAGATATTTTTGTCAGCCGACGGCTCGATGATTCCTGGACCAACTGGTCGGAGCCGGAAAACCTGGGGCCGGTCATCAACACCCCGGAATGGGACGGTTATTTCACCATTCCGGCCACCGGCGATTACGCTTACCTGAGTTCGATTCAGAATTCGATGGGTGGTGAAGATATTTTTCGGCTGAAACTGTACCCGGCCATCAAACCCGATCCCGTGGCCATCGTGTCGGGCCAGGTCATCGACGGCGTTACCAAAAAACCGGTCGCTGCGGAGGTTTTTTCAACAATTGCCCCCGAAAACAAAGAAAACAGCCGGGTTAATTACGATCCCGAAACCGGCGATTTCAAGTTGTTGCTGGCCATGTCGAGCAGTTATAACCTGACGGCCAAACGCGAAGGCTATTTCCCGTCTACCGAACTAGTCGACCTCAGCAAAGACAAACGCTTCAAGGAAATCCGGAAAAATCTCATTTTAACGCCGATCAAAGCCGGGCAGCGGGTCGTCCTGCGCGACGTCCTGTTCGAACAAAGCAAAGCCATTCTTTTAACCGGCTCCACGGCCGAACTAGACCGCGTCGTGCAGATGCTGAAAGAATACCCTACGATGGAAATTCAGGTCGATGGACACACTGATAACCAGGGAATTTGGGACCTCAACATGAAACTGTCGCAGGACCGGGTCCGGGTCGTCAAAGAGTACCTGCTGGCGCAGGGCATCCCCGACCTCCGCATCCAGACCAAAGCCTGGGGACCGAGCAAACCGATCGCCAGTAACGAGACCGAAGAGAAGCGTCGATTGAACCGAAGAGTAGAATTTACGATCCTGAAAATGTAAAGTCCCACAAATCAGTTTAATTTTACCCGCAGAAAAGTTATAGTATTGGATTAATGTCTCTATCGCCCCCTCGTCGAACGTCTGTTTTTATTCTGTCCGGAATTATTCTGTTGGCTTTTATCCTCCGGATTTACCGATCCGACACCTACGGTATCTGGTTTGACGAAAAGGCGACGCTCCTCATTAGCCAGTGCATTGCGATGGAAGGGGCCAATCAACACGATGTATTCGACAAGAAAGATTCGCCTTATTTTACGCCCAAAGAGTTCTGGAAACCCAAAACCTTCGCCGACTTCAGTGAAGCCGTTCAACGGAGTGACATTGGCCACAGCCCCGCTTATTACGCGGTTTTGTGGATTTGGGAGGAGATTTTCGGCCTCAGCGATTTATCCATCCGGTTTCCTTCGATCATCTTCAGCACACTAACGGTTTTACTCGTATATTTCTTTGCCAAGCGTCATTTCCGGCTGGAACCGGAATCGGCGACCCGGCTGGCGTTGATCAGCGCGTTCATTGCTGCCATTGAGCCGTTATTCATCGCCCACAGCCACATTGCCCGCAACTATTCGATGACGTTCTTTCTGACGCTGCTGTCGACGCACGTTTTTCTGATCATCATGGAAAAAGAGCAGAAAAAGAAAGCTCCGACAAAACTCTATGCAGGCTATTGCGCGCTCATTGCTATTTCAATTCTGTCTCATTACCTGACGGTTACGGTTTTTCTGTGTCACGGTCTGTACACCCTGCTCTACGTCCGCAAATGGCCGATGTGGTATAAACTGGGCGCATCCTTCGCCGTAGCCCTGGGTTTCGTATCATTGTGGATGATTTTCGGCGGGGGGCAATCCACGTTTTTCACCCTAAACCATCAGGCCGTATTCTATCGTAACCTGGCGCTGACAAACCCTGTAAATAGCGGATTTGGCCTGATTCTGCCAGCCACGATTCCCAACGTTTTCTGGCGATCGTTGCCCATCTGGAGCGATCTGGTGCTGTTTACCAACGGTCTGGCGACTGCAACGGCCGGTTACCGGAATGTGGGGGTTGCACTGCTCATCGGCTTGCTTTCGGTATTTCTTATTTACCGGTATCGGAACCAGCGCCAGCCCCCCCAATGGGTCAAATTCGTGCTGCCCGCTCTGCTGCTGGCCGGGCTGACGTTCTACAGCATTTATCCGTTGCAGCACCTGGTTTTGTCCGCGACGCTCCCTCTTTTTTACCTGATGATTGTGGCTTTGCTGGAAGATTTCAGGCCGAACGACCGCCCGTTGATCGTTTTTCTGGTACTGCTTTCCGTGGTTCCCACCCTGTTTCTGATCCTGATGGCGTTCCGCTCCGGGCATACCTACGGGCTGACCCAGCGGTATTCGGGCTTTTCATTTCCGTACGTGATCATCCTGGTTGCCATCCTGATTCGGAAACTTTCAATGCAAAAATTATGGCTTAGTTTACCCCTGACGGCGGTTTTGATCATACAGGGCGGTTTGGTCATTCAACTGCTGCAACGCATCTATAACGATACGGCAGCCAAGTATACGTCATTTTCCGTTCCCCGCACCACCAATCCGTTTCGGGAATCCGCGAAGAAAATTGAAGCACTCTATGCCCCTGGCGATACGGTTTTGTATCCGTCGCTGAAACGCCGGGAATACTCCGATATCGACAAAAGCGGTCGACCCTATGCCATTATCGATGCCCAGTTGGTCAACATCTATTTGCCGAAAGACGCCACCTATTACCAGCGCATCGACCCTATGGAACGGGATAAGATTGTACTGGTCAAAGGCAAGACGGGCCAGAAAATCACTATCTTTGACCTCGAAGGAACGAAATACAGGTATTAAATGACTTCACCAGCACTCACAACCGATATTACGACCCTCAGCGGCCAACTGCGGCTGAAGGTCCTCGAATTGTATAATAAGGCCCATGCCGGCCACATTGGCTGCTCGCTGAGCTGCCTCGATATGATGATTGCCTCGCTGATTCTGCGTAAACAGGAAGAAGATACGTTCATTCTGTCGAAAGGTCATGCCGCAGCGGCCTTATACGTCTGCCTCAATCATCTGGGCGAAATCTCGGACGAACAATTGCAATCGTTCTACAAAAACGGCACCACCCTGCCCGCTCACCCCGCGCCCAACAAACACAAAGGCATTCCGTTTGCCACCGGCTCACTCGGCCACGGTTTTCCCATTGCGTCGGGTATTGCGCACGCGAACAAATTGCAGGGCAACACCAACGCCGTGTATGTGCTGATGTCGGACGGGGAAACCAATGAAGGCACCACCTGGGAAGCCGCCCACTACGCCCTGCAACAGGGACTGGATAACCTGACAGTGCTGATCGACAAAAACGGTTTGCAGGGCTTTGGCCCCACCGCCGAGGTGTTTGGCGACACGGCCGACGTGGCGAAATGGAAAGCCATCGGGTTTGACGTGGTCGAAGCTGATGGTCATGATGTGGAAGCCCTGCTCGTGATCCTCGACACGCTGCGGCTGCAAACCAATGGCAAACCCAAAGTCATTATTGCCCACACGGTGAAAGGCAAAGGCGTTTCGTATATGGAAAACCGGCTTGAATGGCATTATTTGCCGATGACTGCCGACCTCTACGACCAGGCCTGCAACGATATAAACGACCGGTATTTTACCGCTTGAAGCCTTTTTTAGAAACACCCGTCAGGTTTTGGAAACCTGACGGGTGTTTCTAAAAAAGGTAAATACATTTACAAGTTAACCACGAATGTCTAAACAAATCCTTCCGTACCAGGACAGCATCCTTCAACTAAAAGGACCCATTTTCGTCTTCGGAGCCAGCGGCTTTATCGGTGCCAATTTATTCGATCAGATTTTTCAGCTCCGCAAGGATTGCTACGCCCTGACGCACGATGCAACCAAAGCCTGGCGGCTGAAGTTGCTGAACGTTCCGACGGAAAACGTCATTCACTGCGATATACTTTCCCATAAATCGGTTCAGGAAATTTTTGACCGCTACAAACCCCGCACCATCTTCAACCTGGCGGCATACGGGGCCTACAGCAAACAGAAAAACGTCAACCTGACCTACGAAACCAACGTCAACGGTACGGTCAACATTCTCGAGAACTGCACGCCCGACACGGTGTACATCCACGCCGGCAGCAGCTCGGAATACGGTTTTAACTGCACCGCCCCGAAAGAAACCGACCGCGTCGAACCCAACAGCCACTACGCCGTTTCGAAAGTTTCGGCGGCTTACATGCTGGAATTTTACGCCCGCGTCCACGGCCTCAAAACCCTGAACCTGCGGTTGTATTCGATTTATGGCGGCTGGGAAGAACCCGACCGGCTGATTCCCCGCCTGGTGGAAGAAGCCCGGAAAGACACCCTGCCTCCGCTGGTTTCGCCCGACATCAGCCGCGATTTTGTCTACATCGACGATTGCGTAGAAGCCTTTGTTCAGGCCGCCCTGAAAGTCGACAAAACCATCAGCGGACGGTCGTATAACATTGCAACGGGTCAGAAAACAACCATGCGCGAGCTGGTCGACGAAACCCGCAACACCTTTGGGTTGACCATCAATCCCGTCTGGGGCAGCATGGGAAACCGGCAGTGGGACCTCAGCGACTGGTATGGTGACCCCGAAGCCGCCAACGCCGACCTGGGCTGGAAAGCCCGGACGCCCCTGGGCGTCGGACTCCGGAAAACCGCCGACTGGCAAATCCAGCACGACTATGCCGAACGCGTATTGCCTGCGTTTGCTAACCCGACGCTCAACCCTGTCATCACGGCCATCATTGCCTGCTACAAAGACGCACAGGCCATTCCGTATATGTATGATCGGCTGGTCAAGACGTTCAACGAGATGAAGGTGCGGTACGAAATCATTTTCGTGAACGACAATTCACCGGACAACCAGGAAGAAGTCATCGACGGAATTTGTGCGAAAGATCCCAACGTGATCGGCATTACCCATTCGCGCAACTTCGGTTCGCAGTCGGCTTTTCTAAGCGGCATGGAAATTTCGTCGGGCGACGCCGTGGTGCTGATGGACGGTGATTTGCAGGACCCGCCCGAAATCATTCCCAGCTTCTACGAAAAATGGCAGCAGGGTTTTGACGTCACGTACGGCGTCCGGGTGCAGCGCGAAATGCCACCCCACGTTCATTTCTTTTACCGCACATTCTACCGGCTGTTCAAGAAAATGTCGTACATCAACATTCCGGTCGATGCGGGAGATTTCTCGATGATCGATCAGAAAGTGGTGCGTGAACTCGTGGCCCTGCCCGAAACCGAGCAGTTTCTGCGTGGTCTGCGGGCCTGGGTGGGATTCAAGCAAACCGGCGTCGGTTACGTGCGGCCGGAGCGGATGTTCGGCGTGTCGACCAATAACTGGACGAAAAACATCTGGTGGGCCAAAAAAGCCATTTTCTCCTTCAGTTTTGCCCCGCTCGAACTGATGTCCTACGCCGGATTCCTGCTAACCGGGCTGTCGCTGCTGGGCATTCTCTGGCAGATTTTGGCTAAATTTGTGTTCTTCCCCAATACCCCCGCCGGTATCTCGACCATCATTGTGCTGGTTATGCTGTTCGGTGGCATCAATTTGCTGGGGGTGTCGTTTGTCGGGGAATACATCAGCAAGATTTTTGAAGAAACGAAAAAGCGACCCAAATTCATCCGCACCAAGGTTCGGAAAGGCGAGCACCTCTATAAAACCGCATCCGAAATCCGGGCGCTGGTAGAAGCGAGAAAGACAAAATAAGGTTTACGGTTTTCAGTTTACGGTTTACGGTGGGCTGACGCTTTAAGTATGCGTCAGCCCACCGTAAACCGTAAACTGAAAACCGTAAACCATAAACTAATCAAGTCTATGCGTAAAGAATTTTCTGCTGCGATGGAACGGATTGCTGCGGCTGATGAGAAAATCATCTTCATCACGGGCGACCTGGGATATAACGCGCTTGAAAACGTGGCCGCCATCATGGGGCCGCGCTTCATCAATGCGGGGGTGGCCGAACAGAACATGGTCGGCGTGGCCGCCGGAATGGCTTACAAAGGGTATAAAGTGTTCTGTTACAGCATCGCGCCGTTTGCGGTGTATCGTTGTCTCGAACAGTTCCGCAACGATGCCTGCCTGCACAATTTGCCGGTATTTCTGGTTGGCAACGGCGGGGGCTACGGCTATGGCATCATGGGCTCCACGCACCACGCCATCGAAGATCTGGCCTGTCTGAGCGGTTTGCAGAACGTAAAAACCTGGATTCCGGCCTTTGCCGACGAGATCGATTCGATTGTTGATAGCATCGTCTCCGAAGGTCGCCCGGCCTATTTGCGGCTCGGCGCCGGAGCGAAAACCCCCGAAGGCAGCGAAACCACCGGATCGTTCAAGAAAGTGGTGAGCAGCGAAAATCCGAAAGGAACCGTTGTGGCCCTGGGGCCGGTTGCCGCCAATGTGCTGAAAGCCCTGCAAACGTCCGATGCTCTGGGCAACCAGTTCGACGTCTATACCGCCCTGAATCTGCCACTGGACTTGCCGACGGGCTTGGGCCAGCAATGGGCGGATGCGAAAAATCTGCTGATTGTGGAAGAACACGTCAGCATCGGCGGTCTGGCCCAGCAGTTGTCGGTCAAGCTGCTCGAAAACGGCCTTTCGTTCCGGCAGTTTGTCAGTTTGTCGGCGCAGGGTTATCCCGACGGTTTGTATGGCGATCAGAGCTATCACCAGCAGCAATCCGGCCTGGATACGACGTCTATTCAGGAAAAACTGGCGGCTTTTTTGTGATACGATCGTTACACAGGGTTGATCAGAGAACATCAGAGGGAATCAGAGAGGATTTGTTGAGTTGACCGTATGGAATCGAAAACACAAACGGGAGCGGTTCAGGAAATCCGACCAAAAGCGGTTTCTCAACGATCCGTCTTAATGGGCGGGCTGGTATTGCTGATCCCAATCCTGGTCTATTTTTGGGTATTCAGCCGGTATGCCATCAATGTTCCGAAGTTTGAAGACCACATTTTGAAGACCTTTCTCTTCAATCTGAAGCAAGCCGACACGGTGCGCAACACGGTATACGAATTTTTCCGGCAACACAACGAGCACCGCATCGTCTACGACCGGCTGATCACCTGGCTGGACTTTAACCTCACCGGTAAGCTGAACTACATCCACCTCATGGTGGTGGGAAGCCTCAGTCTGGTTGTACTACTGATGGTGTTTGTCAAGGCCTTGCGAAAGGCCGATGCGCCTGTCTGGATGGCCCTGCCGGTTTCGCTGCTGCTTTTCAACCTGTCCCACTGGGAAAATATGTTCTGGGGCATGGCGGCCCTGCAAAATTTCACGGTGGTTGTGCTCGCCATTGCCGCCTTCTCCGATCTGGCGTTTAAAAACCGGGTGAGCTGGGTGGCCATTCTGCTGGCCGTTGCGGCCACGATCACCAGCGGCAATGGCCTGTTGATCTGGCCCGTGGGTCTGGTGATGATTTTTCTGCGTCAGGATTACGTGGGCGTTCTGCGCTGGCTGGCCGCACTGGCCGTCACCTTCCGGCTCTATTTTCTGAGCTACCAAAAACCGCCCGGCAATCCCGCCGATCAGGGCACGTTGCTGGATCAAATTCACGGCTGGTTTCTCTTCAATGGGGCTTCCGCCGAGGCTTTCCCGATTCAGAATTTCATGCTTACCTGCCTGATTCTGGGCGTTGCGGTGGTCGGACTGGCCGTGTGGATGGGCTTTTCCATGCTTTGGCAACGCTTTCGCGGGGTTAAACTGAGCCCGTGGCAGTTGTTTTTTTTGGGTGGTATGGCCTTTCTGGTCGGAACGGGCCTCATCGTGGCATTCAACCGTGTGGGATTTGGCCTGGGCACGCTCACGACCAGTCGTTACAAAATTTACTCCTTAACGCTACTGGCGTTTCTGTTTTCGTTCTGGATCGCCAACGCCCGCCCTTCACGCCGGTTTCTGACGGCGGGTGTAGCTTCCGGTTTCAGTCTGCTGATCGCTTTTTTTTCTTATACGACCTATTTAGACGAAACCGTCAATTTGCGCAACTACCTGGCCACCATGCAATTCAACTGGACGTATACCCAAAATCGGCCGGTTTCAACTATCGATGCCCAAACCCGCGAATGGGTCGATAACGCTCCGGCTTTTTACGATGCGCAGTTGTCGGCTCTCTATCAGGAGTCCAAACCGGCTGCCGTGATCCGACTGGATACGCTTTTCAAATCCGGCAACGAGTTTGTGATTCGAGTTGACTCCTTTCCGGCGCTGGGAATTCGCGACCAAGGCGCGTACCTGATTGTGCGGTCGCCCCGCCGAATTTATCTTTTTCCAACCCGTCAGAATCTTTCCGGCAGTCGCAAGCGATGGATTAAACCGGCGGCCACGTTCGGCTCCGGTTTTACGGCGCAATTTCTCGAAGCCGAACTGGAAGCGGGTACGTATGACCTCCAGATTCTGGCCGTCGGCCCCGATTCGGAGTGGCGGTTTTATAGCACCGGACGCCAGGTTGTTTCGACTGGAAAACCGCTGGAATCCTTTAAGAAAAACTGGTAGTATGCAGGTATTCCGCAAATCGATCACGCTATTTTTACTGCTGACGCCGGTTTTTCTGGTTGGCGCAACGGTTTTAAAATACGCCATCGACCTTCCGTACTGGGATGATTACCTGGTTCAGACGCATTTGATTTCCCTGAAAAGCGACACAGGAACCCTCCGCAAACTCAGTCGGCTGTTCGACCAGCACTGGGAACACCGGATTGTATGGACCCGCAGCATTTTCTTTCTGTATTTCAAACTCACTGGTCAACTCAACTACTATAACCTCACGCTGGTCGGGTTCAGCGGTCTGGTGGTTTTGCTGGGGGTGTTGTACGCGGTTTTCCGGAAAACCCGCCTGCCGCTGTATTACTTTTTGCCGGTTCCGTTCCTGCTGTTCACGCTGCAATCGCACGAGAACCTGATCTGGGCGATGGCTTCCATCCAGAATTTTTACATCCTGGTTTTCGCGCTGAGTGCCTTTTATCTACTCGCCTATCCATCGCGCCGGGCCTTTGGTGCGGCTTTGTGCGTCGCCACGCTTGCCAGCTTTACCAGCGGAAACGGTTTTCTTATTTTTCTGATCGGTGCGATGCTGCTGTTCGGGCAGCGGCACTTCCGCCGGGGGGCGCTCTGGCTGGTGGTCGGTTTGGCGTGTGTGGTCATCTACTTTTACAGCTACAACCGCATCACCTTTTTCCCTTCGCCCTATCTCTACGGTTTCGGGCAGTGGATCAAAGCTTTTTTTGTGTTCGTCGGTGGGTTTGTCGACACCTATCCGTATCCCAAACCCGTCGCCATTGGCTATGACAACCCGATCTGGCTGACCATTCTGGTGGGCGTTCTGTTTATCGGGTTTGCAGGCTGGCAACTGATCCGGCTTTTGCTGACGTTTTTTCTGACCAACCGCCGTTCAATCCCGGCGATGCCCTGGTTCTGGCCCGCTTTTTTTGGCGGCAGTTTGCTGTTTCTGCTGGCGACGGATGCCATGACAGTGTACGCCCGCGTGGGTTTCGGCGGAGCGGGGTATATGCTCCAGAGCCGCTACAAAATCTATTCGGGGCTGTTCATCAGCCTCTGTTACCTGTATGCCCTCTGGATGTATCAGAAGCAGGACTGGCTGCGGTTTGTCTGGGCCGTTGCGCTGGTGGTGACCGTGCCGATCAGCCTGTATGCGGATTATCAATGTCTGGAAGGCATCATCAACCAGCGCCGGAAAACCGTGGCATCGTACCTGACCTGGCGGCTGCAAACCCCGGTTCTTGAGCAACGGGCGTTTGAGTCGGTATATCACCCCCATACATTTTCTGATTCTTACCTTACTGCCGTACAAACCGCTCCAAAGGATACCACGGCGGTTTTCGATCGCATCAACGAAGCGCATTTTTTCCTGAACGTTTTCAAAAAGAATGTCGCGAACCCCACCCTGGAACGACCCGAAAATGGTTCTTATATCGTGCTGCTGGGGGCTGACAGCAGTTACGTCTATCCGGCCCGGCCTCTTCGCCCCTATTCGTTACCGGAGTCGGACCTGAAATCCGGCAAAACCGGCTATTTTAGCCCGGCGTTTCTGGCGCAGGTTCCGAAAGAAGCTACCAGACCGGGTACGTACCGAATGGCCCTGCTGACCAACCACAACGACTCGCTGCGGCTGGAAATGAGCCCGGTATTATTTCGTCACACCACTACGTATTAACCCATGTCCCTTTTGACACCAGCGACCGAATCCCCATCGAAAGAGAAACTTTACCTCGTTCAGTTAGACGGACTGCGGTTTCTGGCCGTCACCCTGGTGATGCTCGATCATTGGCTGGGCGAGAAAAACAGCCTGCCGCTGGGGTATTTTGGCGTCAACCTGTTTTTCGTTTTGAGCGGTTTTCTGATCACCCGCATCCTGATTCACAGCAAGCAGGCGGATGACCGGCTTCAGCGGACGCACGGGTATTCGCTGCGGCAGTTTTTCATCCGGCGGAGTTTGCGGATTTTTCCCATTTACTACCTGACCATCATTATTCTGGCAATCGTTGGCTTTCAGGCTGCCCGGGAGAATTTCGTCTGGTTTATGACCTACACGCAAAACTTCTGGATCATCATTCACCAGACCTGGTTTGGCGCGCTGGATCACCTCTGGTCGCTGGCGGTGGAAGAGCAGTATTACATCTTTTTCCCATTTCTGGTGCTGTTCCTGCCGCTGCGCCGGTTGCCGGTGGTGTTGGCAACGCTGGTGGGGCTGGCCTTCGTGTTGCGGGTGTACCTGTTTGCGACGGGAGCGCCCTGGATGGTGCAGTTCGTTTTCATGCCCGCGTGTCTGGATGCCTTCGGCCTGGGCGGTGTGCTGGCTTTTCTGATGGTTTTCCGCCGGGAGTTGTTCAACAAACTGGTTGGCAACACGGGTTTTCTGCTGGCAAGCCTGTTTCTGTACGCCCTGAATGTGTATCTGATGTCGACGACCTCGCCCTCCCGGAACGTTTATACGGACGTTTTCGACCGGTTTTTCACCTCTATGTTCTGCTTTTTCATCATTGGAAGAAGCGTTTTAGGATACGGTGGTCTGGCCAAATGGATGCTCGAACACCCGGTAAGCAACTACCTGGGCCGGATCAGCTACGGATTGTACTTATTTCATAATCTGGTTTTCAATTATTACCACACACCACCCGATTTCATCACCGTTCGGGCCTGGAACCGGGTTCTGCGGGAGATGCCCTTTCTGGTCGATACAGGCGCTGATACGACACTTAAATTCCTGTTTTTTTACGGGATTACGGTACTGTTAGCCACCGTTTCCTGGTATGTGGTCGAAAAACCGTTCAATGCCTTGAAGGACCGCTTTTCGTATTGATTTTTTGGAAACGAGCCCGTTGAATAAATCTAAGTGCGGGGGTAGGACAATTCCTACTTCTGATTTCCTTATCTTTGCCTAATTAATTTCGTCAAACCGGCAATTCGAACGCATTTGGTCAACGTTGCCACTTATAAGTCTGCTACCAGCTAATGAGTTTACACCTATCAATAGTAATGCCGGCCTACAACGAGGAAGAGTGTATCCACGAGGTAGTAGAAACCTGGGTCGATCTGCTTACCCGGCAATTTCCAACTGAAAATACGCGTCTGATTGTGATCAACGACGGTTCCAAAGACCGCACCGGTGCCATCCTGGATTCGCTGAAACCCAAATATCCGACCAAACTGGAGGTTGTTCATACGCCCAATGGCGGACACGGCAATGCCGTCGTTCGGGGCTACCGCCACGCCGTCGCCATGGGATCGGAATACGTGTTTCAAACCGACAGTGACGACCAGTTTGTCACTGACGATTTTGCCAAGCTGTGGGCCAAGCGCCATGAGTCCCATTTCATTCTGGGCTACCGCCAGATTCGTTTCGATGCCCCCGCCAGGCTGGTCATTACCCGGATTCTGAAATTCAGCCTCTTTCTGATTTACGGAACCTACATCAAAGACAGCAACATTCCGTTCCGGCTCATCAACGGAGCCTACCTCAAAAAACTGCTGGAACAACTGCCCGACCCGACGCCCTTCGCCCCCAACATCTTCCTGGCCGTCATGGCGCGGAAAGCCGGTCAGAAAACCTTCGACATTCCCATCGTTCACAAAGAACGACTGACGGGTACGGTTTCCATTTTACGCTGGAAACTGATCAAAGTCTGTTTGCAAAGCTTCCGGGAACTGGCCGAATTTCGCCTGGATCTGGGCGCGAAAGTGAAAGCCCTGAAAGCCGTGGATGTGAAACAGCCCGTTAAACTGTAAGCAATCCCCAGCCAGGAATGCGCCCGGTCGCCCCTGATGACGCAGATTGAACGGATCCCACAGATTTTATCTGCGAAAATCCGCCCGATCTGCGTCATTGTTTTTTTATCTTTACCACCCGTATGGCCCCGAATTGAAGTACATGACCAAAAAGCAGCTCTGGATTGGCATTGGTATTTTGGCGCTGATTCTCGGCGGCTACTTCGGGTACCGCTGGTGGAAAGCGCCCGCCCGTTCGACCTGGATGCTGATTCCGTCGGATGCGCTGCTTGTTCTGGAAAGTGCGACCTTGCAGGATACGCTGTCCAAACAGGCCCGGCTAAACGAAATGGCCCTTCAGACTACCCCGGTTTTTCAGGAAGCCGCCTACAGCCTCGAAAAATTCGTCTGGGCACCCCTCGACACCGCCAGCGCCATTCAGTTTCTGAACGACAAACCGATCTGGTATTCGCTGCATCCCACGTCCAAAGACCGGCTGGGGTTTATCTTTTACATTCCCATTCGTTCACTGCAGGATCAACCATTTGTTAACCGCATCCTGAATCCCGACGCCAACCGCTTCCGGGTGCTCAGCCATCCGTATGAAGACACCCGGATTCATGAACTGCTCACCGTCCGCAACGAGTCCCTCGGATCATTTGTGGTGCTGGACGATTACCTGATCGGCAGTCCTTCCACGATTCTGATGGAAAGCGTCGTCCGGCGCATGAAACAACCGTTTACCGAGACGCCCCTGCAACGGGCCGACGTGTCGCTGATCCGGCCGGGCAATCTGGCGGGCATTTACGTACGCAGTTCGGTGTTGTCGGCCATACTTTCGCCGAAGGAAGAAAGCACCGATTACCAGTCCAAATACATCAAAGCCCTGTTGCCCACGGAGTTGCTAACCCGGTTTCGGCAGTCGGCTTCCCGCTCCCACCTCATTGGCCTGTCGACGGACGACATCGGTTCCAAAAGCGCCCTGGCCAATCTCTTCGACCGGCAAACGCCTTTCCGAATCAACTGCGGTGCGCTGATTCCCGACCAGACGACCACGCTTTTTCATTTCAGCCTGAGCGACGGCCCCCGGTTTGGCAAAGCCCTGACGGCGTTTATCAACTCGGAAGACGAAGACGACACCCGCGAGGGTCGACGGAAACTCCGGCCCTTGTTGCAGAACGAGGAAAACGGCATTTATAAATACGTCGGCAACGAAATGGCGCTGCTTCGGCTCGATGCCCCCAGCGCCGACCGACGGCTGGTAATGCTGATTCACTCGCCCAATGTCGATCGTTTGTGGGATCGCTACCAGCTCGCAGCCCTGCTGGCTTCCGGCACCGACCGTATTTCGAGTTCCAAACCGTTCCTGCGCTATCGGATTTCGTCCATCGAAGCCCCGAACCTTCCCGCTTTTCTGTTTGGCGGTTTGTTTCGCGGTTTCGAGCAAAACTGGCTGGCTCAGGTGGGTGATTATCTCGTGATTGCGAACGGGCAGGGCGTTTTGCAGGAATACCTGCAATCCGTGGAGCAGCGAACGGTCTGGTCGGAATCGTTCCGCCAGCGGGATTTACTGACCCAGACGCTGCGCCCCGCCAACTTTACGGCCTACACCCGTTTCAGCCGGGCGGGTGAATCGGTAACCGCCAACTGGCCGCAATCCTGGCAACAATTGCTGAACCATGACGAAACGGCACTGGACAACGTTGAGAACCTCATTTACCAAAGTACCTACGGACGGGAGCGGATTTATTCGACGCTCATTCTGGGCCACACGACCCGGCGCGCCAGCGAAGCGGTTTTGAACCGGATTTTTCTACAGCGAAAAATTGCCCTCAATGCACCCCTGCTGAGCCAGCCAATGGTGATCGGCGACTTTGTCGGCAGCTCTGGAGCCATATGGGCGGTCGATCAATCCCAGCAATTTCTGCTCATTACCCCCGAAGGCGAAAAACATCCGATGGGTTCGGTCAATGGCCCGGTGATCAGTCCGATGGTGCCGGTCGATTATCTGAGCAACGGCCGATTGCAATACGCGTTTGCAACGGCCCGTTCCCTGTACATTGCCGACCCGGTGAATGGCCTGGCCAAATTGCAATCCATCCCACTGCCGGAAGGCCTTGAACCTCGGACAATGATGGCCCCCCGGCGCGATCAAAACCGCTTCCTGATTCTGCTGATGCTCCATACGAACGGCAGTGTATACGGTTTTGACCGGCAGCGGAAGCAGTTTGTCCGCCAATTTCCGGTGAACAATGCCGCCGGAGAGAGCGTGTCGGCTTTTCACGCAGCCGTTCGCAACCAGGCCCTTTCGGTGGCTTCGGTTCAGAAAGACGGCAAACTGTTTTACTGGAACGAAAATGGCGGTTTTGTCCCCGGTTTTCCACTTGATTTAAAAGCGGAACTAACCGGACCGGTCTGGCTGGAAGGTGGAACTCCGACCACCCTCACCACCCTGACGCGGCAAGGTGAACTGCTCAGTATTTCGGCCGATGGAAAGGTTCTGGAACGAAATCAACTGGTCCGGCCCATCCGGCGGGGTTCTTTCCGGCTGCTGCCCGAAGTGAATCAGAACGGGTATGTGTTGCTTCGGACGTCGGATACCGAAGCGGCCATTCTCGATCGAAAAGGCAATTCGTTGTTTGAGGTGCGGGGATTGCGACCGGGGCAGACGACCATCCGATACCACATTCTGGGTTCCGGTGTCAATCTGATCAGCGTAAAATCCGGTAATTTTACCACGATTTACGACCTCGCGGGCCGTCCGGTAGGTGACCGACCCATTCCGGGGAATTTCCCGGTGGAGTTGCAGTTTTCGGCTACCCGTAATAAATTATTTGTCTACAGTACTGACAACAAAGCCGTTCAGATCTGGTCGGTGAAGTTGCGTTAAGCAGGAGTCTATGAACATTGGCGTGATTGCCCGGTATTTGATTTTACTCGTTGGAATTCTCGTATACGTCGGGAGTTGTCATTCGGATGTTATGAATTCGGCCCAGAAAGAAGGACTGATTCCCGACGATTACCGCTTCGGTGATCTCTACCGGATGGCGAATTTACCCCAGTTTAAAGCCGAACAGATTCCCTGTCCGCCCGCCTACCCGGCCAATGGACCACGGAAACCCATCCATTTGTACATCATTGGCGATAGTTTTTCTGAACCCCCACGCGTTACGCTGAACGACTTCCCGATTGAATACTTTCACCGCACCAAGTGGGACACGCACCACCGGGTTCAGTTGGATACGACCAAAACCAACATCCTGATCATCGAATCCGTTGAGCGCCATTTCCGGGATCAGTTTGGGAAACACATCGACGAACTGACGGTGGTATCAGACACCACCCAAGCCGAACCGACGCCCGAAAACCGCATGACCTGGCAAAGCATTACGAAGGAAATGGAAACGTTTTTTTCGCGGGATGCTGTCGAAGCCCGGCTGGAAACCATCCTGTTCTTTTCGGACTGGGCGCTGTGGTTCAAGGAATTGAAAGCCTGGCTGACGCTGGATTGGTTCGGCCGCGTAAATCCCAAAACGACCCTATCGCCTGACGGAAAGCACCTGTTGTATTACCTCGATACGGATACATCGCTGACGAACTCATCGTTCAGGCCCCTGCCCGACACGCTCCTGAACCGGTATATCGATACGATCAATGTGGTGGCCGACCGGTACCGGAAAGCCGGTTTTGATCAGGTGTTTTTGTCCGTTATTCCGAACAAGACCAGCATTTACGCACCGGGCATGGGACCGCTGCCCTACAATCACCTCATCGAACGCGTTCAGCAAAATCCCCGGCTCGCCATTCCCGCGATCGATGTCTATACGCCTTATACGGCCAGTTCGGTTCCGCTGTATGAAACCAGCGATGCGCACTGGAATTGCGCCGGTCGGGAAATCTGGATGCGGGAAGTAACAAAAAAGCTTACCACGGTTAAGTGATAAGCTTCGTATTGTAGGACGTAGCGGGCTCGAACCGCTGACCTCCGCCCTGTCAAGGCGGCGCTCTGAACCAACTGAGCTAACATCCTGTCGTCGTTTCAGGCCACAAAATTAGGAGATTTCTTCGGTTTCCAAACGAACGCGGTAAACTTTTTGTGAAGGAATTCGCCACAGCAGCAGTAATCCGGCCACAAAAAGCACCAACAACGCCAAAACACTGTTGCGCATACTCCCCGTAATCTGCTCGATGAGTCCGTACATCAGCGTCCCGATCACGATGGACAATTTATCCGTTACATCGTAAAAACTGAAATACGAAGCCGTATCCTGCGTACCATCCGGGATGAGTTTGGAATACGTCGCCCGCGACAACGCCTGAATGCCGCCCATCACCAACCCGACCACCACGGCCAGCGCATAGAACTGGTTTTCGCTCATTACGTAATACGCCCCGACGCAAATCCCGATCCAGACCGTTACGGCCATCATCAGCGCGTAAATGTTGCCAAATCGCCCCGACAAACGGGCAAACAGAATGGCCCCCGGAATGGCGATCAATTGAATGAGCAGAATGGTGATGATGAGACTTTGGGCGGGCAACTTCAGTTCGTCACTGCCGAAGATGGTAGCGATGTACATCACCGTCTGGACGGCCATGTTGTAGATAAAAAATGCCAGCAAAAACCGTTTCAACAGCGTTTGCGTCTGCACCTGTGCATACACTTTCTTTAATTCCCGAAAACCGTTAAAAATCCAGTTGCCCGAGGTTTCGGTGCGAATCCGGCGCTCGGCGTTTGGTAAATACCGAAATGAAAGCTGCGCAAACCCGAACCACCAGACGCCCACCGTCAGGAACGAAATCCGGGAAGCCATCGCGCTGGACAGTCCGCCGTACCACTGCGGAAACAAAATCATGGTCAGGTTGAACACCATCAACAACACACTCCCGATATACCCCATCGTAAAACCGCGTGCGCTGACCCGGTCAATCTGGTCTTCGGTCACGATTTCAGGCAGGTATGAATTGTAGAAAACAATGCTGCCGCCCCAACCGACCAAACTGAGAATAAAACAAAAAACCGCAAAGGTCGTCGTCTCCTGCGTGAAGAAATACAGCAGCGCACAACTGATGGAACCCAGAATGCAAAAGAACTTCATGAACGACTTTTTCTGACCGCTGTAATCGGCCAGGGCGGACGAAAAAGGGCTTAAGAGTGCAATCAGGAGAAAGGAAACCGAAACGGAGTACGAAAAAAGGACTGAGTTTTTTACCGGAAATCCCAGAAAATCAATGACGTTGCCACCCGCTTCGTTCAAAGCCGTCGCGCTGAAGTAGACCGGAAAAATACTGGAAACGATGACCAGCGAATGCACGGAATTCGCCCAGTCATACAGACACCAGGCGTTGACAATACGGGGGTTGTTTTTCATAAAAAGGGAGGAAGGCGTATTGATGTAACCGAATACAATCGTCCGTAAAAATAAACGGAAATTTGGTGTCGTCAATAATCCTTTCGTGGATAAAAACCGGTCTGGCTAAACTTCTACCCGACAAACCGGGTTAAATTGACAACCTAACCGTGCTTTCGAGCCACGCCCGCATGAACCGACTTGCCCAAGAAAGTAGCCCCTATCTCCTGCAACACGCCCACAACCCGGTCGACTGGTTTCCCTGGGGACCCGAAGCGCTGCAAAAAGCACAGCAGGAGAACAAACCAATTCTGGTGAGCATTGGGTATTCGGCCTGCCACTGGTGCCACGTCATGGAACGAGAATCGTTTGAGAATGAGTCGGTTGCTTCGGTCATGAACCAGAATTTTGTGTGCATTAAAGTGGATCGGGAGGAGCGCCCCGATGTCGATGCCATTTACATGGATGCCGTTCAGGCTATGGGGGTGCAGGGCGGCTGGCCCCTGAATGTGTTCCTGATGCCCGACGCCAAACCGTTCTACGGTCTGACGTATCTACCGGCCCGTCAGTGGGTGAACCTGCTGACCAGTGTGCGCTCGGCATTTGCCGAACACCCGGACCAGTTGGCCGAGTCGGCCGAGGGTTTTGCCAAACAACTGAACATGAGCGTCACGGAACAGTATTACCTGACCGATGCTGCACCGGCCTTTACGCGGGAGTTGCTCGAAGCGATGTATCAAAAATTGGCCGGATCATTCGATTCGGTGAAAGGCGGCCCGCGTCGGGCACCCAAATTTCCGATGCCGAGCATCTACGGTTTTCTGCTGCGGTATTACCACGTTACGAAAAACGAAGAGACTCTGAACCACATTCGCCGGACGCTCGATTTTATGGCATTGGGCGGGATTTACGACCAGATCGGGGGCGGATTTTCCCGTTACTCCGTTGATGATCAATGGTTTGCTCCTCACTTCGAGAAAATGCTGTATGACAACGGCCAGTTGGTAACACTTTACTCCGAAGCCTACAGCCTGACCCAAAGCCCCTTGTATCGCCAGACGGTTTTTCAGACGATTGCCTTTCTCCAGCGGGAATTGACCAGTCCGGAAGGCGGTTTTTATTCGGCACTGGATGCCGACAGCGAAGGGGTTGAAGGCAAGTTTTACACCTGGACAACCGCCGAATTGCAGGCGATTCTGGAAGACGATTTCAACTGGTTTAGTGAATTATACCACATTGCGTCCGAGGGCAACTGGGAAGAACACGCGGGCGTCGGGCGAAACATTCTACACCGCGTGGTGCTGGACGACGATTTTGCCCGGATGCAGGGATGGTCTCAGGCGGAATTAGCCGACAAACTTTCCGTAGCGCACCAGAAATTGATGACCGTTCGGGACCAGCGCGTCCGACCCGGTTTGGACGACAAGATTCTGTGTTCCTGGAACGGCCTGATGTTAAAAGGACTGGTGATGGCCTACCGGGTTTTCGGGGAAGCCTCCTTCCTGGATCTGGCCGAACGAAACGCCCGGTTCATTCAGGAAAAACTGACCCATCCGGAAACCGGTCAGCTCTGGCACAGTTACAAATCCGGGGTGAGAGATCAGGAAGGTGTCGCAACAATTACGGCCTATCTGGAAGATTACGCGGCTGTTATCGACGGTCTTCTGGCACTCTACCAAGCTACGTTCAAGGAACAATACCTGCTCGAAGCCGACCGGCTCGCTCGCTATACCCTCGATCATTTCTGGGACGAAGAAGATCATCTGTTCTTTTTCACCGACCAGGCAGCAGAACCGTTGATTGCCCGAAAAAAGGAGGTTTTCGATAACGTCATCCCGGCGTCCAACTCCATGATGGCACACAATCTTTACGCCCTCAGTCTGTTGCTGGAACGTGCGGTCGATGGCGCTCCGGCTTATACGGATCTGCTCGCGGCCATGCTGGGGCGGGTGCAACCTCTGCTGCAACAAAACGCCGATTACCTGACGCACTGGGCCGCGCTTTACGCGATGCGGGTGCAGCCAACCGCCGAACTAGCCCTGGTGGGGCCAGATGCGGAGCAGTTCCGTCGCGAAATCGACCAGCGGTTTTACCCCAATAAAATTCTGGCTGGAACCCTGACGGAAAGTGATCTCCCGCTGCTGGAGAACCGGACAACGGTAAATGGGAAAACCGCCATTTACGTCTGTTACAACCGCAGTTGCCAATTGCCGGTAACGAGTGTGGAAGCTGCATTGAGCAGTCTGGAGAACGAATAGCGGGACTTTAGCTTGTTGCCCCGTTCCTTTAAAGGGCAGTGCTGTTAAGTGCTTCCGCTTGTTGCCCCTAAATCCCCTAAAGGGGACTTTAGCATCCGGATTTGAAAGTCCCCTTTAGGGGATTTAGGGGCAACAAGCATCCTAATGGCAACGAATTGGGAAGCGTTTTAACCGCCAATCAGGACGGTGGGGAGGCCGAGCACGATGGTGCCGCCGTGGGCCGTCGTATCGCCTACGCGGGCGGCTGGTTTTCCAGCAATCAAAACCGTTGCCGATCCTTTGATGATGGAATCCGGAGGGCCTGCACAAGTACACAAATCACCAACACAGGCAGCGGGCTGACCACCAATCAGGACGACAGACTGACCGGGCGGCAGAATGGGGCCACCCACGTGGGGGACGGTGCCCGTTACCATAGGGCAAACGTGCAGATCTCCGACCCGGGCGGCTGGCAATCCCATTTGATTAAATCACTTTGATTAGCTTAAGTACCATGTACACACCATTGGGGCAGGCAGCTCCTTTTTTGTGGCTGAAGATGGTTTTGGAGTTGATGACGCCCAGATTTTTAGAACGCACCTGTTCCCGGCCCAGGGTGGTGAGTCCCAGTCCAACCAGCAGGTAAAAACCGGCTAACATCAATCGATTTCTGAATATCTTTTTCATCGTATCAGGTCAACTTTTTTCTCCCCAATCAAAATCAGGATCAAAACCGGTGGAGAGCGGACAATCCGTTTCAATGCTCAAAATTACACGGTTGTTCGGAAAGAATAGTGCGTAGTTTCCCCTGTTTTGCGAAGTGAAAAGTACCTTTTTTACGCCGTCAGGAAATGCGGCCTGGGTTTTCGTTGGCAAAAGCCGACCAGGCTCCTTTCTTCGATTTCTTACCCGTCGATTTGGTTCCCGGCAGCGCATTTTTGTGAAAATGATGGCAAATGGCAATCGCCAGGGCATCGGTCGCATCGAAAAACTCCGGATTGAGTTCGGCATGCAGCAAGTGCCCCACCATGTGAGAGACCTGCTCTTTGGACGCATTGCCGTTGCCCGTCACCGACTGCTTCACCTTCCGGGGGGAATATTCCACGATCGGAATGCCGCGTGACAGCGCAGCGGCCATGGCCACCCCCTGTGCGCGCCCCAGTTTCAGCATCGCCTGAACGTTTTTCCCGAAAAAGGGATCTTCAATCGCCATTTCATCGGGCAGGTGTTCCTCGATGAGTTGAATCATCCGATCAAAGAGTTTCTTCAATTTCAGTTCGTGGGTGCTATATTTGCTCAGGTGAATGACGCCGTATTGCAGCATACTCATCTGATCTTTCTGGATTCGGATGACGCCATAACCCGCAATCTGCGTTCCGGGATCGACCCCCAGAATAATTTTGTCGTACGCTTCAAGTTCGGTAGCAGCAAGTGGAATGGGCATGGAAGGTCGTACGGATTTTTAGCAAGGAAACTATGCAAAGTAACGGGTTCGTCCCTCAAAGAACGTATTCCAGGACCAAAAAAATCGTTTTTTGGTCGAAAATCGGCATTCTTACCCTGATCGTCAGTTACATCGGTATTACCCTGAATCGCCAGCAACACGACCTGCAATCCGTCTTCACCTACTGGAAAACCGCCAACTGGCTCAGCCTTCCGGCTTTGCTGTTGCTATTGCTCACGCCCGCCAACTGGCTGCTCGAAGCCCTGAAATGGAAGATTCTGGTGCAACGGGTCGAACCCATTTCCCTAAAAGAAGCGACCCAGGGTGTGCTGGCCGGTCTGGCGATGGGGTTTGCCCTGCCCGCCCAACTGGGCGACACCGCCGGCCGGCTGCTTTCGCTCCGCTCCGACCAACGCTGGCAGGGCATCGGTGCGGCCCTTGTTTCGGGCGGAATGCAGTTTCTGGCCGCCGTCTTTTTCGGAACCATCGCCCTCTTCGTCCAGCTTCAGTTCGAGACGGAAGCGTGGCCCGTTGCGCAGGGGTTGCTGTTCTGGCTTCTGGTGCTAACGATGGGGCTGGCGGTTTTGGCGGCCTGGCAGCGGCACCGCCTGGTTCATCTGCCCGTTCGCTGGCTGCAACGCTGGGAAAAATACTGGTCGGTCGCTTCCTATTATACGACGACAGAATTGGTCCTGGCTTTCAGTGCGGCCTCGCTCCGCTACCTGACTTTCTCGCTGCAATTTTATTTTGCCTTGCTCATTTTCGGCATTCAGTTACCGCTTCGGGAAACCGCCACGGGGATCGGGCTGGTGTATCTGGGAAAAACGATTATTCCGGCTTTTAACCTGCTCAGTGATCTGGGTGTTCGGGAAGCCACGTCTATGTGGGTGTTCGGCCAATGGCAGGTTCCGGCTCCGCAAATTCTGTCGGCGACGCTCACGCTCTGGTTGTTCAATATTCTGGCCCCGGTGTTGGTCGGGCTGTTCTGGGTCTGGAAACTAAAGCTATCAACGAACTGACCGGCCATGTTTTACATCCTCCTCTTCATCTCCATCAGTTACGCTTTCTTCACGCTTATTCTGGCCGTAACCTGGTGGCGAATGACCGTTTTCACGGCTCCCGCAACGTCCCAAAACGCGAAATCACCCCGAATCAGTGTCATTATTCCGGTTCGCAACGAAGAACATACCTTGCCCCTGCTGCTGCGTGATTTGCAAAACCAGACCTATCCCCCCGACGGTTTTGAAGTCATTGTTGCGGACGACTCGTCTACGGACAACACTCTGAAAATCACGCATTCGCTGGTTGGACAGATGCCCTATTCCCTCCGTCCGCTGCCACTGGCCAACGAACCGACCACGTCGCCGAAGAAACGGGCGATTCGGCAAAGCATAGCGATGTCCACCGGTGACCTGATCGTAACGACCGACGGCGACTGCCGCGTAGGACCGAAGTGGCTCGAAACGATTGCGGCTTTTTACCAGCAAACCGGCGCCCAACTCATCAGTGGCCCGATCAGTTTCAACACCGATCATTCCGCTTTTGGCAACCTTCAAACCGTTGAAAGCAGCAGCCTCATCGGCGCGGGGGCCTGCACGATGGCGCTGGGCTTTCCGACGATGTGCAACGGAGCCAATCTGACCTACGAAAAACGAGCTTTCGAAGCCGTAGACGGTTTTGACGGCATCGACCATGTGGCTTCTGGCGACGATGAATTGCTCATGCACAAGATTGCCAGCCGCTATCCCGCGGGCGTAAAATTTCTAAAAAGCCCGGATGCGATTGTCCACACCGCTCCGCAGCCGACGCTGGAAGCATTCTACCACCAGCGGAAGCGGTGGGCCAGCAAATGGCGCGCGTACCAGAGCATTTTGCCTTCGATTTTAGCGGTTTTTATCTTTGCCAGCAACCTGGCGTTGCCCGTCGCCCTGCTCGCTTATGGCTTCGGGAATCTGTCGGCGATTCAACTAATCGGCATCGTGGCCTTGAAAGCTGTACCGGAGTGGCTATTTTTGGGCTCCGTATTGGTGTTCCTGAAAAAAAAGCCGGTGCTTTTCTGGATTCCGGTCACGCAACTGGTGTATCCGTTGTACGTGGTTTTTTTCGGGCTGGCGGCTCAACAAAAGGGATTCCGCTGGAAAGACCGGACGTTGCGTTAATCCCACCAAAAACCGCATCAGCGAACCGATTCTATGTTTTTACATAAAACAAATTTCCTGCTTCGGGCCTTCTACCCCCGGTTTGAGTGGCGCGTTCCGACTCAGGAGAAGGTGATTTACCTGACGTTTGACGACGGCCCCATCCCGGACATCACCGAATTTGTGTTGGAAACGCTGCAAAACCACCAGGCCAAAGCGACGTTTTTTTGCATTGGCGACAACGTCAAAAAGCATCCCGGGATTTTTCAGCAGGTACACCAGGCAGGCCATTCCATTGGCAATCACACCTTTAATCATTTAAATGGCTGGAAAACCGAGGACGAACCGTATCTGGAAAACGTTCGGCAGTGTCAGCATCAGTTGGACCTGCCTACCCGGCTTTTTCGTCCGCCCTACGGCCGCATGAAACGCAGCCAGGGCCACGAAGTCCTGAAGACGTATGATGTCATCATGTGGGATGTGCTGACGGGCGATTTTTCGCTGTCGCTGCAGCCGGAAGTGGTTTTGCAAAAAACGCTGAAATACACCGAACCGGGTTCCATCATCCTGTTTCACGACAGCCTGAAAGCCTGGCCCCGCATGAGTTACGCCTTGCCACGGGTACTATCCCATTTTTCAGAACGCGGGTATCGCTTTGACGGTTTACCCCAAACGTCCGGTTTCAGGACTTCGGTGGCGTGAATATCGACGTCAGCATTCTGATTGCCGCCCGCAATGAGGAAGACACCATTCTCCGCTGTCTTCAGGCCATCGAGCAACTTCGGTATCCGCCGGAACGCTACGAAGTACTGATTGGCAATGACCAGTCGGAGGACCAAACCGGAGAACTGGTGGCCGGTTTTATTCGCAATAAACCGCGTTACCGTCTTTTTTCCATATCGCAAACAGTGGGAAAACAGTCCGGAAAAGCTAATGTACTGGCCCAGCTAGCCCAGCACGCGCAGGGCCGGATTCTGCTGTTTACCGATGCCGATTGCGAAGTGTCGCCCGACTGGCTCTCCGGGATGGTAAAACCGTTTGAACAGGAACGACTCGGGATTTTGACGGGCTGTACGCAGATTGTCGGGCAAACGGTTTTTCAGAAACTACAGGCCGTCGACTGGTTTTATGGTCAGTACCTGATCAAGCAATTGACCGATCTGAACGTTCCGGTGACGGCAATGGGCAACAACATGGCGGTGCGTCGAACGGCGTATGATGCCATCGGCGGCTACGAAAATCTCCCTTTTTCGGTGGTGGAAGATTACCAACTGTTTACGGAGATCGTTCAACACGGTTTTTCGTTTGGCCACCTTTTCAATCGGGAGGTTCTGGCAACTACCCGACCGTTACCGGATTGGCGAAGCTGGCTGCACCAACGAAAACGCTGGATGGTCGGGGCATTGCAGTTACCGCCGTACTTTATCGTCCTTTTTGTTCTGCAACTGCTTTTTTATCCTCTGCTGATCGTTCTGGCGTTCTGGTTTCCGACCGCAGCGGCAACGATCTGGCTTCTGAAGTTTGTTACCCAGACGGCCCAACTGCTCTGGATTCTAAACCGGTTTCGCCGGTGGGACCTGTTGCCGTATTTGATCGGCTTCGAGTTTTACCTGCACATCGGCTATTTTATTTCACTCATTTATTATTGGTTACCCACGAAGCTGGTCTGGAAAGGCCGAACGTATTCATGATCGACACCCACGCCCATATTTACGATTTGCAGTTTGAGGACAAGGAAGCCATGCTGTCGGCGGCTGAAGCCCAGGGCGTTTCTCAAATCTGGATGCCCAATTGCGCCACCGAAACCATCGACGCCATGATGGCCCTGGCCGAACAGTTTCCCGACCGCTGTTTGCCGATGATGGGGCTTCACCCCTGCTACGTCAACGAAACCGTCGAGGATGAACTGGCGACCGTCGAAAGCTGGCTGAACCGCTATCCGTTTTTTGCCATCGGCGAAATTGGGCTGGATTTTTACTGGGATCTGACCCACGTCGACCGCCAGTTTGAAGCCTTCACGGTTCAGTTGCAATGGGCCTCGCAGCGAAATGTACCCATTTCCATTCACAGCCGTTCCGCTGCCAACGGCGGTCGAAATGCCTTTGCCGAGGCTGCCGATCTCATCGAAAAACTGGCTCTGCCCAACCTGAACGGCATTTTTCACTGTTTCGTCGGAACTTTGGAGGAAGCGCACCGCGCCATTGAACTGGGTTTCAAATTGGGCATCGGTGGCGTTTCGACTTTTAAAAATGGCGGCTTGGATAAAGTATTGCCATTCATCGACCTGGAGCATCTGGTGCTCGAAACCGATGCGCCGTATCTGGCTCCTGTCCCCTACCGGGGCAAACGAAATGAACCGGCGTATCTAAAGCTGATTGCCCAGCGGGTCGCCGATTTGAAGCAGGTTCCGCTCGCACAGGTCAATGCGCAAACCACCAAAAATGCCCAACAGCTTTTGATTCGCTAACATGTATCGCACCATTCATATCAATCCGGTTTTGCCCGGACAGTCCCGTTCTTCGGTTTTGGTCATCTACACCGGCGGCACGCTGGGCATGGTTTACGACCGCCAGAATGACCAGCTTATCCCTTTTGATTTTGATCAGATTCTGGATCGGGTTCCCGAAATCCGGCGGCTCGATTTTGAAGTAACGGTTATTGTGCTGAGCGAACTGATCGATTCTTCGAACATGAAACCAGGAAACTGGATTCATCTGGCCCGCATCATTCGGGACAACTACGATGCCTACGACAGTTTTGTTATCCTGCACGGAACGGACACGATGGCCTACACGGCCTCTGCCCTCAGTTTTTTGCTCGAAGGACTAAACAAACCGGTGATTCTGACGGGTGCGCAATTGCCCATTGGCGTGGCCCGGTCGGATGCGCGCGAAAATTTTATTACGGCGATGGAAATTGCCGCTGCGCAGGAAAACGGTCGGCCAATGGTGCCGGAAGTCTGTATTTACTTCAATTCGATGCTGCTGCGGGGCAATCGGGCGAAGAAAAAGGAAAGTGTGCATTTCAACGCATTTCATTCCGAAAACTACCCGCATCTGGCGATGGCCGGTGTCAATATCGAATACAATACGCCGTTTATTCATCCGTATGTGCCGGAATCAAAGCTGACAGTTTACGAGGAAATGGACACGCACGTGGTCGTTCTGCCGCTTTTTCCGGGTGTCAACCACCAGATTATCAGCGCCATTCTGGGCATTCCGGGTTTAAAAGGGCTGGTACTGGAAAGTTACGGTTCCGGAAATGCGCCGACGGAAGCCTGGTTTCTGAATGCGCTGGGGAGTGCCATTCAACGCGGTCTGGTCATTTTTAACGTCTCCCAATGCGACGGCGGCCGGGTGACGCAGGGGCGCTACCAAACCAGCAAAGCCCTGGACCAAATTGGCGTGTTGAGCGGCAGTGACAGCACTGTCGAAGCGGCCATCACCAAATTGATGTTCCTGCTCGCCAACGAACCGGATCAGGACCGGTTGAAAAAACGCCTGGTTACGCCGATTTGTGGAGAAATGAGCCTGTAAGGATCAAAAACTGGTTGTAAGTTTCAGGAATAACCCGCATCTTTGCATCCCGTTTCGACCCAGAGAGATGTCCGAGTGGTTGAAGGAGCACGCCTGGAAAGTGTGTATACGTCTAAAGCGTATCGCGGGTTCGAATCCCGCTCTCTCTGCCAGAAGTAATTATTAGGTGAATTTAAGCCGATGGCTGTCCTTGTTTCAAACATTGACAGCCATTTTTTTTGCTCATTTTGAAGTGGTTAACAGACAAGGTTACATCCGAGGTTACACTAAAACTTTAAGGTTACAGTTGGCCTTTTAGACTGAAAGTTGATCTTGAATTTGAATCGATTCATTTAAACAGACAAGAAGTAGTAACAAATCTACTTCATATGTCTTATCATGTTAATCGAATGGAAGTACTTTTCTGGTTCCGTAAAAGTTTAGTTAATGAAGTTACAAATCCTGAATTATTGAATGGTACAATCCAAATTAGAATCACCGTAAACACCGAAAGAGTCGAGCTTGGTTCGACACACATTAAATGCATTCGAAAAGCATGGAATCAGGAGAATCAGTCATTTACAGGGCGTACCGAGTGGGCATCCGAGCAGACCAAAAAAATAGAAAAACTCCGGAGCCAAATCCACAAAATTTATGAAGATTTAGATCGGGATGGTCATGAAATAAATGCAAATTTAATTAAGCAATTATTCTGCGCACCGGTTTCAAGTCGTAGAAAAAAGGATGCTTCCAAATCAAACATGGTCCGCCGATTTGTCTATAATGTCGGTGATCTTTTCGATTTCAGGAAAGCCGCCGACCAAAAAAGAGTTGACAGAAAGAAACTATCGGTAGAGACGATGAAGGTGCGGGCGAATTATGCCAAAAATATCCTGCATTTTCTTGAGTCGGAAGGACTATTAAGTAGTCCAGCCACCTCCTTGACCGAGAATCATATGGAAGACCTTCTTTTATATTTACTCAGTGATAAGGGCTTTGGTGATAAACATACTGAAAAACACATGTATTACCTGAAATCAGTTTTCTCCTGGGCCTTCAATAAGAGCTTAATCCGAAAAAACCCAATTGCTGAGTATATTGTGGAATCTTCAGACTATGAACCAGATACAACTCACTTGGAAGTTCCCGATCTAACTAGGCTCATTCACTTTGATTTTCACCGGCTTGCTCGTAAAGGAGTTATCCATCCCGATACTGCTGATCGGCTTGAGCAGGAGCGCGACGCATTCGTATTCAACTGCTTTTCAGGAATGCACCATGTTGATTACACCTCGAAGCATTTTCACATCAATATAGATATAAGAGGGACTTATTGGCTTCAAGGAAAAAGGCAAAAGACGGGGAGAGAGTTTCTTCTGAAGTTGCTGGAACCAGCAGTCAATATCTACCAAAAATATGGAAGCGACTTAACAAAGCTTCCATCGAAATCTAATCAGAAACGAAACGATTCTTTGAAGCTGATTGCCGCATGGACATCCATTGAAATGAATTTAAGCACTAAAATTGCCCGTAAAACGTTCGCAGACATGGCCTTGAATGTCATGATGATTTCCCAAGAAGATGTAGCCGCCATGCTGGGGCTTACTTCCACAAAATATCTTCGTCACTATGTAAAAATCCGCCAGCAAAGACTCGAAAAGCTGATCACAAGCTGGGAATCCATTAGCGGTTTAACTGCTTAAGCCAGTTTGAATTATTTTGTTACCAGATATTTGTTTGGCGTAACATTTGACCGTTTTGAATCACAAGATTCTGTGCTTTAAAATAGATACTCATTGTATTACAACGCCCGGTCATCGTGACCGGGCGTTTTTTTTTCGTCCTTTCCTACCCCCTCTGATCCCGGGAACTTCGGCTTTCATTTCAATTCAACCAAACCGAAGTTTTCAATGGACATCAATCCAACCGCCAAGGCCACAGCCGAAGAAGCCGCCCACCAGATCAACCAGTTGATGGGGGATGAAGGCTACTCCATCGAAGAGAAAATCGCCATTCGACGGGAGCTCGACACCCTGATCCGCAAGCAGATCGACGACAACATCCTCAAACTGCAAACCCTGCGTTCGTCGATCTGATGAAATCCGCTTTTTCACTCCGCAAATCGGCCACCGCTCCGGATCAGACACCGGAGCCGGAGGCCACTCCGGAACCGGTGCCCGACGTCCATCTTTCGGACGATCCGGAACTTTCCGGGGAACCCGACCGACCGGGGTTTCAGCGCTGGGTGGCGACCCTTCCGACGTCGCTGGGGCAATGGCTCCGGCAGAGCCGGGTGCTCATCGGGCTGGCCATTGCCTTCCTGCTGTTCTGGAACCTGGCCGACTGGACCAGCGCCACCGGTGCCCGCATGCGCCCCGGCCAGTATGCCTACTCCAACGAGATGGCCCAGCTCTGGACGGCCACCTACCGCCTGGTGTTCATCATCGGCGTGGTGGTAGCCATCATCAAACTCACCGTTCCGGCCCTGATCCGCTACTGGCGACGGGATGTCGAAACGGGATTCGATGCGTCCACCGATTTTCTGTTTCACCTTACTCCCCACCAGCGTCTATGGTTTTCGTTCGCACTCTTGTTTGCGCTTTGCTACTTGTTCATTCTGCTGCTTGGGGTCAGACTGCCCGAATCGCCGAGCGTCGGGCTGTGATCCAGACCGCCCAGAAGTACGTAGGTACGCGGGAAACGGGCGAAAACCGGGGCCAACCCGCCCGCCTGTTCATGCAGCCCTACGGCTATCCGCCCGGAACGCCCTGGTGTGGTCTGTTTGTGCACCACATTTTTACGACCGCGCACGTGCAGCACGGCGTGAAAGGCCCGGCCCTGGCGGCTAACTGGGCCATTCCGGCCACGGCCATCGTGTCCCGATCGGGCCGAATGACGACCGGGCGCGTGCCGGTGGCGGGCGATCTGGCGCTGTACCGGTTTCAGAGCAGGCGCATCAATCACATCGAAATCATTGTGCGCTGGGCGCTCGACGACGACGAAACCTATTTCTGGGCGCTGGGCGGCAACACCTCCAACCCGGCCAATGCGCGGCAGCAGGGGGTCTACATCAAGAAGCGCCTGAAGCACGAAGCGTACCTGGTGATCAACCGCATCGACCCGTTTTAACTCACTTTTTTCTTTTCTAAATACCCGTGAACATTCTGAAAATGAAACAACTCTGGGTGCTGGCGCTGCTACTGGGTCTGGTAGCGGCCCGGCCCTGGGGGCTCATCAACCACCACCTGGGGCTGGAGCCCGCCCCCTCCGAAAACCTGATTCCGCTGGAGTCCGACAGCCTGATGGCCCAGCCCATGATCATCCAACTACCCCCGGCGGCCGTCGACACACTGTCGCTGCGGGTGGCCCAGCGCGACAGCCTGAAACGCGTGCTGGAGCTGGAACTGAAGGCGAAGGAAAAGAGCATTGCTGGCCTGCAAAAGAAGCTCCGGAAAAAGCAGCAGGACCTGGTCTCGCTGGAAGAGATTCACGCCATGACCGAAATCCAGAAGAAGTCGGGCGGTGATCCTTAGCGGCCCAGCGACCGATCTAAAAACCGACTGCATTCAGCGGATTCGCCGGGCAGGTCTGATATATCCCGAAACGGCAGTGGGCATTTCGTATCTGGAGACCGGCGGCTGGAACCCCCGTCACCGGATCGTGCGCTATAACAACTGGTTTGCTTTTCGCCAGAACAGCCGGGATTTTGCCAGCGGGCTGGGATCGGGCGGGTACTGCATCTACGCCAGCGTCGAGCGGTCATTGGCCGACTACCGGGCCTACGAACGGCAGGTGATCGACCGCTACCGGCTGACCACGGAAACCCAGTACCGGCAATTCATCGCCCAGACGTACAGTGAAGACCGGCGCTACGCCCGCAAGCTGAACAAGGCCATTCAAATTATCCAGCCATGACTACGATTCGCTTCTATTTTATGGGCATTTGGACGGGACTTATGATAGCCCTGTGCCTATTCTTCTTATTCCGGTGGACTAAAACCCCAGCGGTCACCCCCGATTCCACCCCAATTCAGGGCGCACTCCAGGCCCAGCACCGGGCCGATTCGGTGCAGGCGCTGCTGGCGGTCTGGCAACAGCAACGCCGGATCGATTCGCTCACTCTTTTACTGCTTCACCGTCATGTACTTGATTCGATGCGGGCTCATGCTCGCCTTTCTGACCTGGATGTCCTGCGCAAAATCAACGGCGCAATCCCCAAACGCTGACAGCCTGGCCGTGGTCCGTCAGTTTGTGGGCAATGCCAAACCACTCCTGGACAGCCTGACGGCCCTGCATTTTGCGCGGCTGGAGCTGCGGATGCTCAACGAGCAGAATCAGCGCCACCGGCAGCAGCGCGACCAGATGGCCCAGGGCTATGTGCTGGCCCAGCAGCAGATCGGCCAGGGAAGCCAGGACCAGTTGGCCCTGAGACAGCAACTCGCGCTCGAGCGGCAAAAACGACGGCGGGCCCAGTGGCGAAACTGGGGACTGGGAGCGCTGACGGGCTATCTGATCTACCGTAAACTGTGTCCTTCCTGTCGGTTCTAAGGGGTGTTTTCTTCGCCGTATGAAGACCATCAGCAAGCGGGCGGTGTTCGCCGAGATTCACCAGGACATCCGGGAAGGCGGGCAACCCCACGAATTTTCCATCGACTACGTCAAAAAAGACGGCACCCTGGGCCACAAGGAGCGGGTGAGCAAAACCGCTCAGCGCCTGCCGGGCCAGCGCGGCTACCGGGGCCACGTGAATCTGAACCACGTGCTGCTGCTGCAAAACCGGGCCACCGGCCAGGTCTTCGAAGTTCTCATCGATCTGTTGACGCACTACAACGGCATCCGGATCAATCATACCTACTAACACGCATGGAATGGATTAACGATAACGTGGCCGTGGTCACCTCCAAAGGGCATACGGCGGCTATCTTGCAACTCACGGACCGGTTGGGTCGTGACCACGCCTACGGCTCGCTGGCCGTGACGCTGGGCGGCTCGGGTCTGGAGCACGTGCCCTGGGGGGCGGGCGACAACCAGCCGAACACGATGGGTGTGCTGGTGCAGAAAAACAACCAGATCCGCCCGCTGCTGGAGTCCAATCGCGACATGATTTACGGGTCGGGCATCACGTTTTTTCAGCGCATCGTTGAAAACGGCAAAAAGCGCCTGGAACCCTTCGAAGACCCGCAACTCGACGAGTGGCAGCTCAAAACCCGCCTGGCCTACTACGCCATTGCGGCCATCAACGAACGGCTGACCAACGGCAACCACTTCACCCGCTTTGAGCTGGATCTGGACGGCCTGCCCACGCTCGACGTGGTCGACTGCTACAGCATGCGCATCGACCAGGCCAGCAGCAAAAAGGAACGCCGATTCTTTTTCAACCCCTACTTCGGCGAATACGCCTATTTCCGGCCCCGCGAATCGGAACCCCTGCCGGGCTTCAATTTCGCCGATCCGCTGCGCCACGTGGTCAGCGTTTTGCACAGCCGGGAGCACCTGTCGGGCAACCCGCACTACGCTTTTCCGAGCTGGTGGGGGGCGTCGGAATGGATCGAACTGGCCAACCTGATCCCGGTTTTTCACCGGAGCGGCATCACCAACGGCTACAACATCAAGTACCTGGTGAAAATGCCGAAGGATTATTTCGATACGGAAGGCGGCAAGCCGCTGCCGGTGGAGAAGATCCACGCCCGGTGGCGGGAATTCTCCGAAAACCTGTCGCAGTGGATGGCGGGCACCAAGAACGTCAACAAGACGCTGATCCTGAAATACCTGCGCGGGGACGACAACAAGCCGCTGGACAGCATCGACGTGGTGCCATTGAAAAACGAGATGTCGGACGACGCCTACGCCAAGGTCTGGGAAATGGCCAATGTCAGCATTGCCAATGCCGCAGGGATTCTGCCCACCCTGGCGGGCGTGAATCCGGGCAAGGGCAACGACTCGGGTTCGCAAATCCGGGTGATGGCCGACTTTCAGCAGCATTTCCGCACGCCGGTGCACCACCAGATTCTGCTCGAACCGATTCAGTATGCCCTGCGGCTGATGGGTTACCGCGATGTGGTGCCCGTTTTTACGGGGGTGCAGATCACCACTTTGGACGTCAATAAAGAAGGCACTCAGCCAGTCACGAACCAGAAAACCGACGCATGATGCTGACCCAGGAGATTTTGAAAGCCCAGTTGGGGAGCCTCCAGGCCAGCATGGAGGAAGAAACGGTGGCCCCGTTCTGCCGTCACGCCGAACGCTGGTTTCGGGACGAAATTGGCCCGGACCTGTACGCTTTCCTGCAAAACGAGACCGATTCGGAGCTGCTGCGGCTGGCGCACAGCACGCTGGCCTGGCAAGCCTACAGCCTGGCGTTTCCGCACCAGAAGTTCCGGGTGGGTGATCTGGGCATGATGAAAATGACGCCCCAGGGGGCCATTGCCGTTACGAAGTGGGAATACGTCGACAGCCGCGACGCGAATTTGTCGATGCTGGACTTATCGCTGGAGTATTTTTTTCGGGAACTGGAAGCCATCCGGCCCGCAGCCTGGACGGGATCGGCGGCCTTTGGTCAGCGGAACCGGCATTTCCTGCGATCGGCGGGCGAACTGGCCGACCTGCTGCCGATTGCGGGCCGCAACTACCGGTTTTTCCAGAAGCTGGTGCCCTTCATCGACGACGTAGAGCGTGAGCTGATCCGGGCCACGTTGACGGCCCCGGTATACCGGGACCTGTTGACCCGCTGGCGCGACGCCACTACGGCCTGGACACTGGAGGAAGAAGAGCTGATCGAGCTGATCCGCCCGGCGGTGGCCTATCTGGCGGTGTTCCAGGCTTGGCCTTATTTGCCGCTGTCGTTTTCGGAAATCGGTATTGCCGAACGACGGCAGAAGGACGGCACCGGCGGGGAAGAAGTAGCCGCCGATGGCGGGCAGCGCAACCACCTGCGCCGACAACTGGAGCAGGACGGCCAAATCCGGCTGGCCCGGATTCGCACGTTTCTGGACGAAACGGCCACCCCCACCCGGTTTGCGGGCTACTACCAGGCCAACCTGAGCGGCCCGGCCCTGGCGGCCGACGATTTCACCGACAAACCCCACGTCATTCTCTGATGAAAACGTTTGAACTCGACGGCGTTTCGTACCAGATGCCGCAATCCTGGGATGAAATCCCCGCTCCGTTCCTGCCGAAATGGATCAAACTGATCTACCTGACGCCCGCTACCGGGGCGATGTATCACGAGCTGCTGCGGCTGGCGCTGGGCGTGTCCGCCAAACGCTGGAAAAAGCTCCAGCAAAAGCACTTCGGTGCGAACCTTCCCGATTGGGTGCGCCGGAAAAACGCCGAAGTGCTGCACCAGCTCATCCGCTGGCTGGCCTGGGCCTGGGAGCAGCCGGTCGACCGCCAGCCAGTCGAGTTTTTAAAGGTCGATCGGGAGCGGTGGCTGTTGCCCGAACCGGGCCTGGTGAGCACCAGTTTTGGCGAACTGACCGATCTGTACATTCACCTACAGGCCTTCATCCAGCCAGTGAATACGGTGGAGGCCACTGATGCGATGGCGGCCCTGGACAGCCTGGTGGCTACGGCCTGCCGTCCGCACCGTCCCCTGGCCGAAATGATGCTGCCGGACTGGAACGGCGACCGGCGGGAAGCCTACAACGAATTCATTGCCCGGCAGCGCAGCCAACGGGTGGCGGTGCTGCCGTTCGACGAAAAATTACCCATTCTGCTCTATGTGACCAGCAGCATCAAAGCCGTGCTGGACAAGTACACGCTGTTCGATCCGGCGGACGCGGGTGGGGACTCCACAGAGACTTACGCCGGTCAGGGCTTTATCAAGAATGGACACCTATTGGCCGAAAAGGGGATTTTCGGCACCCTGAAGCAAACCCAGCAGGCCAACGCTCACGAGGTGCTGCTGTTTCTGGAAGAGCACCGGCAGGACGCCCTGACCGCATATGAACGCCAAAAACAAGCCGACCAATGATCACCCGGGAACTGTACTGGAATTACTTTCAGCCGCTGGCCACGGCCATCGCTCCGGAGGGACTGGTGCTGATGGCCGAAGCCGACCGCATGGAACGGCTGCTGACGGCGTCGGTCAACAAGAAGATTTACCCGGCGGTGTTTTCGATGCGCCCGGCCTACAAGGTGATCGACAACGGGGCCGAACAGTTTGCCCTGCGGTTTAGCGTCATCTTTTACGTATTTTGCAAGAGCAAGGCCGGGGACGAAGCCAGCCAGGAAGCTGCTTTCGACCAGGCCGAAGAGATTGCCCTGGCGATTATCAAGCAACTTCGGCGCGATCACCTGGAAACGGTGGATGTGGATTTCGACTACAATTCGGCCGCCCTGGAACCCGTCACGCTGATGACGCTCGACGCGACACAGGGTTACGAAGTGAAGCTCCAACTGGTGCTGGCGGCTAATGAGGTGTTTCGCAACTATTTCGACGAGTAACCATGCTGCGTAAAAAGATTTTGTTCTGGGCCGTCTGGCTACTGGCTGCCCCCCTGGTGTTTATTTACTACGTCTGTAGCCGACGCGGTTCGGTGCGGGCGCAACTTGCCTACTGGCGATCGGGACTACCCTGGACCAAAACCGCCCTGGTTCGCCTGTCGGTCTGGCAGAACCTTGTGCAGCAGAAACCCGTTCAGCGGCACCTGCATAATCTACACCGTCGACGGCGGTAGTTTTAACCTCAATTTTAATCTACTTAATCTTTTAAAAAAGTGTAAAACTTAAGCATCATTTTAAAGTCTCCACCAAGGCATCTCTACCAGTCTGTATTTTAAATAATTGTCCCCATTCCGAAAGGTTATGATTTCGGAGATTCTTTTTTCTAGATGATCCGATTGGAAAGGATGTTGCCAATTCGGTATATTGATCCATTGGTTAAAGTGTAAGCGATAGTTTTTCAAAAAACCAGTGCCGACTAAATAAGCGAAGAACCGCGTTAAGTCTTCGTCAAACGTGGAACTAGCCCCAATTTCAAGATAGGCTTTTTCCATCACATCGAATTCGGGAAGTAAAGGCCCACCCTGAGTCCTGCACAACCTGACTAAATCGTCTCTTTGGAACGAATTGAAAGCGGGATTGATGTATTTGTTCATCCACCTATCCCACTTTACTAAGTCCGGTTTCTCATAATACTTATCGAGAAAGGTTTGGAAAGGCAAATCCTTTCGGTCTTGTCTGTATAGTTCAATATCCCACATTTCTCTTGGGTGAATAATAGAATGTAAAGTTAATTATTTAACGTCCTTTTCGACCAACTGGGCTGGTGGCACCTTGCGGGCCTAACTTGCAAGGAATCATGATTGATTTACGCGCCACCGATCGGGTGTTTTACCCCTTACACTTTTCCCGCAACCGCCTGGAAGTGCTCATCGATGCCGCCGACACCACGCTGGCGGACCGCACCGATTTGCGCTATTCGCTCACCCTGCTGGTGCCGGAATACCCCCAAAGCAGCGTATTGGAGGGGCTGACGACGCTCCAGGGCCGGGAGCGTCCACCCCGCCAGACCGGCGGCATCACCCTGTTCGAAGGCGCTCCCTTCCGCATCGATGCGGTGTTGGACGGTTTTCTGGAGAGCCAGAAACCGGCCTTCAACCAGACGGAGCTGAGCGTGATTCCCACCCTGACGATGCCCTACGCGCTGGTCGAGAAAGTCACCGGCGGCACGCCCCCGGTCAACACCGAAGTGACCGGTGAGCGCCAGTGGGTGTTTCGGGGTGGTCTCAATCCGGAAGACTTTGCGGGCTGGGAAAACCGGTTTTTCGACGGGCATCTGGCCACCACCCGCCAGTTTCTGACCTGGCAACCCAATCCCAAAACCATAGCGGCCACCCAGCCCGATTACCTGTATTTTCTGCTCAACAGTTCGCCCCTGCCCGCCCAGATCCTGCGCCGGGTCAAAGCCGTTTACGCCGATGGCCACAGCGAAGTACACACTACCGGCACACTGACAGGCGCGGCCCTGTACCAGGTGGTGTGTTGTCCGGCGGGACTATCAGCCCAAAGCCTTTCGGGAAATATCGTCAGCTACCAGCTCTGGCTGTCGGACGAAAACCACCGGCGGCTCAGCGAGGTGCGCACCTACCGGATCGATGGGCGGCTGCGGACCACCGAACGGTTTATCCTGTTCGAAAACAGCCTGTCGGGCTTCGACTCGCTGCGGCTGCTGGGTAGCCTGGAGGAAAAGGAAACCGTCAGCCGCTACACCGTCGAAACCGATGAGTTTGGGGCAACGGCGGTGGACTTCTCCAGCCTGCGGATCGTGCACACCGAAACCGCCACCACGCTGACGGTGTCGACGGGCTATTTTGAGCAGAACGCGGAAGGCTGGAACCGGTATCTATCGGAACTGCTGCTGAGCCGGGCGGTGTACCTGGTCGACGAAAAAGGCCACATTCCGCTCACGCTGGTGACCGCCGAGCGGGTGGCCCACGACGACGAGGCCGATTTGTGGGCCACCACCCTGGTGTTTCAGAAAAGCAACCCCCGGCACAGTTTCAGTGCGCTGCCAGTGGCCACGGCCCAGCCCCAGCGGCCCACCGGTTGGCGGGGCGTGGGCTTCCGCCATGTGCTCGACAGTTTCGGCAAACGCACCGGCCTGGGTGTGCCGATCCGCCTGCGGAAATACTACCCCGATGACGAAAAAGACGTCAAACCCGTCACCGAAAAGGCCAACAGCCCCGGCGATCCGGATTACATCAGCCCGACCCCGATTCCGGGCGTCGTCGTGGGGTCAACACCGTTTCCTTCGGCGGCTATTAGCCGGGCGGGCACGTTCCGACGCAGCAATTGCCCCGGTGGCCAGGAAGGCGGTCCAGCACTGATCAGTGTTCCGGCGGAAAAGTACGGCGGGGAATCGGCCGGCGAGGCCAACCAGCGGGCGGAAGCCGAGTTTGCGGCCCTCAATACCCAGGCGTATGCTGATCAGTTCGGCAGTTGTTCGCTATCGGAAACCTACGCCTGGGCGGTTCCGGCGGGCCAGTGGCACATCCGCTTCAGCGATGCGGTGAACCTGGCGATTTACCACGCCGGAGGGGGCGGCACCGACATGGGCAACTTGGCCTCTCTCCAGGATTTGACCGGCACGTTCGTTTATCCGGCCCGCTCCAACGACCTGAACTTTCCGGTGGGCGATTCGGCCTGGCGCTTTTTTACTTTCGGCCCGCCGAATCAGAACCGCAGCGTGGTGCTGTACCGCAACGGGACGCTGCTCTACACCCGGGCGTTTACGCTCAACAGCGACGGTTTTGAAAACCACGATTTGCTCATGCACGAGGGCAGCCCCATCGCCCTAACATCGGGTGACAAACTCTTTTTGAAACTCATATGAGCCTGGACATTCGCATCGACGACCAATCGGTCGACCTGTCGGCGGGCAGTTCGCTGGAACTGAACCTGACCAACCCGCACTTCGATTACGGCAAGATTGCCGGAATGGTGGCCAACCTGCCCCCGTTTCCGCTGACGCTTCGCAACCGGCGGATTTTCGGCTACTGGGATCAGCCCCAGGCTGGCGGGATTTTGCAGCGCCACCGGCTGGGGCAATATTACAACGGCCAGTTGATCCGGGAAGCGGTGTATCTGCTTACGGAAGCGGGACCCACGGGCTACACCGGCCAGGCTGTGGAGCCGATCGGGGAGTTTTTCGGCGACTGGACCAACCGGCCCCTGACTGAACTGGACCTGGGCACGGTGGAGCTGCCGTCCGTGGTTCCGCCCAGCCTGGCCGGTGCCGGGCTGGTGTTTCCCACCATCGTCAACCCGGATTTCTACGGCACCAATGGCCCGGCGGTGGGCTACACCGGGAAGGTGAACGACTACGCGGGCGGGGGCTATCTGAACACCCCGGCCCGCCCGCTGGTGCCGATGCTGACCGTCAAATCTGTGCTGGAGCGCATTGCCCTGGCGACGGGGGTCGACATTTATGGACCGGTTTTTATGGAGTCTCCGCCCTATGCCGACCTGGTGCTCTACAACACCCGGGCACTGGATGGCCGCACGACCGTGGTGGTGAATCAGCATGTGCCGGGTCTGACGGTGGCCGAATTCTTCCTTGAACTGCGCAGGCTGCTGAACCTGCAACTGGAATTCAATACGGTGGCCCGGCGTCTGCGGATTGGCTTCTGGGACCCCTGCCTTAACCAACCGGCCAGCCGGGACTGGAGTCGGAAAGCGGTGGGGCCACCGGTGAAAACGCCGGAGCTTAACACCCGGCTGCAACTGAGCTATGAGCTCGACGGCGGGGACGGGCTGATGAAGGACAAGCCCGCCGAGTTGGCCGACTACCTGAGCCCGGGGGAAGGGGGCCTGGCCAGCCTGAAAAGCAAGTTTTCGACGCTACTGGTGGACAGCACCACCGGCACGGCGAAAGCCGCCCAGCCCGGGATCACGGAGCAATTTGGCCAACTTACCCAGGCGTTTGCGCCCCGATTGTTATTCTGGAATGGGGTCATTGGTGGGGTACCATCGGCCAGCCCCATCAGTGACAGTGGTTTCATAACGCTGTTCTGGAACGGGACAAATGGCCTGGTCGACCGAAACTGGTCCATATTGGAGTCTATGCGGGCAGAACAGTTTTATATCAAACAGGCCCTTGATTTTAACGAGACGGACCTGGCAAGTCTGCGGTGGGACCAGAAAGTTCACATCAATGGAACGGACTATTTCGTGCTCAGCGTGACCGTCAGCCTGCCGATCCGGAAACCGGCGGATTGTCTGCTGGTGGCGGGTTAATTTCAGTATAGTAATACCAGTCGACCATTCGAACTACAATCCGGATTAACTCTTTTTCCTGCAAATTTGACGGAAGTGCTTCCAATAAAATCGGGAGATGCCGTACGGGCATGGCAAAGCCAGTTGGTTCGTAACTATCCATCTGTAGTAAGGTGCGAAAATGCAGGACTTTCACTCGCAGCCCGGTTTTTCGATCCAAAATAAAAGCCGCTCCTTCCTGGGGAGCGGCTTCATTGTTTTCCAATTGATAGCGTTCTCTCATGGGCTGGGTGGCTCCCAGCGCTCAAAATGAACTTTGTTGTCATGCTGAACGTCGGGCGGCCGGATGATGTACAGTTCCGACTCACCCTGGTTCTCGGTGAGGTAAAAAGGTCGCCACAGTTGTTGACGAATGTAAATCGGCACGTTGCGCGATTTCCATTTGGTACTGCGCCCATCCAGTTGGGCAAACGTCGACCGGGCCAGAGCCATGCCCTGACGGAAAATTTGTGCTTCTGTAATCATGTATTTAAGCCTGTTGGTAACCCGCTGGCTGGCGGGGAATGGTGGCAATTTACAAAAATCAGGGACAAATAATTGTCCTTTCCCGGCAACCGGGTTCGCAAGAGTTTTGGGATAGATTTACTCAACGTCCCATGAAAGCTCTTTTAAAAACGCCCCTTACCTACTACGGCGGCAAGCAGCTCATGCTGCCCCACCTGCTGCCCAAAGTACCGGAACACTACACCTACGTCGAGCCCTTTTTCGGGGGTGGGGCACTGTTCTGGGCCAAACCACCCAGCCCGGCCGAAGTGGTCAACGACATTAGCAACCGGCTCATTTCGTTCTATAAAGTGCTCAAATACGATCTGGATGAGTTGCAGACGCTGATCGACGAAACCTTTCACAGCCGGGAGCAGCACCGCCAGACGGATGCGGAGTATAAGGCCGGGGCGGACGAAATTCCGGATCTGCTCCGGATGGCCTGGGCGGTTTGGGTGCAGGCCAACATGAGTTTCAGTAGCGAGATCGGGGCCGGTTTCGGCTACGATCGGAAGGGCAAGTGCGCCCTGAAAATCTTCAATAAAAAGAAGCTGCTCACCGACGCCTACCAGGAGCGGTTGAAACGGGTCACGATCGAAAGTTACGACGTGCTGAAGGTGATCAAAGCCTACGACACACCCGAGACGTTTTTCTACCTCGATCCGCCCTATGTTTCCAGCGACCAGGGCATGTACAAAGGGTATACCCGGGCGGATTTTGTCCGGCTGCTCGATGCCTGCGCGGGCCTGAAAGGGAAGTTTTTACTCAGCTCCTACCCAGAAACGGATTTGCTGACTTACCGGGAGAAATGGGGCTGGAAAAGCGAAGAACACACCAAACTGCTGGCCGTCGACGGCACCCGGTCGACCCCAAAAACGAAAGTCGAATGCCTGACCTGGAATTACTGATCGTACCCGATCAAAAACCCGAAAGCCCGGAAATTCCGGGCTTTTTTTTATGTCCTTCTTTCCGGGAGACTGCCTGCGGATTTTCGTAGCATGGCAGATTCCCCCGGAACTTCAGCGGGCCTGCGCGGGGATGCGCGGGCCACCTGGCTCACCACCAACCGCGACGCGGCAGTCATTCTAAACGGCTACATCAAAAAGACCGAAGAACTCTTCAAACAACGCGCCCAGGCGGCTGGATTGAACCTGACCGGCGAAATGCTGGGCTCGTTTCGCACCTATGCCGCTACCGAAGCGGAAGGGTACGTCGCGGCCAGGCTGAGCCTATCGCCCGTCGCCCGCATCAGGGACTTGCAATCGATGAATTATTCGCGCACCCCGCCCCTGTCGGCCATGGTCCGGATGGTGGAAAACACCATCGCAAAAGAGGGACGCGGTTTTTATCGCCAGGTGCCGGGCTACCCCCCGGGCGTGTGGCCAGCCGCCGAGACAGCCGCCATCGAACGCATTGCCTGGGGCCTGAAGATGCACTTCCGGCGCTACCCCAACGTGAAGCGCGGCTACCGGGGCATTTATTCCGATCCGCTGCTGGCCGACGTGTTGCCCTACCTGTTCCGCGATCTGCTCGAGTCTGCCGGGCAGACGGCTATCCGGGGAATGAAACTCGCCGTCGACTTTAACTGACCCCGCAATGGCGGACCACCCACAATGGCACTGAATCTCAACGAGGAAGCAACCCTCACCCTCAAAGCCCAGACCGGCCAGTTCAACACCGAAATGAAGGCGCTGGACGACCGGAGTAAAGAGCTGCTCAAAACGCTCAAAGAGATCGAAAAAACCGGTCCCGGTAAAAAATCCGAAGAGTGGCGGGCGGTAAAGGACGAGCTCGACACTACGCGCAAGGCGAGTGAAGCCCTGCGCAAGGAAGTGGACATTACGACCCTGAGTTACGGGCAGTTGGAAAACCACGTCAAGCAACTGGCCCGGGATTTGAAAACGCTCAAGCCCGGCACCGATGAGTTCGTGGCCGCATCGGCCAAACTCCAAACGGCCCGCACCTACCTGGAACAGGTCACCACGTCGGCCAAAGGCGTGAGCACCGCCAGCAAGCAGGCGGCCAAAGACTTGACCGATGTAGCCGATTCGGCCCTGACGTTCGGGGAATTGAAAACCAAGGTCGAGCAGCTCAAAACCAAACTCGACACGCTGTCGCCCGCCAGCAAGGAATTCATCACCACCGCCCGCCAACTGGCCACCACCCAACGCGCCTACGACGACGTCAAGGACGCCGTGAACGAGGCCACCCAGGCACTGCACAAACAGCTCATCGAAGCCAAAAACAGCGACCTGACCTACGGCCAACTGGAGACGAAAGTGAAGCTGCTGAATGCGGAGTTGAAAAAACTCAAGCCCGGCACCGAGGATTTCATCAAGGCCAGCAAAAACCTGCAACAAACCGAGAAGGATTTTGAGGGGGTGCAGAAACAGGTGAAAGGGGTCCAGAAAGAATCGGAGGAACTGGCTAAACCCACGATCTGGCAGAAGATTGCCAGTGGCGTCAATACCGTCTCCACAGCTTTCAAAGCTCTGTTCGCGTTACAGATCATCGGCTACATCGTCGATATCGGCAAGTCCATTTTCGAGACGACTGCCAAATTTGAAAAATATGAGAAGGTCCTGACTACGGCCTTCGGCGGAAATGTCAAAATGGCCAGGGAATCCGTTGCCGCTCTCAAAGAGTTGGGAGCCCAGACGGCTTTCTCCGTCGACGAATTGACCGACGGCTACGTCAAACTGGTCAACCGGGGCATCCGACCCAGTAAAACCGAAATGGTGGCGCTAACCGATCTGGCAGCCTCCCAGGGCAAAACCTTTGATCAATTGGTCGAAGGGCTACTGGATGCGGCCACGGGGGAATTTGAACGGCTGAAAGAATTCGGTACGCGGGCTTCAAAAGCGGGCGAAGAAGTCTCTTTCAAGTTCAAAGACGCCCAACTGGTGATTAAAAATACCGGCAATGGCTTTGATGTTCTGGACAAAGCGACGGGCAAGGTGGTCAACACCTTTAAAAACCAGGAAGACGCGACGCTGGGGGTTATGACGGCCTTGGGAAAAATGGATGGCGTGGGCGGACAGAATGCCAAGATGATGGATACGCTCAACGGGAAATCCAGCAACCTGGGGGACTCCTTCGATGCCCTAAAAGTGGAACTGGGAACGGGCCTGCGTCCGATTTTTATCGTTATTCTGGAGTTAATCGGCTATTCGATCCCGATTTTGAGTGTGCTTGGGAAGGCCATTGGTACGGTGTTATTGGTTGCTAAAAGCTTCGCAATCGGCCTGGTCGAGACTTTCACCAACACGGGTCAAATGCTCTACAGCCTGGCACAAGCGGCCTGGCAGTTGTCGCAGGGGAATGTAGAAGGGGCAAAAAAAGCCTGGGACGAAACTAAAAAGTTTGGCGCGGCTGCACTAAGCTCCATGCAGGAGAATACCAAACTGGGCGTAAAGCAGATCATCGATACCTGGAAAGACCCGAATGGGGGCGTTGCTGCCGAGTTTGCCGGAAAAGACCAGGGCAAAAAATTCCAGGGGGGCCTGACCGACGAGCAGAAAAAAGCCATCAAGGAGCGGGAAAAAGAAGCCGAAAACGCCCGCAAAAAGGAAGAAAAAGACCATGAGCAGCACCTGGAGGAGGTCAAAAAAGCCAACGAAAAGGCGCTGAACGAGCTGGCGAAAATTGAAGCCGACACCCACATTGCCTCCATCAAGGACGAGGAAATGCGGGAGATGACCAAAATCATGGTCAAACGCGATCAGCGGGCCGAGGAGATCATGCGCAGCCTGGCGAGTGAGAAACTCAAGGACGCCCAGCTCAAGGCCCTGAACGTGGAACTGGAAGCCGATCTGACGCGGGTTCACGCCGACTACACCGAAAAGCGCCGGAAGAAAGCCGAGGAAGAAGAAAAACGCCGACTGGAGGTCGAGAAAATGATCATCGCCCAGCAGCAGCAGGCCGAAAACGCCCTGTTCGACTGGCGGGAACTGATGGCCCGGGGCAACGCCGACAAACTGGCCACCATCCACAAAGAGCGGGCCGACAAACAGCTCCAGCTCACCAAAGACCGGCTCGACGCCGAGGAAGCCGCCGAACTGGCCAAAGCCGCCCGCGATGCCACCACCACCGAGCAGGCCGAAGCCGCCCAAACCGCGATCCGCAGTCGCTACGACCTGGAGCGCAAACTGGCCACGGCCAAAAACGCGGACGAAATCCTGAAGATCGAGAAAGAACTGAAGGAGAAGAAAAACGCGGTCTGGACCGAAGCGGGCAACGCCTTCAGTGCGCTGCTGAAGGGAGACCTGAACGCGTTTGTGGGCCACCTGGACAAAATGGTGCAGGGCGAAAAGGAAGCCTGGCAGAAGCGGCTGGCGGAGAACATGGCCCAGTATGAAGCCGTGGCCCAGATGGCGACGGCGGCTGTGAATTTTTTGAACCAGCTCGAACAAAAGAAGGCCGAAAAAGCCATCGCCGAAGCCAAACGGGAACGGGACGAAAAGGTACGGCTGCTCAACGATCAACTGGCCACCGAGAAAGTCGCCCAGGATGCCGCCGAAGCCGAAAAACAGCGAATTACCCAGCAATCCAACGACCAGATTCAGGCGATCAAATCCAGTTCCCAGCAAACGATTGCGGCCCTGGAGCAACAGTACCGGGAGCTGTCGAGCAGCCAGGAAAAACAGAAGCTGGAGCAGCAACTGGCGGGCTATAAGGAGAACGCGACGGGCAAAACCCAGGCAGCCCAGGAAACGGCCGCCGATGCTATCGAAGCCGCTCAGCGGGAAGCCAAAGAAAGTATAGCGGCTGCCCAGCAGGCCGAAAAGGAAACCATCCGGTCGGCTACCAACGAGAAGGATCAAAAGATCGATGCGGCCGAAGCAGCCCGCGACGCCGAGATTGCGGCCATCAATAAACGCAAGGACATCGACCAGGCTACGCGGACGCAGTTGCTGACCGAAGCCAAAGCGAAGTTCGAGGCCGAGAAGAAAATGGCCCAGGACGAGGCCCAGGAGAAAATTGACCAGGCTAAAAAAACCGCCCAGAATCAGCAGCAGCAGGCCGAAGAAACCGCCAAACTGAAAGCCGAACTGGCCAAAGACACCCAGGACGCCGAGCTGAAAGCGATCGAGGCCGTGCAGAAGGGAGATGAAAAAGCGGCCAAAGAGATTCTGGCCAAGGCCAGGGAAGACCAGAAAGAAAAGATTCGGCTGGCCAGGGAGGAAGCCGACAAAAAGATCGAGGAAGCCGAGAAGGAGAAGCGGGAAAAACTCAAGAAGGTGGAGGCCGAAAAACAGGCCCGGGTGCAGAACCAGAAGGAGTTGAACCGCTCGATCGAGGCCGAAAACAAAAAAGCCGCCGACACGGAGCGGGCGGCCAAGGAGAAAGCCTGGAAGGCCCAGTAGAAAGCGGATATTGCCAGCGCGGTGATTGCCGGAGCCCTGGCTGCGGTGAAGGCCCTGGCATCGGGCTTTTTTCCGGTCAACATTGCCTTCGCGGCCGCCACGGCGGTGGCCACCGGCGTACAGATTGCGATGATCAAACGGCAGAGCCCGCCGTCGTTCGACAAGGGCGGTTTCATTCCCCAGGGTGGACGGCACGGCTCCACCTACGGAACCGGTGGCCTGGCGATCATCGAGCGGGAAACGGGGCGGGAACAGGGCGAAATGGAGGGCGGGGAGGCCATCATCAGCCGCGAACAAACCCAGGCCAACCTGCCGCTGATCCGGCGCATGTTTGCCAACGCCCGCACCCCCGGACGGCGAAACCAACCGGTGGCTCCCATCGACCGCGACCCTGTCTTGCGCGACCCGGTCGGGCGCGACCCGGAGCCACTGGGCTTTCGGGACGGGGGGCTACTGGCTCCCCGGCGCTGGAAACAGCCGATGTATGTGTACGGGGGCGTGGTGGGCCGCACCACCCCGCGCCGGTACGAAGACGGCGGTTTTTCGGAGTCGGAAGGCAGCTCGGACGGCGGACAGAGCTTCAACGAAGCCGAGGCCCGGGCGGCCAGCGAACGCGCCGAAGCCCAGGGCAAGGAGCAGCTCCAGTTGCTGACGGCCATCAAAGACGGCGTGCAGTTGCTGGTCACCAACCAGGCGACGGCTTTTCAGTCCCTGGAATCGGGCCTGAAGCAAACCCTTTCGTCGACCTCGATGATGGACCGGCTGGCGCGGATGCAGGCCACGGCGACGCTCACCACGGCCATGGGGCGGCTCAGCGACGAGCTGGTGCTGGCCATCGCGCAGACGGCCCGGCAGCAAAACAACGACATCGAGCGGCTGGCCACCGGGCTGGCGCTGGGACTGACCCAGTTGGAAACGGGCCTGAAAACCGCGATTACCGAGCAGGGCACCCAGACGATCAACGCCCTGGCTTTGAGTCGGCTGAGCCAGACCCTGGGCCTGAGCAGCCTGGGGCAGAACCTGATGAAAGCCATCGACGAACTGGAAAAACAGAACGCCCGGGAACTGGCGCTGCTGCGGCTGACCAACAGCACCGGTTTTGCCAGTTTGCGGAATCAGTCGAAAAACGACTTCGACGCCCTGGAGCGGGTGCTGGAGCAGACTGGCGATAAAACCGTGCAGACGATCCGGCTGGCGAGTCTGGCCAGCCAGTTGACGCTGACGAGCCTGGAGAAAGCCACCGTCCGGTCGCTGGATGCGCTGAGCCAGGATGTCACGACCGCCCTGGACGCGCTGGGCGTCGACGTGACCGGCGGACTGGATCAGCTCAGCCAGGGGACTCAGAAGAGCCTGTCGGCCCTGGGTGGCCAGACCGAAGCGGCCCTGAAGGCATCGGCCGACCGCACCACCCGATCGCTCGACACGCTGTCGGTGGAAGTGCGCGGCCTGAAGGGTAGCATCAACGCCGTCGAAGGAGCCGTGCACCAGGCCCGCAACGCCACCCACGGTGTGGAAGGGGCCATCTGGGCGACCAACCAGGCCGGGCGACTGGAGACCCTGATCGGTGCCATTTCGACCCTGGGCGGCTGAGCCCCGGGGTTTTGTTTTGCCGGGGGGAAGGGGTATATTTGACCACCCTTCTCCTACCCTCCCGGATTCAGCGTAGTCTTTTCAACCCCCTTTACAATACCCATGCTAAAACGCATTACGTTGTCCGTACCCAAATACCTGAAAAAATTCCTGGAAGGCGAATTCAACGCCCAGGACGGGATTGTGCACGTGGAAAAATGGAGCGAGGTCGGCCAGTTGATTCACCTAGTGTCGCGCCCCATTCCGTTCACCCAGGTCGAAGCCACGCCCACCGGCTGCACGGTCACCTTCCGGTACTACTGCCGGGAGAAATCCTACAACATTTCGCCCAACAAAAAGAAAGCGCTGGTCCGCCAGCTCGACGAAATCTTCCGCCGGTCGCTGATCTGCGAGGTCCGAAAGGTGCACGAACTGGCGGGCACCAGCTACAGCCCGTTCATCCGGGACTTCCTGGGTCGCTACGGCATTGACGACGAAGATGTCGATTTCGAGACGATCCGGAAGATTTACCGCGACTATCTGGCCCGAAACGATCAGAAAAACCGCAAAATCCGGGAAAATTTTCACCTAAAAAGTCCGGCTCTGGCCTAGAAAGTCCGGCTCTGGACCAGTAAGTCCGGCTGGTGCGTAAAAAGTCCGGGCAAAAACCGCCTTAGCAGCACGCTGGGGCGGTTTTTGGCGTTAAAACAGGTGCGTTTTTTCGTCCTTTTGGCGACGGTTTCCGGGGCGTATTTTTGACCCATGACCGTTAGCCCCCAACATTTTGGCGTCGACCGAATGCAGCCCAACGCGGGCTATGTACGCACCCTGTGGCTGCTGCGGGAACCGGACGTGCTGGCCGTAATGGAACCGGAGCGTGTAAGCATGACCGTTAGCCCGGCGGGTCTGCTGGCCCGGGTAGGTGCGGTGGTGACCCGCCTACAGCCCCCCAGCCGGACGGCGACCTTTGCCGAGCCCACTCAGAGCGACCGCGCCGGAACGATGTATCTGCCCAGCCTGCAACTCAGCCTGCCCCGCCCCCCCGCCGAACTCGACCGCTACCTGACCGACCACCAGGCGGTGCGCTGGGTGGTTTTCTGGCTGGATTACAATGGCCAGGGCTGGGTGGCGGGCGACGCGGGCAATGGCCTGCGGCTGACCATCGGCCGCCAGCAATCGGAAACGGCGCTGATCAATCTGCAACTCAGCGGCAAAAACTGGCACCCGGCCTGGCGGCTGGCCACCACCGATCTGGCCACGTTGTTTCCGGTGGTCGACTTTGATTATTCGTTTGATCTTTCTTTCAATTCTTAATTATGGCAATCAATCTGACCGCGCTCAAGGAGACGATCGACGAATTACTCCCCAGCTCCCCCCCCACGGCTCCCCGCAGCAACACCGCCGAAACCGTGCGGGACTTCCTGAAACACTTTCTCGATCTGTTGGCCGCTCAGAATTATGTGCCCGACCACGACTGGAGCGGCACCCAGCTCCGCTTTACCCGGGCGGACGGAACGGCGGGGAATTACGTGGACTTGAAAGGGCCGCAGGGGATTCAAGGCCCCAAAGGTGATCCGGGCACGATAACCGCCGGGGCATTGACCCAAAGCGATGGCTGGGATACGGATCTACTGGTAGCCTATACCGCTGCCGGGGCTCTGATCAAAACCCTGTCGCTGCGGATGCTGGGGCTGGCTCCTTCGTCATCGTTGGAACAGCCGTTTTCGCCCACACGGCTGAATATGGCGTTAGGCTCCGAAGTCATTACCATGCTCCTGGGGGGAAAGCTCTCGAACCTGATGGCATTTGGCATCACCAGAGGGCTGTTTGCGGCTCCCACGACGGCGGTGACTGGAACGGCTACCATCACGAGCGCCAACGCCCTGACGGACGACGGGGATAACGTGGATGCCGTCTTAATGGGGGGCGCTGCGGGGGGAACCGTTCAGATTACCTACGCCTTCACCAATCCCCTGCCGGTTTTTTCGCAGGCCGTTTTTCGGTTCTTTCACGTCGAACGATTCCCCTACACGGCAGCCGACGTTTCCAACCTGAAAGTGGAATGGCAGACGTCGGCCAGCGGGACGCCCTTCAGAACGATCCATGACGGAGTATATGCCACCAGGAAGGGCTTTTTTGAAACACCCGCGACTGCCGAACCGGATTTCCCGCTTCGGGGTTTGCGGGTGACCTACACGATTCCCGCTACCAAAACGGTTCGCCTGATGGAGTTGGGCATTGCCCACATGAAACTGGCGTTTGGCCGGGGAACCCTGGCGGAACTGCACCAGCCCAACCTGTTCTCGAAAGCGAATACCTTTTCGGGGGGCACTACCTTCACCGGGGATGTGTCGATGAAACGCCTGACCGCCAGCGGCTCGGCCCCCAGTGCCGCCCCGGGTTCCGGAGCCGGTGGTGGGGGTACGGTTTCTATTATGGCCGGTTCCACCGACATCGCCGGGACGATTACACTCAACGTCGGAACCAGCCCGCCCACGGTGCAGACCGTGGCCACCATCACCTTCGCCAGTGCGATGGCCGCGGCTCCCAAAGCCATCGTCATCAGCGCCCGCAACAACCAGGCGGGCATGAGCCTGGCCCGTTTTTTCATCGCGACCAAAACGGCGACGGCCTGGACCATCAGCTCGACGGACGTAGCGCTGTCGGCCAGCACCACGTATATTCTGGACTATATCATCATTGCGTAAATGGAAAACACGGTTTTAAAGCAATTGGGGCTGGTGATCGATCCGGCGGGATTGATTACCGGGATCGACCTGTCGATTTCCCCCACCCCCCTGCTGGCCGCAGGCATGCAGCGCCGGGTTCGGCTGAAGCGGCTGACCTTCGATGCCGATCTGGAGATCACGGTTATTTTTGAACTGCGGGTCTTCGATGCGGCTGGACAGGACCTGTTCGAGGCCGTTCAACGCGACGGAACGCTATCCCCTTCGGTGCAGCGCGAACGCCTGTCGCGTCTTCAACCACTCGAAATCACCCGCACGACCCGCGATTCGTTCCGGGATGCTCAGACCGGGGCGTTGGTGGCTTACGATGCGCCGAACGCCCTTCCGGAAATTCATTTCTTCCAGTCGATGGCCCTTCCGCACTTGCAGGCCCAGGGCTTGCCGCTGACCGGATCGGAACCGTACCTGGTGGTGGTGTATCTGATGCTGAGCAACATTATCCGCGAAAAAGACGCCCTAAACGAATTTTAAGATGGAAAACGGGATTTACGTGCGCTACCTGGAGGAAGATCCCCAAAAACCCGACCGGTGGGTAGTTACCCAGGCGATTACGTACACGACCCTGCTGGGGCCGGTGACTGTTCCGGTGGGTTACGTGACGGATTTTGCCAGCACCCCTACCCTGCTCTGGGGTCTTTTTCCGCCGATCGGGCGGCACAACCGGGCCTCGCTGCTGCATGATTACTGGTATGACCACCGGCTGGGGGAAGCCCAGCTGGGCACGGACCTGGCCCGACGCCTGGCCGATCTGGAGTATTGGAAACGACTGGATGAAGCCGAAGCGGACCGGGCGCTACGCAACCGAATCATGTACTGGGCCTGCCGCTGGTTTGGGCGGAGCTGGTGGGTGAATTAGCGGGTTTTGTGTCCTTTCCTTCCGATTCCGATCCCGTCATTTTCGTACCGCAATAACAGCGTCGACCATGACGGGATCACTCATTTCCGGCCTTTGGGCCATTCACCAGGCTCAGGAAGAAGGCATCAGGGCCGCCCTGCTGGCCAATCAATTCAAACCGTACCTGACGGGCCATCCCGAGGTTTCGGCGGCTGCCATGGCCGCCGTCGATTATACGCCGGAGGGCTACTGGGCCGACCGGCTCAGCGTGGGGGCCAAAGGCGAGGTGCCGGTCATTCCCATTTACGGCACGATGTCGCGGGGCTACTCCTACGACAACTATTTCTCCAATACGTTTCTGATCCGGATGCTGGGCAGCATTGCCGACAACGACGCCAAGAAGGGCGTGATCCTGGATTACAATTCGGGCGGGGGCACCGTCGATTCGACCGATGAGCTGGCGGCCGCCGTGGCGGCTTTGAATCAGAAAAAACCGGTGGTTGCCCTGGTCGGTTTCTGCGCGTCGGCGGCCTACTGGTCGGCTTCGCCCGCCAATGAGATCATCATGCGCCCGGGGCCCACGGTGGCCATCGGCTCGATCGGCACGATGTATATCCACGCCAACTACGCCAAACAACTGGAGCAGCAGGGCGTCGCGGTCCAGATTTTCCGTTCGTCGGGATCGGTCGACAAGGCCAAGCCCAACGCCATTGAGCCGCTCGACGAAAAGACCGTGGCCGACATTCAGCGCAGTCTGGACGTGAGCAACAAGGTGTTCAAAGGGGCCGTGCGGGCGGGCCGGGGCTCGAAAATCAAGTCGGACGACGTCTTCACCGGCCAGGTGTACGGAGCCGCCGACGCCATCCGCCTGGGCCTGGCCGACCGGATCGGGGACCAGCAGGCGGCTTACCAAAAAGTCATTTCACTTTCTAAAAACTATGTCTAAAAACACCCAATCGGGCGGCAGTCTGCTGATGCGGCTGCTGCCCTCGTTTGCCAAATCGTTTCTGGAGAATGCCTCCCAGGAAGACGTGCTGAAAGCCGAGCAGGAAGCTGCCGTGCTGAACCAGAAATTGGAAGCCGCCCTTCCCGGGGACAAACCAGTCGAAGCGCCTGCCGACCTGGCCACGGCCCAAGCCCGGATCACCCAACTGGAGTCGGACCTGACCGCCCAGCAAAAGATTGCGGGTGAAGTGACGGGCCTGAAAAGCACGGTCACCGAACTACAGGACAAACTGGCTACGGCGGAAGCCGACCGCGACAAGTACAAAGCCTGGCATGACAAACAGAGCGCCAGCGGCACCAAACTGCCGGGCAACGATGCGGTTAACCGCACCCAGCCGGAAACCGCCGAGCTGTCGGCCGCCACCGCCGACGCCCTGGCCCTGCTCCGCAAACGCAAAGCCCTGGTGTAAGCCCGAAGCGGTCACCGTTCGTTTCTTTTTCACTTTTTTCTTTTTTATCCCAATGCCACAAGTACTTGATTTCACCAATTTTCACACCGACCTGCAACGGGTGGTGGAGCAAATGGGCAACATCACCATCATCAACGCGGTGATGGATGGCGTGGCCAGCCTGCGCAACGATTTCTCTACCGAAATTATCCGCGACCGGGGCCTGCTGCTGTCGGTTGAGTTCGTCGATGCCTTCAAAGCCGCCAGCCAGACCTTTACGGGTCAGAAAGCGGTGAACATCAACAGCCGCTACGCCCAGTTTACCGAAGGCGACATCGACCTGGAGATTACCCTGGAGGACATCAAAAAAGCCTACCGCTCCTACCTGGGCTGGGTCATGGAGCTCACCCGATCGGAAGCCGAGATCCGCGACAATCCGTTCGAGCTGTTCTTCGTGCGCCAGATCATTGCCGCCCACTTCCAGTTCGTGCGCACCAAAACCGCCTGGAAGGGCATTTACAACACCACACCGGTGGGGGCCGAAAACATCGCCGATGGCTTCCTGAAACGATTTGCCACCGGACGGGCTGCGGGCGGGGATATTAAAGCCAGCCACGTCTTCGACGGTGAAGACACGCTGACCGATGCGAACACCTACGAGCAGGTCAATGGCCTGGCCCAACTGATGGTTTCCACCCGGGAGGACCTGCTGAACGTGCCGCTGAACTTCTATCTCTCGCAGGTGACTTACGACAAGTACCGCCGGAACCGCCGGACGCTGTTTAAAGAGCACGTGGGACCCAGTGAGCAACCGGCTACGCTCGACGATTACTCGAACATCCGGTTCGTGATCGATCCGGGCCTGACGGGTAAAAATACGATGGCCATCACGCCGAAGGAGAACCTTAAATTCATCGCCAACGAAGCGCCGGGCGTCTACTCAATCAGCATCGTGCGGCAGGTGAAAAGCTGGCAGCTCTCCATCCGCGTGTCGGTCGGTTTCGACTACGCCAGCCCCGACCTGCTGTTTATCAACGACCAGATCTAACCGATCTCCCGTTGATCAGCCCGCCCCGATCGGGGCGGGCTCTCTCCCTATCGTATTTTCAAATCCCTTTTATTTTTTCAATTCCATGAAAGCAGTTAAAATTATTTTCGGGCTGAGCCTGATTATGCTCAGTGCTCTGGTGACCCAGGCGACGGGTAATGTGGTGGCCGGTGTGGCCGTGATTCCAGCGGTTTCGTACGGCGTGCAGGCCCTGACGGGTTTTGCCCTGTTCGACGGCAGCGGCCTGGCACTGGGGGCGCTGGCGGCCCTGAAAAAACCCAAACAGGGCGTGGCCAACCCGGGCGGTGGCCGCCGGTTGTTTCTGGCGCCGATCGACATGATCACTACCGACTGGCCGACGCTGGAAACGATCGTCGACGGCGAACTGGCCACGGCCCCCACGATGTCGGCTGCGGTGGTGGGGCCACCTGCCGTGGCGGCCGGTACGTTTGTGGAAGTGCAGGTTTCGGATAACTCCCTGAAGATCGACCACAACATGAAGGGCGCGTCGGGTTACCAGAGCTGGGAACACGCCATCGAGGTCAAAATTGCGGGCTATTCGAAGGAACAATGTGCGGCCATCGAAAAACTGCTTAACCAGGAGGTGGTGGCGGTGGCCACACTCAACGATGGCCAGCGGCAGGTGGTGGGAGCCAGCTTCTCGGGGCTCCAGTTTGAAATTACCCACACGTCGGGGGCAAAAGGTTCGGACCGCCGGGAGTGGACGTTGAAGGCAAAACAGGATGGCTACATGTTTGGCTGCCCGATTCTGGCCGACACCGTCACACTTCCGGGTATTGTATAAATTGTTTTTTCACCGCGCTACAGTCCGGGCCTGCCCGCCTGTAGCGCTTTTTTTATTCGTATGGCAACGCCAACCACCAAAGTAAAAACCGTGCGGGTGCTCTGTGATCCGGCGGTTCACATCGGCATCGGCAGCCGGACCATTCCGGTCGGCGAACTGACGGTCGAGCAGGCCGAACTGGTCGCTTCGCAGCACCCGGGCCGGTATGTCGAAGTTGTTGAAAAGAAAGTTTCACCGGCACTCAGCTTAGAGGCTGAAGCCCCAACGAAAGCGTAATGGAAGAGTTAAAAAGACTGAAAGGAACCCGGGATCTGGCCCGGATGAATCACACCTCGCACCAGACGAAAGAAACAAAGGCCGTGCTCGATGCGGCCGAAGCGGCTTACCAGGCTGCACTGAATCCGGGTCAGGCACCGGCCCCGAAAAAACCGGTTCCCCCGGCGGCTCCAAAAACGCCCCAGGCCCCATCGCGGGCACCGGCCAAAAACGTTACGCCACCGGCTCCGGAACCTGAAAAACAAGCGGAGCCCGCTCCCACCGAGACGGAGCAAACCGCAGATCCGGATGAGATTTCTGACGAAACCACACCCAACGAGGAAACGGCCGACTCATCCGACGAAGCAACGGCTGAAAAAAAAAGCGAATAGTCGCCTTAACCGGTAGCAATCCTTTAAAAGAGCAGCTCATGCTGAAGGCCGATGGTCTTCATCGTGACGCTGCTCTTTTGTCGAATAGCCTGGCTGATTTCGACGATGACGACGTGGCCGGGCGCAAAGCCGTGGTCGACCGGATCATCGAGCTGCGCAGCGCGTGGAAAGCTGTACGGTACGAAATTGAAACCGGCCAGCCTTTCAAACCCGAACCGGTGGCCAGGCCAACGACCACCACCAGCGGGCTGACCGTGGCGGAGATTCAGGTTGAGCTGGGGCGAATCCGGAAGAATATTTCCAAGTACAAAGACAAGCTGGCCGAACGTCCGGATCACAAGAAAGCCGCCGGATGGGAGGCTGAGCTGAACCGGCTGATGGGCCTGCGCGATGCCTACGAAGCGGAGCTGGTCGAGCGAAAATACGCGACTTCCCCGAAAAATGACTAGGCCGAAAAATCGCGGCCTTTTCCAGAACTGTCATTTTCAACCATTTCAATGAGACAGCACAATCAATACCTGATCAAAGTCCAGGAGGAGCTGACGATCTATCAGCGGTTTCTGCTCGACGACCAACTGGAGCTAACCCCGACCCAGTTGGAAACCTTCGAAAAGATCGAATCGGTGCGGGCCTGGCTGCGCGACGGCTTCAGTGACGGCCAAGTGCTGGCCCGGATCAAGCGGGTTTACCGGCTTCAGGAGCGCCGGGGCCGCGAGATCCTGTCGATGGCCTACGCGACCTACGGCGAATTGAAGCTCAGCCGGGATAAGGAAGGCGTCAAAGCGGTTTACGCCGAAATGTTCCGCCAGGCCGCCAAACGGGCCGAAGAAGCGGGCGACTACCGGGCCACGGCGGCCATGCTGAAGGAAGCCGCCAAAATCGACGGCGCTTACGACACCCAGCAGGAGGTCGACACCGAATCGAAGAAAAAACCACAGAAAGTGGTCATCAAAGTGCGAACCATGAACATCAACCGGGGGGAAGCTCAACAATTCCAGGAAGCGATGGGTAAAGAATTCTTTCCAAAAATCCAGGACACCACCCATGAAATCGTCGGATAACGAAGAAGAGCTAATTTTAGAAGTCAATGAAAAACAGGGGCATTTCCTGAATGCGGTCGTTTCGAAGCATTATAAAATGGCAGGCATGGTCGGCGGGCGGGGATCGGGTAAGTCCATCAGCCTGGCCGATCTGCTCAAGATTGCCTCTGAGGAAATGCCGAAAGCCAAATGTGGCTGGGGCGTGAAAACCGTGGCCAAGGCCAAATCGAAACTGACCTCCGGATTGAAAGCCCGCTGGGAAAAAGGCTGGAAATGCTCCGAGTACGATTTCAAAACCGGTCAGGGTGATTACGTGCTCTGGAGAGAACCACCAAAAACGTTTGATCGAGCCTACGAAGCCCCCGATAACTGGGAAAACTGCATCAGTTTTGCCAATGGATTTATCATCGAATTGGAGGGTTTCAAACTCAGCTCGGAGGAAAACCGGGGGGCAAACTTCGATATGTACGTCGTCGATGAAGGCTTGAATTTTAAGAAAGCCTGGTTGACCGTGGTTTTGCCCACCTTGCGGGCCAACCCCGGATTATTTTCGTCTTATCTGCATCACTCTTTTTTCGTATTTTCATCACCGCCCTGGACACCGGACGGCCAGTGGATGTACGAAATTGAGGAGCTAGCCAAAAAGGAGCCCGAAAATTACTACTTCATGGAAGTCAAAACAGTCGATAATCAGGCGTTTTTACCCGCCGATTACATCCCGGATTTGAAGCGGATTTTAATGAAGATGTATTTTGAGGTCGAAGTTTTGGGCAAGCGAATTTCCAAGCTGCCCAAAACCTTCTACCCTTCGTTCAACCGGGAGAAGCACGTGCTGGAGGACCACGATGAAGACGACCGACTACAGCTCGACGGGGCGCTGTTCTATAATTCCAAACAATACCTGGTGGCCAGTTGTGATTTTAACGCCCACTTCACCAGCGCCACCATCTGGCAGGAGGACTACGAATACGGGCGTTTGGTGGACAACGTGTTTGTGAAGGAGGCCCAGGAAGGGGGCACCATGGCCCAGGCGCTGGCCACGGCCATAGGAGAGCGCTACAGTAGCCATACCAAGAAGCGAATCATACTGACCGGGGACCGCAATGGGAAGAATAAGAGTGCCGGTAGTAACCGTACCATGTATGAGCAGGTGGATGCCATCCTGACCGAGGCCGGATGGGATGTGGTGTCGGCACCCATCACCTATAACCCCTTGCACAAGGATAAGCACAACGACATCAACCGGCTGCTGGCCGAGCAGGTGGATGACCAGTGGCGGATTCGCATCGATGGAGTGCGAGCCAAGGCAACGGTGATCAGTATCGAGAACAGCCCGATCCAGCCCGACTACTCGAAGGACAAATCATCCGAGAGCGGAGACGGCGAACAGGAACGGGCGACCCACTTGTCGGACACGGTCGACTACTACATCATCCGGCGGCTCAAGACCGGACTGGCCCGGGCCACCGAAGACTTCGAGATTGAATTCTATTGATCGGTCGGTGCATCACCTAATGCACCGACCGACTTCTCTCCTGCCCTGGAAAAAGACGGGGACTCCCCACGTCTACAGCTATTCGCCAAATTTTTATTTTGGGGATCGCCTAAATGATAAAGGGCGGGGTCAGAATAGTGAAAAGTGCCAAAAAACAAAATTTCTTTTTTGACAACTTACTGAATGACAGACCGAAACACCAAAAATAGGGGCAAAAAAAGTGCAACTTTTTACAAATTCATTAAATCCCTGTAAAACAATCCATTACGCCTTAAACTATTTTTTAATCAGACCTTATCGGTTGGATAAGGTCTGATTTGAATTACGGTTATTTAAAAGAAGTACGCTGAATGTATGCGCCCATCTCATCAATTACCCGGATAACCGTTACGAATTCGTCGATCCCATTTTCCAATAAGGGGCTAATCAAATCAAAGCCGCAGGGCGTGGTGTTCAATTTCCAGCGGCTTTTCGTCAAAAAGCTAAATGCATTGACTTCGACGGCGATTCCTGCCAGCGTCAGTTTCCAGGCCAGCTCGTGGGGATCGACGTTCATGCCTTCAATTTTGGTCTCGAATAAGCGGCCTAATTCGAGTGCCATAATTTGGTTTTTCATTTCATTTCTGGTCATTTTTCTGTTTAACATTTTCTGGATATTCATCTGTCTGTCTGCGTGTTATATTGTTTGTTTAACAGAACAAAGGACGCACTTTGTTGCCGCGAAGTCAAGTGTTTTAAAGAAAAAAGGTAGCCTTTTTGCTACCGCAATCTAATACAGAAAACAACAAAAAAGACCCGGTCATAAGGCCGGGTCTCACTGGGACAATGGTTAGATTAACTCTATTTCTTTGATCATTTTATAAACTTCCTCGTAGGATTCTTCGGTACTAAACTCAATCTCCTGCTTGCCTTGACCTGCCATTGAAATGACTGCCTTTCCCGTATGAGTGTGCTTGAGAATTAATCGAATAGAGATTATGTTGATCATGACTTTTTGGTTATTGCTCCTTGTTACCTCAATGAATGTTTTCATCTGGTTATCTGCGTGTTATATCGTTTTTGATGATATAAAGGACGCACTTTGTTGCCGCGAAGTCAAGTCTTTTCAATAAAAAAAAGTAGCTTTTTTGCTACCTAATTATTTTCACAAAAGTAGCAAAAAAGTTACTTTAAAATTTGGACATAAGTAGCAAAAAGGCTACCTTTGATACGTACTAAATAAGCAACCCCGATGAAGGCAACTGACCTAATCAAACTAATCGAGGAGAAAGGCTGGTACGAAGATCGCCGGAAAGGAAGCCACCGGATTTTCAAACATCCCGACATTAAAGGTCACATTTCGATTCCAGACCACGGGAAAAAAGATTTGAAACCCGGCATCCTGAACGACCTTCTAAAACAAGCCAAATTAAAATAAGGGAAGCCCGCTCCGGCGGGCACCTTTACTCTTTGAGGTTGAGTAGGTTAAATGCTGAAAAGGATAATTTCGTAAATTTTAACTGAATCGTATTGAGCTAAAGCAATGAAACAAACAATCATTTTAGAAAAGGGTGACGGCGAACTCTGGGGCCGTCTCTCTTATGATCCCGGTGAGGACAAAGAAGGTTTTCTGCACACCACGGTTGGGGCCAACGTGGCAGAAATCACACAAAACATTCGTGATTTAATTGCGGATTCAATAGAACACGAATTGAAAGACGATCCGTACTGGGCTGGCGTCAATCCCAATGATATTGAGTTCAATTACGTCTACGATCTGACGGCGTTTTTTGAAGTATTCAACGCCGTTAAAATCAACGTGATCGCTGAGAAGGCGGGAATTAATAAAGGCTTGGCCAGACAATATGCATCTGGCGTAAAACATCCGTCTGAGCAACAGGCTAAACGGATCGAAAAAGCGGTGCACGAGTTGGCCAACGAACTCTTGCAGGTGCAAATTGCCTGATTTTACAAGACCCATTAAACGAAAAAGCCCGGTCAATTGATCGGGCTTACATTTGTCTTTTAGAACTAAAAGCACCTTTCTTGTTTGAATTTGGCACTCAAGCAACGCATATGATTGCTAATCAAAAGCTAAGCAGCCATTTTTCGCTCTGGCATTTCATCGTATGTTCGCCCGTTTAAAAAACGTCCAGCTTCTTTCTTGTTACGACCACCCCACTGTTTAAAAAAAAAGGCCACGCCAGCAGCATCGCATTGCTGTCGAATATCTTGCACCCAGTCTTCTTTTATAGGTCTTGCTTTTGGACCTGATTCACCACCAACAATAGCCCAATGAATCCCGGAAAGGTTCAAGTCAGGTATAGGACCTAATAACGGCTCTAGGGACAAGAATTTGGTCTGTGCCCCAGAATGGCGTAATCCGTCAACCCTATGAATAACGCGGCTGTCTTCAACAGAAACCCCCATCCAGATGTTTGGAGTCCAAGTTAAAAAAGGTGAATATTTTTCCAAAACCTCAGCTCGTTTAGTCAACACCTGAAAAACATGTTGTGGACAGTCATTCATTACTTTAAATACCTGCTGTATAAATTCTAGTGGAATATTGTTGTGGAAAAGGTCAGACATGGAGTTTACAAAGACCGTCTTAGGCTTTTTCCATGTATAAGGCAAATTGATCTGATCTGCGTGTAAAGCCAGTTTAAAGCCCTTTTTATACTTTTCTAGACCCATTGCTTTCAGTCGCCTAGACATGATCTCAGCGTAACAGAATTTACACCCTGCCGACAATTTATCGCAACCAGTCGTCGGGTTCCAGGTCATGTCGGTCCATTCAATCGACGATTTAGCCATAGTTATCTGATTTTTGTAATATAAATATAATATAAATGTCGAATATAATACAAAGACGCTTCCAAATCATTACTCAATAAAAATCAATGATGGTTCCATTTGCAAAGAACTTACCTTTTCTTGGTTGACCATCGGCTTTCACAGGATGAACATATACTTCTTTTTCAGCTTCCATTCTTTTCAGGCCTTCTTTCATATGTTTAGCCAAAAAAACAGTTTCCTCATTTACGTATTTCTCAATTTCATCTACAAAAACCTTTATTCTTTTATTGAAAATTTCTTTCAATTTCTTGATGAGTGGGCTCACTGGGTCACTTTTAAACAATGTTCCTTGATTGGGGTCATCCTTATCAGAAAATCTAAAACCTCCAGACTCATCAACTCCCCACATAGCTTCTTTCATTTTTACGTAACCTAGGCAATGATTACTGGCAAAAAACAAGTCATATATAGGTTGACCTTTGTCGTCCAGCATGGTAAAGGCACCAACATATCTTGCTACTTCTTTAAGTCTTTCCTCATAAAGGATTTTTAGTTGTTCAGACCGGTTTACTCCTCTTGGTAAATCGATTTTTTCAAGCCCAAAAAGTTCTTGTATATGCTGTTCAACATTAGACTGTGTCAAAAATCTATTTACGCTCTCCCTAGCAAAATATACAAATACCTCTGTTCTTGACAACGTTAAAAGGCGGCTTATAAGTGAATAAGGAACTCCACTAAAGCCGAAAGGGTCAATGAATGCGAATATTGGAGCACTTTCCAGCTTAACTTCATGAATCCGATTTAAAACAGCTTCTAGTACTATCTTAAATTCTCTGTTGTCAACTTTGATTTTAAAGTTATCGGGGTAAGTATCTGAATCAATTACAGATTTCAAATGTTCAGCCCTTTTTGGCTCACTTTCTACAAACAAAAAACTAAGTTCACCATTCAGCCTCTCTCCGTGTTGTTTTGCCACATCCAATGCCACGATTGGTGACCCTTTTTCTCCTTTTAGGTATTGTCCAGGCCCGGCAAACCCGTCGATGTAAATAACTTTAAAGTGATATTTTTTTAATATAGGAAACCAAGCTTGTAAATATTTTTGTAAAATTAAGTGTTTGGCACGGGTATGTGGTGCACACTCCCAAATAGTTCCTTTAGGTACAGCCATGAAAAAAGAGTTTAGTGAGGTAAAGTAAAAAGGCGGAGTTTAAATAAAAATACTGATGGAAAGTAACTATAAAAATATCGTAACCGTGCCTGATCTTTAGTAGTATATAAAATAATAAAGCCCGGTCGATTGGCCGGGCTTTATTATTTTATATAGACAAGGAAGTCCTGTCGGCTTTATTATCCTTATTCTACTTTGAGTGAGATACTTATAACAAAACTTTCGTCATCAATTCCTCCATATTCAATTCGATCAACAGCAATAACATCGGATATAGTATCAGAATCCGGATCAGGCTTTACTAAGTCACCTATTTTTGGTAGGTGTCCAAACTGGTTAAAATAAGCTTCAATTTGCTCAATAAACTCTGCAAACTTGAGCGATTTACCAATTTCAACCGATCCATCCATTGACCACAAATAAATTTTAGTCTTCACTTTCATTGTTTTTAAGTGGAAATAACCATAAATGTTACCTTGTAAAGGCAACTTCAGGCCATTACTACCTTCTCTGCGCCGACTTTTACCCCCTTTATCCGCAACCACTGATAAAGTGTCCGCTTAGAACCGATTCCAAGCTGTTTCATAATCAGGCTGGTCGAATTGCCATCCTTGTATAAAGTGACGGCGGCATTCGCTTTTATATCGGCCGTTTTTGAAAGTCCCGGTTTTCGGCCACCTTTAATTCCACGAAGCCGAGCCGCTTCACGACCAGCTTCGCTCCGCTCCCTGGTGAGCTCTACTTCCAACTGAGCCAAGCCCGACATAATCGTAAAATAGAATTTGCCCAGGGGTGTGGTGGTATCGATCTGCTGGGTCACACACCGAAACTCAACTTTGCGTTCCTGGAACACATTCATCAGGTGAATCAGATCAGCCGTCGAGCGGGCCAGCCGGTCGAGCTTCCATACCACGACGATATCACCTTCCCGGATTTGCTCCAGCATTTTGATCAGTTCCGGCCTGGCCAGCCTGGTACCCGATTTCTTTTCCATATAGATCCGCTCACAACCGGCGGCTTTCAAAGCGTCTTCCTGAAGGTTCAGGTTTTGATCGCGGGTCGATACTCTTCCGTAGCCAATGGTCATAAATAGGAGTTTACAAAATGGAGTATTTATGTATACCGTCCAGGCCCTGGCACACTAGGTGCATAAGAGGCATAAAAAAGGTTTACAAAACTGGTTTACTTATTCAAAGTTTACAAATTGTCGAAAGAGCTGAATTTAGTAAACCAAAATACTTCTATTGTGAAAGATTTTCCCAAGGCTGAATTTCGGAGGATAGTTTACAAAAGGAGCCAATTTTGTAAGCTGGGCCTACTTCTTCCTGGAATGAAGTGCACAGACTTGGCAGTTTAGTTAATATTCTACTATTTCTCAATATTACCGTTAACTAAGAAACACTAAGTATTTATACTTAGTGTTTCTTTTAATTATAATATTGGACGCCTTAATCGCAATTCCGCTTTTTTTCAACATTATTTATATTTTTCGACTTGTTTTTAACATAAAAATAAACTATTTCATGAATTTATTAAACAAAAAAAAGAAAAAGGGTAGCAATTTAAAAAAAACAACTGCACTTAAGAGAGCTATTAAACAATTTAGAAGGAAATTAAAACACAAAGAATACAGGCGAGAACGAAATCGCATGTGGCTAGGTATTCAAGAAGGATATAAGGCATGGAAATCCAAAATGGAATACAAATACGGTTCATACAAGCATATCACTGCCCCGGCGAACCTCTCATTCAAGCATAACCCAGAGCAATTACTGTTCTTTATCCAAAGGCTCCGCAAAGCATTCGAAAAAAGAGACAAGGTCTATGTACACTTATTCAAAGTTCAGACTTTGGATTATGACGCCATTGTAGCCCTCTTATCTATAATGGTGAGATTCAAAGCCTTACGTATAGGATTTCAAGGTGATTTACCGATTAATAGAACAGCTAAACAAATTTTGATAGATTCTGGCTTTTTTGATGGATTAAATCGAACTTTCAATGATCAAGCTCGTTATAGAATAGGTGATAAAAATCAAATTATTTGCACACATGCCTTTAAAACAGTCGATTCGAGTCAAACTGCAAAATTGATTGAACAGGCAGCTGTCTTTCTCTGGCATGAAAAACGTAGATGCACAGGCGTACAACGGGCATTGGTGGAGTTAATGCAAAATACTACAGATCATGCAGATCCAAACAAACCAGCAGATAAGCACTGGTGGTTGTCAATGTATTTAGATCAGGCAGAACATAAAGCTTGCTTTGCATTCATAGATTTTGGGGTAGGAATCTTCAAAAGCTTGGAAACTAAGCCGTTATCTGATAAATTTGCAAATTGGCAAAGTACAATGCAACGTTTTTTTAAGTTTGCAGACAATAGCGATTTGTTACGATTAATGTTAAATGGCGCTTTTCACTCCACTGTAACTGGAAAACATTATAGGGGGAAAGGGCTGCCTGGATTAAAGGAGACTATGGATCGTAACCAACTTTCTAATTTGCATGTTATCAGTAATGACGTCTACGCTGATGTAGAAAATAATGCGTATCGCATTTTAGAGAACCATTTCGATGGGACCTTCGTATGTTGGGAAGTGACAATAAATAGTGAAAATTTACCGGTATGAAACAATTAATTGTGAATATTGCAAAAGAATTTACGAAAACACCCGGCCCGCGTTATATTTGGGAAGGAGAGTTTTCTGGTGAGCTTTTTCGCCAAAAAATATTAACAGATAAATTTCATCAAGCTGTTGATCAAAATTCAACGTTAGTTGTACAATTAGACGGCACTGCTGGTTATGGTACATCATTTTTAGAAGAAGTCTTTGGAGGATTAGCTAGAGAAGAAGGAATCAAAAAAGTGCAAAAGTATTTGGAAGTAATCTCAAATGATGAGCCTTATTTAAAAGATGATATTCTTGAGTATGTCCGAGAAGCTGAAAAAAAGAAAAGCGGGGTTTATTGAAATAGGTTTAATTGCGGCATCTTTCCTGCTTGGCTTTTTCATTGCCAAGTATTTAAATTTCCCTCAATTCAGTATTGGTGAAAATATAGATTTGGGTGACATCTTCTCGGGAGCTGTCACCCTTTTTGCTGCTTATTGGGTGTCCAGAATTATTGATCGGCGAAAAGAGATAGATAATAATATAAAATCTCAGCTCGTACAAAGACTTAGCCAATTGGACACAGAAATTGATGCTTGCTTATCTGAACTGAAAAGTAACAATCAGATGGGGTACTCCAATGCTGCTGCATACTTTAAACGGATGAGAATGACAGCTAATTTAGTTAATGAATTATGTAAAGAAGTTGAAATGGGAGTGATGACGATTGGTGACAATCTTAATGGTGAATTAGGTGATGCCTTAGAATTATTTACTAATACTCCAGTTGCAACAGAGGAACAGGAATTGCAAAACACTCCTTTACGTGTTCGAGAAGGGTTTATAAAAATGCGAGATGATAGAATCACAAGTATTGAAAATAGCTTTAATAAAATTAAAAATAGTACTTTGAAATTCCAGATAGCGATATTGCAAGCTTAGGTAGTGTTTAAGTTTGAATTTATCTGACTTTGAAAATACTTGACCGGTTAATCAGTGACTTTCGATCTTTGCCATATGCCAAAGATAAGTAAACTTATAAAGGCAGTTGACGAAACGTTTAAAGGTCAAGTAGACTTTACCCAGCTTGTAAAGATATACAGTACTAAGGGCGGGGAAGGCAACGAAAAACGGTGTAGTTCACCGGCATACGTCGGAGCTACCAAAACGGATATTGACCGTTGCTCTGACGCAGATCATATCTCTACCTCGTATGTGGAACACCAAAATCTGACCATGGGGATGCACATGCGTCGGTTTACACGTTAAACTGATACTTTCTTAAAAAAGGGTGAGAACCACTGCCATGGGATTGCGCTACACTTTGTCTAATTCAACTTCTGCCAAATCCGCTTCCATTGCGGAAGCAAACCGCAATGGAAGCGGATTTGGCGAAGAAACCAATTACTGTTCATCAAATTGTAGAACTGACTGATTAGGTGAATTTTAGAAAACTACCATGATAAAATTGGGGATGGCACCAAAAGTGCTTGAGATTTAATCCAAATTTTAGCACTTTGTGCCTGAAAAGTGCTAACTTTACACTTTATTTTTCTATACAAACCCTTTATAGAATGGGACATAACGAAGAGTTCTTAGCTCCTAGACTAGAAGGTAGAAGATTTGATGACCATACTCTACCCCTAAACCTTTTAGAGGATTTTACGGCTTTAGGAGAATTAATTTTTGAAGTAGCTAAAAAGATATATTTAGAAGAAAATAAAGATAGAAAACGAGTTCCTAAAGGCTTTACCGACAATTTTAGCTTAAAGCTTTCAAAGCTTGATGAGGGTAGCACTATACCCAAAATTCTTCTTGTTTCTAGTGTTGCAACAGCCAGCTTGTTCCAAAACTCCCCCACTCAATCTGTCAGATATTTAGAAAGGGCTAGGGATCGTGTTATAGAAGTTATAAGCAATGCTCATGAAGGCCAAAATTATAGCAATTTATTAGACCAGAAACACCTAAATTATTTCAATAAAATTGGCAAAAATCTTCAAGAAGGTGAATCCATTTATTTTGATAGCAAGGCTGTTCTAAACAAAGGTGTTAGAAAAAGGCTTCTACTTTCGAGGAATGAAAGACTTGAGTATTCTGAAAACATTTCAGCAATTGCTTCCATTAGCGGTATAAATAAAGCAACAAAAACTTTTACCTTAGTTTTTGATGGAAATAGTATAGAATATAATACGAGTATAGCAAGTGATTTTTATGATATAATTCTTCAAGGCTTTAATGAATATGAGAAAAATACCCGAGTTTCAATTAAAGCAACTGGCATATATAGTGCACAAGACCGGTTAATAAAGATTGAGTTAATAGAATCAATGGATATTTTAGATCCATTCGATGTAGATGTTAGACTTAATCACATATCCAAATTAGGAGAAAATTGGTTTAATGGATATGGGAAGGCCCCTAACACCGATTCTTTACTTATATTTGGCGAGTATTTCAATTCATATTATAATCGAAACTTAAAGATGCCAGCTATCTTTCCGACAGTGGAAGGTAATATTCAATTAGAATGGGATTCTGAAAGAGCCAGTATAATACTAGAAGTTGATCTTGCCAATCTTAACGCTGACTTCTTATTTTCTAACAAGTTTGACAATACTTTTGAAGAATCAGTGATTTCATTAAAGAATGAAAAAGAATGGCAATATTTAAGCGATAAGGTTAAAATGCTGTACAATGAACAATAATACTCACCTACATAGGCAAGTGCATCCTTCATGGGTACAAAATGAAGTTGTTTCGATTCAAGCATTTACTGAAGAGCCTCGATCACTGGCTGTTTCGTCTTTAGCTTTCACACCATCTCTTAAAGACGAAAAGAAATTGTCTCTATACAATGGAGATGTTTTTACGGCAGAAGAATCACATAAACATTTTACTAAAGACAGCCGCTACGAATCTTGTGGTGTACTGTCAGTTACTAAAGGGGAATGTGATAAAATTGGGCAACTAATGGTTGAAGAAGACAATGTCCCTTTTGATGGACATTGTTCCATTGATTTCTCCCAAGTAACTTCTAAAGGACAAATTAAGGATAAAGGCAGAAAACTTAGAGATGAAGCTGTAAAACGTAATTGGACCTTTCGAAAAAACCAATAAGTACTATAAAAAGCCCCTTAACCGGGGCTTTCTCCAAAGAAGGAAACTGAATTCGTCATTTTACAGTTGCCCCCCTGCGCTTTTTCATGGCCAAAACGGACCAACAATTGCTTGGCCAATTCCCGATCGTCAATAGGATAGCGTCGATTTAGCCCACACGCCGTCAAACTCGGTCTGCACCAAAAGCTCATACACTTCTTCGACCGTATTGTAGTCGATACAAACTAGCCCTGGGCTTATTCCTGCTCCAGATCAATCACTTTCGCAAAGTTGCCATTTCAGTGGGGAATAAAAATGGATTTAAAGACCTTGAAAAGCAGTATAGAATAGCCGATTGCGACCAGTATAAGCAATAGTCGGACAAGCCACTTAGACCAGCTAAAGGCGAAAAGTTTTCGTTTCGACATGGGGGGGGGGGCGTTGGGTGATTATTCTACGATTCGTTCGTCAGAGCGCCACCATTGCTCCATTTTGGGACTCATACCGATCAGCAGTATGAAGAACAGCAGGCAAAGACCGGTGAAGAAATTAATGACGCCACGCATATACGTTCTGGGGGATTTCGTTGGTGAGACACTGATCCAGGGTGGCCAGAAATGCCTGGCCATAAATCGTTAATTCCACGTGCTGCATTTCCTGGTGCAATACCCGACCGACCGAGAGCGGCACCGGGAGCGAATACCGCTGCCGACTGTTGCGCATCTGCCAGGCAGCCAGTTTGTCCAGGAGCCGGGCCTTGTGCCAGTACTCGACCAGCACCTGATCGTAAATACTGCGACTCATCGGTTCGAGCATCAGCAGGAGCTTCAACCGGGCCGTCAGAAATTCCATCAGGCCCCGGAATTCGTTGGGATAGAGCTTGAGCCGCAGCATCTCAGTGGTGGTCTATAAAAGTGCCGTTCGACCAGGTGGCCACCCAGGCCCCACCCTGCTCTTTATCGAAAAACCGGATTTCATGGATCGGTACTTTGCCCCGGTAATTGTTCACCACTTTATTCAAAAAAGCCCGGATGTTGGTCATTCGCTGGCCTTCCGTGCGCCACTTGAAGACACCCGCCGTTTGGTTGACCGAGCCATCGGCGTGGCGAATCCAGGCTTTGAGCCGAAAACTCTCATACTGCTGTTGGGATACTGGCATTGCTATCTTTGGTTTAGAGGTTGCTTCGGAAAGGGTGTGGCACTCGGTCGGCCCGGCAGGGCTGCGGCCACGGCGGAATCGAACCGGTCGACCAGGCCCGGGTCGGATAATTTACTGAGCCGGTTGCGCCAGTAGTGGTAGAGCTCGATGCGGCCCATCTGACGGCCGTCTTTCAGGCCCCGGGGCGCTCGTTCGTGAATGAAACTAAACAGGGCTTTTTCCAGAATCCGGTCTTTATCAAGCCGTTGCTGCTTCAAAATATCGTCCTGGAGCCATTCGTAAGTGAACCAGAAGGAACCTTTCTGGTTGTTTTTTTTCTGCTCCTGGTAATACGGGAGCGAGAAATACAGCTTCGGAGGCAGGAAGCTCGTCCACCGGTGCCGCCGGGCGTGAGCTGTGGCTTTTTCAATTTGCTTGAGCCGCATCAGGTACAGCTCGGTGGCCGCATTTTCGGCGGGTTCGCTGGCAAAACTGCCGAAGACATCCCGCCAGATGATGTTGAGAATCTGGCCGGTGTGCCGGTCGCCGATCAGATCGTCGGGCCAGAGCTGCGGCTGAACGATGTCCCAGAAAGCCACCACCAATTCTTTATAAAAATCTCTCAGTGAAGGCTTTGCGGGTAACGGAGCTGCGGCCGGCTGCGGGGGTCTTATGCCCTCAGTTTCTCCGGCCGCCTGCTGTCCCGCCTTATCGTCAAGCCCTAAGCGGCTTTTTAGCCGTTTTCCGGCCTTGTTTTGTTCAGTGGGGTTGTGACCCGAATTTTCGCCGGGCCGCGCCCCCCCGCCATTTTCTGACGTTTCTGACGCATCGCCGGTAGGGTGCGCGTCCCGCCTTTCTGACGTATCTGCCGTATCTAAAGTGTTTAAAACAGCCCGTTGAAATGGGGGAAGCAACTCCGCCAGCTTTGGCACCCCCGGTTTTTCCCCAATTTCAACACCGCATTTAGAACTGTTATGACTTTCTGATGTATCATAAGAGCTTTTAAGGGGTAAACTTTGCCGCCTATCCGGGTGGAAGGGCGGGGGAAGTTGGGCCGACAAATCACAAATGACGGGTTCCTCATAACAATCACCCAGGATAAACCAGGGGTTTATCCACAATTCAAAATCGTGCTGGCGACCGTGCCAAATCTTGGCCACCAGCCCCGCGTCGGCCAGCAAACCGAGGTGGTTATAGATCGTTTTGCGGCAACATTTGGTGAGCTCGGCCAGGCGCTTGCGGCTGCTGTAATAGCTGGGCAGGATGTCGCTATCGGGAAATTCGGGCAGATAGCTGGCTTCCCGGAACCGCTTGATATACTGCACCACAACGGCTTCAAACGTCAGCAGCGACCCCAGTCGAATGTGGTGCCGAAGCTTGGTTTGCTTCGCGTTATGGGCCTGCACGTGCTGGTGCAGGCGGGTAAATACGTCTTTTTCGATAATCCGAACGTTACTCATGGGGTGTACTTCTGTCAAAGACTGGCCCGTTTTCGGGGTCAGAATGCGTTCTGAAATATGCTCCGGGTGCCGGGTTCGGACCGACTGCACTCTAAAAGGCTCCGAAGCAAAAGAACCACCGGGGGAATCGAACCCGCCTGAACCGGGGTGGTTGGTGAGAATACCGGTCGGCAGGTGCCAACCGGTATTGCTGTTGATGAATTCCTAAACCCTTAACCTAATTCTGGATTCCCGAATCCATTGTGGCGGGGGTCGGACTCGAACCGACGACCTCAAGGTTATGAGCCTTGCGAGCTACCAACTGCTCTACCCCGCGATTTTTAGTATGCTGGCCTGAATCTGGTCTGGCCAGCATAACAGCAGTCTACCTCTGTTACTATCACTTATCGTCTGCCCTGGCTCCTTCCGGCACGACCTTCCGGAACGCCAGCACCAGTAAATCCATGGTTCGGCCCAGGTCGTCGATCTCCCGGCTCAAGCGGGGGTCCGACAGTTTGAGCCGCATCTGTTCGGCCTCGCGCTTCTGTTTCAGTTTGCGGGCCTGGTCGTAGAGCTGCCGGAAGGTGGGACTGGTCTCAAACATCTTCCGGAAGAAAACTTTCAGCGGTTACGCCCAGGTGATCCATCACTTCGCCCATAGCCTCGTATTTGTTGGCATGAACCCCCAACATCACCGCCGGGTCTTCGTCCGGAAAAATCCTTTTTCGGGTGATGAACCCCTGCCAACCGCCATTCCAACGCTGACCGACGACGGCCAACAGCCTGACGTCCATGTCGCCCAGTAGGGTGATGCTCAACTGAACCAGCATCCAGACCGGCCCGTCGATCGTGTCAGTTTCCTGATACCAGACGTTCATCGGGTCTCGATTTTACGGGCCGTATGTTCCACAAAACGGCCACCATCAGGAACAGAAAGAAAAGAACCGAAACACCCGCCAACACGAGCCAAAACGGCAAAGGGTAGCACCAAAGCTGTAAAGTGTTCATAGGGCGTTTGTTGCCGGGTTTGTATTGTGCAGAGCGGGGAGTTAAGTTTGTAAGTGCAAACTAATATCCACTTAAACTCCCCCACTCCGCAATGGGAAAAATCACTTACAATTGTCGCACTGGTGTTGGCCTTGATGAAAAAGCCCGTACGATACGTGACTTTGCATATATCCCTAAATTGAAGGGCATGCATTGCCCGAAATGCCCGAATAAAGACACCGTTATTCGGTTTGTTCAACACCAGGCTTATCCAGGTTCTGGCAGTGTAGACCCAGTGATTGAGGCTTGCTGTCCGGAATTTCGCCAGCGAATAGATGAGAAGCTCCGGTCCTAATCCAATTCAACAAGGGCTCTATATCGCCCAAATCACGCCTGTACCACTCGGCCTGAATGGGCAACACAACGTCCAGCAGCCGGGTGGAATCGGGCGTCCGGGTAGTGACCATTTCATCAAAAATGTAGTTGCCTTTTATCAGTTCAACCAGGTGATCTACATCGGTAAACGTCTGTAGATAAAGCAGACTTTTTTCACCAAACCGCTCGCTGAATGAGAAATTGATGGTCTGAATCCGCAAATCAATTTTTAGAAAAAACTGACCCTCGTACTTGACCTCTAAATCAGCGAGAATATGCGTTGATTCTTGTTTTGGATCGATTTTAAAGCCAAGCTGAGTAAGCCGCTCCTGAATAATTCCCTTGCTCATACCTTTTCCGCCAGTTGCGGCTCGTTGTAAAATGCCCAGTAATAGGTGATCTGGTCGAGCAAAAATTGGTACTGATCAGGCGTCGGCTGGGCCTTCTTCAAAATCAACTCATTAAACGCGTTCGACGTGGGCGTATAATGAAATTGTAGATTGAACTTCTTCACCAACTCCCCTTTCGCTTTTTTCGGAATGGAGCCGTCTTCCCACTTTTCAATCAGCGTTTCGTCCAGGAATCTCATTGCCTACCGGTTTTGCCTTCCAACTTTTTATTTGACCGTTTACGAAGAATTCACACAATTTTTGGTGATTATTAACCAAATCGTAGTAAGTTCGTAATGAATTCGCAGGCAATTATACACCAATATTGGTGAATAAAAAACTAATTATGGTGTAAATTTTTTTTACTATTCATATATCATTGATATTCAATATATTACAAAGAAGTGAGGACACTAATTACAGTACAACATTTTTTCTCTTTCAACCAGAAAATACACCATTCTATGAAATCAAAATCAACAGCAGCTCTTCTAGCATTCTTTCTTGGCGGCTTGGGAATACATAAATTCTACTTACGCCAAACTGGGTGGGGAGTTGCTTATCTACTGTTTTGCTGAACATTTATTCCAGCAGTAATTGCACTTATTGAGTGTATAATATTGATTTCAATGAGCGAAGAATCTTTCAACAATAAATACAATGCGGGCAGACAAGGTTATGAAAAGATTTCTAATGTAGAGAAGCTTGAAAAATTGGCTGCATTGCGTCAAAACAATATGATTACTGACCAAGAGTACGAGCAGCAAAAAGAACAGTTGTTGAGAAAAATGTAAAATCTTAAATCATGGATACAACAATTCACGAACGACTCAGTAAACTGATTAAGGAGTTCAATATGAACACCAGCAGCTTTGCAAAAGCTATCGAAAAAAGTTACAACGCAATTGAAAGCATTGTAAAAGGGAAAACCAGACCAAGCTACGATGTCCTTGAGGCAATCTTCAAGAAGTTCCCAGATATAAACCCAACTTGGTTAATGAATGGGGAAGGTGAGATGCTCAGAGGGAACCAAAAAGAGTCCGCAAAGGCAGACGGCTACCTTCAGGAACACTTAATCTTATTGGAGCAAAACTTTTCAAAGCTGCTTGAACAGCTGAAAGTCAAAGATCAGCAGATTGCCGGATTGCAACGCACAGTCGACGCTCTCGTGGGAAAGTCTGAAGACGTAACTGTGGACCGGTCTTTAACCATCGAACACCCTGCCACGAAAATCATTCGTTTAGGTTACGCCCAACCGGCGTAATCTATTTTTTTGGCATTGCCGAGGTTACAGATACGGTTACGTCTACTAAACGCTTCAGAAGCAAGAAGCGTAATCGGTTTAAATTCAAATAATTACCTACTGAAAATATAGGGAGCGTTCCAATCCCGCTCTCTCTGCGAAAAATAACCCACTCACAATGAGCGGGTTATTTTATTTTATAAGGTTCCGTTTCTACGCCGGATTGACTTACTACCGGCACGTCTAAGTGAAATCGGTAATCCGGTTCATTTATTCCCAAAATTGACAGGATCATTCCCAAATCAGACAGCTTCGATAAAGAGGGACTCGTACTTTTAACCTATACATTAGGTTAATGAATTGGAAAGTCATTGTCTGGTTAGGCAGTGACTTTTTTGTTGATATAATCATTCCGTATTTACGACCCACAAAATCCGTTCAATACCGCACAAAAGGTGTGATCCCGCACCGGAATATCTGTTCAGAATTTCAGCAATTTATTGTAGTTTAACCACTTACTATCTGGTATGATTTTCGTTAAAATTAGATTTATCAAGGCCAGTTTCATTCAAACCTCTACCCTCTTATGAATTGTTTACGGACAGTACTTGCGCTATTACTCATTTGCTCCGGTTCGTTGCAAGCGCAAAAAACCACCTCGTATTTGAATCAGAATCTGCCGGGCCGGATACCCAGCGTATTTGCCCCTGACCTGGTTTCATTGAAAGATCATTACGAATATGGGTCGGTTTTTTCGAGCGACGGTACGGAATTTTATTACGCAGTTATCATCAATAAAAAACCCCAGATTCGGTGCATACGGTTTGAAAACAAGGCCTGGACCGCGCCCAAAACCGTCATTGGCAGTGATCGATACGAGTACAATGATCCATTTTTATCGCCGGATGGAAATCGTTTGTATTTTATTTCGGATCGGGCGGTCGATGGGCAGGGCCAGAAGAAGGATTTTGACATCTGGTATCTTGAGCGAAAAAAAGACGGTTGGTCGACTGTGCCGATTAATGCCGGAACCGCCATCAACACCAGCAAGAATGAGTATTACATGTCCATCACGAAAGCGGGTACGATGTATTTTTCGTCGAATGGCGGCACCGATGCCTCAACGGATAAGAATTATGATATCCGGTTTTCCCGGTCTGTAATGGGGAAATTCCAGGCTTCCCAGCCTCTACCTCCTGCTGTCAACACAACCCATTACGAAGCCGATGTTTTCGTGTCACCGGATGAACAATTCGTCATTTTCTGCGCCGAGCGCCCGGACGGGTTTGGCAAAGGCGATTTATACATCAGCTTCAAGAACAACACCGGCGAGTGGCAACAAGCAAAAAACATGGGTTCTGCGATCAATACCGGTGCCTACGAGTTTTGTCCTTTCCTGACCAATGATGGAAAATACCTGTTCTTTTCCCGGGACGGTGATATTTTTTGGGTGGAAACAGCGGTAATCGACGGATTGAAGGATGCGCGTTGACTCTTCGGTTAAGATAAAATTCACTCGACAGCCAGAATAAAAATAGATTGATTCAGGATAGTCGAGAACACAAAGAATCCGCTCGACAGCGGTGTTCAAAGCGTAAAAGCGGGGATCTTTACCGTTTGCTAAATACAAGGCGTAATCCTTTAAAAAGTTTTTGTACGTTTAGTCATGATCATCAATCGGTCAAGCAATACGAAGTACAAACCCGACATTATTTTTTTGTTACCCGTTTAAACTACGGTGATTTAAAGTTATAATGTGATTCCGGTTCATTACAGATACCCTACTGTTAACCATTTTATTTACGTGTACCGTTAAACCGTTCGTTTCTTTTAAAAAAAGCTACCATTACTCAACGTTATTATTTTCTCCATTCTATTTCAGTACTGTATTCCTGACCAGGCACGTTCAAACCGGGCTATTCTCCATCGGTATGGAACCCCGTTGGTGAACCGTATCTTTCTTTTTCCAACGCACCGTAACCATGCAAGTCCTCAAACAAAACAGCAAAGGAGCCGACGTTAAAAAATGGCAATTATTCCTGATCGGGCAGGGTTTTGAACTCGGTGTGGCCGATGGCAAGTTTGGCCTGCGGACGCACGAAGCGACGGTTGCTTTTCAGAAGAAAAATAACCTGCTGGACGATGGCGTTGTCGGCAACAAAACCGTCGGCGTTGCCATGCAACTGGGCTTCCCGGTTTTGACCAACCCCGACCCGGCCAAAGAAGGACCCAACTGGCCTCAGAAACCCGATTTCGCCCCACTTGCTGGCCTAACCGCCCGTCAGGCACTGTTCGGAAAGTTTAAATTCGCGGCTGCCCCCATTCCCGGAAATCCGGAAAACATCAAGATCCTGGACGACTGGGAATCCAAAAACATCGTCAAAGTAACCATACCGCAACTGATCGGAAAAACCGGTGCTCCGGCCAATGGCACCATTCGATTTCACCATCTGGCTACTCCCCAACTGGTGTCTATGTGGGCCGAGTGGGAGAACGAGGGCTTGATCGATCTGGTGTTGAGCTACGCCGGATCGTTCGTACCCCGGTTTGTCCGGGGCAGCCGCACCGAGTTGAGCAACCACGCTTTCGGTACGGCTTTCGATATCAATGTACCCCAGAACATGCTGTCGACGATGCCCGCTCTCGTCGGAAAAAAAGGGAGTCTGCGCGAACTGGTCCCGATTGCCAACAAACACGGTTTTTACTGGGGTGGTCACTTTACCCGGCTCGACGGCATGCACTTTGAAATAGCCAGGCTGATGTAAAGACTCCTCCCAGACTTTATTTCCGGTAATCCAGTGGTGGTTTCCGATCACCGGCCAGCGATTTGTAGACGAACCCTTCGCCCCGCGCTTTGTTCAATTCAACTTTGGCCTGCTCGATGACGGCCGGTTGCTGAAAAAGATCGATGGCCGTCAGCGAAATGGTTTTGGCCGCCACCAGCATGCCTTTAAAACCGATCGACATGCCATCGCAAGCTACGGCCTGCCAGCTATGCGCCGGAACGCCCGGCACCCAGGTGGCCGCCGACAGCCCGACCGTTGGCAACACCCAACTGACATCTCCGACATCCGTGGACGCCGAACCCACACCGTTCAGGGCATACGGCTGAATGTCGGAAGCGCGACTTAAGGGCGGCAGACTTTCCGAATTAACGGTTTTACGGATTTTGTTGGCGAATTCCGTTTCGGCGGGCGTATACTTGTTGCCCCCTACCTGCTCCAGATTTTTTTGCATGAGCTTCGCCAGGGTTTCATTCGGCAGCAGGTTATAGAGCCCCGCCATCACTTCGTGGGTCATCGTCGTTTCGGTGCCGAGCGCAGCCGCCTGAGCGGTTTTCATCAACCGCGCCCACACTTCTTCCAGGCCTTTTGCCGACGGATGGCGAATGGTGTATTCCACCTCGGCGTAGTCGGGAACGATGTTGGACGTCAGACCGCCCTTCTTGATAACATAGTGAATCCGGGTGCTGGACGTCACGTGTTCACGCATCATGTTGACCATGTAGTTCATCGCTTCGACGGCATCGAGGGCCGACCGGCCTTTTTCGGGAGCGGCTGCAGCATGGGCGGCCAATCCGTTGAACTGAAAGGTAGCAACGCGGTAGGCCAGCGAGGACGACGGACTCGCGCTGTTGTTATCGCCCGGATGCCAGTGCAGCACCGCATCGACTTTATCGAAAAGACCCGCCTTGACCAGATACGTTTTACCACCACCCGCGCCTTCTTCGGCCGGAGTGCCTACCAACTGAATCGTGCCAGATTTACCGGACTGCTGCAGGTAGTTTTTGGCCGCTATGGCCGCAGCGACCGAACCCACTCCGAACAGATTATGCCCACAGGCGTGACCATAGGCATTCGGTACGAGCGGTTTGCGCACCGGCACGGAATCCTGCGACAAACCGGGCAGGGCATCCATTTCAGCCAGAATACTGATCACCGGTGCGCCTTTCCCGAAACTGGCCACGAAGGCCGTAGGCATATCCGCCACGCCCGTCGTGATGCTGAAACCCTGATCCTGTAATTCTTTCTGGAGCAGTTTGCTGGTTTCGTTTTCCAGATAACCAGGCTCAGCCAGTTTCCAGATTCGCTGCGCGAGAGCCGAATAATGGGAATATTGTTTGTCTAATTGAGAAATAGCCGCTGTTTTTTCTTTTTGAGCGCGCGCGGATTGACCCAACAATACTACTACCAACAGCATAAATGCTGACTTTATCTGGAACATAAATAGAAATTTTAGGTGTAAAATTTGGAAATATTGCTAAAACTCAAAATTATCAATTGAATTAGGCTAAATATAGAAGGATGAAGTAACATTGACAACAAAAAAGCTCTCTAACCCTTTCTTTCGACTACCTTTTTTAGAGCCATCATCTTCGCTTCCAGTAGGTCAGATTTCAGCCGTTCACTCTCCCAGGTAAGAGAACTGGTCTTCGTTTCACCTTCCATTTGACGTTAATTAAGACGTTTTTTATAAGGTGATTCTTTGCAGTATATTTGACGTTTCAATCAACGTTAATCTGAACAGTATGATTTTTACTCTAGGTGGCATTAAGGGGGGTAGCGGGAAGTCTACCATTGCTACAAACCTCACCGTATGGTTGTCCAAACAGGGTTTTGATGTGTTGCTGGTGGATGCCGACGAACAGCAGACGGCCACCAAATTTTCCAAATGGCGGGAAGTGAACACCGACGGAAACAGCGGTTATACAGCAACGGTTTTGACCGGTGATGCTGTCCGCCAGCAGGTGGCAAAATTCAAACCCAAGTTCGATCACATTGTCATCGACTCCGGGGGACGCGATACGATGAGCCAGCGGGCGGCCCTGTTTGTATCGGATGCACTGCTGGTTCCTTTTAACCCGCGCAGTTTCGATTTGTGGACCATCGCCGACGTCGAGACGCTGGTGAAAGAAGTCCGTGCGCTGAAACCCACCGACCTTCACGCGTTTGCCCTTCTGAACCGGGCCGATCCGAAAGGCACCGACAACAAAGACTCGGCAGAACTGCTGCAGGAAAGCAGCGTCATCGAATACGTGGGACCGCCCATCGTTTCACGCAAGAGTTTTGCCAATGCCTCCAGCAATGGTCTTGGCGTCATCGAAAACCAGCCTGCTGACCAGAAAGCCATTCACGAAATCACGATGGTTTTCAAGATAATTATGGAAAAATTAGGCGCAGAAATAAACGTCTGAAATAACGTTGAAAAATACGTTATTTTTAACCTCTTAAAAAACGTCTGTTATGGCCATTTCAAAAGCCCCGGAGCCGCCAAAACCGGAACAACCCATCCGAAAGGTATCCGAGAAAAAGATCCAGCAATTCATCAGCCAGGGGGGCAGTCCAACCGCAAAAAACCGCATGGGTCAGGACGACCCGGAGGAGATGAAGAGTATTAAACTCATAATGACAGCCTCCGAAATGGAGACCATCAAACAACTCCGAGACAAACGCCCCCGGAGCCGCAGCCGGAAAATTACGATCTCCGTTCACGACTGGGTGATTGAAGCCATTCAGGAAAAGATCGAACGCGAAAAAAAGAAATACAATTTGACGTTATTTTAGACGTATTTTTCAGCGTTGAGAACGACGTTATTTTTAATCCCGAAAATAACGTCATTCTCAACGCTAAGTTTACGATTATACCATACAGGACAGGAATTTTCTGCCAGTTTCAAGCGGCTTGAAACTACCCGCCCCAGTTTGCCTGGCAGAAAATCAAATCGCCGTTTGCTAGTTTTGAAAGTCCTCTGCCTTCTTCTCCCCTTCTCTTGCCCATAAGCAAAAAAGTTCGACTTCCAGGTGCTCACCTTATCAGATGTTATAGCTGAAAGTCACTTGACACCTTTCTTTTTCGTATCCATTCATCGTACGACGGTGCTTATTAAGACTTCTACCAGATTTTGTAGGATTAAACCAAACGAGAAGGGCTAATTCCGTGTTGGAGTGGTCTTTTTAGCGCATTCCGCCCTGATCCTGTGTCTGGTATTTATTTAGAATTTGCAGCAGCAGACAGCGATTGTTATGAGGATAAATACTTAATTTGTTGAAAATAATTTACAAGTAATCGTGCGAATTATTTTAATTACTATTTAATTTGCAATGTCATCGTTTTTTAATAGATGAAACCATGCGATCTGCTTAAGATTGCCACCATCGTACCATCTTACTTGAGCAAGAGTCTTTTTTTATTACACACACATCGCATGTCACAACAAACCCAATGGTTTGTATGTGCATCTCATTCCCGTACTACTCTTTTACGATTAAAAAGTTTATCTGGAGTTATATCCGTTAACGTTATTGCCTTTTTCGCCATACTAAATAAGTACGATTTCACCTTCATCCGGGATGAATACTGTAAATTCCTGAACGTTTTAAAATCAATATTGAATGGAACGATATGATACTGATACCATCGAGATTGTTTTACAGCAACAGGCCGGCATCCGGCAGGCAATCGTACTAAAACGGAAGAATCAACTAGTTCAGACAACGTTAGTTGCTTACCTGATTGCCACAGAAACGGAGCCGGAAACTTCCGCCATTCGGTCGGCTTTGGCACAGCATTTACCGGATTATATGATTCCTTCCCATTATATCTGGCTGAAAGATTTCCCCAGAACCAGCACGGGAGAAATTGACAAATCGGCTTTGCCAATCCCTGATTTTATGATTCCATTTCCTGAAAATAAAACCGTCGTAACCTTATTCCGTGAGCAGGTCAAAAGAACACCGGATAAGGTAGCCATGACTTTTAATGACCAACAAATAACGTATCAACAACTGGATGATAAATCCAGTCAACTGGCCAATTATCTCAAAAAAAAGAACATAAAGGCCGGAACCCTTGTCCCCATCTGCCTGAATCGCTCGCTAGAGTTGCTGGTGGGCATTCTGGGGATTCTGAAGGCAGGCGGGGCCTATGTACCTATCGATCCGGAATACCCGCAGGACCGGGTTGCTTACATGCTTTCCGATAGTGATAGTTGTCTGGCAGTTACGGATGCCCCCTCCAGTTTTCTACTGAAGGGCCGGGAAAAATTGGAACCGGTGTTTATCGATCGGGACTGGGAGATGATTGCCCGGGAGTCTACCCAACCTCCTTCAAATGCGTTCACGCCCCAGGATCTGGCCTACGTCCTCTACACCTCAGGCTCCACCGGCAAACCCAAAGGCGTGCTTATCGAGCACCACAACCTGGTGAACTTCCTCTGGAGCATGATCGATAAGCCCGGCATCACGCCCAGCGATACCATTCTGGCGGTCACCACCATTTCCTTCGACATCGCCGGCCTCGATCTGTTTCTGCCCCTGATCGTGGGAGCCTCCGTCCGGCTGACCGATCTGACCACCTCCCGTGATGGCCGCGCTTTACTGAACCTGATTGAGAACCACAACATCACCATCATGCAGGCCACCCCGTTCACGTGGCGGATGATGCTCGATTCAGGCTGGAAAAAATCGCTGCCCCTGAAAGTGCTCTGCGGGGGCGAACCCATGGCGCAGGACTTGGTGGAAAAGCTCACCGGCAAAGCGGCTGAAATATGGAACCTGTACGGACCTACGGAAACAACGGTTTGGGCCACCGTGAAACACATCCGGCTGGGCGAAACGATCACCGTGGGCCACCCCATCCACAACGTCCTGGTCTACATCCTGGATGAACAGCAACAACCGGTAGCGGAAGGCGAAGTCGGGGAATTGTGGATTGGAGGGGCTGGCGTCGCACGGGGCTACCTGAACCGCCCCGAGTTGACCCAGGAACGGTTTGTGGCCGATCCGTTTGCCCAAACACCGGGAGGGCGGATGTACCGCACGGGGGATCTGGGGCGGTTTCTGGAAAACGGCGAAATCCTCTGCCTGGGCCGCATCGATCATCAGGTAAAAATCAGAGGCTATCGGATTGAGCTCGGCGAGATTGACAACGTCCTGCATCAGTTTCCCGGCGTCAAACAGTGTGTCGTCGACGCCAAGGAAGGGCCGGGCGGAGACAAACGCCTGATCGGATACCTTATTCCCGAAGGAGAATTTAATAAACAGGCCGCGATCCAGTTTTTGCAGTCCAAACTGCCGGATTACATGGTTCCGCAATTGTTGATGGAACTGACTGAAATCCCGTTAACCAGCAACGGCAAGGTCGACCGCAAAGCTTTGCCCAACCCCGATGCCTCCGAGTTGCTAACGAGGGAGTTCATCTCGCCGGGCACGAAAGTGGAAAACAACCTGGTAGACCTTTGGAAAGAACTTCTGAAGGTAAACCACGTCAGCATTCAGGATAACTTTTTCGAATTGGGTGGCAACTCGTTTTTGGCGCTGCGAATGATGCTCAGCCTGAAAGAAAAATATGCCTATGAATTGCCCGTAACAACCATTTATCAATACCCGACGGTAGCCGGGCTGGCCGGCTTTCTGGAAGGTAAAAAAGGAAATTCCGCCCCCAAACGAAAGACCGTAAACCGGTCGGGCAGTACGGGCGACATCGCCGTTATCGGCATGGCCGGGCGTTTTCCCGGTGCCAATACGATTGAAGAGTTGTGGACAGTTTTGAAGGAAGGCCGGGAAACCATCTCCTTTTTTACCGACGAAGAACTGGACCAATCGTTGCCCGCCGAACTGACACAGGACGAAAACTACGTGAAAGCCCGGGGCGTCGTTTCAGGTGCCAGTCAGTTCGACCCCCGCTTTTTTGGCCTGAATCCGAAACTGGTAGAACTCATGGACCCCCAGCAACGGATTTTCCTTGAAATTGCCTGGGAAGCCCTGGAGCATGGCGGTTATTTACCCCAAAAATATGATGGATTGATTGGGGTTTATGCGGGCTGTGGCAACAATACCTATTACTACAACCATGTGCTGACTAATCCATTCCTGATGAATCAGGTCGGCAGCTATCAGGTGATGACCGCGAATGAAAAAGATTACATCGCCACCCGGACGGCCTACCAACTGAATTTAACGGGGCCGGCGGTCAGCGTTCATTCCGCCTGTTCAACCTCCCTGCTGGCGATCGCGCAGGCCGTCGACAGCCTTCGCAACGGCCAGTGTGATGTTGCCTTGGCAGGCGGGTCCAGTATTCGGGCTCCGTTGATGAGTGGTCATCTCTACGAAGAGGGTTCCATTTATAGCCGCGACGGGCATTGCCGCTCGTTCGATTCGGATGCACAGGGAACGGTTTTCAGCGATGGCGCGGGGGTAGTGTTGTTGAAAAATGCCGAAGCCGCCCAACAGGATGGGGACACCATCTATGCCATCATCAAAGGAACCGGTGTCAACAACGATGGAAGCGGCAAGGGGAGCTTTACGGCCCCCAGTGCCGAAGGACAGGCGGGGGCCATCCGAATGGCGATCGACGATGCCCGCATCGATCCGGCGACCATCAGCTACGTTGAAGCCCACGGAACGGCCACACCAATTGGTGATCCCATCGAAATTGAAGGGTTAAAAATGGCTTTCGGGAATCAGGTTCCCACCCAATATTGCGCCATCGGTTCCATCAAAAGCAACATGGGGCACCTGGACGCTGCCGCCGGGGTAGCCGGATTTATTAAAACGGCCCTGGCGCTGCATCACAAACAAATTCCGGCCACGCTCCATTTCTCGACGCCGAATCCGTCCATTGATTTCGCCAACAGCCCGTTTTTTGTGAATACTGCGTTTGGTGCCTGGCCAGCGTCGGTTTCAAATCCTGACCAGCCCCGCCGGGCGGGCGTCAGCTCTTTCGGGGTGGGTGGAACGAATGTTCATATCGTACTGGAGGAGTTCGTCGGTGAGGGAGTAATGCCCCTTACCGATCCGGCAGAACCGCAACGCCCGGTTCAATTGATCACCTGGTCGGCCAAATCGACGGCCAGCCGGGAAGCGTATGGCCAGCTACTGGCAGTACACCTGACGCAAAACCGGACCTTGAATCTGGCGGATGTGGCGTTTACCCTGCAAACGGCCCGGGCGGATTTCAACCACCGGCGATTTGTAACCGCTACGTCGACGGAGGCACTGATCGGGCAATTAAGAAATGAAAATATCCCGGCATCGAGCCAGAAAACGCTACAGGAACCACCGGGCGATGTGGTCTTTCTTTTTCCGGGCCAGGGCGCGCAATACCTCAACATGGGCCGCGACCTGTATGAGAACGAGCCGGTTTACAAACAGGCCGTAGACCACTGTGCCGACCTGCTCCGGGAACACCTGGAAGTCGATATCCGCCAGGTTCTGTTTCCCGACGAAACCAACCGGGAAACGGAAGAACGACTCAAAAATACGCGGTTTACGCAGCCGGCTATTTTTGTCACCGAATATGCCCTGGCGAGGGTCTGGCTGAGTTGGGGCATCGAGCCCACCGTATTTTGTGGCCATAGCATTGGTGAATTTGTCGGTGCGCATCTGGCCGGTATTTTTTCGCTGGAAGATGCCATCCGGCTGATTGCGGTTCGCGGCCGGTTGGTGAGCGAACTTCCTACAGGCAGCATGCTCTCGGTGCGGGCCGGCGCGGAGCAGATGACCGCCCTGATGCCCGAAACCTTATCCGTGGCGGCTTTCAACAGCCATTCCCTGTGTGTGGTTGCCGGTGAGGATGAAGAAATTGCCTGCTTTGCCAGACTTCTGGATCAAAAAGAAATACCGAATCGGGTGCTGGCAACGAGTCACGCTTTTCATTCAAACATGATGGATTCGGTCGTACCTGTCTTTGAAAAAACCGTTCAGCAGGTTCGTTTACAGCATCCGCGAAAACCGGTTATCTCGACGGTAAGCGGCACCTGGCTGACGGATGCGCAGGCGACGGACCCGGCCTACTGGGCCACCCACCTGCGCCTGCCCGTGCGCTTCGCCGATGCCCTGGACTCTGTTTTTGAATTGAACCGACCGGTGCTGCTGGAAGTTGGGCCCGGTAGCGGCCTGACCACCCTGGCCCGCCAGCAGGCGGGGTCCAAACCGGCCGCGCTGGCCACCAGCCTCGACCGAAAAGGCGTGTCAACCGATTATCAGGCATTGCTGAATGGGCTGGGTCAGGTGTGGCTCCAAGGGCTGGAACCCGACTGGCATGCTTTCTACCGCCATCAAAACCGGGCAAAAGCAGACCTGCCCACGTATGCTTTCGATCGAAAACGGTATTGGGTCGATCCACCAAAACCCGCTGCGTCCGCGATCAGTTCATCAGTGGGGTCGGGGGAGCAATCGCAAGTGACGGCCAACCGGCCTGAGGTCGCCCGGCCCCAAACCAACAGCCGCAAAGAGATTCTTATCCAAATCGTGCGGGAAAAGCTGAAAAATGCATCCGGCATTGCGGTGGACCAGATGCGACCGGAACTGAGCTTTTATGAAATGGGACTGGATTCGTTGCTGCTGACGCAGGTATCCTCCACCCTGAAAAAAGAGTTTGGGTTGCCCATTACCTTCCGCCAACTGAATGAGGAATACGGCACACTGGATGCCCTGGTGGCCTACCTCGACCGGGACTTGCCGGCTGGCGCTTATGAGCCTCAGACACCCGCTCCTGAGTCCCAACCGGCTCCGGCACTCGCCCAGACAGGAACGGCCGTTGTAAACCGTGATCCGGCCATGGATCAGATGGCCCGGCAGTTGCAGATCTTGACCGAAAAAATTGAATACCTCCAGAATACCCTGCAGAACCTGCCGTCCCTGGCTTCCCAAGCCGTTCTGCCGGGTCTGAACGGGGCAGGAAAAACCAGTTCCGTCAAAACCCCGGAGGCCGTCGTTGAACGGCCGAAAACCGTCTTGAAAATGCCACGATCCGAGCGGTCTTTCCCGGACTATGCGTTTACAGAACCGCCCGTTCCGGGGGCCCGGCTGGGCAAAGACCGGGATGGAAATCCGGCGTGGTTCATCTCAGATCCCGAGAAACCCGGGAGCTATTTACAGATCATACTCTAACCAGAATGGTAGCAAACTTTACGATGCCTAAAACGATAGCGGTTGATTTTGACCCTTTTGCGGGTCCCGAAATTGCGCAAATAGCACCGTCTACCGGGCCGCAAACCGAAATTTGGATCGCCTGTCTGTTGGGTGGAGATAATGCCAACCGGTCTTATAATCTAACGAACACGCTGCGATTGGAAGGGGCATTGGATCGCCATGCCATGACCCAGGCGGTTCAGGCGGTGGTTGACCGACACGACGCTTTACGTTCCGTCGTCAGCCCCAACGGTGAACACATCTACGTCTACAAAGAACTGCAGATTGAAATTTTCTACCAGGATCTTTCCCACAACCCGGCCGCCCAAAAAGACCGTTTGCTCGCGGACTATCTGGAACAGGACACGATGCACGTATTTGACCTGTTGCAGGGTCCCTTACTGAAAGTGGGTCTGTTCAAGGTGTCGGATCAGGTGCATGAACTGGTGCTGACCACGCACCACATCATCAGCGATGGCTGGTCGATGGGCGTCATTCTGAACGACTTGAGTGTATTTTATTCGAGTTTTGTCAACGGCACCCTTCCCGATCTACCCGAAGCGCCTTCGTTTGCGGAATATGCCACGCGGCAGTTTCAGTATCTGAGCAGTGATGACTACCTCCGGACGGAAGCGTTCTGGTTGAACCTGTACAAAAAGAAGATTCCGGTTTTTGATCTGCCCACCGATTTCCCCAGACCAGCCTCCCGCACCTTCGATTGCCACCGCCTGGATTATACCCTCGAACCGGCTCTGGTGACCGCCGTCCGGAAAGTGGCCGCAAAGGCCGGGTGCAGCTTTGCCACCACCCTGCTGGCGGCTTTCGAGGTATTGATCCACCGGCTGACCGGGCAGGACGATGTGATCATCGGTTTGCCGACGGCCGGCCAATCCATCACCGATTATCAGCAATTGGCGGGGCATTGTGTCAATTTATTGCCCTTGCGCAGCCAGATCGAAACGGGCCTCGGTTTTTCTGACTTTTTAAAACAGTGTAAAAAATCGGTTCTCGATGCGCATGAGCACCAGCGCCTGACGTTTGGCAGTCTATTGAGAAAGCTGAACGTTCCCAGAGATATTTCCAGGGTGCCGCTGGTGCCGATCATCTTTAATTTTAATCGAAAAGACGGCGATTTTAGCTTTGTCGGACTCTCCCACCGGGTCGTTTACCAACCCAAAAAGTACGAAAATTTCGAGCTGTTTCTGGATGTCAGTGGCGACGATCAGGCACTTATGCTAAATTGGACGTATAACACCGGGTTATACAAGGCGGAGACCATCGATCAGATGATGAGCGGATTGGTTCGGATTCTGGAAACCGTGGTGGCCGATGCTTCCATTGCCATTCGCGACATCGATTTCAAAGCAGAGAAACCGCTGAAAAAAAATTGGGTTCCATTAAACTATACCAAAACCGATTACCCCTATCATACACCGACACAGACCCTGATTGCCCAAACCGCCCGACAGCAGCCGGATAAAACAGCGCTCGTCTTTAACCGGCAAAAAATAAGCTACCGGCTGTTGAACGAAACGGCCAACCAGCTCGCCCGCTACCTGACCCAAGAAGGCGTTCAGCGCGGAGACATCGTTGGCATCATGCTGGATCGGTCGCCGGAAATGGTCATGATTCTGCTGGCGGTTCTGAAAGCTGGTGCCGCCTATCTGCCGCTGGACCCCGACTACCCCGCGGATCGTCTGCAGTTTATGCTGGAAGACGCGTCGGCCAAAACGCTAATTACCTCTGAAAAATACCACCACTACCTGAATACGGACACACCGGAAATTCACCTGGAAACCGCGTTACGGGAGTCAAAAAACCACTCGAAGGAGGAGCCTGAACAAATTGTGGAAGGGAATGACCTGGCCTACGTTCTCTACACCTCCGGCTCTACGGGCAAACCCAAGGGTGTGCTCATCGAACACCACAACCTGGTGAATTTCCTCTGGAGCATGATCCAGCAGCCCGGCATTACGCCGAATGATACCGTCCTGGCGATCACCACCATTTCCTTCGACATTGCTGGCCTTGAACTGTTTTTGCCCCTGATCGTGGGAGCCTCCATCCGGCTGGCCGATCAGGCCACCGCCCGCGATGGCCGGGCCTTGCGCGAACTGATCGAAACCCAGACCGTCACCATCATGCAGGCCACCCCCGCGACCTGGCGGATGGTGCTCGATTCGGGCTGGGACAAACCCCTGCCGCTGAAAGTGCTGTGTGGGGGCGAACCGCTGGCACCGGACCTGGCCGATAAGCTCATCGAAAAAACCGATGAGCTCTGGAACGTATACGGACCTACAGAAACCACGGTCTGGGGCACCCTGAAACACATCCGGAAGGGCGAGCCGATTACGATTGGCCGTCCCATCCACAACACCTGGGTTTACATCCTGGATGAACAGCAACAGCCGGTTGCCGACGGCGAAATAGGGGAACTGTGGATTGGGGGCGCGGGCGTGGCGCGGGGGTATCTGAACCGCCCCGAGTTGACCCGGGAGCGGTTTGTAGCCGATCCGTTTGTGGGGACACCGGGAGGGCGGATGTACCGCACCGGCGATCTGGGGCGGTTACTGGAAAACGGCGAAATCCTCTGCCTGGGCCGCATCGATCATCAGGTGAAAATCAGGGGACACCGCATCGAGCTCGGCGAAATTGAGAATACCATCCATCAGATCCCGGAAATAAAAGAAGTGGTGGTCATTGCCCGGGAAGACCGGCCCGGCGACCAGCAGTTGGTGGCTTATGTCGTCTCCGAATCCCCGGAAATTAACCAGGCCCTCCCGAAGGAACTGGTTCAGCAGTGGAAACAGCAGGTCCGGCAACAGCTTCCCGACTACATGGTTCCCCGCGCCTTTGTGGCCCTCTCGAAATTCCCGATCACCGCCAACGGCAAAATTGACCGGAAGTTACTGCCTGCGCCCTCGCTGAGCGAACGGGATAATGAAACCGGTTTTATGAGCCCGCGAACGGATGTTGAAAAACTGGTGGCCGAAATCTGGACCGAGTGTTTGAAAATTGAAAACATCAGTGTGTTCGATAACTTTTTCGAACTGGGCGGCCATTCGCTGACGGCGGTACAGGTGATGAGCCTTCTGGAGAAAAAAACCGGTAAAAACCTGCCGCTGGCAACCCTCTTCGAATATTCGACAATCGAAAAACTGGCGTCGATTCTGCACATGAATGGCCGGTCGGTCACCTGGGATTCGCTGGTGCCGATCAAACCACACGGAACCAAAATTCCGCTGTATATCGTCCACGGCGCGGGCCTTCACGTGCTGCTGTTCAACACCCTGGCCTTAAGCATGGACCCCGATCAACCGGTTTATGGCTTGCAGGCCAAGGGAATTAACAGCGAAGATAAGCCACTAGAGAGTATTGAAGAGATTGCGGCCTATTATATCGATGCCATCAGGGCTCAAAACCCCGAAGGCCCGTATGCTTTAGCCGGGTATTCGTTTGGGGGGATCATCGCGTATGAAATGAGCAAACAACTCCGCAAAATGGGGAAAGAAGTGAAAATGCTCGCGATGTTCGATACGTATGCCTACCAGTCCAATTTTTTCGACCCCTGGCCCGCAAGAGCCTGGCAAAACACCCTCACCGCGATCAAAGAGCGGCTATATGTGCTGACGTTATTGAAAGAAAACCCGCGCGAAACCGTAGTCAATGTAACCAAATCTGTACAGAAAAAAGCAAACCGGTTTTATCGAAAAATTCGCTACAACGAAGACCATCTGAAAGTGTTCCATGGCAACTACTATAAAGTAAATGAAGCCAACGAAATCGCGTCCCGAAAGTACCGGCTGGAACCCCAGGAGATTACGGTAACCTTGTTTCGGGCTAAAAAACACAGCTATTATGTAGATGATTTTGAATACCTGGGCTGGAAACCGTTCGCTTTGAATGGGATTACCATTCACGAAGTTCCCGGCGACCATTTCAATTTGTTTACGTCGCCCAACGACAAAGAATTTGCCCGGATCTTGCAGGAGGTTCTGGATCGCTTAACCTAACACCCGGTTTTTACCTTTTCACTTCGGTACACGATGGCAATCATTACGAATCTTGATCCTGAACGAAGAATTCTACCCCACGGAACCCTGTTGGTCGAGGAGGTTTCTATGGACGAGGAGGTTTGGTGTGCGGTGGAAGAATTTCTGGAGAAAAACGGAAAAGTCAATGAACTGTATTTGAATACGAATTTTCATATCAACACCGAAGGCAAGTGCATTGTGCATTTGTCGAAGAAAGCATCGGCTTGAGGGCGGATATGCGCGCGGTTTGGCATTCAATTCCGGCCTTACCGCCACTGCATCAGGGCCGAATTCAGCGCTTCTTCGACCCGTCGGCGGGGTTTGTGAAAATAGATCATGCCGTGACCGGGCAGCATCAGATCGGTGTCCACTTTGGCAAACCGGCGCAGCGACTCCGTGTAGCTCTTTTTGTCGAAATCAATGGAGCCACTCCAGCCAAAATCTCCGCTCAACAGCGTCCCGATCACGTCGCCACTGACGACGACCCGCTTCTGCTCCCAGTTGAACAGGTAGGCCGTACAACCCCGGCTGTGGCCGGGCAGGTGCATCACGTCGATTTCTACGCCCAGTAGCAATAGTTTCTCACCGTCTGCCACCCGTCGATCCACCGCAAACGGCCGGAATGTTTTGTGATAGAGATACCCACAGCAGCGTTCGTCGCCGGAACCAACGGCATCCGCCGTTTCGCCCAGGGCGATGAAGTGAACACCTCGCTCCTTCAGAAGGTGGCCTCCACCGGCATGGTCGAAATGGGCGTGCGTCAGAATGCAGTACCGAATGTCGTCCGGCGAAAGATCCCAATACCGCATGTTGGCAAAAATCTGCTCCATCGTATCCCCGCAGCCACAATCGAACAGAATCAACCCCTGTTCCGTCTTTAAAACGTACGAATTGGCATCGTTCCACAGCGCCCCCGGCTGGTCGTAGGTGATGCCGTTCAGGTCACCGCCTACCTGAAACAGATTTTTTAGGATTTGCATAGCAATTGGTTTGTCGTGGGTGAACCCGCCAGGATGTAATACGGTTTTGCCCTGCCATTCGGGCTATTCAGGATGTTTGAAAAACGAAGCATTCGCCACAATTCCACTTTGCCTTGTGAAGTCAGTATTATTTTTAGACCAAATCCTAAGTAAGTTGCCGGGCTGTCCGCAACATTTCTTACTTTTCCGGCTTAAACACAAACATCCACTTTATGGAAATCAAACGCAATGCCACCGCCCATTGGGAAGGTTCAGGCAAAGATGGTAAAGGTACCGTCAGCACCGCCAGCACCGTTCTGGACGGAACCCAATATTCTTTCAACACCCGTTTTGCCGATGGCATAGGGACCAATCCCGAAGAACTGGCGGCTGCGGCCCACGCCGGCTGTTTTGCAATGCAACTCGCCTTTAACATTCAGGGAGCCGGTTTTACGGCCACGTTCATCGACGCCAAAGCCGTTGTTTCGCTCGACACCGCCAGCAGCAGCATCAGCAGCTCGAAGCTGACCGTGAAGGCCAGTGTTCCGGGTCTTGAGAAAGATAAATTTGACGAACTCGTCGAGCATGCCGAAAAGAACTGCCCGATTTCGAAGTTATTCAATACGGCCATCAGTGTAGACGCGACGCTGGAATAAGGTCATCTGTTTATTGCCAAACCGCCTTCTTGATTGGAATAAGAACGTTTCTTATTCCAATCAAGAAGGCGGTTTGCTTTTCGGGGCCACATAAGCGGATTAACAACCAATTAATACAATTATTATCATTTTTAATTTTATTTATAACACATTCCAACGATTACGAATAAAAACATGTCTATCTGTAAAAATCTATATCTATCCCTTACTTAATCTTTTTGTCCTATGCACTCCTTATACCGTTTCCTGCTCCCCGCTTGTTTTCTCATCCTGCTTGGATCCTGCACCGTTCAGGATCACCTGAATCCCGAAGAGTCGAACCCGTGCCGGGTTAGTTATACGTTAAATCGGCTGGATACTTACCTGATACCGCCCGGAGAAACCGTCACCCTGGGGCAGCAAGTAACCGGCATTTCCGGAAGTTATTTTATAGTAGCTGATATTCTGGATCTCAATGGTCAGCAATATGCCGTAAATGGTAAATCCGAAGATTTACGATCGGGTGGTGAAGAAAGCAATGCGGCCTTTGAGTATGATTCGCAGGGAAGGCTTTCAAAGGCCGTCATTCGCTACCGGAGACCGACCGCTACCATCACCACCGCCTACGAGTACCTTTCACCTACGGAACTCCAGATAACCCAAACCGATGATTACGGGCATTATCCGGTCCCCCCTTCCTTTACCAAAATAGTGCCCCTGAATAGTCTGGGCCTGGTAATCGACCCCAACGTAACCTACGATGCCGAAGGATATGTTATCCGGCAGGGCTCCACCAACTACAACATTGTGAATGGAAACAACGTTGGCACCGATGCCGAGCGGTATGAATTCGATCTGACCAAACCCAATCCGATCCCAAATCCATTTTTTTTCTACGGTAAAAAAGACAAAAATCTTCGCACTGATATCATTTCACTCGACACCAGCACAAAAATCGAATTCGATTTAAAGTATATTTACGACGACCAGGGAAATCTCAAGTACGACATTCTGATGTTTAACTATCCTGATACCGATCCCCGGATGCGCGTTCATATCAACAAATACGAATGGAGCTGCCCACAATAGCGCTGGCGCAGTATTAAATCCTCCGCGTCGTCTTTGGCGGATACCTGGAACACGATTAATTTTCATTGAATATTCCCATTTCTGGCGTATCATTTGCGGTGAAATATATTAGATGTGCAATCGATTTCGTTCTATAGCGAAATGACCTATTATCTATCTATTTTTCAACCGTTGAAAAACCTAAAGGGCACAATGAGACTCATCGTCGTTTTTTTCATCCTCGTAGTGGGTATATCTTCTTGTAAAAAAAGCGATTCTGAAGCGGATAATGTCGATCCAAGAGAACAATACTACGGAACCTACGACATTGATTATTCGTCAAAAACCATCATCGGATCCATCGATTTTAATGAAGACAGCGGCAAGGGCGTCCTGACCTTCAGCAAAGGAGATGCGTCAAATGAATTGAAAATGACCACCGAATTCCCGGGTTTCAGCATCGCCAACGATGTCGTTAAACTGGACGGAACCAAGTTTACGGTTAACCGAACCCGCGACCAGATGACGCTGGGCAACAAACAATATGATGCCGAATTCCTGGGTTCGGGCCTGTTTGAAGGCCGGCTCGTCACCGTCACATCGGTCACGACCCTGAACCAAAATGGCACTGTAGCCAAATGGACCCGTTCATATAAAGGAATGAGACGATAATCCCGATTCATTTTTCAGAAAGTCCACCCGGTATAAATCGAACCGGGTGGACTTTTTTGTTTACCGTCGTTTTTAGCGGTATTTTTACTTCCATCAGAACCTTAACCTCCCCTACTCAGTGGCTGTCTATACCGACCATATCCGCCTGCTTTTTGGACTGAAATTAAAACAGATTCGGTTGGATAAAGGGTTATCGATCAGTGAACTGGGCCAGATTTCCGGGCTTTCGGTTTCGTATCTGACCGAAATCGAAAAAGGCCGAAAATACCCCAAAACGGATAAAATTGCGGCCCTTGCCAAGGCAATGGACGTGGACTATGACACGCTGGTATCCCTCAAACTCAGCAAGAAACTCGAACCCATTTCCGAACTGCTGCGCTCCCGGTTTCTAACCGAAATCCCGCTCGAACTCCTGGGCATCGACCCCTCCGATCTGCTGGAATTGCTGGCAGAAGCCCCCGCCAAAGTCAGTGCCATGATTTCGACAGTGATGAACATCGGGCGGAGTTACCACGTCAGTGTCGAACGGCTTTACATGGCGGTGCTGCGGTCGTACCAGGAAATGCACGATAATTATTTTGAAGACATCGAGCAGGATGGCGACCGGTTTTTGACGGAGTTTGCGTCGAGCCATTCGCTGGTCGATGAGAGCCTGTTAAGCAGCCTGCTACGAACCCGGTATAATTATAAACTGGTTGACTTCAGCCGCGAGAGCCACCCGGAACTGGCGGCCCTGCGCTCCGTTTTCCGCCCGGAATCCGGCACACTCTACCTCAACAGCCATTTATCGGCTGAGCAAAAAACGTTCATTTTGGCCCGCGAAGTGGGATTTCAGTACCTCAACCTGAAAATCCGTCCCTATACGTATTCATACGTGGAAGTGGAGTCGTTCGAGCAGATTCTCAACAACTACAAAGCATCTTATTTTGCCGGAACGATTCTGATTCGCCGGACGGATCTGATCACGCGCTTGCAGGCCATTTTCGACCAGACCAATTGGAGCAACGATGCCTTTCTCAACCTGATTCAGTCCTTCAACGCCACGCCCGAGCGGTTTTTCTATCGGCTTAGCAACCTGCTTCCCAAATACTTCGGCATCGATCAGTTGTTTTTTTACCGGTTTAACAATACCGCCGGGCAAACCAATTTCCATCTGACGAAGGAAATGCACCTGACGCGCCAGCAGGGTCCAAAAAGCATGGTCGATGAGCATTACTGCCGCCGTTGGGTGGCCCTGACCATTCTGCAGGAACTGGCGTTTCTGCAAAAAAACAAAAACCACGTAGGGGCGTTGTGCCAGGCCCAGCTTTCGACCTACGCCGATACGGGAAATACCTTCCTGATTGTGTCGGTCGCCCAGCCCTACCAGCCGCACCAGCAACAGAACATGAGTGTGTCGATGTGTTTTAAAATGACCGACACGCTCAAAAGTAAAATGCGGTTTTTGAATCCCTTATCCCCCAACATCTCCCAGCGTATCGTCAACGAAGCCTGTGAACGCTGCGGGATTTTCGACTGCCGCGAACGCGTGGCCGCTCCCACCGGATTGCAGAAAAAACGCCAGGTCGATGCGATGAAAAAGGCACTGGAGGAGTTGAAATAGTGAAGAATTAAGAGTTATGAGTTAAAAGTAGAATGCGTCAGCCAACTCATAACTCATAACTCTTAATTCTTCACTCATAAGTCTTCACTTAAAAGCCGCTATTCCCGTGATTTCGTTGCCCAGAATCAGGAGGTGAATGTCGTGCGTGCCTTCGTAAGTAACCACGGATTCCAGGTTCATGAGGTGGCGCATAATGGGGTATTCGCCCGAAATGCCCATGGCTCCGTGAATCTGCCGGGCTTCCCGAACCACGTTCAGGGCCATTTCGACGTTGTTCCGCTTGGCCATCGAAATCTGCGCCGTAGTCGCTTTCCCTTCGTTTTTCAACACGCCCAACCGCCAGCAGATCAACTGCGCCTTCGTGATTTCGGTGAGCATTTCGGCCAGTTTTTTCTGCACCAGTTGAAAAGCCGCAATGGGTTTTCCGAACTGCTGCCGTTCCAGCGCATACCGCCGGGCGGAGTCGTAACAATCCATAGCCGCGCCCACGACGCCCCAGGCAATTCCGTAACGCGCCTGATCGAGGCAGCGCAGCGGACTTTTCATACCGTCGCTGTCGGGCAGCAGGTTTTCCTTCGGTACTTTCACATCCTGAAACACCAGTTCACCCGTCGCACTGGCCCGCAACGACCATTTGTGGTGGATTTCGGGCGTCGAAAAGCCTTCCATTCCGCGTTCGACCAGCAAACCCCGAACACGCCCCTGTTCGTTTTTCGCCCAGACCACGGCCAGATCAGCCACCGGCGAATTGGTGATCCATAATTTGGAACCGTTGAGCAAATAATGGTCGCTGTGTTCCGTGAAGGCAGTTTGCATGCCGGCGGGGTTCGAACCGTGGTCGGGTTCGGTCAGGCCAAAACAGCCCAGCCATTCGCCCGTCGCCAGTTTCGGCAAATACTTCCGCTTTTGCTCTTCGGAGCCAAACGCATGAATCGGCCACATCACCAGTGAGCTTTGCACCGAAACACAGGAGCGCATGCCCGAATCACCCCGCTCGATTTCCTGCATCATCAGACCGTACGAAATGGCATCGAGCCCGCCCCCGCCGTATTCCGCCGGAATGGTGGGTCCAAACGCACCGATTTCGCCAAACTTTCGGGGCATGTCGGCTGGAAAAACCGCCCGCTGGGCGCAGTCTTCGATGATCGGACTGATTTCCCGATTCACAAAATCCCGCATGGCCGACCGGACGAGCCTCTGGTCGGCCGTCAGCAGTTCGTCGATCCCGTAGAAATCCGGTGCTTCAAAACCGGTGGTGTTGTGAATTGCTGCCATAGTGTGTCTTGACTCATAAACCTGTTTGGTCCCCCCTAAACCTGTCAGGTCTTCAAGACCTGACAGGTTTAGGGGGGACCAAACAGGTTTTACATTTTAGATGCCGTCACCTTACTTGATGATGACCCCAACCTCAGCCGCCGACGCCCAGTGTTCGTTTTCATTCACCGACGAAAGCGCCACCAGTTTGAAGAATTTTGCAGTCTGAGCAGCCGGAAAAGCCACTTCCTGTTTTACCGGATTGTTTTTAATGTTGGCAAACGAGCGGTTTTCCAACACCGGTTTCCAGTCGGTTCCGTTTTCACTCACGTAAAAACTATACTGGTAGATCGTCCCGCCCGACTGGCCATCCTGCCGGGGCGTGTAGGTAAACCCTTTCAGCGTCAGGCTTTCGCCCAGATTGACAACCAGCTCGTGCGGATGTTTTCGGCTGCCCTCCTGCCGGGCGGTTTGCCAGACAGTGCCGGGGTTCGAATCAATGGCCCGGCTGGCCGAATTCCGGCTGCTTTCATCACCGACGACCGACCAGTTGGCAGGTGCCAGGTCGAACGAAACCGGGATGGTTTCCGACGCTTCCGCGCCATTTTTGATAAACGCTTTTGCCTTGATCGTACCGCCTTTGGCGTAGTTGAACGGTGCCGAATACCGCGCTGATGCCAGCGTTGGCTCTGTTCCGTCCGTGGTGTACCGAATGACCGGATCGGCAACTTCCGAGGAGATCGTCACCATTCCCTGTTTGCTCCGGGCAATTTCGGGGTTCGACAACAGCTCCGGTGCTTTGTAAATACCGACCGACGACAGCACCGGGCAAGCGTTGGCGTCGAGAATCGTGACCCGCACTTTGGCGGTTTTCAGCGTCGGGAAAACCAGAATCCGTTTGTAGCCAATGGTCGTTTGCTGATCGATGGTTTCGAACCGGTTGCCATTCCAGGCTTCCACTTTGAACGACTTGACGCGTTGCCCGAGCGGAATGTATTCCTGCAACACCACGCGGTTGATTTCGGTCGGTTTTCCCAGGTCAACCACAAATGAAGCCTGCCGAACGGCGTCATCCGTCGTCCAGTAGGTGTCGTAGTTGCCATCCAGCAAATTACCGGCCGCAAACTGTTTATCTTTTCCCCGGACTGTCGAAGCCGTTACGGTTCTGCCCAGGGCCAGGTTCGTTTTGAAAGAAGCATCGACGGTTTTGCGGAATTCCATCAGCCGCGTCGAATCGTTGGGATGAATCAGACCTTCGCGCGAAACCGGCACATTCAGCAGCAAATTGCCATTACGGCCCACCGACGAGTAATAAATTTTCATCAGGTGCGTCAGGGTTTTCACCCGGTCGTCGGTATCGGGGCTGTAAAACCAGCCCGGCCGAATCGACACGTCGACTTCCGCCGGAATCCAGTATTTCCCGTTTTCATTGCCGGTATTCAACACCTGCGTGGAGGGCGCGGCACTGCCCATGCCAAAACCGTCGGTGTTCAGCGTCGACCAGTTGGTTTCACCGGCGATGCCGGATTCGTTCCCCATCCACCGGCAACCCGGACCTATGTCACTGAAAATGATGGCTTTCGGCTGGTGTTTGAACACCACGCCCCGGAACAGATCCCAGTCGTATTCGTGTCGTTTTCCATTCGGACCCTCGCCATTGGCCCCATCGAACCATTGTTCAAACACGTCGCCGTAGCTGCTCAGTACCTCCTCGAGCGTGTTGGCAAAAATCTGGTTATACTCCGGTGTGCCATAGGCGGGGTGGTTGCGGTCCCAGGGCGAGAGGTAGACGCCAAATTTCAACCCGTATTCTTTGCAGGTAGCGGACAACTCGCGCAGAACATCGCCTTGTCCGTTTTTCCAGGCACTCTCGCGAACCGTGTGTTTGCTGAATTTACTCGGCCACAGGCAAAAACCGTCGTGGTGTTTGGCCGTGATGATGATCGCTTTCATGCCAGCCGCTTTGGCGGTTTTGGCCCATTGGCGGGCATCCAGACGCGACGGATTGAAGACTTTCGGATCTTCGTCGCCGTGACCCCACTCCTTGTTGGTAAACGTGTTCGGACCAAAATGGATGAACATGTAATATTCCATTTTCTGCCACTGGACCTGCTGGGGAGTCGGCAAGGCACCGTAGGGAGCGGGGGGCGCGGTCTTCTGCGCGTTGACGCTTAACGCACTGAGTAATCCTAAATAAAGAATTTTTTTCATCGATAAGAGATTGTCGTCATGCCCACCCGTTCAGCGCCGGGCCGACGAATCGGTCGAAGACCCTGACCGCGGTGGCAAACCGGGTTACTTGTTTTTCAAATACTCATAGCGCTTTTGACTGATCCAATGCGCCTGAAAGGTTGGTAAAAGTAGTGCGGTTTTTATCAATTCATTACTTAGGTGGCTGGTTTTTTCAATGCGGCATTTTGGATCATAAAAGCCACCGCGGTCATGATCTTCGACCGCTGACCGGGTTACATTCGCTTATTTGACTAATTTTACCAAAAAATACCTAAATAATATAAGAAATACCTGCGAACCCTGAACACGGTGGTGTTGTTGATAAAGCAGGAATTTTCATGTATGATTCATTCGCTTTCGTTAACCCTCGAACCCGATATTGCCCTGGATGATGCGGCTTTCGAGCGGGAAGTCTATAACCGTTTATTGATTCCGTCGGATCTGCTGACCGGAACGGAACCCGAACGTCCTGTTGTTCGGAAACTGCGCCAGTCCATCGACGCCCGATCCCGGCAGATTAAAGTTCATATCGACGCCGAAGTGTACGTTGGCGAAAAACCGCACCCCCTGATTGCCTACCAACGCACGTATCCGAACGTCAGCAACGCCCGGCAGGTGGTGGTGGTTGGGGCCGGTCCGGCGGGGCTTTTTGCGGCACTGCGGCTGGTCGAACTCGGGATCAAACCGGTGGTGCTGGAACGCGGCAGCGATGTCCGGACCCGTCGGCGCGACCTGGCTGCCATTAATAAAGACCACATTGTCAATCCCGAATCCAATTATTGCTTTGGCGAAGGCGGTGCCGGAACCTATTCCGACGGCAAACTGTATACCCGATCCAAAAAACGGGGCGATGTTCGCCGGATTCTCGAAATTCTGGTCGCCCACGGAGCCACGGAACAGATTCTGGTCGATGCCCATCCGCACATTGGTACCAACAAACTGCCCGATGTGGTGATGGCGCTTCGGCACAGCATTCTCGATGCGGGGGGCGAAATCCGGTTTGATACCCGCATGGCCGATTTGCTGGTTGAACAAAACGAAATCAAGGGCGTTGTTACTCACCGGGGTGAAGAAGTAGCCGGATTGGGGGTCATTCTGGCCACCGGCCACTCGGCGCGGGACGTGTTTACGCTCTTGCAGCAGAAAGGCATCACCATCGAAAGCAAACCGTTTGCAATGGGCGTCCGGATCGAGCACCAGCAGTCGTTCATTGACCAGGTACAGTACCACCGCCCGAATCGGGGGGATTACCTGCCGGCGGCTTCCTACAGTCTGGTGACGCAAACACGTCACAAAGGCATCGAGCGGGGTGTTTTTTCGTTCTGTATGTGTCCGGGTGGCTTCATTGTGCCAGCCGCCACCGCGCCGGGCGAACTGGTGGTCAATGGCATGTCGCCCTCGCGCCGGGATTCGAAATTCGCGAATTCGGGTCTGGTGGTGGCCATCCACGAAAATGATTTGAAAAAATACCGGGACTACGGCCCGCTAGCCGGTTTGCAATACCAGAAAGAACTCGAACAACGCGCCTGTCAGTTGGCCGGGGGCGATCAAACCGCACCGGCCCAGCGGGTTTCGGATTTCGTCAACGGGCGGGTTTCGGCCAGCCTGTTGCCCACATCTTACCAACCCGGCCTGAAACCGGCCGATATGAGTACGGTGTTGCCGGAAGCCATTGCCGCTCCTCTGAAAGCCGGTTTGAAACAGTTTGGCCTGTCGATGCGTGGCTATGTAACGAACGAAGCCCAGCTCATTGGGGTGGAAAGCCGGACGTCGTCGCCCGTTCGGATTCCGCGGCAGCCCGACACGCTCGAACACGTGCAGATCCGGCGGCTGTTTCCGTGTAGTGAAGGTGCCGGGTACGCGGGCGGTATTGTGTCGGCGGCCATGGACGGTGAAAAATGTGCTGAACAATTGATTAAACGCTATGGTTGATCCTTCGTTTCATAGCTTTGCCAGCGCCCTGCGGGAACGACTGGCCGAACCCCTGCCCGGCCCGGATGCCCACCTGAAAATGGCAGCCCGGTCGCGCTTGCGAATGGCAATGCAACCGAACGAACGCACCCGCCGGAGTGCCGTCCTGATTGTCTTTTATCCCTATCAAAATTCGATTTTTTTACCCCTGATTCTGCGCCCCCAGTACGATGGTGTCCATGCCGGGCAAATGGCCTTTCCCGGAGGCCGTATGGAACGCACCGACGAAAGTCTGATTCGTACGGCCCTGCGGGAAGCTCAGGAAGAAGTCGGCATTCGGGTGACGGATGTGAAGGTACTGGGCAAGCTGACCGAGATCTACATTCCACCCAGTAATTTCTACGTCCAGCCCGTGGTGGGCATCCTTCCCTACCGACCGGATTTCTACCCCGACCCGCGCGAAGTCGAACACGTTGTCGAGGTATCGTTAGACGAACTGATGGACGAAAGCATCATCGGCGAAAACGGAATTGAAATCAAAGGCACCCTCATCGACGCTCCTTTCTACCAGATTCAGGGTTTCAAAGTGTGGGGCGCAACCGCCATGATGATCAGCGAATTGCTAACGGTCATTCATTCCGTTCCGAAGTAAAATAGTAAAATCCGAGCTGGGATTCTATTTGAAAATTATTATATTTGTGATACAAGTATCATATACCCTGGATCGCCAAATGAATACGACTGAAACCTTTGCAAAACCGGAAACAGTACCTTTTTAGGCCTGACTGCAATACCGGCATCTCTTTTGTTCTTTTTTGCCCGGCGACGTAAAGACACGTCTCGAAAACGGCCTAAATCCCGCATTTTGCTTCAATCTGGCCGGTTTTCTTGAAAACTATTGTATCTTTATGAAGCTATCGACGGAGCCATTCTACCCGCCGACCCAATCAAAACGATAGCATTTACCATTGATTTTTATCCGTATCCATTCGAATGAGCGAAATTCTGGACCCAACTGATTTACCGGAAGATCAAAATGAAAACACCCTCCACCAGCAAACCGTGGTGTCGGGCCTTTACGAAAACTGGTTTTTAGAGTACGCATCCTACGTTATTCTGGAACGGGCGGTTCCGGCCGTTGAAGACGGTCTGAAACCGGTACAACGCCGGATTCTGCACGCCCTGAAAGAAATGGACGATGGGCGCTTCAATAAAGTGGCCAACGTCATCGGCCAAACCATGCAGTATCACCCCCACGGCGATGCCTCAATCGGTGATGCGCTGACCACCATCGGCCAGAAAAATCTGGTGTTCGACACGCAGGGCAACTGGGGCGATATTCGAACCGGCGACGGCGCTGCGGCCCCACGCTACATTGAAGTCCGGCTATCGAAGTTCGGCAACGACGTCATTTTTAATCCGCAGACCACTGAATGGCAATTGTCCTATGACGGCCGGAAAAAAGAACCGGTGACCCTGCCCGTTAAATTCCCGCTGCTGCTGGCGATGGGTGTGGAAGGGATTGCCGTGGGTCTTTCGACCAAAATTCTGCCCCACAACTTCATTGAACTGGTTGAAGCGTCGATCAATATTCTGAAAGACAAACCGGTCACTTTATACCCTGATTTTTTGACCGGCGGTTACATCGACGTCAGCAATTACAACGACGGGGGCCGTGGTGGAAAAGCCCGCATCCGGGCGAAAATTGAGGAATTTGACAAGAAAACGCTGATCATCCGCGAAATACCGTTCGGCACCACGACAACGTCGATCAAGGATTCGATCATTAAAGCCAACGACGACGGGAAAATCAAGATCAAGAAAGTGGAAGACTTGACATCGAAGGATGTTGAAATTCACGTTCACCTGGCCCCCGGCGTTTCTCCCGATATTACCATCGACGCGCTCTATGCCTTCACCGAATGTGAGGTGTCGGCGTCGCCCAATGCCTGCGTCATCATCAAGGACAAACCGCACTTTGTGACGGTGACCGACATTCTGCGGGTCAACACGCACCAGACCGTCGATCTGCTGGAACGGGAGCTGCAAATCCGGCGGGCGGAATTGCTGGAAAAACTACTGTACAGCTCCCTCGAAAAGATTTTCATCGAAAACCGGATTTACCGCAAAATCGAAGAGTGCGAAACGTTCGAGGCCGTACTGGAAACCATAGACAAAGGGCTGAAACCGTTCAAGAAGCAATTTTACCGCGAAATTACGCAGGACGACCTGTTGCGTCTGACCGAAATCCGGATCAAGCGGATTTCGAAATACGACGGTTTCAAAGCCGAGGAATTGATGCGGAGACTGGAACAAGAACTGGCCGAAGTTGACGACAACCTGGCCAACCTGACCCGCTACGCCATCAATTACTACCGGGATCTGCTGAAAAAATACGGCAAAGGCCGCGAGCGGAAAACCGAAATCCGGGCTTTCAACACCATTTCGGCCAACGTCGTGGCGGCTGCCAATGCCAAACTGTACGTCGACCGCGAAGGCGGTTTTGTCGGTTCCGGTTTGAAAAAGGATGAGTTTGTTTCCGATTGTTCCGATATCGACGACATCATCGTTTTCCGGCGCGACGGCAAATGTCTGGTGACCAAAATTCAGGACAAAACCTTCGTGGGCAAGGACATCATTTATTGCGCGGTTTTTAAAAAGAACGACGAGCGCAAGGTTTATAACCTGCTTTACCTTGACGGAAAATCGGGGATTACGATGGCCAAACGGTTCAGTGTCACCGCCGTGACCCGCGACCGGGAATACGATCTGACGATGGGCAATCCGAAGTCGAAAGTGCTGTGGTTTACGGCCAACGACAACGGTGAGGCCGAGGTGGTGACGATTAACCTAACGGCGCAGAGTACGGCCAAAATCAAGCAGTTCGACTACAATTTTGCGGAAGTTGGCATCAAAAACCGCTCGGCGCAGGGCAATATCCTGACCAAATATCCGGTGCGGAAGGTGAGCCTGAAATCGGGTGGGGTTTCCACCCTCGGGGGCGTCGACATCTGGTATGACGAACACCTCGGCCGGTTGAACCGCGACGAGCGCGGAAAATATTTAGGAAATTTCGACAACGGTATGAGCATTTTGGTGGTCTATAAAGATGGGCAGTATGAACTGACCAACTACAACCTGACCAACCGCTACGAACCGTCCGAAATTGCGGTTCTTGAAAAGTTCGATAGCGAGCGAATTCTGTCGGCCATCTATTACGAAGTCAACCAGAAATCGCATTACGTGAAGCGGTTTAAGGTTGAAACCACGACACAGGACAAGAAATTCAGCTTCATTGGCGATACAAAAGGCTCGAAGCTGATGGCGGTTACGGCCGACCGGTTTCCGCGTTTCGAAATCGCTCACCAGTTGAAAGACAAGGGGCCACTCGAAAAAATGGTGCTGGAGCCTGAAGGCTTCATCGACGTACGGGGTTGGAAGGCTTTGGGGGCGAAATTGCCATTTGCCAAAGTGAAAGAAGTGAAATTACTCCCTCCAAGGCGCAATAATGAGCGGGACATAGCGGAAAATAACGCGATAACACCTAACTTAATCGTCGTGGAAGCGGAAACAGACGAACCGATGGACGAAACACCCGAAACGGAAGACAACGGAACCGAGCCATCCGCCAAACAATTAGGCTTGTTTTCATGATATGAATCCAATGTCGTACACGACTGACCGGGAATCCGGCAATTACAAAGGAGTCAGACCCCGGGTTCGGGTGTCGCGGATGAAACGTCTCGTCAAGGGTTGCATTACCCTGGCGTTTCTAGGCGTGACCATCGTGCTCCTTTGTAATTTCTGGGTTGTCTACAGCACCCGGAGTCAGGTCTATTTCGACATGGATTCCCTGCCTTCCAATGAAGTCGGTCTGGTGCTGGGAACCAGCAAATCCGTAAAAAGCGGGAATGAGAATCTGTTTTTCCGCTACCGGATGGAAGCCACCGCCCGACTCTGGAAAGTGGGTAAAATCAAACACATCATTCTGAGCGGTAACAACGACTCGGAATATTACAACGAGCCCTCCGACATGAAAAAAGCCCTGCTGCGGATGGGCATCCCGGAGGCCGACATGACCCTCGATTACGCAGGCTACCGCACCTTCGACTCGGTGGTACGCTGCAAGCAGGTGTTCAATCAGGACAAGATCACGATCATCTCCCAGAATTTTCACAACGCCCGCGCCCTCTACATTGGCAACCACCAGGACATTGACGCCATTGCCTTTGCCGCCCAGGACATTCCCGGCGGTTATTCGTTTCGTACCCTGATTCGCGAATACCTGGCCCGCCCCCTGGCCGTTCTGGATGTATACATCGTGCATCCAAAACCCCAAATGGAAAATATAGAGATTCGATAGCGTCATCCATTTCTCTGGAATACTGCTGAAAACCGCGAGTTATGCGCTCAATCCCACCGGCTATTCATTTCAAATAGGTGATCGCTGAAGGCTTCTTTACCTTTGAAGTGCTTTCCAATACGCACACCAAACATGAAATTCGTCTATTTGATCCTGTCGGTTCTGGGCTTCAGTTTCCTGCTCTCCTGCAAAAAATCCGGCTATGAAACGAAGAATGGGGCCGTCTACTACAAAGGCAACAAGGTCAACCTGGAAGACCTCGATTCGTTTGAGGAATTGAACTCCGTTTTTGCCCGGGATGCCGTGGCAGCTTATTACCGGGGAAGCTACATCGAAGCCCACGGAGCCAGTTTTGAAGCACTGGACGAACATTATGCCAAAGATAAATCCACGGTTTATTACTGCGATAATTTCCTGGATGGCCAAACGTATTTCACCTCCCGGAAAAATAGCATCAAACGATTACCGAAAGCCGATGCGGCTTCTTTCGAACTGTTATCGAACGGATATGCCAAAGATAAATTACATGGGTATTCGGATGGTGTGCTGTTCCCGGTAAACGACATTGCTTCTCTCCAGCCCCTTGACTACAGCTTCTGCAAGGATAAAATAACCGGTTATTACGCCCTTACCATGATTCCGAACAGTGACGGACCTTCGTTTGAAGTCGTTGGACATGGCTTTGCCAAAGACCGAAACCAGGTTTTTTATTGCTGGATCAATTACGCCGATCCGAAGGTCCGCAACTTGCCGGTAGCTCAGGTTATTCCCGGAGCAGACCCCCAAACGTTTGCGGTTTTGGATCTTGCGTATTCCAAAGATAAAAACCGGGTTTACTACAAAAATCAACCACTAAACGGTGCCGACCCGCTCACCGCCCGGCTGGTTGAACCGAACCACCTTGATTATGTTGCAGATACAACGCAGGTATTTTATCAGAATAAGCTAATTTCCGGAGCCGACGTGGCATCTTTTGAGCTGCTGAACGACTTCTATGCCCGGGATCAAAAAACCGTGTTTTACCAGGATAAACCGCTAAAAAACAGTGACCGGGCCACCTTCACCGTCCTGGAATCCGGTTATGCAAAAGACAATGAGCACGTTTATTTCGATGGGAAAGAAATAAAAGAATCCGATCCGGCCACCTTTAAACTGGTTGAAAATGTCTATAACCAGGATGCGGCTGATGCCAAACACGCATACCATGAGGGGAAATTAAAAAAAGCCGGTGATGACGAATTGTGAATTGGATACTTTCGCTTTCGCCCTAAATCCCCTAAAGGAGACTTGGACACCGAAGTGTGCATAAAGTCCCCTTTAGGGGATTTAGGGCGAAAGCGAAAGAACTAAAATTATTCCATCTCTACTTTTTTCTTTTATATCCGAATTTAACCTTGTACGTTACGCCAATTACCGCCCCGCTGCTTTCTTCCGATCCGCTCAATGCAGCATCTTTGAAAACCGTTACATCCAGACTCTGCGTTTTGGTTAAATCGGCACTTACACCCGCTTTATAGCGGATTTGATCAAATTCAACGCCGACCAGATAAAATAAATCAGCGGAGATAAAAGGAGTCAGTCGGGAAAGATTTTTATACGACAATTCGACTTTATTCCGCAAATAACTCCCGGCCGCCACCAGCCCTTCAACATCGTCTTTAAACTGGTTCTGGTACCGAAGCCGGTAATCCAGTTTCAGGTTTCTCCAGATTTTATGATCGTACGTAATCTGTCCGTAAAACCGGTGGTAAGGACGGTAGTAGTAGGCGTCGGTTTCCTTGTTCCACTTCCGGCGGCCCGTGTAGCGGTAAAAACCGCTGATTTCCCAGGATTTGTTGAGCTTGTAGGACAGTCCCGCTTCGCCCAGGAACGCCCGGGTTACCGATACATTTTCACTGAAACGAAGCTGCGTGTTAACTTGCAGGGCAAACTTCTTCGTGAACTTTTTCTCCAGACTCACCCCCGACCAGAGCCCCAAACCGGTGCTTTGTGACCAGCCGATTACGGGCAACACGACCAACCAGACGACCAGTCCGGCCTGAAGCTGGTTAGCGGAAAAGCGAAGCGGCTGCTTTTTGAACGGATTCGTGTTTTGCATCGTCCTGGTAATAATAGATGGTGATTTGAGCGGAATCTTTTAGAAAGTCAATACCCTGAATGTCAACCCGATGGATATCCAGCCCCGTCCGGTTTTCTAGGTCCAGCAACAGATCCGGTCGCCGACCCGGCACGATCAGATCCACCCGGTCGTAGAAGACGGTTTTGCTGAATTCGCGCCGGAAAAGCCAGTTCCCCTCCAGCAGTTGCACACAAAGCAGGATCAAGCCGTTGATAACCGCCAGTTGGTACCCGCTTCCCTGGCTGACCGCCGAAATCAGACCGACGGCAATCACCACGAACAGGTACGTCATGTCTTTGGCCGAAAGCCCTTCGGTTCGGTAGCGGAGCATCGAAAAAACCGCAAACAGCCCAAAAGCCGCCCCGATCGACATCTGGACCTGATTCAGTAGAAACGTGATCAGGAAAATGATGAGGTTGAATGTAAAAAAAGTCAGGAACAGATCAGTTTTCCGGTAAATGCGGTAATAGACCAGCCGGATCAGCACAACCACCGTAAACAGATCGAGGCCCAATCGGGTGAAAACGCCATCCGGCAGGTTGGCGAATCCCGGGGTGTCAGGCGTAGAGAGGTGTTGCAACAGGAGCGTCATCGGCAAGGAGTTTGTGTAATTGTTTTAGTTTCGGTTTGAAAAGATTTTGCTTCAGGGTGTGGTCAAGACTGATCAGGCCGAGGCAGTATTTGCTCAGCGAGCCTTCCCGCAGCCGGTATTGCTTCATCAGTTTCAGAAATTCCGACGCTTTCAGCGCATCCTGTTTCAGTTCGGCAATCACGACCTGCGGATAGCCGCGCTGCTGCGTTCCATTCCGAAAGCGGACATCCAGATCAATCGTCAGGCGCTCAGCCGTCGTCTGACTGACGAGCGTCAGACGGGTATAATTCACCCACAAAACCGGCCTCAGATGGGCGGTTTCATACCCGGTATTTTGCATCAGAAAAGCCGCACTCGCTTCGTCGAAACCCATGCCGGGGCGGCTGGCGTTCGGAATGCGGGTTTTGATGGTCCGTCCCTTGTTGTTTTTCAGCTTGACTTCCGTGAACGTGAGGTTCGACTGCACATAATGCCGTTGCCGGATTTTGTAGCGGTTGAGCCGCCGGGTGCGATGGTCATGGTAAAACCGCAACTCATCGGTGTCGAAATACAGCGTTTCGTAGGTGCAAAGCCGGTTGCCATCAATCTCCAGCCAGGCATAATGGGGCTGCAACGCCGTCAGCAAGTGGGGCAACTGGTGCAGGGGCAGCATGAATTTGGTGTCCGTGCGGTTCATCAGCCGGACGCCCTCCATGTCGGCCAGCGCAATGGGTGCAAACGAACTCGCCTGGGCTTCGATTTCCCGGACATCGACATGAAAAAGGGTTCGCATGGACACGGTTATTTTAAAAACGTACTGACTTCCTGGTTGCGGGTGACCACGTGGGCTTTCAGGACACCCAGCGCACTGGTAAAGTTGGCCGAACTGCTCAGGTTCGAGTATTTGCCGGTCTCGGTAGCCTGCGGGCCGATGACAAATGGCGAAATGAGGGTGGTATTTTTCTCAAAAAGCGCGTTCATGTTGGCGGTTGTAAACACGGTTTCCAGAAACGTTTTGGCGTGCTCTTTGTAGCGGGCGTAATAAACCGGATCGTTGGCCACGTAGCGGAGCAGCGGCCAGTTGCTCGTCACTTCGGACATGGAAATCGAAACCGCCCGCATACCCCCGCCCCCGCCATTGCCCGGGTTGCCGCCCCCGCCCGTAGTGCTGGTCATCGACATGTTGTGATCCCACGGAATCCAGGTCAGTTTGCCAGCCGGGGCGTTGTAGAGGTAATAATTGTGCGCCATCGCGCCATAGGTATCCCAGTTGACGATGGTGTTGTTGACCGCTAGAAACTTCAAATAGTGATCGACATTGAACGTTTTCTCGAGGTTGGCCCGCCATTCAGCGGCATTGGTGGTGCGGGTGGTGGCATTGAGGGCGGTCACGAAAGCCTGGGCATCGGACCAGTCGGCCGCCGTTTCGTTGTTCTTCTTTTCAAACTGACTCTGCGTAAACTGCTGAAAGGTCGATTCCGGTTTATAGATGTTGCCGTCATCTTCACCAAACTGGTCCTTCACCATCGTATCATCAATCACTTCGACCATCGTATAGACCCCACAGTATTTCTGGCCTTCGCCGAAATCGATGTACACTTTGTAAAAAGCCGTTTGGGCCGCCGGAACACCGGCACTGCGAAAAATATCAGCCACCACTTTCTCCCGAATCAGTGAATTATCACTGTAGGCCGGCGACATCGACAGTTCCTTAAAACCGTAGAACCGCTGATTTTTGATGTCAGGGAAGTCGTCTTCAAATTTATCGAAGTGCAACCGGAACGGGAGTTTGTAGATGCCGGATCGCCAGGTCGACGATAAACTGGAGTTTCCTTTAAGCCGAAAACCAACCTTGTTCCAGACTTTTCCGTTAAATTTGACCGGCAGGGCGACATAATCGGGGTCATCGGAGCCAAAACCGCCTGCCCCTCCCATGCCTCCGCCAGTTGTGCCACTGCTGCCAAAATCGCTGCCAAACTTGGTTTTCATGTCCGCCCGGATCGCGGTCCAGTCGGCCGCAGTCATGGTTATTTCCAGCGTATTGACCTGTTCCTGCGGAAAAACGACGGCATAATTCGGATCAACCTCGTTGCTGTGCGATTCGGTGGTCCAGTCCGTATTGGTCGAACCCGGATCGATGTCGATGGCTTTTTGCTGGCAGGAAAAACCGGTACCAACCAAAGCGAGAAGAAGAAGAAAGCGAGATGGTGTCATGCACATGTACGGTTGAGAATCATTATTTGACCGTACGTACAAATTTCTGAAAGCGTTGCAAGGGTATTTCGCTAATTTTGTCCGCTCACGAAACTACTTTGGCGGTTCACTCCCCTCGTTTGTCGCTTCGTAGGGTTGGACTGGGAACCGTATTTTCCTGGAATTAAATTGCGGGCAGCATTGTCATGTTAACCAATCCAGTACCGTGACGCTATGACCTTTGTTTACCACAAAAAAGAGAAGCCCGAAATCAGTCCGTATTTTCACCTGGCTTTTGCGCAGGAAAACCTGCGACGCGAAAAACAACGGGCGGGTTTGCTGGCCAGTGTTTTCGGTGTTGGCGTGCTGATTGCCTCGTTTTTTCACTCGTTCATTCCCGAGTCGGCCTTTCCACACCAGGCCAAGATGGACGTCCTGCGGGTGGTCTTCAGCTTTATGCTCTTCATGGGCCTGTATGAACTGAGTATCTGGAATCTGTTCCGCCGATGGCTGCAAAAAGGCATTCACATGCCGCAATTCACCAAATTCCTGAACGCGACGTTTGAAGTGACCTCCATATCGCTGTTGATGTACCTGATTTCGGACAAGTTCGACCACCCGATTCTGGTTATGCTGTCTCCCTTTGCCACACTGTATTACTTTTTCATTATTCTTTCCACCCTCCGGCTCAATTTCTGGATTTCATTTTATACCGGTCTGGTGGCGGGTTTCGAGTATCTGCTGCTGAGTGTGTATCTGCTGGAGCAGCCGTCGCTGGTGGCCGACTCACTGGATCTGTATATGTCCGTAGCGTTTGCCTACGGGGTTAAAGCGGGCATTCTGGTGTTGTGCGGGGCGTGTGCCGGTTTTGTTTCCCGGCAAATCCAGAAAAGTATCAAAACCTCCATCGAAGGCAACGAAACGCATAATCAATTGATTACCTTCTTCGGCCAACAGGTTTCCCCCGAAATTGCGGACCTGATCATCAAGGAAAAGGGTATGCTCAAAAGCCAGCACATGAAGGTCAGCGTGCTGTTTCTGGACATTCGAAATTTTACCAAATACGCCGATAAGCACACCGCCGATGAGGTCGTCGCCTACCAGAATTCGTTCTTCAGAATTATTGTCGACGTGGTCAACCGCCACGGCGGCATTGTCAACCAGTTTCTGGGCGACGGCTGCATGATTACGTTTGGCGCTCCAATTCCGCTGGACAATCCCGCCGAAAACGCGGTCAAAGCCGGTCTGGAAATCATCGATGAAATTAAAAAAGCCGTCTTTGCAGACCTCATCATTCCCACCAGCGTCGGCATTGGCGTTCATGTGGGCGATGCCGTAATCGGCAACATTGGCACCGAAACCCGGCAACAATTCTCCATTACCGGCAACGTGGTCATTCTGGCCGCCCGCATCGAGCAACTCAACAAAGTATACGGCACCAACATGCTGGTGTCGCAGGATGTGATCAACGAATTGTCCGAATACCCGGCCCTGACCGAACTGCTGGGGGTCGTCGATGTCAAAGGCATGGAAGATGGCGTTGAATTGTATAAACTGTCCTGACCTCAGAACAGGAAACCGACCCGCAGCATCGGGAGTCTTTCTTCTTCCGAAAGGGCATACAGAAACGAGATAACGGTCTGCTTATACGGCGACAGCCAGAAGCCCCCGCCGTAGCCGTGGTGCCACATGTTCGAGTTCTCACCCTTCACCCACACCCGGCCCACGTCGTTGAAGGCCAGCACGCCCAGATAAGCCGGGAACAGGTACGTTCGGATCGTGGCCACTTTCAGCCGCAGTTCCGTGTTGTTGTAGAGTGTGCTGCCCCCTGCAAAACGCGTTCGCCGAAAACCGCGCAGGTTCGACAGACCGCCGAGCGTGTTGGCCTGAAAAAATTCGTAGTCCGAAAAATTCACCCCGCCCCCCACACGCGAAGCGATGGTCAGCGTGGTTGGTAGCCGCAGACTGGCATAAAATGCCAGATCCGACTGAAGCCGCGTGAGCCCTTGGGAGTGGGTTGAAATGCCTTCGTACAGGCGTAGTTCCGTTTTCCAGTAGGTTCCGCGGGTTGGCAGGATTTTGCTATCGCGGTTGTCGATCAGAAAACCGGCTTTTAAACCGGCATACCACCGGCGACTGAACAGATTCTGACCGTCGGGCAGGGTATTGGCAAACTGATTGATAAACCGCTTTTCATTTTCCTCCACCTCGATACTTTCCACGGCCGGGCCATAATACACGTCCAAGCTGCCTACTTTGTGTTGCAATAAGGCGCTGACCGCCATGTTTTCAAACCGCGTTCGGTAGTATTTAATGCCTTTCTCTTTATCAAAAACCGTGTTGTTGCCCAGTCCGAAAAAGTTATAAACGTAATTGGGCGCCTGTAAATCGGCGTCAAGTCGCAGGTCGGCCTTGCCAATCACATCCGTGAACGTTCCGTCATAGTTGAAATTATAGGCTTCGGTGGCAAACGCATGGTTGACCACAAACCGGTGTTGCTGGGCAAACGGCTCTTTCCGAAAACCGTGTCTGGTATATAAAAAACCGCCCCCCAGAAAAAGGCCATCGTCGGGGTTGTACTGCACCGAAACCTGCGGAAACAAAACGTCGTACTTGAACGATTTCCGGTCGTAGGCATTGATTTTCGATTTTCCCGACAGCCGCACCCGCGTTTCGGAGCCGGGGTCCACCACCGTTTTTTTCGAATCGTACACCACCGTTTCCCGCCGAAGCCCCGACGCCGAGGAGTTGTCCGTCACCTGATCGCGGCCCTTTCCGCCAATGATTCGCAGCAAAATTCCGTCGTTGGTTTTACCTTTTACGATAAACTCATCGTCGCCCCCCAGGCCAAACAACCGCACCTCGCGGGTTTCGTCCGCCTTGAAAACCCGCCGGTAGAGTTGTTCACCGGTTTCTCCTGCTTTTTTCAGTTTGGATACCACCACCGTCATCTGTCCATTCGGCTGCCGCTCCACCTCAAACCGTTCTTTTTTATCGCTGCCGGTAACCTCGACGGTTTTGGCCAGAAAGCGGTAGAGTTCACCCGCATAACGCGCCAGATCGGTCCGGCGGCTTTGCAGTTTGGCTTTGATGGTGGCTGCTGTTTCCTCGTACGCGGCTTTGGGCAATTGCTTCAATGCCGTATCGATGACGGCATCCGTGAGTTGCCGGGATAAACTGTCAGCGGTTTGCAGCCATTCTTCCAGCGACGGTTCGGTCAGGAAACTACGGTCGAAATACCGGGCGTTGAACGCCAGACCGGGAACATCCCGGATGGTGCTGCTAAATCCCTGGAACTTCGGCATGGCCCACTTTCGGCTAACCACCTTCGGAATGATGCCCATGTTCACGAAAAAAGCCTGATCGCGGTCGCGCGGAATGGGTTTGAATTTCAATCCCTTATCGGTTTTGAAACTCGCCCAGCGCCACTGGTCATCGTGACGATCCCAATCGCCCAGCCAGATGTCGAAGAGTCGCGCCTTCAAAACCGCCCGCTGGTCGACCTGGTTGTCGTTGTCGTCCGCCAGTTTATCGAGTAACTTGGTGGTGCTGAGTATTTTTTTGGTCCCGCCAAACTGCGAGCTGTTGGCATAATTGCCATCGACCCGTTCTTCAAACAACGCCAGCGACCGGGCGAACGTCCGGCGATACGGCCCCAGCAGCGAGTCGTCGGGAACAATGACCAGTTTGGGATTCGTATGAAAAACACCCACGGCATCGGCCAGCGGTGGCACCACCAGGGCCGCAAACGGGTGTGAAGCCGAAATCTGATCCTGCACCAGGTCATTGACAAAACCGCTGCGTAACGCTTTCGGAATGGCATTTTCGGCGTACTTTTCAACGGATCGCAGCACGTATTCCTTGCCGTCCTGCCCAGACATCCGCAGCGAGAACGTCTGCATGCCGCCCCCGCGCTGCAAGGGTTTGAGCCCGCCCGCTTCCTGCCGCAGATTCAGCACCGGAACCGAAACCGGACTCTGCCAGACATCGCGGTAGTTTTCGCCCAATAGCATCCGGTGCAAGGGCGATGCGGCATATTGGCCACTGGCAATGACATTCTGCTCCGTGGGTGCCGTCGTAGACTCGGGCGTTGGCAGGGGCTTTACGGTCAAGGTAAAGGCCGTTTCGAACAAGAGTTTACCAGTTTCCGATCCGCCGTCGGGGGCAAAAAACCGAACCCGCGTCTTTCCATTTTCTTCAAAATCGAGTCGGGCGAATCCTTTCGCAGATGAAGCAAATAAACTGTGCCGTCCCTTTTTAACCGGTACGGATTTGGAACCGCTGCCGCTGGTGACGTAATAGATTGAATCGCGGAGAATCAACTGCTCGTTGTGGTCATGCCCGTTGACATACACGACATTCCGGTATTTTTTCAGCAGCGAAACCATGCCATTTCGCATCAATTTGTACTTCGGATGCTGAATATCCTGAATATTACCAATCAACGAGCGATAAATCGGGTAGATCGATCCCAAAACCGGCAAGGGAATGTAGAGGGAAGGATTGAGGTCCGTCAACGGAAAAAGATGGTCTTTGAGTGTAAAATACCCGCCGTGTTCGCCGTGGCTATACATTGGGTGATGGCCGGCCAGCACCACTTTTTTGTTCTGATTTCGGGCCAGCACATCGTCCAGCAACAGCAGAAAAGAAGGCAGATCTTTCGCTTCGCAATCCGATTCTTCACCCGGTTTGTCCCAGGGATGAAGCCACCATTGGGTATCGATCAAAACCAGGGTAATCTCGTCATTCAAAGCCACTTCGACCGGCCCCGGACAGCCGTCTTTCGGAAAAAACACGTCTTCACGACCCAGTTCGGCGGTTACGAAGGCGGCCTGGTTCCGCACCCGGTCCCAGCCTTCCCGCTTACCCTGCTGCCAGTCGTGGTTGCCCGGAATGACGAAAGCACGTCCTTTAAAACCCGACAGAATGGCGAGTTGATCCCGCATCCGGCGTTCGGCATCGGCGCGGTCGGCATGAGAAGAATCGGGCAAGCCCCGGGGATAAATGTTGTCGCCGAGGTAAATCAGGCTGCTGTTGGCACCGCTGGTCTGCAACTGGCTTCGAACGGTTTTCAAAACCACATCCCCTTCCGGCTGGGGTTCGCCCGCGTCGCCCAACAGAAAAACCGTGTAGGGTTTCGACTGGGCGACAATCCGGAGGGGAAGGCATACGAGCAAAAAAAAGGCCGTGTAGAGTATCTTCATACGCCTATTACAAATCGAAATTACGGCTGGTTCGCAAACTCGAGAATATAACCGGGTTTTCCGTCCCCTTCGCTGGCGATGTAAAGCGTTCCATCGGGCGCAAAGCAAATGCCTTCGGGCTGGCGGTACAGTTTCGGGTCGAGGGCTTCGGTGGCAACGATCTTCCCTTTCCGATTGAGCACAACGATCATTTTTCCAACCGAAGTCAGGAAATACAGGTCGCCGGTTTTTGGATGAACAGCCAAACCCGACGGTTTGAATTTGTTGAACGGCACGCCAGCCTGGGTCAGCAGGTCATCCTTGATGGTCAAGCCTTTATAAACCACCTTCGTTTTGATGTCGTACGTATAAACCGCCTTCTCGTTCTTCTTGGGGTTTTCTTTCACCGCAATCAATAGCCGTTCGGTTTCGGCATCATACGCCAGGCCTTCCACCTCCGTTTTAGACGGCAAATCCGTGGGTGTGCGGGCGATTTCCTTCGAAAACGGTTTAAAATGGTACAGATCACCGTTGCTTTTCAGGGTATAAATCTCACCTTTGGCCCATTCGATGCCTTCAAAATCGCCGTAGTCCCCAAAAACCGAAGAGTCGGTCACGGCTTCTTTTTTCAGATCGAAAAGGTAAGCAACCGCCTTTTCGTCCTGCACACACAGCAGTTGGTTGTCTTTGTAATACGACAGTCCGGAGATTTCTTCCAGATCGGGAGGAAGTGTAAAGCGACGGGCGGGCTTTTTCAGGTCATAGGCCAACGGCTGTTTTTCGGAAGTAGTCTCTTCGTTAACGGCTTGATTTTCGGCATCTTCCTTGCTTTTTTTGGTCGTACATGCTCCCAAAAAACAGAGCAGGACGATAAGGGCAAATTGCGATTTTTTCATTCAAACAGGTTTCAGTTTACTTGACTGGGAAATAATAGGCCGCCAGGCCAAACGCCAGTACGGAGGCTGCAAACCCGAACATAAAAGTGGTGTAGGAAATTCGGAGCAGGCGGTATTTTTTACCCAGTACTTTTCCCAGAAAATAAATATCCCGGGTCATGCTGCTGTAGAGAAAGTCGCTGTCGTTCATCATTTCCCGCATTCCCCACTCGTAATCGGCCAGATCCATTTTGTGAAAGTTACCAAAAAACAGCAGATTCGCCTGTTTCTGGTGAATATCCTCTTTGGAAAACCGCCCACTGGTGATGGTGGGACGGGTGGCCAGAATGGCAAAAATGGTCGCTACCAGGCAACTGGCGGTCAGCATGATGGTGGGAACGACCAACTGCGGCCATTCTTCCAGTTTCCGGATCAGAATACTGATGATCAGCGAAACAATAATCGTGTTGACCGAAATCATGATATTGGCCTTATTGTCGGCCATGGCGCTGAGCTGGAAGTGGTTCTGAGATGTCACGCGGAACATGGTTTCGATGCCGCGTCCCGGTTTTTTAACCTTATCGGTCTCCTCTTCCGATTTGTGTTTATCCGAGGGTTTCCCGTCTTTCTCGTTTTCTTCGGCTTCCAGTTCAGCCAGTTTGCGCCGGGCTTTTTTGAGATTTTTTTCTTTCAGCGGAGTTAAAACCTGTTTCCCGTAATCGGTAAAATAATGGTGTTTTTCCATGAGAACAATGGAGCCCTGCATCCACTTCCGTTTGCCTACTTTCCCGTAGATACTTTTCACTTCCTGCCGCAGCATCTCACTCCGTTCAAAAAAACGGTCGGAACTCAGATGAAACAGGTCGGCATCGCAGAGCACTTCAGCCATTTTTGACTTCGGATTCTGGGGCATCCGGGTAGCCAGAATATTGTCGACAACCACCTGAACCCGCTCTGGCGCCAGGGAAAGTGATTCCAAAAACGGCTTGACCATTTCGGCACCGATCGTTTCGTGTTCCTGACAGGCTTTGGCATACCCCAGATCATGTAACCAGGCGGAAATCAGCACGTTTTCCAATTCTTCCGGGCTCAGCTCACTCTCTTTGCCAATCAGTTCGGCGGCTTCAACCACCTCGCGGGTGTGTGTCAGGTTGTGGTAAACCAACGCAGCCGGCATTTCGTGCAGCAACGTTTCAGCGTATTCCCGCGTACGGGTAACTGACGATCGATCAGTAGGCATAATCAAGTTTCTGAGTTTAACGGAAAAAGTGGTCGTAGATTGTGACAAAAAATGGGATATAAAGTCTAAGTGATACTGGTAAACGAACCTACGGCGGACAATTTATAGGATTATTCTGGTGATTCATCTATACATTTCGGCGATTCGTCTTCAAATGAAATAAAATCAATTTACTTGGTAAACTCTGTTGACTAGATTTGTGTTAAACCGGTATTATTCATACCACTTGCCTTTCCGAATGAAGCACGTTATACGGGAGCGGTTCAGTATTGTTTTCATTATTCTGAATACACTCTTTTTTCCTGTTCTTGCACAAACAGCCTACAAGATCAGTGGTCGCGTCACTGACGCTGGTACCGGAGAAGGCATTCCGTTCGCCAATATAGCCATTAAAGGCAAAACCGTTGGAACAACATCGGATGAAAATGGCAAGTTTTCACTGAACTCCACCCAAACCGGCGATTCTCTCCTTTTCTCCAGTCTGGGTTACCAGAACCGGGCTTACCGCATCATTCCGGTGGCTACCCAGACCATCGACGCCGTTCTGACCTCCTCCGCCACCAAACTTCAGGAAGTAAAAATATACGCCAAAGGCGGGGATCCGGCCTACCGCATCATCAGGGAAGCAATCCGACGGCGCGACCAGTTCGACCCCGACCAACTGACGGCTTTCCAGTATGAAAGTTATTCCAAGGTGGAAGCCTACGTCAACAATTTTGCCAACGAGCGCAAAAATGGCCGCAAAGGAGGCCCGGTTGGCCGATTGCTCTCCAAACTCCCGGCCATATACGACAGCCAGGGAAAACCGGCAGTTCCGGTTTTTGTTTCGGAGACGTTTTCGGAATACTACCAGCGGGCGAACCCCCGCAAAGTGAAAGAACGGATTTTGAAAAGCCGCGCTTCGGGTGTGGGCATCAGCGACGGCGGGGTTTCGGCGCAATTGACTGGCTCGTCGTTTCAACAATACAATTTTTACCAGAATTACATCAGCCTGCTGCGAAAAGACCTGCCCTCCCCGCTAGGACAGGCCTGGCAAACCATTTATAAATTCCGGCTGATTGATACGGTTACCGTAGGCGGACTTGTCTGCTATCAGGTCGACTTTGAACCCAAACGGCCTACCGATCTGGCTTTTTCCGGCACGGCCTGGATCGATACCACCCGCATGGGTCTCACCCAGATCGACGCCAAAATCGACCAGCGCGCCAACATCAATTTTGTCGATGAAATCCGGATCGAACAGGAATGGGAGGATGTGGGCGACAGCACGCAGACGTCTTCGGTTCGTTTGCCGGTTTTAACGCAACTGCTGATCGATACCGACGAGCCGACGCCCAATGCGCCGGGTGCTTTGGTCCGGATGTACGTAGCAGCCCGGAATGTAAAAGTCAATGTGCCCAAGGAGTCGAAATTTTACGAACCGCCCCTGGAACTGGCCGAAAACTACAGCGAAAGATCCCCGGCATTCTGGCAAACGATTCGCCCCGAAGGACTGGATCCGAACGAACTGCGGGCTTTTACCATTGTCGATTCCGTCCGGAACGTGCCTTTCATGAAATTTCTGGGGGAAGTCGTAAATCTGACGGCCGTTGGTTACTACCCACTCGGATCCCTGCACCTCGACGCCGGCCCACTGCTGAACAGCTACGCCTTTAACAACGTCGAAGGGCATCGCCTGCGACTGGGCTTGCGAACGAATTCGGGGTTTAGCCGCCGGTGGATTCTGGGCGGTTATCTGGCCTACGGAACGCGCGACCAGCAATTTAAATACGGCATGAACATCGACTACGTGGTCAGTAAAAAACCGTATACGATTGTCGGTATCCAGAAAAGCTACGACATCGAACGACTGGGAACATCGTCGGAAAACCTGGGCGGCAACACGATTTTTGCGGCTTATACCCGTTTCGGAACGCTGCGCCGTCCCTACATGCAGGAGTTTCACAATACCTACCTCCGAAGTGAACTGGGCAAGGGAATAACGCAAACGATCAGTTTACGAAACCGGTCTTTCGAGCCGCTCTTTCCGTTTGCCTACAACACCAACGATCGGGAAACGATCACTGCCAGTCAATACCGCACCACCGAGTTGCTGTTCGAAACCCGGTTTGCTCCCGGTTCGCTGATGATTCAAAGTGACAACGACCGGTTCAGTGTAGAAGGCAGCAACAATCCGGTGTTCACGTTTCGCTACCAGTTGGGTATGCAGGACGTTCTGCACGGCGATTTTTCTTACCACCGGTTTAGCCTGAATGTGCGCCATTCGTTCCGGCTGGGCGTTCTGGGCCGAACCCGTTACCAGCTCAATGCCGGTTACATTCCGTCCACAATTCCGTATCCGCTGCTGTATATGCCGCTGGGCAACGAGACATTTTTCCGGGTCGAGAACTCGTATAACCTGATGAATTTCTTTGAATTTGTCACCGATCGGTATGTGGGCGTGATGGCCGAGCATAATTTTGAAGGCTTGTTTTTCAACCGGATTCCGGCGATTCGGCGGCTAAAATGGCGGTTTCTGGCTACCGGAAACATCCTGATGGGCGGAGTCAGCCAGGCCAATACGGCACTTATTCCAGCCACCAACCAGTTGGGCGAACCGGTTTTGGGCTTCCAGTCACTGAGCCGGGCGCCGTATGTAGAAGTCGGTTACGGCATCGACAATATCTTTAAGGTGTTCCGCGTCGATGCGATTCACCGCCTGACCTACCGGAACAATCCCAATATTTCGACCTTTGGAATCAAAGTTTCGGCCTGGGTAAATTTATAACGGTTATCTTGCAGCCGTAAACGATTTCTGATTAACCAGACATTCTTATGGCGAAAGCACCAGAGGCCGAAGTAGCGACCTTAAAAGAATTTATTGAGGCCAGTGGCATCTCCGCCACGGCCGATGACCGCGGATTTTATTACACCATTCAGGCTCCGGGTTCGGGCGAAAAACCAACCGTTCGCTCCAATGTGACCGTGAATTATGAGGGCTCGCTGACCAACGGCAAAGTTTTTGACAGCAATAAAAACATCAGTTTTGGCCTGTATCAGCTTATTCTGGGCTGGCAGGAAGGCATTCCGCTGATAGCACCGGGTGGCAGTATTACGCTGTATTTGCCCCCAAGTCTGGCCTATGGTTCACGCGCGCAGGGCGGCATTCCGGCCAACTCCATTCTGATTTTCAAGATTGATCTGATCCGGATTAATTAAATTAAAAGGGAATATTAAATGTAAAATGAGTAATGATGAATGTAAAAGTAGCCGGGCGCTGTTCACTTTTACATTCATCATTACTCATTTTACATTTAATATTCCCTTAGCAACTCCTTCTTACAGGATCAACTTGGAAGGATTGATTCCCACCAGTTCGATGTCGAAGATCAGTTCTTCGCCTGCCAGCGGATGGTTGGCGTCCAGCGTTACCGACGTGGCCGTCACATTCCGAACCACCACCGGAACCGCCTGCGGGTTACCGTCCTGATGCATGTTGAGGGTTAATCCAATTTCCAGCTCAATATCGTCCGGTATCAACGAGCGGTCAAATTCGAAAATCATATCTTCGCTCGACGGACCGTAGGCATCTTCCACCGGAATCCGAACGGTTTTTGCCTGCCCTATCTCCATTCCTTTTACGCCTTCGTCGAAACCCCGGATGACCATGCCGCTTCCTACCTGAAACTGCAATGGCGACCGGCCACTGGAGGAATCAAACACGGTACCATCGTTTTTTCTGCCGGTATAGTGCACTTGCACCGTATCCCCAGCCTTTGCTTCTGCCATAATACGAGTTGAATTGTGTAGCGGCAAAACTACCCAAACCCGCCGAAAGTCAGGCACAATTTGCCGATTATTTGAGCCAATGTTCTTCGGGGTTGATGAATGATGAGCGATGAATGATGCCAGAAATCCGTCAACAACCCATCATTCATCATCCATCATTATTCTCAATAAGCCCTTGCAAAGACTACCCGTTGCTTCGACGGTTTTCCACTGTAAATACAGGTTCCTTCTTCCAGCTCAGCATCCAGCGGAATACAGCGGATGGTAGCTTTGGTTTCTTCCTTGATGGCTTCTTCAGTCTCGGAGGTGCCGTCCCAATGGGCCATCAGAAAACCGCCTTTTTCGATTTGTTCTTTAAATGCCTCATACGTATCGACCCGGAACGTATGCTCCTGCCGGAACTGCGCGGCTTTGTTGTATATGTTTACCTGAATCTCTTCCAGCAGATTCTGGATGTGCGCCACCAGGCCGTCGGCCGAAATGGTTTCTTTCGTTTTCAGATCCCGCCGGGCAATTTCAACGGTATTATTTTCAAAGTCCCGCATCCCCATCGCCAGCCGAACGGGCACCCCCCGTAGTTCGTATTCGGCGAATTTCCAGCCCGGTTTGTTGGCATCACTGGTATCGTATTTCACCGAAATGCCGGCCTTCTTCAGTTCCTTGATCAGCGGGTTAATTTTTTCCGATAACTGCGTCAATTGCTCGTCATTGCGGAAAATGGGAATAATCACCACCTGAATCGGGGCCAGCTTGGGTGGCAATACCAGGCCATCGTCGTCGGAATGCGCCATAATCAGGGCGCCCATCAACCGGGTGCTGACGCCCCAGGAAGTTCCCCAGACGTAATCCTGCTGGTTGTCTTTGGTCAGAAATTTCACATCGAAAGCTTTGGCAAAATTCTGCCCCAGAAAGTGGGATGTTCCCGCCTGCAGGGCCTTACCGTCCTGCATCATGGCCTCGATACAAAGCGTATCGTCGGCCCCGGCAAACCGTTCGTTGGCGGTTTTGGTCCCCCGGATCACCGGCATCGCCATCCATTCTTCCGCAAACGTGGCGTAGACGTTCAGCATTTGGGTTGTTTCTTCCATCGCTTCCTTGGCCGTCGAATGGGCGGTGTGCCCCTCCTGCCAGAGAAATTCGGACGTCCGCAGAAAAATCCGGGTTCGCATTTCCCAGCGAACGACATTGGCCCACTGGTTGATCAGCAGCGGCAGGTCCCGGTATGACTGAATCCAGTTTTTATACGAACTCCAGATGACGGTTTCCGACGTAGGACGCACGATCAGTTCCTCTTCCAGTTTGGCTTCCGGATCCACGATGACCCCGGAGCCATCTTCCGCATTTTTCAGTCGGTAGTGGGTCACCACGGCACATTCTTTCGCGAAACCTTCTACGTGAGAGGCTTCTTTACTCAGAAACGATTTTGGAATAAACAACGGGAAATAGGCATTGCTGTGGCCGGTTTCCTTAAACATATCGTCCAAAGCCCGCTGCATTTTTTCCCAAATCGAAAAACCGTACGGTTTGATCACCATACAGCCACGAACCGCCGAATTTTCGGCCAGGTCCGCTCTTTTAATTAACTCGTTATACCACTCGGAATAATTCTCGGAACGCGAAGGAATTGCTTTTGCCATGGGTAACTAAAATATTTTTTGATCACGGTTAAACCCTACGGTACAAATGTGGGTCTAATGTTATGAGAAGCTTGCAAAGATAGGTTTTTCTCCTATATTTGTAATCAAACAGCTTATTTGTAATCAATTTGCCAGGTTCTGCGTTTTAGCAATATAATCGGTCCCTAAAACCTTTTATCAAAACAACACCATGAAAGTGCTTCATACCTTCAAATACCTGAGTTTACTGGCCGTGGTTGGCTTCTGGGGCTGTAGCTCCACGAAACAAACCGCCCAGAACGCGGGCGAATTTGATGACCTATACGGGTCTTCCTCCGATGCGGCCGTCATATCATCGCCCCAAAAAGAGAAACGACTGGCAAGTCGTCAATCGACCCAACGGTTTAACAACGGTACGTTAAACTCCGACCCGGAGTACTATAACGAGCAGACTGCCGCTCAGTATTCTGACGATGAGTACTATAGCGAAGTTTCGGCCCGCAAGGTAACCCGGGGCATTTCACCCGATCCAGGCTGGAATACCGATAACGCCTATACCGACGGATTCTCCAACGGCTACAACATGGCCATGATGAATTCAGGCTGGAATCGCTGGGGCTGGAACAGTCCTTTTTACGGTGGTTTGAGCCTGGGCATTGGCATGGGAATGATGTCACCCTGGGGTTTCAACCGGTTTTACAGCCCGTTCTATAGTCCATTTGGCTATAGCCCATTCGGCTTTGGTGGTGGGTATGCTTATAGTCCTTTTGGCTACGGTGGTGGTTTCTATGATTCGTTTTACTCCCCGTTCGGCTATGGCTACAACAACTTCTACAGTCCATACGGTTTTGGTGGATACGGACGTAATGTGCTTGTCGTAAACAATTACAATAACATTGGAGCCAGCCGCAATGCTACGTACGGAGCCCGTGGAGGATCGAGCCGCGATCGCTACAACGGAGATTTCGTCAACACCCCCCGGAGTTACAACAATAACAACGGCGGTCGTCGGTCCGGTGAGTTGAACGCAGCGAACAACAACACCTACTACAGCCGTCCGAACACGTCAGGTTCTACCAACAATGGTACCTACGGTGCCGGTCGTGCCAACAGTCGGGGCAGTGATTATTACTACGGAGGATCCAGCACCAGTGGCCGGGCCAGTGCCAACAATGCTGCCACGCCGAGCTACAGTGCTCCGAGCAACTCGGACTACTACGCAGCACCACGTTCCAACAGCCGGGGCAGCTATACGCCTTCCCCTTCGTCTTCGGTAAACAGCGGATCACGGTACAGTGCGCCCCAGCAAAGCCGAAGCTATCAGGCACCAACCCGGAGCTATCAGTCTGCTCCGACCCGGTCCTATGAAGCACCGACACAACGGAGTTACAGCCCGCCTTCACAACCCAGCTACAGCGCTCCCAGTGGTGGTGGTGGCAGCCGGGGCGGATCAAGCGGTGGCGGTGGTGGCTACTCAGGTGGTGGCGGATCACGGGGTCCCCGGTAATTTCGAGCTCTTTCAACACGGTTAGCCGTGGCTATAGAAAATAAAAAGCCCGTCGATGTTACAATCGACGGGCTTTTTCGTTGTATAATCGTGACGAAATCGTAACCTATAGGTATTTTTTACCGTTGTTTTTAAACCAAACGGCTCCAGAATGCATCTATAGTTACAAATAGATTTACATACAAGTCCGGAACCTGTTTTCACTTTTAGCACACAACCTTTATGAAAAATAGCATCTGCATCGTGGGCTTGCTCCTGTACGCAGGCACAGCCTGGAGCCAGGCTGATATTTACGCCGGTGACGCGTTTCGGTATTCAGAAGTAACGCAAACCGGAACCGCCCGGATGCGAGGTTTGGGAGGCAATCACGTCAGCATTGGTGGTGATGCCAGTTCGACCTTCGGCAATCCGGCTGGTCTGGGTTTCTATAACCGTTCCGAAATCACGTTTAGCCCTTCATTCAACATTCTGAATGCCCAGTCGACCTACATCGGCACGCAAACCACCAATACCAAAACGACGCCAAATATCAGCCAATTCGGGGTGGTATTGGCCGGTAACAAACAAAATGAAAACCGGCGCTGGCGCCGGACTGCGCTGGGAATTACCTACAACCGTCAGGTGAGCTTGAGCAATAGTTTTGAATTTCAGGCGCGTAACAACCGCAGTTCTATTGTCGATTCGTACATTGTCGATGCCAATAACCGAAACCTGACCGGTGACCAGATCAACAATCAATACAACCAAAATACCAACGAAGCCAACTTTGCCTCAGCGGCTGCCTATCAGCTTTTTTTGATCAACGGGACGCCTTCTTCTACCAACCCGAATCAATCCGGCCCACCCTATTTCCGCTACGATGCCACTGCGCCAACCCAGCAACTAAACACGTTCACCTCAACAGGGGCTAATTCGCAGTGGACGATTGGATACGCCGGGAACTTGGACGATAAGCTGTACATCGGTGCTTCCCTGGGACTCAGCCGCCTGCGGTACGATTTCGAAAATGTATACCGGGAAACCGTTGTCGGCGGTGCCGTACTGGATAATTACAGCCAGATTGATAATTTCAGCGTTACGGGGAATGGCATCAATTTCTCATTGGGTTTGATTTACAAACCGGATCGCAACCTGCAACTGGGGGCCGCATTGACCACACCAACTTTTACCAGCGTCAAAGAATCGTTTGAGCAAACGCTCAGGGCCGTTGCCCGGGACCCAAACCTTCCCCTGGAACGAAATGAGGTTTTTGTCGTACCCAATAATTTTGATTACTCTTTAACCACACCCTTCCGCGCATCCGGTGGATTGACGTACTTTCTAGGTTCGGGAAAAATTGGGTTCATCACGGCATCTGCTGATTATGTAGGCTATTCCGGAATGCGCGTCACCACCAATGTGTACGATGCGCAGGACAACAATGCCTTTAAAAACGATGTTCGAAGAGAGGTTCAGAATACCTATCAGAATGTGGTGAATTTACGGGCTGGTGCCGAAATCCGGGCGGGCTTGCTCCGTATCCGGGGTGGGGTTGCCTACCTGCCTGATCCGTATAAAGTGCAATTAAATAACATCGATCGCAGCCGGTTGCTGGTATCCGGTGGGCTTGGTTTCCGCACCGATCGCTTCTTTTTGGACGGTAGTGCCACCTACAATACCTTTAAATCGGCCTATACCCCATATACACTGCCCAACACATCGGATTTTGCATCGGCCCAGATTGACTCGAAGCTGACGACAATTACCCTGACGGCCGGCGTGTTTTTTTAAAAACAGAAATGTAATCATGGAAAAAGCTTCCTGCTGTCGGGAAGCTTTTTTCGTTTGTAGTCATCTCCATTTTTTAGGTATTTCCCGTTGGTAACACTTTTTTAACAGCCCAATTAATCACATCCGGAACAATTTTAGCCTGCTGGAGTTAAGTAGTATAATTAGCCTTACTGAGTAGCTGGTGCAGAGAATAGGAATAAACAACTGGCTACAAATCCAAGTAATCGATCACATTACTATTCTTTTGTACCTTTTGAAAAAGCCTTTTACTACCACTTCTGAAACAGATCTGATTGAGGGCCTTAAATCTCACAGTCGGATTGCTTTCAGTGAACTGTATGACCGCTATGCCGCAACGCTGCTCGGTGTGATTACCAAAATTGTCAAGAACGAAACGGAAGCCGAAGATTTGTTGCAGGATACCTTCGTCAAAGTGTGGAAAAATATACACCGGCATGATCCGGCAAAAGGGCGGCTCTTCACCTGGTTGCTCAATGTTACCCGAAACACCGCGTTAGATTATCTCCGGGCTAACAAAAAAGCCCCGCAGATTGAAATTCCACTGGATGGTTATTTGCCGGGTATGAGCGCGACACTGAATAACGTTGGCTATATCGGATTCAGTGACGCTGTGAACACCACGCTGGAACCAAAACACTGGCAAATTATCGAACTGGTCTACTTTCAGGGATACACCCAGCAGGAAGTGTCTGAACACCTCAACTTACCCCTGGGAACTGTTAAAACCTGGACTCGCCTGGCCCTTATTCAGCTTCGTCAAACATTCCGTCGGGATCAGTTCGCCTTTCAATAGCTTACAGAGACACGCCGTCATTTTCCTGAAGTTGCAGTTCCGGTTTTTTAGCCATTTCTTTCAGTTCTTCCAGTTTTTTCTTGCCGTACGCAAACCGGGTAATCGTCACAAACAAAACCGGCACGAAGAAGATTGCAAGTGATGTTGCCGCTAGCATTCCACCAAAAACCGTCCAGCCGATGGTTTTCCGCGCCACGGCACCTGCCCCGCTGGCAAAAACCAACGGCAACACGCCCAGAATAAAAGCTAGCGAAGTCATGATAATCGGGCGAAGCCGCAACTTGACCGCTTCAAGCGTTGCCTCCAGCAAATCCACCCCTTTATCGACGCGCTCCTTCGCAAATTCCACAATCAGAATGGCATTCTTAGCCGCCAGACCAATCAGGGTAATCAATCCGATTTGCGCATACACGTTGTTACTCAGGTACGGAATCAGCGTCAAGGTTAGGATAGCACCAAAGGCACCAACCGGAACCGACAACAGAACGGCAAAAGGAACCGACCAACTTTCGTAGAGTGCGGCCAGGAATAAAAATACAAAGAGGATGGACAATCCAAAGATATAAACCGTGCTGGACCCGGAGCTGATTTCTTCCCGACTCAACCCGGAAAAGTCGTAGCCATAGCCCGCCGGAAGTACTTTATCGGCCACCTCACGCAGCGCATCGATCGCCTGACCACTACTGTATCCCGGTTTGGGGCTGCCATTAATTTCAACCGAACGGAACAGGTTGTAGTGGGAAATCAGGGGCGCATTTTCAATCACCTGCGTTTTGATAACCGTGCTGAGGGGTACCATAGCCCCGGAGCGATTACGAACGAAATACCTGTTTAGTTGTTGAATATCAGCCCGGTAGGCCGTGTCGGCCTGTGCCACGACCCGGAATTTCCGACCGTAAACGATGAAGTCATTGACGTAAATACTCCCCAGATAGGTCTGCATGGTGGTATACACCTCATTGACGTTGATACCCAGCTTCTTGCATTTTTCCCGATCCACATCGACCCGGAAAGCGGGTGTTTTGGACGTAAAGTAGGTAAAAGCCCGCGCAATTTCCGGCCGCTTGTTGGCTTCGGCAACGAACGTCTGCACCACTTTATCAAACGCCCGCACATCGTCGGTACTCTCACGCTGCTCGATTTCGAAGGTAAACCCGGCGGTTTGCCCTAAACCGGGAATGGCTGGCGGCTGAATCACCACCACACTCGCTTCCTTGATGGGCGCAAACGCCCGCTGCAACTTGGCAACAACCGAGTCGATTTGCACCGATTTGTCCTGTCGTTCATCCCACGGTTTCAGTTTCGTAAACACCGTACCACTGTTCGACTTGCTGGCGAAGGTAACGGCGTTCAAACCGCCCAGGGCGGCAAAATGGTCGATATACGGTTGCGTTTTCAGCGTTTCCATAATCTTGTTGAGCACTTCAAGACTACGGGATGTGGAAGCGGCTTCCGGAATTTCGTAGGTAATGATGACCCGACCTTCGTCTTCGGTAGGAATAAAACCGGTCGGTTTGTTTTTGAACAAAAAGCCGGTTCCGACAAACAGGCAGGCCAGCACGACCAGCACCAGGGGCGTGGCTTTGATCAACCGGTTTACACCACTGCTGTACGAACTGCTCGTCCGCTCAAACCAGTTGTTAAACCGGAAGAAGAGCCAGTTCAATCCTTTCGACTTCTCCGTTATCTCGGTCGGTTTCAACATCAGGGCGCACAGGGCCGGCGTCAGCGAAAGGGCCACAAAGGCCGAAAGCAGAACCGAAACCGCAATGGTAATGGCAAATTGCTGGTAAAGCCGTCCAACAATACCGGGAATGAATCCCACCGGCACAAAAACAGCCGCCAGAATCAGGGCGATGGCGACGACGGGACCGGAAATATCGCGCATGGCTTTTCGGGTCGCTTCTTTTGCGGAGATTCGCTCATGATCGATGTAATGCTGCACCGCTTCCACCACCACGATGGCATCATCGACGACAATCCCGATGGCCAACACAAAACCAAACATGGTTAGGGTGTTGATCGTAAAACCGAGCGGAATGAAGAAGGCAAACGTACCCAGAATCGAAACCGGAATTGCCAGAACCGGAATCAGGGTTGCCCGCCAGTTCTGAAGAAACAGGAACACGACGATGATTACCAAAGCCAATGCTTCCAACAGGGTTTCGACTACCTCATCGACGGAAACCTGAACCACGGAAACCGACTCGAAAGGCACCACATAATCGACGTCTTTCGGAAACGATTTTTTCAATTCCTCCATGGCCGCATACACACCCTCTGCCGTAGAAAGGGCATTGCTACCCGGTAATTGATACAGCAAAAGATAGGACGCCCGGTTGCCATCGACGAAGGAATTGCTGACGTAACTGAACTTTCCTAACTGCACGCGGGCCACGTCTTTCAGGTACACGATAGACCCGGTTTCGGGCTTGCTGCGCACGACGATGTTCCGAAAATCCTCTTCCTTGCTCAATCGGCTGTTCGTAAAAACCGTGTACTCGAACGCTTGGGAAGATTGCTGTGGCGGTGCGCCGATCGACCCGGCTGCAACCTGAAGGTTTTGTTCCTGCAAGGCCGCCACCACATCGGCGGGCGTCATGCCCAACTGTGCGATTTTATCCGGCTGTAACCAGATCCGCATACTGAAGTCATCCGCACGGGAGAAAATATCACCGACCCCTTCCACCCGCAGCAGCGCATCCCGGATGAAAATATTGGCGTAGTTATCCAGAAAAGAAACACCGTGGGTTTTGTTGGGCGAATAAATCGCGACCAGCATGAACAAACTCGGATTTCGCTTGCGAACCGTCAAACCGAGACGCGTTACTTCCGAAGGCAATTGCGGCTGGGCAATGCCGACCCGGTTTTGGACGTCGAGCGCGGCAATATTCACATCCGTTCCGACGTCGAACGTTACGTTCATCGTCATCCGGCCGTCACTGGTGCTGTTGCTTTGCAGATACAGCATGTTGGGCGTCCCGTTGACCTGTGTTTCGATGGGTGTCGCCACGGTTTGCTCCACTGTCTGGGCATCGGCACCAGTGTAGGTTCCGGTCACCTGCACCACCGGGGGCGTAATATCCGGATACTGTCCGATCGGCAGATTCAGTATCGCCAGGATTCCCAGCAAAACAATGACAATGGAAATAACGATGGCCATTACGGGCCGGTTGATGAACGTATTGGCAAACATGTTTTAAAGCTGATTAACGGGTTTGACCGGTTGTTGAAGAGGGTGCCGTGGGTGCCTGCGCAACCGCTGTGGAATCGCCTACAACTTTGACAACCGCCCCTTCCCGCAGTTTCTGAATTCCTTCTGTCACAATTTTATCACCTGCACGAATTCCATCTTTGACAACGATGTTGGCTCCAATGCGGTTGCCCAGCGAAACTTTTCGTTGGGAGACCTTGCTGCTGTCGCCGACCACATACACAAAATACTCGCTCATCTGCTCCGTCACGGCTTTGTACGGAATCAGCAGCCGCTGGCCCGATTCACTGTTCAAAACACGGATATTGCCGTTCATGCCCGATTTCAGCAGTTTCTGTTTGTTGGGAAAAAACAAGCGCACTTTCAGGGTTCCGGTCTGCGGATCGATGGCCCGGTCGATGATCCCGATTTTCCCCGAAGCCTGATAAGGGGTTCCATCGGGCAAGACAAAAACAAAGGTCGAGTCGGTAATCTTCCGGTTTTGAAAACGCACGAAGCGGGCAATCTCGGTTTCATCGACCGAAATATCGACGGCAATCGGATCATCGGACGAAATGGTGTTCAGCAGGGTTTGTCCCGGCGAAACGGCGGCTCCCAGTTTCACCTGCGAAATACCGATGGTTCCGGTCAGGGGCGCTTTGATGGTCGAATAATTCAGGTTGGTAGCAACCCGAGAGACATTGGCCCGGGCGGCTGCCACCTGCATTTTAGCCGATTCAAGGGCGGCTTCGGCATTGTCGACCACCTGCCGGGCAATAGCGTCTTCTTTGGCCAGCGTGTTGTAGCGGTCCGCATCTTTCTGCGCCCGGTTCAGGTTGGCCAGTGCCACATTGACGTTGGCAACGGCTTCATCGTAATTCGCCTGGTATTGCTGTTTATCGATTTCATAGAGTTTTTGCCCCCGCGTAACGACCTGCCCTTCCGTAAAGAAAACTCCGGTAATGTACCCCGTAATCTGCGGGTAGATTTCCACCTGATTCAGGGGCGTTACCGTTGCCGGATACTCGTCGTAATAGGTGGCGGTTCCCTGACTGGCGACGGCCACGGCAACCGCTGTTGGTGGAGGTGGCCCCTGCTGGGCTTGTTTTTTATCGCCCCCGCAGGCCGTCAAAAAAACCAGCAAAACAACGGGCATGGAAAGCTTGAGTAAGCGACGGTTCATTCGTAATGATAGATAAAGACTGCGTTTCATATTTTCTGATTACTAATTCGGCACCGTGCCCAACGCCCGCTGAACATCCAGTTTACTGACCAATACCTGATACAAAGCATTGAAATATGTCAGTTGGGTGGTTCGAAGATCGTTTTGGGCGATGATCACATCCAGATAGGCCCGAACGCCCGAACGGTATTGCAACTGAATCACCCGGTAGACGTCGTTGGCCAGATCGAGGTTTTCCTGCAACGCCCGGTAATTGGCCAGATTACCTTTGTAATTCGCCATCGCCTGTCGATATTCCGTGGTGACGGTGTTTGAGAGATTGGTCAGATCCCACTGGGAACGCTGAAGCTGCAATTCGGCAATCCGGGATTCCTGCACCCGTCGACCACCCTGGAAAATCGGCAGGGCGATGGTCAGTCCGATGAGTGAATTCGGGAAATTTCGGCTGTACAACTGGGCAAACTCGCTGTTCTGAAACACGAAATTGTAGTTGGCCGAGGCCGAAACCGACGGCAGATACGCCCAACGGTTATACAATACGTTGGCTTTCAGCAACTCCTGCTGGGTCCGCAGCAATTGAAACTCAATCCGGCTTTCGGGTTTGATCAGTTGAGTTGTGTCGATGTAGACTTCATTGGCGAGTTGCAGCGTATCGTAAGTCACTTTTAAATCGCCGTTGGGCGGATAACCCATCAACTGCTTCAAAAGCTGGGCTTTCCCGCCGATTTGTTCCTGCGCCTGTTTGCGCTGCGCCCGTGAATTGTTCAGCGCAATGGCCGCCCGTTTGTAGTCCGTCCGATCTACCAAACCGCTCTTGTACTGATTCGTGGCGTCCTGCAAACTCCGCTCCAGCCGAACAATGTCACCGTCCAGAATATCCACCTGCTTTTGGGTCAGGATCAGATCGTAAAAGGCTTTGCTGACGTTGACGGTTACATCGATCTTGTTATTGATCAGATTCTGGCGGGCCTGATCACGGTAGGTATCGGCGGTGCGGCTGGCCAGCAACACATCCCGGTTAAAGAGATTCTGGCTGAGAGAAAACTGGATGTTCGAGAGATTGGCAACGCCCACGGTGACGGGAACCCGTTCGGGAGAGGTTGGATTACTGAAATTAGGGAAAAGTGAAACGGGCAATTTGAGATACCGCTGCAGGCTGTAATTCCCTGAAATCTGCGGCAACCAGCTTGACAACGCACTGCGAATTGTTCGCTCGGCGATCAACTGATCCAGTTCAGATTGCTTGATAACCGGCTGATGCTGCAGGGCATACTGAATACAGCTTTCCAGCGTAGCCTGTTGTAATGTAGAATCAGTGGATGGTTGCGAATACGAAAGATAAGTCCCAAAACAAAGCAGGCAGGCAATCAGGTACTTTTTCGCTACGATCATATCAATATACGGCGCATTTTACCATTTAAAACCGCACTGGGGCAGTGCAAACTGTATAGAATACACATTGACGGTTTTAAATGGTTCCTGGAACCGGAAAAGATTATTGAACCGCCCGTTGCCTGTTAAGTTTATAAATACCCTTCAATCTGGTTACTTAGTTCTTCTACAGCGATTTCTCCGGGAACAATTAAATCTGCCTGGGTATAATAAATCCGGCGGTCGTTATATTTCTGACGCAAATTTTCGAGTAAGGTAGGGTCCTGTCGGCTGAAAAGCGGACGGTCGTCCTGAGCGTGCCGTAACATGCGGTCGAGCAGGTGTTCCGGCGGAACATCCAGAAAAATACTGAATCCATTCGCTTTGATAAAAGCCATATTCTCGTGAAAACAGGGCATTCCGCCCCCCGTTGCCACGACCAGCCGGCTGTTGGGCTGAATCGTGTGCAAAACCCGGCTTTCGACTTCCCGAAAATAGGATTCTCCGTCGCTGCGGAAAATGGCGTTGATACTCCGTCCTTTTTCTTCCCGAACAACCAGTTTATCCGTATCGACGAACCGGTAGGCTAAATGCCGGGCCAGCCGTTTTCCGAGGGTGCTTTTTCCCGACGACGGCATTCCGACCAAAAAGATATTTTTCATTGAAAACGCCCTGCCGGGCAATCACTTAGTTTTTAGTCAACAGCGCCAGGGCTTCCCCGGGCGTTGGCGTATCGGAATGGTGCCACTTGCCTTTTACTACCCCGCCACTGATCAGCCACAACCCGGGGTTGGAGCGAACGATGGTTTTCAAAACCGTCGCATCGGCTTTATAAACCGGGACGGAAAGCTGGTATTCGTGCCGGAAATCGTTGATTTCCTTATCACTTACCGACGTCAGAATCATCGGCATCACGTTTTTTTCCTCAACACCTTTCATTAATTTCCGGATGGCAGGCATGTCGCCAATGCTCAGATCGTCCAGTTCCCGGATAATCAGCATGAGTTTAGTGCCTTCAAAGGTGGCCTGTGTAAAGTCACCTTCGTCGTTCCAGACCCGGTAATCAGTGATTTTGGGCTTGGCCGATTCGTTCAGCAAAACCATTTCCTTGAATTTGTACGTCGTGTCGGTGGGGTATTTTTCCAGTTCCACTTCCTTCCCGTCTTTCTCCATTTTATACGAAAACCGCAACGGTTCCGAGGGTTGCATCTGGGTCGGAATGCTTTTTCCGACGGCATAGGGTAGTAAATCGAGCGGAGGTAAATGTTGAATGGCAAAAACGCCAATCCCGATTGAAACCACGGTGGCCATCCCGACCAGAAAACCGGTGGGCGTGTTGCGGAATACCTTCCGTTGCCAGATAATGACCAGAATCAGCACCAGGAGGAAAATGTCTTTGCTGAACGAGGTCCACGGTTTTAGCTTAATGGCATCACCAAAGCATCCGCAATCGGTTACTTTATTGAAATAGGCTGAATAAAAAGTCAGAAACGTAAAAAACACAATCAGGGCCAGCAGCACCCAGGAGGTCAGCTTAATCCGGTAGGACAGCAGCAGGGCTACCCCCAGCACCACTTCGGCGGCACAGAATATGACCGACAGAATAAGCGTGAAAGGAATCAGACCGTGAAAAAAGCCCGCCAGCGACGGCACGTCGAGCGCAAAAACTTCGAAATATTCGGTGAATTTAATCTGGGTGCCAACCGGGTCGTTGATCTTGATCAATCCCGAAAAAATAAAGATGGCTCCCACAATGAAACGGGCGGTTTGGGCCAGAATACGCTGCCAGAGCGCGGTTTTTCGAATGGGTGTGGTCCGGACTTTACTGGTGTTCATCGAGGTACAGAGTTTTCTACTACATCTAATTTTATCAAACAGAACACGGCATAATTAATCATGTCCATGTAGTTCGCGTCGACACCTTCCGAAATAAGGGTTTGTCCCTGGTTGTCTTCAATTTGTTTCGTGCGAAGCAGTTTCATCAGGATAATATCGGTCATCGAGCTGACCCGCATTTCCCGCCAGGCTTCGCCGTAATCGTGGTTTTTGGCAAACAACAACGCCATGACATTACTCACCTGCCGGTCATATAATGCCATGAGTTCGTCCACCGGAACCTCCATCTGGTCGCTGTCGGCCAGCTCCAGTTGAATCAGAGCCATGACGCAGTAGTTGATGATGCCCATAAATTCCGGGATCACCCCTTCCGCGACGCGCTGCGTCTGGAGTTCCTGTAAAGTCCGAATCCGTTGCGCTTTGATGTAAATCTGGTCCGTGATGGAGGGCAGTCGAAGAATGCGCCAGGCCGTACCGTAGTCTTTATTCTTTTTCTGGAAAACCTCTTTGCAGAGTTGAATGACTTGCCGATATTGAGCTTCGGTTTGCAACATACGTTGGAATCTTCAGTTATCAGTCTCCAGGAGCCACTCGTTTTCTACAGATGACTGAAGAAAGGCAACCGATGACTACCCACTAATTTCATGCCGAAAGTTAAGAAAAAAACGCTCAATCTCCGGGGAAATGTTCTGGACCTGACCACACCCATCGTCATGGGAATCCTGAACATCAACGCCGATTCGTTCTACGCCGGTAGCCGCATTCTCTCTGTCGATCAGGCGGTTGAGCGGGCAGGCATCATGCGTTCCGAAGGGGCTTCCCTGCTCGATATTGGCGGTTATTCGACCCGCCCGGGTGCGGCAGATATTAGCGAAGAAGAAGAAATAAACCGGGTTTTACCCATTATCGAAGCCCTGGTCCGTCACATTCCGGATGTGTGGATTTCGGTGGATACCTTTCGCTCCTCGGTCGCACGGCAGGCGGTTGAAGCGGGTGCGGTACTGATCAACGATGTTTCGGGGGGCACCCTGGATTTGCAGATGTTCGAAACCGTCGCCGGGTTGGGCGTTCCGTACGTCCTGATGCACATGCGCGGAACCCCGCAGACGATGACCCGATACACGTTTTACAACGATCTGGTGCCGGATGTTCTGTTTGAGTTGCAGCAACAACTGGCGACGTTGCGGGCCCTGGGGCAGAAAGACGTGCTGATCGATCCCGGTTTTGGATTCGCCAAAACACCGCAGCAGAATTTCCAGCTTCTGAACCAGTTGGAAGCGTTTCAGACGTTCGACGCGCCGGTGCTGGCTGGACTGTCGCGCAAATCGACCATCTGGCGCACATTGAACATTCAGCCCGAGGATGCGTTGAACGGAACAACGGTTTTGAATACGCTGGCCCTGACCAAAGGTGCCGACATTTTACGGGTCCATGACGTACGGGAAGCAATGGAAGCCATTACACTGGTTACAAGCTGTCAGCCAGCTTACTAGCAATGACAACCTGTACGCACCTGAACATTTAGACAATTAAGTATGAAAATTGGTTTTCTCGATATCGAATGGTTTGATGTGCTGGACGTTCTGTTGCTGGCCTTCCTGCTCTACCAGATTTATTTTCTGGTCAAAGGCACCATAGCAAGCCGGATTTTTCTGGGTTATCTGCTCGTCTATTTGCTCTATCTGGTGGCGAAAGCCATTGGGCTGGAGTTGTTGACCACCATTTTGGGGTATTTCATCAGCGTTGGGGCGCTGGCTTTGATTATCATTTTTCAGCAGGAAATCCGGCGGTTTTTGCTCATCATTGGCAAATCGACCAACATTGCCAACAGCCGGTTTGTGATGCGGTGGTTTCGCCAGCCTTCGGTGACCGAACCCACGACGCCCCTGAAACCGATCATCGATGCCTGCAAATCCATGTCGTCGGAATTTACCGGCGGGTTGATCGTCATTGCCAAAAATGACGATCTGGACAAATTCATTCAAACCGGCGACGGGCTGGATGCGTTGGTTTCGAAGCGACTGCTGCTTTCCATCGCCGGACAGTACAGCCCGCTGCGCGACGGAGCCGTCGTCATTTCCGAAGACCGGATTCGGGCCGCGCGATGTATTTTGCCCATTTCTGAAAATGACGAAATCCCGACAACAACGGGGTTCCGCCACCGGGCTGCCCTCGGTATTAGTGAAGTGACGGATGCCGCAGCCATCGCCATCTCCGAAGAGACCGGTCGTATTTCTCTGGCCATCGACGGCGAACTGTACCCCAACATTGCCTCCGCCGAACTGGAAGAAAAGCTCCAGCAGTATCTGATCGACCTGAATCGCGTCAAGCGACGGGAGAACGGAAAAGACGCTTCCGTGGAATAATCAAATGTTACTCATATTTTATTTTAATTAACTACCAATCAACGAACTAAAAAATACGAATACTTAAAAAACCGCTAGCTAACTTTGGCTATTTTATTGGGTGCTTTTGCATACAATTATAAATCCGGGGACGTAAACTGCATCGTAAATACGACGAATCAAATCATCAACTGCAACTTATGTTAACTCGAATTGAATATAACCAGCTCCCGCTACCCAAGAAAGCAGATTTACTTTGGCGTTACGGTCATCACCTGATGAATCGCTCCTCTCCTCCGTTTACGGTTCGTTTGTATGCCGTCGGCGATTTTTTCGTTGAAGCGTATTTTAGTAAGAGTCCGTATTACGAAGGCAACCATGAACTACAGCATGTTTTCTCGCTCCGTAGCCAGAATCGGCGGAAATCAAGAAGCCAGCATCCTTTTGAGCCTTATTTAGATCAAATCGACCTGCATCAGCTACTCCGGGGCTAATGGCTGGCGGTGTTTTAGCGAATGAGCCTGCCAGCTTTTCCGCAGGCAGACGTAAATACCCGTGCTGTTGGTGTAAAGCTTCCCCAGGTCACTGGCCATCAAAACAGTGGCCTGAGTACCTTCCAGCCAGGTGACCGGAAAGCTGACGGAAATCAGCGACGAAAACTGACGGGCTCTTACAGGAAATGGCTGGGTGTACGTTCCATAATTATCACTCAGCGACCCTTTTAACTGAAAAATATAAGTCGACCGGAAGCTACCCACCACCCCCAGGTGTATCACCCGCACGCGGTTGTTGTTCGTAAAGAAAAGGAGTTGTTCTTTATAGGAACGCGGCAGGTCCGGCTTGGCATCTAAAGCGGGAGTAATAAAAGGCGTTCCAATGGTCCGTCCACCATAAGACCAGCCGTCGATGTATTGACCGTGATTGAAATAATTATCAGAACCCCGTTTTTTATTTTCTGTACTGAATACAGAGCCCCCCTGGCTTTTGGTAAACAAAAACTCGACAACGGCCGTCTGAATTTGCCAGTTTTTGGTTGGCGGTTTTTCATTCCGAAAGCGCAATCCGTTTAGACCGTCGGCCAGGTTGGTCAAATAATAAAGCGATCCGTCTTCGTAGATGCTCTGGCGATAAAACAGCAGCGTAAATGATTTCCGGATGATTTCCAGACCCACGTCGACGGTGCCGAGGTGGTTTCCCACCCGGTTCCCCCGGTCGTTTTTACTGTATTCGGTGGTATCGACAGCATCGCCTTGGGCAGCCAGCGAAAGGCCGGTAATGGCATTCAGATAATTGGTAAAACCGGTGGGGAATCGCCCGTTTTTGATCACATCGTCCCCGGTAATAACCGTACTTCGACCAGCCCATTGCACCTGATGATTCAGCCCGCCATAGAACCGGACCGGCCAGTTCGGTTTTCCAATTCGACCGTAAAGGGCCTTTTGATGGAGATATGAATGCGTCACAGGTCCCTTGTTGTCAAACCAGCCGTGGGCATACAATCCCCGGAATGCGATCAGACCTTTGGTAAAACCGATGGGTGTATAGTCTGCCAGCGAAAGCTGGATTTTAGGCATCGGCAGGGCATTCCCCGACCAACTGTATGAGCCCGAACCGACGACCGTAGAATCCGCCAGCCCAATGGTTTCCCGACGCCGTCCGATGAGGAGTTCAAAAGCTCTCCATTTCCCTTTGACATACGCTTCGGGAACCAGCAAGGCCGATTTTGCCGCGACAATACCAACTCCTTCAAAACCATACCCCCAGGCTGTCTTAGGGTTTTTACCGGTATACTCGGCCTGGATGCCGGCGCGTGCTGTCAGGAACGGTGCCGTGTTCGGAACAATTCCGGATTGGTTGGTGTGAAACCAAAAGGGCGTTCGGTGTGCAGAACTACCGGATGCGCCCAGCTCGGCAAACAGTCGGATGGGCGGTTTTCTGATACCGTTTTCAATACGCGAAGAATCCTGGCTAAAAACAGAGGATGCCTTAAAAAAGAGACTAAACGTGATCAGAAAATGTATCCTCATACAGCATCGTGAAAAATAAACCCACCGGTTTACTTTAGACGCTGTTTCTATTCAGAAGTAATTGTTATCGGACTAACATTTTCAAATAAAAATAAAAAAACCACTTCCAGCTTTGCCGCTCCCACAGGAAGCCTGCAAAACCGGAAATGGTTTCCGATTGGGGTTGTATTTCTTTTATTTCGTAGGTGCTTTACCTGCGGCAACTTCTGCCAGCGAATCGGCTCCTACCAGTTTCTTATACAGGGTCAACGCCTGCGCAACGACCTGATCCATGTTGTAATAGCGGTACGTTCCCAAACGCCCCACGAAATACACATTCTGCTGTTGATCAGCCAGTTGCTTATATTTCCGATAAAGTTCGGCATTTTCCGGCATCGGCACCGGGTAATACGGATCGCCCTCCGATTGGGGGTACTCGAAGGTGATGCTGGTTTTGGTCGGGTGTTCCTGGCCCGTCAAATGCTTGTATTCCGTGATGCGGGTATAGGCATTGTCGTTCGGGTAGTTGACCACGGCCACCGGCTGGTGCCACTCTTCATTGAGGGTTTTGTGCTCAAATTGGAGGGAGCGATACGGGAGTTTACCGAAACAATGGTCGAAATATTCGTCGACCGGGCCGGTATAAATCAACTGATCGTATGACAAACTGTCTTTAACGTCTTTAAAGTCCGTCGCCAGCATCAGCGTAATATTCGGATGATCGACCATTTTTTCGAACATCTTCGTAAAACCGTGTAGTGGCATCGACTGAAATTGATCCGAGAAATACCGGTCGTCCTGATTGGTCCGGGTCGGAATCCGGGACGTCACGGATTTATCGAGTTCGGAGGGGTAAACCCCCCATTGCTTTTTGGTGTAATACTTGAAAAACTTCTCGTACAGATCGCGTCCTACCTGACTCACCACCACATCCTCCGACGTTTTGATATCCTCGACGGGCTCACCGACGGTTTTGAAGTATTCACCGAGTTCTTCGGACGTAAAGTTCTTGCCGTAGAGTTTATTGACGGTATCCAGGTTGATCGGAATGGGTAGCAACTGGCCCTCGACCGATGCCAGTACCCGGTGTTCATACGGACGCCATTCCGTGAAATTAGACAGATAACCAAACACTTCCGGCGAATTGGTGTGGAAAATATGCGGGCCGTAGAGGTGGATTAAAATACCGTCTTCGTTGTAATAATCGTAGGCGTTTCCGCCGATGTGGGGGCGCTTGTCGAGAACCAGAACTTTCTTTCCGGATTGGCTGGCCAGGCGTTCGGCCAACACACTACCGGCATATCCGGCTCCAACAATTGCAAAATCGTAATGCTGCATAAACAGACAAAAAGGGTGGTTTTTACGAGGTTAAAAGTAGTGATTTTTCTCCAATCAACCGTTGCAGGACGGTTTTCCTTATTTAACGTACCAAATACTTGCGCCGAACCGTATTGATGAGAAACTTTTTCTGGGTAGTAAAGCTTTCCGGATGCTGTTGATCAAACTCCGATTTCCAGGTGGCATACCGCGCGGGCTCCTGCTGTTTGAATTGCTTTTCGTCAATCTTCTTGCTACTCAGGTATTCTTCAAAAGTCATGGCGGACATGAAAGATGTTAGAAATGAGATATGAGACAAAACCGGGCAGACTGCCAATTTGACGCACAGCCGTGTTTACCCGGAATTGGTACAGGGTTTGAAAGTTGCATTTACAACTAAATTAATCCAGCCATGCAATTAAAACGCATATCAGATACCGGATCAGCCTCGATCCCCGGAGGCATCACCGAACAGGATGCTCCGCTGCTCGATGCCTACTCCAACACAGTAGTAAATGTAGCAAAAAAAGTCAGTCAGTCGGTGGTTCAGATCAAAGTAAGCGGTCGGGCCAAAGAAGGGCCACAACCCGTCCGGGGGCGTGGCCAGGCGGATGGTGGAACGGGTTCAGGTTTCCTTATATCGTCAGATGGTTACGTCATTACCAACAACCACGTGGTAGCTGGCGCGACCAAAATTGAAGTTGCCCTGCCCGATGGCCGGGATTTTGAAGCCACCCTCATTGGCCGCGACCCGGCCACCGACATTGCGGTTATCAAAATTTACGGCGAGGGACTCAAGGCCATTCGCTTCGCCGATTCCAAACAGGTGCAGGTGGGGCAAATTGCCATTGCGGTCGGCAATCCATACGGTTTTCAGTATTCGGTTACGGCGGGCGTTGTCAGCGCGCTGGGTCGGACGCTCCGGTCGGAATCCGGTCGGCTGATCGATGACGTGATTCAGACCGACGCGGCCCTGAATCCGGGCAACTCGGGCGGTCCGCTGGTCAATTCGCAGGGGGATGTTATCGGCGTCAACACCGCCGTGATTCTGCCCGCGCAGGGAATCTGTTTTGCGGTTTCGTCCAATCTGGCTGCCCTGGTAGCCGGAAAACTGATCATGCACGGGCGGGTTCGTCGCGGGTACCTTGGAATTTCTGGTCAACTCATCAACCTGACCGAACGCATTAAACAATACAACCACCTGAATGCCAAAACCGGGGTGATTGTCGTGAGCACCGAAGCGGACGGCGTTTCGTACAACAGCGAATTGCAGCAGGGCGACATTATTGTTGAATTCAACCGGCAGGCCGTTACTTCCGTCGATGATCTTCACAAACTTTTGACGGAAGAAACCATCGGTCAACGCATTCCGATGGCGGTTTTGCGGGAAAACTTCCGCCAGAGCGTCACAGTAATTCCGGGCGAAATCAAGTAAAGCAGGCATTAAAAACCCGGTCCGGAATCCCGACCAGCGACAAAGCTATACAGGATTCCGGACCGGGTTTTTATGATGGGCTATTTCTTTTTAAGTTGCTCGAAAACGTGAACGCCTTTTTTATTACCCACGGCGATGTCCGGCAATCGGTCACCGTTCATATCTTCCACGACAACGTGTAGACCTGCGCCGGAGTTGTTGTCGATCTCGTGTGGAATCCAGGAGGGGTTTTTACCGGGTTTGAACTCAAACCAGTATAAAACCGCCGGTTCTTCCCGTCCCGGATCATTGTCCGTTTTATTGTGGGCATAATACCGTTTCCCGGTTACCAGATCGGGCTTTTTGTCACCATTCATATCGACCAGCGCCAGGTTGTGCGTCTGGGAGATGGTCTTGTGAATTTCATGCGTCGTCCAGGTGGGATTTCCTTCTCCATCTTTCCCCTGTTCGTGCCACCAGATGCCGTATTTATGAGCCGATGAACTGATGACATCGTTCAAACCATCGCCGTTCACGTCCGTGATGTACATCTGCGCGCACTCTTCACCCAGTTTAGCGGGATGGAACGTCCAGTTGGAACGCTTCGGATCGGTCTGTCCTTCCCACCAGCCGGTATGGATCACGACGTCCATTTTTTTGTCGCCATTGACGTCGCCGAAGCCCAACCCGTGGGTATACATGTGCGTTCCGGGCGTATTTTCGCCCTTGCTGATCACAAACCGCTCCCATTCATCCGTAAAATTGTTGTCGGGTGACCGCAACCAGATGATTTCCTTGGCCGTCGGGTCGTTGCAAATGATGTCGGCCCGGCCATTGCCATCAACGTCCACAAACAGGGGCGACTCGTTGCCCACCGAGGAGTGGATGGGATGAACCTTCCAGAAACCGGGCTGGTTTTTCGGATTTTCGTGCCAAACCGCCGATTTACCGGGGAAATCGATCCGAATCATGTCCACCCAGCCGTCTTTGTTAACGTCCAGCGCGAAGTTCAGAAAGGAGTTACTGTAGCCCGTGCTGTACGAGAATTTTTCCGGTTTGGCCAGCTCGTGGGGCGTCCAGTTGGGGGCTTCAAACCAGTAAGCTCCGGCCATGACATCTTTTTTCCCATCTTTGTTGACATCTCCGATGGTGGCACCCTCGGCAATGAAATCGGTGGTCAGTACGCTTTTTTTGAACTGAAGCTCGGTTCCTTTCTGGGCATGGCCGGTCAGAATGCCCAGCGCCAGACAACTGGTCAGAAGCCAGCTTTTTCTGGTAAACGACGCCGTTGTAATCGCTATACTCATCATTTTTATCGCGGTTGAAATACGATGCTCTACTACCGTAGTAAGCAAACAAGCGGTTTTTTGTTCAATTCTACTCGGTTTCTTCGCCTGACCGGCAAATCCTGCCCTCAAAGAATTCAGCCCAAACCGGTTGAAAGAGCCCTCCTACTTTTCGTTGAAAAAAATCTCCAAACCGTCTTTGCCGGCAACCACAATGTCTAAACGTCCGGTACCGCGCAGGTCGGCGAGAGCGAAGTATATACCGGTTCCCTTGCCTTTGCCCGGCTGCCCGTAGGCAATGGTATGCTTTATAAATTCCTTGCCGTTCCAGGTGAAGTAATAAAGTCCCACGTCATCGTAAGCACCGGCATCCCCGTCGTTATGAGCGCGGTAGCGTTTGCCGGTAATGAGTTCCGGTTTTTTATCACCGTCAAGGTCGGCCCACTCCAGAACGTGGTATTGCGATGCTTTTTCGTCGATGCTGTGCTTTTTCCAATCGCGTTTGCCGCCTTCCAGGGTTTGTTCATACCAGTGCAACCCGTAGCCGTGTGCCTGCCCCACAATCAGATCGTTGCGTTTGTCACCGTTGACATCGACCACCAGAATTGGAACGCTGGCCTGTTTGCCCAGATCAAATTCAGGATGGAGCGTCCAGGGGCCTTTCTCTCGGTCGGCGGGGGCTTCGAGCCAGCCTTTACTCACGATAAAATCGCTGCGACCGTCGCCGTTCACATCGCCCAGACCCAGGCCGTGATCCTGCGTCGGGGCCACGTCGACCTGCCTGAACGTGCCTCCTTTTTCCAGTTTGAAATATTTCAGCGGATGCTTCGGATTGTTGGGAACGATTTCGATGACGCCATCGCCGTCGACATCCCAGGCGCGGGTGGTTTCCACATTGCCAACTTTGCCGATGTCGTGAACTGCCCACAAATCCTTTTTACCAATACCGGGGTTTTCGAGCCATTTCAGGTTCTCACCAAACCAGCCGCCGGTTACAATGTCGGCATTTCCATCACCATTGACGTCCAGCGGAATGGTCGAAAAGTCATCATAATATTGATCGAACCGTTTCTGGTTGCCAATCAAATACCGTTTGCGAAAAAGCGCCTTAGGATCAGCGGAGTTTTCATACCAGAAATCACCCGAAACCAAATCCGGGCGACCATCCTTGTTGATGTCGACGACACCCACGGTTTCGTAGCTTTCGGCCGCCACAAAATAGCGGCTAAACTGAATCTCTCTGGAGTCGGTTGCCAGCGAAACCCAACCTGCCAGGGCGATGGATAGGACACTTATCTTCATGCCTGCAAGTTTATAAATAATCTGGGTTTATTACTCAACCCACAAAACCAATCCTTTCAAATAACCGCCTTCCGGGTGAAATAAATTGACCGGATGGTCGGCGGGTTGGCTCAAATGGTGCAAAACGCGCACCTGCCGCCCGGCCTCGATGGCAGCCGCCACCACGGTATTGTAGAATAACTCCCGGTCGATGACCTGCGAACACGAAAACGTGAAAAGAATCCCACCCTTTGCCACCCGGCGCAACCCCTCGGTATTCAGCCGCTTGTAGCCCTGGACGGCCCGATGCCGCGCCGACAAACTCTTGGCGTAGGCAGGCGGGTCCAACACGACCACATCGTACTGATCGTCGTGGGCGTGGAGGTATTTCATCACGTCATCCGCATACGCTTCGTGCCGGTTTGCCACCTCGGTTTCACCAAAATTCAGGGCCACGTTGCGGTTAGTCAGGTCGATGGCTTTCTGGGAAGCATCCACGGAATGCACCAGGGTTGCCCCGGCCTTTAGCGCATAGACGGAAAAACCGCCCGAATAACAGAAGGCGTTCAACACCTTTTTCCCGGCGGAATAATGCGCCAGCAATTTCCGGTTGTCGCGCTGATCGAGGAAAAAACCGGTTTTTTGCCCGGTGATCCAATCGACCAGAAACCGGTGGCCGTTTTCCATTACCTCATGCGGCACGTCCGCCCGGCCAAAGCGGTAGGCATTCTGGATGGTGGCCGCATAGTCGTCGGGCAACGTTTCGGCACTTTTGTCATATACGGCCAGGAGTTGCTCTCCAAACACATTTTTCAGTGCTTCCGTAATCAGGTTCCGTTCGCGGTGCATCCCGATGGAGTGGGCCTGCAAAACCGCAACTCCGTTGTAGATGTCAATGATCAGACCCGTACAACCGTCACCCTCGCCGTGAACCAGCCGGTAACAATTGGTATCCGGCGGCAAAATGGCCGTTCGGATGCTTCGAATGGCAGTCAGTTTCGTGGTCCAGTACGCAACATCTGGAATAACGGGCTGAAAAGAGAAAATGCGGACCAGAATGCTGCCGTTGTGAAAATGGCCAGTCGCCAGATAAGTCCCTTTTTTGTCCAGCACTTCCACCACGTCACCGTCCTGGGGTTCGCCTTCGGTCCTAACCACGGCTCCGGAAAACACCCAGGGATGAAACCGACGGATGGCTTCCTCACGCCCGGGACGCAGGTATATTTTGGGTAAATTCATTTTTTTTGACTCGTTGAATGGGCGAAACTACAAAATTCACGGCCCATTGGCATTACGTCCCTCCGGACTTTCGTCAGCATCGACCCCGAATCAGGCTTACTCTTCCGGTCGGACATTGAACAGGCGTTTCCACCAGCTCTGTTTTTCTTCGGTCTCCTCTTTTCCGTCAACAGCCGTTGCGGCATCCTTTGCCAGTTTTTCCAGATCGGGTTGTCCGGCATCCACCCAGCAGGTATACCAGAAATCACCGACCATTTTAACCGACGCCCGCATCTGCCGCTCTACCTGGCCGCGCAGACGTTCGTGGTATTTTCGGGAAAAATCGTCGGTATAAACCTTCACGGTTTGGCCATTGCGCTCTTCAAAACCGTATTTCCGGGTTTCGCCTACCTGGTCGGTGAGTTCTTTTTCAAACCGCAAGACCGAGTCCAGCGCGGCATGGGCGTCGAAAGCCGCCCGCCAGGCCGCTTTCTGGGGTGAGGTCACATAGGTGGCCGAACCGGTAAAAAAGTCATATTCCGTGCTGAACAATTCCGGTAGTCTCGATTCCCAGAAACCGTGAATACCCTGCTGTCCCGACAGTTGGCCATTGTAGTTGCGGGTGGTATGCAGTGGCACATTCGCATCGGCAATGTAATGGCCCAGGTCGGCCGAAATTTTCAGGATGCGTTTCGCGTCGCGGGCCTTGAATGCTTCGGTCAATTGAAATTTGGCCAATTGGATATGCCACGGCACAATTCCGTGCAGGGCCAGGGTATCTTCTCCATAGCGCTCCGTAGCCTGCTTCCAGGAACGCGGCAAGGTGGTCTTCGTCGTATCGGGATAAGCGTCCAGGTCGATGAAATGCCGGGGTGCTTCTCCGGCAACAGCATACCGCCTTTTGTCGGGGTTGACCGCGTTCTCGGTCAGGTAGTCGATGTGCTTCTTATAAAAGGCCAGCATCTCCGGCGGTAAGGTAAACACCGCCAGCCGGTTGATGCGCTTGTGGGCGTAAAACCCCCATTGCGGTTTTGCAAACGGCCGTGAATGGGCCACCATTGCGAAAAAAAACAACAGAAATACTTGATTCGAAATATTTATACGATACCTTTGTTCAAACATAGCACTTTAACAAGAAAAGTTTCTACTTTATTTATAAAAGAGTGTGTTGTTCAGAATAATATTTGGAATAACATCAATTTCACAATCATCATGAAACGCAAATCCATTGGCTACAGCCTAATTCTTTTCTTCTTCGGAGTTTTTGGCCTTGTTATCTACGGTGCCTACTCACCTGCCAGAAAAGCCCAAAAACAGCAAATTGTCTGCTTTAAATTCAAAGAAGGCACTAAAAATGAAGCGATTGAGCAACATATGCGTGAGTTTGCCGCTTTAAAGCATGAAATTCCTCAGATCATTTCTTACACCTCCGGGAAGACTTTAAACGGGGTTAGCGGCAGTTCTTCCGAGTATGATGTGATGCACTACCTCACTTTCCAGAGCGAAGCTGACATTGAGACGTTCAACAAGAACCAAAAGCAACAGGAGTTCGTAAAAAATAATCAGGGAAGTTGGGATAAGGTATTCACCATCAATTCAGATATACGCCAGTAACCCGCCGGAATCACTCCGGTGATTCAACATTAATTTGCATAGTTTCTCGTAAATCCCTACTTTTGCGGATATTTCTGAGAAACTGTATACTGTACTAATAAGCAATGGCAAATCATAAGTCGGCATTGAAGCGGGTCCGGGCAAACGAAAAGAAACGTTTGTTGAACCGTTTCCAACACAAAACGACCCGTTCACTGATCAAGCGTTTGCGGCTAACAACCGACAAGGTGGCTGCAACTGAATTGTATAAAACGGTGTCATCGCTGCTGGACAAACTGGCAAAGCGGAATATTATTCACAAAAACAAAGCGTCTAACAACAAGTCGAAACTGGCGAAACTCGTCAACGGACTGGCTGTTGCTGCTTAATTAATTTCGTATTGGAAAACCGCCCGGGCGGTATGTCAATACGCACAAAAACGTTAGAAAAACCTTATCTGATTTCGTTCAGGTAAGGTTTTTTTTTGCCCCTCCACACCCACCGAACCATGACTTACGAAAATTCCCGCAAAATCCGGAGCTGGGCGGAAGAAGACCGCCCCCGCGAAAAACTGATGTTCAAAGGCCGGGCCGCGCTCTCCGACGCCGAACTTATTGCCATCCTCATCGGTTCCGGCACCCGCGATCTGTCCGCCGTCGACGTAGCGAAGGTAATCCTGCAAAGTGTGGGCCATAACCTCAACGATCTGGCCCGGCTGAGTGTCAAGGATTTGTCGAAGTTCAAAGGCATTGGCGAAGCCAAAGCCATCAGCATCGTTGCGGCACTCGAACTGGGCCGACGGCGCAAAGAACAGGACCGTCCGCTGCGGTTGCGCATCACCAGTTCCCGTGATGCCTACGAAGAGATAAAACCGCATCTGCTGGACAAGCAACACGAAGAATTCTGGATTTTGCTGCTGAATCGCGCGAACGAAGTGATCCGGCCCGTTCAGATCAGTTCCGGCGGGGTTTCGGGCACGGTGGCTGACCCCAAGCTGATTTTCAAACACGCGCTCGAACAACTGGCCAGCGCCCTGATTTTGGTTCACAATCACCCCTCCGGCAATCTGGCAGCCTCCCAGGCGGATCGGGACCTAACTAAAAAACTGAAAGACGCCGGGCGATTGCTCGATATTCCCATCCTCGATCATCTGATTTTTACGGATCAGTCGTATTTGAGCTTTGCCGACCAGGGAATTTTATGAGGCCGCTGTGGTAAAAGATAGCCAAAAAAAGACCGGTACGATTCATAAAATCATACCGGTCACCGTCTAACTACTCGATCCTATCAGGTTATTTTCTCAGATTTACCGTAATCACGGCCTCTTTGGGGGTGCCGTCCGGTTTGGTTCCCGGAAAAGGCTGAACGTCCGACAACGTTACTTCATAGTTTTCGGTCCCCAACTGAACCGTCATCACATCGCGGTTTTTCAACTGGGTTCCGCACTGCCCGATGCACAATTCGCCCGATTGAGACTGCGTTTCGCTTTTCAGTGTAAACTTCACCTGCGCGTTCCCGAACCACACACAATTGGCATTGTAAGGGCATCGGCTGTCGGAAATGCTGTCGACATTCAGGGTTACATCCTGTTTAACCCGGGCCAACTGGTTCACTTTCACCGTTACGGCCTGAGCGTCTTCGGCAGGTGTTGGCGTTACTTTATTCTCTTTCTCGCAACCGGCTGCCAGCAAGCCGATCAGCAGGAATCCATACAAACTTTTAAATGGTGTCATTTGTTGTTATCGTTTGTCTGAATGACCCCATTCCAGGAACCATGGTTGGAACCTTTTTGATTTTTTTCGCTTTTTTTCACCTACCCCAATTCTTGAAAAACCGCAAATCTATAGTTCTGGTCAATAAAAAAGGGCCTAAACAGGCCCTTTTTAACAATGAAATATGAATGATGCTGCCAGCGGGTTCCGAGACGGGTAAAGCCTGCAACAAACGGTTGCGAACTGAGTCTTAGTACTTCCGTTCTTTGTTTTCCAGCCAGCGACCCGCAATGAATGCCGCAGTTAATAAAACAATATAAAAAACGATGGTTACGATAGTCATGAACATAGTAGTACCGGTTTATGAATTGTTGACGCAAAAATAGTAAAAACTGAACGGGAAGCGCACACGCAAAGCGATTAATCCATCACTTTATTACAAATAATCGTTCCCGCCCGGTTACAGTACCCCCTTGGTACTCGGTAGGGTATCCAGTTCTTTCAGATCGCGTTTGACGGCCATCTTGATCGATTTGGCAAAAGCTTTAAAGATCGATTCGATTTTGTGGTGCTCATTCTCCCCTTCCACTTTGATGTTCAGATTGCAGAGGGCCGCGTCGGAAAACGACTTGAAGAAATGAAAGAACATTTCCGTTGGCATTTCGCCAATTTTCTCCCTTTTGAAATCAGCGTCCCACACCAACCACGGGCGTCCCGAGAAATCGATTCCCACCTGGGCCAGGGCTTCATCCATCGGCAGCAAAAAACCGTACCGGCTAATGCCCCGTTTGTCACCCAGGGCTTTGCGATACGCTTCGCCCAACGCCAGAGCGGTGTCTTCAATCGTATGGTGTTCGTCAATATGGAGGTCCCCTTTCACCCGAATGACCAGATCGGAACCGGAGTGACGGGCCACCTGGTCGAGCATATGATCGAAGAAGCCAATACCGGTTTCGATCGTAGCCCGACCGCGCCCGTCCAGATTCAGTTCAACGTGGATTTGGGTTTCGTTGGTATGGCGGTCCACAACGGCCGTCCGGGCCGGTAACTTCAGCAGTTCATAAATCAGATCCCAGTTGTCGGTCGACAGCGCCAGGGCCTTCTGCATGTCGTCGGTCATGCCTTCCGTGGGGTCCTGCGGAGCAATCAGAATGGCTTTGGCACCCAGATTGACCGCCATTTGAATATCCGTCAGCCGGTCACCGATCACGTAGCTTTCCGGCAGGTTATAGGCCTCCGTCAGGTATTCCGTCAACATACCGATTCCGGGTTTGCGGGTCGATGCGCCTTCGTGGGGGTACGTCTTGTCAATATGAACGGCTTTGAAATGGATATTTTCCCCTTCCAGGGTTTTCATCATTTTGTAGTGGGCAGGCCAGAACGTATCCTCCGGAAAAACCGCCGTTCCTAAACCGTCCTGGTTGGTAACCATCACCAGTTCGAAGTCGGTTTCTTCGGCAATTTTGCGCAGATTGGAAAGCACTTTCGGAATGTATTCCAGTTTTTCCAGCGAATCTACCTGCTGGTCGGGCTGAGGTTCGAAGATGATGGTACCATCCCGGTCAATGAACAGAACTTTCTTCATAAGGCTTTTTAGTGGTATGCAAAGGTAGCGAATGCATCAACTGGAACGGCATTTCTGCTTTTTTTTACTACTATTGTACCCAAATAGACTCCCCTACCTATTTTATCTTTAGATAAATATTAAAAATAGATACGTAACTAACACACTTACAGGTTAGTACAAAAATAGAATGCACGATACTTGCAAGCCAGGTCCTGCCTTTATTATTCAGATCGTAGTTTTATATCGTTTATTTTTTCCATTCCGTAAAAAAAATGCACCCAGAAAAATCCTCCAAACTAACCCGTATTGCAGTAATTTATGATGGCAACTATTTTCTTCACGTAAGCAATTATTACAATTACTCCCACGAAAGACGGAGCCGTATCAGCATATCGGGTTTACATGAGTTTATACGGGCGCAGGTTGCCCAAGAAGAGGAGACGGATTTTCGCCTGTGTCAAATCGTCGATGCACACTATTTCCGGGGTCGTCTGAACGCCCACGAAGCCAGCCAACGCGGAAATCAACTCTTCTATGATCGGTTATTCGATGACATTCTGATGTCTGAGGGGGTCGTTACACACTATCTGCCGGTTAAAACTTTTCAGGGCTCACGGCAGGAAAAAGGCATCGATGTCTGGCTCGCCCTCGAAACGTTCGAACTGACGATTTCCAAAAAATTTGACGTAGTGGTGCTCATCACGGCCGACGGCGACTATGTACCGCTGATCCGGAAGCTCAACACGCTCGGAACGCGCCTGATGGTGCTGAGCTGGGATTTTGAGTATTACAACGACGAGGGCGAGAAAATGGTGACCCGAACCTCGCAGGATTTGCTGGCCGAGGTTTCGTATCCCGTCGCCATGCACGAAATGATCGATACGCGGCTTCGGAAAAACGATCCGCTGATTCAGAATCTGTTCGTCAAACAATCAGCCCGGGTACTGATCGGGAACGCGGCCCCTGTACCGGCAGGCAATGGTTTTGATAGTTATTCCGACAGCGAGGACGATGATTCCGACCCCTCCGAATTTAAAATCAGCACCATTCGCAGCCTCAAAAACGGGTACGGTTTTATCAATTACCCGCCCAATAACCTGTTCTTTCACTACACGAGTTTGAATGACATCGATTTTAACGAATTGCAGGTTGACGACGAGGTAAAATTCCGGATCGGGAAAAATGCCGAAAGCAAAGACATTGCCATCGATGTGCATCTGGAAAGTAACTAATGCCACCCACTGCCGGAACCATTCGTCAGGAACGTACCATACCGCTTGAGTCAACGGGCCAAAAGCCCGTTGACTTCTGGCCCAAAAAAGCGCTGGCCTGGGCTCTGAGCCAGTATGATCATGTTGTGCTGTTCAACAACAATCAGGCATCGCTTTCGAATGTAGACCTTCCCTACCAGGGCTTTCCGAATCAGTTGGCTGCCGGGGTGTATCGACCGGTTGCGTTCCTGCCCGACACCAATCCGTTCCAAACGCTGTTTCAGCACCACCAGCAACATCCGGATTTTTTGATTGGTTATTTTGGCTATGATCTAAAAAACCGGATCGAGCCACTGGTCAGCCGGCATGAAAACACGCTCGGATTTCCAGAAATCTATTTCTTCCAGCCCCTCCACCTCATCGATTTTGACAACGATCACCTGACCGTTCGCTCGTGGGGAAACCCGGATGCGGTGATTGCCGCGATTCTGGCCGATTCTACAACCACGTCAGCCGACACGCCGAAAAACAAATGGAGTAATCCGGTAAAAAGCCGGGTTTCGCCGGACGAATACCGCCAAACTGTTCGCCAGATTCAACAGGACATTATCGACGGCACGGTTTACGAACTGAATTACTGCATCGAGTTTTTCATTGAAAACACCGAAATTGATCCGCAGACGGTGTATTCCGACTTGACGAAACGCTCGCCGATGCCTTTTTCGCATTTCCAGCGAATCCGAAATCAGTACGTCATTGGCGCATCGCCCGAGCGCTTTTTGAAGAAAGAAGGCAACCGGCTCATTTCCCAACCCATCAAAGGTACCACCCGGCGCGGAACGACCCCCGATCAAGATGCGCTGCTCCGGCAGCAACTCCGCAGTAGCGAAAAAGAGCAGGCTGAAAACCTGATGATTGTCGATCTGGTCCGCAACGACTTGGCCCGAAGTGCAGAAACCGGCAGCGTACAGGTGGACGAATTGTTTGGTATTTACCCGTTTCAGCAGTTGTTTCAGATGATTTCGACGGTCTCGGCCACCATCCTAAACGACTTGCCCTTTACCGAAGCCATCCGCAACGCCTTTCCGATGGGCAGCATGACGGGCGCGCCCAAAGTTCGGGCGATGGAACTGATCGATCAATACGAAGCGAGTCGGCGGGGGTTGTATTCGGGAGCCGCCGGTTTCATCACACCAGACGGCGACTTTGACTTTAACGTCATGATTCGGAGTATTTTCTACAACGCCGACACCGGCACGGTTTCATTTTCTGTCGGAAGTGCCATCACCTACGACGCTGACCCTCAGCAGGAATATGAAGAGTGTTTGCTGAAAGCAGAAGCGATAAGGGCGGTTTTCCAAGAGTAGTTTCGTAAAATAATACAATTAAGTACAGAGCAGGCTTGTATTTATCGAAAATATACCTTACTTTTGCAACAGTTTTCAAGCGGACATCCGTCCGATCTCTGTAAAAGATACTCTTCATGGGATTTTTTCTATTACCACAGAGCTGCACGGATGTCAACCGGTTAGGGGTTTAACATTCGTTGGGCGCATCTGTTGGGGCAATTGCATTGGTGAATCAAGTTTCACTTTGGGCTAAGCTGGGCATTTTCGGGGGTTCCTTCACGTTTGTATCTCAAATTTTCACGTATCGTACGCCGATTTTTCGCAATCGGACCTGCATGGCCGTGCAGCACGAGCACTTCTGCCGATAAACGCTTGTATTAGTTTCATTATTAAAAACTCTTACAAGTTATGACTCCTGAAATCATTGAACAGGAAATTATTGTTACGCCTGGAATTCCACAGCGGACATTTGCCGATCTGAACCTTTCAGATGAAATTTTACAAGCGGTTACTGAAATGGGATTCGTACATCCCTCTCCCATTCAGGCCGAAGCCATCCCTCCCATTCTGGCCGGTCGCGACGTAATTGGTCAGGCCCAGACGGGAACCGGGAAAACCGCAGCCTTTGGTATTCCAGCTATCAATATGATTGATGTGGCCGAACGCCATCCGCAGGTGCTGATTCTGTGTCCGACCCGCGAACTGGCCGTTCAGGTTTCGGAAGAGATCCGTAAATTATCGAAATTTAAAAGAGGAATCCGCATCGAAGCCATCTACGGTGGCGATTCGATCGATCGCCAGATCAAGTCGCTCAAAACCGGTGTTCACATCGTAATCGGTACGCCGGGTCGCGTCATGGATCACATGGAGCGCCGGACGCTGAAGCTGGACAACGTCCGGATGATGATTCTGGATGAAGCCGACGAAATGCTCGACATGGGTTTCCGTGACGACATCGAAAGCATTCTGGAAGACATGCCGGAAGAACGTCAGACGATTCTGTTTTCGGCCACGATGTCGAAACCGATCATGACGATCACCCAGCGTTTCCAGAAAGATCCCGTTCTGGTAAAAGTGGTTCGGAACGAACTCACCGCCCAGAACATTGAGCAGGTTTTCTTTGAAGTGAAACCGAAAGCCAAAGTGGAAGTGATGTGCCGTCTGATCGACATGCACAACCTGAACCTGCTGCTGGTTTTCTGTAATCAGAAGAAACGCGTCGATGAAATCGTTGAAGACCTGCAAGTACGTGGTTATCAAGCAGAAGGCTTGCATGGTGATCTGCGTCAGGCGCAACGGAACAACGTGATGTCGAAATTCCGGTCGGGTGTTACCAACATTCTGGTCGCCACCGACGTAGCCGCCCGTGGTATCGACGTTGACAACGTGGACGCCGTTATTAACTACGACATTCCCCTCGACGAAGAATATTACGTACACCGGATTGGCCGGACCGGCCGTGCCGGGAAGTCGGGTAAAGCCTTCTCACTGGTGGGGAAAGACGAAAAATACCGGCTGCGCGAAATCCAGAACTATACCAAAGTTCGGATTGAAAAAGGGGTTATTCCGTCCTTTGAAGACATAGTTGGACTGCGCAAGGCCCGTTTTATCGAGCAGGTAAAACAAAGCATCGAAAGCAGCACCGATCTGAATCTATATGACGATCTGCTGACGGCCCTGCATCACTCCGGTTTTACCACCGAACAAATCGTTTCGGCTCTGGTGAAACGCGGAATGGGGATCGAGAAAAACGAGTTTTCTGACCAGAATCTGGGCCATGACGATGACCGTCGGGAACGGAAAGAAGGCGGATCACGCTTTGGTGATCGCGGTGGACGGGGCGAAAGCACCGGACGCTTCGGTGATCGGAGTCGCGGAGAAAGCGGTTCCCGTTTTGGTGATCGTGGTGGCCGCAGCGAAGGACCCGGCCGGTTCAGTGAACGCGGCACCCGCGGTGAAAGCCGTTTTGGTGACCGGGAACGTACCCCCCGTTTCGGCGGCCGGGAAGAAGGTCGCAAATTTGAACGCGATGATAGCCGCGCACCCCGCGAGCAGGAAGCGAACATGACCCGGTTGTTTGTCAGCGTCGGTCGTCGCGATTTCATCCGTCCGGGCGACATCGTTGGTGCCATCGCCGGCGAAGCCAACATTCCGGGCAGCAGCATCGGTCACATCGACATTTTTGACAAACATACCTACGTTGACGTTCCCCGCGATGTAGCCAATCGGGTGGTGGATGTCATGGAAGGCAATACGATCAAAGGCAAACGCGTTCAGATTGAAGTCGCACGCTAAGTTGTCAGATTATGACTACAAAAAAAGCCGCTCTGGATTCAGAGCGGCTTTTTTTGTAGTCGAGAAAAGAAGATAGAATAGAGAAGAAAGAATATGAAGAGTAGTAATCTTTCTTCTCTATTCTACCTTCTTTATTCTCAAATAAACTAATCTTCCAGATAATACCCGAAAATAATCCCCATTTCATCCTCGCTGGTTAGCCCGAAGCTGACGTCTTTGGCGGTGGTATTATTGTAGGTAATTTCTGAAATAAGTCCTTCTCCTTTTGCCAATAAAATGGGGGTAGTAAAGGTTTTAATTTCAGGGTGTTCCCAGTTCGTGGACGTATAAATCACTTCGCCGTCCCGCGCTCCTCCCTTGATCTTAATCACAAATTTTTCCGCCAGTTTATGCGTATGTGAAGTCAAAACCAGCACTTTGACCGGCTTGGTCATCAAAAATGTTTTGGAAAGTGTAACGCGTTTATTAGCCGGAATGGACAAATCATTATTGGTAAAATCCATGGTCTTCACCACGTTTTTCACCTTGGCTTTATCGGTCGTATATAAGTTTACAAACACCTCGCCGGTGATGGAAGTGTTGGATTTATTAACATAGTGTGAATTAAAATCCATCGTCGTGTTGGCCGGTATTAACAGGGCTGTTCCCTCCGGAAAAGCATAGTCGATATAAGGTGCCTGAATACCGATGAAATAGACGTGATTCTGCATCGAAAGTGCCGTCAGCAGGTTGTACGAATTGTCCGAATTTCGAAGATCCCGAATCTGATTCAGGGCCGGAAGGTTCTGGTTATTCCGGAAATTGTACATCACAAAATGGTGGCTGTTGTTCCGCATCTTCACCTCGAACCGGTTTACGTAGACATCCTGCGTATTGCCAATCGACTTCCGCATAAACAACTCCCGCTCAAAATTCGGAATGATGGTAAACGGGTCCAGTTTGAGCTGGAATCCCTCAGTAGCCGCTGGTACCTTTAATCCTTCAAAAGCTTCTGCAGCCGGCGTACTGGGCGTCTTGTCATCCAGCAAAGTGGAATCGACGACACTTCCTTCACGGGGTGCCCCGGCTTCGATCCAGCGACGCACAAACTCGATCTGACCCACCGTCAACAATTCTTTGCCTAGTGGCATCGGGTTTCCGTAATTGGCCCCGCTGTGGTGACTCGCAGCCGCATTGATTTTATGGTAGAGCAGACTCTCCAGGGCCGCGAACGGTTTTACGCGCAGTAATCCGTTGGCTTTGGCCGTTGCATTGGTCGACGCAACGCCAACCAGATTTTTGTAGGCGACGTCGGCCGCCAGCACCAGTTTGTGCTGCGCAAATGTCGGGTCGGTTTCGGACGAATGACAGCCGGAAACCGCACAGGTGGGCGTCAAAATCCGTCGTTGCAGTTGGTCAAAACTCGTCACCACCGGTGCCGGATCGGGGTCATCGGCAGATTTGTCACCCGATTTTTCGCAGGAGGCAATCAGCAGGCTGAGACCAACAGCGCCGAGCAAACTCAGTTTAAAGGGATGGAAATGGTGTTGCATAAGTCAGTTAAAACTTCAGAACAAAATCCTGTTTGGGCTGCTGGCTTCGGAAAAAGACTAAGCCGACGTAAAAAAGATCGATGGAAATGGTCACCGCCGGGTGCGCCTTGATCGTCTCCCAGGCCTGCTCCATCTCATCCGACCAGTGAATATCGTCAAAAATAAAACAGGAATCGTTATGTGCCTTCGCAAGACAGGTTTCAAAATACCGAACAGTCGGTTCATACCGGTGGTTGGCATCAAAAAAAGCGAAGTCGATGGCAGAAACCGTCTTCAACCGTTCCGGCAGGGTCGTGTCGATGTTACCGGTTATGATTTCAATAGCCGGTTGGTTCAACTGCTGAAAATTACGTCGGGCCACGGCAGCGGTTTGCGGACACCCTTCGAAAGTCAGAATTTGCGCCCCGGGAGCCGCCACGGCCTCATACAGTGTTGTGATGCCGAGTGAGGTGCCCAGATCGACAATCGTCTGCGAATGGAACCGTTGAATCAGCCGGTACATCAACCGCCCGAAACGCGCCGGTTTCTGCGAATTTTTAGCAATATCCCGAATGGCCCGTTCGCGCGACGCATTGATGCGGGAACCCGCCCCAAAATCCGTGATCTGAATTTTAGCGGTATCCTTCAACAACTGCTGTTGCAACGCCCGGATGGGTGCAAATTGCGGCTCATCAGGGTTGTCGCGACGAATGAGACTGGAATATAGATCAAATACAAACGGCGAATGCAGGGAATGCGCATCGCCGGCCTTCAGGAGAAATTTCAGATAAGCACGAATCAAGAAACAAAAACCGCTATCACGGATTTAAAACAGACTATAATTAATTCAAACGATACGGAACCACCATTGTAAATTCAGGAATATTGACCCGAAACTGCTTTCCGTCAATAATCCGTTCCATCAGATAGGTTCCTCCCATTTTGCCAAGGCTCGACCGCAGATTGCAGCCTGAAACATACTCGTGCGTTTCACCCGGCTCCAGAATGGGTTGCTGGCCAACCACACCCTCGCCTTCCACTTCCCGCGCCATGCCGTGGGCATCGTAAATAATCCAATGACGTCGCAATAATTGCACGGTCGATGGCCCTTCGTTTTCGATGGTAATTCGGTACGTAAAGACATAATGCGCCTGTGACGGACTGGAATATTCCGGTTGGTATTCGGTCATCACACTGACCTTGACGCCGTCGGTAACTGCCGATATCATTTTAGTTACGTGTTGGTAAATACCCTTAAAACGAAAATTAAATTTAAGAGTTTATAATTCCAATAAGCGCATCGATTATTTTCGGTTTCGCCTACTTTTGTCAGCCTAACGAAAAAAACGTTCCGAGCGTATCCATCTTTTACCGGATCGAATTGACCCGAATCTCAAACACCATTTATATGAAGGTTGTCATTGAACCCTCCTGGCAGCAGCGGCTGCAAGCTGAATTTGAAAAACCGTATTTCCCCCAGTTGGCCGAATTCGTCCGCCTGGAATACACTACGCACCGTTGCTATCCGCCGGGCAAACTGATTTTCAACGCTTTCGATAAATGTCCGTTTGATCAGACCAAGGTCGTTATTTTAGGGCAGGACCCGTATCACGGCGAAGGGCAGGCCAACGGATTATCATTTTCGGTCAATGATGGTATCACCAAACCACCCTCACTCGTCAATATTTTTAAAGAAATCAAAGACGATCTGGGTACGGAGATTCCGAAATCCGGCAATCTGGAACGCTGGGCGGTTCAGGGGGTTTTGCTGCTCAATGCCACGCTGACGGTACGGGCCAATCAGGCCGGTTCTCATCAGAACAAAGGTTGGGAAACGTTTACCGATGCCGCTATCCAGCACCTTTCCGACGAAAAAGAAAACCTGGTTTTTATGCTTTGGGGTGCCTATGCCCAGAAGAAAGGGGCCATTATCGACGGTAGCAAACACCTGGTTCTGAAAGCCAAACATCCCTCGCCAATGGCAGCCAATTATGGCGGCTGGTTTGGCACCCGGCATTTCAGCCAGGCCAATGACTACTTAAAAAGCAAAGGAATCGAGGAAATTGAGTGGTAATCGACTGTTCAAGTTGAAGGAATAATAAATGTAAAATGATGAATGTTAAATATAAAAGTAGTTTCCAATCCAGCACTTTTACATTTAACATTCATCATTTTACATTTATTATTCCATGGTACCGCTTTAGTTAGTCAATAATGCGGAACAGGCGGTTCCAGCGGATTTTATTCAGAACGCTTTCCGGATTGGGGTCGATCGACATCCAGATGAAAACCGCTTTACCCACAATGTGATCGGCCGGCACAAAGCCCCAATACCGTGAGTCGGCGGAGTTGTGGCGGTTATCGCCCATCATAAAGTAGTAGTCCTGCTTGAAGGTATAGGACGTGATGGCTTTGCCGTCGATTTTGATGGAATTTTCGGCTAGCTCAACCTTCTCGTTACCCTCGTATTTTTGAATTACCGGGCCGTACAAGGCAATATTTTTTTCGTCCAGTTGGATCGTCGCGCCTTCTTTCGGGATCGTAATCGGGCCGTAATTATCGACATTCCAGGGAAACAGGGACGACTGCGGATACACCGGCTGGAAGGGGTTGACCGATCCTTTTGGCGAACTCAGGGCTTCGATGCCTTGCACAAAATCCTGTTGCTTCAACAGAGCTGCGGTTTCCGGGGTGGTATGAATCCGGTAGCCGGAGGCATCGTTCGCGGCAATCGTATCGTTAAACGTTTCCGTACTTTGCTCAAAATCAGTAATATCGTACCGCTTGAACACTTTGGCACTGATCACCGAACCGGTCTTTAGAAAATATTCCGTTTCGGATTTTACCGGATCGGGAAACGCCTGACCATTGACGAAAACATTGCGGTCGCGCACCTCCAGCACATCACCTGCAACGCCGATGCAGCGTTTGATGTAATTGGTTTTGAGATCGGTCGGATAATCTTCGGGCGGGTAGTTAAATACCACAACGTCGCCCTGCTTGACGGATGAGAAACCAGGCAGACGGTATTGGGGCAGTTGAATCCAGTCGAGGTACGACGGTATGTCGGTCCCCCAGATTTTCTGGTGCGTCAACGGAACCTGCAAAGGGGTTTTCGGGGTGCGGGTTCCATAATGGAGTTTACTGACAAACAAAAAATCGCCGACCAGCAGACTTTTTTCCATCGAAGGCGTCGGAATCGTGAATGCTTCCATGAATAGCCAGCGAATCAGCGTAGCCGCAACCACCGCAAAGACAATGGAATCAATCCACTCACGGAACGGCGATTTATTCTTGACAGTGCGCCGGGTGGCGGTTTCCTGGTTTTTAACGACAGACATGATAAATGAATTTCAAATAGTAAATGATGAATGTAAAAGTTATTGGATTCTCCAACTTTTACATTCATCATTCAACATTTATTATTAAACATTACTACTTTCTCCCAACAGATCTTCCATTCCAAAAACGCCTTCTTTCCCCACCAGCCATTCCCCGGCGGTGAGGGCGCCGAGCGCAAAGCCCTGCCGGCTGTAGGCAACGTGTTTGATTTCGATGGTGTCCACATCCGAGTCATACCGAACCACGTGGGTTCCCGGAACCGTGCCTTCCCGTAAGGATTCAATAACTACCGCATCCGGTTGACTGTCAGCATCATTGACCCAGCGTTTTTTGGTCGGGATCTGTTCAATGATGCCTTCCGCCAGCGTAATGGCCGTTCCACTCGGTGCATCCTTTTTCTCGGTATGATGCACTTCGGTCATCGAAACGTGGTATGACGGATAGCCCTTCATAAACCGGGCCAGCATTTTGTTGAGCCGGAAAAACAGGTTAACGCCAATGCTATAGTTCGATGCGTAAAAAAACGCCCCGTGTTGCTGTCGGCATAGTTCTTCAATTTCCGTCCGGTATTCCAACCAGCCGGTTGTGCCGCAAACCACCGGCCAACCGCGTTTCAAACAATCCCGCACGTTATCCAGCGCGGCTTCCGGCGAACTGAATTCAATGGCGACATCGACGTCGTCCTTCCCTAAAGCATCCAGATCGGCGCGGTTATTCACATCAATCCGACCCGCAATTTCGTGCCCCCGGTTCAGCGCAATCTGCTCGATGGTTTTACCCATTTTGCCGTATCCGAGTAATAAAATCTTCATTCAGGTAATCGTTCTGGCTTCAATTTTTAAACTGGAAAGCAACCCGGATTCCCGGAACCGGCATTATGCCAATGACGGGCATCAGCAAACCGGGTTTCACTTTCATCGTCAGGTCTTCCGAAATATCGAATGTTTTCAAATGGGCCGTCACGTTGGCTTCAATGACATTCACACCCCATAACAGACCGATCCCCAAGTAGTTATAATCCCGGTACCGCGCAACGGAGCGAGCCGCCCGTTCCAGTTCGGCCACGGTTATTTTCCGTGAATAGCCCGGCACCTCAGTTTCCTGACCGGGCGAATAATTGGCCTTAATGCCGTAATCGCGATACATTCGGTATTCACCACTGTAGTACTGGGAAAAATACAGCATGGTTCCAAACCCGGCGTAAATGATCGGTACTTTCCACCAGTGGCCGTTGTGAATCTGGCCGAGTCCCGGCAAGATGGCCGAGCGAATCGTGGCGGTTCTTGGTACAATCTTTCTGATTTTGGCATTCTGCTTCGGCGTCAGCGAAATCGTATCAGCCGTGGCCAGTCCGCGAACGGAATCCACCAAAACCGGCTGCGTCTGTACGTTCGGAACTGCACCAGCGGGCGTTTGCCCGCGTGCCGCTGTACCCAGCAGGATCAGCATGCCCACCCAAACGTATTTTTTCCACTCCATTCGTAACCGTACCGGGTATCCTGTTTCCATCTTCCAAGTGTTTTCAGTGCAGATTGTCCGTATACTAACGTAGTACGCATCCGACCCGCCACCGGATTTCAGGAAATTAACTTTTTTTATGCCTTGTAATTCAGCACTTCCAGAATCCGGTTCATTTCGTCCTGGGAAGTAAACGGAATTTTGATCTCACCCTTGTGCTTGTCATCGGCCTTGATAGACACTTTCGTTCCAAACATGGACGAGAGTTTGAACTGCAACCCCCGAATCTCCTGCTTGTAGGGTGTTGACCGGCGTTCGGGTTCGTTTTCAGGGGTTGTTGAAAGGCCGCGCACGGCTTCCTCCACCCGGCGAACCGACCAGTCTTCCTCAATCAGCCGGTTGAAAAGTTTAATCTGAATATCCGGATTGTCGACGTTGATAATGGCCCGGGCGTGTCCCATCTGAATCTTCGTATCGCGCAAAGCCGCCTGTATCACCGGCGGTAATTTCAGCAAACGGATGTAGTTGTTCACCGTCGTCCGGTTTTTCCCAACCCGGGCGCCCAGTTCTTCCTGTTTCAGATTACATTCCGTGATGAGACGTTGGTAGCTCAGGGCAATTTCAATTGAATTCAGGTTTTCACGCTGAATGTTTTCGATCAGGGCCATTTCCAGCATCTGCTGGTCGTTGGCCTGCCGAACGTAGGCCGGTACGTGCGTCAGCCCAATCAGGCGGGATGCCTGCAACCGCCGTTCACCGGCAATCAACTGATACTGGTCGCGGCCCAGTTGCCGAACCGTGATGGGCTGGATAATTCCCTGGACCCGGATCGACTCCGCCAACTCCATCAAAGCCTCTTCATCGAACCGGGTTCGGGGCTGAAAGGGATTGGTTTCAACGTGGTTGACGCTGATTTCCGTCATCGTTGAGATCGACTCATACGGCGACGGTTTGCTGGGACGATTTACCTGGTCACTGTCATGCAATAAGGCTCCTAACCCACGACCCAGACCTATCATTTTCTTCGGATTACTTTTTGCGTTCGTATTATCCATGGCTGCTAAATTCGGGTTGGATATTATACGGTCTGATCCTGCGGCAACCGGCCATTTTTAATCAGAATTTCGCGGGCGAGATTCAGATAACTGATGGCTCCTTTGCTGTCGGCATCCTGCGCCAGAACCGGTAATCCGAAGCTGGGTGATTCACTCAGCCGAATGTTGCGCGGGATGATGGTGTTGAACACCATTTGCTGGAAGTGGGCCGTGACTTCGCCAACCACCTGATTGGACAGGCGAACCCGCAGATCGTACATGGTGAGCAGAATGCCTTCGATGGCCAGCGACGTGTTGAGCCGCGATTGAATGATCTTGATGGTATTCAGCAATTTACCGAGTCCTTCCAGGGCAAAATATTCGCACTGAACCGGAATAATCACGGAGTCGGCGGCTGTCAGGCTGTTGATGGTAATCAGACCCAGGGATGGCGAGCAGTCGATGATGACAAAATCATACTCATCTTTCACATCATACAAAGCCTCCTTCATTTTCTCCTCCCGGTTTTTGAGATTGATCATCTCAATTTCGGCCCCGACTAAATCGATGTGCGACGGCAGCAAGTCAAGATTCGGAAAATCGGTTTGGATGATGGCATCCCGGGTGCGAATATCTTCAATCATGCACTCGTAAATGCTGTTCTCAATTTCTTTCGGATTATAACCAAGACCCGACGTGGAATTGGCCTGTGGGTCGGCATCGACAATCAGGGTTCGAAACTCGAGAGCCGCCAGACTGGCTGCCAGATTGATCGTGGTGGTGGTTTTTCCGACGCCCCCCTTTTGGTTGGCAATAGCAATAACTTTACCCATGGGTTTGTTCGTTACAGACCCAAATATCTATAGATGGTTATTCTAAAGCAAGGAACGTTTCACGGATTTTTTGAAAATGTTTCACGGATGAAAAAATGACGGGCAGACAAACCGGATCAATCCAGACGCTAACCGTCTGACTGTCTAGCCCCTTACCCATTCCGGTTTCCGGTCGTATTATTTAATTGTGATCAAGCCCACACCTGCGTCCCTTCCGTGCAATTCTTACACATTTCAATGCCGGAGCGCGACTGGATGAGCGTCTGCCGGAATTGCCGGTACGGTTCGCTGCTCCACAATTGCGTAAACGTCTGTTCCTTCAGGTCACCCAGCCGGTAATGGGCGTCTTTGTCGAAACAGCAGGGCACCACCAGACCGTCCCAGGTAATGACGCAGGAGTGCCACATTTTCCAGCAATGTCCGTCCAGCGCGTTTTTGATGGCATAGGTACCATCGTTCGTCTTTTCGTACCGGGAATATTTATCGATGGTCGGCATCAGATCGGAGCCGTGTTCGAAGTCATAAATCTGGGCGGTTTTTAGACCCACTTCGTCCACCCCCAGTTCTTTTGCCAGTTGGTACACTTCCCCAATCTGGTGTTCATTGGGCTTGACAACCAGAAACTGGAAAATCACGTGGGGTGTCTTCGACTTCAGTTCTTTCTTCCACTTGATGATGTTCTTCGTGCCTTCGATCACCTTGTGCAACTTCCCGCCCACCCGGTATTGCTGGTACGTTTCCTGCGTAGTACCATCGATCGAAATGATCAGCCTATCCAGGCCGGATTCGACGGTTTTTTTGGCGTTGGCATCCGTCAGGTAATGGGCATTGGTCGAAGTCCCGGTATAAATTCCTTTCTGCGATGCATAGCCCACCAGTTTCAGGAAATCAGGATGCAGGTACGGTTCGCCCTGAAAATAGAACGTCAGATACAACAGCGTATCGGCAATTTCGTCAATGGTTTGCTTGAAAAGATCAGCCGGTAACATACCCGTCGGCCTTGTAAACGACCGCAAACCGCTCGGACACTCGGGGCAGCGGAGGTTACACGAGGTGGTGGGTTCAAACGAAATGGCAATCGGCGAACCCCGGTGAACCGCTTTGCCGGTCCACTTCGATTCGTAATAACTCGACAATACTTTCAGTGCGTTCCAGGCACGTTTGGGGGTTACTTTCGAGAAAAAATTTAAGCCGTCGGAAATATTACGATTCATGCGGATTCATCAAGATGTGGAACAAAGGTAGGCTATCGGTCCAATGGTTACTATTTTATGAAATATGAAAACAAATTTATTTAGAATTGTTTCAAATAAACTTGACACGTCTGCAATCCAATTGTACTTTTACGGAGTCAAACGCATCGCAATCTGGTTTTCAACGATTTCTTTTGTATCATCCGTGTCGAATACCCTTCCATTGACTGAACTATTTGCAAGCGCCAAAGGCGCAACCTACCAATGCGATACAACCAATCGGATCATCATTCAGTTCGGTGAAGCGCGCGTTTCGCTCCGGATTTCCGATTTTTTGACATTCAAGAAGCGGGTTGATTCGGTGGATATTCACACGATGATCTTCAATACCGACGATGCCTACGACGTCGAAATCATCGATGCGCCCCGCACCGGCCATCTTTTTGTTCTGAGTCTCTGTGACCTCATTGCCCTCCGCGACCTGCTGGCCGGCACCCGTTTCGTCCTCGACCTCAACACCCTTCTGAACGAACGCATTTACAGCTCGCTGGTCTATTGACCGACCATCACCAGATTGGTTTCCCGGACATTCATTCCGTATTACGTCGCTTTCCTTCTTAAAGTGCTCAATCACTGCAATTAGACTGTTTCCAAATTTTGTAGACTCAAAACTTTTTCCGGTTGAAATCAGTATTCTTGTAACAGAAAAGGCAAATCCATCCATCTGGTCAAGAACCAAAAACTGATACAACAATGAAAGATTTAGTGAGAATGAGAACGTCGCTGAAAGAAGAAATTGAGCGGATTCTCAACGAACAGATAAAAATGGAAGCACACTCTTCGGCCATTTATTTGTCGATGGCTGCCTGGTGTGATCGCAACGGTTTTGACTTTAGCGCCGGTTATTTTTATAAGCAATCCAACGAAGAACGGAATCATATGCTGAAGCTTTTCAACTATGTTTCTGATATGGGTGGTCACGCCATTTCTCCCGAAGTAACCAACGTTCCGCAAGAATTCGACGGTTTCCGCGATGTGTTCGAACTGGCTCTGCAACAGGAAATTGCGGTTAGCAACTCGATCAACCGCATTGTGGGCCAAGCCCGTCAGTTGAACGATTTCGCGACTGATCAATTCATGCAGTGGTTCGTGAAAGAACAAATCGAAGAAGAATACGTAGCACGTCGGGCGGTCGAATTATTCGATGTCATTGGTGAAGAAGGCGTGGGTCGTTATATGATCGATAAAGCCATTCCGAAAATTACCTACGGCGACGTTGAAGCGCAATAAGTTGTATGCGTTGCTTTCTTCCTATAGCTTCTTACTAAATTGTATAAACCCGGATTTAACCCATCCGGGTTTTCTTTTTTATTCTGTTTTATTAACCCGGCCAAAAACGGGATTTAAAACGGGAAAGAGGGATTAATCACCCTGCTGTTCCTTGCCTGATTCCGATTATTGGCCACTTCGATTCGCTATCTTTACCATTTCCATTCAACAACCCATTGCATACGAACCAGCCTGAGGCATGGATGTCATCATTATCGGAGGAGGGCTGGCTGGATTGGTCAGCGGGCTGGAACTGGCCCGGGCGGGCTATCAGGTTGCGATTGTCGAGCGAAAAACGTACCCTTTTCACAAAGTCTGTGGCGAATACGTCTCCAATGAAGTTCGGCCTTATATCGAGTCGCTGGGCGTTGATTTGAAGGGTCTGGGGGCCACTCACATTGACCGGTTTCAGTTCAGCTCTCCTTCGGGCCAATGGCTGGAAACAACGCTGGATTCGGGCGGTTTTGGTGTGAGTCGCTACGTCCTGGACCATTCCCTGTTTACGCTGGGTCAGACGGCTGGCATCCGGTTTTTACTGGGCAAACAGGTTGAAAATGTCACCTTTGCCTCCAATCAGTTTACAGTTGAAATAAACGATGGACAGGTCTTATCCAGCCGGTTGGTGATTGGTGCGTATGGCAAACGATCCAAAATCGACCGGCAATTGCAGCGGCCGTTCATGCAAAAACCGTCGCCGTACCTCGGCGTGAAGTATCATATCCGGACCGACTTTCCACTTGATACCATTGCGCTGCATAATTTCCAGGACGGGTATTGCGGTTTGTCGGCCATCGAAGACGGGAAGTTTTGCCTTTGCTACCTGACGACGCGCGAGAATCTCCGCCCTTTCGGCAACATTCCGGCGATGGAGCGGGCCGTTTTGTTTCAGAATCCCCATTTGAAACGCATTTATGAAAATGCCGAATTTTTATACGAAAAACCGGAAGTCATCAACGAATTCTCGTTTGCCCCCAAACGCGCCGTCGAGCAGCACATCCTGATGGCGGGTGACTCGGCGGGGCTGATTACGCCCCTCTGCGGCAACGGCATGGCATTAGCCATCCACAGTGGCAAACTGGTTAGTGAACTCTCATCGAGGTATTTAAACGGGCAATTCTCGCGCAACGAACTGGAACAACGGTATCAATCGGAATGGTCGGCCCGGTTTGCCCGGCGGCTGTGGGTAGGCCGAACCGTACAGCGGCTTTTCGGTGATCGGTGGCTGTCGGAAGCTGCGGTTTTGGTTTTCGGTGCGTTCAAACCGCTGTTGCGGGCAGTGATTCGGCAGACGCACGGGGAGGTTATCGCGGTCGAAAAATAGTCAAACCGGAATCACCGTCGTATTTTTCACTTCCGACATCACGAAAAAGCTGCTGATGTTCAGAATCCCGGGAATTACCGAAAGCCTTTCCTGGTAAAACCGGTTGTAGGTCTCCATGTCATGAACTACCACTTTCAGGAGGTAATCAAACGTTCCCGACACCAGGTTGCATTCCATGATTTCCGGGAGTTGGGCAATGGCCAGATTAAACTCCACGAAGGTGTCGCGGGTTTGCTTGTCGAGCGTGACGTGACAAAAAACCACCAGCAGGTGACCCAGCTTTTTCTTGTTCAGCAGCGTCACATATTTCTCAATAATTCCTTCACGTTCAAGCCGTTTAATGCGTTCGTGAACGGGCGATTTTGAGAGGTTGATCCGCTGGCCGATCTCCTGAATCGTGAGTTGTGCATTGTCCTGTAAAAGGGACAATATCTGCCGGTCAATCTTGTCTACCTGCGTCATGACGGAATTTTTTCTTTACAAAGCTGTTCGACAGGCTCGTCACCAAATTATTTCCTTCTATACTACGAAAAGTAAACAGTATTTCCCAAAAAGAGTTATAGAATCAGAAATCTGTTTGGCAATTCATACCTTTGTGCATCCAATCAATACCAACCACAACCGCAGAATACGATGGTAATCGGTGTTCCAAAAGAAATAAAAAACAATGAAAACCGGGTGGCGCTGACCCCCGCGGGTGTTGCTGAGTTTCGTCGATTTGGCCACACCGTTTATGTGCAGGTCAATGCGGGGGTGGAAAGTGGTTTTGAGGACGAAGAATACATTGACGCCGGGGCCGTGATGCTGCCTACCATCGAGGATGTTTACGGCATTTCCGAGATGATTATGAAGGTGAAAGAACCGATTGCGTCGGAATATAACCTGATTAAAGAAGATCAACTGCTGTTTACCTATTTCCACTTTGCATCGTCGGAAGAACTGACGCATGCCATGATTGAACGCAAAGCCGTTTGTCTGGCTTATGAAACCGTGGAAAAAACCGATCGCAGTCTGCCGTTGCTGATTCCGATGTCGGAAGTCGCCGGACGGATGGCGGTTCAGGAAGGTGCCAAATATCTGGAAAAACCGCAAAAAGGCCGGGGTATCCTGCTGGGCGGTGTTCCGGGGGTAAAACCGGCCCATGTGCTGATTCTGGGTGGCGGAATCGTGGGAACACAGGCGGCCAAAATGGCGGCTGGTCTGGGCGCACACGTCACCATCATGGACATCAGCCTGCCGCGTCTGCGGTATTTGTCGGACATCATGCCTGAGAACGTCGATACGCTCATGTCGAACGAATACAGCATTCGGGAAGCCGTCAAGCATTCCGATCTGATTATTGGCGCGGTATTGATTCCGGGTGCGAAAGCCCCCCACCTCATCACTCGCGAGATGCTGAAACTGATGCGTCCCGGAACGGTTCTGGTCGATGTAGCCGTCGATCAGGGTGGTTGTATCGAAACCTGTACGCCAACCACGCACGAAAATCCGACATACGTCATCGACAATGTGGTTCATTATTGTGTTGCCAACATGCCGGGTGCGGTTCCTTATACTTCAACCGTGGCCCTGACCAATGCCACGCTCACTTATGCCCTGCAATTGGCCAACAAAGGCTGGCAAAAAGCGTGTCGCGACAATGAAGAACTGAAACGTGGGCTGAATGTCGTTAACGGCAAAATCGTTTACAAAGGCGTTGCCGATGCGTTTGGTTTGCCACTGGACGATGTCAATGACCTGTTGAAGCGCGAAGAAGAAGAAATCGACTTTTAAGACAAGACCGTATGTATTCCAACCTGGTTAAGATTACACTTCATCGACGAATAATTAGTACAACTTCATCAACTTTTTTTTAAGGGTTTAGGAATAGAAATAGCAAAGACACGACCGCCATGAGTCGTGTCTTTTTTTATGATCCTGGGTAACTGATCCAGCCTAGGGTAAAAACAAAAAAGAGGTTACGACTTTCGTCATAACCTCTTGATTTTGAAGAGCCCCCAGTCGGGATCGAACCAACGACCTACTGATTACAAGTCAGTTGCTCTACCAGCTGAGCTATGGAGGCAATTCGATTTGAGCGTTCTACCACGCAGGCAGTCAACCGAAAACCGGGGTGCTGGATGGCTTTCTTTAAATCTGGTGCAAAAATAGCAAATTTACCTTTTCGATCAAAGAAAGATTCCTTTATTTTTCAAGCCGAAACCGTATTTTTTGGTTTACTGGGCTTCCCGAATCACTTTCAACTGGTGCTTCAGATCATCCAGTTGCTTCTGGGCTACCTGAATCTTTTTGTCGATGTCGGCCCGCAGCTTATCCGCACCTTTCGAACGGCTGAAGAATTCGATGTTGTTGTTATACACCGCAATATCGTTTTCCAGCGTCGTCATTTTCCGGCGAATATCACCTTCTTTTTTGTACAAATCCCGCGACGAACCGGTTTCACGGATCATCTCCGCTTCATTCTCAAGCGTCAGCCGCTCTTTCTCTCTTGGCGAAATTTTTCCGTTGGCCCCCACAAACAAGTTGACCGCGTTGATGTACCGCTTCTGAATCGACTGCATGTCTTTCTTCGGTACATACCCGATTTGCGACCACTCTTTTTTGAAGTCGTTCAACTGCGCCAAATCCGCATTACCGCTGTTTGCCACGGTTTCGATCCGCTCGCAAAGCGCTATTTTCTTCGCCAGATTTTCTTCAAACTCTTTCTCAACCTCCTGGTTCCGGGAGCGTTTCTTGTTGAAGAAACCGTCGCAGGCGGCTTTGAAGCGTTCAAAAATCGTGTCTTTGAATTTCTCCGGAACCTGACCGATGTTTTTCCACTGACGTTGCAATTCAATGACTTTCTGGGTGGTTTCGGCCGACTCTTCGCCCGACTCCAGAATGCCTTCTACTTCTTCGCACAACTGGGTTTTGGCTTTCAGGTTTTGCTCCCGCTTGTTTTCGAGTTGTTTGAAAAACTCACCTTTGTGGTGGAAAAACTGCTTGAGTGCAGCCCAGAATTTCTTGCTCAGTTCTTTACCTTCGTCGCGCGGCATAGGCCCCCGAATGTTGTTCCAACGATCCTGGATCGTCATCACTTCGCGGGTTTTTTCGTTCCAGTCATTGATGCTGTTCGAAGTGAACGATGTAAACGGAATCAGTTCTTCGTAAAGTTTGGATTTCTCTTCGTACAACTGTGCGCCTTCTTTCCGAATCTCTTCGTTCTGCCCGCGACGGCGGTCGTAGAGCGTATCGAGTGCTTTTTTGAAGCGTTGCCACAACACTTCCTGCTCCGCTTTCGGAGCCGGTCCGACGTGTTTATATTCTTCGAAAAGCGCGTTGGCTTCGTCAATAACCGCTTTGGTTACCGGACTGCCTTCGTTCGCCTGAACCATCGCTTCCACTTTTTCACAAAGCTCCGCCTTCTGGGTCTGGTTCTTTTTCCGATCGAGTTCCTTTAATTCAAAATAAATATTACGGTTGCTGTAATACCGGTCAACGAGGGCATGGTAGGTGGCCCACAGCGTCGCATTATGGGGCGACGACACATTCCCGGCCGCTTTCCACTCGTCCTGAATGTGCTTGAAACCGTTCCAGCTTGTCTTTGGATCACCGGCGTTGTTTTCGTCGGCTTCCACCAACTCCCGCAACCGGCGCAGCAGCTCCGTTTTGAGGTTAAAATTGTTATCCTTGGCCTTTTCGAGTTGCTGGAAATACTGATTTTTCTGGTCTTTAATCTGCTTAAACAGACTATCGAACCGACTCACCAGTTCATCCGGTTTAAACTCGAATCCCTCTTCTGAGCCGGTTTCCTGCACATAACGCTGCAGGGCTTCGGCCCGGTCCGACGCTTTCGATTGATCAAACAACGGACGTAATTCTTTCAAGACGTCATCTGCCCGACGATAGTCCGATGCCGAAACCGCATCCGTCTTCAAGGAAGCCAGATTTTTTTCGAGCAATGCGACCATGTCCGCCCGGGAAAGCTGGCTGTAATCGGCAGCCGGAGTTACCTCCTCCAGTTCCAGTTCGGCCGATTCAGTGGGTTCAGCGTGCATTTCTGCCACCGTCGAAGTTTCCGGAGTGGTTGCTTCCACAGCCTCCGGCTCTGCAACCGGTGCCTTTTCAGCAGAAACCACCTCCTGTCCGGATTCGTCAGCAACCGTCGGCTCCGTTGCCAAAGCTTTCGGCGTTTCCGCTCCTTCCGGCTCGGGCTCTCCCAAATCGGTTGTTTCCTGATTGAGTTCCGTCTCCACCGTGTTGGCAGGTTCGGGAGCCGATTCTACTTTGTCAGCCGGTTTTTGATTCGATTCCAGTTCCACTTTGTCAGTCGGTTCCTCGTTTGATTCTACCGCATCAGTCGGCCCAGTCTCCGGTTGTATCTCGTGAGATGCGTCCGGATTCTGTTCCTTGCGTTCAGTTATTTCTTGCTCTTCGCTCGCCATACGATCTTTAGGAATCGTTACTTTTGCAAAAATACGAAAAAAAGCGGATTATTATTTCTTTACAGACCGCATCAACGGATCGAATCCCAAACACCCATGCTATCTCCCCTGGCTGACCTACGCAAAGAGTATACCCTAAACGGGTTGGACCCGTCAGATGTTACCAAAAATCCGTTCGATCAATTTCAACGCTGGTTCACGGAAGCTCTGAATGCGGGTGTTCCGGAACCCAATGCCATGCATTTGGCCACGGTTGGTCCAAAAGGCCGGCCTTCCGGACGAATTGTGCTGCTGAAGGGCTTCGACGAAAACGGCTTTTCTTTCTTCACGAATTACCAAAGCCGCAAAGGATTTGAGTTGGCCACAATCCCCTTTGCCTCACTGACCTTTTTTTACGCCGAACTCGAACGCCAAATCCGGATCGAAGGCGCGATTCAGAAAGTATCCCCGGAAGATTCGGACGTTTATTTTCAGAGCCGCCCCCGGGGCAGCCAGATCGGGGCCTGGGTTTCACACCAGAGTTCCGCCATTGAAGGTCGTGAGGTGCTTGAAAACCGCCAGCGGGAACTGGAGCAACAATTCGAAAACCAGTCCATTCCGCGTCCCCCGCATTGGGGCGGCTACCTCCTGGTTCCCGATCGCATCGAGTTTTGGCAAGGCCGGCCCAGCCGTCTGCACGACCGGGTATTGTACCGAAAAGAAGAAGAAAATTGGGTAATTGAGCGGCTGGCGCCGTAAAAAAATGAATGAATAATACAGCTAATGCTCATTATTCATTCATCTGACCTGATGGCTTCGTATCTAAAATGTGACGCTCTCGGCAATTTCCTTAAAATTATCCAGGTCTTCCTGAACACTGTTTAGCTTGGCTGTTAAGGAAACGATGGCAATTTTTCCCAGCGGTAATCGCAAGGGCGGTTGGTCAAGATTAGCTAGGTCGATGATGGCTTTTGCGGCTTTTCGCGGGTCACCTTCCTGTTTGCCATCCACCAGTTTAATTCGTTCTCTGAATGCGCCCGCGGTTGCCTGATAGTCTTCAATAAATCTGTCGGCCTGCTGAAATGAACTTCCTGCAAAATTGGTTCTGAAAGGTCCGGGTTCGACAAGCGTCAGTTTAATTCCTAACGGAGCGATTTCCTGGGCCAATGCTTCACTAAATCCTTCCAGCGCAAATTTACTGGCGTTGTAAATCCCAAAACCGGGAAACGCTTTAAAACCGCTGTGCGATGAAATTTGTATGATATGTCCGCTTTTTTGTTGTCTGAAGCGTGGTAAAAAAGTCTGGGTTAGCAGCAACGTACCAAAAAAATTAGTCTCAAATAGTGCTCTTGTTTCAACAATGCTCGTTTCTTCGATTGCTCCTGCCATTCCAAAACCGGCATTATTTACCAGCACGTCAACTCTGTCAAATTGCTCCGTTATATATTTAAAAGCATTTGTAATTTCATCCGGTTTCGTAAGATCCATTGTAAGACCAATTGCTTTTGTTTGATGTCGATCGTTGAAACGATCGGCCTGTAGTTGATGGCGGAAGGTGCCAATAACAAAATCGCCATTTTCGATTACGGCCTCGGCCATTGCGTGACCCAGACCACTGGAAATACCAGTTATAAACCAAATTTTTTGTATCATAAAATGTGTAGATAAAAAAGGGGTAATTGAATTACCGGAGGTTATAAAAAAGTGCTAACACCGGAACGATGCAGCACTTAAAATAGATTGTAAGATTCTGGGTTAAGCTACATATCGCTCTTTTATTATTTTCCCATCCTGCCAATCCTGAATGGCCACTTCAACCACCATTACCGGGCCATTGTCCTTGTGGTCGAAATCCAGTGACCAAACCAAAAAACTTCGGTTCCCTTTTATGATTTTACCTACAGCGGTAAAATCCCGTACGGCTTCAACTTTTGATAGTAGTTCACGTCCCACTTTTTCGCTGGTTGCCTTACCCGTGTGGGTAATCCCATCCAAATCTGTTTTTTCCAAATCGGGATGGTAAAACTTCTCAAATGCTTCGAGGGGTTTGCCTTCGGCCATCAGGACAATGAGTTCATCCAACGCTGCTGAAATTTGTTGCTCAATCATAATTAATTGTTTAGTAGTTAATTATGATGCAAAAGTGCAACTTCTATCCCCGAATCGATAGCACGAAAACTACCTTATCCGGTATTTTTCGGACATTTCGTTTTTGAAACCCAGGGGCGTGGTGTTCGCTTCGGACTTGAATACTTTGGAGAAGTAGGAACTGTCAAAATACCGCAACTTGGCCGCAATTTCAGAAACAGTAAAGTCAGAAAAAGTCAGAAGCCGTTTCGCTTCAAGCACACTTCTCGCCCTGATCATTTCACTGGCGGTTTTACCGGTTACGGTTTTTACAACAACATTTAAGTGATGCTGGGTAATATGAAGCTGATCGGCGTAAAATGCCGTGGTTTGATTTTCACTAAAATGAGTTTCCAGCAAATTTTTAAAATGCTTTAAAAGAATCAGGTATTTTTTGGAAACAGGTGCCTTGGTTTTGGTGTCAACACAACGTTGAACCTGTTCCAGCAAAATATGCAACAGCGATTGGGTAATCGTCTGACTTTTGCCTTGACGGTTGTGTTCTTTGGCAATTAAATTGATAATTTGTTGTATTTCAGAAAAGTCTTCGCGGTTTAAATGAAGGCAAGGATTGGAATAAAAATTATCCAGAAAACTCAGCTCAAAAAGTTTATCTTTATCGGTATGATTGAGTAGAAAAAAGTCTTCCGTGAACATCACTGTGCCACCAACCAACGGTTGCCATTCTTCAAAATAATGAACTTGGTTGGGTGAAATAAAAAATAAACTATTGGGTTTTATTTCGTATTCTTTATAATCTATTGTCTGTTTACTGCTGCCCTTTTCGACCCATAGTACCTCATAAAAAGTATGTTTATGGAAATCGTCTACGTTCGGTTCCGCCATTTCTTCAAAACGCATGATTTCAAAATCAGTCGGATTGGTCGGCTGGTTGATGAAATGCCCGATCGAATAAAACGGAAATAATTCTTTCATCACGTAGAAGATGAACGATGGGACAAAAAGAGAATGCTTTTTAAGCCAAATCAAACAGATTCTTGACCCCAATCGTCCGGTCTACCGTGAACCCTTCGCCGTATTTGACGCCGATGACGTGGCCGAACTCTTCGGCGCGGGCGCGCAGAAATTCCATGAATTCCTGGCTGGCAATGTAACTCATGGGTTCGTTGCTCTTCGGATCGTAGAACTGACTCTTGTAGGCCAGCAACGACTCCTGTTTTTTCTCGTAGAAATCGGTAATATCGACGATGAAATCCGGTTTGATGTAGCGATCCTGAATCAGGTGATACACCAGTTTCGGACGCCAGGCTTCCTGCTCCAGCCCTGTCGCGTCAGCACCAAGATGATCGACGGTTTTGATTTGCCGGAGCCCCGAATAAAAGCACGCATCCACCACCAGTTCCGACGCCCGGCCGTGGTCGGGGTGCCGGTCATAAATGGCATTCGTGATCACAATGTCGGGTTGGTAACGCCGGATCGCCACCATCAGCGCCTTCTGGTGTTCTTCATCGTTGCGAAAAAAACCGTCCCGAAAACCCATGTTTTCGCGTGCCGACAGCCCCAGAATCCGGGCAGCCGCGTCGGCTTCCTGCAAACGGATTTCGGGCGTTCCCCGCGTCCCGAGTTCTCCGCGGGTGAGGTCTACAATCCCGACTTTTTTACCCTGTGCAACGAGGGAAAGAATGGTGCCAGCGCACCCTAATTCAGCATCGTCGGGATGTACGGCAATGACAAGTAAATCCAGTTTCATTCGTTAGTGGACTCTCAGTTTTTGTCCCGGCCGAATCCGTGAACGGGTTGAAAGGTGGTTTTTCCGGGCCAGCGTCGAAGCCGTCAATCCATACCGCCGGGCAATGCTGGTGAGGGTTTCGCCCGATCGAACACGGTGGAGAACCGTGCGCTTGTAACGCGGCTTGAACCCGGACAAGTTGACACTACTTTTCCCGCGTAAATAATCCCAGACCGATGCGGTTAAAATGAAATGGTCGGAAATCAGGGAGTTAGTTGGGAAGTCATAAACGAACGTGGGGCTGAAGGGGTTGCCCTCATACCGGGTTTCGAAGTGGAGGTGAGAACCGGAACTGCGGCCGGTGCTGCCACCCAGGCCAATCTGATCGCCCGCCTTGATGAGTTGGCCGGATTCAACCAGTGCCTTGGACAAGTGACCGTACACGGTTTCCAGACCGTTGTAATGCCTCAACAGAATGTACCGGCCAAAGCCGCCACCGTCCCAGCCTGCCACCCGCACAATCCCGTCGAAAGCGGCATAAACCGGGTCGCCGGTTTCCAGATCGAGATCCATTCCCTTGTGCCACCGACCCCAGCGCGGACCAAACATGGAGGTCACTTTTCCGTCGACGGTGGGGGCCGACCAATACCGGTTCTCGCCCGGATCGTATAATTTCAGATCAATTACTTCGTCAAACTGGAGGGGGTCGATGCCATATGGATCGACGTTGTGAGGATCCCAAATGGCATAATAATCCGCAATTTTCACCCAGTCGTCTCCCACCTGAACCGAGTCGATGTATTCGACCACGGCCGGTTCACCTTCGTCAATGGTAGAAGTGTCCTCGGCCACTACGGGATTCACCTCTTTTTTGGGTTCAAACTGATTATTAAACCGCAGGTTGGAAGGTTCCTGTTCAAATTCCTCATCCGGCACCTGAACCGGCGATTGCGTGGGGAAGTTGGGATTTTCTTTCTCTGTTTTCTTTGGCTTGATGCTCAGGTTTTTCTTGAATTTTCCACGTTCCTGTGCCTCTACGGTCGTTACGCTTGCCAAACAGCAAACGCTGGCGAACAGCCACCAGACTGCCAGTTTTCTCATCCTTGGGGATAAAGTTTGAAAAAAAAGTTAAGAGTTAAGAGTTAAGAGTTAAGAATGCTTTAGCCAACTCTTAACTCTTAACTCTTAACTTTTAACTCTCTTTTGGTGGTTACTAATTGTATATCGTTTACGCTTCCGCGTGCATTTCAACTTCTTTCATGGCCAGATACCGCTCGGCATCCAGGGCGGCCATACAGCCCGTTCCGGCGGCCGTCACTGCCTGACGATACGTATTGTCCTGGGCATCACCACAGGCAAATACGCCCGGCACGTTGGTCCGGGTGCTGCCTTTTTCCGTCAGGATGTACCCGGTTTCATCCATATCAACGAACGGTTTGAAAATGGCTGTGTTGGGTACGTGACCAATGGCGACGAAAAAGCCGGAAACATCGATCACCCGTTTTTCACCCGTCACCGCATTTTTGATCAGCGCACCGGTTACTTCCTCCTCACCCAGCACCTCTTCCGTTTCGCTATTCCACAAAATTTCAATATTGGGAAGCGATTTCACGCGGTTTTGCATGAATTTCGACGCCCGCATTTCGTCCCGACGAACGATCATGTATACTTTCCGGCACAAATTGGCCAGGTAACTCGCTTCTTCAGCCGCCGTATCACCCGCGCCCACAATGGCAACGTCTTTGCCCCGGAAAAAGAAGCCGTCACAAACCGCGCAGGCCGAAACGCCCAGGCCGTTCAGGCGCATTTCCGACGGCAAACCGAGCCATTTGGCCGAGGCTCCGGTTGAAATAATCACGACATTGGCACTGATTTCCTGCTGGTCGTCCACCGTAGCCTTGTGAATGGTGCCGGAGAAATCAACGGCGGTGACAACACCATACCGGATGTCGGTTCCAAACCGGCGGGCCTGTTCTTCGAGGTCCGTCATCAGTTGGGGGCCGTTGACACCGTGGGGATAACCCGGAAAATTATCAACTTCGTTGGTGATGGTGAGTTGTCCGCCCGGTTGCATTCCCTGGTATAAAACGGGTTTCATGCCCGCGCGGGAAGCATAGATGGCGGCTGTATATCCGGCCGGGCCGGAACCAATAATAAGGCAATTGACGTGTTCGGTGGTCATCGTCTGACAAAGAATAGAATGTTTAATCTGGTCGGCTTTTGCTTAAATACGGAGCCAGACACTGAAAAAACAAGCGCAAAGGTGCAAAAAATTCCCGGCGAAACCAAGTTAAAGGAGAATGAACCCTGAGCCCTGAATAATGAAAAAATAAGACAAAATCCTTCTCTTTTGCGGCCCTTTTGCCCTTCCCTGCTCCAGCTTCACCATCCACGCTTCCTTAAAATTTACAAAATTCGCCATTCGATCCGCCGGTTTAGCTTCCGGTTTTCGTCGGTCGTGTTGGGAGCAACGGGCTTTGTTTCACCGTATCCGGCCGATTTAATCCGGTTTGGGGCGACACCGGCTTTGGCCAGATAGTTCACCACCGATTGCGCCCGTTTTTTAGATAGTTCCAGATTATTGGCCGTACCGCCCTGATTGTCCGTATGCCCGGAAACTTCGATATTGACCGTTGGATTGACTTCCAGAAACTTCACAAGCCGGTCGAGTTCCGTCCGCGATTTGTCGGCCAGATCATACCGCCCGGTTTCGAAGAACAGGTTGTTCAGCGTCTCTCTGGCCGGAGCCCCGCCCTCCGACGGTTTGATCGGTTCCAGCGGCACGCTCATCGTCAACCCCTCGCCTTCCCGTTTCCGGGTAAAATCGAACGACAAACTTTTGAACAGATACCCCGGCCCGATGACATACAGGGCGTACTCGCCACCAGTCGGCAGAATGGCGGTGTATTGCCCGGTTTGCGGATCGGACTGAACGCGGGTAATCAGTTGATTGGTCGACAGGTCAATGAGTTCGATCGTGGCATTCAGCGGTTTTTTGGTGCGGGCATCCGCCACCAGCCCTTTCAGGTAACTGACCGGGCGGACTTTCTGACGCAGGGCTTCGGGCAGATCGAAAACGTAGAGTTTGGAACGTTGCTTGCCGTCGCTGGCAGCCTGTTCCTGCGAATAATAGGCGTGAGCACCGTTGGCCGAGACAAACAAAGCTGCCTGATCGTCGGAAGTATTGATCGGATAACCCAGGTTTTGCGGATTCGACCAGCCCGAAGCCGTACTGTCGGCCACAAACAGATCGTAACCACCCAGGCCCAGGTGTCCTTCCGAAGCGAAAAACAGGCTCAAACCGTTGGCGTGAATAAACGGCGATGCTTCGTCAAAGGGCGTGTTGATGCTTTTCAGATTATAAGGCGGTTTCCATTCCCCGTCGTCGCCCAGATCGCTGCACCAGATATCGCGCCGACCCACGCCCCCTTTCCGATCCGAAACAAAATACAGACGCCGGCCATCCGCTGACAAGGCGGGTTGCGATTCCCAGGCGCGGGTGTTGACCACCGGCCCGATGTTCTGCGGTTCCGACCAGGCATTCCCGGTTTTATGACTAATGTACAGGTCACAACTTCCGTAGCCTGCGCGGCCCTGACAAACCGTAAACACGAGTGTGCGGCCATCGGCCGACAGCGTGGGCGTCCCTTCGTTGTTGATGGAATTGATGAGGGGCGAAATGGATTCGGGCGGACTCCAGGTCTCGCCCTTTTGCGTCGAAACCATCAGGTCCTCATCCCCTTCGGGCTTCAAAACCGTGTAAACCAGCGTCTGCTCATCGGCGGTCAACACCGGAAAATACTGTGACGGAAACGCCTGAACCGTTGGCGACAACGGCTGCGGTTTGACGGGCAGCGGATTCTGAATCGCCTGTTCGCCAAAGTGGGCGGTTTGCAGCATCCGGTCGATCCTTTTCCATTGCAGCGACTGGGGCGGAAACAGCTTCTGATACCGTTCGATGTGCGGGATGGCGACCCGGTAATTGCCTTTCTTGAGCAGATACGCACTTACAAACTGATACGCCAGCCCCGTCGTAGGTTTGTCGGGCTGCTGTCCGATGGCCCGTTGGTAGACCTGAAATGCCTGGTCGGGCTGGCGCATGAATTCGTACACCTGCCCCAGTTTCAGATACGCATCGGTGTAGCCGGTATCGCGTTCCACCGCCTGGTGAAACAAATCCAGCGACTCAGTCATTTTCCGGTTCGACAAGGCGTCGACGGCCTTTTTATATAATTCGACGGCCTTCTTGTTCTGGGCGTAGGAAGGAAAAAGAAAGGGAGGAAACGAAAAAAGGAATACAAGGAAAAACAGGCGGTTCGGCCGTCGCTCCTTTCTTCCTTTTATCCGCTTCGGTTCCCTTACGGAATGTCCATGAATTTGTGTGTTTGCAACGAAACCTGCCATTGCGGATGCTGTTTTACATACTCAACGATCAGAGGTAGCATTTCATTTGAACGACTCCACTCCGGTTGTAAAAACAATTTGCAATGCGGTTGCAGCGATGTTACAAAGGACTCCGCAAACGCAAAATCGCTTTTGTTGTAAATAATGGCTTTCAATTCATTCGCCTTTTGGAAAATATCCGGATTAGGCTCCTTGAATTTCTTGGGCGAAAAACAGATCCAGTCCCAACGTCCGGTGACAGGATAAACGCCCGAGGTTTCAATGTTGGTCTGAAAACCGGCATTCTGAAGCGCCAGCGTCAAACCGCTCAGGTCGTGCATCAGCGGTTCTCCGCCCGTAATCACGGCCATGCGCCCGGGGAATTGCGAAGCCCCGTCAACGAGTTCATCGATCGTATAGCTGGGGTGGGCGTTCACATCCCAGGATTCTTTCACATCGCACCAGTGACACCCGACGTCGCAGCCGCCGAGCCGGATGAAGTAGGCGGCTTTTCCGGTGTGCGCCCCCTCTCCCTGCAACGTGTAGAACGATTCCATAACGGGAAGCCGCTCCAGGGTGTCAGTTTGTTGATTCAGTACTTGATTCATGGTGCAAAGTTACGGAATTTGCGGGCGAAGGTTCATCTATTCCCACGGCTTTCCGCAGCCTTTATGAAGTATCGTCCGTTTTCGTTTCTGCTTACCGGCCTGATTTTCGCCGTCATAGGCACTTTTTTTATCAGTCATACGCCCCCTTTGGCGGCTCCAAAGCCCAACATCGTCTTCATCTTCGCCGACGATCTCGGCTGGGGCGACCTTTCTTCCTACGGAGCTACCGACCTGAAAACACCCCACATCGACAGCCTGTTGCAGTCTGGATTGCGCTTTACGAATTTTTACGCCAACAGCCCCGTTTGTTCCCCCAGCCGGGCGGCTCTGCTGTCGGGGCGTTGGCCGGAAGCGGTGGGTGTTCCGGGCGTCATTCGCGACGACTTGGCCGATAGCTGGGGCTACCTGGCTCCGGGTCCGCTGCTCCCCAACTACCTGCAAAAAGCGGGCTACCACACGGCTTTGGTTGGAAAATGGCATTTGGGACTGGAACCCGAGAATGCCCCCAACGAGCGCGGTTTCCAGGAATTTTACGGTTTTCTGGGCGATATGATGGATGATTATTACACCAAACGACGCAATGGTCACAACTTCATGCGCCACAATCGTCAGGTCATAGATCCGCCCGGTCACGCAACGGAGGTGTTTACGGAAGGAGCAATCCGCTATGTGAACAGCCGGAAAAACAACCCAAAACCGTTCTTTCTATACCTCGCTTACAACGCTCCTCATAACCCGTTGCAACCACCCGCCGACTGGCTCGACCGGGTGAAAAAGCGGGAACCCACCATCGACCCGACCCGGGCCAAACTGGTGGCATTAATCGAACACCTGGACGTCAACATCGGTCGGCTTCTGGCAACGCTGAAAGCCAACCGACAGTTGGAAAATACGTTGATCGTTTTCACGAGCGACAACGGTGGCTGGGGTCCCGCCAAAGCCAACAACGGCCCCTACCGCGCTTTCAAGGGAACGATGTACGAAGGCGGGATTCGGATTCCGGCGGGCGTTGCCTGGACGGGTCACATCCAGCCGGGCCGGATGTCGGACGAGCGGGGGCAACTCAGCGACTGGATGCCCACGTTTCTGGAACTGGCGGGTCAACAAGCCACTATGCCGGTCGATGGGAAATCGCTGGTGCCGGTCTTCCTGACGAATCAACCGGATGCACAGAAGCTCGACCTACTCCGCCAGCGGCCGCTTTTTTACATTCGCCGGGAAGGCAACGACGCCTTCAAGGGACTGACGACCCAGGCTGTTCGGCTGGGCGACTGGAAATTGCTGCAACCCAGTCCGTTTTTACCCTTTGAATTGTATAACCTGAAAGACGATCCGAAAGAAACCACCGATCTATCGAAGCAGGAAAAAGCGAAAGCCAATGAGCTGACCCGCCTGTTAATGAACCACATCCAACTGGGCGGGGCCGTGCCGTGGCAGAAAAGAAAATAGGAATCGGTGCAACGTTCCGGTTCAGGACGGCATCTTCATCGCAGGAATTTTATCTTTCGCCAACCACCATGCAAACCCATCGTTTTTATTTATCGCTCTTGTTTTCGACACTGATGGCCGGTTTTTCAGAAGCGCAATCGGTAACGAAACAGTTCAGTATCAAGTCGTTCGACCGCATCGACGTGGCCAACGCCATCGATGTCGAAATCCGGAAAGGCGCTTTTGACATTGTGGCCGATCTGTCGCCCGGCGAAACCGAATACCTTTCGGTCAAAAGCGAAAACGGCGTGCTGGTCGCCCGGTTTAACCGGCCGGCTGGCAACTGGATGCCGGGCAAAAGCCGCAAATCACCCCGCTTGCTGGTCACGATGCCCGCCCTGCGCGGCATTACCCTTTCCGGTGCCTCCGACGGCGACGTGAATGATGCGTTCGACAGTGAAGAGCTGGACATTACACTGTCGGGAGCCGCCGATCTGACGATGAAAGACATTTCAGCCAACCGCATCCGGCTGAAAGCCTCCGGGGCTTCCGACACCAAACTTCGGGGCCGCGTGAAGCAACTCGATGTTGACATTTCGGGGGCGTCGGATTTGCAGGCTTACGACTTAACGGCCGATGAAGCGATTATCCGGGCGTCGGGAGCAAGTGATGCCTCGGTGACCGTAACGAAACGACTGGAGAAAAACACGCGGGGTGGAGCGGATGTCTCCCACCGGGGCAATCCGCAGACGGTGATTTCGAACCAGAAAAAATCGGACGACTAGACCGACGAACCGCGCATCCAGTGAACCGACTCGGGCGACATTTCCAGCCCGATCAACTGACCTACTTTGATTTTTTCGTGGGAGGCTGCGATAAACGTCAGGTTGACAAACCGGTTCATTTCGACCTCCACTTCCAGGTAAGCGCCTTTGAAAAACACATTTCGGACGGTTCCGCCGAAGCGGCCGCGGTCGCTCAACCGGATGTTTTCCGGCCGAACACACGCCAGAGCGTTGGGCTGGTAGGCATGAATGATGCCCATCAGCGGCAGGTGTTTGGCTCGAATCAGGTTGGCCGGGCCGGTCATTTGCGCGGCATAGGCGTTATACGGACGGCGGTAGACATCCATCGGCGCACCCATCTGAATCAGTTGGCCATCCTGTAAAATTCCGATGCGGTGCGAAATGGACAGGGCATCGGTGGAGTCGTGGGTGACAAACAGGCAGGCGGTTTTCTCGTTCCGAACCAGATCCAGCAACATACTCCGAATCAGTTCACGGTTGGGCAAATCGAGGTGACTGAACGGTTCGTCGAGCAGCAACGCGGCCGGTTTTTCGGCAATGGCACGGGCAATGGCCGTCCGCTGTTTTTCACCCCCCGACACCTGGCGCGGGAGCCGGTGTTGCACCGCTTCGAGCCGACACAGGTTTATCAACTGCTCGACCCGGAAATCCTGGTAGCGTTTTTCGTAAAACCGTAAGGCGTAGGCGATATTTTCGCGAACGGAAACATGGGGCATCAACTGGTATTCCTGATGCACCAATTTGATATGCGGATGCCCCGGAACCAACTGTTCTGATGGCCCTTTAATCCGTTCATTATTCAATTGTACGGCCCCTTCCGTTGCATCGAGTAAACCCGCCATCAGATTGAGCATCGTACTTTTCCCCGAGCCACTCGCCCCGATCAACCCCACCACCTCACCCGGTTTTATGATCAATGAAACGCCCCGAACGGCGGTTACGTCCCCGAAAGATTTTACAAGATGGATAGACTCAAGCAATGGACAATGACCTTTTTCAGTACGTGCAATATGTTGATCAACAAGGATTTACGCAAATAATAAACGAAAACCGTCTTAGCCGAAGGTGTAAAATTAAGGAATTACGGGAACAACCTTGTGATAAGATTTTATCATATGTGCGAAAAATCTCCAGGCGTTTTTAGCGTTTTCCCAGCCAATAAAAGAATAGTACCAACAAAAGAAAAGCAAGTACCACCAGCGCAATTTTCCAGGCCGATTTGGGTCGTTCACCCGCAATTTGGCCGGTTTGACCATTGACCAGGAACCGGTAGGGCTTGCCGTTGTAGAGATACATACAAATCCAGAGCGGTAACAAAATGTGCTTGAACGTCTGGTTGGTTAAGGTCGTATCGACATTCAGGTTGCGCTGCGTATCCCCGCCCATTTGCGAGGCACAGGCATTTTCTTCGCGACTCCGAATCTGTTCCTCGGCTTTGCGGGCGCTTTCCTGTAAATCAATGCTGTAGACTTCTGCTTCCCAGCCCAGCAAGATCCGCGGATCATAATCGACAATTTCCTTCAAGTCGTAGCGGCTGGCTTCCTGCACCTGGCTTTCCTGCTCCGACAATTTTCGGGACGCCATTTCGAGCATGTCGTCGTAAAACGCCTGGTGCGACCCACTGCGGTATTCCCACCGGACGCGCTGCTGTTGCTGGGTCACCGTCTTGCCGTTGGCATCGCGCACCTGCACCGGAACGTAGTAATAAAACCCGGCTTCTCCGGTGTAGGTCGAATGTGCCTGGGCGTCGAAGGTCCAGAACGGAATGTAGATACCGTGCAGGTTATCCAGCATCGCACCGGCCGCCAGATCCGACGGCGCCAGCCAGCTATCCCCTACCCAGCTCTTGAACCGCTGCAACGCCTGCTCTTTCGAAATCCGGAACGGCAGCAAACCGGCGGGTTCGATCAGCCGGGTTTTCTGCGCATCCGGGTTCACGTTTTTGGAATTGCAAAAGGCACAGGTAATCGTGGGCGCGTCGTAATTTACGGTCGTTTTGGCACCGCAATTCTGGCAGGTAAACAACCGTTTTTCCTCGGTGGGCGCGTTGGGTAACTGCCGGTCTTCTACCCGAAAAGCCAGCGGGTTCTCGTGCAGGTTGCTTTTTGTAAACGGAATCTCTTCGGTATTGCCGCAATAATCGCAGCTCAGTTTCTGTTTCTCGGCCGAAAATTTCAACTGCGCTCCGCAGGCCTTGCAGGGGGCACGGACCAGGTCTGAAAGTTCTGATGGTTGCATGGTGGGACGGGAACGCAGACTACCCGCGTTCCTACCGGTTTGGGGCTATAATCGGGCTAGTAATTCGGCTTTTTTGGCGTTGAATTCCTCTTCGGTCAGAATCCCGGCGGCTTTCAGTTCGCCCAGTTGCTTGAGCAGATTCATGACCTCGGTTTTGTCTTCTTTGGGAGCCTGCGGAGCGTTGGCCGCGCTGGTGTTCTGCATGAAATTGCCCAAACCACCCAGCAACACGGCAGTGCCACCGGCACCACCGCTTTCGGCGGCATCTTCCAGCGCAACACCCGCCTGAAACTGCTGAAAACGAGCCATATCACCCACCATATTCATCTGCGTGGTTTTGTCGAGGAACGCTTCGACTTCGGGCGGCAGGCTCGTATTTTCGACGTAAAATTTGGTCAGCTCCAGGCCGTAACCCGTAAAATCCGATTGGAGCAACGGCAGCAGTTTATCGCCGATTTCCTTGTAATTCCGGGATAAATCGTAGACCGAAATACCGGCTTCGCCAATTGTGTCCGTGAAGTTGGTGATAATGGCCGAGCGGAGTTGGTCCTCCACATCACCAATCCGGACCACGGGCGTCGTTCCGGCGTATTCCTTGATAAACTTCCCGGCATCGACCACCCGCAGGGCAAAAACCCCGAACGCCCGAACCCGCACCTGTTTCAGTTCGGGATCGCGGACGATGAACGGGTTTTGCGTCCCCCATTTGAGGTTCGTAAACTGCTTGGTCGAGACGAAGTAAATATCCACTTTGAACGGCGACTCGAATCCCATTTTCCACGACCGCAAGGTGGTCATGATCGGCATGTTCTGCGTGGTCAGTTCATAGCGACCCGGCTGATAGACATCCGCAATCCGGCCTTCGTTGATGAAAACCGCCACCTGCGACTCGCGTACGGTCAGTTGAGCGCCATATTTGATGTTGTTGCCATTGTCCGGAAATTTCCAGATTACCGTATCGTTCGAGTTATCGACCCAGTCGATCACCTCGATAAATTCATTGCGAATGAAGTCAAATAGTCCCATATGCTTGTCTTCGACAACCGCCAGGCCATCGTTTTTTTCGGTGCTGCTGTTTTACACGTTCAATTCTACACAAAAAAAACGAACCCGCACGAGTTCGTTTTTTTGAACGGCAAGAAAAAACCGCCGGACGTTCCGTTTTCAGGAATGACGGAGCGGCTGCCTGAATTCAGAAGTTTACTCGCGCCATCCGTATTTGTTCTCGTCAAGAAGCAACAAACTCATTAACAGGTGTTCCCGCCGGTCTTCGGGCGTTGATGGCCCATAGGTAATATGAAAACCGCCAGCGGGTCGTTCACCGATGTATTTGTTGTAATTTTCCTGGTTTAAAGACTTCAGCTCATCAAACTTATCCTGAACAAATTTATAGATTTTGTCATTAATATAGTAAAGCTTTCCTTTCAGGTAATTCGCCGTGGCTTTGGTAGGCTCGTCCATTCGGTGTTTAAAAGAAAAATAGTCCGGCCACAGATAATCGAATTGATGCTGCAATAACGTTATCTTTAACTGATTGGGCATAAACGTTCGGGTAAATCGAAAATGATCGACCAATAACTTGACTTTCATCTCATTTAAATACCGCCTGTACTCCGTTTTTAAAAAAGCAATCTTGGTTTCTTCCTGAATCAGCCCTGTCAATTTTAACGGAGACCGGGGATTAAAAAAATCAGGCAAAATCTTTTCGTAATTAGTTAGTAATGATTGATTATACGCAATTTCGCCCAATTTGCCGTTGTCTTCTTCCACCAGGCTTTCTTCGTAACTCCGAATCCGTGTTTTTAAATTTGCTTCATACCGTTCAAACTGCTCGTTGTCCAGAATGTCTTTAAAAGTTGCCCATTCAAAATCCCATTCTTCCCATTGCGAAAAGTACGTGTCTTTGGAAGAAAGCCTTTTGTCCTGTTCATAGTGATGAATGCGTTCGGCCTGGGTTAGATCCGGATGACAAAAAGCATACCGTTCCTGAACCAGTTTTATCAGCCATTCGGGGTCTTCGGGGGTAATGATTGTACTCATTTTACAAAATTTCGGTTAAACCAAGCCATCGGAATGTCGGCTTCAAATGAGCCGGTTTTCGTATCAATCCGTTTCTCTAATCGTCCTTCAACCACAAAGCCTATTTTTTGATAAAAGCCAATGGCTCTGGTATTGCTTTCACGGGCAATCAGTTCAACTCGTAAGATGTTGGGGCGGTTTTCTTCGACCTGTTTTAGGAAATCTAAAAATAGTCGTTTCCCCAGTCCCCGGTTCTGAAAACCGGGGTGAACAACAATCGTTAATTCCGACAGGATGTGTTTAAAAACGCGGGGTTCCAGTTGATACCCATGCATTTCAGCCACTAGTTCTGCGGGATTTTCCGGATTTTCGATCACGAGAGAAAGTCCGTTCTGAAGCGATTTCTGTAAGTTATTCGAAACATAAACGGGTGTAATTTCGTCTTCTTCCCTGGCTATTCCACCGGGAATTTTGGCCACCTGCCTGTAGAGGTTATAAATTTTAGCCTCATCGGTTAAGGTAGACAATCGCGTCGAAAAATGCATATTTGTCAGAATTTCACATCAATTTTTCGGGTAGTCTCCGATGGATAGGTCTCAAAACAGACGATTGTCCGTTCCAGTGGCTTACACTTCCGCTTTTTCCAGACGCGGGAAATTTTTCATCGCTTCATTGGCATTTTCAAACGCTTTCCGGTTCTTATACTGAAACCACGATTGTGTAAAGTATTTCTTCATGAAATTGTCAATCCGCATTTCCCCGAGCAGATTCCAGGCACCCTGAATCCGTTTCAGCCAGGATTCATTCAGCACCCGGAGCGACAGTGCATACCCGCCGTCGATGTACTCGATATAATGCCAGTAACCGGCTGGTATAAAGAGCGTTTCGCCATAATCAAGGATGCATTCATAGCCCTTGACGTGCTGCAAGCCGGGGTATTTCTGGTAATCCGGGTTGTTGACGTTCATGTAGGAAATGACCGAAAACGGGAGCCGATACAGCAGGGGCGTGTATTCGGGAGCAAACAATACCACCCGCTTCCGCCCCACAAACTGCGTCAGGAAAACGTGCGACAGGTCAATATCATAGTGCATATGCACCACCGACCCGGCACCACCGTAAAACATGAACGGCAGACTCATCGCAAAACCGTCTACCAGATCCGGTTTCAGAATGTCTTTTTTGAGGGAAGGAATATGCTTAAATATGTTGAAGAGAAAAATGCGTAACTGGACGGGCTGATTCGAAGAAATTTTGTCCAGATAATCGCCAAAATTCATGCGCTCATCGACAAACATCGTGCTTTTATCTGGATCTGCCGGCTTGTTATTGTACAAATCGACCGTTAGATGACCGGCCCGTTGTTTGAGTTTCTCAAATGACCAGTTACTATACGCCGGCCAGTCGTGGCAAAAATCCCGGATGATAGCGGGCTGGTGTTTTTTGAAATAGTTTTGTTGAAAAAGAGCTTTATCCTGTTTGCTGATGCGATCGATCGGAACGAGTTCAAGTGCCATACGGGTAGATGAATGCAACGTACAACCCAAAATTTATTGGATGTAACAAGATTTCTACCAATGAGTTCACAAAACCGTTCGAAAATGAGGAAGATATCGTATTAAATTTCGATTAATGCAATCATTCTATAATACAATCCGGCGATACTGCCGTACCTTTTTCCAATCAGCCTTAAACACAAAAACGATGTTGGATAAAAGGCACGGCAGACCCGGTTGTGCCAATGAATTAAAATATAAATTTCGTTGATAGGAATTCGGATTGGTGCTGCTCGACAATGTCGTTTAGAATGGCCTTGTTCTGCGCCGTATCTTTCGTGGCGACCACGGTGCGGATGGAAAACGACCGCAGCGCATCCTCCACCGACAGGGTGCCTTCTGCCGAATCTTTCCGGCCCGTAAACGGAAACGTATCCGGTCCACGCTGGCATTGCGCGTTGATATTCACCCGGCTGACCTGGTTGACCAGCGGATCGATCAAACGCGCGAGTGGTTCGCTTTCGCTCCCGAAAATGCTGACCTGCTGGCCGTGATCCGCATCGATGATGTAGGCAATCGGCTCATCAATATCGTCAAAGGGAACCACCGGAACCACCGGCCCGAACTGCTCTTCGCGGTAGAGTTTCATACCGTCTTTTACGGGATACACCAGGGCCGGAAAGACAAAAGATTCCACGGTTGTGCCGCCCCCTTCATTCATAATCCGGGCGCCCTTCGCTTCGGCATCCCGCAGACACGCATCCAGATACGCCGGTTTTCCGGGTTCCGGCAGGGGTGTTACCTGCGCTCCCTGGCTCCACGGCATTCCGGGTTTCAGCTTGTTCAATTCCTCGCCCATGCGTTGCAGAAAAACATCGGCTACCGACCGGTGTACCCACAGGATTTTCAGGGCCGTACACCGCTGCCCATTAAACGACATCGCACCCAGCATACACTCTTTCACGGTCAGCTCAATGTCGGCATCGGGCAGAATGATGGCGGCATTTTTGGCATCCAGACTCAAAACCGCCCGCAGCCGGTTGCTCTTGGGGTGCATCTTTTTGAGACTGTCGGCCACCCGGCTTGATCCAATGAGCGCCAGCACGTTGATTTTCCCCGACTTCATCAGTGTCGGTACCACCGTCGCTCCCCGGCCATAGACCGTGTTGACCACTCCCTTCGGAAACGACGTCCGGAACGCGTCGAGCAGCGGATGATGCAGCAGCGTACCGTGTTTCGGGGGTTTGAACAAAACCGTATTGCCCATCAAAATGGCCGGGATCAGCGTGGTGTAAGTTTCGTTGAGCGGGTAATTGAACGGCCCCATGCACAAAACGACGCCCAGGGGCGAGCGACGAATCTGGCCGATGATGCCTTCCTCGATCCGGAAACGCGAACCGGCCCGATCGACGTCTTTGAAGGCATCGATGGTGTCGTAGATATACTGCACGGTGCGGTCGAACTCCTTGATCGAGTCGGCGAGGGTTTTGCCGATTTCCCACATCAACAGGTTGACGACGGCTTTTTTCTGCTCCATCATCTTCCCGACAAAGCGTTCCATGCACTCGATCCGATCGGTTACCGACATCGTCGGCCAGACACCCCGTCCGCTGTCGAAAGCCCGAACGGCGGCATCCAGCGCATCCAGTGCTTCGTTGTCATCCACCGGCAAGGGGTAACTGCCGATCACTTTCCGAACCAGTCCGGCAGGCGTCTGAACAAAAATGGGCGACACCACTTCCTGCGTCGGGCCGTCCCACTGCCGGATTTCGCCATCCACGAGGTAGTCCCGCTGATGCAATTCTTCGATCCGAAATTCCTCCGGAATCTGGTCTTCTGCCGGAAACAGAATCTCCAGTTGCTGTGCTAAATGAGTCATACTATCAAATAAGAAATGGTAATTGCAACGTGAAAAGGCACAAAAAAACCGTCCTCAAGTCAGGCAGGCCGGTCGATCAATCAGAAGTCGATGAAGAATGAACAGTGGCTGATCTCGCGAATCAGCCCTGCAAAAGTACAGAATGTGTGACGAAACGTGGCTACCCAATCGCCAGAAATATTGGAAATGTCGGATAATTACTACTCTATTTTACCTTTTTTTTAATAAATACGGCTTTATCAGGCAAAAAAACAGCCCAAATGCGTTATTTGGGCTGTTTTTTTAGAAATAAGCGTTTTTAGGGTTTCAGTAATTTTACGGTTACCGCCTGCTGACCCGATACCACCCGTAAGAGCAGCAGCCCCGTCAGTTCGCGGCCCAGATTGAATTGCTGTTTTTCAACAACTCCGGCGGTTTCTACCGCCCGCTCGCTGATGATTCGCCCGCGGACGTCACTGAGTTGAAATCGAACCGGTTTCCCTTCCACACCCCGGACTTCCACACTCGTTTGCTCACCAACGGGGTTTCCCAACACCGTCACCGACAAACCCCGTTCTGCCGACGCCACCAAGGTTCTTGCCGGCGAGGGGCAGGTCAACGATTTGGGCGCATACTTCAAGGTAAAGGTGCTGTTCCGTACTTTGGCACTAATCTGGCGGGGTTTACCGTCTTTCAGACTCGCCGGCGTCGGAAAGCTGTAGGCGTGTTTCCCATTCCCCTTTCCCGCATCGTATAGATCCGTTCTGTAAATATCCGCTTCCGCCGTTCCGATCACCTGGCCGTCGGCCGAAAATTCAATCGTCACCGACTCGTCGGGCTTGTTCCGATCCCAGGCCCAGCCACGCATCGTACCACACTCTACTTTATCCAGGTAACCGTCGAAACTTCCCGTTAACGGTCCTTCCGGCTCCGGTTCTGGAGCTGGGGCGGGTTCCGTGGCCGAATTCACCCGAATCAGAAAGACATCCGATCCGGTGGCGCCGTCATTGTCGGTTGCTTTCACCGTCACGCTCAGGGTTGTCACCGACGTTGGCGTACCGGCAATGAGGTTCGTAGAGGCATTGTAACTCAGACCGGCCGACAAACCACTCACCTCGACCTTGGCGATGGTTCCGTCCGGGTCTCTGAAATGGCTTTCCGAAACAGCCAGGCTAAACGATTTGCCAACGGTGGCATCGCGGTCCGAATACGTCGTTATCACCTGAGGTGCCTTGTTCACGTCGGGTTGGGTTGGTTCATCCATCTCATCCAGCAAATCTTCGATGAGTGTAACCTGCACCGGTTTTTTCCCGGACTTATTATATTGATCCGTCCAGCGATTGGTGATGGGCGTATAAGTGTCCCGGAGGATTTCCGACAGTTTGTAGCTGATGCTGCCGCCGGTTTGCACCTGCGTCACGGGCTGATTCAGCAAACCGGCATCCACCACCCGATCAACCAACTGTGTGAGGGTAGCGCGGGCGTCTTTTCCCCCGAAATTGGCCAGTGTCAGCATGGAAGCCCCGTGATCAAAACATTCCTTCACCTGATCATAGTACGTTCCGATCGAAACCGTTTGCCAGAACATTCCGTCGACCGCATTGATCATAAACGCACCTGGTTTTAAATTGCTGCGCACAATATCCATAGAAAACCGGTGATTGTAGGTGGGGCCGTCGTTGAATTTCAGCCCATCCGCGTTCTCGTTCAGGCTCTTGAAAGCGTATGTGCCCCGCAGACCACTCAGCCGGTCCCAGACGGCCCCGTGCTGATTGACCACCCGGATCGACCCATCGACGCCCTTGATCGTGTTCGTAATGTCGTTCAAAAACCGTTCGAGCAGGCGGTGCCGAAAGACGTACCAATCCAACCCCCGGCGATTGGCGCTAAAGATGCCCCGCGGATCGCTGGTCGTGTTGCCCGGTGGTACGACGGCATTCCAGTCGCCAAAACCGGTGTTCCAGCGTTTGTTCAGATCCGATAGTGTAAATTTTTCCTGCAACCACTGCCGGAAGGCGGTTTTCATGGGATTGCTGTAATCGAAGGCAATGACCACCTTATCGCCATCGGCCTTGTCGAGCACCGGCGAATATTCGGATTCCAGGGCGGGTGAAGCCACAACGGAGAAAAACAGCAGCTTGTTTTGCTGTTGTAAATAGAGATACCGCCGGGTGGTTTCCTTCACGAAATCCTTCGCCAGTTCAATGGTGGGCTGGTGGGCGTAGCTAAACTGCGTGATGCCACTGCCCGTACTCCGTGACCCGTCAGCCGCCTGCATGGTCTCGTTGGTCTCCCAAAAATCGCCCAGCATCTTAATTTCACGACCGACATGAATTCGCAGGGCTATCTTCAGACCCAGCCGCAAGGCGGTTTGGACGTGGGAATCGACCACTTTCCAGTTGGCCACGCTCTGACGGGTGGGGTAAACCCGGTCCCAGTTGATGGTAATTTCAACGGCATTACAGCCCGCTGCGGCCGAATGTTCGATGCGCTCATCGTCGACCCGGGGGTCATTTTCGAAGTTAAAAATGGTGACGCCCAAATAGCGTTGCCGATTGACGGGCGCTGGCTCGGAAACCAGGGCGTTCGATGGCAATTTGATGGCGTGAGTGACTCCCCCACTGCCCCGGGCGGTACTAAAACTCAATCCCAAAAGGAGGACAAGGCAAGCCAATAGATCGTTACGGTTTTTCATACGTTGCGCTAATAAATTAAAAAATGCTACTATATTGATTTATTAAAATCCATAGTTATCCGATCGGGATAAATCCCGTTTTAAAAATTAAAGGGCAAAAAGGTTTCGATCCGACAGTCTGCGACTGTTGGGGGCTACAGGTAAATCGAAATGGTAGGGTGACTAACTACTCCCAGGACGCCACGTTCTACTTCACAGTAACAGCAGGATTTTTGCTCGAAAGCGTGGGAAACTGCCTGCTTCAGCGCCCGGATTTGATTTCGAATCGTGCAAATTTAGTACGGCAAGATTTCGCCGAAAAGAAAAATTTTACTTTTTTTGAGCATACATCAGCATATGTTTGCGGAGTGCCGATGAAAGTTAACAGACTTATTATTCATATGAAAATAAGCTGAACTCCAAAAGAAGCGTTGGAAAAATGTCTATTATCAAAAGTCTAAAAGTCTGATAATAAAATCGATTGTTCACAGGAGGGATTAAGACAATAAATGTGCCAGATCCCGGATGTATCGACGAAAGAATCAATTATCAGACAAGTATTTTCCGTAAACTGCTCAGGCGCTCAGCAGGGCAACACAATGGTGCAAAGCGTATACTGATTGAGTTTGCTCTCGACATCGAGTCGTCCTCCATGCTGCTTGATAAACTGGCGGGATAACGATAGCCCCAGCCCGATGCCCGAGATGAAAGAGGTGTTCGACGCCCGGAAGAAGGTCTTGCCAATGTGTTCCAGTTCTTCGCCCGGAATCCCGATTCCGAAATCCCTGACCGAGATGTGAATTTCATGATCCAGCGTATCGATCTCCACTTCTACCGGTTTTTCGGAACCGATGGAATACTTTAATGCATTGCTCATCAGGTTTTCCAGCACCTGCTCCAGAATGACCAAATCGCCTTTTGCCCAGACCGTTTCCTGACCGCATTGAAACTGAATCCGCTGGTAATCCGTATGCTGTTCGAGTTGTTGCGTAATCAAATTCTTGCAAAAAGCCACCAATTCTACATCTTCGATTCGGAGCGCAATCTGCAATAACTGCATCCGATCCTGAAACAATACTTTCGTCAGCAGCTTGTCGAGTCGCTGAATCTCCTGGCGGGTCTGGTGGGCATAATGCGCCACTTTCTCGGCCAATACCGTACCCATCGACCGTTCACCGAATTTAGCCAGCGCTTCGGCGGCCAGCAAAATACCCGTCATCGGATTGCGGAACTGATGCGAAACAAAAGTAATGAACTGCGACTGGTGGGTGTTTATTTCCCGTTCGTGCCGCAGCACCCGGTTGACTTCTTCCTCGGCGATCTGCAAGCGGATCAAATCTATATCCGTCTGATTTTTAGCTTCCTGAAGGTTTTGCATCGTCACCGCCAACTGCCTTTCCGCTTCTTTGCGGTCGTTGATGTCCAGATATGAAGCCACCACGCCATCGTCATTTTTGATGATGGATATATCGAACCAGCCACTCAAGGGCTCACCCGCGTAGTATCGCTCGGTGCGACGGGGTTCGCCGGTTTCAATCACTTGTCCATAATCCGCAAAAATCATCTCGCGGGCTTCCGGGAATAAACCCAAAAACCGTTTTCCAACCAGGTCACTGACCGAACGTTTGAGCAGCAAAGCGTATTTTTCGTTGGCCCCTTCGTAAACGAAGTCGATGAGATTCCCTCTCCGGTCGCGAACGGCTTTCAGTTGCGAAATTGCAATCGGTGAGCCATCCAGCATCGTTTGCATGGTTTCGGTCACCTTTTGCAACCTGACCTGCACCTCTTTCAGGGCGGTAATATCAATTGTCGTTACAATAATCCGGTGGTCATACCGGGAAATGCTGATTTTATACCAGCCCACCAGACCGTTGCGGTGGCAGAATTCGGTTTCGAACTGGTAGGTTTGCCGGGTTTGGAAAACCAGAATAGACAAAGCACACAAATCAATGGTAACCAGACTTGGCAACAGGAGTTTCATCGACTCATTGATCAGGGCATCCGACGGACGATCCACCAGTTGGGCCGCCAACGGGTTCAACAACACCAGCCGAAAATCCGAGGGCTGGCCCTCGTCGTTGAAAACCGGATCATAGACGTAAAGACCTGTTGGAATATTGATCAGGATTCCCTGCAATAAATCAGACTGGTCCTTCGGCTGCTTTTCGGGCGGGAGGGATTTTTTCGGCTTATCATTCTGGGAATCCGCCATGTTCTGTTCTCAGTAAGCCAAACCAGGGGGAAAAGTAGTCAGCCGCACAGTTAAAAAAAATACCTACACTTTATTGGACTCCTGACGGCCACCTGGCTGCTTTCAAAACCAGTATGGATTGGTCCTCTACTCAAGACAACCTAATTGCTGGACGAATGTTCTGTAAACTTAAGCTAATTGCTTAAATTTCAATAAACTACTAAAATTATCCGAGTACTTTACAAAGTTTATTTTTCCTGCAGACTGTGCTTATTTCGAATAAATTTTACCTAAAATCAGCCTCACAACCGTGCTAACGCTATTCCTTACACGCAACACCATCACAGCCGACGGGCATTTCGAACCGAAAAGGCCGGAAAACGCTATGAAAATAATTTCCTTCTTGCGGATAAACCGAATCAGGTTCGGGTGAGCTGATCGGACATTTCCAGCCAGTAGCGGCAGATTGAGTTGACAAAGTAGGCCAGATCGTCAAATCGGCCGGGCTTCATTACGTAAGCATTAACACCTAGCTGGTAACAAAGGCTGATGGTAGCGGGTGAAGCAGAGTCACTCACCATTAGCACCGGAATGTGCTTCCCCCGCGGGTGGTTTCTGATCGCCGACAGGGTTTCGATCCCAACCGGTTTCGAAGATTGAAATTCCAGCAAGATCAAGTCAGGTAGTTCCCCACTTTCATCCTCCAGTTTTTCCACCAGCAACCGATCGCTGAGGAAGAAATCCAGTCGGCTTTCGAGTTGTTTCTCGGAAAACGCCCTTGTGAAGAAGGTGCCATACTCCTCATCGTCAACGACGATCCAGGTAAGATACGTTTGTTTGCCGGACATGGGGAGCGGGGTTCAGGACTTGCTTATAAAGATAACAATTATCCCGCTGTATTCATGGTTAGCCTACGATCGTTTTAATAAACTTATTTGGTTGATGACACACCAGCCAACCCGGCCAGGCGGTTGATTTCCTGCCAAATCAGATCCGGAACGGAAGTAGCCCAAAGGCCCGGCAAACCGTAGACCATCTGCGAAGAAGCCCCTTCGTATCCGCCTTCTTTCAAAACCGTATCGGACGGAATGTAGCCCATCACATCGTTGGAATACCCCAGCACGAAGAGGTCGGGACCAAACCGCTTTTTACACGCAATGGCGTATTCGATGACGAGCTCACCCCCAAACGCCAGCAGAGGCTGGTCGCCCAACTGCCACACCTGCAAGGGGTACGGATAGTGGGTCAATACCGGCTTGCCCTGCTTTCTTTCGGCCAGCATCCGGGTTGCCCAGCGTTTCATGTAACTCTCCCCTTCCTGGCTGGTTTTCGTCAATTCGGCTTCCGAAGGCGGAGCGGCCAGTGGAAGGTCAATTTCGGAGTAGGCGGTACGAACCTGGGCCGTCAATTTCCGCATGGGTTCTTCGAGTACGCGATCCACGGCCACGGCCAGTTCCCGACCGTGTTGCCGGGCCAGCGGCACGGTCCGGCGGGGCATCGGGTTCTGATCCCCGGCGGCTCCCTGAAAAAACAGCGCTATCGCACCCGGATGTGCTTTTTCCAGCTCCAGTTGGGCAAACCCGACGTAATCGCCCGACCACTGGTATTGATCCAGCACGGTGGGGTGACAGGCGTAGCCGAAGGCAATGGCTTTGAGTTTCCCGGCCTTGTCGAGCACCTTGATCACCGGAACCGCGTGGTCATTCGGGCCTTTCAGTTCTGTCTGCTCCCGCAGCGAGCCTTCCTTGTTGTTGCGCCGGTTCACCTGAAAACGCGTTACGCCGTTCTGGGCGAACAGTTCCGCTGGTTCAAGGTCTTTCAGGGCTTGCCCGACCAGCGTCACAATCTGGTCTTCCAGTTGGCGGGTATATCGGTCGATCTTTGCCAATTCGCCGGCATTGAGCGGGTAAATGTCGTACAAGGCATCGGCCAAAACCGGCCCGGAATGGGTGTGCGAACTGTTCAGAAGGATCTGTGCTTTCGACAGATTGAACTGGCGGTTTAGCCGCTCCCGGATTTGGTCCGAGAGTTTTTTCGGAAAGCCCAGCAGATCGGTGGTCACCAGCACCACCCGGTTTCCTTTTTCATCTTCCAGCGCCAGCGCTTTGGCCCACAGATCATGAAGTTTCCCTTCGGCGGGACGGGTACGGGCTGCATAACCGGCCATCCACTGCGAAGTTTTGGGTGTAATTACCACCCGGGAAACCCCGGCTTTCCAGTCCTGCGCCCAAACCGTCTGAACGGCCAGCAGCAAAACGATCACCCAGCGTATGCGTTTCATCGCTTATTTCGCCAGAAAAGTTTGAATCAACGCATTCCACTCGTCGTCCAGCGAGCCGGCAAAAACCGTTGCGCCCGCCCGGCGATACCAGTAACCGGCGTTCCACTCGTCGCCTTCCTTGCGGTGCAGATAGGCGTGCAAACGGTCGTAGTCGCGGGTTCCTTCCCGGCTTTGGGCAATGTTGTGGGCCTGTTCCCAATTGCCTTTGGCGTCATACCAGAGGGCTTCGGCAACCGGGTGCAGACCAAACGGCGGTTGGGCGTTCTTCAGGGTTTGGGTAAACTCAGTCAGGTTCATGGGGGGTGTTTCCAAAAAATTGCGGCATAAAATTCATCAGAAACGCTTCGTCGGTGGCCCGGGTAATGGCCGTGTAGAGCCACCGCACAAAATCCTGGTTCACCTGTCCGTCAGGCAAATAGCCCTGATCGACAAAAACCGCCGGCCACTGCCCACCCTGTGCCTTGTGACAGGTCAGCGCGTAGGCAAACTTCACCTGCAACGCGCTCAGATACGGATCGCGACGGATGGCTTCGGAACGTTCCTTTTTCGATTTGATGTAAAAATAATCCTGCTGGACGCTCTCGTACAACTGCTTGTTTTCCTCCCGCCCCAGCGACGGCTGCGGGGAATACAGCGTATCGAGAATAATCTTGGTTTCAAACTCGGGTTGCTCCTCCAGATCGACCAGCCGCAGGGTGACGGTGGCGAATTTAAGACCGTGCTGTTCTTCCCGTTTGCGGATTTTCATCACCTCCACAAAATCGCCGTTGGCCAGAAAACCCGCCGGTGAATCGTCTTCTAAAACCGTATAATTGTTCTTGACAATCATCAGCATATCGCCCGCGTCGAGTTCTTCTTCACACTGATTGATGGCCCGGCGGATGTACTGGTTATACTGCACGGCCATCTTGTTGGAACGCGTGATGATGATGGTATTTTCGCGGCCGTATTTGTCGTAGCAATACCGAATCCCGTCTTCCAGCTTTTCGCCGGTCATTTTATAGATGTCCCGAAACTTCCGGACGTTCAGATGAATCTTCGGATTCGGGTCGTTCAGGACATCCCGCAAGTTGGTGGCATTCAACAGAATACCCGAATGTTCGTCCTGCCGCATGACCTCCATCAACTCCTGCTCCACCACCACCATATCGAAATGTCGCTCCAGATAGCCTTTGTCGAGCGCCGGGCTGAGTTCCTTGCCAACGGGCGGAAGCTGCGCCACATCTCCCACCAGCATCAGGCGGTTTCCGGGGTTTTCAAACACAAAGTCGACCAGGTCGGCCAGCAAACCGTTCATGCCGATCTCTGAATCATCGCTGATCATGGAAGCCTCATCGACGATAAAAACCGTGTCTTCGTGGTAATTTTTCTGTCGCTGAAACACCAGATTTCCCGAACTGGAGTCGGCCACCTGTCGGTAAATTTTCCGGTGAATGGTCTGGGCCATGCGCTTCGAGTAATTCGCCATGACCTTGGCCGCCCGGCCCGTGGGCGCCAGCAGAACGGATTTGAACCCAAACTTGGGCAATACTTTGATCAGCGTACTGATGAGGGTGGTTTTACCGGTACCGGCATAGCCTTTGAGCAAAAAGCAATCCCGGTAATTTTCATGTTCCGTCCGAATCATGAACGGATTCATCTGTTCAAAAAAGTGTTGCTGCCCGGGAGTAGGCTTGAAAGGGAAGCGTTTCGCCAGCAATTCTGCGGGCGTGAGAGTATCATTCATTGTACGAATATACGGAATAACAGCCGGTTTTTTTCAACCGATTTTACATTCGCCGGTAGGGAAACCGACATCCCTGCTCATCCTCAAACGTAACGATTTCGTTCTTGATTACAAACCGGTAGGGCTTCGAAACTTCCAGGGCATTGGCAATCTTTACTATTTGCCGGTCCACGGCATACGTACCGGCATCCCAGGCCATCGCCACGGACGTTACTTCCGACTGCGTTTGGTATACTCCGTTCGCGCTGAACTCGATCACATCCGGGTACATCTGGCTGCACTTCGAGGGGTTCACTTTTTCCCAGGAACCCACCAGCGGATTGAGGTCTTCCTGCTCGGCTTTGACCGGAGGCCGCTGGCACGACAGACTCAGGCTTACGAGGAAGAACAACCCGCTGATCAGTCTGCACAGACGCGATGGAAAGGAAAGCATAGGCGTTTTTTTTCAAACTTAGACGTACTTCTTTTTAAAAACAAATCGACTGTCACCCTTGAATCACCAAGCAAGTTTTGATAATTCCAAGAATTATAAGGCATATAAGCCCCAAAATACAACACGGCATTGCTTTTATCATACCTTTTTTTTATTTTGATCCCAACCCATTTACCAAACTTCCTTAAATCATGAAAATCCGTCAGGTTTTGCAAGGCAAAACGATCAACACCATCTATTCCGTCACGTCCGACACGACGGTTTATGAAGCTTTGGAAGCTATGGCTACCAAAAATATCGGGGCTGTTCTGGTGATCGACGCAGGAAATCTGTCGGGAATCTTTTCAGAACGCGACTATGCCCGCAAAGGGATTTTGAAAGGCCGGGCGTCGAAAGATACCCTGATCAAAGAGGTCATGACCGCCAACCTGATCACCATCAGCTCTGATCAACGCCTGGAAGATGCCATGCTGATCATGTCTGATAAACACATTCGCCACCTCCCCGTCGTCGATGAAGGCCAACTCATCGGCATTATTTCCATTAATGACGTCGTTTCAGCCATCATCCACGATCAGAAAGCCCGCATCCACTCCCTGGAAAGCTACATTTCTGGAAGCCCCTACTAAAAGAATTAAGAGTTAAGAATTATGAGTGAAGAGTTAAACAGGCGTCAGCCGACTCTTAATTCTTAACTCTTAACTCTTAATTCTCCCTATATTTGCGGGCTGAAACGATCAGAAATCAACTTGGATATTGCACGCGAAGAAGTAAAGCGGCTCTACGGCAATCGCCTGCGGCTGCGGGTATGCGGTTTGTGCCTCATCGACGGAAAACTATTGATGGTCCGTCACCGGGGCATTGGCCCCACGGATACCTTCTGGTGTCCGCCGGGCGGTGGCCCCCAATATGGCGAAACCGCCTACGAAGCCCTGGTTCGGGAATTTCAGGAAGAAACCGGGCTGGACATTGAAGTGGGCGAACTCCAGTTCGTCAACGAATTCATGCAAACGCCCCTGCACGCGATGGAACTGTTTTTCGAGGTCCGCATTGTGGGCGGCCACCTTCGCCAGGGGTTCGACCCGGAAATGGACGCTGAAAGCCAGATTATTACCGAAGTGCGGCTGATGACGTTCGAGGAAATCAAAAAGTACCCCGAAAATGAGGTACACCGCATGTTCCGCCTGTGCCAGTCTATGGAGGAGGTTTTCCACTTAAAAGGTTATTTGAAACAATAGCGGTGGTCTGTCGGGTATTTTTGTACATTTAGCTCACCATATGTTCCCAAAATTGGAAAACATATAACTTCCCACTGTACCTGTTAACCCATTCACTTTTTTGTGCGTATCGAGACCATTGCTACTGTGACCCCAACCGTCGCCATTCGGGAAGATTCTTTTGATGTGTCAACGACCGACTCGTATCAGCTTTGCCTGGAAATGGGCAAGGAACGGTTCCGGTTTTGTGTGGTCGAACCCCATCCGCGCCGGTGCATCTGGCTGGAAGACTACACCTTTCCGACCCTGCTGACCGAAAATCCGCTGCTGCCCTCGTTACGAACCATTTACCAAAACCATCCGATCCTGCAGTCGTCCTACTGGAAAAGCATTCAGGTGTCGGTCAATTCCCCTTCGTTTACGCTGGTGCCATCGGGTCTGTTCCGTAAAGAATACGCAGCCCAATACCTCCAGTTGATGCGCGGTAATCCGCTCTCCAGCACCGAACACGCCTTGGCATATGCCCACAAAAAAGAAGATTTTCAGGCGGTTTTCAGCATTGACAATGCCCTGACCGATTGGCTGTCGGCCACCTATCCCCTGCAACAGATTACGCTCGTTCACCAGTCGAGCACGCTGATCCAGGCAACGTCGCTGACGGATTCGGTGCTGAATTCGGATCAAAAACTATCGTTAAACTTTGAAGATGAATCGGTTACGGTTATTTATCGGAAAGGCGGAGAATTCAGGTTCTGCAACCGGTTTGCCTACAAAAATGCCACCGATCTGGTGTATTACATCCTGTATGTCATCAATGAATTGAAAACCGAACCGAAAGAATTGCAAGTGGTTTTGTTCGGTGAAATCACACCTTTTGCCGAAATTTATACGGCCCTCGAACAATTTCTGCCCAGCATCCGATTTGGTTCAACACCGCCCGGCTTGCAGTTGACACCAGCGTTCGATGAGTTACCGGAACACCGGTATTTCAGTTTGTACGGAAACACCCTGATCGAGTGAGATTGGGCAACCGACTGACCTTCTATTAACCATCCAGCCAGCCACCACCCGGTTGCTCAAACCTTTATGAAACGAATCGCGCTCTTTCCCGGCTCCTTCGACCCGTTTACGAAGGGACATGAAGACATAGTTTTACGGGGACTCAAACTGTTTGATGAAATTTTCATCGGCATTGGCCGAAACGCCAGCAAACAGCGGTATTTTCCACTAGACGTGATGGTCGGCCTGATCGAGCAAACCTTTGCGGCCTATCCGGCGGTAAAAGTCGTGTCGTATGACGACCTGACTGCCAACGTCGCCCGCGACCTGGGCGCCCGGTTTTTGCTGCGGGGACTGCGCAATACGACGGATTTTGAATACGAAAACAGCATTTCGCAGGTCAACCGGTACGTGTACGAAGACGTCGAAACCGTCTTTCTCATCACATCCCCGCCCCTCGCTCCCATCAGTTCAAGCATCATCCGGGAATTGCACCGCTATTCCAAAAACATCGACGAATTTCTGCCGTACAAACTGAAGTAGTTAAGAGTTAAGAGTGATGAGTTAAGAGTTGATTGACGCAAGCTGAAACAAGTGCGTCAGCCAACTCTTAACTCATCACTCTTAACTCTTAATTATTAACTATTTCAAAACCTTCCCGTTCACCTCCTCGATCACATACCGGATGGAGCTGAAGGAGTTGGTGAGGGCCAGGGCCGTTTGTTTGGCATCCATCCATTCGAGTCGATCGATGTCCTCCTCGGTTTGGGGCGCCATCTTGGCATCGTCGACGCAGGTCATGTGATACCATTTGGTCTTTTTCAGGATGCGGTTCCCGTTCAGCGTGTAGGTGTGCCAGGTCGTACAGATGCGGTTTTCGAGGGTAGCCACAACCCCGGTTTCTTCTTCCACTTCCCGCAGGGCCGCCACCCGCGACTGTTCATCCCCGTCGAGTTTCCCTTTGGGCAGATCCCACTTGCCGCGACGGAAAATCAGCAGCATTTTATCCTCCTTAAACACCACTCCTCCGGCGGCCCGGACAATCTTGAACATACTTTTAAACTTCTCCTCAACGGCCTTTTTTTCAGCGGCTACCAGCGTAATGGAGCTCAGGTCGCCCATTTCGTAGTTGTTGAGCAAGTTGACCAGTTTTTCGATGGTAACGGGCGTCGCATTGAGCACCAGGAGATGCCCTTTCAACATGCCCAGCTTCAGGCCGTCGAGACGGGCGTCGATGATCCGGTCGTACTCCACGTGATTATCCAGCGCAGCGTCCTGCAATTTGGCTGCCTTCTTCGAACCCTTTAAATGAATGGGTCGGTCGTCAATAAAAATGGTCATGAGGTAGTTGAACTGCTGGGTGAATGAGCCCGTCGAACCGTCGACGTACCGAATAGCGTGAATTACAAAACAAATTTAGATAAACCATTCATCTTTGAAGAGAAACTAAATCCACTATTTTTGCAGAACGCCAACTTTCCCCCGTGTGGAACTTGCAATCATTCTTTTTTTAGTCATTCTGAACGGTGTTTTCTCTTTATCGGAGATTGCACTGGTTTCCTCCCGCAAAGCCCGACTCGAAACCGACGCCCGAAACGGCGACCGCCGGGCCGAAGAGGCTCTGAAACTCGCCGAATCGCCCAACCGGTTTCTGGCTACCGTTCAAATCGGGATCACCCTCATCGGAATCCTGACCGGTATTTTCAGTGGTGACAGCCTGACCGACCAGATTTCGGGCTTCGTGTCCCAGTTTCCGCTCCTGCAACCGTACGCCAACAGCATTGCCGTCACGCTGACGGTTATCCTGATTACGTATCTGTCGCTGGTGCTGGGCGAATTGGTTCCCAAACGAATCGGATTGTCGAACCCCGAAGGCATTGCCAAATTTATGGCCGGGCCGATGAACATGCTGTCCCGGATTACGTCTCCCTTCATCAGCCTGCTCGGATTTTCCAGTGATCTGATCATTAAAATCCTGAATATCAAACCCAATGCCAGTGCCGTAACGGAAGAAGAAATCAAAAGTCTGATTCAGGAAGGCACCTCGGGCGGGGTCATCGAGGAGATCGAGCAGGAAATTGTCCAGAACGTTTTTCAACTCGGCGACCGCCGAATCACCTCCCTGATGACCAACCGGCAGGAAATGGTGTTCCTGGATCTGGAAGCGACGGTTGAAGAAAACCGCCAGTACATCATCGAACACCGCCATTCGCATTACCCGCTCTGCCAGGGGGGCGTCGATGAAATGATCGGACTCATTCACAGCAAGGATTTTTTGGGCAAAGACCTCGATGATCAGCTCACCCGGCTTGAAGAACTGAAACGTGATATTCTGTATATTCCCGAAAGCAACATGGCCTACCAGGTGCTGGAGCGGTTTCGGGAACGTCGGCAGTATGTCGGCATCATCGTCGATGAATACGGCGGTGTTTTGGGCATGGTGACGCTCAACGACATCGTGGACGCGCTCGTGGGCGACATTTCGGACACCAACGAATTTGAATTTGAGATTGTAGAGCGGGGCGACGGCAGTTACCTCGTCGACGCCCAGATTCCGTTCGACGATTTTCTGGATTATTTTAACATCAACATCCAAAACCGGCGCGAAATGACCGGTTTTGATACGCTGGGCGGTTTTGCATTACAAATTATCAAGGACATCCCAAAAACCGGTGAGACTTTTTCCTGGCAGGAATACCAGTTTGAAATCATCGACATGGACAAAAGCCGAATCGATAAGATTCTGGTGACGAAGCGAATTGAAGAGTAGTTAAAAAATTAATTATAAATGTAAAATGATAAATGTCGAATGTAAAAGTAGCTAAGCGCTCTTGAAACACTTTTACATTCGACATTTATCATTTTACATTTTACATTCCCCTTTTTTTACATGATTGCAGCAAAAGTTGCCCGATTGCTACTGGAAGTGAAGGCGGTTCGACTCCGGCCGGAGGAGCCTTTTACGTGGAGTTCAGGCTGGAAATCACCGATTTACTGTGACAACCGAATCACGCTGTCGTACCCGGAAGCCCGGACGTATATTCGTACGGCGTTAGCCGAAACGATTCTGAAAGAATTCCCTGATGTTCAAGCCATTGCGGGCGTTGCTACGGCCGGTATTGCGCAGGGAGCGCTGGTTGCCGATGCGCTGAACCTGCCCTTTCTATACGTTCGGCCGGAACCCAAAAAACACGGTATGGGCAACCAGATTGAGGGGCGGCTGGAAGACGGCCAGCGCATTGTGGTGATTGAAGACCTGATTTCGACCGGTGGCAGTTCGCTCAAAGTGGTGGATGTGTTGCGGCAATCCGGAGCCAAGGTACTGGGCATGGCGGCCATTTTTACCTACGGTTTTCCGGTAGCCAGTCAAAATTTTGCAGACAAAGACGTCAAACTGGTTTGCCTGAGCGACTACGAAACGCTGGTGGGCGAAGCCCGGGATCTGAACTACATTTCGGCCGACGCCATGGACTCCCTCGCGGCCTGGCGACAAAATCCGGCGGAATGGAACCGTTAGCCTGATCCGCCGATGAAACGGCTCTTTTGTTTGGCATTCGGCTGGCTGCTGACCACTTCGGCCCTGGCGCAGGAATCCCGGCCATCCAACCCGGTTCAGGCCCACCTCGAACTCGGTGGCATGGGCGCAGCAACCCGCCAAACGCCATTCTGGCTCCGCACCAACCAATACGGCATCGTACCCCTTCAAGGCCCGTTCGGGACGTTGCGAGGACAGATAAGTCGTGAATACCGCACCGACACGGCTTACACCAACCACCACCGGTTCGATTGGAGCGTCGGTGGCTATGCGGCTGTCAATGTGGGCAAAAGCAGTCAGTTTATTCTCCCGGAATTATACGCCAAAGTTCGGCTGGGAAAATTTGAACTCTGGGCGGGCCGTCGGCGCGAGCAATACGGCCTCGGCGACACCACGCTGACGTCCGGTTTTGTGGCCTGGTCGGCCAATGCGCTGCCCATTCCGAAGGTGCAGTTCCACACGCCCGACTTCGTGCCGATCGGTTTTCTGAAAAAACTGGTGGCTTTCCGGCTGGGCTATGCCCACGGCTGGTTCAATGCGCCCTACATCAAAGACGCGTATCTGCACCAGAAATACCTCTACGGCCGTTTTGGAAAACCGCACTGGAAAGTAAAATTTTACGTGGGCATGAATCACCAGGTGCAGTGGGGCGGCCACGCCGATTACCTGAAAGGCACTTCGTTTGCGGTCAATGGCAAGTTGCCTTCCTCATTCCGGGATTATACGGGACTCATTTTTGGGCTTTATCCCAAAGAACTCACCACCAGCCAGCAAACCGCCTTCGACGGCGAAAACCGGGTCGGCAATCACCTGGGTTCCATCGACTACGCCCTGGAATGGACGACCTCCCGGTTAAGCACCTTGTTCTACTACCAGCATTTTTACGAAGACGTCAGCGGAATCGTCTACCTCAACTTTCCCGACGGGTTGTGGGGCCTCCGTTTTCGGAACAAAACCGCCACCCCAAACCCCCGGTTCCGGTGGAATGCCGCCGTGGTGGAATGGCTGCCGATGACTAGTCAGAGTGGATCGGTTTTCGACCAGACGGCTCAGTATCAGGGGGCTGACAATTATTTTAATCACGGTCAGTACCGGGAAGGCTGGTCGTATTTTGGGCGAACCATCGGCACGCCCTTCATTGCCCCGCGAGCCGACTACACCGCCCGCGTGCAACAATACACCGGGGGCGGCTTCTTCCCCAATAACCGGGTCAATGTCTGGTATCTCGGTCTGGAAGGAATTCTATACCGGGTTCAACTCAATGCGCGGGCGTCGTTCAGCCGCAACTACGGCACCTACAATCTGCCGTATTCTCCCCGTTTCGAGCAGTTTTCAGCCTTGTTGGCGGCTCGGGTTCCCCTTCCCCGGCTTTCCAACACCTTCCTCTCAGCCTCATTTGCCTTGGATCAGGGCGCGTTATATCCGACTCAAACGGGTATGTATATGTCTGTTAAAAAGAGCTGGTAATCGCCGTTTTCAACTTTCCCGTAGTATTATCTTTCTCTACCACTGTCCTGATAATCTACTCATTATCAGTGACTCACCTTCTCCTGCCGCGGCCATATCCTAACATTCTTACGGATTGGAAATCTAAATGCCCGTCTTCATTCGTATGACTGTCAATATCCTATCATTCTATTCAACCTTTCTAAAACGATTTGAAACATGAGTACGACTAAAAAAAGGGGATTTCGCCTACCGGCAGGCGCGTGGGTACTCGGCCTGATGGTGGGCCTGAACGCGTGTACATCACCCGAGAACGCCCTGAGCCCCGATGCTACGAAACACAACAGTGCCCGTGAAAGCGCGACGGAGCTTTCTTTTTTTGTTTTAACGGACAACAACCGGTTGAACAAGAAGACCGTTTCGAACCCGATGGCGAACCTGTCGGATACCGAGATCACAGGTTTGAAAGAAAACGAAAAAATCCTGGCCATCGACTTCCGCCCGGCAACAGGGCAGCTCTATGGGCTGGGTAGTACCAGCCGCGTTTACGTCATCAATCAGGAAACGGGGGTAGCACGTTCGGTAAGTGTGGACCCTTTCTCCCCCGCCATCGCCGACGGGGCTTCGGTCGCTTTTGACTTCAACCCGACCGTCGACCTCATCCGGCTGGTGACCAGTACCGGCCAAAACCTTCGGCTCAATCCCAATACGGGCTTGCTCCAGACCGGTGGGCAGGACGGAAACATCAACGGTGGAATGAGTCCGGCGATTTCGGCGGTGGCGTACACCAACAGCAAGGGCGTTTCGAGCAGCACCGTTTTGTATGACATCGATCCGGTTTCGGATCGTCTCTATTCCCAGATTCCGCCCAACAACGGAACGCTCGTCAACGTCGGCCCCCTAGGAAAAGACATCACGGGCAGTGCCGGTTTTGACATTTCGTCTGACAACAGCCATGCCCTGCTGGCCTACTGGGTGGGCGGTAAAGCCGAGTTGGGCAACGTAAACCTTACCACGGGTGCCATCCAGAAGCTGGGCGATCTGGGTTCCAGAACCTACATCGGGCTGGCCATTCCGACGGATGCCGTCGCTTACGCCGTGAGTGGCAACGACCTGCTGATTTTCGATCCGTTCGACATCCGGCCGGTTCAGCGTAACATTACCGGACTACAACCGGGCGAAACGATTCGTGGTATCGACATGCGTCCGGCAACGGGCCAGCTCTACGCTTTGGGAAATTCCAGCCGCATTTACACCATTTCGTATCCGGCCGGCACCAACAACGCCCAGCTTACCGTGGTGGGTTCCGGCGCGTTCACACCAATGTTGACGGGCAGTGACTACGGTTTTGATTTCAACCCAACGGTTGACCGGATTCGGGTCATCAGCAACTCGGGTCAGAACCTGCGGATTGATCCGACAAATGGGAACGTTAGTGTCGACAAACCGCTCAATTATGGTCCTACGGCGGTTGATCGCCCTTCGGTTCGGGCGGCTGCCTATTCGAACAACGTTCAGGGTGCAACGACAACGGTTTTGTATGACCTCGACGACTTTACCAACCGCTTGTACCGCCAGATCCCGCCCAATGACGGTACGCTGGTGGGTGGAAGCCCGCTGGGCATCGACATCACGGCAACCAACGGATTCGACATTGGCGGACGCAGCGACAAAGCCTATGCGCTGTTGACGGCGGGCAGCTCTACCAATCTGTATTCAATCAATCTGAACAACGGCGCGCTCACCAACCTGGGAACATTCCCGACCACGGTACGCGGTTTTGCCATTGGTTTAGGGTTTTAAGTTGGAATGAAAAATGTAAAATGATGAATGTTGAATGTAAAAGTTTCGGATTGGAAACCCCTTTTACATTTAGCATTCATCATTTTACATTTTTCATTCCTTAATTCTCTAATTTAATTGGTACTTCTTCCCCGGCAGCGTCCTGACCATTCCTCTAAACTCCAGGTTCAGCAGCAGTGATGCGAGTTTTCCAATGTGAATCTGCGTTCGCCAACTCAGCTCATCGATGTGCCACTCGGGCTTTTGACGAAAGAGCGCCAGAATCTGACTTTCTTCTTCCGTAAATTCCAGGGCCAGGGCGGATTTGTCGGTCGGAGCGGTTTTGCTCACCGGCTGATCCCAGTTCAGGGCTTCAATCACATCCTCCGGTTTGGTATAAATCTGCGCTTTGTTTTCTCGAATCAGCTTGTTGCAGCCCTGCGAAAACGTCTGATTCAGATGGCCAGGTACGGCAAAAACCTCCCGGTGGTAGTTGTTGGCGTATTCCGCCGTGATCAAAGCCCCGCCTTTGGTGGCCGCTTCCACAATAATGATGGCATCACTCAGGCCCGCAATGATGCGGTTTCGGGCCGGAAACAAGCGAGCATCAGGCTTGACGCCTGGGCGGTTTTCGGTGAGCAAACCGCCCAGCAGCACCATCTCCTGCGCGGTTTTCTTGTGAACATACGGATAGACGATATCAATACCGCTGGCCATAACACCCACCGTCGGCAAGCCATTGACCAAACTGGCCCGGTGGGCCGCAATGTCGATGCCGTAGGCCAGACCACTAATCACCATGGGCTGGTAGGGCTGCACCGCCATAATCAGTTCCTCCGTGATACGCCGTCCATAATCGGTGGCCTGACGTGTTCCGACAATGCCTAGGGTGCGGGTGGAATTCAGGTCGGCGGTACCCTGAAAATACAGCATTGCCGGAGAATCGTAGAGGGCTTTCAAACGGGCCGGATACATCTTGTCGGTATAAAACAACTGCTGAATCCCCAACTTTTCGCACCGCTGCTGCGTCTGTTCTGCTTCCCGCAACACGTCCGGGTGCAAAATAGCGCGGGCAATCACCTCGCCCACACCGGGGGTTTTCCTCAATTTCGACAGGGGCGACCGAAAAACCTCGGAGGCCGAGCCGCAATAACTCATCAGTTGACGAATCAATACGTCGCCCACACCGGGTACGGACGTCAGTGCCGATTGGTAGAATAGTTCAGGTTGATTCACAGGCTGCTCATTCAGGCTTTTTATCAAGACGGAATCGGAAGCCCGGAGTAACGGTACGGGGCAAAATAAAAATTAAGTATATTTGCTAAATAGCCCCATTCCATGTCAACGTTCAGCCGGTTTCACGCTTCCATCCAGATCGCCATCCTCCTTTCAGCGCTTGTATGGTCGGGTTGTCAGAAAGAAGGAAAAACCGGAACCAACCCGGCCACCAAGACGGAGGTGGAACTGAAAGCCTATTCGACCACGCCACCGCTGGTAAAGGCCCTGCCCGGTTTTGAAAGCCTGGAAATTCTGCCACTCATCAGCAGTTCCGATCAACTGGAACAATCACGCGATTTCATTTTTGCCGGCCAACCCGATGGGGCTGGCTTATTGAAAAATCCGGCGGGCGACGGCTATGTGCTGATCACGAACCACGAGATGATCCGGTCGGTTTCCAGAGTTTATCTGGACAAAACCTTCAAACCGGTCAAAGGCGAATACCTTGTCGATGCCGAAGGCGGAATCTGGCGCCTGTGTTCCGCCACACTGGCCACCCCGGCCGAACACGGTTTTGGTCCGCTCTTCCTAACCGCTGGCGAGAGCGACGCGGAAGGTCGGGTTCACGCCATCGACCCGTTGGGCACGGCTGATAAAAAGAACAGCAACCGAACGCTCCCGGCGCTGGGAAAAGCGTCGTTCGAAAATGCGCTTCCCCTGCCGAAAGGCTCGTATCCCAACAAAACCGTCGTGTTGATGACGGAAGATGAAGGCAATGGGCAGGTGACGATGTACGTTTCCACGACGCCCGGCGACCTCCAAAACGGAAAACTTTACACCCTCCGCCGGACCAACCAGGACCCCATCGAAAAAACCATGCAGGCCGACCAGCGGTATGAGGTCGAATTTGTGGAAATCGACAACGCAAAAACCGCCACGGGAGTGCAGATTGCCGCCCAGCAACTGGAAAAAAATGCCATTCAGTTTGCCCGGGTCGAAGACATCGACTACCGGAAAGGCAGCGCGGCCAACGGGCGTGAACTGTATTTTGCCGTCACCGGCTCACATGCCAGCGACCGGGTGCAGTGGGGCCGCATCTACCGACTGGAACTGGATGCCAGCAACCCGCTGAAAGGCCAGTTGTCGTTTGTAGCCGAAGGGTATTCCAATCCGGGCAAGAGCCTGATCAATCCGGACAACATCTGCGTCACCGAGAATTTTGTGTACATCGGGGAGGATGGCGACGCACCGATTTCGACGCCCGACCACGACGGACGCATCTGGCAGTACAGCATCACCACCAAACAGCTCAAACCGTTCCTGGAAATGAATCACCGCCGAAACGATGGCGACTTCCAGCGCAAATACAACATCATTGGTCATCAGGGCATTAGCACTTGGGAATACGGCGCGATGACCGACATTTCGGACGTAGTGGGCGTCCCGAATACCTTCCTGATCAACCTGCAACCACACACCTGGCGCGATACCAAATTCATCAACGCGGATGGCAGCGCGATCACCAAAGACGTCAATATTTACGACAATGCGATTGGGAATATGGGCGAAGGCGGTCAGATTGTCATTGTGCGCGGTGTTCCGAAATAAGCCCCCCCACCCCCCTAAAGGGGACTTGAACTCAACTATTTTCAAGCCCCCTTTAGGGGGGTGGGGGCTTTTCCTGCTCGCAACTTTCACAGGTGTCTTTCTCCTCAATTACCTGGACTCACCGACTGAGAAACCAGTTGCGGCAACGGAACGTGTAAAACAGCAGTTTTCCCGCGATCTGGCGGAATTCCGTGACCTGATTGAAACCCGGTTTTTGCCGCTGGCCGAGAACAGTTCCTCTCCCGATTCGTTGAAAAGCGCCTTTCTGGCCTGCCGCCGGGCCTACAAGAATCTGGAGCCGTTTGCGGAGTATTATTTTCCGGCTACCACCCGGCTGGTCAACGGTCCGCCCCTGCCCGAAATTGAAGCCGAAGACAACCGGATTTCGGAACCCGGCGGTTTACAGGTGATCGAAGAATTGGTTTTCCCGGAATTTGATTCCAACCGGCGGTCGGATCTGATTCGTGAAACCAAAAAACTCCGGCGCGAACTGCTGCGGTATTCGGATTTTGAAAAGGATACCGATTTAACGGACGCCCACGTTTTCGATGCCCTGCGGCTCCAGATTTTCCGGATCATCACGCTCGGAATCAGCGGTTTCGACACCCCACGCTGCCAGACGGCCCTGCCCGAAGCCGCTGCGTCGCTCAGGAGTTTGAGAACGTATGGGTACTTTTACAGCACGAATACGCCCGGTTTTCGGCAACTTGTTCAGCTACTGGACGATTCCGAATCGCACCTGAACCGCGCTTCGGACTTCAATACGTTCGACCGGTTTCAGTTCATCACCGCTTTTGCCAATCCGCTTTCCACGCAAATGCTGGCGTTTCAGAAACAACGGAACATTCAACCGTTCAACGAACTTCGGGTGTTGCGGACAGACGCCAAAACGCTGTTCGACCCCAACGCTTTCAATCCGGATTTCTACGCCCCTACGGTCGCTATGCGCACCACTCCGGCCAAGGTACTCCTGGGCAAAAAACTATTTTCTGACCCGATTTTATCGGCCAGCGATGATCCGTCGGGCGGGAAACGGTCGTGCGCCAGTTGCCACCAGCCCGATAAAGCCTTCACCGATGGTTTGCCCAAAAATGCCAGCTTGTCGGGTCGCGGGTTTGTCCGGCGCAACACGCCCACCTTGTTGAATGCAGCTTTACAAAATGCCCAGTTCTACGATCTACGCGCCCAGACGCTCGAAAATCAGTCGTCCGAGGTCATTCACAATGTGGAAGAAATGCACGGTTCTCTGGAATATGCGGCCCGGACGTTGCAGCAAAACAGCCGGTACCGGGCGTGGTTTAAAAGGGCATTCCCGACCTTGCGGGATTCGATCGAGCCGATTCACATCCAGAATGCCCTGGCAGCCTATGAACGGTCCCTGGTTCGTCTCAATTCCCGGTTCGACCGAGCCATGCGGGAGCAACCTCCCGGAACTGGAAAACCGCTTTTGTCGGCCGAAGAACGGCTCGGTTTCAATCTTTTTATGGGCAAAGCCAAATGTGGAACCTGCCACTTTCTGCCACTCTTCAATGGAACGGTTCCGCCGGTTTTCACCCAAACCGAGTCGGAGGTCATCGGGGTTCCGGTGCAACCCAATCGCCGGCAGATCGATCCGGATCTGGGTCGTTACGCCCTCTTCCGGCTTGACCCGCTGAAGTATGCCTTCAAAACGCCAACGGTGCGGAATATCGCCCAAACCAGCCCGTATATGCACAACGGTGCGTACCAAACGTTGGAGGAAGTACTGCAATTCTACAACCAGGGCGGGGGCCAGGGACTAGGAATCCAGCTCACACACCAAACCTTACCGGCCGACAAACTTGATCTGACGGACTCCGAACAATCGGCACTGCTGGCCTTTCTGAAGACCCTGACGGACGCAAAGTAGGATAATTACGAGAACCGTCCTTCCGAACGTATAGCCTAAAAAACCGTTTTTTTGAAAACGTATATATTATTATCGTCGACCCAACTCAGTTATTACTACTCAAGGCTGCGAATTAAAGAAATCCCGTATTGTCATTATTCTTACAGATAATCATCTAAAATTCACACAGGTAAGCCGCTAAAGTTGCCGCTTTTTGCCTTTTTTATAAGACACAGGCCGGGACCAGCAGAAATAATTTCACAATACTTTACAAATAGATTGATTTTAAATTACTCAAAATGGTAAGATTCTTTAAACCTTTTGAGTTACCAAAAGTTAAAGAATGAAAACTTACCCAATCGCATGAAACCAGTAGTTGCCATTCTGTTTGCTGAAGGCCACGTTGCAAACCGTCTATCCGCCCGCTTCGGCAGAAGCAGCTTTTTGGACTACCCACCTCTCCATTAGCGTACTTTTCATTTTCCGTCTTTCGTCACCCCACCGTACTTTTTTCTGACCACCCTGAATATCCGCCGGAATCGATGATTTCCGGCGAATCATTGTGGCTTTATGCCGTACAATCAGAGTTCAATTCACAGCACAACACACAACTTAAATTTCTTGACCGCACATGGCACCCAAAATGAACATTGAAAAACGCTCCTTTCTTTCCTGGTGTTTGCAGTTCCTGTTGATTCTGATCAGCGGATCTTTGGCCCTCGGAAGCGCCTATATGGCTTATAAACTAACCCGCGAAAGTTCAATTACCCTGGGTTTTGCCGGCATTGGTTTTTATGTGATGTACTACCTGGGCGGAACCTTCATACCAGTTAGGGCAAAATGAGACTACTTTTATTGCTTTTCTGTCCGATCCTGGGATTTTGCCAGACCCGGATCGAACGAAAACCCATTCAGCTTTTCGCGGAAGTGGGCGGTTTTTACGGCAGTTCAAAACAGACGCCCTTCTGGTTACGCTCCAATCAATACGGAACCGTGCCGACGGATTTGCCGTATGCCAGCGTGCGAACCGGCCTTCGCTGGGATTCCCGATTTTACCCCATCGATGACAACACGCCAATAAAGAAACGAGATTTTTTTGGCTTTGGCTACGGTGTCGAACTGGTGGGCAATACGGGGGCGGGTTCAAAAACCACCCTGATCATCCCGGAGCTCTACGGCAAACTTCGCGCGGGGGCCTTCGAACTGGTGGCCGGACGGCGTCGGGAGGTGGTCGGTCTGGTGGATTCGACCCTGAGTTCGGGGTCTTTCAGTTGGTCGGGCAATGCGTTGCCTTTACCGAAAATCCAGATTGGCCTGTCGCAGTATACCCCCATTCCCCTGACGGCCGGCATTCTGTCGGTCCGGGGCTTTTTCGCCCACGGCTGGTTCGAGCAAAAAAATTTCGTCAGCCGGGCCTTTCTGCACCAGAAAGCCCTGTATGCCCGGATCGGCAAGGCAAAGTGGCCCGTCAAACTCTACGCGGGTTTCAATCACCAGGCCGAGTGGGGCGGCACCACCAGCGAACTTTCGGATGGGTTGATCAAGGAAGGCCGTTTTCCGTCTAACTTTCAGGCGTATTCGTACATGGTAACGGGGAGTAGCCTGGGCTACAATCCCGGTGTCGATACGACGTATTACAGCCGCTTCGACCGGGAAAACCGCATCGGCAACCACTTGGGCAGCATTGACGTCGGACTGGAGTTCAGCACCAAAAAAATGTCGATTCTACTGTATCGCCAGAGCGTTTACGAAGACGGTTCGCTGTTTTACCGCACGAACCTGGAAGACGGGCTCAACGGCATTCGCTTTCGGAGTTTGAAACCGGCGACCTCGGGCTTCCGCATCACGGGTGCCGTCGTGGAACTTCTGTATACCAAAAGCCAGGGTGGCAGCGTTTTTGAAGCCGCCGACAAACTGCGCGGACGCGATAACTACTTCAATCACAGCCAGTATCGCAGCGGCTGGTCGTATTTCGGGCAGGGCATTGGAACGCCTTTCATCACGCCGATGACCACGGCCCGCCCGGATCTGCCGCAATACGGTTTTTTCAGTAACAACCGGGTTCGGGCTTTCCACACTGGTTTGCAGGGCGGGTTTGGGCGCAACTGTACGTTTCAGATGAAGCTATCGTACAGCGAAAACTTTGGTACCTACGACGTTCCGTTCCCCAACACCGTCGAACAGTTTTCATCCCTCCTTCAGGTGGGCGTTCCGCTGAACCAGAGTGGTCTGCTCGTGACCGTTTCTGCCGCTTCCGACCAGGGCGGTCTATTCCCCCGCAGCAACGGCGTCTACGCCGGCATCCGAAAAACCTGGGATTACTACCAATACCGTTCGAAGAGGATGTAAAGAACGGTTTACGGTTTTCAGTTTACGGTTTACGGTGGTTGACGCACGCTGACTGCCGCGTTTTTAAGCAGGCGGTAGCCACCGTAAACTGAAAACCGAATACCGAATACCGAAAATTATCCCTCCAGTTGACTCTGGGTTTCGACCAGGAATTTGCGGATTTCCTGCAAACGGCCGATCATCTGTTTAATTTCATTCTGACGCGATGAGCGGGCTTTGAGGTGTTGCCTCGCCCCTTCCAGCGTCAGTTTTTTTTCTTCCACTAATTCCAGAATTTCCCGGAGATGTATGATGTCATCTTTGGTATAAATCCGGTCACCGGCGCGGTTTTTACGGGGCTTGAGCGTAGGAAACTCTTTTTCGTAAAACCGCAATTTCGATATGTTCACCCCCAGCATGTCGGCCACCTCGCGAATGCCGTAATACCGTTTTGTTAACTCCTCCATAGAACAAACTTCCGTTCAAACCGGAAGAAACACAAGTTTTCCGTAAATTTGCAAAACATTTCAATCCGTAGCCATCACAGGGGTGATGACTGACCACCAAGTACCATGACTTCTTCCGAAATTCGCCAGCATTTTTTAGACTTTTTTCAAAGTAAAAACCACCTGATTGTTCAGTCGGCGCCCCTGGTGGCCAAAAACGACCCGACGCTGATGTTCAACAACTCGGGCATGGCTCAATTTAAGGATTTTTTTCTGGGCAACGGAACACCGCCCGCCAAACGGGTCGCCGATACGCAGAAATGTCTGCGGGTTTCGGGGAAGCACAATGACCTTGAAGACGTCGGTTTTGACACCTACCACCACACCATGTTCGAGATGCTCGGCAACTGGTCGTTTGGTGATTATTTCAAGAAAGAAGCCATTACCTGGGCGTGGGAACTGCTGACGGAGGTCTATAAGCTGCCGAAAGAGCGGCTCTATGTGTCGGTTTTTGAAGGTGATACCAAAGACAACGTTCCGTTTGATCAGGAAGCCTGGGATTTGTGGAAACCGATTGTGGGTGAGGACCGGATTATTCTCGGTAACAAAAAAGATAATTTCTGGGAAATGGGCGATACGGGACCTTGTGGTCCCTGCTCCGAAATCCACGTCGATCTGCGGCCCCAGTCGGAGGTAGACCTGAAGCCCGGTAAGGAACTGGTGAACGCCGATCACCCACAGGTGGTCGAAATCTGGAACCTCGTTTTCATGCAGTTCAACCGCAAAGCCGACGGTTCGCTGGACCCCCTGCCCGCGCGGCACGTCGACACCGGCATGGGATTCGAGCGGCTTTGCATGGCGATTCAGGGCAAGCTGTCGAACTACGACACCGATGTGTTTACGCACACCATCAAGGTCATCGAAGAACTGTCGGGCATCTCCTACAAAGGCTCGCAGCGCGATTACCCGGACGTGGCCATGCGTGTCATTGCCGACCACATCCGGGCGGTTTCGTTCGCCATTGCCGACGGTCTGGTGCCGTCGAACGCGCGGGCGGGCTACGTCATCCGCCGGATTTTGCGCCGGGCCGTTCGCTACGGCTACTCGTACCTTGGTTTCACCGAACCCTTTATGACCAAACTCGTGCCGACACTGGCGATGCAGTTTGCCGACGTTTTCCCGGAACTGAACGCGCAGCGTGATTTTGTCGCCACGGTGATTCGGGAAGAAGAAGCCTCGTTTCTGCGAACATTGGAAAATGGTTTGAAATTACTCGATAAAATCACCTCCGATCTGGCACAGTCGGGCGGGAAAGAGATCGACGGCGAGACGGTTTTTGAACTCAACGATACGTTCGGTTTCCCCTCCGATCTAACCGCTTTAATTGCGCGTGAAAAAGGGCTTTCCATCGATGAAGCCGGTTTTCAGAAATCCCTTCAGCAACAGAAAGAACGCTCACGCAAAGATGCGACGTCAGCAACCGGCGACTGGACGGAACTCACGGACATCGACGGCGTCGCGTTCGTCGGCTACGACCAAACCGAAGCCGAAGCCCGGATTGCCAAATACCGGAAGGTTCAAAACAAACAAGGCACACAATACCAGATCGTGCTGGACCGGACGCCGTTCTACGCCGAATCCGGTGGTCAGATTGGCGATACTGGCAGTCTGGAACTACGCGTGGGTGACGAAGCCGTATTGATCCGCATTGCCGATACGAAAAAAGAAAACGACCTGATCATCCACATTTCCAACGACAAAAATCTGGAGGACATCCTGGATAATCATACGGCGGTTTTCGCCAAAATTGATACCCACCGTCGCGTCGCCATTGAAGACAACCACTCGGCTACGCACTTACTTCATGCCGCCCTGCGTCAGGTGCTGGGCAAACACGTCGGGCAGAAAGGTTCGTACGTCGGGCCGGATGCCTTGCGGTTTGACTTCTCCCACTTCGCCAAAGTGACGGATGCCGAACTGGGGGAAGTGGAGCGAATTGTGAATGAAAAGATTCGGGAGAATATTCCGTTGAACGAACGGCGCAATGTGCCCATCGACGAAGCTAAGACCTTGGGGGCCATGGCGTTGTTCGGTGAAAAATACGGCGACTTCGTGCGCGTCATTACCTTTGACCCGAACTATTCGGTCGAACTTTGTGGCGGAACCCACGTACCGGCAACGGGGCAAATCGGCCTCTTCAAGTTCACGTCCGAAGGTTCCGTTTCGACCGGTATCCGACGCATCGAAGCCGTGACCGCCGAAAAGGCCCTAGCCCTTCTGAACGAGCAGCAAGCAACACTGGACCAGTTGAAAGAACTCCTGAAAGCGCCGAAAGATGTGCTGAAAGCCGTTCAAAACCTGATGGACGAACGCCATCAGTTACAGAAAAAAATTGAGGTGCTGGAAGCCGAGAAGCTCCAGAAAGTGAAAGCGGATCTGTTGACGAAAGTCTATTCGGCCAACGGGCATTTCGTCATTGTGGAACGCATCGAGGTTCCGTCAGCGGATGCGCTGAAACAACTGGCGTATGACCTGAAAGCCAAACTGGAAAATCTCGCCCTGGTATTGGGCGCTGATGTCAACGGAAAACCGCAACTGGCCGTGATGCTGCCCGATGACCTGATCAAAACCAAAAACCTCCACGCCGGTACGCTGGTGAAAGAACTGGCGAAGGAAATCCGCGGGGGTGGCGGTGGTCAGCCGTTCTTTGCCACCGCTGGCGGCACCGATGCCACCGGCCTCGACCGGGCGCTGGCGAAGGGGCGGGAGCTTTTGCAATAGAAGTTAAAAAAAGGAATTTCAAATAATAAATGATGAATGTTAAATGTAGAAGTGCTGAATTGCCAACTCCTTTTACATTTAACGTTCATCATTTTACATTTAAAATTCCCTTATTACCCCTCCTTCGTTTCCTTCTCTTCCTCCAGCGGAGTATGTTCTGAGCCCAGCACCGGCCCCAGATACGAATGCTGCCAATCTTCGACCTGCTCCGGGGTTTTTAATTCATCCATTTCAACAACCCGGTGTTTCAGGTGGGGGTATTGGGCATCCAAATCCTGCTCGATCAACGAGACCTCGGGCGACGTCTCGAATTTCATCGGTATTGTGGTCGGGGTTTCCACGCCCCGCTCATCGACGGCGACAACGTGAACTACAAACATCTTTTCCATACGGTGAAATCTGGTTTTCTACTAAACCGTTCCGACGCGCAAAAGTTGGGTGTGATCTTGCTTTCCTTTTCGTAAACGGTGAACATCCCAATTAATAAATTGCTATTTTTACGTACACCCCGGACGGGTATCCGCATTTTACCTATCAACGGGATGCCCATACGATCCGCCAACACGATCATGAAACGACTCTATACCTACTCCTATCTCCCGCTCCTGCTGATCGCGTTGCTGGTTGGGGAATATTCTCAAACCCAAAAGCTGCCCGAACCGGCGCAAACGCTGACGGTTAGCGAAGTTCCCTACGCCCCCATTTGCGGCATGGCGAACATTGGCGGGATTCCTAATTCGCTGCTGCAACAATCCGTTGCGCTAAGGCCGAATGTCGGGCAATTCGCGACGCCGACGTCGACCAAAAACCCGAAGGCACAGGCGTATTTTGAACAGGGTATGGCGTATCTGCACGGGTATGCACTGGTCGAAGCGGCCCGGTCGTTTCACGAAGCATTGAAATTCGATTCGACGTTTGTGATGGCGCACGTGGGTCTGAGCCGTCTCTATATTCAACTGGAAGACAACAAAGCCGCTTTAAAAGCCGCCGAAACCGCCAAGTCATTTTCGAAATTTGCTTCGGAACGCGAAAAAGCCCACATTGATCTGCGGTTTGCGCAATTGAAAGCCGTCGATTCCCTGAGCAATCAAAAGCTGCTGAATGAGTATCGAACGAAAGTTAACGGAGCCGTCAAGCGCTTCCCAACCGATCCGGAACTGTGGCTATTGTCCGGTAACTCCTACGAAAAATTTGCCACCGGCCGGGGTCAGGGTTCCTCGACGGGCAGCATCGCCATTTACGAGAAAATCCTCCAGTTTGCGCCCGAACATCCGGCAGCTCACCACTATCTGATTCACGCCTACGAAGGCATGGGCGACTATACCGAAGCGTTGAAACACGGCAAAGCCTACGCCCGGCTGGCACCGAATCTGGCCCACGCCCTCCACATGTATGCCCACGACCTGATGAAAACCGGGGATGTGGATAGTGCCATCGCGGAAATGAAACAGACGGATGCCATCGAACGCGGGTTGTATACCAGCGAAAAATACGATCCGATGTACGACTGGCACCACATTCACAACATCTCGTTGCTGGCGCTTTGCTACCAGTATCAGGGCCGGATTCAGGAAGCGGAACAACTGGTGAAGGAGCGGTTTGAGATCAAACGACCGATCAATCTGGAGCGCACGTTTTACAATAAAATGGGCTACCCAACCCTGCTGATTACGCAAAACCGGGACGAGGAAGCCCGGCCCATCGCCGAGGAAATGACGAAAGGCAAAACACCGGGCGAACGCGTGATCGGACACTATTTACTGGGCATGATCGCCTTGAAAAAGAACCAGATCGAATCGGCGCGGGCGTCGCTGAAACAGTCCCAAACCGAGCTGGTAGAAGCCAAAAACATTGCCCACACCGACTGGCTGAATGCCTGGCTCGATCCCCATCCCAAATTCCTGGCTTCCCTGATTGCCCTGCACGACCCCGCAGCCCGGGAAAAAGGACTGGCCGACATCCGCAAGTTTCAGGCCAGCGCCCGTGACCAAACCGGCCCCGATCCGTGGATTGAAGCCCTTTTCCAACTGGAAATGATCGCGCAGGTGGCCGCCCAACTCAAATTGACCGACTTCGCTGAAGAAGCGACGAAAGTGCTGGCAGAACACGATCCGTATTATCCGGGCACTCATTTTGCCCTTGCCCGGGTGGCCGAACTGAAAGGTGACAAAGCCACCGCCGAGCGCGAACGTCAACTGGCCCGGCAAGGGTGGTCGAAAGCCGATGCGGTATTTTTAGCGCAAAATTTTTCAAAAAAGAAATAACAAAATTCTATCTTGCGGGCCATGAATGCCTACCGCCCCGGCCTGCACATCCTGTCGACCTTCGAAGCCCCGTTGTCTGCTCTCACGGACGTTGAGCGGTGTCGCGCGGGCTTCGACCGGCTGATTCAGGAACTGGAACTGGTTAAAGTCGGCGAGGTGTATTATTCTTTTCCCAACGGCGGTTTTACGGCGGTTCTCTGCCTGACCGAATCGCACGTGTCGATTCATACCTGGCCTGAAAACGGGCTGGCGACGTTCGACGTTTTCCTGTCCAATTTCCTACGCGATAACAGCCCGAAAGTCCGACGGTTTTATGAGGAATCCCTGCGTCTGTTCGGGGCTACGGCGGTTTTAAACGAACAGGAAATCATCCGCTGACGCTGTCCGAAACCATGCCCACCGACCCATCCTCTTCCCCCACCTCATTCAACTGCCCACACTGCCAGGCCCCGGTTCCGGGCTATGACCTGGCCGAGAGTTCGTATTTCTGCTGCGGCCAGTGCTACACCTATTTTCACTATGGTGATACCGGCCCGCAGCGCATCATCATGGCCTTTCCACCCATGCCCACCCCGCCCGCCCTGCCGCTCGGGGCCGAAGGGTACCTCGACGGAAAATGGGTTCGGGTGACAGGCTACCTGCGCAAACGGGAAATCCAGTACGAAGAAAACTGGATGGAATACGTCCTGATGACCAAAGAAGGTCCGCACCAGATGCTGGCCGAATTCAGGGGACACTGGATGGTTGTTCGGCCGGTGAACGAAATTTATACCGAAACGCAAAACGCAAAAGTCTCGGATCAGGACCGCGAATACGCCCTGTATAACCGCTACAACTGCCTCATTCTGAATGCCGTTGGTGAGTTTTACTGGAACATTGTTGATGATACGGAACTGACCATTTCGGAGTATGTTCACCCGCCCTATCTGGTCAGCCGGGAGGCCAGCAGCCAGAAAACCGAGTGCTACAAGGCGGAATACAAAACGCCACAGGACATTTCGAAAGCCTTCGGACTGGCCAATGCGGCTTTACCGAATCCCGTTGGTGTCGGGGCTATCCAGCCCAATCCGGCGGTCGAAAAACGGGAACCAGCGATCTGGTTGACGACCCGGCTGGCGTTGCTGATCGTAGCCGTTCAGGTGCTTTTTTACTTTCTGAAACCGCAGAAAACCCTTTTTAATCAGGAGTTTTCCTGGAACTCGGATTCAACGGTGCAAAGCCGTGCCCAACCCATCGTGACGCCTTCGTTCAACATCGACGGCCCGGCGGCTGTGGCGATTCAGTTAAAGGTGAATGTCGACAACAACTGGCTTGAATTACCGGTCAGTCTGATCAACGAAAGCACCAACCAATCCTACGAATTTACGCGCATTGTTGAATATTATCACGGTGTTGAATACGGCGAAAGCTGGCAGGAAGGGGCGCAGGACGACGAAGCCATTTTGTCGCGCATTCCGTCCGGGCGCTATCACCTCAACCTCTATCCGTCGTCCGAAGGAAAAAACCGGGTTATTTTCCAGCTTAAAGTGATTCAAAATCCGATTCTGTATTCCAACCTGTTTATCATGCTGGCCCTGCTGGCGATTTACCCAATCATCCTGTTTTTTCAGCGCAATCTGTTCGAACAGAAACGCTGGGCCGAGAGTGATTTTGGACCGACGGGTTAGTTTTACCCCTCAATCCCCTAAAGGGGACTTGGACACAGAGGCCTCCGGATGCTAAAAGTCCCCTTTAGGGGATTGAGGGGCAAAACTAACCAGCTCAACTATCACTCACTATCGTTCAACACATCATATAAGCCACTCATGAAAAACCTCGCAAAAATAAAATTCCTGGTGCTGGCGGGTGGTTTGCTCCTGGCCGGATTCGCCTGGGCCGGGATGTCGGGCAGCCGCTTGCTGGGCGACGATCTGGAAAGTGTCGACAAACTCGACAACTACAAAAACGGTTCGGGCGGGCGGCATTCGGGCCGACGCAGTTATTTTTACCACAAATAAACCCTGTTTCTCATGGACTTGTCTACGCTGAAGTACATCGTTCCCTCCGTCGTCTATTCGTTGGTCGGTATCCTGATTCTGGTTATCAGTTTCGTCATTATCGAGAAAATTGCCCCCGAAAACCTCTGGAAAAAGATTGTCGATGAAGAAAACGTCGCGCTTTCCATTCTGGCAGCCGCTTTCATGATTGCGGTGGCGATTATCATCAGTTCCGCCATCCATGAGTAACCCGGAAAATCGACACCAACATCTGCTGCTGCTGCTGTCGGTTTTTGTGATTGCGACCTGCGGACTCATCTACGAATTGGTGGCCGGAACGCTGGCGAGTTACCTTCTGGGCGATTCGGTAACGCAGTTTTCGACCATCATCGGCGTTTATCTGTTTTCGATGGGCATTGGTTCGTGGCTATCCAAATACCTCGACGGCAATCTGTTAAAGTGGTTCATTCGCATCGAAATTCTGGTCGGCATCGTGGGCGGTGGCAGCGCTCCGCTGCTCTTTGTGTTGTTCGAATACGCGGCTTCGTTCCGGCTGGTTCTGTATTCGCTGGTGAGTTTGACCGGGATTCTGGTGGGGCTGGAAATTCCGTTGCTAATGCGAATCCTGGAAAACCAGCTTACGTTTAAAGACCTGGTTTCCAGAGTTTTTACCTTCGACTACATCGGAGCCTTGCTCGCTTCGCTGATCTTCCCGCTCGTCCTCGTTCCCTACCTCGGCCTCATCCGGACGTCCCTGTTTTTTGGATTGATGAACGTCGCCGTCGCCTGGTTTCTGCTGCACCAGTTTCCCGAAACCAAACCGTATCGCCGGTCGCTGGTCACGGCCATCCTCCTCTCCTCTTTTCTGCTGATCGGCGGTTTTGTTTATGCCGAACAAATCATGACCTACACCGAAAATCTGACGTTTCAGGACAAGGTGATTTACAGCAAAAGCACGTCGTACCAGCGCATCGTGCTGACGGCCAACAACCGCGAGTTGCGGCTTTTCCTCAACGGCAACCTCCAGTTCAGTTCGGCGGATGAATACCGCTACCACGAAGCGCTCGTTCACCCGGCTTTGCAGACTCTTCCGAAAGCCAGCCGGGTGCTGGTGTTGGGCGGAGGAGATGGTCTGGCGGTTCGGGAAATCCTGAAATACCCGCACATCCAATCTGTTACACTCGTCGACCTTGATCCGGGCATGACGGATCTTTTTCGCCGGAATGAGGTACTCCTTAAACTGAATAACCGTTCCTTACTTTCGCCCAAAGTACAGATTATCAATACCGATGCTTACAATTTCGTCCGGCAGGACACCGCCCGTTACGACCTGATTGTCATTGATTTTCCCGATCCATCGAATTACTCAATTGGTAAACTCTACAGCACGTCCTTCTACCAGGAACTCAACCGCCTGATTCAACCGGGTGGTCTGGCTGTGGTGCAATCGACCTCTCCCTACATTGCCCGGCAGTCGTTCTGGTGCATTCGAAACACGATTGCTGCCTCTGGTTTTCAGACCATTCCCTACCACGCTTATGTGCCCTCGTTTGGCGAATGGGGTTTTATTCTGCTGTTGCGAAACCACCACTGGCGGGGTGACGGGCCGTTGCCGAAGGGACTCCGGTTTGTCAATGCGCGAACCATCCACGACATGCTGAATTTTCCGCCCGACATGGCCGAGGTTCCGACCGAAATCAACAAGCTCAACAACCAGGTGCTGGTGCATTATTTCGAAGATGACTGGACGCCCTACGCCCACTGACCCGCCCGAATCGCCGGGCCGCCGACAGTTTCTGGAGCAAGCCGCCGGACTCGGTTTATCTGCTATGCTGGCCGGATCGGCGGGTTTGAGTGCCTGCCAGCCGTCGTCTCTCCAACACATCAAGGGCGGCATGATCGGAGCAAATCATGCGGTCGGCCATTTGCTGCGGAATCCGGAAAAACTGCCTCCCCCATCGCAGACGCTGGAAACGGACGTCCTGATTGTGGGCGGTGGCGTTGCCGGTTTGTCGGCCCGGCGTTGGCTCTGGCAGCAGGGCATGCGGGAGGTGTTGCTGGTGGAACTGGCGGATCGACCGGGGGGCAATGCCGTCAGTGGTCAAAATGCCGTATCGGCCTATCCGTGGGGGGCTCATTATCTACCGATTCCTGATCTTCGCAATCGCGAACTGCTTGATTTTCTGGCCGAAAGCCAGGTCATTACCGGTTTTGATGCAAGTCGTATACCGGTCTACAATGACTACTACCTTTGCCACGACCCCGAAGAGCGGCTGTTTATCAACGGGCACTGGCAGGAAGGGCTGGTGCCGGAAGTGGGGATTTCGGCCGACGACAAACAACAGATCGCCCGGTTTTTTAAACTCGTAAACGAACTGAAACAAGCCAAAGGCAAGGATGGCCGGGATGCGTTTGCCATTCCACTCGACGGATCTTCGACGGATGATCGCTTCCGGCAGTGGGACGCAATTTCGTTCGAAACGTATCTGAATGACCAGCAGTTTACCTCACCGTATTTGCGCTGGTTTCTGGAATACGGTTGCAAGGATGATTATGGAACGACTCTGGCAAACACTTCAGCCTGGGCCGGTTTGCACTATTTTACGGCCCGAAAAGGCGTTGCAGCCAATGCCGAAGCCAATGCGGTGCTGACCTGGCCGGAAGGCAATGCGTTCCTAATTAATCAACTGGAAGAGCAGGCAAAGTCGCCCATCCAATCCAACCGACTGGTTTTTAATGTGGAGGGGACCGATGAAGGCGTTCGTGTTCTCGGTTATGATGTCGTTCAGAAAAAAACCACTGCGATTCTGGCTAGAAAGGTGTTGCTGGCGACGCCCCAGTTCATTACGAAAAACCTGCTCAAAAACCGGGAGATCGCCGGGTTCGAATACAGTCCCTGGCTGGTGGCCAATTTGACCGTCAGCGGATTGCCGCAGAGCCGGGGCATGCCGCTTTGCTGGGATAACGTGATTTACGGAAGCCCCTCCGTCGGCTACGTCACGGCCACGCACCAGCACCTGAAATCGGCTGATCAAAAAGTGATTACGGTGTATTGGCCGCTGGTTCAGGAACCGCCCGATCTGGCCCGGCGAAAAGCGTACCAAACGCCGTATGAAGACTGGGTAACGCTGCTGGTGGCTGATTTGGAAAAGGCGCATCCCGGTGTTAGTGAATACATTGCATCCATCGATTGCTGGATTTGGGGGCACGGGATGATAGCGCCCACACCCGGTTTTATCTGGGGAGATGCCCGCCAGAAAGCCGCCACGGCCATCAATAACAAACTCTATTTTGCCCACTCGGATCTGAGCGGTATTTCGATTTTTGAGGAGGCTTTTTATCAGGGCATTCGGGCTGCCAAAGAAATTTTGGGGCAAAAACCCTCCACCTGACAATCTATCGGAACGACTGATCGTTGCTCCAACAGGAAGCACCCACCGCCCCCATTTCATGAAGCGAACCTTACTTTTCTGCTTTTTCTTATTCGGATTATTCGTTGAATCTCAGGCCCAGTTGGGCAACCGGAAACCCATCAACCGGGCCGAATTCATTCGGCTCATGCAAACCGTGGCCGCCGGTCTCAACGAGAACAATGGCCGGAAAGCAGCCGATTGCTTTACACTGGATGCCATTTATTCCGAACCGCCCAATAAACAGATTTACCGGGGTCGCGATCGGATTTTTGAGTTTTTCGGCGGCTGGAAAGGTCGACCGAAAGTGGTACAGATGGTGTGGCACCACCTGACGTTCGATGAGCAAACCCAGGTTGGCTCGGGCGAGTTTACACTCACCAACGGTTCCAGTGCCCACGGCATGGTCAGTGTCAAAATCCGCGAAGGTTTGATCGGCAACTGGCGGGAATATTTCTACCAGTCCGCGTTGGACTGGAACGGTTTTATCTTGCAAAATCCGTTTTGAGTTCTGGTTCCAAGAATTATTCAAAGGTTCAAAAAGCAGCCTTTTGCTGTCTGGTAAAGCAGGGCAAGTCCCCATTCCCTTTGCCTTGATTGTCCCGTCGGTAAAACTTTTTGGCAGGCATCCGGTTAGTATTCTGTATTTACCACAAATTGCAATTATGGATAAGCTACAGAAGTTTGAATTGATGAATAAGATTGTTCGTGAATTCGAGGATCTTCAAAATAGTCAGACGGCCCTCATTCAGAAAATCGGAAAGATCGAAGTCGACAACATGAATGGGTTGAATGACGCGAATCTGGAAAAAACGCTGGGAACCATGCACGGAAAAATCGCCGAAAATCTGGATTCCATCACGGAGATTTTCACGTACTTCGAGAGCAAACGCGATGAGTATGCCGAGAAGAACGGAGCGGCCATTGCGGCACTTGAAGCAGCTGCGGCCATTGAAGCAGCAAAAGCGGCTAACTAATTAAGAAATAGCCCACTGATCCAGGCTGTCCGTTGGAGACTCCTGGTCCAGTGGGCTACTTTATTTCATTCCCATCTTAAATTTAGCAGGTATGTTACATTTTCAACTGGTCGAAAAAGACGACATTTCGCAGCACAATGAATATTTTGAAGTGCATACGACCCAGGACAAGGCGCACTCCAAAAGCCTTTATTTTACCACGAATGAAGAAAATCTGGAAGAGGTAGCAGCAGTCATTGCTGCCGAGCACATGCCGAACGCTAAACACTGGACGATCATTCCGCACCGGAAAGACAGTTAGCCACTTACCTTCCTATTTCTCTACCCGTCCCGCCGGACGCACGTTTTTCCCTTCCCGTCTCTGTAAATCATCTCCCAAATCCGCGCGGGCTTCGTTGGCTAATTTTTCCAGAACCGCCACAATTTCAGGGTTTTGCTCACGGACATCATAGCGTTCACCGGGGTCGCGCCGGAGGTCATACAGGGCGACTGGAAACGCGTGGTCTTCGGTATTGGGTCCCGGTTGTCCGTCTTTACCCGGCGGAAATCCCTCGTAGGTGCGACCCGGATGGGCAAAAACCAACTTCCAATCCCCTTTCCGAACGGCTTCCAGGCTGTTTTTTCGGTAATAATAGAAGAAATGATCGCGGGGTGTCACGGTTTCGTCGCCTTTCAGCAACGCGACCATGTCGACGCCGTCGATGGCTTTCTTCGGTAGTCGGGCACCGCACAAGTTAGCAACTGTCGGCAGAATCTCCATCGTTGTCAATAGCTTGTTGCAAACCCGCCCCGCCGGAACCACGCCCGGCCAGCGAATGATACAGGGCACGCGGTGACCGCCCTCGAACGACGTTCCTTTTCCTTCCCGAAAACCGCCCGCCGAACCCGCATGGTCGCCGTAATTCAGCCAGGGTCCGTTGTCACTCGTAAAAATGACGAGGGTATTTTTGTCCAGCCCCTGCTGTTTCAGTTCCTGCATAATCTGACCCACTGACCAGTCCAGTTCCATCATCACATCACCCAGCAAACCGATGGCACTTTTGCCCCGAAACCGGCTGGAAGCTGCCAGCGGTACGTGCGGCAGCGGGTGCGGTACGTACAGAAAGAACGGTTCTTTCTTGTGTTTCCGAATAAAACCAACCGCTCGCTCCGTAATCGAGGGCGTCAGGTGGCTCGCATCGTCCAGCGTCTTGATTTCCTTGCCGGGCGAATTGCCTTCGATCAAATGCAAAGGCGGATAATTGGCTTTCGCCTGATTGGGATGAAGCGGCCACATATCGTGCGAATATGGTACGCCATAATACTCATCAAAGCCCTGTTGTTGCGGCAGAAAATTCGTCTGGCTCCCCAAATGCCACTTTCCAAAAATACCGGTCGCGTACCCTTTTTCTTTCAACAACTCGGCAATCGTTTCTTCTTCAGGATTAAGCCCAACCGGAGAATTGGGTCCGAAAGCCCCGGAAATACCGAGCCGGTTGGGATAACAGCCCGTCAGCAAAGCGGCCCGCGAGGCACTGCAAACCGCCTGAGCCGCCAGAAAACTTGTAAACCGGGTTCCCTCTGCCGCCATGCGGTCGAGGTTTGGCGTCTTGTAGCCCAACGCACCGTAGCACGACAAATCGCCGTAACCCAGATCGTCGATAAAAAACAGAACCACATTGGGCTTTGTCGGCGCCGGTGGACTGACCCAGCCGCTGAGCGTGGGTAGCAGTCCGGCGAGAAGAAGGAATGAAAGGGTAAGGAACAGGATTTTCTGCGGTTTGGGATTTGGAGTCATTCGAAATCAGGTCAATTGATTTAGCTCGACCAATTTAGACTTTCTGGTTAAGAAATGAATAATCGTCCAGACAATTAAATACGTAAATCCGCAAATCGTGAATAGAACATTATAACCCGCCGACAGATTACCGGCTTCTTTGTAGCGATCCAGTAAATCCCCCACCAGCATCGGAAAAAAGATCCCGCCAACCGCCCCGGCCATTCCGCCAATGCCGACCACCGAGCTAACGGCCTGTTTGGGAAAAAGATCGGAAGCCATCGTGAAGATGTTGGTGGCCCAGGCCTGATGCACCGCCACCGCCAGACTGATTAGCGCGACGACCATCCAGACGTTGGTAGCAAATTGTGCCAGAATGATCGAAACTTCCAGAATGGCAAAAATTAACAGGGCGGTTTTGCGGGCTTTCAAAGTCGGCCAGCCAGCTTTAATGAGCCACGACGAGAAATAGCCTCCGCCAATGCTGCCCACGGTTGTGGCGGTATAAATGATCATTAACTCTGGGCTTATTTTTTTTAAATCCAGGTTGTAAGTACTTGAAAAATAGGACGGTAACCAGAACAAAAAGAACCAGAAAATCGGATCGATCAGGGCTTTTCCGGTGATGAACGCCCAGGTTTGCGGCAGCGTAAACAGCTTGAACCACTGGATCGAAACCTGGTTGTCGGCTTCGTTTTCGTCCTTTTCCTGCCCATTTGTGATCAGGAAAAACTCTTCCGGAGTCAGGCGTTTTTGCCGGGAAGGAATGTCGTAAAAAATTAACCAGAAGATCAGCCAGACAAAGCCCAGACCGCCGGTGATCCAGAACACCTCCTGCCAGCCGTACGCACTTAATATCCAGGGCACCAGCACCAACGCCAGTACGACGCCGACGCTGGTTCCCGAATTGAAAATACCGGTTGCCAGTCCGCGTTCTTTTTTAGGAAACCACTCAGCCACGGTTTTGACAGCCGCCGGAAAATTACCGGCTTCCCCGAGCCCGAGCCCAATCCGCGCCAGACCGAACCCCACGGCTCCGCGGGCCACGGCGTGGAGCATCCCGGCCACACTCCAGAAAACAATGGTGATCGTGTAGCCGAGTTTGGTGCCGGTTTTGTCGATCAGCCAGCCCGAAAGCCCCAGGCCAATGGCGTAGGCGGCCGTAAATGCCATCACAATCCGGGCATAATCCGTTTCCGTCCAGTTGAATTCCGTTTCAAGAATGGGTTTTAACAAGCCAATAATCTGGCGATCGAGGTAATTGATGGTGGTCGCTAAAAACACCAGCGCGACAACAATCCAGCGGTAATTTTTAATTTGAATGGTCGACACGCGGGTTAGGGTCTTGGGTGAATAGTCTGTAGGAAACGTTAGGTGGAACTCATTGACTGGCCGTGAGCTGGTTGACAAACTGCCGGAAATGCTGCTGTAAACCGTCCCAGTTTTTTTGTTGAATCAGTTTATTATCAAAGAGTTGCCCACCAATACCCAGTCCGTCGGCTCCGGCTTTCAGGAAGTCAGTCATGTTGGTGAGACTCACCCCGCCGGTGGGTACCAGCTTGATCTGATTCAACGGACCTTTGACTTCTTTCAGGTACGAATGACCGAGGGAGGCCGCGGGGAAAACCTTGACCATACTGGCCCCCAGCGACCAGGCTTTGTAAATTTCGGAAGGCGTAAAAGCACCCGGAAAGATGGGAATATCACGCGCCACGCAAGTCCGGATCACGTTCTCATTCAGAATGGGCGTTACGATAAACTGCGCACCAGCCGCCAGCGCCCGTTCCAGTTCCGGCTCCGTACAAACCGTTCCGGCACCAATGTTCAGCCCGGTTTGTTCCTGCGCAACAGCATACCGGATCAGGTCTTCGGCACCGGCGGTATTCATCGTTATTTCAATGGTGGTAAGTCCGGCATTTCGATAAACCGGCAGAATTTGCATTACATCCTCAGCCGCCAGATTTCTGACAATGCCGATGATGGGGGCTTTTTTAAATAAATCCCACGAGAAAAGAGTCTGACTCATTCGATGACGGCTTAGACGTTTAGGTTCTGATTTTGGAACAGAATAACCTGCCCGATGATGGCGGCTTTATCAATCCGTTCGGCGGCTATGGTGGTCGTTCGGCCGGCTAAGTTCAGGTCTTCGATGGCCTGTTTATAAAAGGGAAACAGGTTGGTTCCACTGCATAAAACCAGTTGCCAATCCTCCTTCTCCTGAAGCGGTTTTAGTTCGGCACCAATCAATAGTCCGCTCAGGTAAAACGCATTTTGCTGCTTCGTTAAATTTCCAAACAACTGATTGGTCCTAACGGTAAACAGTCGGTTCAAAAGTGGCGAACCGGCCTCCGAAAGACCCGCTTTGAATGCCGCCAGATGAGTCTCCGAAAAGTCGTTAAAACCGCTGACGTCCACGGAGTCTTTTAAAATACTGGTGGAAGCCATCAGGTTGAAAACCTCGCCGGTCATGTAGGTTTCAAAATTCAGGAGTTGCCCCCCCTGCACGTACATGTGCTTGGAATGGGTGCCCGGAAAGATAAAAATGGCTTCGTTGGGCCGGTTTCCTTCCCGGTCGAGGAGGGCGGTTAAGCCAATCAACTGCGTTTCTTCACCCCGCATCACGTCTTCCTGGCTCTTCACGCCGGAAATCAAAATCAGCTCGTGCGGAAAGGCTTCGGTCGCATCGAAGTGGCGAAAACTGGCCTGACTGCCATCCATCGCAAAGGGCAAAGACGCATACGGGATCTCGTCCATTCCTATGGAGGAAGAAGCCATACCCGAAACCGCAACGGGAACCTGATCCAGTTTAATCCCGGCATTGCTGGCGAGTAAATCGATCTGTTTTACCAACGCATCCCGAAAGAACTGTTCCTTTCCAATGCCGGCCCGCTCCCCAATCGCTTTCCAGTTCGTGTAAATACCGGCGATACCCTGCTGCGAAGTAACTTCTTCGATGAGTCGATAATCGGACCGGTCAATGAGTCGCAATCGAAAAAAAGAAGTCCCCCAGTCACAACATAATAAATAGTTACTCATTAACCAGTCTGGTTTAAGTTTCAGTTTATGGTATACGGTTTTCGGTTTTCGGTAGCTGACACACCAGTCCCTCATACCGTAAACCGGATACCGAAAACCGTATACTGCTAATCAATTACCAATCGACGACGGAACCATCCAGTGCATTATACGTTTCCGGGTTTTTCCAGTCGTGGCCGATTTTGTCTTTGAGCTGAGCCTCATCGAGTTCGACGCCCAGACCCGGCCCCGAGGGGATCAATACCGTTCCGTCTTTTTCCAGTTTAAACGGTTTTTTCAGGTAGCCCTCGCCCAGCGAAACCTGCTCCTGCACCAGAAAATTGGGTACGCTCGCGGCCAAATGCAAGCCGACCGCCAACGAAATGGGGCCCATCGGGTTGTGCGGGGCAATCGGCACGTAATAGGCTTCGGCCATGCCGGCTATGATCCGACCTTCCGTAATTCCGCCCGCGTGGCAAAGGTCCGGCTGGATGATGCTGGCGGCTCCCTTTTCCAGAATCTCGCGGAAGCCCCATTTCGTAAAAATCCGTTCGCCGGTCGCAATGGGCAAATGGGTTCCGCGCGCGATGTCCACCATCGTATCCACGTTCTGCGCCTGACACGGTTCTTCGATAAACATCGGCTGATACGGTTCCAGCCCCTTGATCAGCACTTTGGCCAGTTGGGGCGAAATGGCGCCGTGAAAGTCGATGGCAATGTCCATTTCCGGGCCACCGGCTTCGCGAAGCGAGGCAAAATTATCGATTGCGTACTTCACAAACTGGGGATTCTCCACAATATTGGCCGGATTTTTCTTGGCAATTCCGGTTTTGATCACCGTGTAGCCTTCCGCTTTCCGTTTCTTCATGTCCTCGGCATTGCTCGCCCGGCCATAAATTCGCACGCGGTCGCGGGTGGGGCCGCCGAACAGTTCATAAACCGGTACGTTCAGCAGCTTGCCTTTGATGTCCCACAAGGCGTGGTCAATCCCGCTCAGGGCGCTCGTCAAAATGGGGCCACCCCGGTAAAAAGCGTGCCGGTAAATGGCCTGCCAGTGGTGAATAATGTGCCGGGGATCTTTGCCAATCAGGTACGGCTCGACTTCCTTGATGGCGGTTTGGATCGTCAACGCCCGGCCTTCCAGCAGCGGCTCGCCCAACCCCACCACACCCACGTCGGTGTGTATTTTCAGGAAAATCCAGCGGGGTTTCACCAGAAAGGTTTCCAGTTTGGTGATTTTTACTTTGCCATACTCCCGGAACTGGCCGGGGCTGGACGCATAGGATGACTGGGGCAAGGCCGTGATCGCGGTGCCCGCTACGCCCAGAACCGACTGGATGGCGGTGCGTCGGGAAATACTCGATTTCTTCATTTTTAAATCAGGTTAAGTACGTATTGTTACACAGAGCTAATCAGAGAACATCAGAGTTTATCAAAGTATATTTTTTTCTTTTTACTCTGATAAACTCTGATGTTCTCTGGTTAACTCCGTGAAATAACTCATTTTTTGTCCCACCAAACCCGCGTACTCAAGGTGTTCGGCCCTTGCCGGGCGATGGCGGCATTGACGTTTTGCTGGTTGACGATGGTTTCACTGTCGGGGTACGGCATCCGGCGAATGAAGTCCTCGGTTATTTCAGAAGCCGGATAGGGATTTTTGGATAAAGTCGGAAAACCGCTTCGGCGGAAATTGGCGAACAATTCGGGGCCGTTCAGGAACGACGACACCCAGTATTGCGTATTGATTAGCTCCAGCGCCTTGGCCGTATCGAAGGGATGAGCCGCCAGATACGCCTGAATGGCATCTTCCTTGATGGCGGCTGTGGCGTCGTACGCAGCCATCTGTTCCATGTTCGCCCGAATGCCTTTGGCGTAAAAATCAGCCGCATTCCCCGTCACCCAACCCCGCACGGCGGCCTCCGCCAGCAGCAGTTGCGTTTGCGAGTGTGTGACGTGAAACTCCGGCGCATCCAGTTTCAACACCGTGTTCAGGTTGACCTGCGTAAAATCCCAAAGGCTGGCAACGCCGAATTGCGCCAGAACCACCGGGGTCGAAACCGTCACGTTGTCGTAGCCCATCGGCATCCCGATCTGCAATTTCGGGTCGGTCGACGCGCGGGAAGCCACCTGCTCCGGCCCGCCTTTCGCGCCCACATACCGGACCGCAATCGAACCCAGACGCGGGTCATTGTTGGTCTTGAGGTAATTCACAAACGGCGCAGTCAGGTAAAAATTTGTTTTCTCGCGGGCCTGTAAGTGGTTGGCAATCCAGTTGTTATACAAAGCCGTGTGCCGCATCACCGAGTTGTCATCGTTGGACTGCATGACCCCACCGGTCACGGCTTTGGTTACGTAGGTTCTGGCGGTGGTCGGGTCTACTTTGGTCAGGCGCATGGCGGCCCGCAACATCAGCGAATACCCGAGTTTTTTCCATTTAGCCACGTTGCCTCCGTATAAAATGTCGGTGGTTTCAATGGCTTTCGTCGCATCCAGGGCCGCCGAGGCTTCGTCCAGTTCCTTCAGGATGTCCTTGTAAATCACTTCCTGCGAGTCGTATTTCGGCGAGGTGATTTCGCTGATATACCCCTTGGCCGCTTCGGAATACGGAATGTCGCCGTAGGTGTCGGTCAAAATCATGAACGCATACGCCTTCCAGATCCGGGCCGAGTGATACAGATTGGTTCGGTTGGCATCTTCTTTCGTTTTCTCCACCACATCGACAATCTGTTTCAGCACGTTCCGGTAAAAATTCTGCCAGACCAGGGGCGTGTTGCTCACGTTGTTCTGGTTGTAGTTCGCCCCAGCCAGTGAGCTGCCGTAGGGCGTGATGATCTGCTGCACAATGCCGAATTCGTAACACAGCATTTGCAGCGTCCCGAAACCGTCGAGGTAAGTCGCGTCGATGATCGCTTTGTTCATCACGAACGACGGCGCCAGCGTCGTGGGATCGACTTTGTTGGTGTTGATTTCGTCGAATTGATCGTCGCAACCGGTGAGCAGACTGAACGTCATCAGCAAGCCCAGAATGAGTTTTAGTTTCGTTTTCATGGTTTCTTTTCAGGATCGTTCAACGGATTAAAACTTGATGTTCAGGTTGAAACCCATGCTGCGGGTTGGGGGCAAGCTTGGCCAGAAATCCAGACCGGTCGCATTATCCGAAGCGTTGTTTACCATTTCCGGGTCCATGTTTTCGGTCCATTTTTTCAAAACCGCCACGTTGTTGGCGACCGCACTCAGGCGAATGCCTTTGATGAAAAATTTCTGCGGCAGCAGCTTCGTAAAATCATAGCCCAGTGTAAGCTGACGGAGTTTCCAGAACCCGGCGTTGTAGATAAAATCCTCGTAAATCCCGAGCACATTGGGCGTTTCGTAGAACGGCTGAACGGCGGAGCGCGTCGTGTTCACTTCGCCGTCCGGGTTCACGCCTTTGCCAATCACGTAGCCTTCGGCCCGGCCATCGAGCGTCTTTTTGTGCAATCCGTGGCGCAGGTAATTCATGTTCTGACCGCCAATCATTTTGTGACCTAATTTGAAATCGATCAGGGCGGAAAGCGTTATACCTTTGTAATTGAAGGTATTGGTAAAACCGCCAAAATACTTCGGCAACGCATTTCCAACGTTCACCGGCGTGTTGTTGCGCAATGGCCGCCCGCTCCCTTTGTCGAACACCTGCCGTCCCTGCGCATCGCGGAGGTAATTAAATGTGAACAACTGCCCAATGGGTTTGCCCACCACCTGCCGGAGCGTGCTGCCCCCCGAACCGCCGACGGTAATCATGGTATCGGCCACGCCCAACCCCAACGTCAGTACCTCGGACGTGTTGTAGGCAAAGTTGGCGCTGACATCCCAACGAAACGCCGAGGTATTGATGGGCGTGCCAGTCAGCAATACCTCGATCCCTTTGTTCATGCTTTTGCCGACGTTGATCAGTTTGTTGGTATACGACGACGCATCCGAAACCTGCGTCGCCAGAATCTGATCTTCCGTTATTTTCCGGTAATACGTAAAGTCGAGGCCCAATCGGTTGTTGAAGAATTTCAGCTCAATACCGCCTTCGGCTTCCGATACCCGCAACGGCCGCAGGTTGCGGTTCGGCACCGACGACGCGTTGATCCCCCCCACCGGAACCAGTTGGCCGGAAGGCGTCGGGAAGTTGTTGTTGTTGACGGCATAAAACAACGCGTTGGAATACGGGCTTACGTTATCGTCACCCACCTGCGCATACGCGGCACGGATCTTCCCAAACGTCAGCCAGGTGGGCAGGTTGGTAAAGGCCTGCGAAAACACGAAACTACCGGTCACCGAGGGATACAGGATGCTGCGATTTTCGGGCGAAAGAGTTGAAAACCAGTCATTTCTCGCAGTGGCATTCAGGAACAGATATTCCTTGTAGGAGATGGTCGCAGCCGCATACAGCGAATTGATTTTCCGTTCCGACAAACTGTACAGGGGGTTTTTAACCCGCCCATTCATCACCGTATACAAACCGGGCTGCACAAAATCCTGCACCGCCACGCTGTTGTAGTCCATCCGCACAAACCGCTGGTTTCCACCGAGAGTAACATCGACGCCAATGTTCCCGAACGTGTGGTTTCCGCCCAGAATGAAGTCATAATTCCGTTCCACAAACTTGCGCACATCCTGCGTATACGACCCGTTGACGTACCCCGCCGGTGCTTTGGCAATGGGCGCGTAGCCGTTCGGAATGTTGTAATCCTGGTTCCGGGTGTACAAATCCTGCGCCAGCCGTCCCTGCAAATACAGCCATTTCGTAAACTGGTATTTCAGCGCGACGTTGCCAAAAAGCCGGTCGCGCTTGATGTTCTCGAAGTGGTAGTTCACCGAATAATAGGGATTGTTCCGTACCAGAAACCGCGAAAACACGAACTCATCGCCATTGGGCAGCACCTGATTGTTTTTGAGGGCTTCAAACGGCATCGAGTTCGCCAGGGTCATCACCACCGTGGGCGTAGCAAAGTCCTGGGTGTTGAGCTGCGTCGGGTTGCGGTTGTATTCGTTGGAATAGTTGATGTTTCCGCTGGCAACCAGGTTTTTGTTGATGTTCTGCGAGAAGCCCAGGTTGATGGTTTTCCGGTTGAAATCCGAGTTGGGCGTAATGGCCTTGTTGTCTGTGTTGGCAAACGAAAGGCTGAAACCGCCATTTTCGGTGTTGTTGGAAACCGTCAGGGTGTTCGTAAAATTGGTTCCGATGTTGTAGAATTGCCGGACACGGTTGCGCACCGGTTCGTAGGGATAGACTTCGCCGTCGAACAGCACCTGCGTCATGCCGGGCTGGAATTTTTCGCCGAAACTCCAGACGCCCGAAGTCGGGTTGGGCGTTGTGGGCCGAATACCGCCCTCACCCTGGCCGTATTCATACTGAAAATCCGTAAAATCCAGGGGCGTGTCGGTCGTAAAATTGGTGTTGTATTCCACCCCGAAGCCTTTGCCCGCCCCCCGGCTTTTGGTTGTGATCATCACCACACCATCTTTCGCCCGCGATCCGTACAGGGCGGCTGCCGTGGCACCCTTCAAAACCGTCATCGTTTCGATGTCGTCGGGGTTGATGCTCGAAAGACCGTCGCCCCCGTCTGAGCTGTTGGCCGAGCGGTTTCCGAAGTTACCGCCGAGAGCATAGTTGGAATTATCGACCGGAACGCCGTTGATCACAATCAGCGGGTTGTTTTGTCCGCTGAACGATGACTGGCCCCGAATCCGGATTTTGGAACTGCCGCCCGGCCCGGTCGACATGGTCGAGATGTTGACCCCCGCCATTTTTCCCTGCAAACCGGTCATCAGGTTCGGACTGCGGTTGGTCGAAATCTGGTCGGCGTTGACCGTGGCCGTGGCATAGCCCAGCGTTTTCGCTTCCCGTTTGATCCCGAGGGCCGTTACGACCACTTCGTTCAGATTTTTGGTATCCTCCACCAGTTGCACGTTGATCACCGAACGGCCGTTGACCGCAACGGTTTGGGTGATGTAGCTGATGTACGAAAAGACCAGCGAAGCATCGGATGGCGCATTGATGGCGTAGTTGCCGTCGGCATCGGCAACCGTACCTACGGTGGTTCCGCTCACCAGCACATTCACGCCGGGAAGCGCCTTGTTGTCGGCACCGATGACTTTGCCGGTCACGCGGTTGTTCTGGGCAAAGGCCAGGGTTTGGCCCAGAACCAGCAGAAATACCAGGATTTTTACAGGTTTTTTCATGTTCAGGAAGAGATAAGGGTGTAGGAAATGAGTGATGAAGCAGGAGTTAAGAGTGATGAGTTAAGAGTTAAGAGTTAAGAGTTAAGAGTTAAGCTGACGCGTTCTTTTTAACTCTTAACTCTTAACTCATCACTCTTAACTCATCACTCTTAACTCCTGCTTCTACCAGTTATGGATGGAACCATCCGGGGCTTTCAGGATCGGGTGCGGGAACTTCGTGTTGGCGGTAACTTCCAGGACAAACGTCGCTTTTTTCGGGTCAAATTTGACGCCCAGCCCCGGTTCAGGATTGAGGTATAATTTGCCGTTTTTAAAATTCACGTAGTCTTCGTTAAAGTAGGGCGGCCGTTCGGGTTCGCCCCCACCCAGTTCCATCAGGCAGCGCGTCGGACTGCTCGAGCCCAGGACGTGAACCAGGGTGGCCGTGGATAACGGGCCGGTAAAATGCGGAATCATGCCCACGTAATGGGTTTCACACATCGACGCCAGTTTTTTGAATTCGGAAATACCGCCGGTATTCGGAACCGTAAACCGGGTATAGTCGATCAGGTGCTGCTCGATAAAGGTGTTGCTGTCCCAGCGGTCGCCAAACTGTTCGCCCACGGCAATGGGCACGTTGGTCATCGCTCGCACGGTTTTGTAGACATCCGGGTTTTCCGACCGGACGATGTCCTCCACAAAATACGGTTCCAGCGATTCCAGCGCCTTGCAGATTTTGATGCCTTCGGTGGTGTCGAACCGGGTGTGCAGATCGACGGCCCACTTGCCGCCCCCGCCAACGGCCGCGTCGATGCGTTTGCAGAAGTCGATGGTTTTCTTCGCGTTATCGTAAAAATCGAACGGTTCGGTGCCGTTTCCGCCCGTCGGCCCGATCCGGTAAGCCCGCAAACCGGCCTTGATGCAATCCTGCGCGCGACCTTCTTCCGTTGTCGCTTTGGACGCCCGGAAACCGGTGGCGTAGCATTCGACGTAATCGCGGGTCGCACCGCCGAGCAGTTCATACACCGGCACACCGAGCGCCTTGCCTTTGAGATCCCAAAGCGCCATGTCGAGCGCCCCCTGGGCGTGCAGTTTTTCGCGGCCCGGCGGGTAAAACATGCCCCGGTACAGGTTCTGCCAGATGTGTTCGATGCGGAACGGATTTTCGCCAATCATCATCTGCGCACACTGCTCGATCATGTCTTTCGAACCGCCTTCACCGATGCCAACAATACCGCCGTCGGTTTCGATCTCGACAATGCCCCGCGCCTGATTAAACAGCGGTTTGTTGTAGCCGGGGGCCGCATAATACCGGATTTTGGTAATCTTCAGTTTGGGAATGGCCGCTTCACTCAACAAGGGAATTCCAGTCAGAATGGCTCCGGAACCCAGCACCGCAGATTTCAGAAAATGTCTTCGTTGCATACAAAAACGGAAAAAATTAAGGGTAAGGAATAGTGTACTATTGGCCCCTAAATCCCGAAGCGTCGGCCCGGCCTAAAGGGGACTTTATGCACTCGGATTATTTATCGTCCAAGTCTCCTTCAGGGGATTTGGGGTATTGTTTAAACGATTAAGCAGATCACCAAAATGATGAATTTTCAGGAAATGGCTGCTTTGGGTCGGGACGAATCCCGCGCCATCAGTTGGGCCTCCATCAGAATCTGTCTTTTTTCATCATGAGGTTCTTTCAATTGATGAATCAAAATTTCAACGGCGGTTTTTCCCAACTCCTCCATGGGTTGCAAGACGTAAGTAATCGGGCAATAGTACAGATCAAACACTTCGGCCTGACCAAAACTGACGATGGCCAGATCATCCGGGACCTTCAATCCCAGCGCGTTAATGTATTTCAAACCGGTGATGGCCAGCCGGTAGGTCGCAAAAATCAGGGCATCCACCGGAAACGCCGACGCCAGCATCTCGTCGATGCCGATTTTGATTTCCTCGTCGATCGTATCGAACCCTACTTCTTTCAGCCAGCCCGGCTGAAACGAAATTCCATTTTCTGCCAGCGACTCCCGGTAGCCCCGGATTCGCTCCTGCATGTGAAAGAGTTGTGATTTATAGGCAATGAGCCCAATATTTTTATACCCGCCCTGAATCAAATGAACGCCCGCATCGAAGGCGGCTTTGTAACTGTTCAGCGAAACAAAATGGGTAGGAATGTCGGGGAAGTGCCGGTCCAACAAGACGAAAGCAACGTTCTTTTCAATCAGGTACTCAATCTGCTCTTCCGAATTTTCCGACGAGACGATGATAAAACCGTCCACCTGTCGGTTCAGAAAAACCGTGATCAGATCCCAGGACTTCTCCGCTTTTTCATCCGAACTGCCGATGATAACCGTATATCCGTTTTTTTTCGCTTCATCTTCCACAATGCGGGCGATATTGGCAAAAAACGGGTTCGATATGTCGGCAATAATCAACCCAATCGTCTGGGTTTTTCCACTCCGCAAACTTTTCGCCAGGTAATTCGGCTGGTAATTCAGCTCCTTGGCAATCTGTTTGATTTTAACGGCGATCTCGTGCCCGACCCGGCTTTCTTTTTCTTTTCCATTCAGAACATACGAAACCAGTGCGGTTGAAACCTGCGCTTTCTCAGCAATGTCTTTCAGGGAAACTTTCTTCTTGTTCATGAGGAGCAGTCAGGCGCTTCAAATGTATGTTTAATCGATTAAACAAAAAACAAAATGGTATATTTTTTTTATTTAGTTTTGTTATTTGAATTTAATTACGTCAGTCGTCTCAGAAAATATAAATCTGACCACTATAAACTAACTTTACCCTGACGACCTTTAACCTTAGTTTTTGATGACGGACGATAAACCAGACGACCCGACCCCACCGGACGATGGTACCTTTTTTGAGCAGAGTGACCGTCGGTTGTTTTTGAAACAGTCGCTGGCGGTGGCTGGCCTGACCCTTTCTCCCTTCCCGTTCCTGAAAACCGCCGAACCGGATTCGGATGAAGCTCCCGTCGGAAATGCCGAAAAAGTGAGCTTCACCCTCTCGGTCAACGGCAAAAAACAGCGGCTTTCCACTGATCCGCGAACCACTCTGCTCGACTTATTGCGCGAACAACTCGGACTGACCGGCACCAAAAAAGGGTGCGATTTCGGCCAGTGCGGAGCCTGTACCGTTCATGTCGACGGACAGCGGGTGCTGGCCTGCCTGAGCTTTGCAGTCATGCAGAACGGGCGGAAAATAACCACCATTGAAGGGCTGGCAAAAGGCGACCGTTTGCATCCGATGCAGGAAGCGTTCATCAAACATGACGGTTTTCAATGTGGCTATTGCACCCCCGGCCAACTGATGTCGGCGGTGAGTTGCGTTCGCGAGGGGCGCGCCAATTCCGAAGCCGACATTCAGGAATACATGAGCGGCAACCTCTGCCGGTGCGGAGCTTATCCCAATATTGTGAAAGCCATTCTGGACGTTAAAACCGGTGGTCAGAACGCATGAAGCCTTTCGAATACGTCCGCCCTTCAACCCTTCAGGAAGCCATCGAACTGGTCGCTACTAATCCGAAAGCGCAGTTTATTGCCGGGGGTACCAACCTCATCGACCTGATGAAACACAACATTGCGGCTCCCGAAAAACTGGTCGATATCAACCGCTTACCGCTGAAAAAGATCGAAAAGCGGGACGGTTTTCTCCGAATTGGAGCACTGGTACTGAACAGCGAGGTCGCCAGCCACAAACGGGTTCTGGCCAGCCATCCGCTGCTGGTGCAGGCCCTCAATGCCGGGGCGTCGGGTCAGTTGCGCAACATGGCGACGGTGGGCGGCAATCTGCTCCAGCGAACCCGTTGCCCCTATTTTTACGACCGGGCCTTCCCCTGCAACAAACGGATTCCCGGTTCGGGCTGTGGCGCTTTGGGAGGCATCAACCGGATGCACGCCATCTTTGGGGTTCCCGAAAAACCCGATCCCAGGAGTTGCATCGCCGTTCACCCCAGCGATTTGAGTGTGGCATTGTCGGCACTGGAAGCAAAGGTTTGGGTGCAGGGTCCCCATGGAGAACGGCAAATTCCGATGAACGATTTTCACCGATTACCAAACAACCGACCCGAGCAGGATACTACCCTGGCAAACGGTGAACTCATCACGGCGGTGGAGATTCCCGATGCGGTTTTTCCGAAACACGTCCATTATCTCAAGGTGCGCGACCGGGCCTCCTACGTCTTCGCGCTGGTCTCGGTGGCAGCCGCGCTCGACATCGACCAAAACCGGATCAAAACCGTCCGACTGGCGATGGGGGGCGTAGCGCACAAACCCTGGCGGTTGTTCGAAGCCGAAAAGCTGCTGACCGGGCAAACGGTTTCTGAAACGATTTTTCGCCAGGCTGCTGAAGTCGCCATGCAGGGCGCGCGGGCGTTTGAACACAATGCCTACAAACTGAAAGTCGCACCGAACGCCATTGTTCAGGCGTTAAAAATAGCCGCCGGTCTTTCCTGATCCATTCTATGGCAAATGCCCACCTACCTCCTGCCGAACCGGAACCTTCGCTCAACCGCGTCGATGGCCGATTGAAAGTAACGGGAGCGGCCACCTATTCAGCCGAATATCCGTTCGACAACCTTGCCCACGCGGTTCTGATTACCAGCACCATCGCCAAAGGCCGCATTACGAACATAAACGCCAAACCGGCGGAAGCAGCGCCGGGTGTTCTGGCCGTCATCAGCCACCGGAATTCGCCCGGTGTACCCGCTTACCCACCCGTCAAACAACCCGCCGAACGGGCTCAGATCGGCACGGCGTTTCGGGTGTTTTATGATGAATTGATCTATTTCAGCGGCCAACCCGTTGCGATGGTGGTGGCCCAAACGCTGGAGCAGGCTCAACAGGCGGCTTCGCTGGTAGAGATTGATTACCAGACTGAAACCCACCAGACTGACTTTGTCGCCAACCGGTCAAAAGCAGCCATTGCGGTTAACGTACAGCGGAACAAAACGTCCCCGTTTCAGGATTACGACCGGGGTGATCCCGACACGATGCAATCGGCGGAAGTCAAACTGGAAGCTACTTATACCATTCCCACCCAGCATCACCAGCCGCTGGAACCCCACGCCATTATTGCGGTTTGGGAAGCCGACGACAAGCTGACGGTTTACGATAAAAATCAGGGGGTTAAATCGGCGCAGGGCAATCTGGCGCAGGCGTTTAAATTGCCTCGTGACAATGTAAAAGTGAACGCCCAATTTATCGGAGGGGCTTTTGGTTCGGGCATCCGGGTCTGGCCCCACACAGTTGCGGCTGTGCTGGCAGCCAAACAGGTCAAACGGCCGGTCAAACTGGTTCTGGGCCGCGAATTGATGTTTACCTCGGTGGGATATCGCCCTTTTACCGAACAAAAAATTGCGATGGGTGCCACCAAAACCGGCATCCTGACGGCGATTACGCACGAAGGCGTTGGGCAGACTTCGGCCTACGAAGAACACCTCGAACGAACAATCCTGGCCACGAGGGCGATGTATGCCTGCCTTAATGTGTCCACCCGCTACCGGCTGCTCAACCTGGATGTGAACACGCCCACCTGGATGCGTGGCCCCGGCGATGCGACGGGGATGTTTGCCCTGGAATCGGCGCTCGACGAACTGGCTTTTGCCCTACAACTCGACCCGCTGGAATTGCGGCTGCGGAACCACGCCGATGCCGACCCCGAACGAAACCTGCCGTGGTCGGCCAAGTCGCTGAAAGAGTGTTATCGCATGGGATCGGAGCAGTTTGGCTGGAAAAACCGTAAGCCGGAACCCCGGTCGATGCAAACCGATGGCATGTGGGTCGGCTACGGCATGGCGTCCAGTCTCTACGGTTTTCACCGCCATCCTTCCAAAGCCAAAGCGATGATGCAAGCCGACGGTTCGGTGGTGGTCCAGAGCGCGACGATGGACATTGGCCCCGGAACCGGTACGGTCATGACGCAGATTGCGGCCCGGATGCTGGGCGTCAGTCCCAAAAAAATCCGCTTCGATCTGGGCGATTCCAGTTTACCCGACGCCCCCGGCCAGAGCGGGTCGGCCACCATTCCCAGCGTGGGATCAGCCGTTCACGATGCCTGCAAAGCCCTGAAAAACAAGCTCCTGATTCTCGGAGCATCTATGCCCGGTTCCATCCTGAGCAGTGCCTGGCCCGACGAAATCGTGATTAAGAATGGCCGGATTTATCCAAATGCCGAGTCCCGGTCAAGCGTTTTGTACACGGACATTCTGAAGTATCACAAGCTGCCCCGGGTGGAAGTCACGGAAGAATCGAAATCGGGGCCGGAGCGTGACCAGTATTCCATGTATTCGTTTGGCTGTCATTTTGTGGAAGTTCAGGTAAGTCCCGTCACCGGTGAGGTGCGCGTCAAACGGGTGGTAACCTGCGCCGATGTCGGCAAAATCATCAACTACCAAACCGCCCGCAGCCAGTCCATTGGGGGCGTCGTGGGCGGAATCGGCATGGCGTTGATGGAGGAATCCGTGATGGACCACCGGTATGGCCGCTACGTAACCAGCGATTTTTCCAGCTACCACATCCCGGTTCACGCCGATATTCCGCAAATCGAGGTCTTTTTCGTGGATCAGCCGGATGTTCACGTCAACCCGATCGGCGCGAAAGGCCTGGGCGAAATCGCCATCGTTGGCGTGGCGGCTGCGGTGGCCAATGCGGTTTTTCACGCCACCGGGAAACGGGTTCGGGAACTGCCGATTACCGTGGACAAGCTGGTCTGAACGGCAAAAGTTTCTAGCCAAGAATCAGATTCAGAGCCATCACCCCCGCCAAACCGGTAATCGACACCAGCGTTTCCATTACCGACCAGGTTTTGAGCGTATCGGCCATTGACAACTGGAAATATTCGCGAAACAGCCAGAAACCGGTGTCGTTGACGTGGGAAAACATCATGCTACCAGCCCCGATGCTCAGCACCATTAGGTTAGGCTCCACGCCCGTAGCCGCCAGCATGGGCGCGACAAAACCGGCCGTCGTAATGCCCGAAACCGTCGACGAGCCGGTGCAAACCCGGATCAGGGCGGCCATGCCCCAGGCCAGAACAAACGGATGCAGGGTCGAATCTTCCATCATTTCGGCAATGGACTGGCTCACCCCACCGTCGGTCAACACCTGTTTCAAGGCCCCGGCCCCGCCAAAAATCAGGAAAAGCATGGCCACATCCTTGACCGCTTCGCCAAACAGCCCGGTCACTTCCGGCATGGTTTTTCCCCGCCGAAGCCCCAGCGTATAAGTCGCCACCAGCACCGACAGGAACATGCTCACCACCGGTTCGCCCACAAAACCAATCACTTGCTGAACCAGCGAGCCTTCCGGCAACAACGGATTCAGAAAGGTGCTGAGACCAATCAATAAAATTGGCAGCAAAACCGTCAGGAAACTGGTGGTGGCCGAAGGCATCTGGTCTTCACTCAGGTCGGGCGCAATGAAGGCCGGATTGGCCGGGGTCGTGTAGCGTTTCAGGGTCGAGCCAAACAAGGCACCGGAAATCAGGATGGCCGGAATGGAAACGATGATGCCGTAAAAAAGCGTCAGTCCCATGTCGGCATTGAACTGTTTCAGAATCGCCAGCGGAGCCGGGTGGGGCGGCAGGTAGCCCTGCGTCACCGACAATGACGCCAGCATGGGCAGGCCGATGTAGAGCGCGGGGAGTTTATAGCGGTACGAAACCGTGATGACCAGCGGAGCCAGCAGCAGAAATCCGACGGAATAAAACAACGGCAGCCCGACAATGAAACCGGTTACCAGAAAAGCCCAGCGGGCGTGGCGGGTGCCCACCAGATCCATGAGTTTGACGGCAATACGCTGGGCGGCCCCGCTTTGGGCAACCAGTTTGCCGAGCATCGCGCCCAGGGCGATGATGGCAGTGATGGAACCGAGCGTTCCGCCGATGCCTTTCTGAATCGAATCCAGAATTTCCAGCGGTTTTTGGCCCAGGGCCAGACCGACGCCCAATGAAACCGCCAGAAAGGCCAGGAAGGTATGCAGGCGGACAAACGAGATAAGCGCAATGAGGGCAAGAATGCCGAGGATGGTTATGGTCAGGAGCATGACCAAACTTAGGAAATATTACGATTCTACCGAAACGTTCGGACGAAGAATCAGCTCGGAGGCCACGCGACGGGCCTGTAACACATGCCGCTGCTCGTGCGCAATCAGAAACCGGAAGGTGTCGCCCACCGAAAGCCGGATGAATCGGGCAATGGAAATGGGGATGCGGAGTTTTTGAATGTTCACCAGTTTGGCGCGTTCCAGCAGTTCCAGCAAGGCGTGTTGCTGTTCCAGAAAAACCGCTAAAACCGCCGACGCATTCAGGTTCGAAACGGGCGTGTGTTCCTTGACGGCTTTCATTTTTAACCCAATCGAACCGTCGGCCCTGGGCTGCATCGAATTGGCGAAGTAGTTACCCAGCCAGCCGCTGCGAAACGTCGAAGCGGCCCAAATCGACTCGGTTTCGCCTTTCAAAACGGCGGCTTCGAGCTGCGGCAGGTAGTAATGCCCGTAGCTGTTCAGGTGCTCCAAGCACTGCGCAATGCTCCACCGATCCGGGGCGGGCTGGCGGTTTAACTCACAAACTGACAGCGGACTAAATTCCGCCAGGACCAGCTCAACGAGCGTTTGCGTTTCACGGGCTAACTGATCGAGCAAGTCGTTAGGTCGACATTCGGACATGGCTATGGGCGTTTATGCAGACAAACCTACGACGGTTTCAACCGAAAAATATTGGTGCAGACCAAGATTTTCAACCCGGCTACAATTTGACGGAAGCCAGTAATTTGCTGAAGGTGGTGGGGTCCAGACCGAGGTATGACGCCAGGTACTTGTGCGGAATCAGTTGCAGGACGTGCGGACTGCGGGTCAACAACACCCGAAATTTCTCTTCGGCACTGAACGTCATCAGCTCGATATACCGCTCCATCAGGCCCGACATCGCAGCCGCTGTACCGATGCGTCCCCAGCGTTCCAGTGCCGGATACGTGCCAAGAACCCGGTTGAAATCCGCGTATGAAATCCGCAGCAACCGGCTGGCGGTCAGCGTTTCGAGGTAATACAGCGACGGTTTTTGCAATTGAAACGAGTCGATAATGCCCGACATCGAGCCGGTATACGAAAAAATCAGCGTGGCATCCCGTTTCCCCTCCCCCACGTAATACGCCCGCTGAACACCCTCGACCACATAATACAGGTAGCGTTCGATTTCACCGGCGGTGGTCAGCGTGGTTTTCCGTCGGTAATCGACTGGATGCCAGCAGGCCGCAAAAGCCTCCCACTCCACCTCACTCAGTTCGCCGGCCTGGAAAGCCATCTTTTTCAGACTTTCCAATGATTTCTCCCGTTCATTCATGCCTATAGTCAACCGGTTTTGCTACCGGTAAATCCGGCCGTAAATGTACAAAAAGGTCGTAGTATACTTTCACGTATAATTTAATCCGGCGATGGTTGGATTATGGATGGTTTCCTGAACCAAATTTCTCGCCAAATCCTTATTGATGTAACAACATCTAATGGTTGGCGGGAGTCGTTCGATTCCCCGGAATTTGAGATAAATTCGTTTTTTTATAACTACCCAAGAAAATGAAAGTTGAAATCTGGTCGGACGTGATGTGTCCGTTTTGCTACATCGGGAAACGCAAATTTGAAGCCGCTCTGGAGCAGTTTGATCAAAAAGAGTCGATTGAGGTTGTCTGGAAAAGCTTTCAGCTTAACCCGGCTCAGGAGACCAACCCGGACAAAAGCATTACCGAATACCTGGCCGAAGCCAAAGGCTGGACGCTCGGCTATGCCAAACAAATGAATGATTATGTGACCAACATGGCCGCCGAAGTCGGACTGCACTACGACTTCGACAAAGCCGTGGTAGCCAATTCCTTCGACGCCCACCGCGTGGTGCAGCTCGCCAAAACCCAGGGCAAAGGCGACGACATGGAAGAACGCCTGTTTAAAGCATATTTTACCGAAGGACTCAACACCGCCGATCACGACACCCTGCTACAACTCGGAACCGACATCGGTCTGACGGCTCCTGACGTCGAACAGGTGCTGGAATCCGATCAGTTTGCGGCCGAAGTAAAAGCGGACATTCGGGAAGCCCGGCAGGTTGGCGTTACCGGCGTTCCTTTTTTTGTCTTTAACCAGAAATACGCCGTTTCCGGTGCGCAGGCACCCGAGACGTTTCTGGGTGCGCTCATCAAGTCGTACGGTGAATGGAAAGACGTTAATCCACTGGCCAAAGCCGAAACCATTGCCGGCCCGGTCTGTACACCGGATGGAAATTGTGACTAATTTCGCAAAAAAATAGCCACCCAGATGTCACAATCGCCCAATACTTCACACGCCCGCGAACCGTTTTTCAACACACGGCTCATCATCAACACCCTGTTGGTGCTGGCCAACAGTGCGCTGTTGCTGTTTGTGATCAAATGGGCGGATGTGGTACACTGGCCCTATTTTCTGGCGGCTGTCAGTGCCGCCATCATCGGTTTTCTGGAACCCCGCAAAGGTTGGGTGCTGGCGGTTTTGCAAGCGGCTTTTCTATGGATTGGTTACACGTTTTTTACGGCAACCCCCGATAACGGAGGAAAACACGAACTGGAGCTTTTCTGCCTCTACGGCTCTATTTTCCTTACGTTTCTGGGAAGTTTCGTCGGCGGTATTTTGAAACGGGCAGTCGGTAAATGATCGGGAGTTCGTTATTTGCTATTCAACATTCGGTGTTCGTTATTCAATATTCGATATTGCTTAACTTTTAAAAATTGAATATTGAATAACGAATATTGAATAACGAATAATGAACACCGAATATTGAACACTGAATATTGAACACTGAATAACGAACACTGAACGCTGCTACTTCAACGGCTGCGGCTTCACGCCTTCCACCGTAATTTTCACCGGTTTAATCAATCCCTTCGCATCAAATTCCATCACGTCGATGCAGGTTTCGCGGTGATTGCCATCGGTTTCTGTCAGCGGTCGGCGGTGATACACGATGTACCATTGATCTTTTCCCGGCACCTGAATCACCGAATGATGCCCAGCGCCGGTTGCCACGCCGGGGTCCTGCTTGAGAATTTTATCGATCCGCTCGAAAGGACCAAACGGTGAATCCGCCATGGCGTAGGCGACGGAATAGTTGGGGCCGGTCCAGCCACCTTCCGACCACATGAAGTAATATTTGCCATTGCGAATGAACATGAATGGCCCTTCCACGTAACCTTTGGGCGTAATTTCCTTAAACGTCGTGCCATCGGCGAACGGCACAAAACCGGTGAAATCGTCTTTCAGTTTAGCGATGTTGCAGTGCCGCCAGCCGCCATAAATCATGTAATATTGACCGTCTTTATCTTTGAAAACAAACTGATCGATGGGCTGTGCTCCGTTGATGATCTTGTCGATCAGCGGTTTACCCAGATAATCCTTGAATGGCCCCGCCGGATTGTCGGCGACAGCCACGCCAATCCCGCCCACGTCTTTCTGATCATTCTGAATGTCATTGGCTCCGAAAAACAGGTAATACTTGCCGCCTTTTTCAACGATAGCCGGTGCCCACATCGCCCGCCAGGCCCATTTGATGGCCGTGGTGTCGATAATCCGGCTGTGCTTCGTCCAGTTCACGAGGTCGGGTGACGAAAAGGCGTCCATGAAAACCTGCTGGTTATATGGTGCCGAATAGGTCGGGTAAATCCAGTATTTGTTCCCGAGAATAATGCCTTCGGGATCGGCATACCAGCCCGGAAATACCGGATTGCCAGACGTCGGTTTTTTCGCGGCATTGGGTTGAGAAGCTGTTGAGGTTTGCGAAAAAACCGGAAAGAATGAATAAACGAAGGCGATAAGCAGAAAATAGCGTTTCATCAGGTTGGGAAAGTTAAATCAATTGATTAGGGTTGGGTAGCGGGCAGAAAAACCCGGACGTCCGGGTGCATGGTGTAAAGCCGGTATTTCGTACCGTCATGAACCAGAAATCCGCTCGACGTATTGTTTTCCATGATGGGGTTTTTAGCGTATTTCTTCCAGTGAATCAGGTCTTTCGAAACCGCCACGTTATTCGTCCACTCCCGCCAGTCTTTGAAAGCGGATGCGTGATAGTACATGTAGTAAAGCCCTTTATACTTGATAATCTGGTTGGTTGCCACCGCAAACTGATCGTATTTCTCCGGCCCGCATTTCAAAACCGGCTCATCCTGTACGTTCTTCCAGCTTTTCAGGTCTTTGGAAGTAGCCAGCCAAACCGCAGCATCGTTCCGTTCATAAAACAGATACCAGACACCGCCTTCCTTCCAGATGGCCGGGGTGCCGTACGGTCCGGCACTGAGCGGTTTTCCGTCAGCACCGCGAATATCGAGCGGGCCACGTTCTTCCCAGTGAAGGCGGTCAGTCGACGTCAGGAGGTGAGCGACATCGTCCTTCCCTTCCGCAAACATATAATACGTATTGCCGGATTTTACGACCGACATATCTTCCACCCAACCCGCGGTATAAATGGGGTTTTCCGGGTGCCGTTTCCAGGTAAACCCGTCGGAAGACGTGGCCAGGCCCAGGTATTTCGTCGTGTTTTTTCCGTCTTTATAACCCGTATACCACAGGTACCAGTTTTGGCCCTCCCGAAGAATGTAGCCCCGTTCCCGGATGTGATGATCCCAGGTGGATGCCTTCGTCCCGGCAAAAACCGGGTTGTTTTCATACGGTTTAAAATGGACGAGTTCATCCGGAAACTCGGGGTCAGGAGCCGGTTTTTCGGACACCATGCCGCCAAATAACAAGGTGGAGAGCAGGAAGATCAGGTAGGGTTTTCTCATAAAAAACAGGTCACTTGGTTTTGAGGGTCAGGTACAGCTCTTCCACTTTCTGCCGCGCCCAAGGTGTTTTTCGCAGGAACGTCAGGCTGGATTTGATGCTCGGATTGTCAGTAAAACAGCGGATGGTGATGCGTTGCCCCAGCCGCGCCCAGCCATAGTGTTCCACCAGTTCCGTCAGGATGTTTTCGAGGGTTTTGCCGTGAAGCGGATTGTTGGGCTGAAGTGGGGTCATGGTCAGAAATCGGTTTCATTCGGCTGCAAAGATAGCTCAAGTTGCGAAACCGGGGTTTTCCGGGGCAATTCTTCTTTTTAATCCACAATGCGATTTATTTTTCGTTTTTTAAGGCTATCTTAAGCCAGATTAAAGAGAAAAGACGTTAGACAAAAGAACCGGGGCTAAAAACGTATCGGTTTTCAATCGCTTTTTTGTCTTTCACTTATAAAATTCTAATCCCCAAAACCATGGCACAGCAAAAAGCACCCACAAAAGGAAGCGCAAAAAAACCGTCGGAGAAAACGTTGAAGGAAAAACGGGCCGACAAACAGGCGAAACGCGACAACAAAAAAGATTATTAATCTCAAACAATCAGCAGTCCATTCTGACGCAGATTTCGCCAAGTTGCCGACTGCATAAAGATCCCAAAACTCCCTAAACCGGCGGCTTCAAAGTCCGCTTTCAAGCCGTCGAGGGAGTAGGGTTCATGTTTCCCAATCACCAGCCTGGGTATCACGCCCTCCAGCCACTCTCCCACCGAAACGCTGGTTTCCAACGCCCATTCACTTTTCTTCGTGTAGAAAACCAACTCGGTCACTTCGCTTACCTTATTGCCTTTCCTGACTTCCAGAATTGACACCTCCGGCAAACTCCCCGGCCAGATCACCATCGCATTCGCCCGAAAATCGCTGTCTGGCAATTGACGAATACTCTGCTCTATATACTTGGGTGGAATGCTGGTCGGTGGTGTTTTGAAATCAAACCACTTTTTGAGCGGAAACTCAAAAGCGACGCCGTGCATGTAATTGAAAAGCGACTTCCGCAAGCCTTCGGAAAACAGGCTGTGATCGGCCCCCAGCGGGTCGTCATGGTCCAGGTCGTTGTCGGCAAACAAACCGGTGTCGGGGCCAATCCGCTGGACGTCGAAACCCGCCGGATGCAATCCCACCGGGCTGTGGGCCGTCATGGCAAACCGGTGCCAGAACCCCGACTGCACAATCCCGATTTCGAACAATTGCCGCACCATTTCCAGCGAATCGATGGTTTCCTGCGCCGTTTGCGTCGGAAAACCGTACATCAGGTACGCATGAACCATGATGCCTGCCTGCGTAAAACCATCGGCGACCCGGGCCACCTGCGCCACCGTGACCCCTTTTTTCATGCGTTCGAGCAAGCGATCCGACGCTACTTCCAGACCGCCCGACACCGCAATGCAGCCCGAAAATTTCAGCAACTGACAGAGGTCGGGGGTGAAGTTTTTTTCAAACCGGATATTGGTCCACCAGACCACCGTTAGCTTCCGGCGAATGATTTCGAGGGCTAGATCACGCATCAAAGCGGGCGGGGCGGCCTCGTCCACAAAGTGAAAACCGTTCTGCCCGGTTTGTTCGATAATCTCTTCGATGCGGTCGCAAAGCAGGGCTGCTGTCAGGGGTTCATACCGCTTGATGTAGTCTAAAGAAACGTCGCAAAACGAACATTTCCCCCAGTAGCAACCGTGCGCCAGCGTCAGCTTGTTCCAGCGTCCGTCGCTCCAGAGCCGGTGCATCGGATTGACGATTTCAATGACGGATAAATAGTCGTTCAGCCGCAGGTCACGGTAGTCGGGCGTGCCGGTATCGCGCTGCGCTACATCGCGCTCCCGGTTCTGGTTGTGGTAGGTCACGACGCCATCCGTCCGGGCATACACCCGCTTCAAACCGGCTAGGTCGCGCTGACCCGCCAGAAAATCCAGCAGCGAAAGCAAGGGTGCTTCGCCGTCGTCGAGGCAGATGTAATCGACGTAATCAAAAACCCGGGGTTCCTTCAGCGAACGGAGTTCCGTATTGGCATAACCGCCCCCCATGATGACGGCGATATCGGGATGGTGTTTCTTGAGATACTGACCGCACTTTAACGCACCATACAGGTTTCCGGGGAACGGAACTGTCAGACAAACCACATCGGGTTGCCATTGTTGCAGCCGTTGTTCGAGCAGATTCGTTAAGGTTACCGAAATCAGGGTTTCGGGAGCTTGTAATGCCGCATGAAGGTCATCGAAGTGCGTGGCCGAGCGGCCCAGTCGTTCGGCATAGCGGCTGAATCCAAAGTGAGGGTCGACCGCTTCGGTGATCAGATCGGCGAGGTCTTCGAGGTACAGAGTGGCCAGATGCCGCGCTTTGTCGTGAATGCCCATCGTGCCGAACGCCCAGTCCATGTCATCGAGTTGGGCAAACCGCGAGGCTTCGGGCAAATAAGAACGGTCGCAAATGCTATGGGCCAGCGTCGGATTTTTGTTTTGCAAAAACCGGATCACCGGGTCGATGGTGCTGATGTAATCGTCGCGGAGCGAAAAAATCCGAAAGCTGTTTTCAGAGAGTTCAGCATCCGAAGCGTCCAGTTCGGCAAATAACGTTCGCAAACCTTTTCCCGAAAACAGATCCAGAATCACCTCAATCCCCAGATCAGCCTGATGCGAACGAAATCCTTTCGTATTCAGAAAACCTTTCAGGTAAGCCGTGGCCGGATACGGCGTGTTGAGCTGCGTGAAAGGCGGGGTAATAAAAAGGATCTTCTGTTCCAAGATGCTGCCGGGGCTTCGTTCCAGACAAAGGTAGTTCTTGTTGGTCAGAAATAGCTCTTTTCATAAATGCGTCCTATTTTAGCGCAACCGAATACAGCCATGAAAAAATACATCTTCCCCCTCGCCTTACTCGTTACGTCGCTCGCTCAGAGCCAGCCCAAACCCGCTGCCGGTGATCGACTTCCAGCCTCGTATTCGACCACTTACCAGGCACCGGTTTTTGCCGATCCCCAGCGGAATGAAAAGATCGCAGCGGTTTTTCCGATCATCGACAGTTTATACCGCCAGCATGCTGAGAAGAACCATTTTCCGGGTCTGGCGTTTGGCATTGTGGTCGACGGAAAGCTGGTTCATGCGGGCGGTTTTGGCTATTCCGATGTGGCTAAGAAGATAGCCGCTACGCCGAAATCACTGTTTCGCATTGCATCCATGAGCAAAAGTGTGACCACGATGGCGATTCTAAAACTGCGGGACGAAGGTAAACTGCGGCTCGATGATCCGGCTTACCTCTACATTCCCGAGTTGAAAAAACTGCCGTATCTCACCTCGGATTCGCCCCTGATTACGGTTCGGAATCTGATGACGCATTCGGCGGGATTTCCCGAAGACAATCCCTGGGGTGACCGGCAACTGGACGACAGTCCGGCCGATTTGCTCAAACTGATTGCGGGGGGATTGTCGCTTTCGAACGTTCCGGGCGTTACCTACGAATACAGCAACCTGGGGTTTGCGATGCTGGGTGCCATCATCACCAAAGTTTCCGGAAAACCGTACCAGCAGTACATCGACGAAGCAATTTTCAAACCGCTGGGCATGACGCAAACCGTTTGGGAATACACCAAAATACCGCCAGCCCTGCTGGCTCACGGCTACCGCTGGCAGGATAACACCTGGCTCGAAGAACCGCTGTTGCACGACGGATCGTACGGCGCGATGGGCGGGTTAATCACATCCGTGGAAGATTTCAGCAAATACATGGCTTTCCATGAGTCGGCCTGGCCCGCACGAAGTGTTGCTGAAACCGGCCGTGGCGACGGACCGCCAGTGAAACGCAGTTCGGTGCGCGAAATGCAGCAACCCTGGACATTCAACAGCCTCAGTGCCGGTTTTAAATACCCCAGTGGCCGGGCCTGCCCGATGGTGAGCAGCTACGGCTACGGCCTGCGCTGGAGCCGCGATTGCGACGGGCGGGTTTATGTGGGGCATACGGGCGGACTCCCCGGCTTTGGCAGCCAGTGGTGGATCATGCCGGAATACGGGATCGGCGTGGTGGCCTTCGGGAACCTAACCTACGCCGGCATGGGTTCGGTAAACTGGGCGGCCCTGGATACGCTGATTACGACGGCAGGCTTAAAACCCCGCCTGATTCCGGTTTCCAAAATCCTGGCGCAACGAAAAGCCGAGCTGGTTCAACTCCTTCCCGACTGGACGAATGCGGCTGAAAGCAAACTCTTTGCGGAAAATTTCTTCCCGGATCTGTCGCTGGAAATCCGCCAAAAAACGGTACAGGATTTGTACGCCAAAGTGGGGAGCGTTGTTCGCGTCGGGGAGTTGATTGCTGAAAACCAACTGCGGGGACGTTTCCTGATCGAAGGCGAAAAAGGAAATATCGACGTATTCTTTACCCTTACGCCCGAAAACCCGGCCCTGATTCAGCAACTGGATTTCAGGGAAGTGAAGAAGTAAGCGGGCGTTATCGGGTGCATTTTTATATTTAGTAACTTTATCATACAACCGGCAATTTTCGAACATCGACTTGGTAAGTAAACAGACACCGAATCCCAATTTACCCCGTTTTTTGGCAGGCGGTGGTGAAGTAGGCCAACTCCTGCGGGCTTTAGACTGGTCCAAATCGCCCCTGGGCGAACCCGAACAGTGGCCTCAAAGTTTAAAAACCGCCGTCAGCATCGTGCTTCGGTCCAGCTACCCCATGTTTATCTGGTGGGGACCGGACTTGATCAACCTACACAACGATGCCTATGTGCCGCTGATGGGTCACAAACACCCGGCCTTTCTGGGCAAACCCGCCAACGAACTCTGGTCCGAAATCTGGGAAGAAAGCCTGCTTCCGATGAAAAATCTGGTTTTTGATCAGCAGCAATCGATCTACGGCCAGGACTTGATGCTGTTGCTGGAACGAAAAGAATTTCCCGAAGAGGGCTATTTCAATTTTTCATATAGCCCAATCATCGACGAAAATGGGGAAGTAGGCGGCTTGTTCTGCGCCTGCCATGAAGAAACGAACAAGGTTTTGCAACAACGCCGGTTGGAGACGCTGAATGCGCTAACCAGCCGGGTTTTATCCGCAAAGACAAAAGTCGATGCAGGCCATATTGCCATTGACGTTCTGGGCCAAAACTACAAAGACATTCCGTTTGCCGCCTTTTATCTGATCGATCCGGATGGGCAGAAAGCCCAATTGATTCATTGTTCGGGAATTATACCGGAAGAAAATCCATTCGAAAAAACCGTTGCGCTCGCCGATGACGCCACCGGCCATTTCTGGCAACTCAAAACCGTAGTTGAAACCGGCCAGCCGGTTCGGATTCAGGGGGTATCGAAAAAAATCAGCAAGATTGTCCGATCCCTGACAGACCGACTACCCGACAGTGCCTTTATTTTACCCGTTCAAAAAGCCGGTTCGGAACAGCAGATAGGCATTCTGCTGGTCGGACTTAATCCCCATCGTAATTTCGATACGGATTACCAGCACTTTGTAGAGCAGATCGGCTCACAGATTGCTACGGCCATCGATACCATTGAACGCCACGAAAACGAATTCAAACAGGCGAAACAGTTAGCCGAAATCGACCGTCAGGCTCAACTGAGGATTGCGCAGAACCGCCTGAAGGCCGAAGATCACATTCGAAATGTGATTAACCAGGCCCCGGTGGGCATTGCGGTTTTACAGGGAACTCATTTTGTGTTTGAGGCCGCCAATGATGCTTATCTCAATCTGATTGGAAAGTCGGCGGAGCAGACGCTCGGAAAGGCAATACTGGATGCCTTGCCGGAAATTCGCAATCAGGGCATCCTGGAATTACTGAACCGGGTTGTCGAAACGGGCGAACCTTTTTTTGGCAACGAATTTGCCGTCGCCCTCAACCGGTTTGGAAAAACGGACACCGTCTATGTCAATTTTGTTTATCAGCCCCTGCGGGAAGCCGATCAGTCGGTGAGCGGCATCATCGTTGTAGCCAATGAGGTGACCGAACTGGTCAAATCCAAACACGCTACGCAGGAAAGTGAACGGCAATTTCGGAATCTGGTCATTCAGTCGCCGATCGCGATGGCGATTTTCAGAGGAACCGACCTGATCATCGAAATTGCCAACGAGACCATGCTGAAAACGCTGTGGAAACGGCCCTTTTCGGAGGTTCAGGGGAAAAAATTGCTGGAGATATTTCCGGAATTGCATGATCAGCCCTTTCCCGATCTGCTTGCCAAAGTTTACAAAACGGGTGAATCGTACACGGAAAAAGAAGCCCTCGCCTATGTGAATACCCCGGAGGGCATGGGCAAATATTACCTTGATTTTGAATATGCTCCCCTCTTCGGAACCGACCAAACGGTTTCCGGTATCATGGTTACCGTTAACGATGTGACGGAGAAAGTGGAAGCCCGCATCACCATTTATGAGGCCGAACAGCGATCCCGGCTGGCCGTTGAAGCCGCCGAAATGGGAACGTATGACTGGGACATCGAGCATGGCGTTTTTAAGTATTCGGACCGGCTCGTGGAAATTTTCGGATTGGCCCCAAATCAGCCACATCAGCATTCTGAATTTAGTGGAGCCATCCACCCGGATGACCTGCCAATTCGGGCCAGAGCGCACGAAGAGGCTTTCCGAACGGGTCGTTTGCACTACGAAGCCCGGCTGGCCCAGCCCGACCATGCCGTTCACTGGATACGGGCAATTGGAAAAGTGATTTTTGATGCCCAACAAAAACCCGTCCGGTTGCTGGGGTCGGCCATCGATATTACACAGCAGGTGGTAGCACGGAAAAATCTGGAGGAAGTCGCCGAGGAACTGGAAAAACGTGTGGCGGAGCGAACGCTCGAACTCCGGAATACGAATGCCGAACTGGTTCGCACCAACCACGAACTGGAGCAATTTGCCTACATCGCCAGCCATGATCTACAAGAACCGCTGCGGAAGATCCAAACGTTTACGGAACTGTTAACTGACACCGATCACGATGAAGAATCGTCAAAAAACCTGCTGTCTAAAATCAGTTCTTCGGCGCAGCGCATGTCGGCTTTGATCAAAGATGTGCTGGAGTATTCACGCCTTTCCAGAACAGATGAACTCTTTATAAAAACCGATCTCAATTTGATTTTGGCGAACGTTAAAACGGATTTTGAGTTATTAATTGAGCAAAAACGAGCAGTTATTATTCAGGATGAATTGCCAATCTTAAACGCAATTCCACAGCAATTAAATCAGCTTTTTTCCAATTTGATTGGCAATTCACTCAAGTTTTCGGAAAAGAATCCCGAAATCCGTGTTTCATCGGCCCTTCTTCTGCCGGAAGAGGTTCGCGCTACGCCAAATCTACAATCCGACCGGGCTTACGTGAAACTGAATTTCAAAGACAATGGTATCGGGTTTGAACAGCAGTATGCCGAGCAGATTTTCACCATTTTCCACCGATTAAACGGGCGAAAATCCTACAGTGGAACAGGCATCGGTCTGGCATTGTGCAAAAAGATTGTTGAAAACCACCGGGGATTGATCACCGCCGAAAGTGAATTAAACAAAGGAGCCTCTTTCACGATTTATTTGCCGACTTGATTCCAAATCAAACTTCGTTATTCAATACTCGCTATTCAATATTCGTTATTCCATATTCGTTATTCAATATTTTAACTTTACAAATAAATTAATATCGAATAATGAATATCGAATGGCGGATATCGAAGTTGAAATAAAGTATTTGGGTGATGTTTCAACCGCTTCCTAACAATGTCTTGGTATCTGCGCACAGGCCCTGCTATCTTCGCCTGACAACAAATACACACCATGGCACATAAAGGAAAAGAAATTCGGAACCCGAAAACCGGGCAGGTCATTCAGTTTGTGCAGACACAGGCCGATACCAACGGGCAGCTTCTGGAACTGATAACGACTTATGAAGCTCACTCCAAAGAGCCCATGGCCCATTACCATCCGCATCAGGACGAATATTTTGAAGTGTTGCAGGGCGCATTAACCGTTCGTTTGGGTGGCGACCTACAGACTCTCCAGCCCGGCGACAAAATCCAGATCAGAAAAAATACCGTTCATTCCATGTGGAATGCCACCGACGACAAAACCGTCGTTGCCTGGAAAACGATTCCGGCGATGGATACAGAATATTTGCTGGAGCTAAACACCGGGCTGGCGAGTGACGGCAAAACCAATGCTGACGGGGTGCCGGGCCTTTTGCAGGTGGCTCTCATGATGAATCATTTTGACCAGGTATTCCGTCTGGCCAAACCGCCCTTTGCCGTTCAAAAAATAGTGTTTGGGCTTCTGACGCCGTTTGCGTTGCTGCTCGGCTACCGGCCTTTTTACCGAAAATACCTGAAGTAACCCAACCCTGTCAGCGCCGGGCCGTCGTACGGTCGAAGACCCTGACAGGGTTGCGCATTAAACCAAGGCGACCGCTTCCAGTTGCTGATTGATAAAAGCCATCTCTTCCGCCGTCAGCCGGACGTCGATCCCTTTGGCGTTTTGAACCGCTTGTTCGGCATTTCGGGCACCTACGAGGGCGACGGTAATGCCGGGTTGGTCGATCGTCCAGCGAATCACCAACTGACTCAGGCTCACCTGCTTCTGTTCGGCCATTGGAATGATTTTATTGAGAAAGGGCCATACACGTGCGATGTTTCCGTCTTTGAAAGCCTTGTAATTGACCCGGTGATCACCCTCGGCAAACTGATGCCCCGGTTTGATTTTGCCCGCCAGCAAACCGCGTTCCAGCGGACTGTAGGCCAGAATCGACTTCCGGTTTTCGAGGCAATACGGCACCAGTTCGGCTTCGATTTCACGCTTGACCATGCTGTAGGAAACCTGGTTTGAAGCCAGTTGCAGCGTTTTTTCGGCCTCCTTCATCTGCTCGACGCTGTAGTTGGAAACTCCGGCCTGACGGATTTTCCCCTGCTCGATCAACCGGCTCACGGCTTCCATCGTTTCCGCAATCGGAGTAGTAACATCCGGCCAGTGAATCTGGTACAGGTCAATGTAATCGGTTCCGAGTCGTTTCAGGCTGTCTTCGCATTCTTTGATGATGCTTTCCTTCGCTGCGTATTTGTACACATCGATCGGCGTTCCGTCGTTGTTTTTCGTATGAAAAGCCAGCGTTCCTTTCGCAAGATCCCACCGCATCCCGAACTTGGTCAGAATCTGCACCCGATCCCGGGGAATGTCTTTGATGGCTTCACCGACAATTTCTTCGCTCGTTCCCTGGCCGTAAACCGGGGCCGTGTCGATGGACGTAACGCCCAGATCATACGCGGCCTGAATGGCTTCGACAGCTTCCTTTCGCTCCGTCCCGCCCCACATCCAGCCGCCAACCGCCCAGGCACCAAAAGCAATGGCCGAAACCGTTACGTCCGACTCGCCCAATTTCCGATATTCCATCTGTCTATTCTGAGTTGATTGATTTTCCTTTAAAAGAGGGCTGGCTGGTGATTTTACTGGTCTTCGTTTTCACACGATCGCGCCGGAAAGTCAGTTTTATTCATCCAGCTTTTCACTTCTCCCCTGCAAACCACCGGTGTGAATCGCGACAACTTTACTGTCTGGTAAAAAGTAGTTTTTTCGGGCCAGATCGTAAATACCATACAGCATTTTTCCGGTATACACCTGCTCGATCCGCACGCCGGTTTTCTGTTCAAAGCTACGAATGAAGGTCAGTAATTCGGGGGTGGTTTTGGCGTAACCACCAAAATGGTAGTCGGTTTGCACGTTTTGGGGCCGGTTCAGGTCAGGAATGAAGCCCTTTAGGACCGAAAAGCCCAACACCTTTAAGCCATTCGGAGCCGATCGTTCCAGACCCGCCAGTGTTCCGCCCGTACCGACCGGGCAACAGATGCAGTCTGGTAAAGAATTGATTTGCTGCAAAATTTCCGGGATAATTTCCGCCGTTCCCCGCACGGCCAACGCGTTGGTGCCGCCTTCCGGCAGGTCGTAGTAGGTGCCGAAACGTTGCCGAAGATCCTGTTGAAAAACCGCATCGCTTAGGTTCCGGAACTGCTGCCGGGTGACGAAATGAAGCTGCATTCCCTGCGAACGGGCAAAGGCCAGCGTTGGGGTGTCGCGCTCCCGGTGGTCTTGCCCCCGGATGACGCCAATGGTCGAAAAACCGTATTCGCGACCGGCGGCCGCAACGGCGTATATGTGGTTGGAATAGGCCCCGCCGTAGGTTAACAGCGTTTGGTGGCCCAACCGACGCGCTTCGACGAGGTTGTGTTTCAGCTTGCGCCACTTGTTTCCCGACACCGTCGGATGTAACTCATCATCCCGCTTCAGATAGAGCTGAACGGGCACCGCTTCCGGAAATGGGTTCGGCAGAAAGTGCAGTCGGGAAAATTCAGAAACCGCCGGCAAGTCATTCACGTGCGTTTATTTCCCGTCGCCCTGTTTTTTTGCGAAAACCGATCCGGCATACCCATTATGTCCATTGATGGAATACCGCAGAACCAGGGTTTCGTCGATGAGTTCCCCCTCACCGGAAATGGTATACTTGTTGCCTAAATAGTTGGTAAAAGCCTGGTCCACAATCACCAGTTTGTTGTTTGCTACCGTCGCCTGAAGCGGTTCTTTGACCAGATTGGCCAGATTTTCGATGGTAAATGTCTTCGCTTTTTCCGGATTTTTACGGAGTGTCAACAAATAACTTTCCTTCGGATTAGCTTCCTGCACGGTAAAAACACCGCCATACTCGATTTCCGGGACGACGACGGCATCGGGTTCGCAACTGGAAAGGGTCGTCAGTGCGAAGGGCAGAATCAGGGCAATTTTCAGACAGGTAGCCCGTAAAGGCCACATGCGGGGTGGGATATACGTTTTCATTTGTATCAGGTTGCAACACGTCGTTTTCTTTACGACTACACAAAAGTAACAAGGTCACGCGATATTTTAACAAAAACCAGTGACCGTTCGCTAAAACGTCTGATTCTTGGTACTTTTGTAAGATGTTACAACCTGAGACCATGGCCCAGCAGGATGAGGAACCGGTGCTTGCTGACCCGGATGAAGACGAGCTTTACGAACATTTCCGCATCGTGGTCGATCCCGGCCAGAATCTGTTGCGAATCGACCGGTTTTTGACCGAACGATTGCCGAACGCGACCCGAACCAAAATTCAGAACGGAATTGATACGGAAGCGGTGAAGGTTAACGGCAATGCCATCAAGGCGAGTTATAAAATCAAACCGCAGGATGTCATCACGGTTTCGTTACCCCATCCGCCCCGCGACACGGATATTCTGCCGGAAAACATTCCGCTGAACATTGTTTACGAAGACGATGAAGTGCTGGTGCTGAACAAACCGGCCGGCATGGTGGTGCATCCGGCGTATAGCAACTGGACCGGTACGCTGGTGAACGCGCTGGTGTATCATTTCCAGAACTTGCCCACCTCGCGCAACGGCAGCATCCGCCCCGGTCTGGTACACCGGATCGACAAGGACACCTCGGGTTTGATGGTAATTGCCAAAACCGAATACGCCATGACCCACCTCGGTCGCCAGTTTTTTGAGCACACCATCGAGCGAACCTACAACGCCCTGGCCTGGGGTGAACTGAAAGAAAGCGAAGGCACCATTGACGGGAACATTGGCCGGAGTCTCCGCGACCGGAAAGTGCAGGCGGTTTTTCCCGACGGCAGTCAGGGCAAGCGCGCCGTAACGCACTACAAAGTTCTGAAAGCACTGCATTACGTTTCGTTGGTGGAATGCAAACTCGAAACCGGGCGAACCCACCAGATCCGGGCGCACATGCAGTACCTGGGCCATCCGCTTTTCAGCGACGCCACGTATGGCGGTGACCGCATACTGCGCGGAAATGCCAACGGTTCCTACAAATTTTTTGTTCAGAACTGTTTTGCCCTGATGCCCCGACAGGCCCTCCACGCCAAATCGCTTGGTTTCGAACATCCCCGAACCCGCGAATGGCTCCAGTTCGAGTCCGAACTACCGGATGATTTCCGGTCGGTGCTGGAGAAATGGGAAAAATACCTCGAAAACCGATGAACAGTTTACGGTTTTGGGTTTACAGTTTACGGTAGCTGACGCGTTAAACTTCGTGCATCAGGCTCCAGAAGCGAACCATACATTTTAACCCAAAACCGTAAACCGTAAACTGAAAACTGAAAACCGTAAACGATAAACTATAAACCTGGTACGAATGACCATCCGCAAAGGTACCCCCGCCGATGTTCCGCAGTTGTTTGAACTGGTTCAGGAACTGGCCCTGTACGAAAAAGCACCCCACGAAGTGACCAACACGCCTGAACAAATGTTGAAAGACGGTTTTGGCGATAACCCGCTTTTCGGGGTGCTGGTGGCCGAAATCGAAAACAAGATTGTGGCCATGTCGTTGTATTATTACCGGTATTCGACCTGGAAAGGCAAGCGGTTGTATCTGGAAGATATTATTGTCAACGAAAGCTTTCGGGGCCGGGGATTGGGCAAGGCGTTGTTCGATGCCACCATTGCAGAAGGCCGCCAAACGGATTGTACGGGCATGATGTGGCAGGTGCTCGACTGGAACGAGCCCGCCATCCAGTTTTACAAGCAATTTAACACCCGCTTCGATACCGGTTGGTGGAATTGCCACCTGGATTTTGATAAATAGCCGTAACTTCGCACCACACCATGAAAGTGCCGGAATGCCTTTTCGGACCACTTTACTAGCTTACAATGCAAGTCAATAAAAAACGTATACTGATTATTTCAGGCTGGGTGCTGCTGGGATTTGTTGTTCTGGGAGCCATTGGAGCCGGTATTATCTACACCAAACGGGAAGCGCTGCTGAAAGAAGGGCTCGCCAGAGGCATTCGGAAAGCGAAGCGGGACTATAACCTGACGGTTACCATTGGGAAAGCTCAATTTACGGGCCTGTCAACCGTAGCTTTTTCCAATGTTACTGTCGTTCCGGAGTCGCGCGATAGCCTGTTGCGGGTTGGCAAAACGGAGGTTGGGGTCAGCATTTGGCCCCTGTTGTTCGGTCGGGTGGCGGTTTCATCACTCACCCTGCAAAATGGCCTTGCCCACATCGTTCGGCGGGACAGCACCTCCAACATCGACTTCCTCCTCAAATCACAGAAAAAGGATTCGACGGCTTCGGCCCGTGATACCGAAACCAGCAGCCGACGGGTCGATCTGGCGGATGTGGCCGAAAATCTGGTCGATAACCTGCTGGCCAAGATTCCGGATAATATGGACATTCAGAATCTGGAACTCCGGCTGACCGACGACGACCGTCAACTGAGCTTTCTGACAGAAACGGCCACCATTGACGACGAAGAACTGACATCGACCATTCGGATCAACGGCAACGAGTCGGTCTGGCACCTGATGGGCACAATAGCGGCCTCAGATCAGGAGGCCAACGTGGCCCTCTTTGCCGATGGAAAACCGCTCGAATTACCGTATCTGGAACAACGCTTCAAGTTGAAATTACAGGCCGATACGCTGCGGGCCGAACTCCGCGATGTCGCCAGTTCCGGCGGTGAGTTCAAGATTGAAGGCGCTGGAGCCGTCCGAAATCTGCGCATCAATCACCCGGCCGTGGCACTGGGCGACGTGGTGGTGGAACGGGCCGCCATGGACGCCAATCTGTTTTTTGGGGAGAACTACATCGGCATCGACAGTTCCTCCACCATTTACCTCGGAAAAGCCAAAGCCCGACCGTTTATCAAATACACGGTTTCGCCCGTCAAAATCTACGACGTTCAAATCCATACCGATCCGCTCGACGCTCAGGACCTGTTCGATGCCTTTCCGCAGGGCCTGTTTGAATCGCTGGAAGGCATGAAAGTTGCCGGTAAACTGAAGTATGACGCGGTGCTTCACCTCGACAGTTCCCTCCCCGATTCGGTGCAGTTCAACTCCAGCCTCACGCCGGATCAGTTCAAGATTCTGCAATTTGGGAAGGAAGATTTTAGTCGGGTCAACAAACCGTTTGAACACGAGGTCTACGAAAAAGACAAGCTGGTACGCAAGTTCATCGTTGGCCCCGCCAACCCGGATTTTACGCCCCTCAACGCCATTTCGCCCAACCTGCGCAATGCCATTCTGACGGCGGAGGATTACAACTTCTTCACCCACAACGGTTTCAACGAAAAGGCATTCCGGGTGTCGCTGGCGACCAACTTCAAAACCAAAAAGTTCAAACGCGGAGCCAGTACTATCTCGATGCAATTTGTGAAGAATGCGTTTTTGAATCGAAACAAAACACTTTCCCGAAAAGCCGAAGAAATTTTGATCGTGTGGCTCATTGAAAACCAGCGCATTATCAGCAAAGAACGAATGTATGAAATTTACCTCAACTTCATCGAGTGGGGTCGAAACATCTACGGAATCGGAGAGGCTTCCCGGTATTATTTTGCCAAAAGTCCCTCTAATCTCGACATTGGTGAAAGCATTCTTTTATCATACGTCGTTCCTTCGCCGAAAGCGACCCTGAGCCGGTTTTACCCGGATGGGTCCGTCAGAACCTATTTGCGGGGTTATTTCAGGCTGATTGGCCGGATCATGGCTTCGCGGGGATTAACACCCTATGACACAACGGCGTATGGGTTCTACGGTGTGCGACTGCGGGAAGGATTGCGGCAGGAAGTGGCGCCGGTCGATTCCATCGAAATCGACTCATTGATGATGCCGGAAGAAGAAACGGATGAAGCCACCAACGGCATCAATGATTTTTTTCGGCGGGTTTTAGGACGCGACCGGGCCGAACCGGAAGTGGTCTCACCCGAGCAGGAGCCCGCCAAAGGTGCCGCCATTCAAACGGATTCGGTGCCCAAATCACGGCGGCAATTGCGCAAGGAACGGCGGGAGCAACGTCGGAAGGAAAAGGAAGAACAGGAAAACACCCCACCGACTCAATGAGTTGGGGGGGTGGCCCGGTTTCAGGACAGCAAGTCCGGGCGACGCAGTTTGGTTCGTTCCAGGGCTTTCTCAAACCGCCACTCGTTGATCTTCGCTTCATGGCCTGAAAGCAGGATGTCGGGCACCGTATGCCCTTCGAATTCGGCCGGGCGGGTATAAACGGGAGGAGCCAGCAAATCATCCTGAAAAGAATCCGTCAGGGCTGAGGTTTCGTCGTTCAGAACGCCGGGCAACAAGCGGATGATGGCGTCGGAAATGACCGCAGCAGGGAGTTCGCCCCCGGACAACACATAATCACCCACGCTGATTTCCTTGGTAATGAACAGTTCCCGAACGCGCTCATCGACGCCTTTGTAATGGCCACACAAAATGATCAGGTTCCGGGTCAACGAAAGCCGGTTGGCCGTTCGTTGCTCAAACCGCTCGCCGTCGGGCGTTACATAGATCACTTCATCGTAGGAACGTTCGCTTTGGAGGGTACGAATGCAGCGGGCAATCGGTTCGATGGACATTACCATTCCGGCTCCGCCCCCAAACGCATAATCGTCGACCCGCCGGTGCTTGTCGAGCGTATAATCACGCAGGTCGTGCACTGCCACTTCCACAAAACCGCCCTGCTGGGCGCGTTGCAAAATGGAATGCGCAAAGAAACTGTCCAGCAAGCGGGGCAGACAGGTTAAAATATCAATCCTCATCAAGCAATTCCTCTTCGTCGTCTTCGTTGGTTTTCTTCCCGATTTTGGCGGATGGTTCTTCGAGGTAAATATCGACCAGGCCATCCGGCAGTCGGACATGCAGGATTTTGTGCACTTTATCCGCCGAGGGGGTCAGTTCGTCGTTCACCGGAATCAGAACTTCCTTACCCTGGTAATCCATCGAAATCAAATTCTGGGGGGCTACATTGTATACGGTACGAACCGTTCCAAGATCGCCCAGTTTTTCATCCCGAACCAGAAACCCGACAATTTCGTGAAAATAAAACTGCCCTTCATCCAGTTCGTCCAGGTTGTCGAGGGGTAAAAACAAGTCACAGTTCACTAGCTTCTGTGCTTCCTCAATCGTTTCCACGCTTTCCAGAGCCACAATGCCGCGGTTGCGGTTCACCGAAATCGACTCGATGAAATAGGGAACCAGATCGCCTTTCACTTCGATCAGAACCGAATCCATTTCGGCGTAGAGTTCCGGCATATCGACATCGAGAAAGAATACCAGTTCGCCCCGTACTCCGTGCGTTTTCGTTATTTTTCCTAATTGAAAACAATCGTCTTTGGTCACGACTTCTAACATTTTGCATCCCGCCGATGATTCGGGATAGGTCTGTATAAAACAACAACTGACAGAATTCCATTTCAAGAAACAGACTTCCATCAGTTGTCAACTCAAATTTCTTACGAAATACTAAGCTTTTGCTTCACCCTCATCAGCGGGTTTTTCTTCGGCGGCTGGTGCTTCAGCAACCGGTGCATCGGCGGGAGCTTCAGTAGCAGGGGCTTCTTCAGCGGCTGGTGCTTCAGCAACAGGTGCTTCTTCAGCAGCAGGGGCTTCGGCAATGGGCTCAGCAGCAGGTGCTTCTACCGGAGCGGCTTCGGCAACGGGCTCAGCAGCAGGGGCTTCAACGGCAGCTTCCGCAACAGGTGCTTCCACTTCCGCTTCTTCAACCACTTCCGGAGCCTCAACCGCGGGCTCTTCAACCACGTTTTTCTTGGCGATCGCCAGCGCACGTGCTTCGTTTACCTTTTTCTCAGCTTCCAGACGAGCCTGCTTGGCATCGGCTTTCAGTTGAGATTTGGTGTCGGCACTGCCTTGTTTCCGGCCTTCTTTACCTTGTTTCCAGTCTTCAAACTTGGAATCGGCCTGTTCCTGCGAGATGGCGCCTTTGAGTACACCGACTTGCAGGTGTTTTTTCAACATAACGCCTTCGTGTGACAAAATTGAACGGGCGGTGTCGGTCGGTTGAGCCCCTTTCATCAGCCAATCTACGGCTCGATCACTTTTCAGGACCACGGTAGATGGATCGGTGTTCGGGTTATACGAACCGATTTTTTCAATAAAGCTACCATCACGTGGTGCTCTGGCATCGGCTATAACGATGTCGTAGATAGCCAGTTTTTTGCGTCCCCGACGCGATAAACGGATTTTAACTGCCATTTTATTGGTTTGTTTTTGGAGGGATACGGTTGGTTCACAAAAGTGAGGCCGTCCTTCAATAGAATTAGGGTGCAAAGGTACTAATTTTCTTGAAATAGAGGGAGGAAAAACAAAATGATAAATGTAAAATGCGTAATGCTGAATGTAAAAGTGTTTTGAAAGCGCCAGCCCACTTTTACATTCAACATTACGCATTTTACATTTATCATTTCTTACAAAAAACAAAACCCCGACTAAAGCCGGGGTTTTGCATACAGGGTTGTCTGTTATTATCTCGGTTCTCTTGAGTCGAACCGTTGCCCGGACTGGTACGGAGACCGGAGCATGTTCATCGGAACAATTTTGATTTCGACCCGACGGTTTCGCTGGAGGTTATCCCCGGACGTATTTGGCGCAATCGGTCGATACTCACCGTAATACTCGACCGTCACCCGACTCGGGTCTGTTAAACCGGCGCGGGTCAGATAGCGTTTGGCGGCATCCACCCGACGCTTCGAGAGTTGAATGTTGTAACCGTAGGAAGCCCGGTAATCGGCGTGTCCTACGAGAATGATGCCGCAGTTGGTTTTCAGGTTCAACAGTTCAACTACCTTCTTCATGATGTCCTGCGAAGCCGGCCGAATCGTGGCTTTGTCGGTATCGAATTCGATATTACTGAACAACGCTTCGCATTCCGGAGCAAATTTGCCGCGCAGGATCGAGCTGATGATGCTGTCCAGGTTCATGGCAACACCGGCACCGGAAACGATACTACCGGCTGGCGTAGCGGGTTCTTTGTCAAAAAGGTCAGCAACACCGTCATTGTCCGTGTCCGTATACAAACGAGGATCGACGGGTTTAGGCATGTTGGCTTTGGCAATCGAATCAGCGTCGTTCATGGTTGGGTTGTAAGGCTCTTTCAGCAGATCTTTTGGATCAGCCCAACGCAGGTGGTAGCGACCTTTCGCGGGGTCATATACGCCATCTTTTCCAACCCGAACGGCATCTTTACCAATCTTGTAGGTCAGCGACAGGCCCAGCCCAGCCCACTTGTCCAAACCGGAATCACCCCGTCTCCAGCCGTATACATTCGCGGCTTTCGAGTTGTCAACACCGCCAACGGTCATATCCAGTTTCTCGGTATTGACCATATACAGCGTGGCATCGATCCCAAGGTCCAGACGCGACGTCAGTTCATAATGCAGGGCCGACCCCAGTGGGAAAACGAACTCACGGGTATAAACGGAACCGTCACTTTCCCATTTTCCCTGGGTGACCGAACTGTAGTCACGCCGGTCGTTGCTATACCGGATCATTTCGCCCGTGGTCAGGTCATACACTCGGGTGTCGAACCACATCAAACCGGCCCCGGCGTGCAGATCCCACTTCCAGCGTTTCAGCTTACGGGTTCCAAACAGGAGTGATTTCATGTTGACGTTGGCGTTCAGTGTTCCCTGCAGGAAATTTGAACGGAACGAAGCATTGTAGAGTGCCTGTTTCGAACCCCGCAGCGAACCGATGTGAAAATCGGCAGAGGCCCCAAAAAGATGGCTAAGCTGTTTGTTGATCGATACGCCAAGCGCACCGGTGGTTTTGGTGTTGGGCCCTTTTTGCGGGAATCCTTTGTAAAAACCGTAATTGTCCAGGTCGCCAAAGAAACGGGTGAGCGCAGGTGTGACGGTCACTGACCAGGTATTCATTTTGTAGTCGCCTTCGTAGGATCGATTACGGTTCGATGTTCCGGCCGAGGAACGGGTGGTGGTGTCAGTTTGGGCATACCCGACAGCCTGCGTCAGTAACAGAAGCGTCAGAGAAGCGAAAATGGAAATTTTCTTCATGAGAACTCAGGTTTAATTCATAAGCCTTTAACGTAGAACAATCGCTCGGCAAGCCGGCGCTACGGCGGACCGTTTAAAAACTACTCTTTTCATTCGTCGGCAACTTTCCGCGAAGTAAATCTATAAGCCGGATTCTGTCTCCAATCAGATTGCCGAAACAACCCTGTTCGGGTTCTTATCATTTATCTCGATTCCGGATCACTCCGAAACTCCATCGATCTACCCGCATCAGCATCATTTCGACCGGGGTCGAAACTACGGGAACGAGTCGCCCCCCTTCTGATGCCTATTTGATCTTTCAGCCCATAAGGTTTACCCTGCCCCGGCTGTCACCAGCCGGGCGGTGGGCTCTTACCCCACCTTTTCACCCTTACCGTCGCTCCGTTTAGAAACTAAACACAGCACCGGCGGTTCGTTTTCTGTGGCACTTTCTGTCAAATGGCCGTCAGCGCGAGCGCCTTCCACCACCTGCCTTCCCGTTAGGAAGTATGGTACTCTATGCTGTCCGGACTTTCCTCCCCGGTTCGGTAAACCGTTCCGGAGCGATAAGACAATTTACCTCGCGTTGGTTGCCATTCCGTGATTACCGCAAATCTATAAATACTTAGGTTCTTTAAAAACCTGGTATCGAAAAACTGCAAATTTTTCGAGCCTATTGCCAAAAAAGATGCATCAATCCGGGTTTAACTATAATCCTTCGACCTTCAAACTGATTCGACCGGACGCATATACGACCGCCAGCATTGACTCCTGTGTCAAGTAAACCTGATCCGGCGATACTTGTTCGAGCTTCCCGTTGATAATAACTCCCTTTGTGATTTGATTGTTCGTTAATCGCGCCTGAAGCGACTTTCTGGCTTCATCAATCTGGTTGCCGACCGGAATCGTCAGTTGTTTTTCCAACGTGCGTGCAAAGCTACCCTGTAATAACCAACTCGCCGTTTTATACAGGATATTTTTTGTATCCAGGTCATAATGCAGGTCCCGCAACGAGATGGTTCGGGTCTGCTGGTCGTAAAAAGGCTGTCCCCGCAGGTAGATAGCACCGTTGATGCTGCCTTCCAGCGTGGCCTTGATGATCAGGTTGTTGTTCTGTCCGTATAAATCGATGCCCCGAATGGCAATCTGGTAACGCCCGTCGCGAAATTCGTAGGATTGGCCCACAAATTCTTCCGAGACCACCCTGGCCGCTTCGGCGTAGGTCGCTTCGCTGAGCAAACCGATGCGAAACTGATCGGGTATTTCTTTTGAGACGATTAATTCCGGAATAGTAACCGCCGGGCGGACATCAGGTTTGGCTCCGGTCTGGGTTAAGGTAAAGCCTTCAATGCCAATCGTCGACCGGATGGCTCCTTTTTCGAACCGAAAGGGGGTGATCAGAATGCGTTTGGGTACTACCAGCAACCAGGTGCGGTATTTTTCGGAAACCAGGTAGGGCTGGCGGATGGTGTTCCAGGCCGTCAGCACCGGTGTCCGCAGATCGATTTGCTTGTGGATCTGTTCATCGAGGGCTTTGGTGATCTTGCCCAGATTTTTGTCGATGAGCCGTCCCACAATGCTGGTTACCGGAACGTCGAAACCCGCAATTTTTAAGGCCGGTTTTTTCACCCAGTCGTAACCCTGCGCGGTGGTCTGGGTACTGGCGGTCCAGTCTTTGTCGATGGAAAACCGGGTAGCAAATTTGAGGTTCAGTTCGAATTCCGTTTCCTGGTATTTCGTGAAGCCCAGCACGGACATCCCGGCCTTCGCCCATATTTTCAGCGGAACCTGAAAGAAAAAGAGGCTGTCCTGCGCTGTCACCTGAATGGGTTCCCGCTTCCAGACTTTGGTCATAAACTGATCGTCATCGTTGTCAGTCAGGCTGTTGTCTTCATAAATCAGGCCGTTTACCTGACTGTTGATCTGCCGCTCGACGTCGGTCAGCGCAATGGATACAGGAATATTTACAGTCGATAAAAACTTGTCGTTCTGTACCTCCATTTTGGTTACCGAATAGGCGGCTTTCGGCGCCTTCGGATTTGTCGTAGCGGTGTGTTTGCAAGCCTGTACTGCCAGAAAAACCAGCAATAGACTCAGGAATCGGGTCAATGTAGTAAAAATAATTTTATTTAATCTTAACCTTGGTCGCACCGTAGCCAAATTTTTCCTTCTGAGCATCTTCAAAATAAGCTACGCCGGGGTATTTGCCCAGCCGCCGGTGGAGTTCGTTTCGCAGAACACCATTGCCAACCCCGTGAATAAACGTAATGTCGTCCATGCCGCTGGCAATCGCTTTTTCCAGGTTTTTCTCGAACTCCTGAAGCTGTACTTCCAGCAACTCGGCATTGGTTCGGCTCCCGAATCCGTTGGGCAGGAGCTTATCAATGTGCAGGTCGATGATCGACGACGGCCTTACCAACTTAGCCGGTTCTTTGACTGACAGTTCCTTTTTCCCGGTATTGCCCATCAAGCTTTCACGCAGGGCCGTGGCATCCAGCGGTTTGGCAGCTTCCTTCGAAACCGGTTTTTCCTCCTCCTCCTCTTCCACATCGAGTTGAAAAACATGACCCGTCTGGTTCAACACCGGAATCGGGCCGCTATTGGCCTGAAACGACTGCGTTCGGCACTTGAGTCGTCGGATCAATGGTTCGCGTAACGAAACGGCACCGCGCCGGTGCCAAAGAGCCTGAACCAAAAAAGTCGGCCAGTTTTCGAAGGTGGCCAGCGCATACGGCTGGCCCAGTTTAAAAAAGGAGCGTGCTTTCAGTACTTCCGCACAGAGACCCGAATAGCGGTTTTCGCGTTCTTCACCGATGGAAAATGGCAAATCCCAGTCGGTATTGTTCACCAGGTAGGCAACGACTATTTTCAGGTTACCGGGGCCGTTTTGCGGAACAAAAGCCAGGTAAATGCCTGCACTGCTGATAATTTCGGGTTTCGCCGATTTTTGGGCTTCAATACCGGGAGCGGACTGAAACCGCGTTGATTCCAGCGCCGACACCACCACGATCTCCGACCGCAAAACCGGAATTCGAAAACCGTCTTCAATTTCAATTTCTACCTGATTGCCGGGCAGGAAGCGCGTAACGACCCCCTGTTCCTTCGCCCGCAACATGCGCACTTTGTCACCAATATTCATAGTTAATTACTCTACTAAAAGTATAACGCATGAAACTGAAAACCGTTCCGACCATTGTATTCCAGCGCCGGTGCGGGCATTTTCAGCGTATTCAACAAAAAGAACAACGTCTTTAAGCCTTTTTTTCGGGTGGGTATCCGGGTAAAATCAATGTCCAGCGACAGGTAATACTGCCGGTAAGGCCGGTACCCAAGCTCGATGCTCTTCGATGTTTCGGCCGCGACCATATCCTGAATTCCATACCCTACGGCAATATTCAGCCATTTGGGCAATTTTGAATCCCGCCGGGCAAAGGTCGACGGATTAATCGATAACCAATACGTTTGCCCGTTATAATCTTTTAGCCACCGCTCATTCCAGCTACTGCCCAGCAAGTTCGGGCGCACTTTTGCCAGCGCGGTGTTGTGAAACGAAAATTTCGGCTGAATCCGCAGTTCACCCCAGGTCAGGTATTGTCCCGTATACAACGCGGGGCCTGCCATATTGGCAATCATGTCCCCCACCGAAAAACCGTATTCGGGCGAAAAACCGTCCAGGATTTCGATGGGCGTTTGGAAGACCAGACCGGTAATCCCGGCATAAATGGCCGCTTTCCGATCCGACAAACCCGCCCAGCGATACGCCTGCGCCGAAACCCGGGCTATCTGATACGCCGTCACCATGTGGCCCACCTTGTCGATTTGCAGCCACTCCCGGTTGTCGTTAAAAAAATGAAAATTAGTCAATGGGTTGTCATACCACGCCCGGCTCAGGCCGTAAATGGTACTCCCGTAGACGACGGTTTCGGCAATGAGCAAATTCCGGAGCCGGCAGCGGTAGCAGGGTTCAGCCGCCCGGCTGGTCGTGTCCTGCGCAAAAGACGGGGCAACGGCAGCAGGAAGCAGTGAAAAAAAAACAATCGCCATCCACAGTCGTCGCCTTCTTCCGCTCCTGTCGTCGCTCTCTTCTGCTTCACACTTTCTAATACGCTCCATGATATTTGCGCAGTCCCCACTCGGCACTGATCAGAATGACAATCAGGAAAAACAACCAGCGTAAATTGATGAGTTCGTTCAATTCTTCATTGCTGCTCAGCCGTCCGGGTGGTTTGTTTTTTACCAGATCGTCCGCCAGCGATGCCAGCGTCGATGCATTGTAGAAACGGCCCCCGGTCTGCTGTGCCAACTGCCGAAGCATCATGTGGTCGGCGGTGGTGTTGATGGCTTCAAACTGCTGTTCGCGCACGATGAATTCGCCACTGGCGGTTTCCGTCCGGCCGTTGAGTGAGGCCGTGGCCCGGAAGCGATACACACCTTCCGGCAAACTGCTCACCTCAAACCGGGAATTGCTGGCCGTTGGCGTATAATTAAAACTGCGCGGAACCGCCCGCTCGTTGGTGATTTCCAGCCGAACCGGCCGGTCGAACAGTTTTTCGTAAATGTCGTTGTACATCTCGGTTTCGAACGTCACTTTCTCACCCGCCAGAAATTCGTTGCGAATCGGATACACCCGCAGTTTCCGGCGGTCTTCCTTGATCGAAACCAATTGCATTACTTTCTGGATCAGCTCGTCCACCACAGCCTGATTATCGGTGAGGGCAAACTCTTCGAGACGCCATTCCCAAAACCCCTCCCCCGCCAAAACAGCGGCTTTGCGTGGTGTCGTGATGTTGATGGCCAGCAACGGTTTGCTCGTGCGAACACTTCCGACCTGTTGCCACAGCACCACCTCGCTCCCCGGCGACAGTTTGTAGTCGCCGAACGGAACCAGCATGGGCGGCAGACGATCCAGCAGAGTCAGTTTCTGCGCATCCAGGTTCAGTTGACGAAAATCAGGATTAAACCTTCCGGTTACTTTGTCGGTCTGGCCACCACCCGCCACCACCTGAACCACCGGATTCAGGCCATTGAACGATTGCAGGCCCGACTGAGTCCCCAGGATGAATAACAGGGGTGTATTTTTCTGCATGACGCGCTGCACCACGGCAGCACCGGCGTTCTGGTTATCCGGCAATTGGTGAAGAATCACCAAATCGTAGACCTTGTCCGGAATCTCAGCGGTTCCGCCGTTCAGAATGCGAATGTCGAGCTCGTAATTCTGATTTTTCTCGATAATACTGCGCAACGCTTTCACGTCCGGGTGTGGACTCAGGGCCAGCAACAGAATTTTCTCCTTACCGTCGATGATGTCGATATACACATCCCGGCGGTTGTTGCGGGGGGTAAATTCACCGTCCTGGGGCAACACTTCGACCACATAGTGCTGCATACCCTTCTGGTTCGAAAATGCCTGAAAAGTTAGTTGCTGAAAGGTTTCGGCCTGGCTGAAGTTGACGGTTTGCCGACTCAGTTCTTTGCCGTTCTGCCGCAACACCACGGTTCCGCTGCGTCCCTGAAAACCGTAGCTGACCACATCGGCCTGAATCGGGAACTGGTTGCCGAGGTAGGCGATTTTATTGGCAACGGCGTCTTTCAGTTGAACATCGCGCTTCGGAATGGTGTCGCCCACGCCCACGGTGTGCAGGGCAAAGTTATACCGCCCGAACGTTGGCGAAAGCCCCTGGTTGGCAATACCGTCCGAAATCAGCACCACGTCGGTCAGGTTCCGGCCTTCGTAGGCATTTCGAATGCCGCCCAGCAGGTTCGACAAGTCGGTGGTCCGCTGGTTGAATGGAATCGTTTTCAGGTCACCGGTTACCAGGCTATCGCCCAGTGTTTGCACCGACACGTCGATGTCGTCGCTTGTCAGCCGCTCGCGCAGTTGGTTGGCGGCTTCAAGGGCGCGGTCGAGTTGGGGCCTGCCGCCCACCATCATCGACTCCGAATTATCAATCGCCAGCACCACTTTCGGTTTTTCGGTGATGGTCTGCGTACTGCGAATCAGCGGATTGAGCAGCAGAAAACACACGGTGCTGACCACCAGAAACCGAAACGCGGCCAGCGAGAGATTCATCCGCTGACTCCATCCGGAATTCCGCTGGTACAACGCAAACGCATAGGCCGCCCCCACCGCCAGACACAGCAGCAACCACCAGGGAGACGATTGAAAATAAAGTTCGGAGCGCATCTTTCAGTTAAGAGTTAAGAGTTAAAAGTTAAGAGTTAAATAATATGTCAGTCAACCATTTGGGCGACCAACTCTTCATTCTTAACTCATAACTCTTAACTAATTTTAGGTTAGCATTCCCCCGTCCACCTGCAGCACCTGTCCGGTGATGTAGCGGGACAAGTCGGAGGCCAGGAAAACGGCGCAGTCAGCGACTTCTTCCGGTTGTCCACCGCGCCGGAGCGGGATCGACTGCTTCCATTCTTCTACGGCTTTCTCGTTGATTTCGCCGGTCATTTCGGTTTCGATAAAACCGGGCGCAATGGCATTCGAACGAATGTTGCGGGAGCCCAGTTCCAGCGCGACCGACTTGGTAAATCCGATAATTCCGGCTTTGGATGCGGCATAATTGGCCTGCCCGGCATTGCCCCGAATTCCGACCACGGAAGTCAGGTTGATGATGGAGCCTTTTTTGGCTTTCATCATCGGTTTGATCACGGCTTTGGTCAGGTTAAAGACCGACTTCAGATTAACGTTGATAACGACATCCCATTGTTCTTCGCTCATCCGCATCAGCAGGCCGTCGCGGGTGATACCGGCATTGTTGACCACGGCATCAATGGTGCCAAAATCGGCGATGATCTGGTTTGCCAGTTCTTCGGCGGCTTTGTAATCCGAAGCATCGGAACGATACCCCTTTACCCTAACCCCAAAGGCCGCCAGTTCGGCTTCCAGCGCCTGCCCTTTTTCAACGCTGGAGAGGTACGTAAATGCGATATCGGCACCCTCCTGGGCAAAACGAATGGCAATGGCCCGACCGATGCCCCGGGAGGCTCCGGTTATCAATGCAACTTTTCCTTGAAGTAAACTCATGGAGTAAAATGTAAGTAACGAGGCTTTGTAAGATTGGCCGCAAAAATAGTAGTATATATTCGATCATCCGACTACTTTTGCCCGAAACGTTGCAAAGAGTCGCATACAGCGATGTATTTTCCACTGCAAACCGGAAAGAAAATCCAATTTCTGTTGCGAAACGGATCCCTGTCCCTTCACCGAACATTCTCTCATCATTATGGCAAGGTTTATATGTATCTGTTTGATCGTTTGTTGGAGTCAATGGAGTGTTGCCCAGAAAGTTCACGCCCACAACGATTACGAAAAACCGGAGCCGCTAACGGCCGCAATCCGCAGTCAGGCCGGTTCCATTGAGGCCGACGTTTTTCTGGTTGACGGTAAGTTAATGGTTGCCCACGATAAATCCCAAATTCAGCCGGGCCGAACGCTGGATTCGCTCTATTTAAAGCCCATTGCTACCTTGTTCGGGCAAAATAAAAGCCGCCAGTCGGCGAATGGATCGGTGAGCAAAGACCGGAAATACACGTTTCAGTTACTGGTCGATCTGAAGGACAATGGCGAGAAAGCCCTTGAGGAGTTGCAGAAAGCCGTGGCGCCTTACCGCACTTGCTTCGACCGGGCCATGAATCCGATGGCCATTCAACTGGTGGTCAGCGGCAGTCGTCCACCCATCGCCAACTGGATCGACTACCCTGCCTACATCCTGTTCGACGGACGGCCCAGTGAGTTATACGACGATGAAACGATCAAACACGTCGCCCTTTTCAGCGATACCTTTCAAACCTATTCCCGCTGGAACGGCGAAGGCGAAATGCCGGAAAAAGACCGGGAAACACTAAAACGGTTTATCAAACGGGCGCACGCTCAGGACAAACCGATCCGGTTTTGGGCTGCTCCCGATAACCCCAATACCTGGAAACAACTGGCCAAAATCGGTGTCGATTACATCAACACCGACAAAGTGGAGGAGTGTGCTAAGACGTTGAAATAAACGATCACCAGAGAATAGCAGCAAAAAACCGGTCAAGCCCCGGCATCTTGACCGGTTTTTTATTTCAATCAAAAACGTAATTGATGGAAAAGCCCGGTTGCAGCGTTGCCGATGCTCCACCCGTCCATTGGTCAATGTTCTGGTCTTTCGGGTAAAAACTGCGATCAAAGTAAATCCGGCCCAGCGTAGCTTCCACAATAAACCGATCACCCAAAAGATAAGCCAAACCGGCACCTACTGCCAGGCCCGCCTTTTGGACGGAACCGTATCCGTCGTCCGGTTTGTTTCCAGAAATTTGGTAACTTAAATCGCCCGCAACGAAAGGCCTTAGCCGGTTATCAGAAATGTATTTTTTCAGATAAGGGTTGAGTCCATAAGAAAACCCTGACCTCTCCTCCTGCCATCGGGCAACAATTGGAATCGAAACACCGAGTAAAAGATTCTTTTTAACAAACCATCCGACCGAAGGAGCGATCGAAAACTCCGTTGTTCGTTGTCCTTCCGGATAGGCTATGCCAGGCTTGGTGCTCTGGGTGAAGAATCCGAGTTGTCCCCCTAATACCCAACGCCCCTTTGCCATTTGAGGAGCCTCGTATACATCTGGCCCATTCCTGGTCACACCAGTCAGAATGGCTAGACCAAGTCCAAAGCTGCTAAAATGAAGCGGAAATGAATTTGAACTGGCTGAAGCCTCCAGCCCAATCCGGTCGGTGAGGTAATAAGCTGCTCCTACCTGCGCGTATGGCTGAATGAAAAAGGAATTTTCATCCGATCGATTTGTAACAGCAGCGTTGTAATGAACGATTCCGTAATTAACCGATAAGCCGCCCCCCGCAAACACGCGCCACTGATCCTTGCCCCAATACCGTCTTATAAAGCCAGACAGGCCCGTTCCAACCGTTGTGGATTTGTACGAATTTTGTTGATTAGGCTCCGGGACTTTCTGATTGATGGTGTTCAGTGAAACCGTTAGCCCACCACCGGCTAACCAGTTATCCTTAAAAAACACCCCCCGATTGAAGGAAAACGTATTGACAGAGCTTTGGTACTGATTCTCAAATGCGCTCCGATTTTGCTTAAATGAAGTGTAAGTCAGTGACGCATTGCCCGACCAAAACCCCTGGCCCTTTTCCGTTTGTCCTACCGCGAGTGCGGAAATCAAACACAAACTGGCTATCAGTACATACTTTTTCATGTTGCTGTGGTTTATCCGGAAAAGATAAAGGGATTCACTGACATATGTGTAAAATTGCTTCGTTAAAAATAGTTAAGATCACTTTGACAGAATTTTTACTTGATTTCTACCCGGTATCCACCCGACTTGGCCAGTTGTCAACCCATAGCTACCCGTTATTCATTGGTTTTAAATTCTTCGGCCACGGAGCACTATTTTTGTTCATTGAGGCACATTCTATCCCGAGTTAATATGCAACCACCCCGCCGATCAACGTTTAAAAACCCAGCCGAAGCCACTTTTTTTCTGGAAGACTGGAACCAGCAGGTGGAAGCCCTGAACGGGTTTAGGTACGAGCGGATTACGGTTTCCACGTCGTTCGGCAACACCCGGATTTGGGCGGCCAATACGCATTTGCAGGACGCACCGACGATGGTCTTTTTTCCGGGTGCCCGGACCTGCGGCCTGTTCTGGGATCTGGACAATGCGTTGCAGCCTTTCCGCGAATCGTACCGGTATTTTCTGGTTGATGTCAATGGACAGCCCAGCCTGAGCGATGGGCAAAGTCCCGGCGTGAAATCGAACGACTATGGGATGTGGGCCACCGAACTGCTCGACGGACTGGGTTTGAAGACAACGATCCTGGCGGGCGCTTCACTCGGCGGACTGATCTGTCTAAGGCTCTGCCTGGAATCGCCGGAACGGGTCAACAAGGCCATTCTGATCAATCCGGCAGGTATTCAGTCCTTTTCGTCCTCAATCCGAAATCTCTACTACAACCTGCTGCCGATGGTGTTTCCGACACCGGGTAATTTGAACACGTTTCTGGATAAGGCCATTTTCTGTCCTCCAAACCACACGGTTCCGCCCGCTTATCGACAACTTGTCAGCGATTACCTCTTGTATGCACTGGTGAACCACCGGTTTCGGGGCGACTATCCGGCTCCCCTCAGGAAAGAAGAGTTGCATCGAATCACCACGGACATTTACCTGATTCTGGGCGAAAACGACCCGCTCTTCCCGCCCGACGAAACCATTCGGCTGGCCGAAGAGCACATTCTGACGCTACAGTGTAGCCAGATTTTACGCCAAACCGGCCACGGTATCGAAACATCCAAAGAAGCGATTGATCTGTTGTATCAACTGGTGAGTAAAACCGTATGCAACTCCTTATAGAAGCCGGTTTCTAAAAAACGTACTGAACCGTAAAAGCCGGTGAGGTGGTCACCTGCAACCCCTGCAGCCACAGCCCGTTTTTCAACTCATTGTTCTGGGTCTGCTTGCTGACATTGAGGTTTAACAGGTTGGCTTCCGCAATGAAATTCTGCCCGATCAGGTAAGCTAACCCGGCATTGAGTGTTCCCCCGGCGGTGTGGTTAATTTGTTCTTTCGGAAACGGGTCCTGCTTAAAGGAGTAAGCGGAATACGTGAACGTCGCTCCGACATACGGACGAAGCCGGGTGTTGGACAGGTAGGCCCGAACGTACGGTGCAAAACCCAGGCTGGTTTCGCTGGTGGAGTTGGCACCCTGGTTCTTGCTCCAGGTGATCGGAACCGAAAGACCTACTAAAAAATTATTGGCGACAAAAAAACCGAATGCCGGAGCGGCAATCAGGCTCTGGGATTCAAAAGTCCGAAGGTTTACGTCTTCTTTTGATCCCGAAAAAACCACACTCGCCCCGACCGTAAACCGCCCGGCGCGGGCCTGGGAGCCAACCGTTGGAGGTGTTGCCGCCTGAATGTCCCGCTCCGACCGCGTCCGACCAGTCATGTAAATCAATCCCGCTGTTAATCCACTAAACGTGAAAGGGAAAATAGTGCTGTTGGTCGAAACTTCCATTCCCCAGCGGCCATCCAGAAAATAGACGCCCCCGATCTGGGTGAAGGGCGAAACCTGGTAGGTATTTGTGCGGTTTTCGCTCCGGATGCTTGTTGAGGCATCATACACTTCCTGGCGGTACTGATCAAGACTGCCGCCGATGCCGCCCCCGGCATAGATTCGCCAGTTGTTGGCGCCCCAGTATTTTCGAACAAAAGCCGACAGGCCGCCCCTCGTGTACTGTTGGTTAAGCGGAATGGTATTAGCATTCACCTGTTTGTAATGGGAGCCACTGACAGCCAGCCCCAGCATCCAGTTGTTTTGCAGAAAAACGCCGTGGTTGATGGAAAAATTGAGTTGAGGACTACGCCGGGTGTAACCGTTAGGATATTCTCCTGCCAGTTGGGTGGTATTGATTTGCAGATTACCGCTCCAGAGAGCCCGGCCCGGTTCCGTTTGGGCAAACGATAGTTGGACGAAAAAAAGGCAAAAAGACAGCGTAGCCGTGAGTTTCATAAGAAGTTGAGTTACGGAAAGAATAGAGCAATAATAATACCGGTTCAACATTCCCAAACCAATCCGCTGCAATTCCCATCAACATCAAAAAAAATAGGCTGAACTTGTGTCCAGCCTATTCGAAATTGTATCTTAATTGTTCTTAATTCAGCTTATTCGGTCACCTGCTCGTGCTTCTTCACGGTGATGGTCAGGTTTTCACCGTTCTCTTCATAGTCGGCCATGATCACGTCGCCTTCCTTCAGATCGCCTTTTAGAATTTCTTCCGCGACGGGATCTTCCAGGAATTTCTGGATTGCCCGGCTTAACGGACGCGCACCGTACTGGGGATCGTAACCTTTCTCCGACAGGAAGTCTTTCGCTTTTTCCGTCAGTTCGACTTTGTAGCCCAGGCTTGTAACGCGACCAAGCAGTTTGCCCAGCATCAGGTCGATGATCTTGTGAATGTCTTCGCGTTGCAGCGAGTTAAACACGATCACATCGTCCAGACGGTTCAGGAATTCCGGCGAGAACGCCTTCCGCAGGGCATTTTGAATCGTACTCTTCATGATCTCGTCCTGGTTTTCGGACTTACCACGGGTGGCAAAACCGATTCCGGAACCGAAATCTTTCAGGTCACGAACCCCGATGTTCGACGTCATGATGATGATGGTGTTCCGGAAATCAACCCGGCGACCCAAACCATCCGTCAAAATACCATCGTCGAGCACCTGCAACAGAATGTTAAACACATCCGGGTGGGCTTTTTCGATCTCATCCAGCAGAACCACGGAGTACGGTTTACGACGGATTTTTTCCGTCAACTGACCGCCTTCTTCGTAACCCACATAGCCCGGAGGAGCGCCGACCAGCCGGCTTACGCTAAATTTCTCCATGTATTCCGACATGTCGATCCGCACCAGTGCATCGTCTTTGTCGAAGAGGTAGGAAGCCAGCACTTTCGCCAGTTCCGTTTTACCAACCCCGGTTGGGCCAAGGAAGATGAACGAACCGATGGGTTTCTTCGGATCTTTCAAACCGACCCGCGTCCGCTGAATGGCTTTCACCAGTTTCTGAACCGCCTTGTCCTGACCAATCACGCGACCGGTCAATTGTTCGGCCATGTTCAGCAACTTGGCACCTTCGTTGGTGGCTACGCGGCTGGTCGGAATACCGGTCATCATGGCGACAACCTCGGCTACGTTTTCTTCCGAAACCGTATACCGTTTCTTTTTGGTTTCTTCTTCCCAGGCCAGTTTGGCGCGGTCCAGTTGATCGATCAGGCGTTTTTCCTTATCGCGAAGCTGGGCGGCTTCTTCGTATTTCTGGCTTTTCACCACCTGGTTTTTCTCCTTCTTGATGTTCTCGATGCTGTCTTCCAGCCGCAGAATATCTTCAGGAACCGAGATGTTGGAGATGTGTACGCGGGCACCCACCTCATCCAGAACGTCGATGGCTTTATCGGGCAGGAACCGGTCAGAGATATACCGCTCCGACAGTTTTACGGCCGCTTCCACCGCTTCCTGGGTGTAGTTGACGTGGTGGTGGTCTTCGTACTTGTCCTTGATGTTGTTCAGGATCTCGATGGTTTCTTCAACCGAGGTCGCGTCGACCATCACGACCTGGAACCGACGGGCCAAAGCACCGTCTTTCTCAATGTACTGGCGGTATTCGTCCAGCGTTGTGGCACCAATACATTGAATGTCGCCCCGCGCCAGAGCCGGTTTGAACATGTTGGAGGCATCGAGCGAACCCGAAGCGCCACCGGCACCGACAATGGTATGAAGCTCATCGATGAAGAGAATCACTTCCGGCGATTTTTCCAGTTCGTTCATGACCGCTTTCATGCGTTCTTCAAACTGACCGCGGTATTTGGTACCGGCGACTAACGACGCCAGATCCAGGGTTACCACGCGTTTGCCAAACAGCACCCGCGATACTTTTTTCTGAACGATCCGCAGGGCCAGCCCTTCTGCGATGGCGGTTTTACCAACGCCGGGCTCACCAATCAAAATCGGGTTGTTCTTTTTCCGGCGGCTCAGAATCTGGGCGACGCGTTCAATTTCTTTTTCACGGCCAACAATCGGGTCAAGTTTGCCCAATTCGGCGAGTTTGGTTAGGTCACGTCCGAAGTTGTCCAAAACCGGCGTTCTCGACTTTTCAGACCCTTTCGGATCTTTTCCCGACCCGGAGCTGCTGCTACCGAACATACCGCGGTCGTTGTCGTCGTCGTCCGTTTCGGGGCCCATATGCGGACGTGTACCGGAGGATTGATATTCCAGCATTTCCTTTATTACCTCGTAGTTGACATTAAATTTGTTCAAAATCTGGGTGGCCACATTGTCCTCATCACGAAGAATCGACAGGAGCAGATGCTCGGTGCCAATCAGCGGACTCTTGAAGATTTTTGCTTCCAGGTACGTGATCTTGAGTACTTTTTCAGACTGACGGGTGAGTGGTATATTGGCCAGATTTTTGACATTGTTGGTTGCGGTTCCTTTGGTTGCCTGCTCGATCGTCACGCGCAGTTCATCCAGAGAAATGCCCAATTTTTTCAATAACCCAACGGCTACCCCTTCGCCTTCCCGAATCATACCCAGCAGCAGATGCTCTGTACCTATGTAGTCATGACCCAGACGCAGGGCTTCCTCTCTGCTGAGCGAGATAACTTCTTTAACTCGGTTCGAAAATTTAGCTTCCATTCGCTTAGGGTTGTATCGTACTTAGTTGCGTCTTTTCGTATTAACGAAAAATTTTTCGGTATTGTTCACGAGTTGAGAGACTGCTTTAAGACGTCGGTGGCGGCTGTTCCCTGGCAGAAAATCAAATCCAGAATGCTAAGGTCAGGTACAAATACATTGCCAAAGTTCTGCTGGTACGAAACCGGGCGGTAAAACCTGCCATTTTGTTCATCGTTCCAATCGGCAATTTGGCTATGAGCGTCTAAAATTTCGCTACTGACCTGTTTTTCAAAGACTTTTGTCATCGACAGCGTCTTTTGCCAACGCAGCCATTTCAGACACAATGTCAGCAGTTCGAGATTCAGGTCAAACAGAAAGACCCATTTTCTGCGAAATACTGCTTCAAGTTCATCAGCATAATACTCAAAAAAAGGAGCTTTGCTGTAAGCCGTCACCAAACATCGCCAGTGACGATCGGTCCAGGCCTGGCGGTCATCGATCCGCACGTCACGAATCGATTGCTTATGCGTACCATTGCGTACCGGAACCGTCAGTCGGTCGATGCCATTTGCCGTCAGGACATAACACCGATTTCTGTAACTTTGCTTTCCATAATGCTCGGCTGCTTCCAGCCAAACGGTATCGAAGGGTAAGAGGGCGGTGAAATAGGTCAGGCTGGGCAGATAGTGCAATTCAATCCGAATTCCCTGACTTAATTGACCAACGTGGTACTTTTCCAATATACTCGACGCGTTGATAGCACCAAATAAATGAATTTCGTATTGAACAAGCAAACGGTTTCGCAAAATTTTAATTTGGAGGTAAGGTTTTGCGAATCGGATTATCCATTTTCGAATGTCACTCTCTTTTTTTCGTTTCCTTTCCCGGGTCCCGATTGCCGCCCTGTATGTGGTTTCCGACGTTTTGTTCTATTTGCTGGCATACGTTATCCGCTATCGTAAGACAGTGATCGACACCAATCTAAAACGCTCATTTCCCGAAAAATCGGATACGGAACGCCGGCAGATCGCTAAAAAATTTTACCGCAACTTCGCAGATGTGTTGGTGGAGACGTTCAAATTGCCGGGCCTGTCAGCCAACGAGCTACAAAAACGGGTGCTGTTCACCAACAAGGAGCTGGTACAGGACAAACTGGCCCAGGGACAGGCGGTTTTGATCATGGCTTCGCACCAATGCAACTGGGAATGGGCGCCATCCGCATCCGTTGTGAATGGCATGCCCGCCGATGCCGTTTACAAAAAGCTGGCCAATCCGGCTTCGGAGCGGTTGGTTCATTACATTCGTTCGAGCTTCGGAGCCAAACCGGTGCCTATGAAAGCCCTGCTCCGCCAGATGGTAATTCGGCGGAACGACCCTCGGCTGATTGCCCTCGTCGCCGATCAGATTCCCGACCAGCCCGAATACGGCTACTGGACGTCCTTCATGAATCAGGAAACGCCGTTTTATCCCGGCACCGAGCGGCTTGCCCGGAGTTTTGGCTTGCCGGTTTTCTACATTGAAATGCAACGCGTCCGGCGGGGTTACTACGCCATGACGTTCTATCCCATCGCCGAACCGCCGTATCCGGCCTTACCGGAAGGAGACATCCTGAACCGATACCGCGACCTCCTGGAAAGCACAATACGGAAAGCCCCCTCCGACTGGCTGTGGTCGCACAAACGCTGGAAGCACCAACGCGACAAGTACGTAAAGACGCAGGTGAAGTGGTAAGAAATGAGCTTCTAAGAAGCCTGAAAGGCTTGCATTCATTAACCCCGGGCATCGCCCGGGGCTGCCAGAATAATAGCCTCCCGCAGACCAGCAAAGCCTGAAAGGCTTACATTCATTAACTCCGGGCATCGCCCGGGGCTGCCAGAATAATGGCCTCCCGCAGATCAGTAAAGCCTGAAAGGCTTGCATTCATTAACCCCGGGCATCGCCAGCCCAACGATCATCATGGAGGACAGGGAAAGCCCCGGGCGATGCCCGGGGTTAATGAATGTAAGCCTTTCAGGCTTTGCTGGGAATAGTATTTATTGATATTGGATGTAGAGCGGTTTAGGATCGAGCGCCAGTACTTCTGCCGGTTCCATGACGTGCGGGGTTTTGTGATTTGAGCGATGATCGACCTTTTTCTTGTCGTTGTAGTAAAACAATTTGAAACCGGTGTACTGCACGGGTTCTTTTACAATATAATCGCGGTACGAATCGATTTTCAGGGAAGGTGGCCCCCAGCCATCCATGTCGATCACAATGGACACCCGCGGATCGAGCTTGATGTTCTTGTAGTTGGTAACCATGCGTTGCGTAAACCGGTGAACCACCAGCACCTTCGGCGGGATATTGTTTTCCTTCACCACCCGGCTTAAAAACTGCACGGCATCATTGATGTCAGCCGCATCGTAGGTCCCGATTTTGGTTCCCGGACGGGCACCTGTCTTCATGGAGAACTCGGGGTCGATGCCGAGATGAACATAGGGCAGTTTCAGGTATTTTTCGAGAAAAGCCAGTTCGCCTTTCAAATCCGCCAGACCAACCTGGATGTCCAGAAACACAATTGCGCCGTGCTGGGCACCCCAGCTAATCACTTTACGAATCGTTTTGTCACTCATCCGCAACCGGTATTTGCCGTCTTTCTGGGGGGTTCCCTGGGCAGAAATGGCCACCAGATGGAGTGCCTTCTGAATCGGTTTCGACGGATCGGCTTTTTGCCAGCGTTCCGCTTCCCGATCCAGTTTCTGCAACATTTCCTTCCGGGGAAACTCACCCAAAATGCCCATTCTCTTGGAATGTGGGTTGCCGTAAAAGGCCAGAATTCGGTGTTTCGGCAGCAGCGTGTCGGGTAAGGTACCAGCAAATTGCAGGGTGTCGGCTTTTAAAGGGTCTTTTTCTGTCGTATCAACCGCTACTGCCGCGGTTGGGGTTGGGGCTGGAACCGAGTCCGTTACCGGAGCCGGGGTTTGAACCGCCGTGCTGTCGGATTTTTTCGTTTCGTCCCCGCTTCCGTTGCTGCCAGAACAGCCAGTTAATGCGTTGAATTGAATAAGAATTGAAGTTATTGCAACCAATTTCCATGCCGTTCGGCACGACTTACACCCTCCGTTTACCACTGTGCTTTGATGAATAAATGTGAACTATTATGTACCTGCGAACTTCAATCCGGAGGCCCTTTAAAATTAAATACAGATTAAAAATCTATAGATGCACCAAAAATAGAAACTCTGTTGTAAATCGGAAGGGTAAATCTGAAAATAATGAGTAACAGGTGCTTTTTTCTGCCCAATCTAAAAAAATAGTTACTCCTCGACTTCTCCCAGCCCCCGGCGGACAATTTCAAAGTCATCGGTGGTGGCATCGATAATGGTCGAGGGAATGTTTCCGCCTATCCCCCCGTCGATAACCAGGTCAACCAGGTGTTGAAACCGCTCGAAAATGATTTCCGGATCGGTGATATACTGGACAATGTCATCATCGTCTTTGATAGTTGTCGTAATGATGGGGTTGCCCAGTTCCTTCACGATGGCCCGCGGAATACTGTGGTCCGGAATCCGAATCCCCACCGTCCGCTTATTGGTGTGCAGGATTTTCGGCACGCGGTGGCTCACATCAAGGATGAAGGTGTAGGGTCCCGGCAGCAAACGTTTCATCATTTTGAAAGCCAGGTTGCTGACTTTGGCATAATCGGCAATGTGGCTTAAATCGTGACAGATAAACGAAAAATCATTTTTCTGCGGTTTGATACCTTTCATCCGGGCGATGCGCTCGATGGCCCGGGTATTGTGAATGTCACAACCCAGTCCATAAATCGTGTCGGTTGGGTAGATGATAACGCCCCCATTACGCAGGACATCAACAACATGGCGGATTTTTCGCTCTTCAGGCGTATCGGGGTGAATCCGTAAAAACTCGGCTGACATAGGTTCAATGGCTTATTGGCTTAACTAACCTGGCGCATTTTGGTTGCAAATAACAAGGTCAGAAGACAAAAGAGAAGAGATGTAGGAATAAAGATCGAAACCAGGCCCTCCAATTCTCTTTGCTCTTCCGTCTCGTCTCCATTTTCACCCATCCTTCCACTGAATGCTTGTCAAACCAATAACCGAACATCACCCTTAGCGATCTGGCGGTTTTGCTGCCATTCGGCATACCGCCGGTAAAGCGTATTGACCGGAATGTGCCATTTACAAAGGCGCAAAATCAAGGAAGTCTGAAAGTCGGGCTTTTCAATAAATTCCAGCAGATCTTTAAACCGGAACGCCAATTCAAACTGCTCGGCGTAAAAGCACTGCCGGATAAACCAGCGAATCCGCTTGGCCAACGCCTGGTATTCTTCCGTTGTCTGGCATTGATCGAAGGCCTTGTAACACACTTTCAGCGTAGAACTCAGCAGGGAATTCTGCCGGTCGGTAAACAAAGTCGACAGAGAATGACGAACCATTCGTTTGCTCGTCAACACTTCGTCCTGGTAGTAATAGCGATAATTCCGGGCGGTTCGCACCCAGAAATCGAAGTCCTCATAACTCAACGATTCGTCGTAACCACCCAGACTTTCCAGTACATCTTTCCGCATCATCATGGTTGGCGTAGAGACGAAATAGGAAGCGAGTATTTCCTTGAACACCCAGCCCGAAGGCACATTGATGGTAGACAAGCCGCTGGCATCGATGGGATAATGGTAGCCCGTTAATCGACCGTCTTCATCAATGTAGGCGGCATTGCTAAAGATAACCGCGTAATCCCCCGCCAGCCGCTCGAAACCGGCCACCTGCCGGGCAATGCGTTCGCGGTGCATCACATCATCGGCCGACAGATCAATGACATACTTGCCTTTGGCCAGTTTCAGGCCCTGGTTGAACGCCCGGCAAATGCCCAGGTTCTCGGTATTGCGAATCAACTGAATTTGGGGATATTTTTGCCGGAGGTCTTCAATCCGATCGACCGACTGATCGCTGCTGTGGTTATCGATCACAATCAGTTCAACCATGGGATACGTCTGGTCCAGTACGGATCGAAGTGACTCGCTAATAAACCGTTCGTGGTTGTAACTGGTACAGATTACCGATACCAGCGGCCTGAGCGACGACAGGTAATCCGCCAGCAGGCCCTGGGATTCCACGACAAGGGTTTCAGTCATAATGATGATGAAGATAGGTAATTACCGGACAAAGAGACCGTAACTCTTTATGCAACAATAGTATGGATTATTCAAACCATAAATGCAACATTTTTTAGCAAACGGTGAGCGGATAGAATGCAAGTTCGCGAAACCGCATACTAAGTATTCGGCGGAACTGGCACGGTTTTTATACTGATTTTCAGCAAGAAACAGTCAGAGTGCTTGCCGAGAGCTTGGCTTCTGATTATTTTGGGTTAGGGTTATTGTAAATGCTCTCTAAGCGGTTTGGGGAGCATTTATTGTTTTCTCCCCTACCTGCGGGTTTTTGTCGCCCTCCAGTTGATACAGAGCCACATTCAGATCAAAGCCAATAATCAGCAGCAGGCAGACCAGATTGATCCAGATCATCAGCACGATGAGGGTCCCGATGGAACCGTACAGCTTGTTATAGGAGCCGAAATTGGAGACGTAAAACGAAAAACCGTAAGTGGTCAGCACCACCAGCACGGAAGCAATGATACAACCGGGATTAACGAATTTCCACTTCATGTCGATGTCGGGCGCAAACTTGTAGATCATCGAAATGGCGGCAACAAAAACCGCGAAAACCACCAGATACCGGGCGATGTTCAGAAGCGTAGTTACCACCACATTATCCAGAATCCTGATGTGCATCAGATAGTCCGTTAATACGCCCCCGACGACCAGACCGGCAATGGCCAGAAACAGGGCTAAGGCCAGCATGATGGTTAACCCCAGGGCAATCAGCCGGGTTTTGAAAAAACCGCGCCGTTCACCGGTTTTGTGCGACGAGTTAAAGGCCATCATCAGCGACAGAATCCCGTTGGTGGCTGCATAGAGGGCGAGCAGAAAACCAAACGACAGAACGTTGCTCCGCGGTCGGCTGATGATGTCGTAAATCGTCGTTTTAACGGTTTCGTATGTCGAAGCCGGCAATACCTGCGAGAAAAAATCCATTACCTGCCCTTCCAGATTCGGGATCGGTATCATCGGAATCAGGGTAAACAGAAAGATGATCGCCGGAAAAACTGCCAGAATCAGGCTGAAAGCCACCGACGCAGCCCGCTCACTGGTGTCGTTGTCGGTCACTTTCGGAATAAAGGATTTGAGAAAATCAAACCAGTTCTGCCGCGAATCAAAGGCCTGGTGCTTTTGCAGGTAGATAATAACCCGTTGAACCGAATTATACCGCATCAATTTTTCCAACATGATGAAGATTCGTTACTGGACGAAAATTAAACCGTCGTTTCAAAAAAAGGTTTGAGTTTTTCGTTGAGTTCAGCCGGCGATTTGGTCAGCCGGCCCGTGACCGTCATCATAAAAACCAGTGTGGTTTCGCCCGTGTTCAGGTGCTCGCCATTCTGGTTGTAAATATCATAGTGAAAAACAATCCGCACACCGGGCATTTCCTGAATCGACACGCGGATCGTCAGCAGATCGTCATATCGCGCCGGGCGCAAATACCGCGACCGGTTTTCATACACGGGCATCATCACGCCCGACGCTTCCATTTCCTTGTAATGAAATCCCAGACTCCGCAAGGCCTCCACCCGACCGATTTCGTAATACCGGGCGTAATTACCGTAATATACATACCCCATCTGGTCGGTGTCGGCATACCGCACTCGAATGGGTGGAACGTCGTAGGTGAACATTTTTTCTTAGACAAGAGAGGTGAGACTTCGTGGTTTTTTCTAATCTTTTTTCTCTTGTCTCACCTCTTTATTCTTCTTATTTCATAATCCCCCGCTTGTTCAACTCCGCATGGTAAATCCGGGCGTTGTTGATGTGCTCTTCGTAGGTTTTGGCAAAAGTATGGTACCCGGAAAAATCACTTTTCGCGACAAAATACAGGTAATCGTGGTTTTCATGATTCAACACTGCATCGATCGAACTGAGCGTCGGCAGGTTAATCGGCCCTGGCGGCAAGCCTTTAAACCGGTAGGTATTGTACGGCGAATCAATGAGCTTGTGAACGTTCAGCACCCGGCGAATGGTGAAATCACGGTGGGCAAAAACCAGGGTCGGGTCGGCTTCCAGCAGCATCCCTTTTTGCAGACGATTCCAGTATACACCGGCTACGCGCGGTTTTTCATCGGTCTTTTTGCTTTCCGATTCCACGATGGACGCCAGTGTCTGTACCTGGGTTTGGGTCAGCCCCATGTTCTTTGCCTTTTGCTGGCGCTCCGGCGTCCAGAATTTCTTGTATTCTTTCCCCATCCGATCCAGAAAATTCGTGGCACTGGTGGTCCAGAAAAATTCATAGGTATTCGGCAGGAACATGCACATGATGGTCGTGGTGTCGAAACCGTATCGTTCACACACCGTCGGGTCTTTCAGCAGCGAGTCCAGGGGTTGCGGGCCGAATTCGAATTTGCTGCCCAGTTTGGCAATCAGTTCGTCTTTCAACCGGATGTTATTGAACGTAAGCTTCATCGGATCCTGAGCACCCGACCGCAGTTTCCGAATCGCGTCCTGGTTGCTCATCTCCTTTTTGATCACATATCGGCCATTTTTCACATTGTCGGTATATTTCATGAAACGGGCCAGAAACCGGAACGACATTTTATCGTGCACTACATCGTGGGCATCAAGCGAATCCATGACGGTTTTGAACGTCGCCCCACGTGGGATGAACAACTCAAAATCCTTGTCGTTTTCACCCACCTGCAAATTGGGCGTTTTGAAAATCTGCCACCCGTAAAATGAAAAGGTGGCCAGTAAAACCGATGCAATAATCAGAATTGCCGTTACAACTGTGCGGGACATACAAGTAATTGTTGGGGCTACAAAGGTAGTAAGGAAGGTGTTCTAATCCCATTGCAATCCAAACCGCTCCGCCAGTTCGCGCAAACTCTGCATCACCGGTTCAATTAGCGGTAATCCGTTCGCACCGCGCTCGGCTTCCCAATCCCGTTCTGGGTCGCCGGGGATGAGCACCTGCTTACCTTCCACGGCGCGGGCGTTGCGGAACGCGCCAATCCAGTTGTCCATGTGCTGCTTGAATTCATCGGCGGGTCGGAACGCGTCGATGCGCATGGCACCGAAAAAGTGACCGGTTCCGGCCCCAACGCCTTCCTGAGCGGCCATGAAACCGGCAGTGGCAAAGGGCGGCACCCAGGGACCGTAATTGGCGCCCGACAACACGCCGGAAAAAATATCGACAATGGCTCCCAACCCGTAGCCCTTGTGACTGCCGTGTTCACGGTCGGAACCCAGCGGCAACAAAGCGCCACCGTTTTTGATCGGATTCGAATCCGTCGATGCCTGGCCCTGCGCATCCTGTGCCCAACCCAGCGGGGCTTCCTGGCCTTTCCGCTGAAGGATCTCCATCTTTCCGTAGGCGACAGCGGTTGAAGCAAAGTCGGCAACGAAAGGCGGTTGGGTCAGGGCGGGCACGGCCACCGCAATCGGATTGGTTCCCAGCAATTTATCGAGTGAAAACGTGGGGGCTACGAGCGGAGCGGCATTGGTCATGGTCATCCCGATCATATCGTGTTCGAGGGCCAGCATGGCGTGATATCCGGCAATGCCGAAGTGATTGGAATTCCGGACGGCCACCCAGCCCGTGCCGGCCACCCGCGCTTTTTCAATAGCAATCTGCATCGCTTTCGGCCCGACGACCAGCCCAACACCCCGGTCGCCATCCACCACCGCCGTCGACGGCGTTTCGTGAACGACCTGAATCGATGGCGTCGGATTCAACCGGCCGTGATCATACAGACGGACATACCCCGCCAGCCGGGCTACGCCGTGCGAATCGACCCCGCGAAGATCAGCCTGGACCAAAACCGTGGTCGCCAGGTCGGCGTCGGCGTCGGAAAAGCCTATTTTCAGAAAAACCTGTTTGGTAAATGCCTTAAGTTGGTGAACTGGAATCATTTGAGTAGCGGTAACAACCGGAAATTTGCGTCCGGTATGGCGGTTTTTACGAACTATTCGCTAAATCGAAACCGCATCGGCCCGACTTTTTTTTGCAAAAATAGCCGACAGACTAAACGAAACCGCTCCGAACGGTATCTATATTCTCGATTCACCATTTTCCCCTCATCGCTCCATGAAAATAATCCTCTTTGCCATAACGATCAGCCTGTGGGTTTCGACCGCCAAAGCGCAGGAAGACGAACAGCGGGTCAGCTCGACCATTCAGCACGTTACGGTTTTTCTGAACCGTGCCCAGATCAACGCCCAGGCCCGCGCCACGCTCATTCCGGGAACAACTCGGCTGATCATCGAGAATGCCTCGGCCCAAACCGATCCGCAAAGTATTCAGGTCAGCGGCAAAGGTGATGCCACCATCCAGGGCGTACAGTTCCGAACCAATTTTCTGACCAAAGTAACCAAACCGGCGTCGTTGCAACGCCTGGAAGATTCCCTGCGCATCGCCCGCGACACTTTCGACGGCCTGAATCTGCAAAAAGAAGTGCTCGAAAACGAAAAGAAAATGGTGCTGGCCAATCAGAAAGTGGGGGCCGAAAAAGGGACGGTGGTCGATGATGTCGAAGACATGGCCGATTTTTTCCGCACGCGGCTGACCGACATCGGCAAAAAATTGCTGGCCCTTGAAAAACTGGTGAAAATCCAGAAAGAAAAAGTAGACCGGCTCGAAGGACAGGTCAAAGAGCAGAATGTCAAACGCGAGCGGCCCATTGGTGAAATCGAAGTGACGCTGTCGGCCAAAGCCCGAACCACCGTGGATCTGGACGTGAGTTACGTGGTGGACAATGCCGGCTGGGTGCCGTTTTACGACATCCGGGTTCGCGACACGAAAAGCCCGGCGACGCTGGCGTACAAAGCCAACGTGTACCAGAATACCGGTTTCGACTGGCAGAACGTCCGGCTGACGCTTTCGACCTCCAACCCAGCCTTGCCCGGCACACAACCGCAGTTGGAAACGCAGTTTGTCAGCTTTTACGAACCCCGACCCATCCCGGCGATGGCACCCGCTCAGGTCAAAATGCAAATGCGAAAAGCCGATGCGGGTGCGGGTGGCGCGGCCCGGGAAGAATCTGCCCCAGCCGCCGACCTGGCCACCACCGCCGATTTTACGCAGGTCAGCGAGCAGCCGACGAGTGTCAATTTTGAAATCGCCACGCCCTATACCATTTTGTCCAATAACCGCCCGCAGGTAGTTGCCATTCAAACCGGCGAGGTTCCGGCAACTTATCGCTATACGGCCACGCCAAAAGTCGATTCGGACGCCTTTCTGATTGCCACCCTGTCGGGCTGGGAAAAACTGAATCTGCTAAACGGAACCGCCCGGACGTATTTTGAAGGAACCTATGTCGGTGAATCACAGGTGAATTTACAGCAGGCCGGTGACACGCTGACGCTGGGACTGGGTCGTGATAAGAAAATCATCGTGAAACGAGAAAAAACGCAGGATTTCAGTAGCCGCAAGGGCCTGAGTTCGTCCGTTCGCGATTCATACAGCTACAAGATTACCGCACGCAATACCAAATCCGAACCGGTCAATCTGACGCTTTACGACCAGATTCCGGTTTCGACCGACAACCGGATTGAAGTTGAACTGGACGACAGCGCCGGAGCGGAACGCAACACAGAAACCGGTCGGCTGACCTGGAATCTGTCGCTCAAACCAAACGAAAGCCGGGATTTGCTGTTTAAATACACGATTAAATACCCCAAAGGGAAACAGCTTGTCAATGCCCAGTAACTAACCGCAAAATCGCCATGAAACCTCACCATGAAACCTGTTAGGTCTTGGAGACCTAACAGGTTTTACAGGCGAAAGCTCAAATTTGGCACGACTATGGGTATTTTTTCTCGAATTCAACGTTTAGAGAATATGATCCATCGTCTGCACCTCACGATCTCTTTTCTGCTTCTTGCTTACGCCATTCAGGCACAGAGCGATACGCTTTCTGTTGACTCGCTGATGATCAAACAGAAGTCGCCGTATGTGGCGATGATCAGGCCGGGGCAGAAATACCTGGCGCTGGATGTCATGGGGCGACTCGGCGGTTTTCATCGCTACCGGTATTTCCCGAATGAAGAAATCAAGTTCCGGTATAAGGGCAAAAAATACCGCGAACCAGTCTACGGGGTTACGGACTCGACCCTGATGCTGATTCTGGAAGATCCGAATACGTTTTTGCCCGAAACCGTCCATTTTCGGATCGATCAGATTGAAAAGGTGTACGTCAACCGCCAGATTCCATTCATCACGCAGGGCACCTATCTCTTCCCCATTGCCGGTACACTTTTTTTCATGGCCGATGTCATTAATCTTTCCAGAAGCGAAAAGAAACTGGCGGCCGATTCCCGCGCCTTAAAAGCCCCCGCCGTCATGATCGCGCTGGGTGCCATTTGCTACAAAATGAGCTATCCCCGCTACCGCATCAATAAAAACCACCGGCTGAAAGTACTGGAAACGTATTGATAATCAGTTTAATGGAAAGTACAATATCGAACATTGAATGTTGAATAACGAATAACGAAGTTGGGCACAGGAGCACTTTCGTTATTCGCTATTCAATATTCGATATTCGATATTCATTCCTCATTGTTCAGGATTCATTGTTCATTATCCATTCTCTGCACTAGTTTTGCGGAATATTAACCAATCGACTTCTGATTTGAACGCTGTACGTCTGACACCTCCTGCCGGGTCCGTCCGGGCCACGATTCCGCTGGCTTCTTCCAAAAGCGAAAGCAACCGCGCCCTGATTATCAATGCCCTGGCTCATTTTCGGGGCACTTTACACAACGTTTCGGCGGCCCGTGACTCGCAGACGATGATCCGGCTGTTGCAATCGGATGATCCGGTGGCCGACGTGCTGGATGCCGGAACGACCATGCGGTTTCTGACGGCCTATTTTGCGGTAACGGGTCAACACAAAACACTGACCGGAACGCCCCGCATGTGTGAACGGCCCATCGGCATTCTGGTCGATGCCCTCCGCGCGCTCGGTGCCGACATCGACTACCTGAAAAACGAAGGTTTCCCGCCCATTGCGACGAAAGGATTTTCGGGCAACGGCAATAGCCGTCTGGCGATCCGGGGAGATGTGAGCAGCCAGTATATTTCGGCCCTGCTGATGGTAGCACCCACCCTGCCCGATGGCCTGACGCTCGAACTGACCGGTGACATTGGTTCCCGCCCCTACATTGAAATGACCCTGCGACAAATGGAACACTTTGGTGTTCAGACGGTTGCCGACTGGACAAATAAAACCATCACCGTGCCGCCAACGCCCTATACACCCGCTGATTACACGATTGAATCCGACTGGTCGGGCGCGAGTTACTGGTTCAGTATGCTGGCACTGGCTGAAGACGAATCCTCAGAAATCGAATTACTGGGTCTGAAAGAAGCGTCGTTGCAGGGCGATAGTGCCATTGTTGACATCATGCGCCCCCTCGGTGTCGAAAGTACGTTCAACGCTACGGGTGTTGTTTTGACCAAAACTCAGGCACAACCGTCGCTGGCTTGGGACTTTACGGACTGCCCCGATCTGGCCCAGACCGTGGCGGTTTGCTGCGCCGTCAAAGGCATTCCGCTCACGCTGACCGGTGTGGAAAGCCTGAAAATCAAAGAAACCGACCGCATTTTTGCTCTCCAAACCGAACTCCGGAAAATCGGTGCCGAACTGGTGGAAGTAGAAAAAAATACCCGGTATGAAGTTCGGAAAACGGCCGTAATCGATGCCATTCCGACCTTCGACACCTACGACGATCACCGCATGGCGATGGCCTTTGCGCCCGTATCGATGCGTCAGGAAGTGGTGATTGAAGAACCGGGTGTGGTAGCCAAATCGTACCCCTCGTTCTGGGACGATATGGCGCGGGTGGCTGGTGTCCAGTTCGAGAAATAACCCATCGGTCTGAAGGGGCATGGTGAAAAGTCGCGATGGCGTGGGAGACCTTAGCGGTTTTGCGTACTTTTACTGCACTCACTGAACCTTGATACTGTTGGATTCTATTCTCGCGTTTTTGGGCAGCATTCCCTGGTGGGGATGGCTGCTGATCGGCCTGTTTCTGGTCGCCCTCTACGACATTACTCAGAAAAAACACACGATTCGGCACAACTTTCCGGTGGTCGGCAACATCCGGTATTTTCTGGAAAGTTTCGGCCCGGAACTGCGGCAATACATCGTGGCTAATAACCGTGAAGAACTGCCCTTTAACCGGCAGCAACGGGCCTGGATCTATTCTTCGGCAAAGCAGGAGAACAATTTTCAGGGGTTTGGCACCGATCAGGACATTACCAGTGCCGGGTATATTTTCATCAACCCGGCACTGCTTCCCCTCAAACTGGCACCCGACAACCCCAATTACAACAACCCCTACACGGCTCCGGGGGCCAAAGTGATCGGGCTTTTTCACAAACGCCGGAAACCGTATCACCCACCTTCCATTGTCAACATCAGCGGCATGAGCTTCGGGTCGTTGTCGGCAACCGCCATCGAATCGCTGAACAAAGGCGCCAAAAAATTCGGCTGCTACCACAATACCGGCGAGGGCGGATTGTCGCCCTATCACAAATTCGGCGCGGATGTGGTCGTTAACATCGGCACGTCCTATTTCGGCGTCCGGGATAACAATGGCAATTTTGTCATGGAAAAACTGGTGAAGTTGGTCGAGACCAATCCGTTTGTCCGGATGCTGGAACTGAAACTGTCGCAAGGCGCGAAACCGGGCAAAGGGGGTGTGTTGCCAGCCGCTAAAATCAGCGCCGAAATTGCCGAAATCCGTCATGTCGAAATAGGCAAGGACGTCATTTCCCCGGCTTCACACAGTGCGTTTTCCGACATTCCGACGATGGTGGCTTTCATCGAGTCGATGGCGGCCGAAACCGGTCTGCCGGTGGGCATCAAGTCGGCGGTGGGCAAACTTGAGCAGTGGCATGAGCTGGCCGACTACATGCTGGAAACCGGAAAAGGCCCGGATTTTATTACGATCGACGGTGGTGAAGGCGGCACCGGCGCGGCACCTCCCTCCTTTGCCGACCACGTTTCGCTGCCTTTCGTCTACGGGTTTTCAAAAGTTTACCAGATTTTTCAGAAACGCGGCTTAACCAGTCGCATCACTTTCATTGCTTCCGGCAAATTGGGGCTGCCTGAGTCGGCGATCATGGCGTTTGCGATGGGAGCCGACCTCGTGAATGTGGGCCGGGAAGCGATGCTGTCCATCGGCTGCATTCAGGCCCAGATTTGCCACACAAACCGCTGTCCGTCAGGTGTTGCCACGCAAAGCAAATGGCTGCAGTCTGGGATCGACCCGACCTTGAAAAGCGAGCGGTTTTACAACTACATCAAGACGCTGACCAAAGAAATCCTGGAAATTTCGCATGCTGCGGGCTACGAACACCCCTGCCAGTTTACGATGGAGGACGTCGATCTGGCCATGGGCGACAACAACCGAATTCAGCCACTGTGCGATGCCTACGGCTATACGAAGGATGTGGTTCCGTTTACGTCCATTGCGGATTTGCTGAAGATCCGAACCAGCCAATGAAAATCAAATTTACCGCAAAACAAGCCAGCTGGATTTTGCTGATTGCCTGTGGTATCGTTGCAAGCCTGACTTTACACCTTTACGAAACGTCTTGGGGTGTCGTTTACGGAACCAGAGCCAGCGAGTAAACAAAACGATCGGCGCAATTAGTCAGTCGGATTTTCGTTTTTCGTCATCTTCTCCCTGCCTTTTTTGCCGGACCTTTGATCTGTATTTAACCAGAAAAGAAAATGCAAACGATACTAGGCTCAGGAGGTACCATCGGCAGCGATTTAGCAAAAGAACTTCCTGCCTTTACGGACCGAATTCGGCTGGTGAGCCGGAATCCCAAAAAAGTAAATCCGACCGACGAACTGTTTCCAGCCGACCTCACCAACCGCGATCATGTTTTTAAAACCGTGGAAGGTTCGGAGGTCGTTTACCTCACCGTAGGTTTCGAATACAGCCACAAAGTCTGGCGCGAAAAGTGGCCCGCTCTGATGCGCAACACGATCGATGCCTGTAAGAAATGGGGCGCCAAACTGGTGTTCTTCGACAACGTCTATCTCTACGATGTGAATGCCATCGGCCACATGACCGAAGAATCAACGATCAATCCCAGCAGCAAAAAAGGAAAAGTACGGGCCGAAATTGCCGCCATGCTGATGGACGAAGTGAAACAGGGTACTTTAACCGCACTCATTGCCCGGGCCGCCGATTTCTACGGCCCCAACAACGACAAAAGCGTGCTGGTGGAAACCGTCGTAAAAAACTTTCGGAAGGGAAAAGCCGCCAATTGGTTTGCCCGGCTCGACAAGGTTCACACCTTTACCTATACGCCGGATGCGGCAAAAGCCACCGCCCTGCTCGGCAATACCGCCAGTGCCTACAACCAGGTCTGGCACTTGCCTACCGACGCCACCCGCCTGACCGGTCAGCAGTGGATTGACCTGTTTGCCAAGGAGATGAACGTGAAACCGAAATCCTCCGCTCTACCCATCTGGATGATTCGCCTGGTTGGGCTTTTCGTTCCGGCCATGCGCGAATTTCCGGAAATGGCGTACCAATACGACCGGGAATACGTTTTTGATAGCAGTAAGTTTGAAAAAGCCTTTCATTTTGAGCCGACAAAACCGGCGGAAGGGGTTAAACGAACGGTGGCGAATGCATAACGAACGAAACAGCCTGGTATGAAAATTGAAACACACGAGGTTAACGGGATTCGAATGGCCGAAGTAATTTCGGACAAGGTGCTGATTACCAATCCGGAGGACGGTTTGCAACTCGTCGTCGATTTGTATTACCAGGACTTCGATCGCATGATCCTGCACGAAAAGACGATTACGCCGGATTTCTTCGATTTGAAAACCGGTCTTGCCGGCGAAATTCTCCAGAAATTCTCCAATTACCGCGTCCGGCTGGCGATCATTGGCGACTTTTCGGCGTATACCAGCAAGAGTATCAAGGACTTTATCTACGAGAGCAACCAGCGCCGACAGATCAATTTTGTTCAAACCCTAAGCGAAGCGATTGAACGATTGTCGTAAATTCGGCCCGGCGACCCGGTTGAAAGTGGCCGCAAACGGTACCTGAACCTTACGATCATGGATTTACCCAACATTTTCACCCAAGAAGTTTCCGAAAAAATCATTCAACGGATTGATCGGCTGACACCCGACACCCTGCCCCATTGGGGGAAGATGGATGTGGCGCAAATGCTGGCCCATTGCAATGTAACCTACGAATTAATCTACGAAAACATCCACAAAAAGCACAACGTTCTGATGCAGTTGGTCATCAGGGCGTTTGTCAAAAAGCGGATTGTGGGGGCAAGCCCCTACAAACGCAACCTGCCAACCGGCCCGGCTTTTTTAATAAAGGACACGCGGGATTTTGAAACGGAAAAGAACCGCTTGAAAACGTATATCCGGAAAACACAGCAACTGGGGGAAACCCATTTCGACCAGAAAGCCTCCCATTCGTTCGGGAAGTTGAACGTCAATGAGTGGAACAATATGTTTTATAAACACCTGGACCATCACCTGACCCAGTTTGGTGTCTGATTGCGTCTAGCTCAAGATAAAAATTCGTTTTTCGTCACTCCGGTTTTCACATTCGGTCACCCCCAACCCGGCTTTTTTGGTGGAACTTTGTCATACACAAAAACGCAAAGACTGCCATGAAAACGCTTTTAAAACTCGAAGAATTCGCTCAATTTACTCTCTCCATCGTGCTGTTCAGCCAGTTGCCGTTTGCCTGGTGGTGGTTTCCGGCCCTGATTCTGGTGCCGGATCTGAGCATGCTGGGGTATCTGGTCAACCCAAAAATCGGGGCTTATGCCTACAACCTGGTTCATCATAAAGCCTTCGCCATCGCCATTGGCCTATTGGGTTTGCTGCTGAACAGCCAGCCGTTGCTATTGACCGGTGTTCTGCTGTTCGGCCACGCGGCCATGGATCGGATGATGGGCTACGGCCTGAAATACCCGGATAGTTTCGAGCATACGCACCTGGGTCCGATTGGCAAAACTGCCGCTAAGCCGTCGGACGCAGCACCGCAGTCCGGAACGCACCGGGCGTCGAGCCTGTCCATTTCTTGAAAGTGCGGTAGAACACACTGGGTTCCGAAAATCCGAGGAGGTAGGCAATGTCGGTGGTGCTGAAATGGGGTTCGCGGAGGTGCCGAACGGCCAGGTCATGCCGCACTTCATCCAGCAATTGTTGGTAGGTTGCGCCCTCTTCTTTCAAATGCAACTGAAGGGTTCGAACGCCCATCGCCAGCCCATCGGCAACAGCCGACAACGCAGGTTCTTCGCCCTTCAACAGCGCGAAGATTTCCTGTTTAACCCGAACCGAAAGCGCCGGAGAAACATCGGGTTTTGTCCGTAGTTTTCCTAACAATTCGTCGGCATGTTGCTCAAATAAGCCAAACAGGCTGGGATTGGCGTTCAAAATCGGGGTTTCCAGCCAGGCAGCATCCAGCACCAGGGCGGTTTCGGCGGCATCAAATTCGACTTTCGCCGGCGCAAAAACCCGTTCGTAGTCCTGCCGGTTTTGGGGCGCCGGAAAGGCAAACCGGATTTCTTCGGCCACCACCTTTTGCCCCGTCATGGCCCGAAAAGCCGACTGGTAAACGGAAATTTCGGAGCCAAAGGTGTAGTCAGGATATTGAATGGCTTTACTCGTCAATGTCAGCGTGAGATGAAATCGTTCGCCGATCAGTCGCCCGGCGGTCAGCACCCCCTCACAGGCAATATCCTGATACTGACACAGTTTCTCGATCGCCTTGCCCAAAGTCGGGCAGTGCATCATGACGTACGACACCACACCCATCGACAACGGATTGATCAACTCGCCCACCTGCAGTGGCAAATCCGGTTCGCCGGTCGCCTGAACGGCTTCCTGCCAAAGTGCCTGCACGGCCCGAATCGGTACCCGCCCGTCGGGGTTTTGCAAAACCGCCGGATCAATACCAACGGCCTGGCACAAAGCCGACGAATCAGCGCCCCGCTGCCGGGCAGCATACAGGATCAGATTGAAAGAACCGGAAGAAAGGGTATCCTCAGTAGTCATGTCTACGAAGATACAACGGCTGACGAAATTCTTCACCCCTTCAGGGAGTTCGGGGCGTAATTTTCAGATTCGCAAAATCACCCCCGGAACCGGCTCCCACCCATAATCCGATTTTCCCATCCCGGCGGTCATTCAACTTCTTGACGACCAGGCTTGGTTTGGCGTTCTCGTTCACAAAAACGCTGACAGTTTCCTTGTCCACCACAATCCGGGCATGAAACCAGGCATTCGGATCGGGAGCCGGTTCGATAGGCTGTTCGTATTGATCCGGGAAGTCTTTGCGCAAAACCGGCCAGTCATACGTCGGAAGGGCGATATACTGAACGGCGTGGCTGTGACGAACGGGGTCAGCGGCCCGAAAATTGAACGGTCGAAAATAGATCGCATCGTAATTACGCTCGCCGGAACCGTGAAACGCGATTCCGACAAAACTGCGCTGGAGCACATCTTTGCCGCGAATGTCCAGCTCAATCGTTCCTTCACGGAACGAAATGGCGGGTAGCCACGCAACCCCTTCCTTTGAATTTTGCTTCTCTTCCAGCCGGACTCCGGGATTCGCTCCCTCCGCCAGAACCGTCAACGAACGGTTTTCAAGGGTGTAGCGGTTTTGATGCGCCAGCCCGACCAGATCCACGGTATTCTGGCCATACGTGAGGGTGCTGACCAGCAGGCATAGCGTAACGCAGGCAAATTGATTGGCAAAATGTTGCATGTTCATTGCTTATGTTGTTTAACACCCGACTGGAACCGGGCACGGCGAAAGATTCAGGCAATGGTTATCCGAACCACGGTTTTAACCGGGGCTGAATAACCACTCCTCATACGCTTCAATTAAAAATTGGGGAAGAAAAGAAAACGGTCAATCAACACCTTATGCTTGTTGTTTACCGGTTCGGTCGGCGGGACTATTTCACGTTGAAATCAACCTTCGTGTCGGCCCACACCATCGAGACATCCCCCTTCTTGGAAATGTCGATCATAAATTTTTCCTGAAAGCTTTTGGCCTTTTTCGCCGGAACCGTCACGCGTACAACATCCTCCTCTTCCTTGTAAGTAAAGGCGCCCCATTTGATGCCCTTGTTGATGATAACCGTCCAGTCTTTTTCACCGGGAATTGTAAAAAGTGCGTACTTCCCTTTGGCAACCGGTTTTCCTTCCAGCTTCACATCCTCCGAAAACTCGATGGTGGTAGTTTCGTTCGCGCCCGTCCGCCACACTTTTCCGATCGGGGCCACTTTGCCCGCCGGGTCCCAAACGCTCCGGCCTTTGACCGATGGCTGGCTGTAGTCGATGGTGATGGTTTTGCCACCCACCGTTTGTTTGGCCTGGGCGGGCGGGCTGGGGCGTTTCGACTTGTCGTCCTGGGCAAAAGTCGTCTGGGCGAGCAACAGCAATGTTGTGAAAACGAGCAATTTTTTCATATTGGTTTATGTAACTTTGGTTGTTGGAATAATGAACCGGACAAAGGTGGAAAAATCTTCCGAAAGTTGGTAGTCCGGCCCTTATTCAAGCCTGTTCAAGTTGATTCACGCTGATTGCCAATGACTACCGAAGACGATAATTTACAGCAGTGCCGCCTGTTGATCGAAGAAAAAGTGCGTTGGGGCGACAGCAGCCAGTGGCAGAACCAGGATTTTGAAGCCCTGAGCGAACGCATTTTCGACGAAACCGGCGTTTCGCTCAGCGTCAGCACCCTGAAACGCATCTGGGGCAAGGTTCGCTACGACAGTGCGCCGACGACCACGACGCTGAATACGCTCGCGCAGTTTGTGGGCTACGACAACTGGCGGGAATTCCGGAAGCAGCCGGTTCTTATCGCCGAAGAAACCGCTCCGTCCCTTCCGGTTCAAAACGCTCCCGTTCCGGTTTCCCGCCCTTACGCGATCCGTTGGCCGTGGGTCGTTGGCGTGTTCGTGGCGCTGGGATTGGCCGGAATCTGGGCATTTCAGAAGCGGGCAAAACCGTTGCACATTGGCGAAGTGACCTTCAGCAGTCGCCCGGTGGCCAAAGGACTTCCGAACACGGTTTTGTTCCAATACGATGCCACGGACTCCAACGCCGACAGTGTTTTTATCCAGCAAAGCTGGAATCCGAAACTGCGCTTTCGGGTCGATAAAGACGGGCATCAGTACGCCAGCACTTATTTTTACCCCGGTTATTTCCGCGCCAAGCTTGTGTTGAACGACTCCATTGTGAAGGAACACGATTTGTACATCAAAACCGACGGCTGGCTCGGCACCATCAACCGCGATTCGATTCCGGTTTATTTCCCGGACAAACAAATCCGGCGGAATGGCGCCATTGAGCTGACCGAAACCGATCTAACCGAACAGGGAATCATTTTTCAGAAAAGCGTTCCGAACACCAGCCTGCATTATGTGCAGCCCCTGGGTGAGTTGTCCGGCAGTACGTTCGGATTTGAAACGGAAGTAAAAAGTACGTTCAACCGCTTCGATGCCGTTTGCCAGCATGTGGGCATTATGATACTGTGTTCCAAAGGTATGCACTTTCTACAGTTGTCCCGGAAAGGTTGTGTTGGTGAATTGAATCTGTCATTTAACGGAACACACATTTCGGGAAAGACCACCGATCTCTCCGCTTTTGGCGTCGACTTTTCCGATTGGGTAACCGTTCGCTGCGAGGTAAAGGACAAACTGGCAAAGGTCTTTGTGAACGAAAAACTCGCTTACGAAGGACGGTTTCAGGAAGATGCTGGCAAGATTGTCGGACTACGGTATTATTTCCAAGGAACTGGCGCGGTGAAATCGGCCCGGTTTTACGACACTCATATCAACGCGGTTTTACAGTAGACCGAGATTCTTCCACAGTTGTTGAATATAATCAGCCGATTTCAATAACCGGCTTCCATACCAGCTAAAAACCTCCCCATCGACCAGCAATACCCGCGCAGCCGGGCAAATTTCCTGCAATTCTGTCCTGTGTTTATCCGAAAACGGATACGGTTCCGACGAAAGAAAAATCAGATCGGGTTGGGCGGTTATCAGATCGGCTTCGGTCACTTCGGGGTAGCGCGTTCGTCCCCCAAACGCATTCTGAAAACCGGCCAGTTCCAGCATCGAATGAATAAAGGTCTGGTTGGCCGCGACCATATACGGTTTTCGCCAGATGAAATACGCGACGGAAGGTCCGGAAGATTGTACCGATTTGAAATCGTAAAAAGTATCTTCGATTTGCTTTGCCAATTCCTCCCCTTTTCGGCCTTTTCCGACAAGCTCACTAACCTCCCGAATCATCGCCAGTGCATCCGGGACGGTATTGACGTCCGTGACATGAACGGGATAATGACGTTGCAATTCTTCGATTTGTTCGCGGGTATTTTCTTCTTTGTTGGCCAGAATAAAGTCCGGTTTCAGATCGTGAATTTGGTCAAGATGCAGTGTTTTTGTGCCACCAACCTTGAACTTATCTTTCACCTTTTCCGCCGGATGAATGCAGAATTTGGTAATCCCCACAATTGCCTGATCAAGCCCCAGATCAAAGAGCAGTTCGGTTTGGGAAGGAACGACGGAAATGATGCGTTGGGGTGGCATTCTTTCGTAGATTTGGGTAACAAATATCGATAATCCATGACTGACAATCCCGAAACTATTTATGATCCGGAATATATCAAATCGCTGTTCGATAAAATGTCCAAAACGTATGGACTTGCCAATTATATTTCGTCATTCGGGTTTACGGAACGCTGGCGGGCAGCCTGTCTTAACAATCTGCCTTTGATTGCACCCAACTCCGTTGGTTATGATTTAATGACCGGAATGGGCGAAGCCTGGGGCCATATTCTTCCCAAACTGAATGCAGAAGGAAAGCTGATTGCCGTTGACATTTCGCCCGTTATGATGCAAAAAGCCGCACTTCACCGCGAGAAAGTCAGAAACCGGGCGGTCGAAATGGTCCAGTGTGACGTCCTCAATAACCATTTTGAGTCGAACTCCGCTGATTTTGTTATCTCTACCTTCGGTCTGAAAACCTTTAATGATTTCCAAACAAGGGCGCTTGCCCGTGAAGTCAACCGGCTTTTAAAACCCGGCGGTTCCTTTTCATTTGTAGAAATATCAGCCCCCAAAGGCTGGATCCTGCACGCTTTATACCTCTTCTACTTGAAAAAAATCATTCCATTAATTGGCAAATTATTTCTGAATAGTGCGGACGAATACCGTATGTTGGGTGTCTATTGTCAAAAATTTGAAAACTGTCAAAAACTCGCAACTTACCTGATGAACGAAGGACTTGATGTGACGTACAAATCGTATTTTTTCGGCTGTGCTACGGGCGTAGTAGGTCGGAAAACGAAACAGTAAATTCTGGCGTTTCTCCGCTTACTCCATTCCCTTTGAGTCATCCTTCACCCGAATTGCCACAAGCTCAATTTATCTTTTAAAACCCGCTGATAATCATTACGTTTATCGTATCAACGCGTAAAGATAATCAGCATGAAACCACACTACAATCTCTTCAAATGGGTACTGGTTGCGTGCTTGGGCGGATGTGGATTGTCGGCCATCGCCCAGTTTACGGCCTTGCCGGCGTCGTACTACGTAACCCGGGTAAAAGACATTAATCCCGGTTCCGCCAATTCGTACATATCTGGTGATGGAACTACCGCCGTCGAAATGAATGGTACGGTATATTTTGCAGCCAACACGGCCGCCAATGGAACTGAACTCTGGAAAACAACCGGCACGGAAGCCAGCACGGTTTTACTAAAAAATATCAACCCCGCCGGATCGTCCAACCCGGACTGGCTCACGGAAGTCAACGGTACGATCTATTTTGTCGCCACCGGCAGTTCGGGCCGAGAGTTGTATAAATCGGACGGGACGGCGGCCGGAACGATTTTGGTCAAGGACATTCTTCCGGGCGGAGACGCCAATCCGCGCGGCCTTACGAATGTGAACGGAACACTTTTTTTCGTGGCAACCGGCGCAACAACCGGCGAGGAACTGTGGAAGTCGGACGGAACCGCGGGCGGTACGGTTTTGGTAAAAGACATCAATCCGTCGGGCAATTCGGTTCCGAATTATATGCGTAAAATGGCGGTTCTGGGAAGTACTGCCTATTTTGTGGCCGATGACGGCGTCAATGGGGAAGAACTATGGAAGTCGGACGGAACGGACGCCGGTACGGTTTTGGTCAAGAACATTCATCCCGCCGGTTCGAGCAATCTGTTCGAAATGGTAGTGATGAACGGGCTGCTGTACATGACCGCCAACGATGGCACGAACGGGACGGAACTTTGGAAATCGGACGGCACGCTGGCCGGAACGGTAATGGTCAAAAATCTGGCAGCCGGTAGCAGCAGTGGTCAGCCGCAGGATTTGGAAGTGGTGAACGCAACGCTTTTTTTCCGGGCAACAGTTGGTGGCGACACAGAACTCTGGAAATCGGACGGCACTGCGGGCGGTACGGTTTTGGTCAAAAACATCAATGCCGGGGGCGCGTCGTTTCCTTCCTATATGACACGCGTCAACAACACCCTGTATTTCACGGCCAACGACGGAATCAAAGGCACCGAACTCTGGAAATCAGACGGAACACCGGCCGGAACCGTTCAGGTAGTCGACCTCGTATTGGGGGCTGGTTCGACCACATTTTCCGGCATGAGTTCGGTCAACAACAGACTGTTTTTTCACTACCTGGAGCCGTGGAAATCAACGGGGACCGTCGCTGGCACTGCGATGCTCGACGACATCCACCCGACTGGCAATTCGGCTTCCACCGGTTTTATGGCGTTGAGCAGCACGACGGTTTTGTTCTGGGCCACCGACGGAACGTCTGGTATGGAATTGTACAAATACGCTCAATGTTACATTTGTCCGGCAGGCCGGGTGGCGGCTTCGTCAGAGGAAGTCGCTCCGACTGCTCTCCAGTTAACCCTGCTGCCCAATCCGGTGCAAAACGCGCTCACGGTCGATATTCGCGGAGCTGCCCATCAGCCAATCCAGCTTCAATTGATGAATGTGAAGGGAGAACTGATCGAAAACCGGCAAATTGCCCAGCCCCAAGCCGTCGAACGGCAGATGTTTGACGTAAGCCGCCAGCCAACGGGGATGTTGTTGCTGCGCGCCAGGGCGGGGGATCAGGAGCAAACGGTTAAGGTTTTGAAGTCGGATTGACGGTTCTATCCACCCCACCGACCCTCTTAAACATGCTGATAGATCTTGCCGAATGCCTATATTTGTCCAGCGAATCGAAGGTAAACAACAACATGCGTATTCAATCGGACAATACCCCGTCGCCGTCCTCGGCGCTAACGGAATTAGGGCGGATCGCCGTGGGCGAGAAAGTGGAGCGGTCGGGTCAGGTGGTTCCGAGCAGCATCGACAGTTTCCGCATTCGCGGGGATCATGCCGAAGCCGTCCACAAAGTCTACGGCGAAACCATCACCGAATTGCCCATCCTGTTTTATTCCGATCAGGAAGAAATTGTCTGCAATGAGCGACTCGAAATCCGCACCGCCGACGGCAAACTGTTCGGCTACGGAGACAACCACACTTTCCACATCTGGAACGACGAACTGAAAAAATACGCCGTCACGACCGTCGAAAAACGCCCACAAATTCGGGACGAAACCGTCACTTTTTTGCAGAAAAACCTGCATCCCGGCAAAGCGAAGCTGATTAAGTGGTTGCCGGTTTTGACGTTGCGGTTTGTCATTCGCGACATTCCGCTGCTGGGTTACTGGCAGTTCAGCACCCGCGCCGTCCAGACCACCATTCCGAACCTGCGCAATAAGTTCGATGAATACAAGAAACTCTTCGGCAGCGTGCAGTATTTGCCGTTTTTGCTGAAAGTCAAAAAGGTGAAGTCCAATAAACCGGGCATGGTGTATCAGTACCCGATTGTCGATCTAGTGCCGCAGTTTTCGTTCGAAACCGCCCACCGCCTGGCCCGTCACCTCCGCGAAAATCCGCAGGCCGATGTGAGTCACTGGCTGAGCGAAAATGGCGACAAACCGGAGCAATTGCCATCGGTTGCCGAATAATCAAGGTTTGCTCAAACAATCAGGAATCTTGCTATATTTGGAAAATAGTATATAATTTGAAAATAGAAGCGTTACATCGCTACTTACAAACGATCTAAATTCAACGTACTATGCGTACCCTACAGGTAATAGTACCGGATAGCCAGTATAAAACCGTTAGTGACTTGCTGAAAACGATTCCCTCTGTCGAAGTATCTGAGGAAACTGGCAGATTTATTGTTCCATCAGGAGCAAGCACTGGCGAAAACCCTTCGGATTACGCAGGCCTCTGGAAGAATGATAAGCGTGATTTTCAGGAGATTCGACGCAAGTCATGGACAAGAAAGCGCTGATTCTCTGCGATATCAACATCATCGTTGATTATTTCCTCGAGGACCTTACAATTCGTAAAAAACTTGACCATATCGGTTTTGACCGACTTGCCATTAGTGCTGTCACCGAGGCTGAACTGTATCAAGGTATGTACAAAAAGGAACGAATAAAATACCAACCGGTCATTAACTGCTACTGGATATATCTGATACTTTCAAAATACCAGTAGTGATCCATCTTCACACAATCAACTTATACCCCACTCCCCTTACATTCACAATCTGCACCTGCGGGTCATCTTTCAAATACCGACGAAGCCGTGTAATGAACACGTCCAGACTTCGGCCGTTGAAAAAACTGTCGTCGCCCCACAAATCCAGCAGCACGGCAGAGCGTTCCAGCACCTGATTCCGCTGTTCGTAGAGTCGCTTCAGTAGTTCGGCTTCGCGGTGTGACATCGGCGTCTCTTTTCCGTTGAACGCCAGCTTTTGTTTGGGATAATCGAACTGGTAATGGCCAATTGGCAAGCGATCCGGCGTGGTCGGGCGAACGGTCTGGTTCCGGGACAGCAGGGCCTGAATGCGGACAATCAATTCGTCGATACTGAACGGTTTTTTGAGGTAATCGTTGCCACCCAACTCAAAACCCCGGACCACATCGACGGTTTGGGAACGAGCCGTCAGGAAGATGATCGGAACGTACGGGTCGGTTTGCCGAATGCGCGCAGCCAGTGAAAAACCGTCGAGTTTGGGCATCATCACATCGGCCACCACCACGTCGGGGACATGGGCGACAAACAACGCATAACCTTCCTCGCCGTCAGCGGCATACAAAACCGCAAACCCGCGAACCTCAAGGCTGTCCCGGACAATGAGTCCCAGCGAAAGTTCATCTTCAATCAATAATACGGTTGCCATCATTCTTGGTTATTACACAGAGTTGATCGGAGAAAATCAGAGGGTATCAGAGAAAAAGTTAAAGAAAAACACCCCTGATACCCTCTGATTCCCTCCGATCAACTCTGTGTAACAACTCCTTTAATTAGGGATCCAGATTACAAACACACTCCCCCGTCCCGGTTCGCTCGAAACTTCGATGCGACCACCGTGCTTCTCGACGACCTGCCGGACGTACGATAGCCCCAGCCCGAAGCCTTTTACCGGATGAAGGTTCCCCGTCGGAACCCGAAAAAACCGGTCGAAAATCACCTCGTGATACACCTTCGGAATCCCGTTGCCGTTGTCCTCCACCGTCAGCCGCCAGCCGTTTTCGTCGGCCCGGCTGTTGATCAGGATTTGAACCGACTCCTGCGAATACTTGATCGCGTTATCGATCAGGTTGTTAATGGCGTTGCCCAGGTGCAGCCGGTCGGCCTGAACCTGGGCATTTTCCGGAGTGGTTTCTACTTCAATCGCCACCAGTTTCAGTGGTGCGCCCGCTGAGGCTTTTAACTGGTGATTTCCCACCACCTCCTGAATCAATTCGGAAGGCTTGAGCCATTCGCGGTTCAGTTCCAGTTCCTTCTTCTCATCGACCGCCATGTTCAGCACCTTCTCCACCAGATCGGACAGCCGTTGCAGTTCATTTTTTGAAATATTCAAATACGTGTGGGTTTTCTGTGAGTCATTCAGCGCCCCAAAATGCTGCATGGCTTCCACAGCCGCCGAAACCGTCGCAATCGGCGTTTTCAGTTCGTGCGTCATGTTGTTGATGAAATCGTTTTTGATTTCCGACAGTTTTTTCTGTTTCAGAATGGTCGATAGCATGTACAGAAAACACCAGGTCGTTAGGGCCATCAACAGGGCCGAGCCCGCCAACAGCCAGTCCATTTTCTTCAAAATATAGCCCGTTGGACTGTCGAACGAAGCTTGCAGAAACTGGTTTTTAACGGGATTGATAGGCATCGGCGGGGTCTTAATGGGCGAACCGGTACGCATCGGGTTGTCCATCTGCTGACGGAATAGATCCGGTTTTAACTGAATCGTGTCCAGTTGATAATCGGCCTCGACATCGCGCAGACGCAACTCGGCCCGATAGGTCGAATCGAATGTTGCAAGGTTGAATTTATGGTCACCCGCCCAGTTCAAAATCAGCATTTTGGTAATTTTCCGGGCCATGGTGTCGATAAAAACACGGTCTTTCGACGATCGTGACTGCCGTTTAATCCGGTAATTCATCACCTGGACGCTTACCGGCTGCGAATCGGTGACGGTGACAAAAGCACTGTCACTGCGCCGGTCAAATGCCATGCGACTTACCGGGAAATCCTCTTCCGATTCCATCGGGCGAAAATGAAACCGCCGACGTGGTTCGTCGGAACGGATTTCGCCCCGAACCAGTTGACGGGCGTCGTTAAACTGCTGTTTTTCAACCGCCGAAATGAACGCACCCCGCACCGTCCGCCGAAACTGCTGCTCGTGGAGTTGGTAGCTCGTATACAGCCAGTAGCCCTGAAAGGTCATCACGCCCAGGATACAAACCGTCATCAGAACAAAGATCGACCGGATGCGCTGTTTCATCATGTACAAAAATACCCGCTTTTCTGTCGGCTTTCCAACGGCGTTAACACTACTTAACACTATATAACAGTGCTTTACATCCAACTTCCGCACCTTTGTCCCATCATTTTCCAGTCATCATTTCACTCCTGCGTAGTCATGAAACGAATCAGAACTGTAGCCGCTGCCCTCATCGGTCTTCATTTGGCGGCCCAACTGGCCAACGCCCAACCCACGGCCGGCAAGATTTCATATGAAGTCATGCAAAAAGTCGATCTGTCCCAGATGCGGGTCATCATCAACGGCCAGGAAGTCCGGCCGGATGGTGCCGATGCCCCCGCAGGTATGCCCGAAACGCGGTCTTTTGTCCAGCATTTTATTTTCTCAGGAACCCACGGCAAGGAAGAACAGGACCGCAACAGCGGTGGTGGGATCATGGTCCGGCAGGTGATACAGGATGGTGGTGGTGGACCAGGCCCCGGACCCGGTGGACCAGGTGGCCCTGAAGGACGCGAAAATCGCAATTTCAATGGTCGCCCCTTCGAACGTGCCGTGTATTACGATCTGGCAGCTCAGAAAACCGTCGAAGTGTTGGCGATCAAAAAAGATTCGGTCACCAGTCACTACCAGACCGAAATCCCGCAGAAACGGGTGACGGGCTGGCAGGAAACCGATAAAACGAAGAAAATTGCGGGCTATCTCTGCAGGAAAGCAACGGTTCCCTTCAAGAATATGTCCTATACCGTCTGGTATACCACAGAATTGCCGTTTACGTACTCCCCCATCAGCAGCCTGACGCCCGAAAAAGGCGTGGTTTTGCAAATCGAGAGTGACAACGAAGCGTTTAAAGCGACCAAAATTGCCGCCCAGGACGTGAAGGAAAGTGACGTTATGCCGCCCCAAACCGCCCAGGTGGTAACACTCGAAGAGCTGAACACCATCCGGCAAAAAGCCATGGCCGACATGCGCCAGCAAATGATGAATAATTTTCAAAACCGGAATTAGTGTACGGTTTACGGTATTCGGTTTACGGTTTACGGTGGCTGACGCAAGCTTCCACGGATGCGTTAGCCACCGTAAACCGAATACCGTAAACCGAATACCAACCTGAAATTGACCAAGTACCATGCGCTCACTTCTCCCTGTTTTCTTTTTTATGATCAGTCTGACGACGGCTGTCGCCCAGTCGCAGCTCCGGGGGGCGGTGGTCGACTCCACCACGCGAAAACCGCTGATGGAAGCGACGGTTTCCCTGCTGTCGGTGCGCGATTCGTCGGTCGTCACCTTCATGATTACCAACGGAGACGGGGAATTTACCTTCAAAAATGTAGCGGTGGGGACCTACCGGCTGCTGATTACGTATGTGGGGTATCGCAACAAATCAAAGCGCATTTCGATCACAACCGGCAAACCGCATACCGACGCTGGAACAATTGAAATGATTACCCAGGCGGTTAACCTCAACGAAGTGGTGGTGAAGCAGGAAGGGCCGCCGATTGTCATCAAACAGGATACGGTCGAGTTCAATGCCGGTGCCTTCAAAACGCAGCCCCATGCAATGGTGGAGAACCTGTTGAAGAAACTACCGGGCGTGGAAGTGGACCGCGACGGAACCATCAAGGCGCAGGGGCAGGAAGTAAAACGGGTGTTGGTCGACGGAAAACCGTTCTTTGGCGATGATCCGAAAATGGCCACCCGCAACCTCCCTGCCGACATCATCGACAAAGTCCAGATGTACGATCAGCAGTCCGATCAGTCGCAATTTTCGGGAATCGACGACGGTGACCGGAACAAAACCATCAATCTGGTTACCAAAAAAGAAAAACGGAAAGGCTATTTCGGCCAGCAATCCATCGGTGCCGGGCCGAACGAGACGAACGATGACATCCGCTACGCGGCCCGGCTTAATCTGAACCGGTTTAACGGCAACCAGCAGATTTCACTGATCGGGCAAGCCAATAACATCAACCAACAAGGCTTTACGGGCCAGAATATATTCGGCGGGGGCGCCGGACTGGGTGCCAATTTTGGTGGTGGTGGCCTGATTGTGGCGGGTGGCCGGAGTGGCGGAGGAAGCAATGGCGGGAATACCAACGCCATCACCCGGACGCTGGCGGGTGGTTTAAACTACCGCGACCAGTGGGGTAAGAAAGTAGACGTGGCAGGGAGTTATTTCCTGAACGACCTCAATACCGTAACCGATCAGCAAAGCCGCCGACAGTATGCGCTGCCCGACACTTCCTACCAGGTCAACCAGAACAGCACGTCGCGCAATCAGGTCACGAGCCACCGATTCAATATGCGGTTTAATTACCAGATCGATTCGTTGACGACGCTGCGGATTACCCCCGGTTTTACCCTACAGAATTCTGAATACCAGAGCATTAATCAATCACAAACGCTGACGAACGACGCGATTTCCAGCGTCGAGCAACTGGATTCGACGAACCTGATCAACACCAGCAACACGAATTATAATTCGACCGGAAACGGGATTTCGGGGAATAACAACGCGCTCCTGATGCGGAAGTTCAAACGAAAAGGGCGGACGTTATCCCTGAACTGGAACATTGCCGTCAACAACCAGAATACCGATGGCATCAACCAATCCCTCAACCAGTTTTTCGGGCAAACCGGCGGCCGGAATAACCAGAACATTGATCAACGAAACGAGCAAACCAGCAAGTCGGTGACCAATTCGATTAACCTGACGTATACCGAACCGCTTTCGCTCAGCAAAACCCTGGAGTTTCATTACAACTATTCCAATAACCGCAATACCTCCAACCGATCGGTAAACGACTACGATGAATTGACCAAAGACTACACGGAATTCAACCCATCGCTGAGCAATAACTTTGTAAATACCTACATGACAAATCGGGTCGGTTCTACGCTGCAAAACAAACGGCTGAAGTATACCTACGCGCTGGGATTTGACATGCAACAGGCTAACCTCCACAGCGATAACCAGACAAGAGACGTCAGTCTGAACAAAAGCTTTACCAACGTACTGCCGAATGCAATGTTTACGTATAACTTCAGTAAAAACAGGACGCTGCGGTTCAATTACCGGAGTCGCACCAACGCCCCTTCCGTGTCGCAGTTGCAGCCCGTAGCCGACAACACCAATCCGCTCAACATCCGGCTGGGTAATCCGGATCTGAAACAGGAGTTTAGCAATACCGTTTCGCTGAATTACAACAATTTTCAGCAAACGACCTTCCGCAGCGTGTTCGCCATGCTGAATGCGACCCAAACCAACAACAAAATCGTGAATGCCACGACTTTTACCAACCAGGGAGCGCAAACGACGCAACCCGTAAACACCAACGGTTATTATAACGTGATGGCATTCCTGGCCATCGGTCGGCGCATTCAACCCCTCAAAGCCAATGTGAACCTGACGAGTAACATCAACTTCAACCGGGGCGTCAGTCTGGTCAATAGCCAGACCAACCGGTCGCAAAACTGGACGTTCAGCCAGGGTGCCCGCATCAACTCGAATTTCGATGAAAAACTTGAATTTGGACTGAGCGGCAACATTAGTTACCAGACTGCTTTATACTCTCTGCAAACGAATCAGAATACCGAGTATTTCAACAAATCGCTCAGTGGCGATCTGTATTACCAATTGCCTTTCCGGCTGGTTGTTACGACGGATGTTACGTACAATAATTACTCGGGAAAATCGGCCGGATCGGTTCAGAATTTTGCGCTCTGGAACGTGGCCTTAACCCGTCAATTTTTCAAAAACCGCCAGGGAGAATTAAAATTGCAGGTCTATGATTTGCTGAATCAAAACCGCAGCATCAGCCGGAATGTGACAGAAACGTATTCCGAAGAAACGAATAGTCGCGTTCTGAACCGGTATTTTATGCTCAGCTTTACCTATAACCTGCGGAGATTTGGCAGCGGCCCTCAGTCCCGAACCGAACGGCAAAACCGGGATCAGAACTTCCCGCAACAGGGGATGCAACGGCCGGGGCGAATGAATTAATTGGAGTCCGCATTCCCCGGATTGTGTATTACCGACATCCCGCATTCCCCGGATGATGTTACCAACATCCCGCATTCCCCGGATTGCATCCGGGGCTATGGTATTTCAGCCTTTCAGGCTGGTTAGGGGTGTTCATTCGTTTGGTTGAGAAGGAAGTAAAAATGTTCCGCTCCAGGCTTTGTAGTAAAACAGATTGATCGGTTGATTCAACCCGCCAAAAAACCGGGTGATGGTAATTCGTGTGGTAGTCTCTTTCGTATGAAAACAATTCACTTCTTCCTGTTTGTTGCGGCACTGGGTCTGGTGGGCTGTCAATCCGCTCAACTGCCTGAAGAGGTGGCGCTGGCAATGGAAAAAACGCCCGAAACGGTGGACTACAACCTGCACGTCAAACCCATCATTTCGGACCGGTGTTTCAAATGCCACGGCCCCGACAAGGCCAAAATCGAAGCGGATTTGCAGTTGGCAAACTTCGAAGGTGCTACGCAGGAAAACAAGGAAGGACGCCGGGCGATTGTGCCGGGCGACGCCGGAAAAAGTGAGCTGGTGAAGCGGATTCTGAGCCACGACCCGGAAGAAGTGATGCCCACGCCCAAGTCGAACCTGACACTGACGGCGGAAGAAAAAGCCGTGTTGATCAAGTGGATCGAACAGGGCGCGGAATATAAGGAACACTGGTCGCTGACGAAAATCGAAAAACCGGCGGTTCCGAAGGTGGGGCAAAGTTTTCTGTCGCGCTGGGGCGTCACTTCCGACAAAGAAACCGCTTGGGTTCGCAATGAAATCGATCGGTTTACACTGGCGAAAATGAAGGAGCTGGGCTTAAAACCGTCGCCCAAAGCCGAAAAAGCAACCCTGCTCCGGCGCGTTTACATGGATTTAACGGGCCTACCACCGACCCCCGCCGAGGTTGAAGCATTCCAAAACAATACCGCCCCCAACGCCTATGAACAGGTGGTGGACAAGCTGCTGGCGTCTCCGCAGTATGGTGAACAACAAGCGGTTAGCTGGCTGGATCTGGCCCGATTTGCCGACTCGCAGGGCTATCAGGATGACCCGATGCGGAACGCGTATCCGTACCGCGACTGGGTCATCCGATCGTTCAATCAAAACCGACCCTTCGACCAGTTTGTGAAGGAGCAGATAGCCGGGGATCTACTGCCTCCTTCGCCAAAACCGGAAGTCCAGCGGGAACGCATCCTGGCCACAGCTTTCAACCGGCTGCATTCGCAAAGTGGCGAAAACGGCATTGTTCCCGAAGAATACCGCATCGAATACGTGGCCGACCGCGCCAATACCTTCGGAAAAGCCTTTCTGGGCCTGACGATGGAGTGCGCTCGCTGCCACGACCACAAATACGATCCGATCAGCCAGAAAGACTATTATTCGCTGTTCGCATTTTTCAACCAGAACAAGGAAACCGGGCAAATCACGCACAACGGCGAAGCCTGCCCGACGGTGATGCTGCCGTCTCCGCAGGTCGATCAAACGCTGAAGTTCATCCGGACCAAAATTCAGCGGCTGGAAACCCGCCTGCAACCGCAACTTTACGAAAAATCGTTTACCAACTGGGCCACAAATCCAGTGCTTAGCTCCACGCTCAATCTCGGCTTGCTGGTACATTTGCCGCTGGATGCCGAGGAGAATGGCATCTACGAAAACCGGGCCGATCGGTCTTTCGTCGCGTTTCTGAGTGGTGATAAGGAGCGAAAACCGCTGCCAACCGCTGGGAAAGTCGGTCAGGCGATGGCTTTGCGGGGTGAATGCGGGATTGGCATTCTGTCGGAGACAATCGACCGCGTGAACGGAAAAATGGTGGAGTCGCCGAAACGGTTTGGCAAGGGACTCAACTTTGAACGGAATCAGGAATTTTCGGTCAGCATCTGGGTCAATCCGGCCCAAAAAGGCGTTGAAGGAGCCATTTTTCGCCGAACCAATTACGCGAATGAGGGCTACCGGGGCTATTCGGTCAGGATGAATCCGGACCAAACGATGACGGTTTTGCTGAGTTACGTCTGGCCGGCCAATTGCATCGAACTGAAAACCGTCGATAAACTTCCGCTCCATCGCTGGCAAAACCTGACGCTCACGTATGACGGCGGAGCGAAAGCCGCCGGTGTGCGTTTTTTCGTGGACGGCAAACCCGCCCGCATGAACGTGATTACCGACAACCTGACCAAGGGCCTTCTGCACGGAGAATTCAACTCCAACAAGCAGGGCAAATTTTTCGGTTTTGAACTCGGTCATGACTCCCAGGAAAAGACGCTCCACGGGGTTGCCGTCGATGAACTCCGAATCTACAACCGGCGGCTGTCTGCCCTGGAAGTGGAGTCGCTGGCGGATGGCACCAATCCCGTGGCCGATCTGGTACGCATCCCTGAAAGCAAACGAACCGCTCAGCAACGGCAGAATCTGCTCGAACATTATCTGCTCACGGCCGATTCCACCTTCGCTCAGACGAACCGGCAACTCTCGGTCGTTCGCGGGCAGGAAGTAGCGGTTTTGTCCGACATCCCCGAAGTGATGGTGATGCAGGAATTGCCCGCCAGCCAGCAACGGAAAAGTTTTATTCTGAACCGGGGCGTTTACGATGCGCCCGGTGCAGCAGTGTCTTCCCAAACGCCACTTCGCCTGGGGAAACTACCCGCCGACTATCCGCAAAACCGCCTGGGCCTAGCGCAATGGCTGCTGGCAGACGATCATCCGCTGTTCGCCCGCGTGATGGTCAACCGGCTCTGGCAGAACTACTTCGGCAACGGTCTTGTCAAAACGCAGGAAGATTTTGGCAGCCAGGGCGATTTGCCGTCGCACCCCGAATTGCTGGACTGGCTGGCGGTTCAGTTCCGGGAGGAAGGCTGGGACACGAAGCGGTTTATCAAACGAATGGTGCTATCGGCCACCTACCAGCAATCGTCCAAAGCCACGTCGGAAGAGATAGAACGCGATCCCGATAACAAGTGGCTGACCCGGGGCAGCAGCTACCGGTTTTCTGCCGAACAGGTCCGCGACAACGCACTGGCGGCCAGTGGCTTGCTGGTTCGAAAAATTGGCGGGCCGAGTGTCTATCCGTACCAGCCAGCCGGTATCTGGGAAGCCCTGGCGACCCGCAATACGATCAGTTACTGCCAGCAACACGGCGACAGTTTGTACCGGCGCAGCATGTATACCATCTGGAAGCGGACCAGTCCTCCGCCGATGATGCTGAATTTTGATTCGCCCGACCGGAGTTTATGCACGGTTCGAAGGCAAAAAACCGCTACGCCATTGCAGGCACTGGTGACGCTCAATGATCCGCAATTTGTGGAAGCCGCCCGGGTGCTGGCCCAGCGAACGATGCGGGCCAAACCGTCGGCAGACGATCGAATCCGGTATTTCTTTCAAGCCATTGTTTCCAGAAACCCGCGTCCCCGGGAGTTGGAACTGATGAAAGCTCTATACAATGAAGCCTATCAGGGTTTCGCAAACGCACCACAACGGGCTGAATCGCTCCTGAAAACCGGTGAATACGAACGTGATCCATCGTTGAAAGGCCCGGAACTGGCGGCTTACACGATGGTTGCCAACACCATTTTGAATTACGACGAAGCGACGATCAAACGATAAGTGCCATGACCAACGAATTGCAAGACCGCATCCACGATGAAATGAGCCGCCGGACGTTTCTGCAAAGCAGCGGTCTGGGTCTTGGCGCGGCCGCACTTTCTTCCCTGTTGCCCCAACATGCCGCAGCCAGTTCGGCTTCGGGTCTGGATTTGCCCAATTTCCCGGCCAAGATCAAACGGGTGATTTACCTGCTGCAAAGCGGGGCGCCGTCGCAACTGGAAACGTTCGATTACAAACCGAAGCTTGAACAGATGTGGGGGCAAAATCTGCCCGAATCGGTGCGGCAGGGCCAACGGCTCACGGGCATGTCGGCGGGCCAAAGTTCGTTTCCGTTGGCGGCATCGGTGTATAAATTTGCGCAATACGGGAAAAGCCGGGCGTGGGTGAGCGAACTGCTGCCCCACCATAGTACGATGGTGGACGACCTGTGTTTCATCAAATCCATGCACACCGAACATATTAACCACGACCCCGCCGTCACCTTTATCCAGACGGGCAACCAGATTGGCGGACGGCCTTCGATGGGTTCGTGGGTGAGTTACGGACTGGGTTCGGAAAACAAAAACATGCCCGCTTTCGTCGTGCTGCTGTCGCGGGCGCGCAGTGGTGACCAGCCGCTGTATGCCAAATTGTGGAGCAACGGTTTTATCCCTTCCACGCACCAGGGCGTGGTGTTCCGTTCGGGCCCCGATCCGATTTTTTACCTCAATAACCCGGATGGCGTGGACAAAACGTCCCGGCGGACGATGCTAAACTACCTCGCCAAATTGACGGAAGATCAGTACAAACACGTTCTGGACCCCGAACTCAACAGCCGGATGCAACAGTACGAAATGGCGTACCGAATGCAAACCTCCGTTCCCGAAACGCTCGATCTTTCCAAAGAACCGGATTACATTTTTGATCTGTACGGCCCCGAAAGTCGAAAACCGGGCACCTACGCAGCCAACTGTCTGCTGGCCCGTAAATTAGCGGAGAAAGATGTGCGGTTTATTCAGTTGTATCACCAGGGCTGGGATCAGCACGGTAATTTGCCGAAAGACATTAAAATTATGGCCGATTCGGTCGATCAGCCGACGGCCGCGCTCGTGAAAGACCTGAAACAACGGGGCTTGCTGGACGATACGCTGGTGATTTTTGGCGGTGAATTTGGCCGCACCAATTACTCACAGGGCAAGCTTACCAAAGACAATTATGGCCGCGACCACCACCCGCGCTGCTTCACCGTCTGGATGACCGGGGGCGGCATTAAAAAGGGAATGACGTATGGCCAGACCGACGATTTCAGTTACAACATCGTCAAAGAGCCGGTTCACGTTCACGATTTGCAGGCCACGATTCTGCACCTGCTGGGCCTCGATCACGAAAAACTGGTGTACAAATTCCAGGGGCGTCGCTACCGCCTGACCGATGTGGCCGGAAAAGTGGTAAAACCGATTCTGGCGTAGACCGTCGATCCGCTTCCAAACGAAAACGGACAACCGATTAGATCCGGTTGTCCGTATACAATTATCCCCACAGAATCAACTAAACTTAAGGCAGCAACACCCGGTCGATCACGTGTACGACACCGTTGGTAGCCACGTTGTCAGCAGAAACCACGTTCGAAGCCTGATTGGCGTTCCCAGTTCCCAGAAAACTCACTCCGGAAGAGGATACGTTGCTTCGAACGGTGGTTCCCTGAGCCGTGGTAACGGCAGCTCCATCGGTTAGGTTAGTAGAAAAAGCCCGGGCGGCAATAACGTGATAGGTCAGAATATTGGTCAACGTGGCAACCGGCGCGGCATTGATGGCAGCCGCATCCGCAAAACCGGCAGCCTGGAAAGCGGCATTGGTGGGAGCCAGCACCGTCAGCGGTCCCGCAGCCGTCAAGGCATTCAGAACTGGCGCACCACCGCGGGTAACCGCGGCCACCAGCAAACTCAGGTTCGGATTGCCCTGCGCCAGTTGCACGATGTTCTGGGTAGGCGGCATCAGCACTTTATTGATGACATGAATGACGCCGTTCGACGCGGAAACGTCGGCCTGCGTCACCCGTGCGCCATTGACAGAAACTCCTGAAGCGGTTTTGGTAATATACACATTGCTGTTGCCCAGCGTCTGCACCGCCGTGTTGGCTGCCGTCGGAATGTCAGCCGCAGCCGTCCGCTGACCGATGACATGGTATTGCAAAACCGCTTGCAGCGTTGCTACCGGCGCAGCATTGATCGCGGCCACATCGGCAAATCCAGCCGCCTGAAAAGCCGCATCCGTTGGCGCAAAAACCGTCAGCGATCCTGTTCTGAGTGCTTCAGCCAGTCCGGCACGCACTACGGCAGCTTCCAGTAGGGAAAAATCAGCCGTGTTGACAACGATATCGGTGATGGTCTGGGGTGCCGGTGTTTCTTCGTCGTCGTCATTGTCGCAGGACGTCATTGAAAACAAGGTTGAGCTTACTAACAGGGCTACCACAAACTTCAGGCGGGTGAATTTTCGAAAAATGGATGGATTACGTTTCATAAACAGTTTAAAAGTTGTGTGTTGAAAAACTCCGCAATCGACCTTTGGAGGTGTTTGGATTGCTTTCGAACCATAGTGCGGAGGCAAGCAGCTTTCTCACAAAACTTTTTTGATTTTTTTTGAAAAATATTCTCTCTGACTTTGAACAAATCGCGGCTAACATTTTGGCTCATCAATCCGTTACAGCCAGTAATCAATTCCCTGCAAACCGTTCTGCCGTATGCCCAGTCCTGTACCGGAAATTCCGCCATCGCTTTGGGATGGTCTTCGCAATCGCGATGACTCCAGCCTGAGTGAGCTGTACCGGTTGACTTACAACGACCTACTGAATTTTGGCATCTACTTTGGTTTCACAGCCACCGATGCTAAAGATGCCATCAACCAAGTGTATCTGGAGCTGTGGGAACGCGGGGAGAAACTGCCGGTGGTTGGCAACATCCGGTCGTACCTCATCACCGCCCTGCGCCGGAAGCTGTTGAAAGGTTTTAACCGGGAAAATCATTTTACGGAGCTGACCGGACGCGAACCCGGCTACGAACCGCCTTACGAAGAGGTCATCGTGCAGGCGCAGGAACAGCAGCATCTTCAGCAAACGCTCCAGCAGGCACTCAGTCAATTGACACCCCGGCAGCGGCAACTCATCGAACTGCGGTTTTTCCGAAATCAGGGGAATGAGGAAATTGCCGAAGCCACCGGCATGCACATCAATACGGTTTACAACACGCTGTCTTCAGCTCTGAAACTGTTGCGACAGACGCTGAATCGAAAAGAAAAACGGAGCCTGGTACCGCTATGGTTGCTCATTTTTTCCTTGCTGGGTTTGTGAGATTTCGTTACTTCGACGTACTATTATCAGAACTTAACACCCCCGGTCCTCTTTCGGGATGTCGATGAACGCAATGAAACACGACCTTTACACGGCCGACGACTTTTTGCTGGACGATAGTTTTGTTGCCTATCGGCAGGGAACCGACCCGGCGGCAATAGCCTACTGGACGGAATGGCAGCGTCGAAAACCGGGCAACCTTCCGGCATTTCGGGAAGCCGAGCGGCTGCATAGTATGCTCAGTGGCCACAAACCCGGCCTGGAAGCGTCCTTACAGGAACTGAAAACCCTGCTGGCCGATCGACAGGCGGACACCGCCCCCACCGTCGTCGATTTCCAACCCAAACGGCCCCGTTCATACACCGGCTGGTGGGTCGCAGCGGCTTCGGTTCTGGTCATGCTGGGCTTAGGTGGTTACTGGCTCTGGCAGAACCAGACGGTTTCGTACCGCACCGACTATGCTCAGCAGAAAACGATCACCCTGCCCGACGGTTCCACCGTTACGCTCAACAGCCATTCGGAACTCAGTCACCGACGGCATTGGGCATCCGGCGAAAACCGGGACGTCACGCTCACCGGCGAAGGCTATTTTTCGGTCCGCCATCTGGAAGCCAATGTGCCGTTCCGGGTGCACAGCGAAGGTGCGTTCACGGTTCAGGTTCTGGGTACGGAATTTACCATGACCAGCCGCAGCGATCTCCACCGCGTGGTGTTGAACCGGGGCAAAGTAGAGGTTAGCGGTTCGGACAGCAGCCCGGCCCTGACGTTGGTGCCGGGGCAACTGGCCGAGCTTAACTCTGCCACCGGCCAGCTAACCCGTCGGGAGGTGTCGGCAGAACACTACAATGGCTGGCTTCGAAATCAGATCATTTTCGACGAGGTCACCCTTCCGGAAGCCATTCGGCAGGTGGAAGAGCAGTTTGGGATTAACATTCGATTCGATCCGGCGGAGGCCGGTAGTCGGCGGTTTTCGGGTATTTTACCGCTGAAAAACCCCGAAAAAGTATTGAAGACACTGGCGGTTTATCATCAGTTAAAAGTTACTAAAAAGGGAGATGCCTATTTGCTGAACCGGTGAAGGTGCTGCGACAGATTTTCAGGTTTGCCAACAAACCGTACCGGGTTGGGCTATGCGGTTTACTGATCGGGTCACTGCTGACCGGAACACAGACCCGTGCGCAGTCGGGCCAGCCCCTGGAAGGTTTCCTGAAAACCCTGAACCAGAAGCGCGGAACGTATTTTTTGTACGATGAGAAACTCCTGAAGACCATCCGGATAACGGCCCCGATCCCGTGGAAAGCCGACACCCGAACCCTGCTGGAAACCGCCCTGTCGGGAACTGGCTTGACCTTCCGGCGCGTCGACGACTGTTACCTGATCGAACCCGCAACGCGCCCGTTGCCCCGCCCCCAGCCCACCGGTCAGACGCCTGTGCGACGGTTTACCATCAGTGGATTTGTGCGGGAAAAAGGGAGCCGGGAGCAGGTAAACGGCGCTACGGTTTACGTCGAACAAACCGTCGCCACCACCAATCCCTACGGGTATTATTCCCTGACCATCGCCGAACGCGACACCGTGGAACTGGTGGTTTCAATGGTGGGTTACCGCCGTTTTTACCAAAAACTACCCCTTTCCGGCTCGACCTCCCTCGATATCGAACTGATATCCAATACCTTGCTGAACGAAGTGGTCTTGACCAATACCGCCGGGGCGCGGGCGTTCAGTTCATCGCAAACGGGCCAGTTGTCGCTCCCGGCCCTCCAGATTCGGAACACCCCGGCCTTGCTGGGTGAAAAAGATGTCCTGAAAACGCTGCAATTCGTGGCGGGTATTCAGCCGGGATTGAGTGGTCAGGTCGGCCTGCACGTTCGCGGGGGCGGTGCCGATCAGAACCTGCTCCTGCTGGACGAGGCCCCGGTTTACAATGCCAATCACTTGTTTGGTTTTTTTTCGGCCTTCAACGCCGACGCCCTGCAAACGGTGACGCTGCAAAAAGGCGGATTTTCGTCGCGGTATGGCGGCCGCCTGTCGTCGGTGGTCGACATGTCCATGCGCGAAGGCAACAAACAGCAGTGGCATGGAGCGGTCGGAACGGGCATCGTGGCCTCCCGGCTTTTGCTCGAAGGTCCGCTGATCCGCGAGAAAGCGTCGTTTCTGCTCGCGGCCCGGCGCTCCAACCTCAGCCCGGTTCTGGGTGACTTCGTCGCGTCGGTCATCGACGATTATACCGGAACCACCTGGCGGGCCAGTTTCTACGACATCAATGCGAAAATGAATTTCGATCTCAACCGGCGTAACAAGCTGTATTTCAGCGGGTATTTCGGACGAAACTACTTTGGCGGTGGCGACAGCCTGAACCGCGCGCAGCGCTGGGTTAACGTGCTGACCTGGCAGAACCAGACCGGAAACCTGCGCTGGAATCACCTGTTTTCCGAAAAATTATTCAGCAATACCGCGCTGGTTTTCAGCCGATACAACTTTGAGACGCACCGAAAAAACATCAGTACCGAAGGCGAAACCTCCGGGCAAACCACGGATTTGTGGCGGTATTTCGATGGCATCACGGATCTGACCCTGAAAACCGACTTTGACTATTTTCCCTCCGCCAACCACCATCTTCAATTCGGACTAATCAACACCGTCCGGGCGTATCGGCTTAATGGCGTACAGGTCGTCACGCTTTCGGCCCTCGGCAATCAGTCGGGTCTGGAAAAAACCGAATCGGTCGAAACTGCCGCTTACGCCGAAGACCACTGGAATCTCGGCAAACGCATCAAACTCAGCGCCGGGGGGCGCATTACCCAATACCGCATCCGGCAAAAAGCCTTCCTGCGCGCCGAACCCCGCATTTCGGTGGGCGTACAGATTTGGGAAAAGCAGGCGGTTCGGGCGTCTTTTTCCGACATGAACCAGTTCATTCATCTGCTGTCCAACACAGGCCTGGGGTTGCCAACGGATTTGTGGGTTCCGGCCACCGACCTCATCAAGCCTCAGCGGTCGCGGCAGGTCGTGCTCGGTTTCATCCACGATTTCAACCCACGCTGGCAACTGACCGTGGAAGGTTACCGCAAGTGGATGCGCCACGTCATCAGTTATCAGGAAGGCGCGGATTTCATCGGCATCACCAGTGCCGTTCGGGCCAGTGAGGTCAGTTGGGAGCGCAACATCACCGCTGGCAACGGTCAGGCATCCGGCCTTGAAACAACCCTACAATCCCGCTCGGGACGCCTGACCGGATCGCTCAACTATACCTGGTCAATGACGCGCTGGCAGTTTCCCGAACTCAACAACGGCAACGCGTTTTATCCCCTGCACGACCGCCGTCACAGCGTTTCCGTCACGGGTTTGTACACCTTCAGTCCCCGGCTTCGGCTGTCGGCAGCCTGGACGTTCAGTTCCGGCAACCCGTTTTCGGTGCCGGTTTCGGGCGTTCCCAGTTTCGGTCATCTGGGACTCGGCAAGGCGGATCTGGTCATTACCCCAACGGAACAACTGTTTGGCACCGAATCACCGCTGGTGCAGGTCAGGACGTCGTTCAGCAACTTCCGGGCCGAAGCCAACCACCGGCTGGACGTGAATCTCCAGGCCGATTTTGGGCGTCGGCGGTTTAAACACCGGATCGAATTGGGGGTCGTCAATGCCTACGGACGCCGAAACCCGTTTTCGTACAACCTGATGATCAATCCCGCCGGGCAGCTTTCGCTCCGTCGGGTGGCTTTGTTTACATTTGTTCCATCGCTCAACTACCTGATTTCATTCTAAACCGATGCGCCCACTCCTCGCCCTGTTTCTGATCGTTTTGACGGGTAGCTGCATTCGCTCGGTCGATGAATTATCCGTGGATGCGCTGCCCATCGATCGGGTGACCAAACCCAATGTGATCTGTTTCATTTCCCCGCAAGACACGGTTTTAGCGGCTAAAATTGCCATGTCCGAACCCCAGATCGTGTCTTCCTTTGCGCCCTCGCTGGTGGTGAAAGATGCGGTGGTGTTCCTGAGTGACAGCACCCGAACCATTCAATTGATCTATGACGATAAGCTGAATTATTACCGTGCATTGCCCCAGGGGCGGTTTTCCATTCGGGCGGGCGTGACCTACCGGCTCACGGTGAGCATGACCGGAAACCGCCGGGTGACGGCGGAAGCCACCGTCCCCCACGCCGTTCCCCTCAGCCGAATCGCCCTCGACTCCGTCGTCACCCGCAACAGCGCCAATGCAGCACTGACTAATTACACGACAACAATTTTCTGGAATTCACCGGATAAAAAAAACGCTGAAAACCAAACCAACTATTACCGGGGCTGGGCGGAAATCGATCAGGAAATTCGGGAAGAAGGCACCGGGCGCGTTCTGGAAAACCGGCTGGGTCGGCCCACTTTTTTTGTCGACCGCGAAACGGGCCGCGCTGGCGTGGAGCGACTGATGACTGGTTCGCACTCGCTGCTCACGGCACCGAACACACTCACCCGGACCAACCGGATTCGGGTGGGCCTGCTGACCACCGACGAAAATTATTTCCGCTACCACACCACGTTACGGGAGCAGTTTACCAACCAGGGACAGTATTTTGTGGAACCGACGGTGTTGTTTTCCAACATTGCCGGTGGCTATGGCGTGTTTGCCGCCTACAATGGCGCGTATGTCACCCTGAATGACCCCGCCAGTATTATTAACTAAAACCAGGCACAAAAAAAGTCGGCCGGTCGGATTTACCCAACCGGCCGACTGTAGCGTTTGTGTTTTTATTTCAAATACCGGAAGTCCTCGTTTCCTTTCACCGCCAGCAGGGTTTCGTAAATCAGCTTAATCACCGCCTGAACATCGTCCATGTGAACGGTTTCGACCGTTGTGTGCATGTATTTGAGCGGCAAAGAAATCAGGGCGGAAGCACTGCCTTCGGCGGCATAGGCAAACGAGTCGGTATCGGTTCCGGTGGAACGGCTAACCGCCTGACGCTGAAACGCAATCTCCTTGTCCTGCGCCACCTGAATGATGAAGTCCCGCACCTTGTTCTGCACCGCCGGGCCGTAGCAAATCACCGGGCCGCCCCCGGCTTTCAGGTCGCCCTGCTCCTTTTTGTCGTACTTGGGCGACTGCGTATCGTGCGTCACATCGGTGATAATCGCCAGATCGGGCTTCAGCCGCCGGGCAATCATTTCGGCACCGCGGAGGCCAATTTCTTCCTGAACCGCGTTTACAATGTACAGGGTAAAAGGCAGTTGCACACCATTTTCCTTTAATTGCCGGGCCACTTCGGCAATCATGAAACCGCCCATCCGGTTGTCGAGCGCCCGACCCACGTAATACCGGTTGTTCAGTTCGAAAAGTCCTTCGGCAAAGGTGCAAACCGTCCCGACGTGAATGCCCATTTCGAGCACTTCGTCTTTCGTCAGGGCACCCACGTCGATGAACAGATCGGTTACTTTCGGAGCCACGTCTTTCGCCAGATCACGCACGTGAATGGCCGGCCAGCCGAATACGCCCTGCACCTGACCATTGGCCGTGTGCAGATTCACCCGCATCGACGGCGCAATCAGGGCGTCGGAACCGCCGTTGCGCCGGACGTAAATGTATCCGTCGTCGGAAATAAAGTTGACAAACCACGAAATTTCGTCGGAATGCGCTTCGATCACGACTTTGTAAGGTGTCTGATCGGCGGGTGTTGTTCCATTGATCACTCCGACCACGGTTCCGTATGTATCGACAATGTACTCATCAATATACGGTTTGAGGTAGTCCAGCCAGATTTGCTGTCCCGACGATTCGAAGCCCGTGGGCGAGGCATTGTTGAGGTAGGTATACAGGAAGTTTTTACTGGATTCGGTCATTTGTTTATTGATAAATTAGGTCTGTTAACCCCTAAATCCCCTAAAGGGGACTTGGACACGGCACAATCCGTTTGCTAAAAAGTCCCCTTTAGGGGATTTAGGGGCAGTGTGATCCCAAACCAAACAAAAACGGTCGACAATTCCCACCTTGCCGACCGTTTTTTGAAGCGGTATTTTTTAAAACGCCACCCGGTAACTCAAAACCGGAATCAGGGGCGTCATGTAACTGGTTTTGATCTGGCCGGTCCGGGGTTCGAAATACTGCCCGAAAATGTTCTGACGGTTGGTCGCATTCTGAAGATCCAGCGACAGTGTGCGGGTCGAATGCGGGCGGTTTCGCTTCCAGCTCAGCCGAACATCAGTCCGGAAATAATTGGGCAGTTTTCGGGTATACGACTGACTGTCAACATAAACCGTCTCCTGCCGCCGGATTGATTCGGCCATGTCAATAGGCGTGGTGCGATAACCACCGTAATAGGTCAGTTTGAGATTCAGCCCCAACACATTCCGGCCCGATTCGCCCAGCACCCACTCCTTCCCGCCTTGAAAACTAAAGGCGTATTTGCCATTAAACCGGGTGTCGCGCCAGACCCCGTCCGACCCCCGATACCGCGAATCGTAGAGCGAAGACGACAGTAGAAAATAAACATTGTTGTGTAAAAACTGCTCCAGCGTCAGTTCAAGACCGTAATTTTTGCCAACGCCTTTGTTCACAAGCCGGTCGGTGGTCAGGCCGTCGAAGCTGTTGACCATGGCAAAAGCGTCTTTCTTGTCGGCACTGATCGGAATGTTGAACAACGACTGGTAATACGATTCGGCTTTCACACGGAGGTGGTCGTTGAGCAACCAGTCGTAGGCCAGCACCAGGTGGTGCGAGCGCGTAAAGCCCAGATTCCGGTTGGTCAGGGCATTATTTTCCGACGGTTGGGCCGCAAAATAGGTCGCCAGATTCTGAATCTGACTGTGTAGCCCATAGCCCAAACTCACTGAATGGCCCGGCACAAACGCCCAGCGCACCGATCCGCGGGGTTCCAGGGCGTCGGTAGTATTGAGCATCAGCCGAAGGTAATGCAGCCCGGCGTTGAACGTCAGTTTTTCGGTCATGCGGTAATTCCACTGCCCGTAAGCCTGCACCGTAGCCGTTTGGTCGTCCGTCTGAATCTGCGTGGTGAGCGCATTTTGCCCTTCCAGCCGCTCCTTCCGCTCCAGATTGAAACCCAGAACCGAGCCCGTCACACCGGCGCGCAGCGTGTGTTGGGCGTTAAATTTATAAGTCAGGGTTGAGGACGCAATTTGTTTCCGGATGCGGTAGGCTTCGCGCATTTGCAGCAGCGGCACATACCCGGTTTCCAGCGATTCATTTTCGTAACCGGTTTGGTAGCCCGAGAAAAGCGCAACGGTTTTCAGAAAGGCTTTTTTGCTGAGGCTGATCGAGTGCGTGGCACCAACGGCACCGGTTTTGGCAAAAAAATGGTCATTGTGGCGCTCTCCTTCGCTTTCCCACTTCGTCGAATCTTTCACAGCGTCCATGTCACTGTTGCTCAAACCGCCAAATCCAAAAACCGTAAAATTGCCTGTTTTCCCCGCCGGAAGGTACAGATTGAAGGATAAGTCCTGAAAAACGTTGGCGTACGGACCAATGTTGACGCCTATTTTTGACAGCAGGCCCAGGGTCGAATACCGGTAATTGAATAGGTACGACCCTTTGTAGTTTTTGGAAAACGGCCCTTCACTCGCCACATCGAGCCCCAGAACACCCGCCTGAATGGTGTGTTCACGTTTGGCATTATTGCCTTTCCGCAGTCGCAAATCGAACACGCCGGAGAGTGCATTGCCGTATTCGGCCGGGAAAGCACCCGTCATGAAGTCCGAATTGGTCAAAAGCTGGGCGCTCAGGATGGAAATACCGCCCCCGGCTGACCCCAGGTTGGCAAAGTGGTTCGGGTTCGGAATTTCGACGCCTTCCATACGCCAGAGCAAACCCGTTGGCGCGTTGCCGCGAATCACGATCAGGTTGCTGCCATCATCGGCACTGACCACCCCGGCGTAGGCCGTCGCCATGCGGGCCGGGTCGTTGACGGCGGCCGCAAACTTCTGGGTTTCCTCCACCGAGAACGTCCGGGCACTCACGGCGGCCATCTCATTCAGCGGTTTGTCTTTCTCAATTTGCGGCCGAACCGTCACTTCATTCACCGTCATAATGGCCTCTTCGAGGGCCACATTGAGCACCAGTTCTTTCCCGGCATCGACCACGATGTTCGACAAAATCAGTTCTTTATAGCCCAGGCTGGTGATTTTCAAACTGTGTCGCCCCACCGGGATTTGCGACAACCGAAACGATCCATCGGCGTCGGTGGTGATGCCTTTGAGCGGATTGGAGTTTAAAATAAGAACCGTTGCGCCGGGCAGGGCGGTTTGCAGGCTTTGGTCGACAACGGTTCCCCGAATGGTTTGTGTGTAGGTTTGTGCGTGGGCGTTTTGCAGGAAAACACCCAAAATAAAGACGAGCAGTGAGGTACGAACGTGCATGAGGATTTGTTGTTGTAGTATGCCGTCAGGACAGCTATCCACGACCTTTCCCCTACGCGGTTTCTGATTTTTTTATTTCGCCTGAATCTGCTTTCATTTTTTTTAAACGCGCTTATTCTTTCCGAACCCGATCTCGTTCGTCAATCGATCCGGCCTTCCGCTGGCTCTTTTTATTCGAATGTATATCGCCAAACGACCTAGAATACGTGAGCTTTATGATAGGCGATTGGGTGGATTCGGTATTGACCTGAACTTGGTTTTTAATTGAAAAGGCTTCCTGTGTTAGCGTTCCGTAATAAGGATTGATTTGAAGGGTTCTTAAAATATCCGTTATCGACAATTGAAAACTGCCCGCATCGTTTTTTAGCTCTTTTTTAACGCCACCATTTAAAGCACCAAATCCGGCCACTTTGATCGATCCATTATACGTGGTTGAGTTGTACCATCCTGATAATTCAACCGAAAAACGAGCGGGTAATTTAAACGTCTGGCTGAAATTTGCCGAATATCCGAAATACGATTTTTCGACCGGTATCCGGGTGTGTTCAACGCGAAACTGCCGCAAACCGCCCACAAAACTATAATTCATTACCCACCAATCGTTCAGCTTCAACGGAATGCTGGTTTGAAACGTCAGGTTATTCTGCCACGCCAGGTTTTGCGGGGAAACGTAGAGTAAATTCCGGGCTTCCTGTTCGGTAATTTGATACCGTGCAATGGGGTGCTCGTCGCGGCTGAAAAGCAGGGAAAACGAGTAGCTCCGGAACGAATACCCAAGTTTCAGGTTGCTGGTAATCGTCGGTTTTAAAGCTGGATTTCCGGTGTAAACCGCCGTAGGGTCGCTATACAACACGTAGGAAGCCAGATCATTATACGAGGGTCGGCTGATCCGTTTGGTATACGAAAGCTGCCATTCCGCATTCGGATTGACTATTTTGGAAAACGACACCGTGGGAAACCAGGCGCCTAACCGCCGATTGATCGTATTTTCGCTGGTATTGGGGTCATCCATTCGCGTCTGTGAATACTCGTACCGAACCCCAGCCGTCAATTGAATCGATGCATTGAGTTGGGTATTAACCGAAGCATATGCCGCCCCGATTCGCTCCTTCATGCGAATCGTAGTGGCCGTTTCAGATCGACCGACCCATACCCCATCAACCTGGCTCTCAATGCCCGAAACGCTGGAACCGCCGGAATACGTCGCTTTCAAACCGGTTTCAAATTTTAGTTTTGGCGATATTGGTTTGGTATAATCGACTTTAAAAACGCCCACGTGCAAGGTTGTGTGGGCAAAGCTTTGCTGTCGGGGTGAAAACAAATTCGCATCCGAAGCAACTGGCGTTCCATCCCGGTTTTGAAATAAACTGTACACCGTAGCAGGATTATCGTTTTTAAAATACAAATAATCCAGATCTGCCGTAAACTTCTCACCCGGTCGTAACTCCCGTTCCAGATACACGGTAGAACTCAGGTTTTTCCAGCGATTAACTCCCTGTACTTTCCCCTCATAAAGCAAAAGAGAATCGGGCAAAATCGTGTAGGTAGCCCCGGCATATCGGGTGGAAGATGTGGTATTCCTGTTGAAATTAATACTCCCTCCGACACCGGTTTTTGGGTTGATTTTATAATCGATTCCCACATTGGCCGTATGGTTATTTTGCACCGCCGTTGTGGTATCCCAGGCCACAACATCGAGTCGCCCACCGAACACCGGCATGTCCTGCGAACTCAGAATAAACAGGTCCGTATACGTCCGGTCGTGGGAAAATAAATACGAGCCATAGAGATCCAGTTTTCTGGTATTATGAGACAGCGAAACACTGCCGCTTCCTTTTTTGCCCCAGCCATAGCCGCCCGTTACGGATCCGGAACCGTTCGTGCCGCGTTGTTTATTTTTCTTCGTGACAATATTGATTAAACCGGCGTTTCCCTCCGCATCATACCGCGACGGGGGCGTGGTCAATAACTCGATCGTTGAAATCTCATTGGCACTCATGCCATTGAGCAGAGCGACCACCTGCGCCAACGGGAGTCGCATCAGTTTTCCATTCATCATCACCATCACCCCACTTTTCCCGTTCAGCATCAGGCTGTTGTTCTGGTAATCGATCACCACGCCGGGCGATCGTTCCAAAACACCCAAAACCGAACTCCCCTTGCTCATCAGGCTACTTTCCACGTTGACGATGGTGCCCGCAACCTGTTGTTCAAACAGCGGTTTTTCCGCCCGAACCACCACTTCACCCAGTTGCCGGGTATCTTCCCGTATCATTAGGGTTCCAAAATCTTTGCCCAATTGTGAAGCAGTCAGTTCAAAAACCGGCGAATGCCAGGTCTGATAACCCACGCTCGTAAACCGCAGGAGGTAAGCTCCGGGCGTGCTGTTGTCCATTCGGAAAGCCCCCCGTTCGTCGGTTAACGAGCCTTTGACCAGCGTGGAATCGACCGGATTTAAGAGGAGAATGCTGGCAAACGGAATGGGTTGCTCCGCTGCGGTTGTGAATTTGCCGGACAGTTGACCAAAACCGTTCGCCAGCAGGCAACCGGTGAACAGGCAGGAGAAAAAAAATCGCATCATCGGTAGCTGCTGTTTTAGGGGTGATCGATTTTCACGGCACCAGCGGATAAACCGGGTCACCGCTTTAATCGACCGACAAGAAAGCCGTTGCAGAAACCATTCAGAAACCCCGTTGACAACCCGTAGCATCGAATTGACGAACGACAGCATTCAGCGTAAAATGAATGGGAAGAGTCAAAAAGTGAAGCGGAATACCTTTCATATAGCCACGCAACCCCTTTGTCAATTAGTTCAGGCGTTTCATATCGAAAATGAATAAATCCGCCGGGGATTCGGTATTTTCGGTATTGGTTAATTCATTTGAAATGAACGCACTGACACTCGGCAGATCAAACCAGCACTGGTTTTTTAAATACAGACTCTACCACATTCCGTTCTGGTTTCTCTATAACTATCTCTGGTGGGCCATTGCTGTGGGTAATCCGTATAAAGCCGCTGCCAATATTTTTTTTACACCCTTTTCCGTAAAGTTTCTTTTCTACTTCATTTTTCAGGCGCTGGCAGCCTATTTCAACCTCTATTTCCTTATCCCAAAATATCTGGAGAAAAACCGGCTTCTGGCGTATATGACATTCCTGTTGCTGACCATAGTCGTTGCCTCTTTATGCATCATTCCCGGATATTATTTAAGTGCTTATTTGTCCGGAAAAACGCTGAATGAACTGTACGGGGGCGGCTCCGAAGCGGACTGTTTTTACAAGTTTCTGAACAATGCGTTTTCATCGACCGTGGCGAGTATGACGCTGGCGATGAGTATAAAACTAACCAAGAACTGGGTGGAAACCCGGCAGCGGCAACAACTGCTTGAAAAGGAAAAACTGGAGACGGAACTGAAATTTTTAAAATACCAGTTCAATCCGCATTTCCTGTTTAATACCATCAATTCCATCTTTTTCCTGATTCATAAAAATCCCGATATGGCGTCGGATTCGCTGGCTAAATTTTCGGAATTATTGCGGCATCAACTGTACGAATGCAATGACCAGAAAATACCACTGACCAAAGAAATTACGTATCTGGAGAATTTTATCGAACTGGAAAAGCTGCGTCAGAACAACAACATCGAGGTCACTTTTCAGACGGATTTCCAACACAACGAACCACTGGAAATTGCACCGTTCATTCTGATGAATTTTGTAGAGAATGCGTTTAAACACGTTTCGAAACTGACCGATCAACCCAACTGGATTCGGATCGATCTCCGGCTTGATCAGCGAAACCTTTGTTTCGCGGTTTCGAACAGCACTTCACCCAGTAGCGCCAGCGATGTGCTGAACTTTGGCGGTATCGGCATTAAAAACGTACAAAGAAGGCTGGATTTGATCTATCCGGACCATTACGTTCTGTCCATTCTGAACCGGGACAACCGATTCGATGTGCAGCTTCAGCTCACCTTGTCCGAACTGGAAATTCGTCACGCTCTGGAAACGGTGACCTAAGCCCGCGAAAGGTGGTGATCAAAATGAATTTATAAAAACCGCATCCCATGATGAATTGCGTGATTATTGATGATGAACCGTTGGCCCGGGAAGGCATTGCCAATTATGTGCGGGAGATCGATTTTTTAAATCTGGTTCAGACCTGCCAAAATCCCGTTGAGCTGATCAAGCTGCTGGACGAACACCGGATCGATCTGCTTTTTCTGGATATTCAAATGCCGAAAATGAACGGGATTGATTTTCTAAAAATCGTACAAAATCCCCCGATTGTGATCATCACGACGGCCTTTCCGAGCTACGCCCTGGAAAGCTTTCAGTTGAATGTGCTGGACTATTTACTGAAACCCATCACTTTCGACCGGTTTTTTAAAGCGGCCAATAAAGCCAAGGAATACTTTCAGCTCATCACAAAATCAGCCTATACCGATCTTCAAAAAGCCGATCCAAACGCTGATTATTTCTTCATTAAATGTGAGAATAAATACGAAAAAATCCAGTTTTATGATATTCTCTATATTCAGGGCATGCAGAATTACGTCACCATCTATACCCGGAAAGGGAAGTATGTAACGTTACTTTACCTGAAAAATCTGGAGCAAAATTTAGACTCGAAATCATTTATCCGGGTGCATAAATCCTACATTGTTTCCATTGATAAAATTGAAGCCATCGATGGGAATGAGATTGTCATTCAATCACACCGCATTCCCATCAGCCGAAATTACCGGGAGCAGATTATTCAACAGGTTGTGAAAACGAAGCTCTGGATAAAATAGACGTTACCGGTTGCAAAACCGCAAAGCCGCCTGAAAACCGACCCAGCCCGTCGAAAACGTATTCACCATGTTGCTGGAATTGTTGAAGAGCGGCACATCGAAGCGCGTGGCCGGTTTGGCGCGGGTGTAGTCACTCAGGTATAAATTGACGGAAGGCCCAACGGCGAGGGCAATGCCCCGGGTCAGTTTTTTCTCGATTCCCATGTTCAGGCGAACCAGCGTGTTCCACTCGCCCCAATTGAACTGATCATCCGCGCTCAGCACGTTTCCGGTCAGGTCAAAATTCATCATCCAGCCCCTCTTCAAGTCCACCGCCGTTCCCAGGCCGTAGCCCAGACTCCAGAGTGGTTTTCCGGTTACGCCTAAATTAGAGCCGCCGGTGAAGATATTGTAGAACCGCTGAACGCCGGTTTTGAAAGTCAGGTTGGTGGTCATCACCTCGTCCGTCGAAATCTCCAGCCGCCGGTAGCCATTCCGGTGAACGTAACTGAACAGACCAAAAGGTGTCGTTTCCGACGAACCGGCAATGTTGACCAACGCAATCTGGTGACCCCGAACCACCTTTGTCGCGTAGTTCAGAAAACCGCTAAGCTGCCAGCCCGACAGTTCGCCCACGGCGATGTTGGTGAAGCCCGCCAACTGAAAACCCGCCATGTTTCCACCGGTTATGTTTCCGTAACCCGACAACTGAAAACCGGTCATCGAGCGGGCGGCAATGTTGGTGAAGCCCGCCAGTTGAAAACCACTCATGTCGTCGACAACGATATTACCAAAACCGGCCGCCTGAATACTTTCGGACATTTTGCCCATCGTCATGTTGTAAAAACCGGCCGCCTGAATACCCTGCACGTTTCCGATCACGGTATTGCCAAAACCGGCCGCCTGAATACCCAGCACCTCGCCCCGCACCCCGTTGAAGAATCCGGCCGCCTGTACCCCACTCAGGTTTTCGCCCACGACATTGGCAAAACCGGCGACTTGAACCCCACCGACATCGCCCCGAACCAGGTTCATAAATCCACCCACTTCCAGGGCGGTAACACCCAGCGAATACCCGGCGACCAGGTTCAATGAGTACTGGTTAATGACCCGTCCACTGAGCGTGTGGTTGGTGCCCACAAACGGGAAAAGCGAAAACTGAATGTCGCGGTGAATGGTGTCACCCGCCAGGTTGGCGTCGTGAACGGCCTGTCGGGTCGATTTAAACCAGTCGGCAAAATCGTTTGTGGTTTCTTCCAGCACCGACTTGCTGCGGTCCCAGATGGTGGGGCCGGGCGTGTTGGTGCGGGGCGCGGGTGTCGAATCGACCGGAATGGTCACGGCGACCGGCTGCGCCAGGATGGGCGTCGGGCGCGTGGTGTCGATCGACGTCCGGACGGTCATGGGTTGCAGCGCCGTTTGCGAAGGCAGGGGCGTCATCCCAATGTCGAGTTTATGCGTTTGCCGGGCGTTGATGGAGACGGTTTCGGAGAAATAATATTTCCGGCGAACCTCCAGCCGCACCGATGGAATTTCGGTCGACAATTTGATGCGGTAATAGCCGTACGGGTTTGAAACGGTGGACGCCAGCGTTGTTTTTTCGTAAATACTGACCTGACTGACCCGTTGCCCGGTTTGGCGGTCGGTGATATACCCGTCCAGAATGAAACTTTTGGGTGCTTCGGCGGGCGGTTCTGCTTTTTGCAGAATGATGTGGTTCCCGCGCGATTTGTAGGTGATGGTTCCCCGAAAAATCTGGTTCAGCAAAGCCCGGACGGAGTTGGTGGTCCGCAAACTCAAGGTACTGTTGGGATTGATGAGGGCGGCATTGTAGGCAAAGGAAAATTGACCTTTGTTACTGATTATTTTCAGGGCATTATCAATTCGCTCGTTCGTAAAATCGACCGAAACAACGCGCTCCAGGGGTGGAGTCGACTGGGCAACGGTTTTATGTTGTAAACCACAGGAAATCAGCAGGAAGAAGAAGATACGGATTGGGTACATCGTCAATGATACGTTTGGGTTGAAGACACCCTGAAAAGTCGTTACCCCTACACAGGCAAGCATTCTTTGGCTCATTTACTGCACTCGTTGCCCGCTTTGCCCTCTAATGTGATGCGGTTGCCATCCCGCTTAATGAGTAAACCCATCGCTTCCGCCGTAATTGACAGGACATTGTCCAGTTTTTCATTCTCGAAAGCCAGGGTAGACGTAAATTCGCAACGGCCTAACCGTTCGTTTGCCAGATGAATATCAGCATGATACACTTCATTGAGCGTCTCCACAATTTTGCTCAGGGGTTCTTTGTCAAACACCAGCCGCCCGGTTTTGAAGGACAATGTATTGGCGTCGAACCGGAGTGCTTTGATGAGGGTGTCTTTCTTCGCGTCAAAAACCGCCTGTTCATCTTTGACCAGCGTAACTTCTTTGGTTTTGGTCGAAAATTTCACTTTTCCGGTACGAACCGCCACACGGACGTCCGCTGTATACGCCCGGATGCTGAACGACGTCCCCAACACCTGAACGGTGGTGTTGCGAACCTGAATCCGGAAGGGTTTGGCTGGGTCGGGTTTGATATCGAAAAAGGCTTCGCCGGTCAGTTGGACCTCGCGGCTATCGTCGGCAAACGACTCGGGATAGGTGAGTTTACTATCCCGGTTCAACAAAACCCGGCTGCCATCGGGCAGAATTTTCTCAATTTTCTGATCGGCGGTTACGGCGGCCACCTGAGCCACCGGAACGGTTTCGGTTTCTTTCGTAAAAAACCACAGCAATCCCGACAACAAAACCACCGTTGCAGCCACGGCCCACACCGGCGATTGCCACCAGCTACGGGTCCGGTTGCTCCGAACCGGCGTAACAGGCAACGGTTTTATGACGGATTCCGGCGGGGCTTCTACCGGTTTTGTCGGGCTGAGTTTATCTTCGGTTTCGGACGAAGACCGCATTTTGCCCCGCATTTTCTGCCAGGCCGCATCGGTATTGACCGGAATCGACGGCGATTGGGCTTTCTGGCTCAGCTTCCCGGCCGTATCCCAAATCCGCTCGAAGCGGTCGAATTCCTGACGCTCGGAGTTGTCCTGATCCAGCCAACGCTGAACCCGTTCCGACTCGGCAGCATCGGTCTCCCCGGCCAGGAATTTCCCCAGCAGGTCGTCGTCGATTCGGTTTTCGGGTTGATCAGGCATTTATTTTTTAGAGTAAAGATTCAAGACATGAGATTAGAGATAAAATGATTTTTAGTGAAATACCTGTTTTTTTAGTCTATATTCTCTTGTCTCTCCTCTACCTTCTTAATTTAAAAAAAGCACCATCAAAATCGGCAGATAATCCGCCAGTTCGGTTCGTAAAATGCGCAGGGCTTTCCCGATCTGGTTTTCCACGGTTTTGATGGAAAGCCCGAGTTGATCGGCAATCTCCTGGTACTTCATCTCTTCAAACCGGCTCATCGAAAAAACCAGCCGGCATTGTTCCGGCAACCGCTGAATGGCCACCTGCAAACGTTCCGACAACTCGTCGGCAATCAACGTCTGCATGGGCGCTTCCGCCGACGACTGGAACATCTCGACCTCGTAAGCCGCCTGCTCGCGGTGTTCCGACTGCACCGACAAATGCCGGATGCGGTTCAGGCAGCGGTTGTGTACTGAACGATACAAATACGACTTCAGCGAAACCGTAATTTCCAGGGTATCACGTTTTTCCCAAACCGCCAGAAAAACCGCCTGCACCGCTTCTTCGGCATCATCCCAATCGTGCAGGAACGTGCGGGCATACTGGCACAACAGTGCGTAATGCTGCCGGAACACGGCCTCAAACGCGGGTTCGTCGCCCAGTCGTATCGCATGAATTAATTCCTGATCAGTCAGTTGCACGTAGTTGCGTCCGTTTTTTCGTGGCAAATCTACTACTCTTTTTTGAACCCGTATCTACTGCAACTACCGGTATGACACCCAAATGGTTGATTCCCCCCATGAATGGTGGATTTTTTTTCCTAAACGGTAGTAAATTTTAATATGCTTTCCTCAAAAGTGCGCAAAGCAGGCTTGGGAACAGGAAAAGTGGGGTTCACTGCGGGCGAATGGTACGCTGGAAGCAGCTAGGTAAAAGCCATTACATAGGCACGGCAAAAAACGGGTCTAAAAAGTCTTTCAGGGGTTTTAAGACAGGATTAGTTGGAGCAATATTCCAGTGTTTTACTTCCCGATAATCTCTTTTTCGCTCTTTAATTTTCTCTTTTTGCGAATCAGAATCGTCCAACAAGGCTTCCAGATAGGCGTAAATTTTAGTTTTTCGGGCTGGTGTGGTGAATTTGCCGGTATTTGTCATCGCGGTTTCTTTGGATTTCAAACAATCTTCATACGCTTGCCAGCAATCAAAAATCACTTGATTTCCGGGATGAATCAACGACTCAAGCAAGGTCTCTAAATCGCCATCCAACTCATGATTGGGAAATAGAAAAAATCTAAACCCGTGAGTTTGACTATGTGCAAGCAAATTGGCGTGATTGGCAGAAAAATCATCAGCGTCAAAAATGACTAAAGCCGGTTTACGGGTTATCGCTAATGTTTGGAATATAGGGATGAGTCTTTTCCGTTTATTGGCACTATCGAATGCATCTTTACCTTCCAGTTCTAAAATATCACCGGCTTTGTACATGCTTCCAAGTGCCATTTCTACTCCATACCATTCAAAAATCACGTCCTGCAAAAACTTTTGATCAGCGACTCCTTCTACAAAAATCTGTACCGGACTCATAGTTTTCCTCCACGGGTGTTAAAGCCAATGTTTATTGCATATTCGAGTTGATTGAAGTCGTAGGTGATGGCCTTCACTTGCCCCTCTTTATCTTCAATCATTGTAATGTTGCGAGCATCGGCCTGAAATTGCTGCATATCGTCATCCTGCAAAGCTTCAATGAAAGCTTGCTGGCATTCTAGGCTGTGGGTTGTGGCGAAAAGTTGTATTCGATTTTGGCTACATACGCTGATAATTCGTTTCCAAAACTGCTTTAGCTTCGTAAAATGTATACCATTACCAATTTCATCAATCATGACTCTAGCACCCCTATTAATTAAAATTTCAAACAATATCCTTGTTATTTTTATCGTACCATCGCCAAAACTTGTTAATGGCATTAACGTATTCCTATCTGACAATGAAAAACACAAAACTTCATGTTTATCAAAAAATTTATGAATCCTAATTTCTTCAAAATTTGGAATATATTCTTTAATATTTTTCTCAAGCTCCCTTCTTAACTCTTTATCTAAATTATAATGGTTATAGTAAAAATCCACTAAGTCTGTACCATAAGTTAAGTCTGCTGGAATGAAGGGAATATAATCATTTATTAAACCATCAAAATATGCAGGAGCAATTTGTACAGCATCGCCGTTCTTCAGAGAAAACCAATTCTTAGGAATCTCGTTTACAATATATTTTTTTGCAAAAAAAACTTCTTGATTATTTAATTCTTCATATTTTTTACTTTCCAGAATCAATTTTTCATTATTAAACTCAATAAATATCGGCTTACTAAAATCTTTGAATATATAATTCCAAAACTCAGATTCTTGAATTTTAATTTTATCAATTGTACCATTATTTCCAAAAAAATGACGAAAGGCCATAGTCATAAAGTAATAACCAAGCAAGACTTTCAAGTTTTTATCAAATAATACCCCCTCCAACACCGACGTCTTCCCTACATTATTATCCCCGACAATCAAATTAAATTGCCCCAGATTGGACATTTCAAACGAATCGAATCGCTTGAAATTCTCAATCTTGAAGTAGGTTAAATGCTGCTTTTCCATTTCGCTATACGATTCGATTTACAACGGAATATTCCCGTGTTTTTTCTTCGGCAAGGTCGCCACTTTGTTTTCCAGCATCTGAAACGCCCGGATCAGTTTCTGCCGGGTTTGCTCGGGGTAAATCACCTCGTCGATGTAGCCCCGGTGTGCCGCCCGATACGGATTGGCGAACTTGTTGGTATAATCCAGCACCTTTTCCTGCAAGCGGGCCTGCGGGTCGGCGGCTTCGGCAATTTCGCGTTTAAAAATGATCTCGGCGGCCCCACTTGCGCCCATGACGGCAATCTCGGCGGTCGGCCAGGCGTAGTTCATGTCGGCCCCGATGTGCTTGGAATTCATCACGTCGTAGGCCCCGCCATAGGCTTTCCGGGTAATGACCGTCACGCGCGGAACCGTCGCTTCGCAGAAGGCATACAGCAGTTTCGCGCCGTTCGTAATGATCGCGTTCCACTCCTGATCGGTGCCGGGCAAAAAACCGGGGACGTCTTCCAGCACCAGCAGCGGAATGTTGAAGCTATCGCAAAACCGTACAAACCGGGCGGCTTTGGTGCTGGCGTCGATGTCCAGAACCCCCGCCAGAATGGCCGGTTGATTGCCAACGACGCCAATGCTGCGCCCTGCCAACCGGGCAAACCCGACGACGATGTTCTCGGCAAACGCTTTATGCACTTCAAAAAAGCTACCGGCATCGACAATTTCCTCGATCACCTCGCGCATGTCGTACGGCTGATTCGGGTTTTCGGGAATGATCGCGTTCAGTTTCGGGCGGTTTTCGTCCGCCGGTTCATACGGCAGCCGAATCGGGTCGTCCTCACAGTTTTGCGGAACGTAACTCAACAGCTTTTTGATGTATTGAATGCACTCCAATTCGTTGGCGCAGGCAAAGTGCGTGACCCCGGATTTTGTACTGTGCGTGCTGGCTCCACCCAGTTCCTCTGCCGTCACGGTTTCGTGGGTCACGGTTTTCACCACGTTCGGCCCGGTCACGAACATGTAGGACGTGTTTTCAACCATCAGAATGAAATCCGTGATGGCCGGGGAATAAACTGCCCCGCCCGCGCACGGCCCCATCACCGCCGAAATCTGCGGAACGACGCCGGAAGCCAGCGTGTTGCGGTAAAAAATATCGGCATAACCGGCCAGCGACAACACGCCCTCCTGAATCCGGGCACCCCCCGAATCGTTCAAACCGACCACCGGCGCGCCGTTTTTCATGGCCAGATCCATGATCTTGCAAATCTTCTCGGCGTGGGTTTCGGACAGGGCTCCCCCGAAAACCGTGAAATCCTGGGCAAAAACGTAAGTCAGTCGCCCGTGGATGGTGCCGTAACCCGTCACTACGCCGTCGCCGAGGTAGTGTTCTTTGTCGAGTCCGAAGTCGCGGGTGCGGTGCATGACGAACTTGCCGATTTCTTCGAACGACCCTTCGTCGACCAACAGGGCAATGCGCTCGCGGGCGGTGAGTTTCCCTTTTTTATGTTGGGCGTCGATGCGCTTCTGGCCTCCGCCCAGTTCGGCTTCGGCATTTTTATGATCAAGAATTTCGGTTTTGGCTGACTTAATTTCTGCGTCCATGCAAGGGCTGAATTGAATGTATAGCGACAAAAATAATTTTTATTACGGAATCCAACGTTTTTATACGAATTTGAATCCTTGTTGCAAAAACCGCATCGTCCGATGAAAAACCTCTTCTCTCCTCTCTGCCTTCGCCGATTGTTGAGCCCGCTGCTTCTGCTGGCGGTTTTCGGCTGCGAAATCAACCGTGAAAGCGACCCCGACCGAACATTCCAGGCCCTTCGCCCGGTGTATGCCACGTACGAAGAAATCCGCACGATCCAGACGCTGGGTCCCCAACCGCTGAAAAATCCCGGCAAAATTTACGTCAAAGGCGCGTATTTATTCATTAACGAACCGGGAAAAGGGATTCACATTGTCGACAACAGCGATCCGGCGGCTCCTGAAAAGCTGGCTTTCGTTTCGGTTCCCGCCAACGTCGACATGGCCGTGAAGGAAAATGTGCTCTACGTCGACAATGCCGTCGATCTGGTTGCCCTCGACATCACCGATCCCCGGAAGGTAACGGTTTTAAAGCGAATAAAAGACGCCTACCCTTATCCGTCGTATCCACAACAACGCGGGGTGCAGTTTGAATGTGCCAATCCCGAAAAGGGCGTGGTCGTTCGCTGGGAAACCGCCCAGCTCACCGATCCAAAATGCTACCGCTAAGATCCTGCACCATGAAAAATTATCTACTTTTTATCTTGATCGGACTGACCGCTCTGGCCGGTTGTTCCGAAATGGGGAGCAAAGACAGTGCTTCCGTCAATCCCAACGGCGGCAGCGGAACGGGCGGCTCGATGGCCAGGTTTGCTGTTGCGGGAAATTTCCTGTACGTCGTCAATCAACAAAGTTTGCAGGTATACGATGTGCAAAAAAGTGCCGATCCGAACAGTTTGAGCAAGGTATCGCTCGGTTTTGGCGTCGAAACGATTTTTCCGTACAACAACCACCTGTTTATCGGAACGCAAACCGGGATGTACATCATGAACCTGGAAAATCCGGCCAAACCGCAGCAAACCGCCTTATACCAGCACATTTTCAGTTGTGATCCGGTGGTGGCGCAGGGGAATTACGCCTACGTCACCCTCCGCAGCGGAACATCCTGCAACACCGGCCCCAATCGGCTTGAGGTGGTCGATATCTCGAATCCGGCAAACCCCGTGCAAGTGAATGAGATTTCGATGACGAACCCGCACGGCCTGGGCATCGACGGCAATCTTCTGTTCGTTTGCGAAGGCGATGCCGGTTTGAAAGTCTTCGACGCCAGCGATCCGGTCAAGCTGAAACTGATCAAAACTTTCGAGGATATTCGTTCCTACGACGTGATCCCGAACCGCTCGGTGCTGATCGTCACCGGAAAAGACGGTATTTTTCAATACCGCTATGATGCGTCCCAACAACTGACGCTGCTCAGTAAATTACCGGTCGAGAACTGATGAAATACCGTTTTCTGCCTGTTTTCCTCTGGTTGTTCTGGCTTCCGCTGAACGCTTTGGCTCAGTCGTTGATGTTGCCCGATACGCTCACGCCGGTCATGAATCACCCTCCGCGCTGGGTGGTGAAATTTGCCCCACTGGCGTTGTTCGATCTGGACAATACGGTCCAGTTCGGTGCCGAGCGGCTTTTTGGCGGGCGGCACACCGTTCAGGCGGAGTTTGGCTACGGCTGGAAGGCCATCAACCTGTATCCGGAGCGTCGGAACGACTTCGAAAATTTTGAAGTCTGGCGCGGCCGCGCCGAATGGCGACGGTATTCCGGACGGTATCGCGGCTACCGCCGACCGCATTTCGCTACTCCGCCCATTGGCCGGTATTTTGCGATCGAAACGTTCTTCAAACAACGCACTGTTTTGGAAACCACCGCCATCGGCCGGGAGTGCGTCGATGGTACCTGTGCCTATTTCGAACGTGGCACGTTCCCGATGTACCGAACGGTTTGGGGCGTTCACTGCAAGTTCGGGCGTCAGTATGTGCTTACCATGCCGGGCGACAACCGTCTGCTGCTGGATTTTTTTGTCGGTTTGGGCTTCCGAAATGTCAGTCCGTATCGCTTCACGAATTCAACCAACGACGATGTCATTACGCCCAACACGTTCAGCACCTGGAATACCCGCCAGGGCGGCTTGTTCCCGAGTGCGACGCTGGGCCTGAAGTTGGGTTATGTCTTGTAAGAAGTTATTTGAATTAAGGTCGGAGGCCTGTCCTGTCAATAGGCAATAGCATACATCAGTAGTGGTAGTTCCGGAGGAGCGGTCTAAAAATATCTTCAGGCCGCTCCTCCGGAGCTACCACTACTGATGTATGCTATTGCCTATTGACAGACCGCCCTTCCAGGGCTTTCCCCGATTAACTCAAAACAGCTTGTGCTGGTAAGGTTTATTTGAGGGAATACGCTTTTACGGTATTGTGGAAAAAAGTAGGAACAAACAGCGTTTTGGTAGCTGGATTATACCCAATGTCAGCCGAGTTGATTTTCTCTTTTGACGTGTCCAACTTCAGCTCGGTCGATCCATCTGCCTGAACGTGCCAAATCTTTCCACCCCACTCGGTGACGATATACTGCTTATTTCCCAAAGCCACAATGCCATCGATACCACCCGATACTTTGGCGATCGTGCTCAGTTCCTTCGTTGTTGGATTCATGCTCAGCAAAGAACCGTCACCATTGCCGATCAGCACCTGACCATTTTCCACGAGAAGACCATTGGTGCCTTTGAGCGGAGCCCCTTCCAGAACCAGACTGGTTTTTCCCCCGGTCAAGGCCCACACTTTGCCGTTGCCCGAATCCGTGATGTAGACCACTCCCTTTTTGGCATCGACGGCAATATCATTGAGAAATTTGGCACCTTCGACGGGATAGCGGTTGAGAATTTTGCCGGTTGCCAGCGCGATTTCCACGACCTGGGTCATTTCGGTTACATACAGTTTATTCCCCAAAACGCCCATGCCTTTGGTAGAATTCAGATTTTCGGTAAATTTCATCTGCATCACCTTTCCATCCAGGCCCACTTTGGCGATGTAGCTGCCTTTGTTTTCCAGTGACGGACCGCCATTGATACAGGCGACGTACAATACTTTTTTGCCGGGTTCAAAGAAAACGCTCTCGGGAGTCCGCAGCGTCGTATCCGTTTCCCAGACGGGTGTCAGTTCGATTTTTTGCGCCTGAACGGAAGAAGCGGTACGGAATACGAGACCAATCAGTGCGATGACGACTATTTTTTTCATACGAGACAAGGTTACAATAAGAAATGAAAAACCGGCTGTTCAGCTTGACTTGCTATACCCGGCCAATGTAAATAATTTCGGTCAATTATTACCAGGACTTTCGCCTTTTGCCCCTAAATCCCCTAAAGGGGACTTGGACACAGCTCAATCCAGATGCAAAAAAGTCCCCTTTAGGGGATTTAGGGGCAAAAAACGAGAGCGTAAGCTTTATCAGACATAAGTGTTGATTCAAAGCAATTTTGCTTGATCCCGTAAGAATTGTATTTTAGCAACCCGACGTGCAAGCGGTTCGTGAACTAAAGAACAGCCTTTGAAATCGCTTTTCCTGTTTTTCTTCTTGCTGATTCCAGGTATTGTCATAGCCCAGCCCCCAGGCGGGCAGGCGGGTTTCACTTTTCTAAACGTTCCGACCCACGCCCGCATAGCCGCTCTGGGGGGGCTGGCGGCCTCGAATACCCAACCGGGGGCGCTATTTTTTCTCCAAAATCCGGCTTTGCTCGATTCGTCGAGCCGCAACCAACTGGCCATGACTTTTGTCCCCTATTTCGCCGACACCCGGTTTATCACACTGCAATACGGTTTACCCATCAAAACCAAAGGCCAGTGGGCTGCCGGTTTACAATACCTGACCTACGGCACGTTCGACCAGACGGATTTGCTGGGCAACCCAACCGGAACCTTCACGTCCAGTGATTACGCCCTGAGCCTGACGCACGCCCGAACGGAAGGCAATTTCTCGCTGGGCGCAACGCTCAAGGCCGTTGGTTCGTCCATCGAAACCTACTCGGCTTTTTCGGTTTTGTTCGACGTTGGCGGAACATGGCGTCACCCCAAAAAAGAACTCATTTTTGGGTTAGTGGCTAAAAATGCCGGTTTTCGTCTGAAAACGGATTTGCCCGGACAATCGCCGGATTTGCCGTTCGATTTACAAGCCGGTGTGACGGTAAAACCGGAGCATTTGCCCATTCGCGCAACCCTGACAGCCCACCATCTCCACCAGTTCGATATTGTTTACAACGACCCGGCCCTGAACGTGACCTATGACCTAAACGGCAATCCCATTCCGCAGAAAACCGCCCTTCCCGAAAAAATCCTGCGGCATCTGGCCGTTGGACTGGAGTTTCTGATTCACCGGAATGTCAACCTGCTGGCGGGTTACAATCATATGCGACGGCAGGAAGCGAAGTTGGCGACGGGTTCGGGAGCCGCCGGGTTGTCGTTCGGCGTTGCGGTTCAGGCCAAAGGGTTTCAGTTGACCTATGCCCGCGCCCTGGCAACGCCGACGGTGGGTGGTAGCAGCCATTTGTCGTTTTCGATTAACTTAAATCGAATAATGGCAAAAAAATGACCAAATCCCGGTACAAATTGCAGTTTCCTACGTTTCTTTGCAAGAACAGAGGGCATGGGATACCGGGCAAAGGGCAATGAACAATCGACATCCTTTACCCCGTACCCCATGCCCTCTGCATCATGCAACTACCTTACGAATGACGACACAGGAACTGAAAGATTTAACCCCCCGGCAGATTGTTGCGGAACTGGATCAATACATCATTGGTCAGCACGATGCGAAACGATACGTCTCCATCGCCCTCCGCAACCGCTGGCGACGCATGAACAGCACGCCCGAAATGCAGCAGGAAATTACACCCAATAATATCCTGATGATTGGAGCCACGGGCGTCGGAAAGACCGAGATTGCCCGTCGGCTGGCCAAAATTGCCGATGCGCCGTTTACCAAAGTAGAAGCCTCAAAATTTACCGAAGTGGGTTATGTGGGCCGCGATGTCGAGAGCATGGTGCGCGACCTGGTCGAGCAGTCGGTCAGCATGGTGAAAGCCGCCAAAAAAGAGCAGGTGAAAACCCGTGCGCTGCAAATTGTCGAAGACATGATCCTCGACATTCTGATTCCGCCCATCAAACAACCGTCCGGTTTTATGCTGGACGAGCCGAGTGATAAAAATGACGTTCCCGACACGGACGCTGAACTGAACGAGCGGACGCGTGAACGGTTCCGCGAAAAAATCCGCAAAGGCGAGATGGACGAGCGGAAAATCGAGATCGACGTACAGCAAAATGCGGCCCCCAACATCGGCATGATCGGCGGCACGGTGGATGAACTGTCGATGATGAACATCCAGGAAATGATTGGCGGCATGATGCCCCGGCGCGGCAAAAAACGCAAGGTGACCATTGCCGAAGCCAAGAAAATCATGCTGGAAGAAGAAGCCGCCAAGCTCATCGACATGGACGAAGTGAAGGACGAAGCCATCCGCAAAGCCGAAAATACCGGGATCATTTTCATCGACGAAATCGACAAAATTGCCACCAGCCGGGGCAGCGGTTCGGGTGGGCCGGACGTGAGCCGCGAGGGCGTGCAGCGCGATATGCTGCCGATTGTGGAAGGAACAACCGTCAATACCAAATACGGAAGCATCAACACCGACCACATCCTGTTCGTGGCCGCCGGGGCGTTTCACGTCTCGAAACCGTCGGATCTGATTCCGGAGTTACAGGGCCGTTTCCCGATTCGGGTGGAGTTGCAGAGCTTGTCGGAAGATGATTTTTTCCAAATTCTGAAGGCCCCGAAAAATGCGTTGACCAAGCAATACGTCGCCATGATGGAATCGGAGCAGGTCGAGCTGACCTTCGACGAAGATTCGCTGCGCGAAATTGCCCGGATCGCGTTTCAGGTCAATTCCGAAGTCGAAAACATTGGTGCCCGCCGTCTCCAAACCGTCATGAGCCATTTATTGAACGATTTCATGTTCGACATTCCGGACGTCATTGGCGCAGGTTCTAAAGTAGTCATTACCAAAGAAATGGTTTCGGATAAACTGAACGAGCTGGTGAAAAACCGGGATTTGAGCCAGTTTATTTTGTAAGTTCTACGGAATAAAGTCCGTTGGTACGTAAAACCGCCATTTTCAACACTCGTGGGGATGGCGGTTTTATCGTTTAAACTGGGGTAGGTGCAAACAAATCATTCACACAGATCGAAAAATCGGGTAATACCGGGGCGGCTGAACAGACATCACTTTCAAGGCAAATGGTGACGTGTTTGCGGGATGTGTAGACGTAGACGACCTCAGATTCCGGAAAGATGTTCCAGACCACCTGCACACCTGCTTTGAAGTATTCGGCAATTTTTTCTTCAATTCGATACGCCTGGTCTGTTTCAGACAGCACCTCGACGACAAAAGCCGGGATTACATCTTCGCCTTGCCGACCGCGTTGTATTTGTTCTTTTGTAAAATAAGCAATATCGGGCCGACGCATTTGGAGAGCAGTAAGCATGACGTCAGGTATTGTGATGAGAATTCCGGTTTTGTAATAATCTCTTTCGTAAAAAAATTTATTCAGGACATTGTATACAAAATATTGTGTTTTCGATAAACCAGAGAATCGGATCATTTCCCCATCTTTCCATTCATATTTATACCCATCGACGGGTTCCCACGTCAGGAATTCATCGAATGTCTGAGGAAATGCCGTAGCCGTAGTGTGTTGCATGGCGATTTTCACTTGAGCGAATATAATCAAAACGCCAAAAATCCGCCCGGCCTTTTTTACTTTTGTTCATACAACATCACATCCATCTTTCCACAGGCCCAGCTTCCGCGATGAAAACCGATCGATTAACGCTTGTTTCACTCGGTTATCTATATGTCCCGGTTTGCCTGTTTTTACTCTTCTGGATTATTCCCCTGATTGCCCTTCCCTTATCGGTTCTGATTGCGCTAGGCGTCTGGCAATTCATCCGCCAACCGGTTTTTTCCAGCGAATCGCCGATGCCTTTTTCCCGAGCCGAGTGGCTGATTCTGGCATCGGGTGCCTTGTTCTGGACGTGGGTGAGCGGTATCGGAGCCTTCGTACCGCAGTATGGCGATTACGACAAACACAATCTGCTTTTCCACGACCTCATCACCCGTCCCTGGCCGGTTTTGTACCAGAATCCGCGTCTCGACAATCCCTTCCTGTGTTATTACATCGCCTATTATTTGCCAACCGCAGCCATTGCCAAAGCGGCCCATCTGTCATTTCAATCGGCGGAATGGATTTCTTTCCTGTGGGGCTGGCTGGGCGTACTCCTGGCGTTTAGCTGGGCGGCCCGGCTGAGCAAAAAAATCAGGGTCTGGATTGCCGTGGGATTGCCGTTTCTGTCCGGCGTCGAAGTGGCTTTTCGGCTGGTCTGGTCGTTATTCATTGATTTTAACTGGGATGCTGCCCGCTGGCTCACTGCCGTTTTTACCAACCAGATTCCGGGCTACACCCGCTACGAAACACCCCGGCTGGCGTTCAGCAACCACAACTGGGCGCAGAGTCTCGACCCCGCTCCCCTCGTCATGCAGCTACAGGCGGTTCCGCAACATGCCCTCGGTGGCTGGATTGCCATCGGCCTGATCGTTCATTGGCAACGCCGGAATGCCTCGCCCGTCGCCCTCGCTTTTGTCGTGGCGGCCACCCTCTTGTGGTCGCCTTTTGTCAGCATTGGACTGGGTTTCTGGTTGCTGTTTACGCAACGCAACGTGTTTACGGTTTCGGCCTGGTGGCAACCGGTTTTTCTGGGCAATTGTCTGGCAATATGCGTGCTTCTGGGCTTCTTTTACCAGGCCCATGAGCCGATACCGTATGCCGGTTTTCTGTTTGAAGCTTTCAATAAACCCGCTGATGTGCTCTTGTACTTCTTGTTCTGGGGATTGCAACTCTGGGTGGGCGTCTTCCTCTACCGCTGGTATATCCGGCAATCGAACGAAAACACGGTTTGGGTAAAAGTGGCTTTCACAGCCGCCCTCACCATTCAACTACTCAGTTTGATCTATATGGGGCGCTGGAACGACTTCCAAAACCGCACGATGATTCCGGCCCAATTCGTGTACTATCTGGCTCTTGCCAACGGACTGGTGCATTGGTACCGCACCTCAAAACGAACAATGGCCGGTTGGGTCTTTGCTGTCTGGGTCATGATCGGGCTGTATGTGCCGCTGCGGGTTCTGGCCTACAAAATCTGGTCGATCCACGTTCCGCAGCCCATCGAACGCTCGATGGCCAACGCTACTACCAATTTCGGGGAAGCCGATATGAGCCGGATGAAACCGCACGAAGCCATCGATGCCGACACGGATTATGCCCTCCAGTATGTCGGCAAACGGGAGTCGTTCTTTTACCGGTATTTGCTTCGGAAGTAACGGCTTACCGCTTTCTGCCGAATCGTTTCCAATAGCCGCCTTCCTGCGGGGGAAAATAACAGTCGGTCGGGTTTTTGGGTCCCCGGCGAAAGAGCGGAATGGTGGCCCCGGCGTAAAAATTCGCCCCGCGCGGATTGCCGATGTTTGCCAGTCCGCCCAGGTGATCGGTGCCGGCAAAAACCGGTCCCGCCCGCAGCGCCAGACCAATCGTCGGCATGGAATAATTGTCCTGCAAAGCCACCGGCATCGACACCTCGGCCCAACGGCTCTCCCACCGGGGAACCACGGCCACCATCGAGGGCGCAATCATGGCGACAGCGTTGGATGGCACCAGACTCTGGGTCCACAAAAGGCCGACGTAGAGGTTATTTTTCACCTGATAATCAGCACTCACATTGAGGGCCGTTGGCAAACCGGAGCGGTACGAGGTCGTCTTTTCCATCAGCGGTAACATCAGCGTATTCACGATCCGTTCGTTGATGGCATCGGGAGATTTGGCCCCCGCGAAGGTTGTATTGGTGATGAGCCTGTTGGTTACCGAAACCGGGTACAGATTGACCATTTCCGGGTTCCTGAACCGGATTCCCCCCAGATCGACCAGCGAAGCCGAGATGCGAAAGAGGTATTTGTTTTTGGTCGGATCCCGGCGCAGTTCCCCCTTTTCCCGGTACGTATACTTGCGGAAGTTCGGACGGTATTCGTAGGTCATGCCGAGGTCGAATCCCCAGCCACCACCGGCCGACTGTTTTCCGAACAACCAGCCCGGCGAAAAGCCCGCACGTTGAAAGGCCAGCTCGCTGGTGTAGCCATAAGCACCGTTGAACTGGCGAATGCGCAGGGCCTGAAACCCGGAGAGACTGGGGTCCCGAACAATCTGGTGGGTTCCATCGTCGACCCGAACGTGGGCGTTGTAGAATCCAACTTCCCGTTTAATGGTCACCCCTGCTTTTAAAAACCGGTCGTCGTTATCAAAAATAACCGCTCCGAACGTCGCGGCCAGTTCGCCATAGCCGTTGACATTGGCCATACCATGCTGGTTTTCGTTCAGAACCCGTTGAAGTTCAACAATCTGCGTACCGTACAACATCAGCCGGGCGGTGGCCTCCGACGTGTTCCGGTAGGTGACAGCCGTTCTGACCCGCGTCGAAAAGGCAATGCCAAACCGGTCGTTCAGGGTGATGAGTGCCGACGGTCCCCGGACTTCCCCCCCAAAGGATAACCGCTTGTCGCGGCCATTTAACTGCTCTTTGAGGTAACCGGTTCGGCCCAGGCTCTTCCCGCGCTCACTCCGGTATTGGTCCGGAATTTGTCCGGTCATGTAGCGCACCACTGAAAAAGGGGCCACCCAACGCACGTGATTATTGGAAGCATACAGATCGACGGATGCCAGATTCAGGTAGAACCGGTATCGGGAATCGGCAGCCTCCGACGGATGACGATAGATGGACTGGGTTCCGCCATAATTGCTGTTGGCAATTCCCATCAGGTATTGGCTACTGCCCGGAACCGAAATTCCCAGAATTGCCAACGTTGCGAGTAGTCGACCGTATCTCTCTCTCATTCAACTAGTAATAGACATGATTCAAACTTTTTATGCGTTGTTGAGCCTTTAAAGATACAGGATGTTTACGGAAATGAAGAGACAGTTACTGAACGGTAAATCCGGAATTGATTCACCGAAATAAATAATAAACTATCTCCTTTCAACGCCAACCATATATAATTTTGTATATTATTGCAATTTTAAGGGTTTATTCGCCAAAATCACCAGCCCACCTATGCAATTTCAATCGCAGTCACAAGGAAACCAAACACAGTCGCAAGCACAGGGAAATTCTTTCTCATTCACTGACTATCAGACGGATAATTTTTTTGATGAAATGTTTACGGCCGACGGTCAGGTTCGCTCCGGCTACGAACAGTTTAAACAGCGGGTGGAGCAGTTGAGCCGTGAAGATGTCATTTCCCGCCAACATGCGGCCGAGCGGGCACTGATGTCGATGGGGATTACCTTCAACGTCTATTCGGAAGGGGAAGGAACCGAACGCATCATGCCCATCGACATCATTCCGCGGGTGATTCCGTCGGAAGAATGGAACCGGGTGGAACGCGGGTTGATTCAGCGAATCCAGGCGATTAACATGTTCATTCACGATGTCTACAACGATCAGCACATTCTGAACGATAACGTGGTGCCGCGCGACCTGATCGAGTCGAGTAAGTGTTTTCTCCCGGCCTGCATGGGCCTCAAACCGCCGAAAGACATTTGGTGTCACATTACCGGGACCGACCTGATTCGGGGTGAAGACGGGGAGTTTATGGTCCTGGAAGACAACCTCCGTTGTCCGTCGGGCGTATCGTATATGCTCGAAAACCGCGAATTGTCGAAGCAGACGTTTCCCGAGGTGCTGGCCCGCACGGGCGTTCGGCCGGTTTCCGATTATCCGACCCGCCTGCTGCAATTACTGCAACACATTGCCGACCGGCCCGATCCTACCGTAGTGGTGCTTACCCCCGGTATTTATAATTCCGCTTATTTCGAGCATTCGTACCTGGCCCAGCAGATGGGCGTCGAACTGGTCGACTCCCGCGATCTGGTCGTTTCGGGCGGCTATGTCAAGATGCGCACCACCAAGGGTTTCCAGACGGTGGATGTGATCTACCGCCGGATCGACGACACGTTCCTCGACCCCCACGTTTTCAATCCGGAATCTCTGATTGGCATACCGGGCATCTTCGAAGTGTACAAAAAAGGACGGGTGGCGCTGGCCAATGCGCCCGGCACCGGCGTGGCTGATGACAAGGTGATTTATGCCTACGTTCCGCGCATCATCAAATACTACCTGGGCGAAGAAGCCATCATCCCGAATGTAAAAACCTACATTTGCCGGGAGGAGGAAGATTGCAAATACGTCATGGAAAACATCGAGCAACTGGTGGTGAAAGAAGCCAACGAAGCCGGTGGCTACGGTATGCTGATTGGCCCGAAAGCGACGAAAGCCGACCACAAGCTGTTCCGGAAAAAGATCAAGGAAAACCCCCGCAACTACATTGCCCAGCCGACGATTTCGCTTTCCCGCGTTCCAACCATCGTCGGCGACCACACGGAAGGACGCCACGTCGATTTCCGGCCCTACATCCTCTACGGTGACGGCATCAACGTGATTCCGGGCGGACTTACCCGCGTCGCCCTGCGCAAAGGCTCGCTGGTGGTCAACTCGTCACAGGGCGGGGGTGGAAAAGATACGTGGGTGTTATACTGAGGAGAAAGTCTAATCAAAAAGTAACCAAAAAAATAAGATCCGCCGTCAGCGAAGGATGAGTTAATCCTTCGCTGACGGCGTTTTCCGTTCGATCTATTGGCGACTGACCTTTACTTTTAATAATGTAAAATAAACGATTTACCTGTTTCCTGATCCATCATTTTGGCATCTGCTTTGCTGTCTTATAATGATACCATAATACTTTGAAATTGAACGGATAAACAGGCAATCAATATACTTTTATGAGGCTATTTTTTCTTGCTATTTTTATAAATTGTTTTGTTTCGGTAAAGGCAGCAACGTATTATTTCTCCTCCCTAACCGGTGATGATTCCCGGACCAGTTCCCAGGCTCAAAATACCGCTACGCCCTGGAAAACCATTGCAAAACTCAATGCCTATTTCCCTAATTTACAACCGGGTGATGCCATATTATTCAAAAGGGGAGAAACCTTTTATGGCCAGATTATAATCGGAAAATCCGGCTCACCAAATCTGCCCATCGTACTGGGCGATTATGGCTCAGGAGCGAAACCGGTGATTTCTGGATTTATCAATCTAGGTGGTTGGACCTCGGTTGGCAGTGGCATATGGGAAACAACGAATAGCAGTTTAACGAGTAGCGTCAACATTCTTACCATCGATGGCAAGATAGAACCGATGGGCCGCTACCCGAATGCCGACGCTGCGAATAAAGGCTACCTAACGTACGAAAGTCATAGTGGCAATACGCGAATTACGGATAACCAGTTAGCGTCCAGTCCCAGTTGGACCGGAGCGGAAGTCGTCATCCGTAAAAACCGGTGGATCCTGGATAAAGGGATTATTACCCAGCATTCGGGCACCTCGCTTACGTATACAGGTTCGTCACCTTATCAGGCTGAAGATAACTTTGGATATTTTATTCAAAATCACCGGTCTACCCTGGATAAAACGGGGGAATGGTATTTAAACAAAGCCACGAAAAAAGTCTCTCTATTTCTAAATTCCGGTATCAATCCGAATAATCAAAAAATTAAGGTTTCGTTCGTTAATACCCTGATTCAAATTGTGGGTAAAAATTATATAAAATTCCAAAACCTGCAACTTGAAGGAGCCAATACCAACGGCTTTGAGTTGTCGGGCACATCCACCATAACCGTGAGCAACTGCACGATAACATCCGGCATCAATGGCATCGTTGGCCAGAACAATACGTCGGTCCTGATTGAGAATACAGAAATTTTAAATTCGGGCAATAATGGAATTTATCTTACCGCTGCAACCAAAGCGATTCTGCGTAACAACACCATTACCAATACCGGAGTAATAAGCGGTATGGGATCAAATGGAGATGATACGTATCAGGCAGTAATCATTCGGGGTTCGGGTAATCTGGTAGAAAAAAACACGGTTACCAACACAGGGTATTCAGCGCTCCGGTTTGAAGGGGATTACACCATTTTACAAAATAATTTTGTCTCGAACTTTAATCTGGTGAAAGACGATGGCGGAGGAATTTACACCTGGAATGGCGATGCAACTTACCCGGAAAAAGGATCTAAGGTACTGAACAACATCGTCTTGAACGGAATCGGCGCCGGTGGTGGCACGTCGAAACCCGCAGACCTTACTTCGCACGGCATTTATATGGATGATAATACGGGTTCAGTTGAAGTCAAGGGCAATACGGTGGCTTTTTGCAACGGGAGCGGCATATTCCTGCACAATGCAAATCACATCGACGTGTCGGGCAATACGTTGTTCGGTAATGAATGGCAGTTGTTTATGCAGCAAAACGGGGGCCATCAGATTCGAAATAATTCCATCAATCAAAATAAGTTTTTTGCCAGAAATAGCGATCAACTAGCTTCCCGAATTGTTACTGATTTAAACGACATCAAACAATTCGGCACGTTCGATAATAATTTTTATTCTCGTCCTCTTGACGATGGATTTGTAATCAATGCAAATTCCAATTCAGGCGGTTCCGGAATTTATACCCTCTCCGACTGGAAGACGGCATTCAACCTTGATGCCAATTCCAGGAAAGCGCCAGTTGCCATCCCTGCATACCGATTCAACACCTTGATAGGAAATAATAAGTTTCCCAATGGCAGCTTTACGAGTCATATCAACAACGCTTACAGTTGGTCGCAGTCAGGCAATATTGCACTGGGCTGGAGCAATGCGGGCGGTTTGGACGCAGGCTGTATGAAGGCCACTTTCAATACAACCATTAATCCTTCGGTTAAAGACCGGAGTGCCTTGATTACCATGGAAATTGGAGCGGTAAGTGCCGGAAAGAAATATATTCTTAAATTCAGCCTACTGGGTACGCGAAATCAGCGAAATTTTCAGGTTTATCTGAGAAAGCGTGATTCGCCTTACAATGATCTAACACCACGTTACCATTGCAGTTTAAGTACATCCAGAACTGAAAATGAGTTTGCTTTTTCGGTTCCCGTTTCGGAAAGCAATGCTTTTTTAGTTTTTCAGGTTGACCAGGCCGACGGTACTTTTTTTGTCGATAATCTGCAGGTAGTCGAAGCTGATCTTTCTTTCACAAATCCCGACGATGTCATCCGGTTTGAATACAACGCTTCATCGGTTAGCAAAGGCTTCAACTTGCCGAGTGGCACTTTCGTCGATCTTGAAAACCGAACCTACCAGGGAATCGGTACCCTGGCACCCTGGTCATCGGTTATTCTACTAAAAAAACCGGATGTAGCCTCTTCTCCACCAACGGCCTGTGTTCCACCCAATGCGCCAACCATCAGTGCCAGTTCCTTATCCATAACCGCCGGACAAAGTGTCACCCTGACCGCCGGTAATTGCGCACACACCGTTGTCTGGAGCACCAACCAAACGGGCTCTCCGGTGTCTGTAACGCCGACGGCTACCACAAGTTATACCGCCATCTGCAAACAAACGGATGCCTGTAAAAGTGTGCCGTCATCCGCTCTTACCATACAGGTTAATCCCGTTCCCAGCCCTCCGGTTACCGTCACCGGTAATTTCGAAGGCTATCTGGATAAAGTTGAATGTGGTTCGATTCGCGGCTGGGTGTGGGATCGCAACAAGCCCAATGATCCTGTGATGCTCGAATTCTTTGCCAATGGAATATCGATCGGAACCACCAAAGCGGACCTTTACCGCGCTGACCTTGCGGCTGCCGGCAAGGGCAATGGCAATCACGGGTATAGTTTTACGACCCCGGCTTCGATCAAAACCGGGGTGTCGTATCTGATCAGTGCCAAAGTACAAAACAGCACATTTACATTGTCCTGGTCGCCAAAAACATTAATTTGTGCTCCCAACGCCCGGTTGATTGCCTCGGAAGCGATTGAACTGGATGAGTCCGATTTCAAGGTAACGCCGATTCCAATTGACCGGGAGTTTGAGGTCTCTTTTTACACGTCTCAACCGATGGATAGCGAACTATCGATCGCCGATCAGTTGGGGCGTTCGTGGTACAAAAAAGTAGTCGAAGGAGCAGGCTATCACCGCCAGAAAATAACGCTGCCAGGTGCCGGAGGTTCCTACGTGGTTCTGATCCGACAAGGGAATCAGGTACGCAGTAAAAAAATAATTATTCGCCAATAATCTTTTTACTGCGTCCTGCTTATCAGACAATGATCATTACCGAATACCGGCATAAGTCAACAACCGAGCGAAAATGCGAACCTGCAAGCTGTATTTCCAGCGGAATTGCCGGGCAAATAGATCTTCTTCCGTCACCTGTTTGGCAAACGAAAATTCCCGTTTTAAACCCGGATCCAGTACGGTCTTGTAACGGTTGTATTCATTCGTATTCATGCCGTCCTTGGAATAAAATCCGATATTTTCCACCTTGGATACCGTGGGATACAACGTTTGCTTTCCTTTTTTGAAGATGTTGTAACAAACGCGAATATCCCAGGCATCGAGTTTGCCTTCCATTGTTTTCCGGAGCATACGAACCATGTCCATACCAGCCCGGTTGAAGGCTTTGCGCTGGCCGGAATCATTCATAAACTGCTGAAAATCCGTAATATCCCAATCGATCTCCTGCCAGCGATCGGCCCAGATTCCCCACCCCCAGGCACAATGGCGTCCGAAAAAATAACCGTCAGCCTGGTAGCCATCCGGTTTTTTGAACGGAAACGTGTACCCGCCAATCGAAAATACCCGTTTATCGCCGGCATATTGTGCCAGGGACTGGTTGATGAAATCCAGAAAATTGGGGGTCGTGACAATATCATCCTCCACCACAATCACGGTCGGGTGTGCTTTCAAAACCCGCGTAACCCCCTGGATAATGGAATCGGCGCACCCAATGTTGTGATCACTGATCATCCGGTGAACCTTTTTGAAACCCGTGATTTCCCGGACAATCTGACGGACCTGTTCCACCTTTGGAACGTCTTTTTCTGATCTTGGGCCGTCCACAAAAACGTAGAGTTCACTCTCGGAAGCCAAATGGTTGGCCTGGAGAGCCGCCAGGGTTTTCGTCAATTCGGACGGCCTTTTGTAGGCAAACAGGGCAATGGGTGCTATCATAAAAAAAGCGTTCACGTCGGAAAACAAAAGCGAGAAAGGAATTTTGAAAACGATCAGACCAAAACCGCTTCGTCATTTTTCCAGTATTGGTTAATCAGATCCCGGTTTTGCTCGATGTGGCTCCGCGACGAAGCGCCGAACAGAATGGAACTGATGCGCGGCAGATTGCAGACGTACTCCAGAGCTTCTTTGGGGGGAATGGCTCCTGCGGCAAACACCTGCATGGCAATGACGCGCATTTGTTTTTCCCGCAAAGTGCGCTCGTACAGTTCAACCCCGCCGGTCATCCGGAAACCCACTTTGTTAATCGAAGCACAGATGATCGGATTCTCGACCCCTACTTTCTCCAGCGCCTGATGCAGCATGGGGAGATTCATGGTAATAAAACCGGCTTCTGCCTTGTATTTTTTCTTGACGTAATCACTAAACGCCCGGAAAAAATCGTACATACCCAGCCCCAGGATCAGGTCGGTAATGACGTTCTGGATAAAAATCACATCCGTTCGCACACCTTTGAACATCTTCATTTCGGTGTCAACCAGAATTTCCATGATGCTGATGAAGTCCTTCTTAAAAACCGCCAAACCGCCTTTCGCCAGCGTGCCCAGCAGGTTCGAACTCGGCATGTACTCTTTCAGGGTTCCCATAATTCCCAGTTCTGTCACCGCATTGGCATATTTGTGCGCATAAGGCATACAGGGGTAAATCTGGAAGTTGGCATACTGATCCGGATTCCGGCGAATGTGGTCGCAAATGTTGGCAATCCGGTCGTGCGTCGTACACATAAACGTGTTGATATCGCAGTCGATGACGGTATCCAATACCTTGATAATCGCGCTGTCGTCCTTGAAGCGAACAGCCTGAGCCCTAGATTTTTCGTCGGAAAGGTGGTTGACGGCAAAAAACTGGTTATCTCCAAATAAGATTCGTTCCATGATACGAAGGGGCTATTGAGTATATGTTCGTAATAAATTGAGAACCCGGTCGGTTTCCAGTGCACTCCGGAAGGTGCTGATCCCGTGGGCATTCCGGTTTTGGATGCACCGGGCGAAATAATCGATCTGAGCCGAGTACTCTTCACCCCGCAGGTAAAAATCGACGCCGGGCGTCAGATCGGTGATGTATTTTACATTCCAGCCCTTTTCGTAGCCAGGAATGGCCGGAGCGGTTTTGAAGTACACTTTCATTTCCTGGGCATCTGCCACCAGCTTTCCGCTCATGCCAATAATGGTGAGTTGGGTCGACATTTTCCGGTAGGTTTCGTCGCTCCAGTTCACCGATAGAAAACCGGAAATACCGCTATCCAGGTGCAGGGTCGAATACACCGCATCTTCAACGCTGGTCGAGTAGATCTTTTTGAGCGTGCTGCCATCCACCGTATCCACCCGACCGAGTACAAACTGAAGCAGATCGACCACATGAGAGGTATAATCCAGCAGGCACCCGCCCCCTTCGCTCGGATTCGACCGCCAGGTATCTTCTTTTTTCCGCGTCACCACCGGGCCGTAGGATTCAGCAACAAAATGGTAGACTTCCCCCAGCGCCCCCAAATCAACCAGTCGTTTGACTTCGTTAAAAACCCCGATAAACCGATTATGATAGCCCACCTGCGTCACCAGATTGCGGGCATCCGCCAGCCGAACCAGTTCCTCGCCCTGGCTCATGTTCAGCGTAAACGGTTTTTCCATAAACACGTGAAGTCCGCGCTCCAGGGCAAAACGGGCCATTTCGAAGTGGAGCTTCGTCGGCGTGGCAATCAACACGGCTTCCGGACGTACTTTATCAACCATCTTCTTATAGTCGGTAAAGCATTCGAAGACGGAATGCTGTTTCAGGGCTTCCATAACGATTCCGGACGTGTCGCAAACGCCGACAACTTCCAGGGCGGGGTGGGCATTCAGAATGGCCAGGTGCGAAATACCCATCTTGCCCAGGCCAATGATGGCAATCTTTACTTTCTGATCAGTCATTTGATATCTTTTTTAAACGGGTAAAACACAGAAGCATATCTTTCAAAAAAACGAGTTGATTCCCGGTGTTCCGCCGGAATATTTCCGGGCGGTGGAAAATCCGTACCAGCCACTCGAGCCGGAGCGTAATCCAGATTTTGGCCGGCCGTTTGCTGTTACCGGCATACCAGTCGAAGACGTTGCCGATGGTTGCAATCACCTTCGTGTTGAGGTACGGTTTGTTTTGGTACGCCCATTTTTCCTGTTTCGGTGCCGACATGCCCACAAAAACGACATCCGGTTTAAAGGCATTGATCCGCGCGATGATGGGCGCCGAATCTTCAGCCGTCAATTCGTCTTTGTACGGCGGAGAATAATAATCCGCTTCGAGCCGGGGAAAGTCTTTGGCCAGTTGCGCCACGATTTTTTGTAACGTAGCTTCCGTCGATCCCACGAAAAAACAACGGCCACCCCGCTGGTTGAAATAGGCCGCCAGATAATCAAAGGTGTCGGCACCGGCGATTTTCTTGATGTTTTTACCATTCAGCAAAAGCGAACCAAGGGCCACACCAATACCGTCCAGCGTCAGCACATCGCAGTTTTTAAGGGACTTTTCAAAGAGTGGATCTCTCTGAGCGAGCCCGTACGAATTGGGACTCATGGTGTTGATCAGCAGAGGAGTCTGGCTACCCACCGAAAGCTGATCCAGCTTACCCGAAAAAACCGGATAGCCCATAACCGTCGTAGTAAGTGCCGGATGTATGGTTACCGGCGTAGCGTTCTGAACAATGGTTGTATTCATCGACTGATTAGTAGTTGAGTGCGGAGTCCAATACCGAGACCATATTTTTTTCAAAAACCGGTAAGCTAAACCGGTTATCGAACTTGGCCTGACCGGCTTTCCGGAAGGCGTTCAACCGTTCGTGATGGGCCGACAGCCACATAATTTTATCGCAGTATTGCGCCACGTCTTCCGGGTCGATCACGAATCCGTCTACGCCATCCTCGATCAAATCCGGAATGCCTCCTTCGGGAGAAGAGAGGGGAATAAGGCCAAATTTGAAGGCTTCCTGAATGACTAATGGCGTGGTTTCGCGCTTATAAAACGTCGGGAATATTAGAAAATCAGCATTCCGTAAATAGGCATCTTTTTCTTCGTTGTATTTCGCCCCAACCAGGGTAACCTGGCGATTCAGGTTTCTCTCATGAATCAATACCTGAAGTTCGGCTATGGATATATCCGATTCTTTACCGATGATATTCGCGTGATAAACGAAACCCCTTCTGGTTAATTCAGCACAGATATCGACAAAAACCAGGATACCTTTTTCAACAATTAAATTGGATAAGTATAAAAGCTCAGGTACATTCTTGCCGGTAAACGAACCATTTCGTACGGTGCTGGTACCGGGGGTTCCGCTACAGACGACGTATTTTTTTGCGGTGTACGAATCGAATTCTGCCAACAGGAGTTTCGAGGTAACAATCAGGTTAGAACCATTAATCATCCACTTGGTAATCAACCGATTGAACCCATTTTTCTGAGCAGTGGTTTCGATTCCTTTCTCATGAAGCATAATCACCCGGTTTTTTATAAAAGCCGCTGCGATAATCCAGACTAATGCGCTCTTATAAAAAGCAATTCCATCCGTGCTTAAGGTCACAAATACCAAATCAAAACGAGTCGATAAACAGGATTTTATAATTTTCAAATAAAGTTTCGCGATAACGGCCACTTTCGACCAGCTAAATTTCTGAACATCGTTAAGGTCTTTTGCCGTTATCACATTGATATGAACCGTATCGAATTTTTCATTGATTGGTATACTGGTTTTTATATACTCATTTATTTTAGACGCTCCGTGAATCGGTGGAGGGAGTTGCGTCAGGAAAAGAATTTTACGGGGCTTTTTCATCGGTTGTATCATTTTTGTGTCTACTACAGCTATGCTACTCTAAATCAGGCGAAGTTTCCGGAGGCAATAGCCGGTAACGATTCGTCCCACTTCCAGAACTAAATACAGGTGTTTGGTGTGGGTATGGCGCATCGCAAAATGGTAGCGCATGGGAATATTGATGGGCGAATAGCGCCCCCATAACCCTTTCCAGAACTTGCGGATCGGCAGTTGGTGATTGATCTGAAGTCCGGTGGCCTCAACATGTTCATAAACGACACTGGAAGGCGATATGACCAGGCGATACCCCGCCCGTTTGGCCCGAACCGTGAATTCAATATCGGCCATGTAATGGACGTAGTGTTCCGTATCGTAGAGTCCGACTTTCTCAAACACCCCGAAGGGAATCAGCACCCCCCGGCCCGGCAAACTGTCGGAGTCGATGGCGTCGGTCGTTTCTTTTAACTGGCTGTAACTGTTTCGAAAACGGGAGTTGGCCAGATACGTCTCGTTCGCCGAATAGAGGTTCAATTTCATGCCGGCGTATTGCAGGGAGTCCGGCCTGGCAATGTCAACACTAACCGAACCCGCCAGACACGGTTTATGCTGAGCGTAGGTAGCCAGTAGCGAAGCCACATAATCAGGACGCACTTCGGTGTCGTCGTTAATCGTCAGCACAAAATTCTCTTCGCCTGCCACTCGGTTTTGCAATGCATACCGAACGCCAACGTTGGTGCCCTCGGTCCACCAGAGCGTCCCGTCACCCGGCAACACCACCACGCCCGGAAATTCAGTCCGGATCATCTCATCAGTCCCATCGGTCGAGCCATCGTCGACCACCACAACAGTGATCTTTGAAACCGTTTGGCAGGTTAAACACGCGAGACACCGGCGGGTCAAGTGCTTTCGGTTGTGAACGGGGATTACAATAAAAATCATTGTGTGTCCGGTTTAGAGTGACTGAAATGCGGGCTGCAGCCGCACGACGGATTTTAGTTTCGATTCTTTTTTTACCGAACCAGCAGCCAGTCGATTTGCCTGAATACTGAACCCCAGCCAACACCAGATGAGCATCAGGTAATTGGGTTCCCGGATCGCTTGGATCTTGAATTCATTGATAAAAAATACAACCCAGAAAACGGCCAGACCGAGCACCAGGGCTTCCAGATGCGGCTGTGTGGCCGATCGGCAGGCTATCAGGGTTTGAAAAGCGTGATCGAGCAGCAGCAGAATGAAGAGACCGGTTCCGATCCAGCCCAGCGTAATGGGCAGGCTCAGGTATAAGTTGTGATAATCGCGCATGTCGCTGTTGGGGATTCCAAAAAAGGCCATGGAATAATGTTCGGAAACGCCGTAGCCATACCCAATCAGCCAATCTTTGTCCATCAGTCTTTCTAATCCAGCTTGATAGGTTTCGCCCCGGTTGATAGCTTCCGCACTCTTTGCCGAACCGGAACTTAATCGATTTACGTCCAGTTCGCCGAGTCGTTCCAGCAAATAATCCAGGCCGATGTAGGGGCCGATGAGCACAATGAAACCGATAAAAGCACCTATTGCTGCCAACAGAGCAGGTTTCCGAATGAATTGACTGCGGTAATACAAGAGGTAAAAGAAAGTCACCGGAATTAGCAGCAGGATCGACGATCGCGTGGCTGTCATCAGAACGCACAGGAAAGAACCGATTACCGCCAGAGCCGGAATAATGGCTTTCAACCGGAAATATCGGCTAACCTGGCCGATCAGGATTGGAAAAAACACGGCATACAGAAGTGATGCGTATTCGGCGAAGAGTTCGAAGTCTTTGAAAGGACCGTCGGCTCTTTCGGACTTATTTTCGTACGACTCCCAGCCATTGTTTTCCAGTCCATCGCCATTGCCTTTTGGCAATAAGGGCGAGACCGATTCCAGGAAGTGGGTCTTCTGACTCAGCGCAATCACCAGGTTCCACAGCCCTACCCCTGCCACCACCAGCAACAAGCGACTGAATAAGAGGGTCGTGGCTGGCAACCGGAGAATAAACAGAAACAGTAACCCGTAGGACAGACTGATCATAAAACCTTCGATTCGCCCGGCCAGTGAGGATTCGGCCACAAAGACCAGCCCCAGCCCATTGAACAGGAACAACCCGCCTAGGACCGTTTTCTGGAAAGGCGTCAGATTCGACGTCCCCTCCCACCACGGTTCAACGAACGAATAAGCCAGTAAGGCCATGACATTCACGTAATTCCACAATCCCCCGTGGTTGTTGCCATAATAGAAATGACTACAGGCGAAAATGACCAGGACATAATCAAGGTAATGACGTCTGAACAACAGGCGGATCAACAGAAACAGGATGGCCGTAAAACCAATCGGATACCCAATCGCCGGATTCACCAGATCACTCAGACACAAATGCCCCAGCATCAGCAAGCCGACGATATGAAGGAGCAGTTGCGGTAAAGAGAGCAGCGCTACGCCGTTTCCTGGCAGCATATTTACGTTAGTTAGCATGGCTCATGATTTCCTGATAAATAGCCACGGTCTTGTCGACAATTTGTTGCTTGTCATGGCGGTTTCGGGCCACGGCCCGGGCATTGAAAGCAATCGCCTGGTGCAGGTTCGGATTTTCCCAGAGCGTCATCACCGCGTCGGCAATCGACTCCGGCTCCAGGGTAGTGAGCAATCCGGTCTGTCCGTGGTCAATCAGCGAACTGACCCCACCGACGTCGGAAGCCACCACCGGCAAACCGGCGACCTGGGCTTCACAAACGCTGTTTGGACTGTTGTCGATGTAGGACGGATGAATCAAACAGAATGCTTCCTGGTAGGCATCCCGGAGTTTCTGCCCGTTCAGAAACCCTTTGTGTTCAATGTTTTCCGCCCGGATATGGCTGAGTTGCATCCCTTGAACAAGTTGAATTAGGTCGGCTTTGTCACCGGACCCTGCCACACAAAACCGCAGCGTCAGGGTGCGACACAGGGAGTCATACGCCCGGAGCGCTTCCCGAATGCCTTTGATCCGGTTGGTGCCTCCGACAAAAAGTAGCGTTTGGGCGGTTTTGGCACTGACGGAAACCGGCTCAAAAAACTCGGCCCGAATGGGCTCCCAATTGTGATGAATCACGGCGTTCGGCTGCATCCGAAGCGTATGCGACTGGTCCCAATGGGTTCGGCAAATGAAATGCCGGACCGAACGCAGGTATTTCCGTTCATAGTAGCCAGCCACCAGCCACGAAACGTGGCGGTAATCGGGCTTCGCCGGAAGAATTTTGTAGTACTCCGTAACAATACCCTGTACTGACAGAACTTTCGGGATGGACAGGCTCGCTCCGATTACCTGATACTGCTGCTCCGAACCGTGGATATGCACCAGATCAAAACTTTTTTCTATAGCCGACAGGTAGCTACGTAACCGACTGATTCGCTGGGCATAAGCCGTCAACAAATCCCATTTATCGTCGGGCACTTTGAGATAAATATAGTTGATGCCGCCCACTGAAAATACTTCATCCTGTTCAATTGTAGAGGAATAGCTCATGATGGTCAACCCCAGGCCGTTGCTGGACACCAGGCCGTTCGCCAACATGGTCATCCAGGGAACCGGGTGTTGGTTGGGGTTTCCCCTCAGCGGGTGCGGATAGTGGCCTAACCAAAGAACGTTCATGCGGTTTGCAGTTTAAAAGCGGCAGGCGTCGCGCGCTTCAGTTCATAAAATCCAATGGCAGCGCTCATCAGGAAAACATAGCCAAAGACCAATACGGTGGACCAGGCTACCCCTATGTGTCCCCAATGGGTAGCGGAGTAGGTATGCGAGACGAGGCAGAGTACGGCCGCAGTAGCATGAATCCAGAGAATGGTTTTCGTTTTCTGCAATGCCCCCAGAATGGCATCGCCAACGGAAAACAGGACCATCAGACCGGAGGAAAGCAGCAGAATCCGGGCGTATGGAACGGCGTTGTTGAAGCGGTTATTGGTCAGATAAGCGACTACCTGCGGCAAAACTGCATTCAACACCACAACTAAAAAGCCAATTGCCAGGGTAAGCTGGACGACGGTTTTTACGAGCGCTTTGCTGTTTCGTTCACTGACCGCGCGGTAAATAACGGGCTCAAAAACCTGATACAGGGCGTAGCCAACCGTGTATAAATAGGTGCCGATATTCTTGCCGACATTATAAATTCCCAGTTCCGAAAGGGTGCCGACTTTGGCCAATACAATGGTGTCGTAACTAACACAGGGGATGTAGAGCAAAGACGCCGGCAACAACGGCAGGCTGACCCGTAAAGCATCCTGGGTCAGCACCTTGTCGAAGGCGAGGCCGTGGCTTCGGAAGTAAATTCTCAATACGATCAGCAAAAAAACGCCTTCTGCCACCAGCGTACCCCAATAATGTCCCAGTGCGCCCAGTCGCCAGTAGACGACAAAAAACAAGATCGCTGCTGTTAACACAATTTTCTGGCTGCTCATGAAAGCAAAAAACCGAAAAGCCGCCCCATCCAGCCGATAGCTAACCTGCAGAAAGTTCCGAAAGAATGAAGCACCGGCAATGGCGAGGGCTAAAACCCCAAACGGTACCAGGGGAATCCGGACGTTGTTAAAATGCAGAAATAAAGCCAACAGGCCAACGGATACCGGATAAAAGAGCACGTTCCAGACCAGCAAAGCGGATACGAGTTTCCGAATCAGCCCCTCCTTTTCACCTGGTTCGTAGCGATGATAAACCGACATGAAATAGGTGTTAAAAGAGAGACCATAAAAGACGTTGATAAACAGAATTAACGAACCAAAATAGCCAATGACCCCATAGTCTGATGCGGACAGATAAGTGGACAAGATCGGGAACGTTATTGTAGAAACGGCAAAGTTGACGGCTGGAACTCCCAGATACCAGGCCGTCTTTTTAAGCTTTTCCAGAATGGATCGGGTCATAAAAAGGCTTCGATTAGTGCCGTTATGTTTGATACGTTTCATCAGGCTACGGAAAGTTTTTCGGAGATTTTTCGAACCCTCCGTTTCAACCGGACCCAGAGTGGATCCTTGCGTAAAAAATAATGGTCCATGTTGTATCCGTCGAAATACGGGTGCCGACTGAGTGGTATGGATTCTTCTTTGATTTGAAATTCCGGATGAACAGTTCGCCGATGACGAAATTCATCGGACTCGCTATCATGCACACCTTCGGCCCCAATATTCCGAATCAGATTTTTCTGTGGCGTAACCGAAAGACCACCGTTCCGGAAGAGGGCATATTGCCACTGGTAGTCCCAGGTGTGCTTTTCGGTTTGGTGGTAAACCGTATCGAAATTGGTTTCCCAATACAGTACATGCCGGTGAGAGGGAAACTGTTGCGCGATCAGATCGGTATGTCGCTCCGAAGGCCATGTCGACATCTGGAAATCATAATGCTGCCAGGCGCGTCGCCAGGTAGCCCAACCCCAGATGTGCCCGATGGCCGTAAAAAAATAAGATTCCCCGATGGGATATTCCTCGTTCCAGCGCGTTCCGGTAATGTGCATGACCCGTTCATCGTCCTGATACCGCAGCAACATTTCCGCACAAAACCCGAAAAAGGCAGTTGTCGGAACACAGTCGTCTTCCAGAATGATGCCCATCGGTTCGTGTTCAAAAAACCAGGATATGGCCTCACTAACGGCCAGTCCACAACCCAGATTCCTTTCCCGTTTCAGAATTTCAACCCGGCACGGCCAGTCAATCCGCGCCAGCAGTGCAAGGCACTTTTCAACGTTTTCCGCATCCGTCGGATGGCCCGCACGGGGACCGTCGACAGCCACATAAATACGGGCAGGCCTAACCGCTTCCAAAGCCGAAATGACTTCAAAAGCGTAGTGCGGCCGATTGAAAAGCAACAAAAGGACCGGTATGTCAACGTTGTTGAACATCGCGTAACAAATAGGATTAAAGAAAAGAGTTGATTAAACCACGAGAATAGGTTCGTCTAGGTTGGCTGGCTCCGCTTCAGGCTGGCGGTGGCATAGTAATGGTAATACGGTTTTTGTTCATTGACGCCATTGAGCACTACATTCAGCCGCTGGAACCGTTGCTCCTGATAAAGAGTCTCTAAGGTTTTGAGTGATTTCTTGGGCGTGACATCGCATCGAACAATAAAAAGGGTTGCATCGACATGGGCCGCAATCAACTGTGCATCGGTAACCAGACTGACCGGTGACGAGTCGATCAGCACATACGAAAACCGGGAACGCAATTCCTGAATCAACGTATGCAAACGCGGGCTACCAAGTAGTTCGGCCGGGTGCGTGGGCAATTGCCCGCTGGTAATCATCCAGTACTTCTTGCGTCCCGGCACTTCCCGAAGAATGGCATCCAGGGTGGCCTCTCCCTGTAGGTATTCCGTAATACCGACTGAATTTTCGACCCCCAGGGTGGGATGAATCTGCGGATTGCGTAAATCCATCTCCAGCACCACAGTGGGCTGATCGGCCATAGCCAGGCTAGCGCCAAGATTGGCTGAAACAAACGATTTCCCTTCTCCACTAACGCTGGAGGTGATTAAAATAACCGGGTTCGTCAACTCGTTTCCCAAAAACTGGACCCGCGTGCGCAGCATCCGAATCTGTTCATCGATGAGCGAGCGGCTTTGGGGGAGCAACCCAACGGACGGGATGCCGGGGTTTTGAACCAGTTCTCCCACGATGGGAACCTGTGTAGCCTGTTCGACGTCCGAGCGACGTAAGATCCGGCCGTTGATCAAATCCCGGGTAAAGATGAAACCAATGGGCAGCAAAAAACCGAGTAATCCGCCCAGTAGAACGATGTAACTTTTCTTGGGCTTGATTGGTACTCCACTGTAGTAGGCTTTATCAACCACCCGACTGTCGGAAATCGTTGAAGCATAGGATAGTGCAGCTTCTTCCCGTTTCTGAAGCAAATACGTATAGAGATCGTTTTTGATCTTTTGCTGACGCGTGATGTTCAATAGTACCCGGTCTTTCTTTGGCACCCGCCGGATCAGCCCTTCGTTGTGCTGACTCACCGCCATCAATTCACGCTGTGTGCCCGTGAGGGTTTGCCGTAAGGTTGCGATATTTTCGCGAATACTCCCCTTGATCGCTCTAATCTGATCATCCTGTGACTGAACCAGCGGATTTAGTTCGCTCATGGTAGAAGCCAGATTGGCCCGTTGCAATTCGAGTTCGTTGAGCTTTGTAACCAATTGAAGCAAAACCGGATCATTGAGTCCCAGGGTGTTCGGGGCGGTTCCCACATCACTGGCTTTGCGCTCAACATAATCCTCCATACTTTTCAGGGCCTGCAACTGAATATTGACCTGATTCAACTGTTCATCATTTTCTTTCACGGTTTCGAGTAACAGGCCAGCCTGGGAACTCATTTCTGTAATCCCCTCGGCAGACTTATACGATTCTACTTCTTTTTCGATCGTTTCAAGGTCATTCCCAATCAACGAAAGCCGGGATTCGATGAATTTAAGGGTGTTGATCGCCATGCGGTTTTTCTCTTCTATAGCCGCCCGGTTGTATTCTTCAATCAACTGCGTCAGCAATGCAAGCCCTTTTTGTGGAATGCTTTCTTCGATCGATAACAACAGAACCGTAGAAGTTTTGCTGGTGGGCTCCACTTTCAGACTCTTCAGATACTGACTGGCTACCTTGGCGACCGGCAATACCTGCACATCCAGGGGCTCCATTTGCGGACCAACCGCTTTGTGGGTGGCAATCCGCAACTGACCCAATGGGGTGGTGATCACCCGGTTGAGGGGATACCGTTTCTGGTTGATAAGAACGGTTTGGGAATCAGCAAATTGAATGGAAAGCGCCGTGGCATACAGGGTTGCGTTGGGTTTCAGCACTTGCAGGCTGATGGGCAAGTCGTCGTAGAGCTGGCGGTTTCCGAACGTCGAAGGGCGCGAATAAAAGACATTCAGATTGAGCCGTTCCACTACCTTGGTCATCAGCATGGTGGATTTCAGTACTTCGGTTTCATTTTCCACCACTTTCTTGGGAATGAAAATCTGCTGTTCTTTCAGCACCTTCTCTTCAAAGCTCCCTTTCTTCTCATCGTTGATCATCAGGCTGGCCTGGATGCTGTAAACCGGTGGCAAATACAGGACATAAACAATCGTCAGGGCAACCGTTAACAGAACCGATCCTATAAACCATTTCCAGTATTGCCTGTAACGCAGCACTATAGAGCTCAAATTGGGGCTCTGCGGTTTTCCCGAGGACGACGGTTCATAATAGAATTGATTGGATACCATGCTTTTAATACGATTTAATGATAGTGTGACATTGGATTCGACCGGTGCAAAATGCAATGGTTGCTATCTATATATTCTAAATAATGACCTGGCTTTTTCGCTATAAAATGACTGAGCTACCATTATCTGGTTCACCTATTACCAGGCATTTTCATCGCCCTGAAACATGGTCTTGATGGTCCACCAACAGATTAGCATATCAAATAAAAACGAGCAATTTTTGATGTAATGAAGATCATAGCGCAACCTGCGCTCCATTTTTTTCGGCGTCTCCGTCAACCCTCTGGCCCCGCGAACCTGGGCTAGCCCCGTAATTCCCGGTCGAACCGTATAGCGATTTGGGTAGTACGGTATGGAAGTCCAGAAGGCCTTGTCGTGATCAACCGCATGGGGTCGTGGACCCACCAGGCTCATATCACCCAGTAAGACATTCAGAAACTGCGGCATCTCGTCCAAATTGTTCTTTCGGAGAAATCGACCGATGGAGGTGATGCCCGGGTCATTTCGGGTGACCTGTTTAAACGCCTTGCCACGATCATGAACCATCGTCCTGAATTTGAAACAACGAAATGTCCGCCCATGCCGTCCCGTGCGCATTTGAACAAAAAAAACAGGGCCGGGAGAAGTGAATTTAATAATCAGGCCAACCAATGGAATCATCCATAGGAGCACTAGAAACACTATAAAAATTGCAGCAACTATATCGAATAACCGCTTAGAAATACTACCACTAGACCTACCGGAATAAGAGTTTATTTTATCAATTTTAACATCTTTAAGACCAGTATAAGTTACCATACAACCTATGATTAATAAGTTAGAGAGTAGAAATGTACGCGAATAAAGTAATAAGAATCATCCACTTTCAGTACTAGAAAAGTGTGGGTTTTTCTTAATTCCCAATTCTAATTAATTCAGTGTTAATAGAGAAGTACTAAAAAATCTAAAGTGCAGATAATCAGTTAAATACAAACCTTACGAAGATATAATTGAGTATAAATACTCAATTATATAAATCTACTTAAAACATTAAGTAATAAATACTATTTAACAATTAGTCTTTAGTAGTTGAATAGTGACAAATAACTACTTATACTATTTTATGTGCGCTACGGTATTCCAAAGTTAATATATCTATTTTAAAATAAAAGCGAATTTTATTCTGAATAAAGTCACCATTCTGGCACATATGGCATTATCAGACATAACATGAAAGAACCCACATAATCGATCCTCCCGTAAAATATAGTTGTCATAAAAATGACAATTTTACAAATACTACTCAACTACCAATTAAGTCAAAATAATATATGAATTATACTAAATACGTATGTTTTCACTCTATACGTTACAGTAACATTATTTTGTACATCAATCCATTATCAACCAGAATAATGTCTGATAACTAGATTATTTAACAGACATAAAAATTACTTATTATTTTCTCCATCCATTCAAATAAAGATTAAAAAAAATATTTTTATGAATCGGGGCACCTCGTCTATAGATTCCGAATCAAATGGTAGTTTAATTTGATTCATAGCCGATATATACTATCGCTTTCAGAAGGGAAGCTTCCCAATTTGGGACAACATGGAGCGGAAGTCGGAATCTGGATGTGTTTTGACCTGATTTAATGCTTAATTTTGCATTCGATATGCAAAATCCCGACATCTCCATCATTCTGGTCAATTACAAAACCCCGCACCTCATTGTCGACTGCCTTCATTCGGTTGAAAAACACACCTCCGGACTTACCTACGAAGTCCTGGTGGTCAATAATGACCCGGACCCTTCCGGCCAGGCAGTTGTGTTGAACGCCTTCCCCACCACCCGCTGGATCGAAATGGGGTACAACGCCGGTTTCTCCCGCGCCAACAACCGGGGCATCGTCGAGTCGAAAGGCCGTCTGGTGCTGTTGCTGAATTCGGATACGTTGCTGATCGACAATGTGCTGAAACGCTGTGCCGACCTGCTCGACAGCCGGCCGGAAGTGGCCGCCGTTGGCCCCATGCAGATTACGCGCGACGGCAAGGTACATACCGAAGCCTACGACGGTTTTTCCCAACTGCGCCGGTATTTTTACATTGTTCCCGGTTCCGGTTTTTTCAAAAAGCTGCTTCACCGTCTGCTGCCCGACAACCATTATACTGATCCGAACGAAGTGGACTGGCTCATTGGCTCGTTCATCATGACCCGCCGGGAAACGATTCAGAAAGCCGGGATGCTGGACGATAATTTTTTCATGTATGCCGAAGACGTAGAGTGGTGTTACCGGCTGGGCAAACAGGGCAAAATGCTGCTGCTCCGCGATGCGTTCTACATTCACCTCGAATACGGCAGCAGCACCGATTATCAGGAACGGAAGGTGACGCACATCAACCGATTCAAACCGCAAATGCACGTTTCCAACCTGCTCTGGGTGCGGAAACAATACGGCGTAGGGGCTTACCTGATCCTGATTCTACACTACCTGACCCTGATCCCCGTGATTTTTGGCTGGAAAATCGGCGTTAACCTCCTCAAGCTGCGTCATCCTTTTTCGGAATTGGAAAACCAGCGGGAATTTGCCCGGCATGTGGGTATTTTCCTGCGTTTTTTCTGGAAAACCGTCTTTAATCAAAAGGGATTTTATAAAATTTAAATGCCCCTAAATCCCCTGAAAGGGACTTGGACACCGCCACATCGGGTGGATAAAGTCCCCTTCAGGGGATTTAGGGGTAAAGCCGCCTGTCGAAACCCTTCAACTCCCAAACTTTATTGCTATAATTGTCCCCAGTGGTCGAAAACCGTATACACAACCCAAGCAATTGTACGTTCTTGTAGGTATAGAAATTAATTGGTTATGAAAACATATTTCCTCACGTTGTTGTGGGTCTTGTTGCTGGGAATCCTGGCAATCTCCGAAACGCAGGCCACGCACTTGCGGGCCGGCGAAATTACCACCCGCCGTATTTCCAGTACCTCCCTGACGTATGAAGTTACAATGACCACCTACCACGATGAGATCGGGGGACGAACGGCCAGTGACCAGCAGGATCCCTCTTATTTTTGTTTTGGAATCGGAAATGCCGTGGCCGTTCCCCGCCGGAGCCGGACGATCATCAACCGGGCCACCACCGCCAATACCTACGTTGCGACCTTTACCTATCCGGGACCCGGTACTTACCGCATTACGTGTACGATTACGAACCGCAACGAGAACGTCCGGAACATTCCGTCTTCGATTCAAACCAGTTTTCAACTCCAGACCACCATCGTCGTCAATGCCGCTCTGGGTCTGAACAGTACGCCGGTTTTGCTGAACCCACCACTGGATTCGGCCCGCATCGGCCAGAAATGGTGCCACAACCCGGCGGCTTTCGATGCCGACGGGGATAGCCTGGCCTACCGGCTTTACGTTCCCTCCGGACGAATTGCCGACGAACAGGGCAACTGCACCCTCAGAAATGTAGCGGGTTACTCCGATCCTACACTGATTGGGGTCAACCGAATCAACGAAGCCGGAACCGGTCCGGCCACGCTGACCGTCAATGCCATCACCGGTGATGTCTGCTGGGATGCGCCCGCCGAACAGGGCCAGTACAACATCGCTTTTATCGTGGAGGAATGGCGTGATGGTGTCAAAATTGGGGAGATCATCCGCGATATGCAGATCATCGTTACTCCTTCAACCAACAGACGGCCGGCCATCGTGGTGCCGCCCGATCTTTGCATAGAAGCCGGAACGCTCATCCAGCAAGCCATAACCGCCACCGATCCCGACAACAACCGTCTGGAGCTTTCGGCCTACGGTGGGCCTTTCAATGTGGGTCCTGACGGAACAACCCCGATCAACATTATTTCCCCCGAATACGCCACTTTTGCGCCGAAAACCGCCCAGAACTCGCCGGCTACCGGTACGTTCCGCTGGCAAACCAGTTGCGCCCACGTCCGCGCCGAACCCTATGATGTCGTTTTTCGAGTCGTCGATCTACCCCGAACCGCCGGACAAACCCAGTTGGCCACCCTCGAGTCGTTCCGCATCAAGATCTATGCGCCCCAACCCCAGAACCTTACGGCCCGGCCAGCCGCCAATGCGGCCGGACGAGCCATTCTGCTCAACTGGGCCGCATACTCCTGTGCTGCTCAGTTGCCTGCCAGCACGAAGATGGCCATTTACCGCAAGATCGGCTGTGAAGATACCCCATTCGATCCGTGCAGCGACCCCGGTCAACTGGAAGCCAATGGCTATGTCCGGGTCGATACCGTGGGCATCAACCAGACTTCTTATACTGATAACAACAACAACCAGGGTCTGCAGCGCGGTGTGCAGTACAGCTACCGAATTATCGTCTTGCTGCCCCGCCCCAACAACGGGCAAAGCGTCATTTCCCAACAGGTTTGTGTGAATTTACCGCAGCAGGTACCGCTGATTACGCACGTCACCGTCGACAGTACGTTCGATACACGGGGTGTGATCACCGTCCGCTGGACCCGCCCTCCCGGCATTAACCCCAACGACGGCACCGGCCCGTTCCAATACCGCCTGTTCCGGGCCATCGGGCTTACCGGCACTGATTTTACCCAGATTGCCGCCATCAACACCACCCTGCAATCAACGGTTGCAGATACGGTTTATACCGATCGCGGCATCAATACTGTCGCCAACGCCTACCGGTATCGCATTGAGTTTTACTTCACCGATCCTGGTACGGGACAATTGCAACGGCTCGATGCAACCGAAAATGCCAGCTCGGTCCGGCTGACGGCGACCCCCGGTGTCAGACGCGTCCAGCTCAACTGGCAGGCCAATGTACCCTGGAGCAATGACAACAAACAGCACCGGGTGTATCGCAGCAAAACCGGTCCCAACGGCCCGTTCAACCTGGTGGCCGTTGTTCCGGTCACCACGGCCAATACGTATGCCTACCTCGATCAGGGAGCCGATACGTTCGCGGGCGACGGCGTTCAGCCCGTCACCATGTCTGTAGACAGCAGTTATTGCTACCGGGTCGAAACCGTTGGACAATATGCCGCCCCGCTCACGACGATTCTGCTGAATAACTTCTCACAGGGCGTTTGCGCGTCGCCGATCGATACCACCCGACCCTGTCCGCCCCAACTGGCTGTCGATACGCTCAACTGCTCTACGCTGACGCCCACCTCATTCTGCAACCAGACGACCTTTGCCAACAATTTGACGTGGCAAAACCCGACTACGGGCGATTGCGACCGCAACGTGGTGAAATACCGCATTTACTACAGTCCCTGCGAAGGCCAGGATCTCGTTCTGATCGACTCCGTCAGTGCCCCTCAACTGACGTATCGGCATCAGAACCTGACTTCCTTTGCGGGCTGTTACGAAGTTCGGGCGGTGAGTCGGAGTGGTCGGGAAAGCGCGGCTTCCAACCGGGTTTGCAAGGACAATTGCCCGTATCTGATGATGCCAAATGTGTTTACGCCCAACGGCGATGGCCGAAATGATATTTTTCAGCCCGCCCAATGCCCCCGGTTTATTGAGTCGGCGGAACTGACGGTGGTCAACCGCTGGGGAGTTAAAGTCTACCAAAGCAGCGACCTTTCCCTTCAATGGAACGGCAAGAACAACCAGGGGAAAGACGTACCGGGTGGCGTGTATCTGTACCAGGTAACCGTCAAATTCAAACGGCTGAATTGTGCCGCCCCCGCCGAAATTGTCAAAGGCTGGGTCGAACTGCTGCGCGAATCAGGGGCAAATTAAGGAATGGACAAGAGACGTTAGACAAGAGACTATAGACGCTTACCGCTGTCCTCTCTTGTCTATCTTCTTTCATCTACATCAAAATCTATGTGGTACTTCACCATTCGGAAGAACGATTTATCCAATCAGCAGTACCAATTGCTACAACAGAAAGCGGTTTTGACGGAGGTTGAGCTTTTTAATGAACCGTATGAGAGTCTCTGCCTGTTCGAGGTGGAAGGCAATAACTACCGGCATTTTGTGGATGCCCTGGATTTGGAAGGATTGGACTATGAAGTGGTCAGCGAGCGCCCCACCCGAACGCAATTGTTAAACAAGATGCGGTAAGTGGTTTTGAGGTCACTTACCGCATCTCTTTTTTGATTACCGCATGTTGTGGAAGACGTTCAGAACATCTTCATCTTCTTCAATCTTTTCCAGCAGTTTTTCCAGATCGGCGGATTCTTCCTCGGTCAGTTCCTTGGTATCGTTCGGAATGCGTTCGAATTCCGCTTGTTTGAGTTCGTATCCCTTTTCTTCCAGGTGCTTCTGAATCGCCCCGAAAGCCGTGAATTCGCCGTAGATCACCAGCTGCCCGGCTTCTTCATCCAGTGAGATTTCGTCCGCGCCAAAATCGATCATCTCCAGTTCCAGTTCATCCAGATCAATGTCGCCGGCCGGAATGCGGAAGACGGATTTGCGGTCGAACATGAAGTCGAGCATCCCGGAAGTTCCGAGGGCACCCCCGCATTTGCTGAAGTAACTCCGCAGGTTGGCCACCGTCCGGTTGATGTTGTCCGTGGCGGTTTCTACTACAATGGCAATGCCGTGTGGGCCATAGCCTTCGTAGGTAATTTCCTTGTAATCCTCCTGTTCTTTCGAAACCGCCCGTTTGATTGCCCGATCGACATTTTCTTTCGGCATGTTGGCGGCCCGGGCATTCTGAATGATGGCCCGCAGTCGTCCGTTCGTTGTCGGATCAGGGCCACCACTTTTCACGGCGAGGGCAATGTCTTTCCCAATTTTGGTGAAGGTCTTGGCCATCATCCCCCACCGCTTGAATTTTCTGGCTTTCCGGTATTCGTATGCGCGTCCCATTGTAAAGAGTGATGAGTTGGGAGTTAAGAGTTAAGAGTTGGCTGACGCATTTAACTCTTACTTCTTAACTCTTAACTCTTAATTATTTTTAATGGTTATTTCTTCTTCAAAATCCACTTCAATCTGATTCCGCACCAGGTCTTCAAAGGTTTCGCGTCGACGGATCAGGTGCGGTTTTCCGTCATACACCAGCACTTCGGCGGGCCTGACCCGCGAGTTGTAGTTGGAACTCATGCTAAAACCGTAGGCTCCCGCATTTTTCAGGGCCAGCACATCGCCGGGGCGCACCTCGTTTAGCGAGCGATCCCAACCCAGCGTGTCGGTTTCGCAAATATACCCCACGATGCTGTACGTCTGTTTTTCGCCTGTCGGATTCGAAACATTGACAATTTCGTGGTAAGCATCGTACATCATCGGCCGGATCAGGTGATTCAATCCCGAATCGACGCCCACAAACGTCCGGTTGGGATTCTCCTTCACCACATTGACATTCACCAGCAGCACACCGCTTTCGCTCACTAAGAACTTGCCGGGTTCAAAACACAGTTCGATTTCCCGCCCGTACTGCTGACAGAATTTCTGAAAAGCCGCCGTCACTTTTCGGCCCAGATCCACCACGTCCGTGCTGTGATCTCCTTCCTTGTAGGCCACCTTAAAACCACTGCCAAAATCGAGGAACTGCAGATTGGGGTAGTCGTTGGCCAGCTCAAAAAGCACTTCTGCCCCTTTGAGAAAAGCATCGGCATTCTTGAAGTCCGAGCCGGTATGAATGTGGAGTCCGACCACCGGAATGGCGTATTGCTCGACCAGCGCGCGAATCTGGCTCCGCTGCTCCATCGAAATGCCAAACTTGGAATCGGCGTGACCGGTCTGAATTTTGATGTTGCCGCCTTCCGCAATGTGGGGGTTGATCCGGATGCCGACTGGTTTACGGCTGCCATACTGCTGCCCCATAAATTCCAGCAAGGGCAGGCTATCGACGTTCAGCCGAACGCCCAGCGCAAGGGCTTCCTGAATTTCGGCAAAGGAGACGCCACTTGGGGTATACATGATTTGTTCGGGATCGAAACCGGCCAGCAACGCCATCCGGATTTCATTCACCGAGACCACTTCCACATCGATTCCCCGGCTGCGCATCAACTTCAGAATCGACACGTTGGTCAATGCTTTGGCAGCATACTTGATTTTCAGATTGACGCCCTGAAAAGCCGACTGGAGCGTGCCTATTTTCTCAATAATTTTGTCGGCATCATACACATACAAGGGAAGGCCGAACGCTTCGGCCATCTCCAGAACGTCGATGCCCTGAATTTGATAACGGTTTTGATCGAGCTGCATACGCAGGGGTGTCTGCCAATTTTGAGGTGCAAATATAAACGATTTTATGCCATTTCTGGCAACGCTTCCCGACCCCAATCCGGCTCTGAATCTACTTTTTCCGAAATCAAGCGAATCCGAAATCCATACGCTCAGCGGGAGCCCATCGAACAATTCGCCGGGATTCGGGTTAAATCCTTACTCAATGCTGATCTAAACGGTTATGAAAAAAATAGCTCTTTTTACTGCCGCCTTGCTCTGGACTGCCAGTCACGGACAAGCCCAGACGCCTTCGCCCAACGCCCACGCGCCCGGACAGGCCGCACAGTCGTTCCCGCAAGGAGAACCGACTGCTAAACAGGATTCCCTGAAAAGCAAACTGGTTAAGAACACCCAATCGAGCCGGAATGCCCGGCGGTCGGAGGATGCCGTGACGACCAAAAGCACAACGGTTCGAAAAAAAACGACCAAAACCGTAAAAACGAAAAAACCAGTTGATTAGCCTCCGGGAAAATGCATTCCTGGTTTCGAAGAAGAAGCTATTTCTGGATAAAGGAAATGGCTTTTTTTTTGAAATTCAGGACTAAATACGCATTCATATGTTTGCCCGCATCATTTTATTCGTATTTTTGACACCGACCCTTTTGGTTACTGAATTACTCCATTACCTTGAAGCGTTCAAACCTCCCATTTACGGAAGACGTACTGGTCAAAAAGCTCCAGCAGCGAGAGGAACAGGCATTTCACTTGCTCTACGACCAGTATTCACCGGCTTTGTACGGCGTAATTCTGAAGGTCGTTCGTGATGAAGAAGCCGCCCGTGACGTTTTACAAGACTCTTTTGTAAAGATCTGGCGGAACATTCCTTCTTACGATTCTCAGAAAGGCCGTCTTTTTACGTGGTTACTGAACATTGCCCGAAATACCGCCATCGACGCCATCCGCACCCGCCATTCAGGTCAGTCAATCCAAACCAGCACCGATATCGTAGATATTGTCGATCAACATCAGCAAACCTATCAGCCCGCTGTGGAAACACTTGATTTACCCGACAAGGTGAATCAATTAAACCCGGATCGACGAATGGTTATCGACCTTGTCTACTTCTATGGATATACCCATGAAGAAGTAGCGGAGAAATTGAATTTGCCGCTCGGAACGGTCAAAACACGGGTTCGGTCTGCTTTACAGGAATTGAAGAAGTTATTCGGCACATGAACACGAAAGAATACATAGAGTCCGGAATACTGGAAGAGTATGTGCTCGGCACCGTCAGCCCGCAGGAAAAGCGGGAGGTCGAGTGTATGTCGAGCATTTACCCTGAGATCCGCCGGGAGCTCGACACGCTGTCGGCTGCGGTGGAACAGTATGCCCAGACCCTGCGCCGTGATCCGCCTACCGATGTCAAAGAGTGGCTTCTGAAAGAACTGGAATTTGGCCCTCCGGAAGCCGAAGCGGTTGAGGAAGTTTCCCCAACGCCCCCACTCACCAGCGAAGAAAGTACTGAAACCCCCATTCGTTCATTAAATTCCAGAGAAGATGCTTTCGATTCCAGACCCACGTTTCGCGTTACCTGGCTGGTAGCCGCTTCTCTGGGTCTGGTTGTCTTGTTTTTTGCCTACTTCCTGTACTCCCAATTGCAGGGAAGCCAGCAAACGCTCAGTTCGCTCCGCAATTCGAATGAAGCCTTGACCGAAGAGGTTCGGGTGCTGCGGGCGCAACAGTCACAAGCCGACCAAACGCTGGCCATCCTGAAAGAACCGGGCACGCGGGTCATCCGGCTGAATCCTACCGACACCACAACCGCCAACCTCGCAACCATCTACTGGAATGCCAGCACGGGCCAGGTTAATCTCGAAATTGATTCGCTGGTTCGTCCGCCCGAAACCCAGCAATACCAGCTTTGGGCCATTGTCGACGGAAAACCGGTCGATGCCGGTGTCTTCGATGTGGGCGACAACACCCGGGTGGTGCAGCAGGCTAAAAAATTCCTGAAAGCCGATGCTTTTGCCATCACGCTCGAACGCCGGGGCGGTAGCCCCACTCCCACGCTTTCCGCGATGGTGGTGGTCGGAAATGTGACCTCCTGATCTCTCTGTATCTGAAAAAAGAATGATAAATAGTAAATGGTAAATGTAAAAGTGGCGGTTTTGCAAAAACTTTTACATTTACCATCTATCATTTACTATTTATCATTCTTTTTTCACCAGGGTTATACGTTTTCCAAGGGATAGTTATACGTCAATTCAATCGAAAATATATTTAATTTTTAAGCTTTTATTCTCCTCAAGAAAAGGCTCTGGAAACGCTCCCAGGGCTTTTTTTATGATTTATAGGCTTTTTTTTAAATAATTAAAATCCAAATAGAAGGCGATGGCGTAGGTATTGTTGAGAGTCGGAAACAACCCGATTCTTTTATTTTCCCATCTTCATTTAATTCGTATGTCAATCATGAAAGCCTTCATCAAAACAGGAATTTTTGCCGCTATTCTTTGCGCATTTGTTACGGTTTCTTACGCTCAAAAACCGAAAGAAGTCGGTGGTGCCATGATGTATCCCAACAAGAATATCATTGAAAATGCCGTCAACTCGAAAGATCACACCACGCTGGTTGCCGCTGTGAAAGCCGCGGGCCTGGTCGAAACCTTACAGGGAGCCGGTCCTTTCACGGTTTTTGCTCCCACCAACGACGCTTTTGGCAAATTACCAGCCGGTACCGTTGAAACGCTGGTGAAACCCGAAAACAAAGCAACCCTGACCGGCATTCTGACCTACCACGTGGTTGCGGGTCGTCTGGACGCCAAGGAAATTGGAAAGCTCATCAAAGCTGGTAATGGAACCGCCACGCTGAAAACCGTAGCCGGAGGTGATTTAACCGCCAAAATGAGTGGAAAAAATCTGGTGCTGACCGATGCCAAAGGCGGAACTGCCACCGTTGCGATTTCAGACGTCTATCAGTCGAATGGGGTAATTCACTCGATCGATACGGTCTTGATGCCGATGTAACAAAGGTGACTAAACGACCGGAAAAAGCCACACGCACAACTGCGCTGTGGCTTTTTTAACTCGTAAACTATCCTCCCATTTCTTGCGTTAATCAGGTATGAACCGCAACCTTTTTCTTGGAGTTTTGTGTGGGCTGGTGCTCACCGGCTCCGTCGCATCCATTTCGTTGACACCGCGTATCGACGATGCTACACCCCGCAAAGTGGTCAAAACGGAAGCGGAGTGGAAAAAAATCCTTACGCCCCAGCAATTTTACGTCCTGCGCCAGCAAGGTACCGAGAGGCCTTTTACGAGTCCGCTGGTCGATAACCACGAAAAAGGCGTATTCAAATGTGCAGGCTGCAAAACGCCCCTGTTCAGCTCCGACACCAAGTTTGAATCCGGAACGGGTTGGCCGAGTTTTTATAAATCCCTGTCGAAACAGAACGTAGCCGAGAAAGTGGACCGCAGCCACGGCATGGTGCGCACGGAAGTCGAATGTGGCGTCTGTGGCGGGCATTTAGGACACGTTTTCGACGATGGACCCAAGCCAACCGGCCTGCGGTATTGCATGAACGGCGTAGCATTGGAATTTGAAAAGAAATAAGCGGGTGCTAACCCCCTGGTTTTGAGCCAACCCGATGAACGGGCTGGCTTTTTTCATATTATATCGTCTAAATTTCCGTTATATTTGCTCTAAGGGACGGATTTTTCAATCCGTCTTTTTTGCCTATCGAATTAATTTTACTTTTTTGAAATCAGACGGACATCAGGCGCATCCTCTCAGTGGTGCGACGTCAACTGAACCCGTTCTTCAATTTTAACCGTCAAAATACCAGGCATGAGTAAATTCTGGGGGCAGCTTCGTACCCTTTGGCAAGGCATCACCGGCTTTTTCGGTCTCATAAGCAACGGCTTTAGACGACTGGTTTACCGCATGATGTCGGGTCTTCTCGGAAAAGAGCGTGTCGATTCAGCAGTCGGTTACTACCGGGGCGTTCGACAACGCTACCGAAATTGGATCAACGCCCGCTTCGACACCCGATCACTCGCTTTCCGCATCTTTTACCAGACCACCAAAACGCTTATTTTCGGCTTTGTGCTGGTTCTGTTGTACATCCTTTCCATTGAATCCAATTTCCTCTATCTCAGCGGTGAAATGCCAAGCGTCGAGGATTTGAAGAACCCCAAGGTTTCTCAGTCTTCCGAAATTTATTCCTACGACAAAGTCATGATCGGCCGGTTTTTTACCGAAAACCGCACCCCCATCAAATACGAAGATTTATCGCCCTCCCTAATTCACGCCCTGATTGCCACTGAAGACGTGCGGTTTTATGAGCATTCGGGCATCGATACCCGAAGCCTGGGCCGGGCCGTCTATGGCGTCTTAACCGGTAACAACTCCGGCGGAGGCAGCACGATAACGCAGCAGCTTGCCAAAAACCTGTTCAAAACCCGTCGGCGGCAGTCGCGGGGATTGCTGTACAATGTTCCGCTGGTGAAAACGATCATTCTGAAAACCAAAGAATGGCTGATGGCCATCAAACTGGAGCGGAATTTTTCGAAGGAGCAGATCCTGACCATGTATTTCAATACTGTCGATTTTGGCAGCAATGCCTACGGGATCAAGACGGCGGCCCGGACGTATTTCAGCAAATCGCCGGAGACACTGAACGTGCAGGAATCCGCCGTTCTCGTAGGCTTGCAGAAAGCGACGACGACGTATAACCCCCTGATCAAACGAAACTTCGAGAAGTCGCGCAACCGCCGGAATGTGGTGATCCGGCAAATGGAAAAATACAAGTACCTTACCAAAGCACAAGCCGATTCACTGTGTGAATTACCCCTCGTAACGCGCTACAGCCCCGACAATCCGTATTCCGGTCCGGCCAATTATTTCAAAAATGCGGTGGTCGAGGTCGTCAAAAAGTGGGGTGAAGAAAACGGTTATGACCTGTATACCGACGGTTTACGCATCTATACCACCGTCGACTCCCGGATGCAGGCCCTGGCCGAAGAAGCCGTTGCGGAGAAAATGAAGCTGTTGCAGCGGACGTTCGACAACCACTGGTCGGGCCGAAACCCCTGGACGGACGAAGATGGCAAGGAAATTCCGGATTTTCTGGACAAAGTCGCCCAGCGGACGGAAAGGTATAAGGCGCTCCAACTGAAATTTCCGAATCAGCCGGATTCCATCCAGTATTACATGAAGGAGAAAAAAGACAGCATGACGGTTTTCTCCTGGAACGGCCCGAAGAAGAAGTACATGTCGCCCATGGATTCAATCGCCTACTACAAGCGGTTTTTGCAGGCCGGTCTGGTGGCGATGGACCCGCATACCGGTTTTATCCGGACGTGGGTTGGTGGCCTCGACTATAACTTTTTCCAGTTCGATCACGTCAAACAGGGAAAACGGCAACCGGGTTCGACCTTCAAACCGTTCGTTTATGCTACGGTGATCGACGATTCAACGATCAATTTAGGCCCCTGCGACCGTCGGCGCGATGAACCGTTCCGGAAGGAGTACATCAACGAAAAAGGCGAGGAAGATTTCTGGGCACCCAAAAATTCGGCCGGATCATTCTCCTATTCCAATATGACCCTGCGCCGGGCCATGGCCCGCTCCATCAATTCGGTGACGGCCCAGTTGACCAATGACGTCGCAACGCCCCAGCGGGTTGTGGAATACGCCCACCGGCTCGGTATTAAAAGCCGGTTGGCGGCTGTTCCGTCCGTCGGCTTGGGTTCTTCGGACGTGTCGCTGTATGAAATGGTAGCAGCTTACTGCACCTTTGCAAACAACGGCGTACATACCGAACCGTTGCTGGTGACAAGAATCGAAGACCGCAACGGCAAGGTCATTGAAGAATTTGTACCCGAGAAAAAACAGGCCATTCGGGAAGAGTCGGCTTTTCTGATGCTCCACATGCTGAAAGGTGGTTTGGAAGAGTCGGGCGGCACATCGCAAAATTTGTGGTCGTACGATTTGTTCAAAAACCGGAACCAGGTGGGCGGAAAAACCGGAACCACCTCCAACAACTCCGACGGCTGGTTCATGGGAGTCACCCGTGATCTGGTAGTGGGGGCCTGGGTGGGTGGCGATGATCGCAGCATTCACTTCCGGTCGACTGATATGGGTGAAGGTGCCAAAACCGCCTTGCCGCTGGTGGGACGGTTTTTGGAGAAAGTATATCAGGACAAGGCGCTGAAGCTTTATCAGGGTCCTTTTGATAAACCGACGGTTAAAATAACGAAGGATTATCTGAATTGTCCCGGTGGAAACGATGATGACGAAGAGGATGAATCGGACTCAACGGATGTTGACATTCCAGCCGATTCGCTGTTCATTGAACCGTCTGCTCCGGAGCAGGTCGATCCGCCCGATACCACCCAACGCGCCCAGCCTTTCCGCTAAAATTTCAGGTCAGCTCCTTCCGGGTTGACCTTTTTTGTAGTCCAGTTCTGAAAACAACCCGGCCAAAGCGGTGGTTATAGGGGGATACCATCAACTCAAGACTATGACACCCTCACAAAATCCGAACCTTCATCCGGTCAGGGAATCGACTCCTTTAAAGGATATTCCGTCGGATATGGACAACGATCCGAACGCCGATGAAGAAGTAATCGATCAAACCGGGCCAACGCCCAGCAAGGAAGAAACGGAATTGCAACCCAGCCCGAAACCAACCGGGCGCATCCCGTCGGGCATGGACAAAGATCCGTCCAACGATGAAAATCTAAACGAAAAAATCGCCTACGCCCTGGCGGGCGCGGAACCCAAAAAATAGTTAAGAATTAAAAGTTAAGAGTTAAAAAGTGTGTGCCAGCCTATTTTAAACTTTTAACTCTTAACTTTTAACGTATCAGTTCTTAACTAAACCATCTCCTTATACTGCATCCGGTACAGGTTCGCGTAGGTGCCTTCCTGCTGCAACAATTCTTCGTGGGTTCCCTGTTCTACGATGTTGCCTTTGTCGACAACAATAATTTTGTTGGCTTCGCGGATGGTGGAAAGCCGGTGGGCAATTACGATGGCCGTGCGCCCTTTCATCAATTTTCCAATGGCATCCTGAATCAGCCCTTCCGTTTCGGTATCGACCGACGACGTGGCCTCGTCCAACACCATAATGCGGGGATCGTGAACCATGGCCCGAACAAACGAGATCAACTGCCGCTGTCCCACCGAAAGCGTCGAACCGCGCTCCATCACGTTGTACTCATAACCGCCCGGCAATCGCTCGATGAATTCATGCACGCCCACCAGTTTGGCCGCTTCGACAATGCGCTCCCGGCTGATGGTTTTATTACCAAGGGTGATGTTGTTTTCAATGGTATCCGAAAACAGAAAGACATCCTGCAAAACAACGCCAATGCTCTGGCGCAACGCTTCCAGTTTATACTCGTGTACCTCGACGCCGTCGATTTTGATCTCACCCCGATTGATGTCGTAAAACCGGCTTAATAAATTGATAATGGACGACTTCCCGGCTCCCGTGGCACCGACAAAGGCGACGGTTTCGCCTTCTTTCACGGTAAAGTTGATGTCTTTCAGAACGTAATTGTCGTCGTTGTAGGCAAACCAGACGTTTTTAAACTCCACCTCACCCCGCCAGGTTGCGGGCGCATACGTGCCGGTGTTGGGCGTAAAATCGTCGCTGTCCAGCAGTTTCAGAATCCGGTCGGTGCTCACGATTCCCATTTGTAAGGTGTTGAATCGGTCGGCGAGCATCCGGATGGGGCGGAAAAACAGGTTGATGAACATGATGAAAGCCGTCACCGTTCCGTAGGTAACTTCCTGGTTCAGAATCGCTTTGGCACCGTACCAGACCACGAGACCCGTGGCGGCTGCCGACAGAATATCGGCCACCGGATAATAGACGGAATAGTACCAGATCGATCGGATGTTGGCTTTGCGGTGTTCGTCGTTGATCTGTCTGAACTTCTCCTCTTCAATTTTTTCGCTGCCAAAAATCTGCACGATGTTCATGCCGGTAATGTGTTCCTGAACAAACGAACTGAGGTTGGCTACGGCGGTCCGCACTTCGTTGAACGATACTTTGATCTTTTCCTTGAAGACGTATGTACTTAGTAACATCAGCGGAATCATCGACAAACTGATGGCCGAAAGCCGCCAGTCGGTGTAAAACATGACAGCGATGATCAGCACCAGTTGCAAAATATCGCCTACGATGGCGGCCATGCCTTCGCTGAAGACGTCAGAAAGCGTTTCAACGTCCGAAATGGTGCGGGTCACGAGACGGCCGATGGGTGTGTTATCGAAAAATTTCAGCCGGAGTTTCAGGACTTTCTGGTAGAGCTGAACCCGGATATCCCGAATCACATTTTGCCCCAGCCAGCCGGAGAGATAGGTATTGAAAAACTGAATAATGCCCTGCAAAACCAGAATTGCGATCATCAAAATCAGCATTTTGGTCAGGCCCGGATAATCGCCGGTGGCAATTTTGGAGTCGATGGTGTAGCGAATCAGCAACGGACCAACGGGAGCCAGCACCGCACTCAACAGAATAATCAGAATAAGCCCGTAAAAATGGAGCTGGTACGGTTTTACAAAGGCATAAAGCCGTCGCAGGGTAATCCAGTCAAAAATCTGACCACTCTTGGTTTCGGTATTCACAAAGAAAACAGTTGGAAGGTTTTTCGGAGTAACAGAAATATTGGGTGAAGAGTTTGCAGTGCAGAGTTAAGAATTAAGGGTGAAGACAATACGCGGCAGCCAACTCTTCACTCTTCACTCTTAATTCTTAACTCCTATCGCCAGTTGAGCCAGTTCCTGCCAGGAAATCAAACCGATGGCGACAATGGCGAGAGCCAGCCCGATTCGGTTGATGACCAGCAGTTTTTCTTTGAAAAAGAGCAGGGCCGACAAAGCCGCCACCAGAATAACGCCGATGTTGTAGAGCGGATAAACGAAAGCGCCATTGCCGCCATATTCGGAAAGTGCCAGCAACAGGGTGTAAAAACTCAGGAAATTCGGAATGCCCAGGGTGATGGCTCCCACGACGGTCTGGCGTTCAATCTTTTCTTTGTCGAGAATTAGCCGGCTCGATAGCAAAACCATACCGGCGGCAATGGCACCCAGTACCATCGTCAACGTCACCTGCAATGTTTGATCAGTCGATGGAATATACCGGATGTTCATGTAATTGATCATTGTATTGGTGACTCCGTAGAGCACAAAAACCGCCACCGGCAAGAGTGTATTCCAGCCCAGGGCTTTCACGGTTTGGCCTTCCTGCTTCTTGTATGTACTCAATCCGACGGCCACCACCGCCAGAATCAAACCCAGGTAATTCAATGCATCGAAGGTTTTTCCACCGGTTTGAAAGACGAAGAGACTGAAACAGACCGGAATCACCAGCGACATGTTATTCGCCAGCGACGTGGCTGTAATGCCCATTCGCTGCGTTGACAGGCCCGACAGAATGAACGTGATGATAAATGCAACGCCCAGACCCAGGGCAAGCCACGTCCAGGTTTGGGAAAAATCGATGGAAAAAGGCTGATTGCGGGGCAGCAGCAGAAAACCGGTCAGGAAACAAACCGGATAGTTGAAGACAATTGCCTGAAAAGTATTGACCCGGTAGCGGGGAAACATCCGGAAATTGAGCAGCAGAACAACCGAAAGCAAAATGCTTAGGAACAGAAAAAGCATGGCAAAAGCAGAAGGAGAAGTTTTCTTTTGCCGGAAAGGTAGTAATAAATGTAAAATGAAGAATGTAAAATGCTAAATGTAAAAGTGAGTCGCTGCGGGCGAAAACTTTTACATTTAGCATTTTACATTCTTCATTTTACATTAAAAATTCTAGGACTTTCGCCTTTCGCCCCTAAATCCCCTAAAGGGGACTTTACGCATCCGGATTAATCCACGTCCAAGTCCCCTTTAGGGGATTTAGGGGCAAAAGGCGAGTACATCATAATTATCAAACGTAAGTCCTAAATTTTAAGCTTCCTCTATTTCCCTTTTTCAGCGGGCATCAGAACCGCATCCACCGAGTGAATAACCCCGTTCGTGGCTTCCAGATCCGCGCGGTTGATGGTGGCGGCATTGCCTTGTCCATCCGTGATGGTGATGGCATCACCCTGCTTGCCAACGGTCAGTGTTCCGCCCGTAACTGTTTTCAGTTTCTGTCCGTCCTGCAACTGATCAGAGGTGTAATTTCCTTTGACGACGTGATACGACAACAGCTTCACCAGCTTTGATTTGGAGGCTGGCTGCAACAACCCGTCGAGTGTTCCGGCGGGGAGCTTATCAAACGCTTCGTTGGTAGGGGCAAAAACCGTGTAAGGTCCTTTTCCCGCTGCCTGTTCCGACAATCCGGAAACCCGCATCGCCCGGAATAAAACCGTATGATCAGCGGATTTGGCCGCGCTGATGGCCAGATCGCGGCCGGTTGAGCCGCCGGGAGCCATGCCACCCCGCGATTCACGTCCTGCTCCCATCGGCCCGTAGGCGTTGGCACTACTTTGGGTCGAAACCGATGTGCTGCTTCCCAACGGGTTCGATTGCGATGCGGGGCGCGAAGTAGTGTCCTGAACCGTTTGAGCAACCACGGTTTTGTTGGCACCAACCAGCAGGCCTAGTGCCACTGCCACTGCGAAAACTGCTTTTTTCTGCATGATGAAAATTAGTTTGTTAAACAAAACGTCGAGAATTTACTATCCCTTTTTAACACATTCAGCCTTCCTTTTGTTGTCTAAATGTAGTTGGGTTAACGGGGCATGACCGGTGAATATTTCATTTTGGGTCATCTTACGACCGTAATCTTAGCGTAGAATCGGGCAATTAGTTGCATCCTTTCTCAAACTATATCACCTTTGTTTTTCTATTCAATATTTTAAACATGCAAATTTCCAAACACAAAGTTGCCGGCATACACTACACGTTGCGCGACAACGACGGCAATATTCTCGACTCCAGCGAAGGACGGGATCCATTATATTATCTCCACGGCGAGGGAAACCTCATTCCGGGTATGGAAAACGGACTGGCCGGAAAATCCGTCGGCGACAAATTTCAGATCAAGGTGCCTGCCGAAGACGGCTACGGTGTTCCGGATCCGCAAATGATTCAGGCGGTTCCCATCAGCGCTTTTGGCGGTCAGCCGGTGCAGATCGGAATGCAGTTTCAGACCAATCAGGGCCAGGTAGTAACGGTTACGGAAGTGAACGACGATCAGGTGATGATCGATGCCAACCATCCTTTAGCTGGTCAGGAGCTGAACTTCGATGTCGAAATCATCGACGTTCGGGATGCTACGGCAGAAGAGGTGACGCACAAACACGTACACGGACCGGGCGGGCATCATCATTGATCCTATCCTGTGTAAATAGTCTGTCGATCACCGGTATTTTTTCATAAATTTGGATAAATGCCGGTGATCGATCGATTTAAGGCTGACAAACCCTCTCTTTTGAATCCCATGAAAAAATTTACCTTCTTTCTACTTTCGGGCTTTTGTGCTTTCAATGCCCTGGCCCAAACGACCGCCCCGACGCCCGACCTGCAAATCAAAACCGCCGTCCTGGCCGCTCCCTCCGACAAACGCGATGGCGCAACGGTATTGGGTTATTCTGGTAAAAATGAAATGATTGTGCTGCGAAAAGGAACGAACGATTATGTCTGTCTGGCGGATGATCCGACGCAGAAAGGGCTCAACGTTTCCTGCTACCACCAGGGTCTGGAACCCTTCATGGCCCGCGGTCGGGAATTGAAAAAAGAAGGAAAATCTCCGGCTGAAATCATGAAAATCCGGGAAGAAGAAGAAAAAGCCGGCAAGTGGAAAATGCCCAAGCAGCCATCTTCCCTCTTCGTTTATTCGGCCCCCGATTCCAGCTACAATGCGGCAACGGGCGAAGTAAAAAATGGCTACCTCCGGTCGGTCGTCTATATCCCCTACGCCACCTCCGAAAGCACCGGCCTGCCCCTGAAAGCCGAAGCACCCGGCATGCCCTGGATCATGGACCCCGGCACCCACCGGGCGCATATCATGATCAATCCGGCAAGGAAATAAAATAAGTTTACGGTTTTCGGTTTACGGTGGCTGACGCATGCTGGCTCAATGAGTTGAACGTGTCAGCCAGCATGCGTCAGCCACCGTAAACTGAAAACCGTAAACTACATACCACTCTCCAACTCCCTCCTTTCTGCCCACCGCATCCGGTAGGCGTTCATGGCGGTTTTGCCAAGGGAGTCGAGCAGACGGTAGTTGGCAACCAGACCGACAGCGGCTCCGATACCGGGAACCAACTGGGCCATTTTGACCAGGTCGATATAATCCCGGTATTCCTGCTGAAAGGTGCGCCAGTCGAACTGGTTGATGTCGTCGGGAAGTTGCTGGCTTTTGGCCTGCCAGTTGAGCATCTGCTGATAAACGAACTGCCGACGCTCCTGGCTCGAAAACGCCAGTTGAAAGATGTGCATGATATAAAGCCGCTCTTTGTATTCGTTGACCGGATACCCGTAAATGGCCGCAATTTCGAACAACAGCTTCATTTTCAGGGCCAGTAACAACGGAAAATCGGCAAGCCCCAACAGAATGCCGCCCGCGCCGGTGACACCCCCCTCTGCTGCTCCGGCGGTTTTGTAGAACGCAATGCGATCCCGAACCCGCTCCTCCCGTTCTTCCAGCGACAGCGGTTCCAGCACCGGCTGCCGGGTCAGAAACTCCGCGCCAAACAACACCGCCCGCGTCATTTGCTTAATGGTCGCCGTAATAGCCTGGTGCACTTTCTCAGGGATGAACTTGTTCATCCGCGTCTGCAGGTTCTTCGAAAGCCGGTTGACGGCCGACGGTCTGCGCATCATTTTCTGTCGCCAGACGTGTAATTCACGCACCACGGCGTCTTCGTAAGGGGACATAGTTGTTCGTTGGTTTCAGGTTTATCGCGGTTGCCGGCGGTTCGTTTGCCGGACACCGGTTCCCATTTTTGCGTTGTTCGACACCCGGTTGTACCCTTCAAAGGTTGCGTTATCGACTGTGGTATTATACGAATCCAGACTCAATTGGATGGCGGTTTTGGTACTGTCGGTCGTACTGAACCGACTACCGGCTGTAATCCGGCTTTGTTTGATTCGGGCACCCACAATGCCGCCGTTGATAAACTGGCTATTTTTAACCAGCAACTCGGTCAACTGCCCGTTGTAATACCGGATATTGCTGCCCCGAAAGGTAGCACCATCGACCGTAATCCGGCGCGAACCGGAATTTTCGTAACTGATGTATGCGTCTTTGTCAAAATCGCAACCCGGCCCGATAATCGTCTCCTCGTTGGTGGAAGTGCCTCCGCCGTAGTTGGAAAATGAATTTCGGGCGACGGTATTCAGGGTGCGTACTTTGGTCAGGGTAACCGGGCCGCTGAATGTCAAAACGCCGTCGGTGTCGGTCGCTTCCAGCCCTTTGCCACAATTCCGGGCCGTAAAATTGGTGATCACAATGCGGTATTGGTAATGTAACCCTTTTACGGCATTCACGCAATTTTCGGCCTCTCCGTTTTGAATGGTGGCTTTTACGCGCTCCGAAACGCCAAACCCAACCCGGTAGCCGATCGCTTTGCAATTGCTCCACGTCACGCGGTGGTCCGAATCCGTTTGCTCGCCCTCCGACCAGAAACCGGCATAGGGGCTGATTCCTTTGGTATTTCGGGCGACACAACGCACAAACACAGTGCCGGGCGCATTGTCACTATCAAAGGCATCGCCCACGCAGTCGGTAGCGGTGCAGAATTCAAAACGCGTATTGCGGGCGTATCCACCGGCAATAAAAGGGGATTTTCCGCCGACTTCGTGATACCGTTTCTGACCACTGGCCCGGCAATTTCGAAAAACATTGCGATCCGAAACCGCAGTTGCGTTTCCGGCATTGAACAGTTGATTTTCAACGACAAACGTGCTGGCATCGGCATTCTGAATGGAAACCCGGTCGGCCCCGCTGGCCGTACAGCCGCCGAAGTATATACCGCCCTCAATCGGACTTTTGTCGCAGTCGATGGAGAGATCCCGAATAAAAACCCGCTGCTTCCGGTTGGCCCAGAACGCATAACCGCGCTGGGAATTCCGGATGAGAAAGGTCCGGCCCAGACCGGCTCCCTGAATGCTGATTCCCGATCCGGTGATTTCGACCGGCCCCTGCACATATTGCCCGGCGGGGTAAGTCAACGTGCCTCCACCCAGCCTTTTCAAATCGGCGATTGCCCGGACTGCCGCCGATGTATAATCAGTTTCGCCGTTTTTTTTGTACTTTACAATGGAAACAACCGGCAGTGCCAAAGTCGCTGAACCCCAGAGCATAAGGACTAAGATGAAAATACAATTCTGAAGCTTGAGGCAGAAATTCATGAAACTATCGAATTATTATGACCTTGTTGGCGTTAATTCTCTACATCCCTTTTTACATATTAACCAGTTAACCAACGTTTTATGAAAAAAGCGCTGCTGATTCTCCTTGCCATTCTCCCGCTTAGCCTTGCCAGTGTTGGCACCACGGTTAGAGCCAACGCCCACACCGTGGTTGACAAAACCACCCTTTGGGCGGGGGTTTACGACGGGTTGAACCTGGAACGCATGGGGCTTCAAAAAGAGGTATTTGACTACGCCCTGCGTGGGTTACAGAAAACCAAGTTTGCAAAATCCATTCTGAGTATCGTTGACCTGAGCCAGCCGTCGAACAAGAAGCGGCTGTATGTCATCGATCTCGATCAACAGAAATTGCTGTTTCAGACCTACGTCGCCCACGGCCGGAATTCGGGCGAACTGATGGCGGCTTCGTTTTCAAACACTTTTTCTTCTTTCCAGTCTAGCCTGGGATTCTACCAAACCCTTAATACCTACCAAGGCAAACACGGTTTGTCGCTTCAACTGAAAGGATTGGAACAGGGTTTTAACGATAACGCCTTTAGCCGTGCCATCGTGATGCACGGAGCGGATTATGTTTGCGAAGATTTTATTCGCAAAACCGGTCGGCTGGGCCGTAGCCAGGGTTGCCCGGCCATCGCCAACGCGGTCAGCAAAGACATCATTCAGGCCATCAAAGGCGGTTCCTGCCTGTTTGTCTATTCACCAAGCCCGGATTATCTGCAAAAATCAACGTTTCTGCTGTAATTACATCGGTCGACCGTCCAGGTCATAGACATCTTTGTAATAACGCAACTGCCCTTTTTCATCGACATCGACCCGGTTGTAGACCACAAAAACCGGGAACGGTTTGGGCAGCGTCAACGTTTGCGGTTTTTGATCGACCATGCAGCGGTTCATGAATCCCTCGTCCAGCACCGGCGTTCCCATCAGGTAGTTAGCTAGTTCAACCGGTTTCTGCACCCGCATGCAGCCGTGGCTCCGCCAGCGGTCGCTGGTTTGGTCAAACAGGTCACGGGCATTCGTATCGTGGAGGTAAATAGCCCCCGGCCCGGTCAGGTTGAACTTGATCAAACCCAGGGAGTTGTTACACCCGGAAGCCTGCCGAAACCGATACGGAAAATTTTCGGCGGACATTTCTTCCCAGGCAATTTCGGACGGATCGACCACCTGCTCTTTTTCATTCAACACCTCCATATTCTGGTTCTCCAGATAGTCTGCGCTTTGCTGCACCTTCGGCAGAATTTCCTTCAGCCCAATGCCACGCGGCACATTCCAGTAGGGATAAGTAATGATATCAGTAAGATAGGTTGTAAAAAATGGCGTTTTGGTGTCTTTTTTCCCCGCAATCACGTCCATCGGCAGCAGGCATTTACCACTCCGGTCGTAGATGTTCAATTGGGCCGCCGGCACATTAACGACCAAAAACCGGTCAAAATCAAAGCGATTCAGATAGCGATAAAAATTCAATGTTTGCCGGATGTATTTCCCGGTATCGGAGGGCGCGTTTTTCCTTAATTTGACGTAGGCACTGACCAGCGTGGTATAATGTCCGAAAACCGGTGTTTTCCGCAGCGAATCCAACGCCGACTTCCCTTCGTCTTTTTTCAGCATGGCAATCGCCCAGACGGTGTCGATTTTTTCCGGGATCTTGTTATACGTAATCCGGGACGGTTTTAATCCGTAGCGTAGTTCCAGCAGCAAACCGGTGAACTTCTCACCAAACTCCTTTTTGGTGTCGGATTCCAGGAATGAATACCGGTTGGTATCTATCCCGACCGAATCTGCAGCCCGGCACAACTGCCGCATAACCACTTCGGCCTGAGAGCGGTCCCAGCCTTCAGCGGGAACATCATTTTTATTGAATAAGCCAAAATGCCTGAGTGAAAACCAAGCTACTAAAACGACAATAACGGTACTTCCTACTAAAATGATGATATTCCGGCGTTCCATACGTGAGTTCGATTTAACTTACTTCTAAAACGCTATTCCAGGCTGCGGTGTTTAAATGATTTGCATGAAAAAGCCCCGAACGTACCGGATTTACCAGTAACAATCGGGGCTTCCGGTTCATTATACGTTTATGATCAGCGCAGCGCCTTATTTCTTGCGCTTGCTTCCCAAAAGCAGCATCACCGTACCGACGATGACGCCGATACTGAGAATGCGGGTAACATGGTACGAAATCGGGGCCGGCATATCGACAATGCCCTCCTCGTCCGAATGCACGGGTTGCTTCACATACCGACCTCCTTTCGGCACTTCCCGGCTTTCAAAATGGAGAACTAAATCTTCCAGGAGTTGCGGGAGCTGGATGCCCTGAATTGCTTTTCCATGCCCGGTACCAGCCGACGTCGGGTTCAGGGCCGCCAGTTCCTGAATCGAGCGTTTCGCGGCTTCCCAGTCAATCGTGAAATAAGCCGGGGGGCCGTGTAGCTCCTGCTTCTGGGTCATTACCGCAAACGCCGAGTTCTGATCGGTATTGGTAAATGCGTCACCCGCCACCAGACTCCGGTCGCTCTCCCGGAACAGCGAGATATGGCCGGGCGAGTGGCCGGGCGTATGGATGACTCTCCAATCGGGCAATTCCGGAATCAGACCATCCGCCGGAATCGGCCGAATCCGATCACCCAAATTAAAAGGTGCCGTTGGAAACATCCACGACATGTAGGCCATTGCCCCGCCCCCAACCGATGGGTCTGGCGGTGGATAATGCGACTTTCCCTGTAAAAACGGCAATTCCAGGGGATGGGCATAAACCGGCACCGTTCCCCAAGCTTTCAGCAAGGCTTCCAGCGATCCGGCATGGTCAAAATGGCCGTGCGTCAGCACGATGGCCTGGGGCGGGTTGGAATCGCCAAACCATTCCCGGGCTTTTTTCAGAATCAGATCTGCGCCGGATGGTGTTCCGGTGTCAATTAAAACCCACTTCCCACCGGGTTGCGATTCTCCGATAAAATAGATGTTAACAAAGCCATTTTTGATTCCTCTCACGTCTTCGGCGACGTCATACGGGCTCCGTTCTTCACGGGTTGTCAGATTTTCGAGTGTCTGCCTTTCCATACCCCACGTTTGTTTTTGTTTGATTTTTTAACCTGATCCACCCCGGATTGTTGACATAAGTTATTTACCGTTTCACATATTCAATTCAACAGTTCAGATAAAATTTGTTTTCGGATCACAGCCAACGTAGACACCTTTGTCCCGACAAACGACAACAACGACGTACTACTATGAACTTCTTGCCTATCTTTTCCAGCCATTTTTTAACCCGGTTTTGCCTGCAATCCCTGTGTGCCGTGCTTTTGCTGAGCGTCACGGTTTCCTGTAAAAAAGAAACGGAAGTCGAACCGGATTCGGGCCGGGTGATATTCTGGTCGGCCAACAACGCGATCGAAACCATTAAGGTGGATTGCTACGTCGACGGCACCAAAATAGGAACACTAAGCAAAGTAACGACTTCTGCTCCTTCCTGCGACGCGACAGGTTCGCCCGTCACCACCGTCAAAGCGGGTGAGCATGAGCTCGAATTCCGGGCCGCCAACGGCCAGAGTTTCTCCGAAACGTTCACCGTCGAAGCGGGGAAATGTGTTGACTTTGAATTGATGTAAATAAGGTTTACGGTTTTCGGTATACGGTTTTCGGTGACTGACGCACGAACAGGATGAATGCGCCAGCCACCGAAAACCGTAAACCGAAAACCGTAAACCGAAAACCGAAAACCGTAAACCAAAAACCGTAAACTAAGCACCATCGTAATGGTCGGCTTCTAAATTTGTATATCTTTGCGTGCGAAAACCGCTGTTGAGAATGCGAGTTCTGAAAGTGACCAAATACAGCCCGATTTTACATGAATTACGGGCATCGTGGGGCGTGCTCCAGGCTGGTAAATACCTCCTGGCCGAATCCATGCAAAACCGGAGCGAGGAGGACGACTTCTTTGCGTATCAGAATGCCGTTGCCGAAATCGGTCGTATCGAGCGCAAACTCGATATTCTGTACGATGAAATCCAGGCCGTCGAATTGCTGCACCAGGCTGCAATTCTGACCGGGAATTACGAAGATTTATCGAGCCGGAAACGCTCGAACGGCAATACTTCCCTGAATTAATTCAACACCCGAACGCCTTGTTCGCGGTACAATTCCAGAACCTCCGGCCGGGCCTTGGAGTCCGTTACGAGAACCTGAATCAGGCTCAGCGGAGCAAACTGCACGTATTTGTCTTTTTCCAGTTTCGTCGAATCACACAACAGATACACGGTTTCGGCCTGTGCGGCCATCGCCAGCGTCATCCCGCCTTCGGTTTCGCTATGAGCCGATAGTCCGTGCTGCGCCGAAATACCGTCGACACCCAGAAACGCTTTGTGGGCGTGGTAGCGGACCACGTGTTCATGGGCAATCAATCCGTGAACAGCCTGTCGTTTCTGATCGACTTCTCCCCCCACCAGATTCACCCTCACTTCCGACTGCATCAGTTCGTTGACCACCGGCAATGAGTTCGTTATCACCTGAATGCGTTTGTTCCGGATAAACTGGCAAAGCCGGAAAACCGTGCTCCCACAATCCATAAACACCACCTCCCCTTCGTTGATCTCCTGGGCTGCCAGCCGGCAAATGTGATCCTTGTTCTCCGAATTGACAGCGGTTTTGTTCACAAACTGCACCGGATTGACGGCCAGTCCCACTTTCATAGCACCACCATGCGTTCGGTATATCAACCCGTCGGTTGCCAGTGCCGTTAAATCCCGGCGAATGGTAATTTCCGAAGTTTGCAGGAGTTCGGCCAGTTCTTTTACCTCGACAGACCCTTTCTCTTCGACCGTTTGTAAAATAAGCCGTTTTCTGATTGGAAAATTCATCGCTACGTTTTTATTTTGTTCAAAAATAATCAAAAACGATCAATAACAACCAATACGAATGAATAATTCTCGGGTTCAGCTCATCAGGCAGGAAGTATTATCGGACAACTGGTACACCTTGCGGAAAGTAACTTTTAACTACCAGCGCAAAAATGGGGTTTGGGAGACGCAGTCCCGGGAAGCCTATGACCGGGGAAACGGCGCGACGATTCTGTTGCATAATCCGGAAAAAAATACCGTCATTCTGACGCGCCAGTTCCGGATGCCGACCTACGTCAATGGCAATGCAAGCGGTTTACTGATCGAATCCTGCGCCGGTTTGCTGGATAATGACAACCCGGAAGATGCGATTCGCCGGGAGACGGAAGAAGAAACCGGTTTTGTTGTGACCAACATCCGGAAAGTTTTTGAAGCCTACATGAGTCCGGGATCGGTCACGGAGAAGCTGTATTTTTTCACGGCAGATTATTCCGATTCAACCGAAAAGCGAACCGGAGGGGGCATTGAGGAAGAAGAAATCGACGTACTGGAAATGCCCTTATCACAAGCCATGCAGATGATTGCCGAGGGCGAAATTGTCGATGGGAAAACCATTATGCTGCTCCAGCACCTTTGCATTCAACAATTTCAGGCCGCCTGACAAAACCTCCAACCTCCCGCTGCACAGCCTTCCCACCAGAGGTTGGAGTTATCTTTCACAAGTTTACGGGGACAACGGAATCGGCATCAATTAAATAAAGTCACGTCTCGCATTTCGACGGATCACGGGGGGTAAACCGCTCAGGTAAAAATCATCGATCGGTTGGTTCCAGACTTGCTTGAAACGTTCTTCAAGCGCCCGGTAATCGAGCTGTTCAGTCTTGGTAGAGTTCAATTTATACAATTCATCTCCCATGATACAGGAGAGGAAAAAGAAGGGATCGTATTTCATGAGGATAGGATATTTTATAGTCACAAAGGAAGCATAACGGCATTAAAAAAAGATGTAAACCAGATTAAGCCGTCCTTAAAAGTGGCATAGTTTGATCTGTTTATATTAAAACAAGATTAAAAATGCAAAAAACCGGGAATCTTAAATCTCACAATAGTTATACTTAGAACAGGAATACACGGTAAAATAATTCACCAATCAGGAGCCTGTTTCAATCAAATTTTGTTATCTGGATAGAACATTGGTTTGTTTCACATGACAACACTCACAGAACCCTACAGAGACATGCTTCGCTCGCTGATTGCGCTGCGGAAATATGTCAAGATATTCTACACCACCGACCTGAACGAGCTAATTTCGGTGACGTCCATTATGACTGAAATGACTACCAAAGCCGAGGGCGATTCCGTCACGCTGGCGTCCGGTGAATCAATCCCGGTGAATCGACTGGTAAACGTCAACGGGGTGTATGCGCCCGGTCACGAGGATTACGAAAGTTGTCTGGACTGTCGGATTTAACGGCAAAAGGGCGAAGAAGCCAACCTGATCTTCTTTGCTTATTTAGGGGTACTTCGATTCAAAATGTAGGAGAATAGACCGTTCCAGCCTAAATAAGTGGCCTTTGCCCACAAAAAAATGTTATAAAAATTTGGAAAGAAATATAAAAAAATAGTCCTTTATACAAATTCTTTCAATCACAATTCAATGCAAACAGGAGTAGTAAAATTTTTTAATGAAACCAAAGGATACGGTTTCATTAAGCCGGATGCACCAGGCGAGGACATTTTTGTTCACTCGACGGGCCTTGTCGACCAAATCCGCGAAAACGACAAAGTAAAATTTGAAGTTGAACGTGGCAAAAAAGGTCTGAACGCTGTAAACGTAGAACTGGTATAATCGAAAGATAGAGCCGTTTGAGTTTCAAGAAGAAAACATGCCTGGTGGCATGTTTTTTTTTGCCCGCTGAATCAGAACACCTTACCGCTGTCAGCCGGTATTTCTGATTCTTTTTTGTTGACAAACCATCCTTTCGTGCTTTTTTTGCGGCTTCATTCAGTAAATCGACTCCATGAGCCCATCCCCTGACCCCAGCAATCTGACGTCGCGCATTGCTGCCCTGCTCAATCTGAACGCCCGGCAGGTTGCCCAAACCGTTCAGTTGCTCGACGACGGTGCCACTGTGCCATTTATTGCCCGCTACCGCAAAGAAGCCACAGGTCAACTGGACGAAGTGCAGATCGGGGCCATCAAAGATACCCACCAAAAACTGGTCGAACTCGACAAACGGCGGGAAACCATCCTGAAATCCATTGCCGATCAGGGCAAATTGACGGCGGAACTCCGCCAGAAAATCGAATCTACCGGCACAGTCACCGAACTGGAAGATCTGTATTTGCCCTATAAACCCAAGCGAAAAACCCGCGCCACCATCGCCATTGAAAAAGGACTGGAGCCCCTGGCCAAATTCATTTTCAGTCAGCGCGAAAATACCGTGGAACGCAAAGCCGCGTCGTTCCTGAACGAGCAGGTGACCACCGTTCAGGACGCCTTGCAGGGCGCCCGCGACATCATGGCGGAGTGGATCAATGAAGACGCCGACGCCCGGCAACGGATCCGGAATCTGTTTGAACGGGAGGCTATTATCCGGGCCGTTGTCAAAAAAGACAAGGAAACCGCCGGGATCAAATACAAGGATTATTTCGACTTTGCCGAACCGCTCCGCCGGGTTCCCTCCCACCGTTTGCTGGCCATCCGGCGCGGAGAAGCGGAAGGAATTTTGGCGGTCAGTATTTCGCCGGATGAACAAACCGCCCTCGAACGGCTGGACCGGCAGTTTTTGCGACACGGCTCGTCCGAAAGCATCGATCAGGTTGCGATGGCCATCAAAGACAGCTACAAACGACTCATCAAACCGTCGATTGAGACCGAATTTGAAAACGTTTCGAAGCAAAAAGCCGATCAGGAAGCCATCAAAATTTTTGCGGATAACCTGCGCCAACTGCTGCTGTCGCCCCCACTCGGGCAGAAGCGGGTGCTGGCCATCGACCCCGGTTTTCGAACCGGCTGCAAAGTGGTTTGTCTGGATGCCCAGGGGAATCTGTTGACCAACGACGTTATTTACCCCGACAGCCGTCGCGAACAGGCGCAACAGACATTGCTAAAACTGGTCGCTCAGCATCAGATTGAAGCCATTACGATTGGCAACGGAACCGCCGGGCGCGAAACCGAGGACTTTGTCCGAAGCCTGAATTTCGGCAAAACCATCCCGTTGTTCATGGTGAGCGAACAGGGCGCATCGATTTATTCCGCTTCGGAAGTGGCGCGGCAGGAATTTCCGAATCAGGATGTAACCGTGCGGGGCGCCATTTCCATCGGTCGCCGGTTGATGGACCCGCTGGCCGAACTGGTTAAAATTGATCCCAAATCGATTGGCGTGGGGCAATACCAGCACGATGTCGATCAGAATGACCTGAAAAGCAGCCTGGATCGGGTGGTGGAAAGCTGCGTGAACCAGGTGGGCGTTTCGCTCAATACCGCCAGCAGTCATTTGTTGCGCTACGTTTCGGGCCTGGGGCCACAACTGGCGCAGAACATCGTTGAATACCGGGCGCAAAACGGCCCGTTCCAATCCCGCGACCAGTTGAAAAAAGTGGCCCGGCTGGGTGCGAAAGCCTACGAGCAATGTGCCGGTTTTCTCCGCATCGATCAAGCCAAAAATCCGCTCGACAACAGCGCCGTTCACCCGGAAAGTTACGCTGTGGTGGAACGCATGGCCCGCGATCTGAAATGCACGGTGACCGATTTAGTCAAAAAAACGGACCTTCAAAAGCAGATAAAGCCCGAATTGTACGTTACCGAAACAGTGGGGCTGCCAACACTCCGCGATATTCTGGCCGAACTGGAAAAACCGGGTCGCGATCCGCGGGAAACGCTGGCCGTTTTCGAATATGACGAGCGGGTCCGAAAACCGGAAGATCTGCGGGAGGGCATGCTGCTAGCGGGCGTGGTGACGAACGTAACGGCTTTCGGCGCTTTTGTCGATATCGGCGTCAAACAGGACGGACTGGTTCACATTTCGCAATTAGCCAATCAGTTCGTTTCCGACCCGCGTCAGGTCGTCAGTGTGCATCAGAAAGTACAGGTGAAAGTGCTGGAAGTTGATTTGCAGCGCAAGCGTATTGCCTTAACGATGAAGATTTAATAGTTTAACCCCTTGCATTCCTGTTTTTCTGACGGTTGACGCATTCGGTAAATTAAACCATATACGATACAACTTAAACCACTACGAATGAGGACTTTACTTCGCCCATTGTGGCCTACTGCTCTTCTGGTGTTGACGCTGTCGTCCTGTTCATTTTTCAAAACTTCGCATTACACCCCGCCCGCCCAGCGAAAACCGGCGGTGGCCAATCGGAAACCGGTCGGCAAACCGCTGAAAACTGTCGATACGCAAACCTACCAGAAAGGGTATGTGCCGCAGGTGGTGAAAATTGCCCGAACCTACACCGGAACACCGTATCGCACGGGCGGTCAGACCTCGGAAGGCATGGACTGCTCGGGGCTAATTTTTGCTTCTTTCAATACCGTTGGTCTGCAAATGCCGCGGGTTTCCTGGCAACAATCCGAAGTGGGCTATGAAGTGGAAGTCCCTCAGATTCAACCGGGTGATCTCGTTTTTTTCGTGCCGGATGACGGAAAATCCGGGTACGTTTCGCACACCGGAATTGTTACCGAAGTTCGCGGGGCATCTAACATCATGTTTATTCACGCGTCTTCGTCGCGGGGTGTTCGGGAAGACAATCTGTTTTCGAGTTACTTCAAAGGCCGGTTTGTGAAAGCTGTCCGGCCTTTTTAAACCCTGTCATTCAGGAAAGCGGCTGCCATTTCAAGCGTCCGCAAATAGGTGTGTTGCGGTGGCGTATACCGAAGCGAATTGTTACCCGTGCGAAATTCTTCCAGGACGACCGCAATTGGCATAAACCGCAAATCCGCCACTTCATCCGATTGCATGACGAACTGATCGAGCGTCCGGCGGGTCCGAAAGACATACACAGCCGCGTGTTCCCGGTCGATCAGCGAAACAGCCGGGTCGATTACCTCCACGGCCACCATGCCCAGAAACTGCAACTCGCCGGTTTTGGGCCGCACGCCAATTTCCTCCTCCACCTCCCGCATCGCGCACTGCTCATAACTCTCGCCCGGATCAACGTGTCCACCGACGCAGACGTCCCAGAAATTGGGCAAAACCGTTTTGTCCGGGTGACGAAGACTCAGCAACACTTCGTCACGATCATTCAATACGACGATTTCAGAGGTGCGGTGCCAGTCGCCGTCGCGGTGTGCTTCTTTTTTGGGTTTGGTAAAGCCCAGCGGCTGGTTGCTGGCGTCAAAAATTTCAAGTAAGTCCATAAAAAAAGCCGCATCACTGCGGCTGATTTAATTCTCCGAAGACCGGCTGGTTCTAACCGGTTTGTGATGCAGTGTCACAAAGATGGCTATTTCTGGCTTTTAAGCCCCTATCCTGCCCCACAAAATCAGGTAGCCCCGACATCGGAACCGATCAGTTACCGTTGCAACACTTCATCGATAAAACCGAACGCTTTGGCTTCTGCGGCTTTCATCCAGTAATCGCGGTCGGCATTCCGTTCAATTTCTTCCGCCGAACGTCCGCTGTGCCGGGCCATGATTTCGTAGAGCTCATTGCGCAGAATAACAATCTGCCGCGCCGTTATCTCAATATCGACGGACTGGCCCTGCGCTCCGCCGTGTGGCTGGTGAATCATGACACGGGCGTGGGGCAAAGCCGAGCGTTTACCCGGTGCTCCGGCGCAGAGCAAAACCGCCCCAAATGACAAGGCCACGCTGGTGCAGATCGTCGCGACGTCGGGCCGGACATATTGCATGGTGTCGTAGATACCCAACCCGGCATATACCGAACCGCCGGGGCTGTTGATATACAGCAAGATGTCTTTTTTGGCATCGGCCGATTCCAGAAATAACATCTGGGCAATGATGATGTTCGCAAGGTTGTCGTCGACTGCCGAACCGAGGAAAACAATTCGGTCGGCCATCAGGCGGGAAAATACATCGACCTCGCGGAAATTCATGGGCCGCTCTTCAATAACCGACCGGGTCATATTTTCCACCTGGTGCAGGTAGCGATCGACCGTCAGACCGTTCAGGTTTTGTCCGTGTACGGCGAAGTTACGGAACTCACGTTGGCTCAGTTCGGGATAATACATAAATCAGTAAATGGTTTGGGATGAAAAATGCGCAGTTCAGGCACAGCAATGCCCTCCGGCTCTATTTAAGCCAGTTGAAGAATCTATAAAACGAGGTTGGTATTGCCGGTATTAACCGAACAGACGGATGTAAATGGCGTCTAATTCGCGACGCAATTGCTGGCGTCCGGCCAGGCGAAGGGCCTGATAGGCCAGTTTCTGGGCTGCCAGTTTCTGTTGCCAGTCCGGATTCCAGAGCAGCCGGACGGAGACGTCAATCCGTTGCTCTTCAGGCAGGGTTTCGCGCAGATAGGCTTCCAGCAGTTGAACTTCTTCTAATTCGGGACGCATCGCCATCAGGATTTAAAGTGACCAATTGACAGGTGACTGACGGCCTTGCGCAGCCGTTCCAGGCATTTGTATTTCTGCACAGTGGCCGAGCGAACCGACTGGTAACCGTGTCGCGTGGCAATCTGCTCCAGCCGCTGACCGAAATAATAGAAGCTAACCAGAATGGATTGACAGGTTTCGCCCAACTGCTCCACAAAGGTCATCAGTTTGAGTGACGGCAGTTCGTTTTCGTCTTCCGGTTCGTCCCAAACGAGGTCGGTCTGGGTTTCATTCAAATTCGTCTTTTGACGCTGTTTTTCCACCTGCTGCCGCCAGAGGTTTTTGCAAATCCCCATCAGATACGTACTGACCGAACACGTCAACGTCAGTTGGTCTTGAACGGTTTTCTCGTAATACAGAATCATGGACTCATGAAAAATATCTTTCGCGTCCTCCTCCGAACCACCGTGTTCCCGGATATAATGGCGAACCATCGGATAGGTTTGGGCATAGATTCGTTCCATCGTTCGTTCCCGGTCAGCAATCAGGGCGACTTCTCTGGGTAGAGTTTGGGTTGAATTCATACGCTTTTTAGTGGTTTATCGGAATAACGCGCCGGTATCACCCAAGGATACGAAGAAAAGTTTTCTGCCGGTAAAAGAAAGGGAGAAAATGTTAAATGAAAAAGGATGAATGTCGAATGTAAAAGGAGTTGCCGCTCAGCACTTTTACATTTAGCGTTCATCATTGCTCATTTTACATTTAAATCAAAAAGCCCCAGACTCGACAAGTCCGGGGCTTTTAACGAATTTTGGTGGAGATAGTCGGATTCGAACCGACGGCCTCTACAATGCCATTGTAGCGCTCTAGCCAACTGAGCTATACCCCCTTTTTTTCGTGGTGCAAAGATGGGAAATTTTGTAGAAAAAGCAATGAAGCTTTTGACAGATTTCAAAAAAAACGCCACGCAATGGCATGGCGTACTAATTTTGAAGCGTTTCTATTATTGCTCCACCATCTCGGCGTCCGCGATGATATAGTTCAGTTCGTAGATATTATCAGCGTTCAGTTTGAGGGTTCCCCGGAAGGTCCGGCGCTCGTCGGTTTTAAACTTGAGGCCGTTTTTCTTGAATTTCAGGGATACCACCGATTCCGGCCCTGCTCCTCCGCAGAAGAAACACGCGCTATACGGAAAAGCCGACAGAACGTACAGATTGGATTCATAATCAACGGGCAACACGTATCCCGTCAACTCGACCGGTTTGCCGCTCAGTTTCTGAATACCGGCACCGAAGGTGGGATACAACATGTAAACGGATTCTTCGGGATACCATTTTTTCTTGAAAGTCACATCGCGCAGCGTTTCCCACGACAGTTTGACGGGCTCAGCAACGGTTGCCACCGAACGGTTACTCACCACTTTGGCGGGGGTAAACGCTGCCAGAGTCAGCAGTCCTAAAAGAGCGATGAAGCAGACATTTTTTTTCATGATGAGGTCGCGTTCAGATAATTACAAATCTACGTCGTTTTCTGGTTTAAAAACAACACTCGGTGGGGTTTGGTTCGGGTTTTTAGGCGCGAAAGTCATAAGTTACCACCTCCATCCTGCAATTATCACAATTTTTGTTACCTTTACCTTAATCAACGTGGTTGCCTCATAAAACCGTGTCGGAAGTAGTTAACGTTATACCCCAGACCTCTCAGCCTTCGGCCCGCCATTTCAACCGCCTGTTCTTAACAACATTGGTGTTCATAGCCATGCTGTTAACGGCTGCTGAAATCGTGAGCCAGTTTCAAACCCGGCGCGAATCCGAACGGGTACTGGTCATTCGAATGGCTTCAGCGCAACGCCATCAGAGTCAGCGACTTGTGAGCCAAGTTCTCCAACTGACCCGCCCTTCGGAGTTGCCCAATTTCCAGCGTACCCTTTCCGAAATCAAGAAACTGTTCGCGCAATTTCAGACGAATCAACTGCACATTGAACAGGGCACTGTACCCGGAAATCCGGTATTGCTTCAGAACAGTGACAGCGTTAAAAGCCGGTATCAATCCCTGAAACCATATTATTCGGGTTTTCGGGACAGTATGCAGCAACTCATCCTTCAGGCCGATCGTGCCACTGACCCCGAAAAATTCATCACCGAAGCCGATTTAACCGCTTTGCTGGCGAACGAAAAGCCCTTTTTAGACAAAATGGACGAAGTCGTTCAGCAATATACCCGCGAAACGCTGGCGAATGTGGAAGATACCCGACTCATCGGGTTTGTCATCTACCTTTTTATCCTGCTGGCCCTCGTGTTTGCGGGCTGGTTCATTCTGCGGCCCGCCGTAAATAAATTTGAGGGGATTATTGCCCAGTTGGTCGAAGCCGAAACCCGAACCGCCACCACCAACCGCAAGCTCCTCTCGCTGAACCGCGCCCTGAAAGAAACCCGCCAGCAACTCTTCGATGCCACCCGCCAGCAATACCAGCAGCAGATGGACGAGCAGAAATTGAGGACTTCCTACCTCGTGGCCGGCCAGGAAGAAGAGCGCAAACGGCTCTCGCGCGAGTTGCACGATGGCATCGGACAAATGCTGACGGCGATCAAGCTGCAGGTCGAAAGTTTTGAGAAAAGTCTGAGTGGCGAGACCAAAGGAACCAAAAATTTAACGGTTCTGAAAAACCTGATTTCGCAGACCATTCAGGAGACCCGAAACGTGTCGAACAACCTGATGCCGACGGTTTTAAGCGACTTCGGGCTGGTTCCGGCCGTGAAAATGCTGGCCGATACGCACGACAAAGACAGTACCATCGATATTATTTTTCATACTAATCTATCAAATACACGTTTAGATAAGAGCGTTGAGATTGGTGTCTACCGCATTGCGCAGGAGGCCGTCAGTAATGCCCTTCGCCACGCCGACCCGCACCAGATCACGATCGATCTGTTCGAAAAAGACAATTATTTGCACCTGATTGTTAACGACGACGGCAAAGGGTTCCGGATCCACCGCAGTCGGAAAGAAGACAGCAAGCGGCCTTCGCAGGGCATTCACAACATGAATGAACGGGCGGCCCTGATCAACGGAAAATTTAAAATATCATCGGCGCCCGACAAAGGCACAAAAGTACAAGTCAGTATACCTTTTAAACTCGCACACCAGGAATATGAGTACACTCAAGTTGATGCTGGTTGATGACCACTCTATCGTCCGAAACGGAATACGCTCTCTGCTGGAACAAAACGATGAATTTTTAATTGTCGACGAAGCCGGCGATGGAGAAGAAGCTCTTGAAAAACTGAAGACCCAGCAACCGGATGTGGTTTTGATGGACATCTCCCTGCCGGGTATGTCGGGTATTCAGACGACACAGATCATTTCGCGTCTGTATAAAAACATCAAAACGCTGATGTTGTCGATGCACAACAACGAAGATTACATTCTTCGCTCGGTGGAAGCCGGGGCCTTTGGCTACATTCTGAAAGACTCATCGAGCGATGAGATGATGAAAGCACTGCGAACCATTGCCAGTGGGGAAAAATATTTCAGCTCACCCGTAGCCACCATTATTCTCAACGGCTACATGCACCAGTTGAAAAAGACGGAACGTAGCAGCAAAATCCGGCGTTCCAAGCTTTCAAAGAAAGAAAAAGAAATCCTGCAGTTTTTGGTCGATGGCATGAGCAGCCGTGAAATTGCCGAAAAACTCCAGCTTTCGGTCCGAACCGTCGACAACCACCGCGCCAACATGATGCGTCGCCTTCAGGTGAAGAATGCCGCCGAACTGGTGAAAATGGCCGTCGAAGAAAAATTGATTTAAAAAACCATTTTATGCAAAGGTAGTGTTATCAAACTGCGGTCTTTGTCGTTCAAGGATACGCACTGTTGATAATCCGTTTTACATTTGTGTAACCAACACTATAGTTATACTATAGTAATAACCAAACCTCTTTTATTATGGCACTCCGATTAGGTGACATCGCCCCGGACTTTACGGCAGAAACCACCGAGGGTACGATCAATTTTCACGAATGGCTGGGAAATTCCTGGGGTATGATCTTTTCGCACCCCGCCGACTTCACGCCGGTTTGTACGACGGAATTGGGCCGAACTGCCCAACTGACTGACGAGTTTGCAAAGCGTGGCGTGAAGGTAATTGCGGTCAGCGTTGACCCGCTTGAGTCGCACACCGAATGGGTGAAAGACATCAACGAAACCCAGAACACGACGGTTAATTTTCCGATGATTGCCGATAAAGACCGTCAGGTGGCCGAATTATACGACATGATTCACCCGAACGCCAGTGAAAAATCAACGGTTCGGTCGGTGTTTATCATCGGTCCTGATAAAAAAATCAAATTGACACTGACCTATCCCGCTTCAACGGGTCGGAACTTCACGGAGATTCTGCGGGTCATCGATTCGCTGCAATTAACCGCCAACTACCAGGTGGCCACGCCCGCCGACTGGACGGAAGGCCAGGATGTAATCGTGGTTCCGGCGGTCAGCACGGAAGACGCCATCAAGAAATTCCCGAAAGGCGTTACCATTGTCAAACCGTATCTTCGGACCACTCCGCAGCCGAATAAGTAAAAATAGAGCGTAATTGCTTTAAATTTCGAATAATAAATGATGAATATTAAATATAAAAGGATCTCATTGTTTATCACTTTTACATTTAACATTCATCATTTATTATTCGAAATTTATTTTTTACCCAACCGGCTTACCCAAAGCGTTTCTCCCCGAAACCGACACCCGCCCCCTTTTTCTACTTATTTTTGCTCAGCATGAGCCGGATTGTTCTGTTTATTTATAGGAAGAGGAAAGCACTGGTCTGGCCGTTTCTGGCACTTTCGTTGGTTCTGGTCGGGTTGTGGTGGAACCGTTCGCTTAAGAAAGTCAATGAATTGCAATGGGAATTTGTAAACGGATACGGGATTCGAATGCCGTTGAAGTATACGATTCACGGTATTGATGTCTCTCACCATAACAACCGCATCAACTGGCAACGGGTTTCGCAGATGCAGGCCCGGGGCGTTGGCCTGCAATTCGTCTTTGTCAAAGCCACCGAAGGCGCATCACTCGTCGACCGGCGATTCAAACACAACTGGCAGGAAGCCCGAAAAGCAGGCCTGAAACGGGGTGCCTACCACTTCTTCCACCCGAAACGCGATCCCGTAAAACAGGCCCAGAATTTCATTAAAACCGTAACACTCAAACCCGGTGACTTTGCCCCCGTGCTCGACTTCGAACGGAATGCCAAAGGCACCGTTCCGGCGGAGAAACTCATTGCCGACATCCGGGTCTGGCTGCGGCTGGTGGAAGACCATTACGGTACCAAACCGATTATTTATGTCAACCGGCACTTTTATTTGCTCTACATTGCCGGTAATTTTGACGACTATCCGCTCTGGATTGCCGATTATTCTTCCGACCACCCCCGGCATTTTAAAGCGGAGCGGTTGTACATTTGGCAACACAATGAAAAAGGCTCCGTGGATGGCATTCGCGGGAAAGTCGATTTTAACGTGTTTGTCTGCGAACCGGACCGATTGAACGAAATTTCTCTTTGAACCCATTTACCATGTTACCGACCCACTCTTTTCTTAAACTTCCTGCTTATCAGGAGCTCCAGAACCATTTCGAGCACTTAAAGGGACAACACCTGCGGGATTTATTTGCGGAGAACCCCGATCGATTTACGGACTTTTCGCTGCGGTTTGAAGACATTCTGGTCGATTTCTCCAAAAACCGGATTAACGCCGAAACCATGCAACTGCTGCGTCAGTTGGCAGGGCAGGCGGGTCTGTACGAAGCCATCGATAAAATGTTTTCCGGCGACCCGATCAACGTTACCGAAAACCGTTCTGTGCTGCACGTCGCCCTACGGAACCGTTCCAACACGCCGGTGCTGGTCGATGGAAAGGATGTGATGCCGGATGTGAACGCGGTTCTGGACAAAATGGAGGCTTTTTCGCATCGCATCAGCTCGGGCGACTGGAAAGGGTATACCGGCAAACCAATCACGCAACTGGTCAACATCGGCATTGGCGGTTCAGATCTGGGGCCGGTGATGGTCACGGAAGCCCTGAAACCGTATGCCGTTCAGAAAAACGGAAAACCGCAGTTGCAGGTCTATTTTGTGTCGAATGTCGATGGCGTACACATTTACGAAACCCTGCAAAAACTCGATCCGGAAACCACACTGTTCATGATTGCGTCAAAAACCTTCACGACGCAGGAAACGATGGCCAATGCACATTCGGCCCGCGACTGGTTCCTCAGTCACGCCAACGACGAATCGGCGGTGGCGAAACATTTCGTAGCCATTTCAACCAATAAAACCGAGGTCGAAAAATTCGGCATCGATCCCGAAAACATGTTCGGGTTCTGGGACTGGGTCGGTGGGCGCTACTCCCTTTGGTCGGCCATCGGTCTATCAATTGCCTGCTACATCGGGTTCGACCATTTTGCTGAACTGCTTGAAGGGGGCCATGCGATGGATCTGCATTTCAAGAATACTCCCATCGAAGAAAACATCCCGGTGACGCTGGCACTACTGGGCATCTGGTACAACAACTTTTTCGGAGCCGAGTCACACGCCATTCTGCCCTACGACCAATACATGCACCGGTTTGCGGCCTATTTCCAGCAGGGCGATATGGAAAGCAACGGCAAATCCGTCGACCGCAACGGCGAGCCGACGGCTTACCAGACCGGGCCGGTGATCTGGGGCGAACCCGGCACCAACGGGCAACACGCGTTTTACCAACTGATTCACCAGGGCACCAAGCTAATTCCCTGCGATTTCATTGCCCCGGCCATCAGCCAGCGTCCACTCGGTGAACACCACAACATGCTGCTGTCCAACTTCTTCGCCCAAACCGAAGCCCTGATGAACGGCAAATCCGGGGAAGAAGTAGTGGGTGAACTGGTAAAAGCCGGAAAAAAGGAAGAGGAAATTGCTTTACTGATGCCCTTCAAGGTGTTTTCCGGAAACCGGCCCACCAATTCGATTCTGGTGAAGAAAATCACGCCAAGGACACTCGGCAGCCTGATTGCGATGTACGAACACAAAATTTTCACCCAGGGCATCATATGGAATATCTTCAGTTTTGATCAGTGGGGCGTCGAACTGGGCAAACAACTGGCCAATCGCATCCTGCCCGAACTTGCTGACAACCGGCCGGTTTCGTCGCACGACAGTTCGACCAACGGCCTGATCAATTCTTACAAAGAATGGAGATAACTTTAAACAATCCAAGATTGGTAATGTTAATAAGGTGTATGCAATGCATACACCTTATTTTTTTACAATTTCAAAAACTTTTATCATGATGAAACGCAACAGTATTCTGCTTGCGGTGTGCCTTTTGGGAACGTGGAGCGCCAATGCTCAGAATAACATTTCTTCAGACACTACCAGAAACTCAGCGACGACAGTCGCTCCAACGAACAGCTCGACCTATTCGTCGACTCCAGCTACGACCAACTCATATTCCTCAACGACCACTACCGCTGACTACGGGAGTCGCCAGAGCCGTGTCAAGGCTGATAAACCATACAAAGCCTTTACCGGTGGTATATATGTGGGAGCCAACTCGACCCGGTACCGGGGTGAAGATGTGGACGGCGACAATCCTTCAGGACGTCTGGGCTACCAGATTGGGGGTTTCGTTCGCGGTGGCGGCCGGATCTACGGACAATTGGGTGCAGAATATTTTGCTTCCAGTTCGAATTACTTCACGCCTGGCGATGGCGCTTCGGTTCAGGATATTTCGGGCCGCATCAACACCAAATGGCTGCAGATCCCAGCTTACATTGGTGTAAAACTGGCGCAGTCGGATCGTGGAATTTCTGCAGTTCGCTTTGCCGTCGGTGCTGAATATGCCAACCGCTTAAGCAGCAACAATACTGTCAATGTGGATGAAAATGAGATCAAAAGCGGAACATTTCTTGGTCTGGTCAATCTGGGCTTCGATATGGGACCAGTCCTGATCGACCTTGTGTATCACCACGGTTTCTCCGATGCCATCAGCGGATTCAACAATTCGCAGCGTCGGGCGCTGGGTGTCAATCTCGGCTTCAAGTTTTAATTCGCAAACTGTCCACTATGCAAACGGCGTTCCGACTTTGAGTCGGAACGCCGTTTTTGTAACCCTGACAACGAGCGGTTTAGTTACCTGGACTTGTTATGACCTGTTCCTTCAAACGCTCCACAATCTCGCCGGCCGTCAGCTTCTCCTGCTGCCCCGTCATCATGTTTTTCAAACCCAGCAATCCGGTTTGCAGTTCTTCAGAGCCAATCAAAACGACATAGGGAATGTGTTTTGCATTCGCATAATCCAGTTGCTTTTTCACTTTGGCAGTATCCGGATACGCTTCCGCCGGGATGTTCTGCGCCCGCAACTGGCTCAGCAGCGGCAAGCCAAGCGAACGCCCTTCAGTATCGAGGTGAACCACCAGCACCTGCGTCGATTGCAAACCGGTTTCCGGAAACAGATTCAGTTCTTCCATCACATCGTAAATCCGGTCGACGCCCAGCGAAATGCCGACGCCCGACAAACCGGGCATACCGAATGCGCCGGTGAGATTGTCGTATCGCCCGCCCCCGCTGATGCTTCCGATTTGCACGCCATTGGCTTTTACCTCGAAAATGGCTCCGGTATAATACGACAGGCCCCGCGCCAGCGTTACATCCAGTTGCATCCGGGCATCTTTCAAGCCGTACTGGGCGACCAACTGCCAGACTTCTTCCAGTTCGGCAACGCCTTTTAGACCCACCTCCGAAGAAGACAGCCAGCTTTTCAACTGACCGAAAGCCGCCTGCGCCTGATCCGGAAACTCAAACATCGGCTCCAGCTTCTCAATCGATTCATCGGAAAAGCCGCGTTGTTTCAATTCTTCAACGACTTTTTCTTTTCCGATTTTATCCAGTTTATCGATGGCAATGGCCAGCAGTCCCTCCTGCCCGGCGGCACCCACCACCTCGGCAATGCCGGTCAAAATCTTGCGGTTGTTGATTTTTACGGTAAAATCCTGAATACCCAGATTGCGCAGGCTTTCGTGCAGCATCAACACGATTTCGGCTTCGCACAGCAGCGAATCCGTACCAACCACGTCGGCATCGCATTGCACAAACTCCCGATAGCGCCCTTTCTGGGGACGATCGGCCCGCCAGACCGGCTGAATCTGGTAACGCTTGAACGGCATCGTCAGCGCGTGGCGGTTCATCACCACGTATCGGGCGAACGGAACCGTCAGGTCATACCGAAGACCCTTTTCCGAAATTTTCAGGGTTAATTTGCGGGCATTTTCCTGCCAGTCGGTTTCGGTCAAATCTTTGGCAAAATCGCCGGAATTGAGCACTTTGAACAACAACTGATCCCCTTCATCGCCGTATTTTCCCATCAGAACCGACAGGTTTTCAAGGGTGGGGGTTTCAATAGGCTGAAAGCCGTATCGACGGAACGTTTGCCGGATGGTTTCCAACAGAAAAAGCCGTTTGCTCATCTGTTCCGGCCCAAAATCGCGCGTGCCGCGGGGTAAACTCGGTTTTTGCATGTTGCAAAAATAGCAAGCCGGACGCAGTTTTCAGCAGGCTGTTTGCAGGAACCTAAACCTACCCCGGCATCGAGCCAGATTAGTACCAATAAAAAATTGATTTTCTGCGGTATTTCCGCTAATTTTGCGGACAATTTGGATTAAACGGACTAATTACATACAATCATGGGAGTAACAGCACTGAAACGCAAAGACCAAAAAAATAAAGCACGGGCTAACAACAAAATTGCGCGTATCAAACAATTATTGCGTCGCCCGGATGTGAAAAACGTCGATGTCGAAGCCATCAAGGCGTCTTTTGCCGAAAAGAAAAGCCAGGCCGCAGCGTAAGTGAAAAGCGGTTTTCAGTGGGGAGTTTCGCACTGTTTTCTGAAAACGGAGGATCATTCGATTGCCTCGTCACGCTCGACGGACGGGGTTTTCTTTTTTAAGCCGTTCCCGCAGCATCTTTTTCAGGTACCGCCGGATGGTCCGGCGGTTTTCGATTTGCATCCGGAAAATAATGGCCTGACCAAACAGGGAAAGCCCGGCGTTGATAACCACCAGACTGTAGGTTCCCAGCAAAAACCACCGGCTGAAGGATTCGCCGGTATGTTTCAGGTTGGCGGCTTCGCTGAAAACGCATAAGCCATAGCCAATCAGAACCAGACTGAAAGGAGCCAGCAGGAGCCATTTGGTGCGTGTACTCATCCGTTTGATGAGTCGCCGACCGGGAGGTTTAGAGGGAGCAACAGCCATCGTAAGTAAAACTACAAGTGATCAAAGCTCTAATTTAACAGACTAATTCTCATTTTATCTGTAAATCTGTTAATTATTGCTTATTCGGCCCCATCGCCGGTTGGGGATCAACGAGAGTGTCCCGTGTTCCGGCGGTGTTTTTCCGTGGTATGAAACATCTCATCAGCTTTATTTTAAAAACCGTACCGCGCCCGGTCTTGCAGCGGGTCAGCCATTATGCCATGAAGGTGATGATGGTCTTCTACCGGGGCAATAACGTCGAGTGTACGGTTTGTGGCAAACACTTCCGGGAATTCATGCCTTACGGCCGGAACATTCCCCGCCCGAACGCCTTGTGTCCGAACTGTTTAGCCCTGGAGCGCCACCGGCTGATGAACCTTTACCTGCAGCGAAAAACCAATTTCTACCAAGATCCGCTGAAAGTTCTGCACGTTGCACCCGAGCATTGTTTTATCGACCGGTTCGAGAAACTACCCAATCTGGATTACATCACCGCCGACATCGAATCACCCCTGGCGAAAATAAAGATGGACATTCACCAGATTCCATTTCCGGACAATACCTTCGATGTTGCCTTTTGTAACCACGTCATGGAACACGTCGAAGATGATGCCAAAGCCAGTAGTGAGCTCTACCGCGTACTAAAACCGGGCGGCTGGGCCATCATTCAGTCGCCGATCGACTACACCCGCGAAACCACCTTCGAAGACGCTACCATTACTGACCCGAAAGAGCGGGAGCGGCTTTTCTGGCAGAGTGACCACGTCCGGCTTTTTGGCCGCGATTATGCCCAACGGCTGGCCAAAGGCGGTTTTACCGTCGTGGAAGACCGCTTTGTGTTTGAACTTCCCAAAGAAGAAGTGAAACGGTTTTCACTGCCCGCCGGAGAGGTGATTTATCTCTGCAAAAAATAAGTCGTTAGCTTTCGACCGGATAAGGCCCCTCGGAAAAGGTTTGCGGATGATATTTCTTCAAGCCAACCTGCCGGGCCAGTGGGCTTCTCAGGTCTTCCCCCGCTTTCAGGCGTTCAATCAAATACCTAAAATCATACTTCGGTTGCCAACCCAGTTCTGTCCGGGCTTTTTCGTTTACATACACCCGGTCAATGCCGGGGAACATCCGCCAGCCCCGGCGCCCGTATTCTGCTTCATAGTTCGGAACCAATCGTCCAACTACTTGAGGGGCAGCAGACCGTAAAGCCACGGTGTCATCCGGCAAAAAAGGTGTCGTTGCGCTGATGATGTAGGTACCAAAACCGAGGGCCGGAGCCCGTTCGGCCGCCAGCAGGTGCGCACTCACCACATCTTCCAGATCCACGCGCCGAAAGAGGTATTCGTTGGCTTTTACATTGTCGTCTTCATAGGCATCCCGCACGCCCTTGTTGTCATCAATTTCGAGGAAAAACCGGGAAGTTCGCAGAATGATACAAGGCAGCCCGTGATTTCGGTAAAAAAGCTGGCAGAGGTCTTCGGCGGCCGTTTTTGTAACGCCGTAAATATTTTTGGGAACGGGCGTCACCTCCTCCGTGATCCAGGCTGCGGGTTCTCCGGCGGGTGGCACCAGTGCATCACCAAAAACACTGGTGGTGCTAGTGAACACAAAACGCTCCACACCGGCGGCCACCGACTCCTGCAGCAGATTGAGCGTACCGGTGATGTTGGTGTCAATGAAATCCTGCAGGCTGTGGGTGGCGACGTGCGGTTTGTGGAGGGTTGCCGTATGAAAAACCGTCTTTACGCCCTCAAGACAACATTGAACAAACGAGCGGTCGGTAATCGAGCCGACGTGCGAGGTAAAAGGAGAGTTTAAAATGTCGATACTGACGACTTCATCTCCCAAACGCTGTAACGTGCGGACCAGTGCCTCCCCCAGGTGTCCCGCGCTTCCCGTAACCAAGACTTTCATGCCGTAAAATTACGGATCACGACGGATATTCCATATTGGCACCGGTTTCCTGGTGTCCTTTGGGTTCGCGGAGTCGTTTCCAGCCCTCGCTCAAAAAACCGACGCCGTAGCCGATGAGCTGCACAAAAGCTGCCCCAATGCTTAAAAATCCCACTTTCAGGCTCTTCTCTTTTCGGACAGCGTCGCTAAAAATCAGAACGGAGAACAGAAGCAACACCGAAACCGCCAGAGCAAACAGAACCGGATGGATGAAATACCAAACCGGAACCGAGAAGACGAATAGCGTAAACAACGCGGGAAAGGTGTGAACCAGCCGGAGTTCCGACGGAAAAAACCGGGCGATGTTGATGCGGGCGCGGCCAAAAAACCGGAGTTGGCGATAAAACTGGCCGAAATTCGTCCGGCGTTTGTGGTAAATAAACGCATCCGGGAGTAGGCCGGTTTTAAAGTCATTGTCAATAATCCGGATGGCAAATTCGATGTCCTCCCCCATCCGGCTGATTTTATAGCCACCGATTTTCTCGTAGACCTGTCGCGAAAAACCCATGTTGAAACTGCGCGGATGAAACTTGCCGCCAAGGTTCTTCTTGCTACCCCGAATGCCCCCAGTCGTAAACGGCGAGGTCATCGAATAACTGATCGCCTTTTGAATGGGCGTAAAACTGGGATGCGCTGCGTCGGGGCCGCCGTACGCATCCAGCCAGTCGGTTTGCAACCGCTGTTCGACGGCGGCAAAATAATGCGGAGGAACCAGCGCATCGGAGTCAAAAATCACGAAATAATCCCCCGTCGCCCGTTCAAAACCGTAGTTGCGGGCAAACCCCTGCCCGCCGTTGGGTTTGAAATAATAGTGGATCGTCAGGCGGTTTTTGAATGACTCGACCACCGCGTCGGCCCGGGTTACGGAACCGTCTTCCACCACCACGATTTCGTCGGGAACACGGGTTTGCCGGCTCAGGCTTTCGAGCAGTTCGCGCAGTTCGTCCGGGCGATTGTAAACGGGAATGATGACGGAAAAACGCATCGAACGGGATTAGATGACTTCCTTCAATGCCTCTTCGTTCGCCCAGATTACCTGATCGATCAGTTCGTCCGTCAGCGCAACCGAGAGGAACAAACTCTCGAATTGCGACGGAGCCAGGTAGACACCTCGCTTCAGCATGGCCTGGAAATACCGCCCAAACAATGGCAAATCGCTGGTTTTGGCATCGACGAAATTAGAAACCGGCCGCTCTGTCATGAACAGGGTGTACATCGAGCCGAGGTGATTGATTGTAAAATCCAGCCCCAGCTTGACCATGCTGGCGCGAATGCCGTCGGTGAGTCGGGTTCCCAGTTCCTCCAGCCGCGTGTAGACTTCCGGATGATTGTTCAAATGCCGCAACATCGCCAGCCCGGCCGACATAGCAATCGGATTCCCGGACAAGGTTCCGGCCTGATACACCGGCCCGGCGGGTGAAACGATACTCATGATGTCGTGCCGTCCGCCATAGGCTCCCACCGGCATTCCGCCCCCGATGATTTTACCCATCGTGGTGAGATCGGGACGAATGCCAAACCGCTCCTGGGCTCCGCCTTTGGCCAGCCGGAAACCGGTCATGACTTCATCGAAAATCAGCAGAATATCATTTTTATCGCATAAATCCCGCAAGCCCTGCAGAAAACCGGGTTCGGGTAACACGCAGCCCATGTTGCCCACAACGGGTTCCAGGATGATGGCCGCAATCTGATTGGCGTTGGCATCGATCAATCGTTCAACGGCGTAGAGATCGTTGAACGGAGCCGTCAGCGTATCCAAAGCGGTGGCCTTGGTAACACCGGGACTGTCGGGCGTACCCATCGTAATGGCGCCACTACCGGCCGCAATCAGAAAGGAATCCGCATGGCCGTGGTAACAGCCTTCAAATTTGATCAGTTTGTCACGCCCGGTAAACCCACGTGCTACCCGAATAGCCGCCATCGTGGCTTCAGTGCCGGAGTTGACCATCCGCACCATCTCGACCGACGGCACCATGTCGGTGATCAATTCGGCCATTTCCACTTCCTTGCGGGTGGGTGCGCCGAACGAAAACGAGTGCTGAATCGCTTCCCGAACGGCTTCTTCCACCGGCTCGAATGCGTGGCCCAGCACCATCGGCCCCCAGGAATTGATCAGTTCGATGTACCGGTTACCATCTTCATCAAAAAGGTAAGGCCCTTTTGCGGATTTAATAAACACCGGGTTTCCACCTACGGCCCGAAAGGCCCGAACCGGAGAATTCACCCCGCCCGGAATCAATGCTTTTGCTTTCTCGAAGAGTTGCTCGCTCGTTTTCATCTTTTAATGAGCGAATGAGTGAATGAGTGAATGAGTGAATAGGATCAAAGATCGCGCTTTTCTATTCACTCATTCGCTCATTCACTCATTCACAATTATTTGATTAGTGTAAACCGTGTTCCGTCGTATTTTACGATGGGGACGACCTGGTTATCGTTGCTGGCGGTGTAATCGTAGCCGGAAAGCAGGTAGCCTTCTTCGGGGGCGGCTTTGAGTTGCGACCGGTTTGTAATCTGTCCGCGGGTTCGGGCCAGCATCCGGCCAAAAAACAGCAGCATATCGTACCCCTGGTATGCGTACATCGACGGAATCATATTGCGCTGATCCAGGTATAGCTCCTCAAATTCGTCCGAACCGGGGCGCTCCGGGTCGACAAACTCGGGATACACCAAGTACAAATCGCTTTTTGAAAAAATCGATAGAGGATCTTTGTCAAAATTAAAGGCGGACGAAGTGGCAATCACCGGGACTTCCACTTTCCGTTGTGTGAGCAAGCGGAGCAATTTGGACCCCGTACTTTCGTCGCTGCTCACCAGAAAAATATGGCCGGGTTTGTTCGTTTCCGACAGCCGAATGGCTTCCAGATCGCTGCTGCTTACTTTCCGAAAATCCTGCACCGCGTAGCCGATTCGTTTCAGTTCGTTCTGGTACAGGGTCGCCAACGTGGAATCCTTCCGGGTGTTCCCATAATAAATAGCCGCTTTTTTCACCATCGACAAGGTTCGGGCAAAAGCGACGGTTTTCAGTGCCTGCTGGTTCAGCGACGGAGTAGCCAGAAAAGCCAGGGGTTGATTGACGACTAGCTCACTGCTGGTCGAAATCGGATTAACGAGCAAAACGTTGTTCTGATTGGCAAATTCCGTGGCAATCCGGTTAGGTTCTGCGTAGAGCGGACCGATCAGCAAATCGTTTTGAATAAACCCCGGATTATTGACCAGCGTCGTCATTTTGGTGCCATCATTATCGACATCATAGGCAAACAGATTCACCGTAATGCCTTCCGACTGCAATTTCGTTTTCGCCAGCCTCATGCCGTTGTACAAATCCAGCGCGTACTGATTAGAGCGGGCGCGTTCCTCCGGATTGATGTCGTTCAACCGAAATGGAAACAACACAGCTACGTTGTAATAGCCTTTGTTGCGGTTTTTCTCTGGTCTGGCAACCGTCGCCGTGCTGGATGATGCTTCCGTTAGTACGGGACGCGCAATGCCCGGCACACCAAACCGGTTGGTCAGCCGGTCCGACAGTTCGAGGTCGGCCGGGGCCGTCGATGTTCGCTGGATCTGATCGATCAGCGCCAGTGCCAGTTCGCGGTTGTTCGGAAATTCTTTCTGCATCAGTTTCAACCGGTTCAAATCGTTGATCTGGCTGAAATAATAGGTTTGCAGCTTGCTAACGTCCGGTTTGAGGGCCGGATCGCCGATGCGGCCCAGGTTTTCGATGCCTTCTTCGTATTGCCCGTTTTCAAAAAAAGCCGCCCCCAGCAGGTAATAGGCATCGTCCATTTTTTTCCAATCCGGAAACCGGTCGATCAACTGCTTCAACATCAACCGGCTTTCCGAAAACCGCTTCAAATTAAAATCGGCCAGCGCGTGGTAATAGTGTGCGTAGGGTGCAATGCCACTGGTTCGGATCTCGGTCAGCGGTTTGAGTTCGGCCTTGGCCTTCACGTAGTCTTTCTGCTGAATGAAGCGTACCGCATACTGGTAGCGTCGTTCGGCATTATCGGTTTGGGCCATAGCCGCCAGTGCGGTCGTCCAGATTAGGACACAGAGGCTAAATGACCTGAAACCGGTATGGAAAGCAAAAGACCTATTCATGGGGCTGGATTAAGAAGCGTGGCACAAAACTAACAAAACCAACACAGACGTGTTGGTTTTGTTAGAAAGAAGACAGATTAGTGAGCCATCTTTTTTATTTTTTCGGTCGTTTTTTAGCCTCTTCAGCTTGTTTTTTAGCTTCCTCAGCCTGTTGAAGCGAGCGTTGCAGCAAATCCTGGAACTTCGATTTCTTGACATCGCCCTTCGCAAACTTCTTCCGGTTTTCTTCCAGCACCGCCTTGATCTTGTCTTCATCGACAAACTTGCGAATCAGCAATTGCTGGGCAATCGTCACGACGTTCGACACAAAGTAATAGAAAGTCAGACCGGCCGGGAACGAGTTCAGAACAAACATGAACATCAGCGGGAACACGTAGCTCATCGCTTTCATGTTGATCGGGCTGTTCGGCTGGGCGGGCGTCATCTGGTTGTTATAGTACGCGTAGGCCAAACTCGACGCCGTCATGAAGATCGTGAACAGACTCAGGTGCGAGCCCATGAACGGAATCGTGAACGGAAACTTGATGAAGGAATCGTAGGTTGACAAATCGTTCGACCACAGAAAACCTTTCTGGCGTAGTTCAATCAGGTTCGGAAACAGGAAAAACAACGCCATCAAGACCGGCATGGTGGCCAGAACCGGAATACAGCCACTCAGCGGACTCACGCCCACCTGCTGATACAGTTTCATGGTTTCCTGCTGTTGCTTGGCCATGTCGTCGCCCACCTTCTCACGAATCGCGTTCACTTCGGGGCCTAAAACCCGCATTTTCGCCATACTAACGTACGAACGGTACGTCAAGGGTGTCAGCAGCAGCTTCACGAACACCACCAGCGCGATGATCAGCAGGCCGTAGTTGGAAATGAACTTCTCCAGGAAGCTAAATACCGGTACAAAAAAGTATTTGTTCACCGGTTTCAGAATGGCATAGCCCAGGTAAACGTTCCGGTCAAATTCCGGTGCGACTTCGTCGAGCAACTGATAATCGTTCGGGCCAAAATAGAAGCGGTAATTGCCTTTGCCCGCCTTCACATCGGCGATGGGAATCAGCACGTCGGCGATGGCGGTTTTTACCGTACTGGAATCCGCTTCGTTCACAATCGTTTTGAAAACCGGCTTTTTGAAGGGACTGCTCTCCGAAATAAACCCGGCCAGAAAGTATTTGTGCTTGATGGTAAACCATTGCACCGGTTCCTCCAGTGTTGCTTCCTGGTTGGCCGCGCCTTCCGACAGGCCATCGAAATTTTCGTCGGCCGACAGGTAATTGATGGTTGCCGATTTCCGGTTTTCGGCCATATCGTTTTCAAACTGCCGCATTTTATCCTGCCACAGGAACCGGATATCATTGTTGGTCAACAGCTTATCCATGCCGTTCAGTTTCAGGTCGTAATCAACCACAAAGCCTTTCGCCGGGATGGTGTAGGTCTGTTCAACGGATTCGGTGGGTGACAGGGCGAGTTTAAACGATACGGTTTGGGCGTTTCCCTGAACGGTGGTCCGGGGTGGCGTGGCCGTTTCAAAATACAATTTTTCGACGTTGACTTTCCCCCGGTTGGTGGGCAGTTCCAGCACCATTTCGCTGCTTTCTTCATTCAGCAGCACCAGCGGTTTCTGGTCGTACGTTTTGTAATTTTTCAGAAGGACTTCTTTAACACGTCCTCCCTGGGTGCTAAAGGTAACCCGGATATCGGGGTTTTCGACGACTATATCCTGGCTCTGACCCGTTGCTGCGGCTGCAAAATCGCCATACATCATCCGGGAGGCTGCCGAGTCGAGGGGTTGCTCCGCTTTTTTGGCGGCTTCCGGCGTGGGGGCAGAAGTGGCTGTTTCCTGTTGGGGTTTTGTTTCCGGAGCGGGCTTTGGCATTAACAACTGATACCCCAGCAACATCCCCAGAATCAATACAATACCAATAATTTGATTACGATCCATTTTTTTGGTTTAAAGTATAAAGTTTAAGGTTTAACGTGGCTAACGAGCACTTCAAACGTTAAACCTTAAACTTTAAACGTAATAATTAGTCCGCAAAAGTACGGAGAAGCAAAGGCTTAACCAACATTCGCCGTGGTATCGACCAGGCGTTTCTCCTGAGAGTGTCCCATCGATGCCCGCACGAAATGCACGAACAACGGATGCGGATCCATCACGGTGCTTCTCAACTCGGGGTGAAACTGCACACCAACGAACCACGGGTGGTTTTTCAGCTCCACAATTTCGACCAGCCCGGTTTCCGGATTGATTCCGGTTGGCACCAGCCCGGCTTTCTCAAACTGGTTGATAAATTCATTGTTAAATTCGTACCGGTGGCGGTGCCGTTCGCTGATCTGCGACTTTCCGTAAATCTGGAACGCCAGCGAGTCTTTCTTGATTTTGCAGGGATAAGCGCCCAGACGCATCGTACCGCCTTTGTTGGTCACCTTTTTCTGGCTCTCCATCATGTCGATAACCCGGTGCGATGCATTTGGGTTCATTTCCGACGAGTGGGCGTCAGACCACCCCAAAACGTTGCGCGCAAACTCGATGCAGGCACACTGCATTCCGAGGCAAATGCCCAGAAACGGTATTCCATTTTCACGGGCAAAGCGGATGGCGTTGATCTTTCCTTCGATGCCGCGTTCGCCAAAACCGGGCGCAACCAGAATGCCGTCGAGGTCCCGAAGCCGTTCCGATACCTGGTCAAAATCGCCCAGAGTTTCAGACTGAATCCACTCGACATTGACCTTGCACTCGTTCTTGGCTCCAGCGTGAATGAACGACTCGGCGATGGATTTGTAGGCATCCCGAAGCTCAACGTACTTGCCAACCAAACCGATCGTAACCGAATCCGTCGGATTTTTGAGGTGGCCCAGAAATTCCTTCCAACTATCGAGATCGGCGTCCTGGTCGTTGTACAGATCAAGCATATACAACGCCCGCTGATCCAGCTTTTCTTTCCGCATCAGCAGCGGAACGTCATAAATCGTTTCGGCGTCGATGGCTTCGATCACCGAATTCACCTGCACGTTACAGAACAGCGCAATTTTCCGGCGAATATCGGGCGGAAGCGGGTGTTCGGTGCGGCAGACGATGATGTCGGGCTGAACGCCGTTTTCGAGCAGCATCCGAACAGAGTGCTGGGTCGGTTTGGTCTTCAGCTCACCCGCCGACGCCAGGTACGGAATCAGCGTCAGGTGAATGACAAGCGTATCTTTTTCGCCCAGTTCAAACTTCAACTGCCGGACAGCCTCTACAAACGGCAGCGATTCGATGTCGCCCACACACCCACCAATTTCGGTAATGATGATGTCGTACTCACCGGTTTCGCCCAGCAGCCGGATGTTGCGTTTGATTTCGTCGGTAATGTGCGGCACAACCTGTACCGTCCGACCGAGGAAATCGCCCTTGCGTTCGCGGGTGATGACGTTGTTGTAGATTCGGCCCGTGGTGATGTTGTTGGCGCGTGACGTACGAATGTTCAGAAAACGTTCGTAGTGGCCCAAATCGAGATCGGTTTCCGCGCCGTCGTCGGTGACGTAGCATTCGCCGTGCTCGTATGGATTGAGCGTACCGGGGTCAATATTGATATAAGGATCAAACTTTTGAATCGTGACCGACAGGCCGCGAGACTGAAGCAATTTTGCAAGCGAAGAGGCAATAATGCCCTTGCCTAACGAAGAAGTTACACCGCCCGTAACGAATATGTACTTAGCGGTTTTCTGACCGGATGGAGCCATGTCTGAAAACGAAATGTGGTTGTTACGGGATGTAAAGGTAGGGAAACTTACGGAGAAAAGGTGGGTATGTGGATGGAAAAGTTACGGAAGGGTAGTAATCGGTTGAGGGTCAGCCCGTGGTGTGCTCAGGCCACGGCACCAACTTTGTTGTATTTGTTGCGGTATTCGATGGGCGACAATCCGGTGATTTTTTTGAAGATCGTCCGGAAGGCTTTGGTGTCGGAATAGCCCACGTCGTACATGATTTCGTTGATGTTCTTCTGGCTGATTTCCAGGTTCTTCTTGGCCGCTTCGATTTTTACCCGCTGGATGTATTCGGCAACGGTATTAGACGTGGCTTTCTTGAATCGCCGTTCCAGATTCCGCCGGCCCAGGGCGTGCATGTCGGCCAGTTGATCGATTGTGATTTTGTCCTGAAAATTCTTCTCGATAAACTCCTGGGCTTTCTTCACCGGTTCGTCTTCGTGTTCTTTCTGTCCCTGAAAAATCGTGAACGGCGACTGGGTTTCCCGGTCGATTTCAATGGCAAAGACTTTGGCCGACAGCACTGCAATATCGCGACCCGCGTATTTTTCGATGAGGTACAGGATCAGATTCAGGTATGAGAACGCCCCCCCGCTCGAATAAATACCCATCTCGTCGGTGATAATCCGCTCGGTAACCAGGTTCACATCGGGAAACAACTGCCGGAAATCATTCGTCGCCATCCAGTGCGTCGCACACTGGCGGCCTTTGAGCAAACCGGTCGATGCCAGTAAAAAGGCGCCCAGACACAGGCTGGCCACTTCCGACCCGCCCCGGTACTGGTCGGTGATCCACGGAATAAACTCGCGGTTTTTTTCGATGGCCAGCCGCAGATCCCCATCCAGCGCGGGAATGACGATCAAATCCGTCTTTTGCACGTCGGCCAGAACGGCATCCGCATGGGCCGTAAAAGCACCGCCACTCAGGGGCGTTTCTTTCGTCAGACCGACCAGTTGCACCCGGAACAAAGGCGGTTGGCCCTTAGCGGCAAAAAACTGATTGACCTGCGTAAACAACTGGCGGGTGCCCTCCAGGCTACCTAAAATAGCCCCTTTGGGGACTAAAATCGATATATGCTTCATGTGTCAAAAATAAGGAAAGGGATTGTCGTAATCAACCCCTTTTATTGCCGCGTTTGCCCCCTGCCGGTGTCAACTCATTCCCGTACGTTTGTACTATACGCAAGGCGGAAATAACCGCATGACTCTAACCACTCCAACCATGGCAACTTTCAATCCGTATCTGAATTTTAATGGCAACACCGAAGAAGCGTTTACGTTCTACAAGTCGGTTTTTGGGGGTGAATTTATCGCGCTCCAACGTTTCAAAGACACGCCCGAAGGCGCAAAACTCTCGGCCACGGAGGCTGAGAAAATCATGCACATTGCCTTGCCGCTCGGACCCGGAACGCTCCTGATGGCAACCGATGCCCTCGAATCGATGGGTCATACCGTAACCATGGGGAGCAATTTCTATCTTTCCATCGATGCCGACAGCAAAGAAGAAGCGGACCGCCTGTACGAAAAACTTTCGGCAGGCGGAGTAGCCGTGATGCCGATGAAAAAAGAATTTTGGGGCTCTTATTTTGGCATGTTGACCGATTCTTTTGGCATTCAATGGATGATCAGTTTCGATGAAAAACCGGCCGCCTGACCAATTAACGAACAGTAACAACAACCTTCCTCTTTTTAAAAACCAGCAGAGCCCGGTTTGAAGCCGGGCTCTGTTCCACAGATGATTACGACCGACTGAATCATGAGAAAGGTGAAATTACAGATGCAAATGACCCTCGATGGCTTCGTGGCCGGCCCAGCGGGCGAACAGGACTGGATGGTCTGGAATTGGGATGCGGTTCTGAATCAGTATGCCGCCGATCTCGCCAACTCTGCCGACACGATGCTGATTGGCCGCATGACCTACGAGGGCATGGCGAATTACTGGCCGAATGCCGCCACCAACCCCGACGCCAATCTGGATGACCTGGCCTTTGCGCACCAGATGAACGAAATCGATAAAGTGGTTTTTTCATCGACGCTTTCAACGGTTGAGTGGAAAAATGCCCGGTTGACTCAAAAAAGCCCCGTCGAAGAATTGGCCGAGCTAAAAGCACAGCCGGGCAAAGACCTGATTATGTATGGGGGAGCCCGCATCGTTTCGGCTTTTATTCAACACAACCTGATCGATGAATACCATCTTTTTATCAACCCCGTCGCCCTGAAAACCGGCCTGCCGATCTGGCAGGAAATGACCGACCGCATGACGCTGAAACTGGTGAAGACCACCGTCAGCAGCGTCGGCATCGTAGTTCTTTGTTACCACCCTGAACCAGCCCGGTAGGCAGTCGGCAGGATTATTGTTCTCTCCGGTATGAATCCATCCGCAGGTGTTATGGTCGAAGTTTTTAAAACCAATGTGCGGGACGCCCGGCATGCCAACCGGCTTCTTGATCTCATCCATCAAACATTTACGCAGTATACCGCCAATTTTGATCTGGACGATTGTGACAGGATTCTGCGCATCCACTCGTCAACCGGTTTGGTCGAACCGCGTTTCGTGATTTCGCTGGTGCAGGATTTCGGGTTTACGGCGGAGGTCTTGCCGGACGATGCTCCCCTTCACTCACCGGATTTTTTAGTCCGGAACCGACTCCATACCGGAACTCACGAGTAAAATCAGGGGCCATTTTGTTTATAGGTACGGTACACAGCCGTCACTCATCGCAGCCTCCCATGCGCCACCTCGCTCTCTTTTTAAAAAACCGGCTCGGTCTGAAACTGGGCTTTTTTCTTGCCTTGTCGGCCTTCCTGTTCCTGGCGAGTTATCAGTCGAACGACGATAAAAACCGTACCTGGAGCCTCTACAAAGCCGACGCCGAAAGCACGAGTTATTCCGAACTCAATCAAATTACGACCCACAACGTCAGCCAGTTGCAACTCGCCTGGACGTTTCACCCGAACGACGCCCAGGCCGGTGCGCGGCCCGGCAACAGTGAGTGCAACCCCATCATCATCGACGGTGTTTTATACGCCACATCGGCCCGGCACCGGGTTTATGCCGTCGATGCCGCCACCGGCAAGCAAAAATGGTCGTTCGATCCGTTCGATGGCGGAGTGGGCGGGGGCGTCAGCCGGGGCGTTACGTATTGGGAAGATGGCGCCGACAAACGGATTCTGGTAACGGGTGGCGATGTGCTGTTCGCATTGGATGCCCGCACGGGGAAACCGGTTCCGGGCTTCGGAAAAAACGGGCAGGTGAGCATGAACGTCGGGTTGCGCGATGCTCCCGAAACCATTTCGGTCATACCGACATCGCCCGGCATCGTCTACCAGGATTTGCTGATCATGGGGGCCGAAGTGTCGGAGCTGTACGGGGCGCAACCCGGCTACATCCGGGCCTACAACATCCGAAACGGAAAACTCGAATGGACGTTTCACACCATTCCGCTGCCCGGCGAACCCGGCTACGAAACCTGGCCCAAAGAAGCGTATCAATACGCTGGTGGCGTCAACGACTGGGCGGGCATGAGCGTGGACACCCGGCGCGGCATGGTGTTTCTGGCCCTGGGCTCCCCTTCCTACGATTTTTACGGCGCCGACCGCAAAGGCAAAAATCTGTACGGCAATAGTGTGGTGGCCCTCGATGCCAAAACCGGAAAATACCGCTGGCATTTCCAAACCGTCCACCACGATTTGTGGGATTATGACCTTCCCGCTCCGCCCAATCTGGTCACGGTGGAACGCGATGGCCCCGATGGTCGGCCCCGGAAAATTGACGCCGTGGCCCAGGTGACCAAACACGGTTTTGTGTTCGTCTTCAACCGGGAAACGGGTGAACCGTTATTTCCGATTGAAGAACGAAAGGTGCCGATGTCTCACCTCCCTGGCGAAGAAGCCTGGCCCACGCAGCCTTTTCCGCTGAAACCCAAACCGTTTGCCCGACAACATATGACGGAAGCGGATTTGACCCGGTATTCGACGGCGGGGCATGACTCCATCGTTAAAAAATTCCGGTCGATGCGCTACGAAGGGCTCTTCACCCCACCGGATCTGAAAGGCACGTTGATGCTGCCCGGAACCCGGGGCGGTGCCGAATGGGGTGGCGCGGCCTATGACCCAGCCACGAGCGTATTGTATGTCAAGTCGAACGATTCGCCGGAAATTCAGTCGATGCAAAAAGTCGATCTTGAAAAAGAAGCCAAAGACCAGACGGTTTTTGCCCAGGGAAAAACGCTCTACATGACGTATTGCGTGAGCTGCCATGGAAAAGACAAAAACGGCGACGAACCCACCTATCCATCGCTGACCGGCCTTCGAAACCGGATGACGCGCGAGGCTGCGCTGGCCAAAATCAAACAGGGTGGCGGCAAAATGCCAGCTTTCGCCAGCATAATTAAGGGGAAAGAACAAGGCATCATCGCTTTCCTGTTCGACCGGGAAAAGAATTCGGGTAAAGCCACCAAAATGGAAACCGGTCAGACCCTGGCGGGTGCCGATAAATACCTGAATCTGACGGCCTACGGTCATTTCCGGGATCCAAACGGACATCCGGCCATCAAACCGCCCTGGGGAACTCTCAACGCGATCAACCTGACTACCGGCGATTACGTCTGGCAGATTCCGCTGGGGAATCATCCGGAATTACAGGAAAAAGGGGCGGCCGAAACCGGACTGGAAGGTTCTGCCGGCCCCATCGTCACCGCCGGTGGGCTGGTTTTTATCAGCGGCACCCGGGATCAGAAATTAAAAGCCTTCGACAAATCGACGGGCAAACTGGTGTGGGAAACCGCGCTCCCGGGTGTTGCCAACGCAACCGCCTGTACGTATTTCAGTGGCAACCGGCAATTTGTCGCACTCTCGGTTGGCGGAAGCAAAGAAAATCCCGCCGGTTCTATTATGGCGTTTGCCCTACCAAAATGAGAGACTCAACTTTCTGAAAAGTTATAATTATACAGACTCAATTCGATTTTCCGACCAGTTTCCACCGGTACACACCGCCAATCTTTTCAATGCCCCAGTAATCGAATGAGCCACTGGCCCGGTCGCCAAACGTGTCGAGGCCCGTCGGGCCGGTTGCTCCCACATAGGCGTTGGCCTGCGTCACAAACTGACTTTCCAGGGCGTTGAGATCGGACGGAACGCCATTGCTGGCTTCAATCGTTTTGGCAATGACCCACATCGCATCGTACACCGCAATGCCGAACGCATCGGCGTCGATACCGGTTTTGGTTTTTATCCGGGCAATCAGGGGTTCCCAGGCGGTTTTATACGCATCCGGCAAACCGAAGGTCGGCGTAAAAAACTGCGTGCTAATCGCAAAATCAGCGGCATCCGGATCGCCAATCAGGGCAGCACTCAGCGCCACGCCATCCCCACCATACCAGCGCACGGAACTCAGAACCGGGTCCGCAGCCGCCTGCTTGAACAAACCGACACATTCGTCGAAAGAAGCCAGATAAACGCCGACTTTGTCAGCACCGTAGGTGGTGGTGAATGCGGAAATCTGGGCTTTGATCGCGGCAATTTCCGCCGTAAAATCACTGATCGAGGTGCCATAGGGCGTCAATGCCTGAACCGTCCCGCCCAAGGTGGTAAAGGAAGAACCCGTCGACGTTTGCAAGCCTTTGTTGCCGGCATCATCGCGGGCAATCGTTACCAGTCCGCGAATGCCTTGCTCGTAGATGGTTTTGGCAATGGCGGCTCCCTCAATTTTGTCGGCCGGGCAAAACCGGAAAACCGGGTCGTCGGCAATGGCCAGACTTCCCGCCGTACTGCCCTGGCTGATCACGAGGCTGTTGTAGGAACTGGTGAGGGGCAACAGAGCCGCCAGCTCGGCACTGGACTGTGGCCCGATGAAAAACCGGGTTCCGGCACCAGCCGCTGCGGTAAAAAAACCAACCGCTTTTTCGGCTTCCAGTTGTGTGTCGTAGCCCGTAACGCTGAGCCGGAAGCTGCTGCCTTTGCCCGCAAAATAGCTATTGATGTCTTCCTCCGCAATTTCCATCGCGGCCTGGGTGGTGATTCCGAGGGATGACCAGTTTCCGGTCAGCGACGAAAGCCCGCTGATGTTGATGGTAACCGGTTGCAGGTGATCGTCAACCGAACACCCGGCGAAAAGAAATAAGATAAAAACAAATGCGGAAGCGGTCAGGTTTTTTAGGATGTTCATATGAGTTTAATTTTGCCGAAAATATACGACATATTACACTCATAATCATACCTAATACAACAATAGACTTGTCTGACAACCGGCGTATTTACGGTATTATTTAAATTACTTACTAAATGGCATAAGCGGTTTCACCTTTCAGAGTATTTACCTCAACTTAACCGGTCCTTAAAGCTTTCATACCCGTAGGTTTTCACCAGCCGGAAGGTATCATCTTCCTGCCAGATGCCGATGGAGGGCAGATTGACGCCGTTGAACGTGCTCGTTTTCACCATTGTGTAGTGAATCATGTCATCGAAAACGATTTTATCTCCGATCTGAAGCGGTTCATCAAAACTGTAGTCGCCCATGAAGTCCCCCGCCAGACATGTCATACCGCCCAGGCGATAGGTTGGTTTCCCCGAAACCGGTTCGTGGTATGAATTCAGAATCCGGGGTTTATACGGCATTTCGAGCGTGTCGGGCATGTGGGCGGCAAAGGAAGTGTCGAGAATGGCCACCTGAATCCCCTGGCTGTCAATCACATCCAGAACCGACGACACCAGTACCCCGGTCTGCCACCCAATGGCCGAACCCGGTTCCAGAATGACCTCGACCTGGTATTTTTCCCGGAACGCTTTCAGCAAGCCGATCAGGTGTTCGGTGTTGTAGCCTTCCCGTGTCATGAGGTGTCCTCCGCCCATGTTGACCCAACGCGCCTGGTGAAGCAGGTCACTAAAGCGGCTTTCCAGTGCTTCCAGCGTGCGTTCGAGCGTGTAGGAATCGTTTTCGCAGAGCGTATGAAAATGAATGCCTTCCATCCCGTCCGGCAGCCGGTCGCCGATCAGATTCCGCGTCACGCCCAGCCGCGAGCCCGGCACACAGGGATTGTACATATCCGTGGCGACCTCCGAATACTGCGGATTGACGCGAATGCCGCAGGAAACACCCGACCCGATCGCCCGGTTTTTAAACCGCTCCCACTGGCTCAGCGAATTGAACGTCAGGTGACTGCTTCGTTCGAGAACTTCGTCAAATTCATCGTCGCGAATGGCCGGAATATAGGTATGCGCCTGAACACCCAGGTATTCGTTGACCAGCTTGATTTCGTTGAGAGAACTTGCCGTGGCACCCGACAGGTATTGCTTCACCAGCGGGAAAGCACTGTACATCGAGAAGCCTTTGAGAGCCAGAATAATCTGAACCCCAGCCTGTTGCTGTACACTATCAATAAGTTCTAAATTGGTGCGGAGTTTGGTCTCTTCCAGTACAAAACAGGGCGAGGGAATTTGGGAGTAGTCGATCATCAGGGATGGAGACGCCACATGAAGGCGGTTTTTAATCACAAAAATAGCGAAAACAGCGGTTTTGTTCAGCATAAAAAATGCCCGCCGGTTGGTAACCGGCGGGCATGCTGTCAAAAGTGTGGATGCGTTATTCCAGGGCAAACACCACGGGTAACGTAAACCGAACCCGCACCGGCCGACCCGATTGCTTGCCGGGTTGCCAGGGCGGCATCTTCTTCACGACCCGCAGGGCTTCTTCATCACAACCAAATCCGATTCCTTTAACAACGTTCACATCGACAATGCTCCCATCCGTGTTCACCACAAATTGGAGATACACTTTTCCGGAAATGCTTGCCCGGGAAGCGGCCGGCGGATAGCGCAGGTTTTTTTCCAGGAATTCAGCCATTTTCCGCATACCGCCCGGAAACTGGGGGTCTTGTTCCACTTTTAAAAATACCTCATCCGGTTTGCGTTCCACTTCAATCGATTTTTCCACCGGTGCCGGACCTGCCGTTTCCGTGGGGGCTTCGATCACATCCAGCGCGTTGGGGTCGCCCTCCTGGGTTTTATCACTCGACACCTTGTCTTCCAGGTCCTCCACCGTCGGCACCGTTACATCATCGGGCGCTTCGGTCACCACCTCCGGGGGTAGATTTCGCACCGTGGGCAGTTGCACGGGAATCTCCACTTTCGGCGGAATTACCACGGGCGGCTCTTCCTGCGGTAAGGTTCTGATGTCTTCCAGCGTCACTTCATTCATAAACTGATCCGGCGTCTCGGCCGGTTTCAGCCGGTTATAGAGCGTTGGTGTGGCCAAAGCGGCCCAAAACAAGGCAATTCCCAACCACAGCGCCCGGTTGGCACTGCGCTGGTAGACCTGGCGCAAATCGTAGGCGCCATACAATTTGTTGCGGTTTTCAAACACGATGTCGTCGAGCGTTGCGACGTTTAGCTGTTCGGGTGTCATAGCCAGATCGGAGTTAATGATTGATACAAATATATATAAGTAAACTATATATAAAAGTCACAGGTAATTTATTTTATTTTCTTTCCCCTATCTTTCCCTACCATACCGCTGATTTTTGTGCCATGAAAGTCGAAGGATACCGATACCGGTGTAGTTCCCCTGCACATTCCATTGTGTTGTCCCTATTTCTGTTGTTGTACTTATGTCCAACGCTTTCACTGGCTCAGCCCCGGGGCGTGGCCACCTCAAAGCGGTTTCTGGATTCACTGCAACGGGAAACGTTTCTGTATTTCTGGGAACTGGGTAACAATCCAAACGGGCTGATTCCCGACCGATATCCATCGCCCTCGTTTGCAAGCATTGCCGCCACTGGCTTTGGGCTTACGGCCTACCTGGTGGGTGTCGAGCGGGGGTATGTAAGTCGCCAGCAGGCCGCCGAACGAACGCTTCGAACCCTGCGCTTTTTTAATTACGCCCCCCAATCGGCCGATGAAAAAAACGCAACCGGCTACCACGGTTTTTTCTACCATTTTCTGGATATGAAAACCGGGCTGCGTTTCAAACAGGTGGAGTTGTCGACCATTGACACAGCCTTACTACTGGCCGGGATGCTGAGCAGTCAGTCATATTTTGATCAAAACACGCGGGTAGAGAAGGAAATCCGGATGCTGGTCGACCGGATCTATCGCCGGGTCGACTGGACCTGGATACAGGTCCGCAAACCGCTGGTGTCGATGGGCTGGCACCCCGAAAGCGGTTTTATCAAATCTGACTGGAAAGGCTATAATGAAGCAATGATCCTGTATGTGCTGGCCCTGGCCTCACCCACCTATCCGATTGGGCCCGAAGCCTGGACGACCTGGACGGCGTCCTACGAATGGAAAGAATTCAAGGAGTATACCCACGTTAACTTTGAGCCGCTGTTTGGGCATCAGTATTCGCACATCTGGATTGATTTCCGCAGTATTCAAGACGCTTACATGCGTCAGCGGGGAATTGATTATTTTGAGAACAGCCGCCGGGCCACGCTCGCCAACCGCGCTTATTGCATCGAAAATCCCGGAGGATTTACCGGCTATGAAACCGACCTCTGGGGCCTGACCGCCAGCGACGGCCCGAAAGATACGCTGATCAACGGACGACAGTTTTTCTCCTACCGCGCCCGGGGTGCAGCCGCAACACAGATCGTCGATGATGGGACGATTGCGCCCACGGCAGCCGGTGGGTCGATGCCGTTTACGCCGGAAGAAAGCATCCGGGCGCTCCAGTTAATGAAATACCGCTATGGAAAAAAGATCTACGGTCCCTACGGTTTCAAGGACGCCTTCAACCTTTCTTACCCCGGCCAGTGGTTTGACCAGGATTACCTCGGCATCGACAATGGCCCGATTCTGCTGATGACCGAAAACTACCGCACCAACCAGATCTGGAACCTCATGATGCGCAACCCCATCATCCGGCGGGGCTTGTTACGAGCCGGTTTTCGGGGAGGATGGCTGAGGAATTAAGAGTTATGAGTGAAGAGTGAAAAGTTAATGGTCCTGGTAATTACCACGCGTCAGCCAACTCTTCACTCATAACTCTTCACACTTAATTTTCTACGCTCAGCGGCTGATTGATTTGGTCCTGAACTGGCAGGCCCTGTTTGTTCATTTGTTCGATGAACGGATCGGGGTCGAGTTCTTCGCAGTTCCAGACGCCGGGCTGCATCCAGACGCCTTTCAGCATCAGCATGGCACCGATCATGGCCGGGACACCCGTGGTGTAGCTCACCGCCTGCCCCCGAACTTCCTTATAGGTCTCGGCGTGGTCGCAGTTGTTCCAGATGAAATACGTTTTTTCATGGCCGTCCTTGATGCCTTTGATCTGGCAACCGATCGAAGTCTGCCCCGTGTAGTTTTCTCCCAGGGAGTCGGGAGCCGGCAACACGGCTTTCAGAAATTCCAGCGGCACAATATCGATTCCCTGAAACTGGATCGGTTTGATGCTGGTCATGCCCACGTTTTCCAGCACCTGAAGGTGGGTGATGTAAGCCTGCCCGAACGTCATCCAGAACCGGGCGCGTTTCAGCGTCGGGAAGTTTTTAACCAGTGATTCGAGTTCTTCGTGGTAGAGCACGTACGACTCTTTTGGGCCTATCTCGGGGTAAACGATCGGTTTATGAATCGACATGGCTTCGATTTCGATCCATTCGCCGTTTTCCCAATACCGCCCAGGCTGCGTTATCTCCCGGATGTTGATTTCGGGATTGAAATTGGTGGCAAATGCCTTGCCGTGGTTCCCCGCATTGCAATCGACAATGTCCAGGTAGTGCATCTCGTCGAAGTGGTGCTTGGCTGCGTAGGCCGTAAACACCTGCGTGGCGCCCGGATCGAAGCCACAACCCAACAGCGCCATAATACCGGCTTCCTTAAACCGCTCCTGATAGGCCCATTGCCAGCTATATTCGAACTTGGCGACATCTTTCGGCTCGTAATTGGCGGTGTCCATGTAGTGCGTCCGGGTTTCCAGACAGGCATCCATGATGGGCAAATCCTGATAGGGCAAGGCGACATTGATAACCAGATACGGCTGGAACTGCTTGATCAGCTTGACCATTTCGGCCACCACGTCGGCATCGACCTTCGCCGTTTTGATTTCCACGCCGTGCATTTCCCGAATTTCGGCGGCAATTTTATCGCACTTGGAAAGTGTCCGGCTGGCCAGCATAATGTCTGTGAAGACGTCCGCATTCAACGCACATTTGTGCGCAACGACACTCCCGACTCCGCCGGCACCAATAATCAGCACTTTAGCCATTTGATTTCGTATAACTGTTTAAGATTTGTTACGTTCTGCGGATTTTCATCAGTCCGATACTACCGGCAGAAACCAACAAACAGGGTTGAACAAATTCGCGCAAAGATAGCCAGCCCGGCCGCGTTGTTGACAGAATTTCCGGAAAAAGATTGAACGGGGTCATTAAAAAAGATTCCGGTTTTTGATTTGGACACCACCCGCCGGTATAGTATATTTGGTAGATAGGCAAAAGTCTATTTTTGCAACAAAACCCTCCCCAACGCGATGAAACTGAAGAGTTCTACCGGTTCATTTGAACTATCGATCAAAGGCTACGGTGTGAAAGCAACCAACTGGCGGGAACGCAACAGCCTGCTCTGCGAACTGTCGACCGAATGGCAAAAAGAATCCTATACCCAATCGGCACCGCTGCAAACCTACGAAATCAAGCGGCTGATCAACGGTCTTAAACTGCTCTGGAGCCGCGCTATCAATCACGTCACGGTCTCGTTTTCGGAACCGGGCCTGAACGTCGAAGCCTCTTCCCTGCCCAATGAACAGTACCGGCTGCAAATTCAGTTGGACGGCACCCTAACGCCATCCTGGCATCCTTACCCCGATTTTCCACTCCTGATGGATGTTACCTTAACCCGGTTCCAACTGCGCGAAGCCATCCGGGATTTAGTCAATCAACTGGCCCTTTTTCCGGAGCGTTAAGTCAAATTATACAAATTTGATCGGGTTACCGTTTTCTAGCTTTTCCCATTTTTTTGTCTGACAATTCTCAAAAACAAAAACCGTTTAGTCGAAAACACCTACCTTTGCTTCCGATACGAAATCAAGTTTAGCTTTAAAACCAAACCGAAATGGGGCCTGTTTGCCCCCGGACGTTTAAGCCTAGTGGAATGATAGAAGTTCGGAAAAGGAGTCGCACACAGACTATGGCGCGCATACTTCAGGCTGTAGGGGAAGTGATTTCTGAACGGGGCGTCAACCGGGTTGGAATCAACGCGGTAGCCGAAAGAGCGGGAGTCAATAAGGTGCTTATTTACCGGTATTTTGGAGGCTGGGAGGGTCTGATGGAACGGTTTCTGCACGAAGGCCATTTTCTGACCGATTACAACCAGCAGTTTCTGGCTAAACACCCGGAAACCGATCCAACCGTCAAAAAACAAACCCGGGTCGACTACCTGGTTGGACTGCTGCGCGAGTTGAAAGGACGGATGCCGGCTCAGGAAATGCTCAAATGGGAAATCAGCAATCCGGGTTCCTACCTGAGTCAGCAGTTGGCAATTGCCCGTAACGAATCATTTCAGAAGGTTCTCGACCAGTTTTTTACCAACGACAAGGAGGACCAGAGCGCCGTGACCGCCATTCTGGTTTCGGGCATCACCATGCTCCTGCTCATTGCCCCCAATCAGAACCATTTTATGACCCTTGATTTGCAATCGGACGAAGGCTGGAAGCGGATCGAACGCGCCATTCACCGAATTTGCGATACACTCACCCCCTGACTTTCGCACCCTGACAGCGCCGGGCTATCGTACAGTCGTAGACCCTGTCAGCGGTGCGAAAGTCAGGGTGCGTCACGGTTTTTGGTGCATCAAATCCTCAATTTCTTCGATTTCGATTGGGATCGAATCCATCAGGTCGATGTTTCCGGTTTCCGTTATCAGAAGATTGTTCTCCAGCCGGATGCCCAAACCTTCTTTGCGTATATAGATGCCCGGTTCACAGGTAAATACCATTCCGGCTTCGAATTTGCGGTATTTGTTACCCACATCATGCACATCCAGACCGAGGAAATGGGAAGTTCCGTGCATGAAATACTGGCGGTACAGCGGATTGTCAGGGTCCTGTTTTGCCACCTCCTGCCGGTCGAGCAGGCCCAGCCCGATCAGTTGCGACTCCATGATGCGGCCGACTTCCTTGTGGTAATCGTCCCAGACATTGCCCGGCACCAGCAGTTTTTTCGCTTCCTTCATCACATGCAGCACCGCCTGATAAACGGCTTTCTGCCGCTCCGTAAACCGCCCGTTCACCGGCAGACTGCGCGTCAGGTCGGCGTTGTAATTTGCGTATTCAGCGGCCACGTCCAGCAAGATGACTTCCCCGTCCTGGCATGGGCGGTTGTTCTCGATATAGTGCAAAACACAGGCGCTGGCCCCGGATGCGATGATTGGCGTATAGGCAAACCCCTGCGACCGCTGCCGGACAAATTCGTGGAGCAGTTCGGCTTCAATTTCGTACTCCCACACACCGGGTTTGATGAAAGGCAACAGCCGCCGAAAACCAGCTTCCGTAATCCGGATTGCTTCGCTGAGCAGGGCCACTTCCTCCGGCTGTTTGATCGCCCGAAGAAAATGCATCAACGGCGCCAGTCGCTCATACCGGTGAAGCGGGTATTTTTCCCGAAACTGGCGGATGCCCCGGGCTTCGCGACTTTCCACCTCCGACGAGTTCCGGGTGTGTTCGTTGGTGTTCAGATAAATGTGTTCAGCCTCAAAAACCATCTGGATAAACACACGGTCGAATTCGTGCGTCCAGAAAACCGACTTCCGGGAAATGCCCGAGGTTTGCTCCGCTTCTTCCTTGGTCAGCTTATGCCCTTCCCAGATTTCAATCAGCTCGCTCGTTTCCCGCAGAAACAGAACTTCGCGAAACCGCTCGTCCGGATGATCGGGAAACAACACCAGAATGGTTTCTTCCTGATCGACGCCGGAAAGGTAAAAGAGGTCGTTATTCTGCCGGAAACCCATCGTACCGTCGGCATTGGTCGGCATGATGTCGTTGGCGTTCAGAACCACGACGGATTTGGGTTTCAATACTTCCGCCAGCCGTCGGCGGTTTCGGATAAACAATTCGTTGCTGATGGGTGTATACTTCATGCGGAGTAAGGTTTCAAATCGCCCAATTCGGTAATATCAATATGATTTTGTATATTAATGCCTAAAATTGATGCTTTCGTTTCAATGAAAAAAATTGTTGCGCTTCTTTTTGGGATCACGCTCTTCGGAGCCGGTATCACAAACGCCCAATCCAAATACTGGATTACCCTGAAGGACAAGCCTTCTGCTGAAAAACCGTCGCTTTCTCCCCTCACCCTCTCCAATCGCCAGTCGATGGGGCTCCCCGTCGACGAAACGGACCTGCCGCTCAATCCGGCCTACTTGCAGGCTCTCTCCCACCATGGCGTTCGTCCGCTCTTCCGTTCACGCTGGCTCAATGCGGTTTCGGCCGAACTGACCGCCGGACAGGCGCAACAAGTGAAGGCCTTGTCGTTTGTGAAGGACCTTGTTCCCATTGATCAGCACCTTGTCATCAACAGCATCGATCACGACATTTCAAAGGTGCAGATGGCACCGGTGATGTCGCAAATTCAGGCGGAGGTGTTCGGTCGCGCTGGCATGACGGCCCGAAATGTAACCATCGGCGTGATCGATGCGGGGTATTTCGGAGCAGATTCGGCCAGTGCCTTGAAACACATTTTTCAGCGAAACGGGATCAGGGAAGTGCGCGACTACGTCAATACCAGTCGCCCCCGCAACGCCTTTTTCGGTTCACTCGAAACCCTCTCCGACTTTCACGGCACGGAAGTGATGGCCGCCATTTCGGGCCACGATCCCAACGAAAATATTCAGTACGGTTTAGCCACCGATGCCACCTTCTACCTCGCCCGTACCGACCACGGTGCCCGCGAATTTCGGGGCGAAGAAGACAACTGGATTGCTGCCATGGAGTGGATGGACAGCCTGGGCGTGCGCATCATCAACACCTCGCTGGGCTATGCCAAAGGCTTTACGAACCCCAAAGAAAACTACCAGCCCAACCAGATGGACGGCCACACGAGCCTGATCAGCAAAGCCGCTCAACTGGCCGCCGACAAAAAGGGCATCCTGGTCATCGTTTCGGCCGGCAACGAGGGCGACGACCGCTCCTGGCGCATCATTTCAACCCCGGCCGACGCACAAGGCGTGCTGGCCGTGGGAGCCACCAACAACAAGGTCTGGAACCGCATTGGCTACAGCAGCATTGGACCGGAATTTCTCCCCTATCTGAAACCGAACGTTTCCTGTTTTTCGCTGTATGGCACCTCGCTTTCGGCTCCGGTCATCACCGGTTTTGCCGCCTGTCTGATGCAGGCCAATCCGAAGCTGACCAACAAAGAACTGATTGCCATTATCGAAAAATCGTCGCACCTCTATCCCTACGGCAACAATTACATTGGCTATGGCGTCCCGCAGGCTTCACGCGCGCTGGCGATGGCCAAGGGGCAGACATTGGCCGCTTCGGCAAAATCCATTAAAGTGACGGGCAAAACGTATTCGCTGCCGCTGCCCGACTATGCCGATGTATCGGTGTCTGTTTTCCACAAAAAAGATGATACCCGCGTTCTGCAACAGGAATCGATGCGGGTTCAGAACGGCGCGATTCTGCTGCGCCGGAATCACGACGAAAAACGGACAACGGTGGATTTAAAGAAGGAAGTTGTCGAAATTATCTGGCAGTAAATGGGCAGTTTCCACGGTCTTCCAACCGTGGAAACCTCACAGATATTTCCCCGGCCCCAGGTAATTTTTCACGTAATCCTCAATACCGGCTTCCAGCGATCGAAACGGCTGGGAATACCCGATGGAGCGCAGTTTGCTCATCGTGGCCTGCGTATAATACTGATATTTGTCACGGATGTCTTCGGGCGTGTCGATGAACTCGATCTGGGGCGTCACGCCCATGGCCTGAAAGGTGTTGTTGGCCAAATCCAGGAAGGTTCGGGCTTTGCCGCTGCCGAGGTTGTAGATCCCGGAGTTCCGGCGGTGGTGCATCAAAAACATACAGACCTCCACAACGTCCTTCACATAAATGAAATCGCGCATCTGTTCACCGTCTGCGAAATTCGGGTGATGCGACCGGAACAATTTCATCGAACCTTTTTGCTGTATCTGACAAAAGGCGTGGTAGATAACGGAAGCCATGCGGCTTTTGTGGTATTCGTTTGGCCCGTAGACGTTGAAGAATTTCAAACCGGCCCAGAAGAACGGGTGTTTTTCCTGTTCCAAAACCCAGATATCAAACTCGTTTTTGGAGTCGCCGTAGGGATTGAGCGGTTTTAGCTGCGGAATAAGCGATTCATTGTCATCGTAGCCCAATTCGCCCAGCCCGTAGGTAGCCGCCGAGGATGCATAGACCAGCGGAATCTGGTACTCGATGCATTTCTGCCAGATTTTCTTGGAATACTCGACATTGAGGTGTTCGAAAATACTGCGGTCAAACTCCGTCGTGTCGGTTCGGGCACCGATGTGGAATAAAAATTCAATCTCATGGTAATTGTTGTCCAGCCAGTCGAAAAACGCTTCCCGGTCGACCCGTTCAAGAATGCGTTTTTCTTCCAGATTGGCCAGCTTGTCGTCCCGTGAAAAATCATCCACAGCAATGATAGCATTGAAATTTTCCTGATTCAGTCTTGAAATCAGACAGCTTCCGATGAAGCCTGTAGCGCCCGTAACAATGATCATACTCCGTAGAAATTGAGCAACGATTGTTTTAGGTTAGATTAAAATTACGTGTTAACATCCTAAATAGGGTGTAAAGTTAGGATAATTCACTACACCAACCAATCCACGTTTTGATGAAAAAATAGAAATATTCCAATATTGATTTTCCTGCATGGCCGTAAAACCGCTCTATTTTGTTCACCAATGCGGAAGCGCAGTCGGTTAAAATTTGGATTTTTATTAACGCTCCGAAGGCCGTAATTTTGCAACCAAATCAAGTGGTGGTATAAAACCTACCCGAAACGACGAATCGCCCCGGCGATGGTGAATAATGGTATATATTAGCAGAAAAGAGCATTTTAACGCAGCCCACCGGTTATTTAACCCGGCCTGGTCTGACGAGAAAAATAAAGAAGTATTTGGTCCGTGTGCCAATGTGAACGGACATGGTCACAACTTTGAGTTAATTGTAACCGTCAAAGGGGAACCCAATCCTGACACGGGTTTCGTCATCGACCTGAAAGTGCTGGGCGATCTGGTGAAAACCGAAGTGATCGACAAGGTCGATCACAAAAACCTCAACCTGGATGTCGATTTCATGCAGGGAAAAATGGCTAGTTGTGAGATCTTTATCGTCGAAATCTGGAAAATTCTGGATCGCGCCCTAGGTCAGCTTACCGAAGCCCGGCTTCACCGCATCCGCTTATACGAGACCCCGAAAAATTACGTGGATTATTATGGGGAATAACCGATGACGTACTACCTCATTGCCGGAGAGCGCTCCGGCGACCTCCACGGCGGCAATCTGATTAAAGCCATACACCACCACGACCCCAATGCCCGCTTTCGGGCCTGGGGTGGTGAGCAAATGGAAGAAGCCGGAGCCACACTCGTCCGGCACTATCGCTCAATGGCGTTCATGGGCTTTCTCGAAGTGGTTCAAAACCTGGGAACCATCCGGAAAAACCTGCGTGATTGCCAGCGGGATTTGCTTGAAACCCACCCAGATGTTTTGATTCTGATCGATTACGCCGGTTTTAACCTGCGGATGGCTACCTTTGCCAAAAAGCACGGCATTCCGGTTTTCTATTACATCTCGCCCAAAGTATGGGCCTGGAACCAGAAACGCGCTTTAAAAATCAAGGCGGTGGTAGACCGGCTTTTTGTCATTTTTCCGTTTGAAGTGGCGTTTTACCAGCAATACGACTACCCGGTCGATTACGTCGGCAACCCGTTGATGGACGCCATTGCCGCCTTCCGACCTGACCCGGTTTTCCGGCAAAAGAACCAGTTGGGTGACAAACCAATCATTGCCCTTCTGCCCGGCAGCCGTCATCAGGAAGTGTCGCTGCTGCTGCCCGCCATGCTGGAAACCGTCCGGCACTTCCCCAATCACCAGTTTGTGGTTTCCGGCGTCAGCAATCTGCCGAAATCCCTCTACGAAACCTTGCTGAAAAACGCGCCGGATATACCGGTCGTGACCGACGCAGCCTACGATTTGCTGGCGGTTGCGGAGGCCGCTTTGGTTACTTCGGGAACAGCCACGCTGGAAACCGCCCTACTGAATGTGCCTGAAGTGGTTTGCTACAAAATGTCGTGGGTGACCTTTCAGGTCGCCAGTCGGCTCATTGCGGTGCCTTTTATATCGCTGGTCAACCTCATTCTGGGTCGGGAAGCCGTCAAAGAGTTGAAGCAGTATGAACTGACCACAGAACGTCTGGTTGATGAACTGACGAAAATTCTCCCCGGCGGATCAGATCACGACCGACAACGGGCTGATTACGCGGAATTGCGGGAGAAAGTGGGTGGACCGGGCGCATCGGATCGCGCGGGGGAACTGATGGTGAAGTATTTACGAAATTAAGCCAGTCTCTTCATACCGCTTCAGCCATTCCTTCCGCTGACCCTGAATCTGGCTGAAAAACTCATAAATCGGGCGCATATCTTTCTGGTAGTCGCCGGTCATATACATCGGTTCACTCAGAACAACGGCTTTCCGGGGATAGTCGATTCCGGTAAGGATGATGGGAACGTCAGCCTTCAGGGCAATGTAGTAAAAGCCGGTTTTGAGCCGCTCCACATCGCTGCGGGTGCCTTCGGGGGGAATGCAGATGTGCAGGTACTCGTTTTGGATAAAGACATCCACAATCGCATCCACCAGGTTGTTGGCCCGGCTCCGGTTGACGGGTTTGCCTCCCAGAAGCCGGAAAAACCAGCCGGCATACCACGTAAACAATTCTTTTTTAGCCAGATACTGAATCCAGACGCGCGTTGTTGCCCGCGCTCCCACGCCCACCGGAAAATCCCAGTTGGTATTGTGCGGAGCCAGGACCCAAATCGCTTTGGGAAGATCCGGAACCACGCCGAGAAGTTTCCATCCGGCTACTTTATAGAGCCACCGGGCCAGTGCGCTAAACATATCCTCTAAAACCGTCTACGTTGAGGGCGGCAATTTTAAGAAAAAACAAACGGTTTGGGGCTAAAACACAGGACAAAAATGAGCAAAGCCAGCCAGCCGAGTACCACCCGACCGGTTCCTAATGGCTGATCGTCCTCCGTATCGGGGTGGTAAACGCCCAGAAAACGCCCCAGAATCAGAATAAATAACAGAAACCCGGGATAACCTTCGGCCGCCGGAAAGAAGAACGAGATTAAAAACTGACCAGCCACCACACTCAACGCCAGCGTCAGGGCTGTCATCCGGTTTTCGCTGATACTCTGAAAACTGACGAACAACCCGATGACATACAACACCAGATAACCCAGTTCGTTGGTAAAAACGCCGTCGTTGGCGACGATGAAATCGGAGGGTTTGATGAAGCCCAATCCGGCATAAAACGCAAAGCCCACCAGCAAAACCGGCGCAATCATCCGAAACGCCCGGCGGCCAATCAGGCTGTACAGCACGTGACCGCCGTCCAGTTGACCAATCGGAATCAGGTTGAGTGACGTAAAAAACAGGGCAAAATAACCCGCCATCAAATACGGATAATGGATCATTTCGTAGGGATGCGGCAAACGGGCCGGGTCGGCAACGTAGGTTTTGAAAAACCAGAACAAGAGGTTATCCCCCAACTGAATCGCACTCTCGGGCGGCAGGTTTTTATAAACGTATTGACCGAAAGCCAATCCGTATTTCTGGTATTCGGGGTGAATCGAAAAGATGTGTTCCGGTGGTGGCAAATGTGTAAAACCGTACCAGAGAACGATGAGTGCCAGCACAAATCCGGCTAATGGCCCGGCAATGCCAATATCGAAGAATTTCTTGCGGCTGTTGATGAAATCCTGGATCCGGATAAAAGCTCCCAGCGTGCCAAGCGTTTGCCCGAAACCGAACCACATCGGAATGTAGTAAGGCAAGGTGACCCGGACGTGGTGGTACCGGGCCATAAAAAAATGTCCGAATTCGTGAACCGTCAGAATGGCCAGAAACGGAATTGAATAGTGAAGCCCATCCCAGAATTCCGGCCAGCCAATACCGTGTTTCGGATCCAGAAAAGAACGGCCATACATCCATTCTGCACCAGCCGCAGTTGTTGAAATCAGGGTAAGAACAAAAAGGCTAGCTTGAATGAGGTATGTCCTCGTTGGTGGATTCATCGCGAAGATAATCAAGAATCGACAGGGGCGGTTGCACCTGCACAGCATGGATACCTAACTCAGCCGCCGAGCGAATGTTGTGCGGATTGTCATCTAAAAACAGGGTTTCTTCGGCCACCAGACCGGAGGTAGTCAGCACATGCCGGTAAATTGCGGGCGAGGGTTTGGCCATTTTCACCTCGTAGGAGTAGTAGACCCGCTCAAAAAGTTCTTCCAGCGACGGTTGCCCCAGCTCCATGAAGATTTTATTGACGCCCTGAATGTGAATGGCACTGGTGTTGCTCAACAGAAACAGCCGGTATTTTCCGTGCAGTTCCCGGATGCGGTCGACCCGTTCAACGGGCAAATCGAGCAAAACCGTGTTCCAGGCGGTATCGATCACCTCGTCGGCCCAGCTATCATTTTTGAGCAGGTCGCGGACGTGCTGCCGAAAACCGGCATCGTCGATCAACCCGGTTTCGTAGTGCATCGTCAGGCCGTGTTCCTTCCACAGTGCTTCCACAGCCTCTTCACTCATGCCCGAAAGCGAAGCGAAATTGCGGATGGGCGCGCGCAGATCGATGGGAATAATGACGTCGCCGAGGTCGAAAATGATATTTTTAATACCCGGTTTTAAGACACCTGCCATAGAATTTACCATTATTCGACCACAACCCCCATTGAACAGAATTTCTCAATCCGCTGATCGATGCGTTCTTCGGGCGTAAACTGGTTGAGTTCCTCAATTTTCTCCAGAATGGTTTTTTTAATCCGTCGGGCCATTTCGGCATGGTCGGTATGGGCTCCTCCTTCGGGCTCCTCGATGATGCCATCCACGAGCTTATTTTTTTCCATATCCCGCGCCGACAGCTTCATGGCTTCGGCCGCCTGCTCCTTATAATCCCAGCTACGCCAGAGAATGGTCGAGCAGTTTTCGGGCGAAATCACCGAATACCAGGTATTTTCGAGCATCAGAACCCGGTCGCCAATGCCGATTCCGAGCGCACCGCCCGAAGCACCTTCGCCGATGACGATGCAGATCACCGGCACCTGAAGCATGAACATTTCCTTGAGGTTGCGGGCAATGGCTTCGCCCTGCCCCCGTTCTTCAGCCTCCAGCCCCGGATAAGCACCCGGCGTGTCGATCATCGTCACGATGGGTTTATTGAATTTCTCGGCCAGTTTCATCAGCCGAAGGGCTTTGCGGTAGCCTTCCGGGTTGGCCATGCCAAAGTTGCGTTGCTGGCGCTGCTTGGTGTTTCGCCCTTTCTGCTGACCGATCAGCATGACCGTCTGGCCATCCATTTCGACAAAACCGCCGACCATCGCGGGGTCATCCCGAACGGTTCGATCACCATGCAGTTCAACAAACTGATCGCCCATCAGGGAAATGTAATCGAGCGTGTAGGGCCGGTCGGGATGGCGGGAAAGTTGGACGCGCTGCCAGCGGGTAAGGTTCTCAAAAATTTCCTTGCGGAGTTTTTCAATACTGATTTCCAGTGACGCTACAGCACCAGTAACATCTACGTTACTGGTTTCGGCCAGTTTCTTCATTTCGACCAGTCGTACTTCTAAATCGGCTATAGGTTTTTCGAAGTCCAAATACGTCCTCATTCAAGAATTGGTTGTCTGCTGCCCATTTAAGGTGTCGTCATCCGGTTTCATTTGATCCAAAACAAAAACCGGAAACGGACGGGGCAACTTTTTCGATTGGCAAAGTTAGCGGAAAATCCGGTTCAGCAACCTTTCGCGCTTATAACTCATACGTCTGGCCTTTGGTCGGAATCTCCACATTGGTAAATCCTTCGTCCGCCAGCGTCTGCTGAAAAGCCGACATGCTGGTGAATTCGCCGTGGACCAGAAACACTTTTTTCAGCTTTTCGGGCGACTGGTGTTTGACAAACCGCACCAGATCATCGCGGTCGCCGTGACCACTGAACACGTCGGTCCGTTCGACCTTCGCCAAAACCGGTTCCTCCTTGTCCTTGATCGAAATGGTCGGTTGTCCGTTCAGCAACCGCCAGCCGAGGGTTCCTTCGGCACAATACCCAATGATCAGGATGGTGCAATACGGATTGCTGATGTTGGCCGCCACGTGTTGTTCCACGCGCCCGCCCTGAACCATGCCCGACGACGAAATGATGATGCAGGGCTGGTTGTAGTTCGAGACTTCGCGACTGGCTTTCGAGCTTTCGAGGTATTCGAAATTGACAAAGTCGAACAACGATTCATTTTCTTCCTGATACGCCTTCGCTTCCTTGTTCAACAACCGCAGGTTCTTCTGGTACACTTTTGTACTTTCGAGGGCCAACGGACTGTCGGAGAAGACTTTAATCGGCGGAAAACCCTGTTCGGTATACAGGCGGTTGAGCGTATAGAGCAGCGCCTGCGTTCGGCCCACCGAGAACGACGGAATGATCAGCCGACCCGGAATGTCGATGCAGGTTCGCTGGATGACATCGGCGAGCATGGCTTCCGGGGTTTCGCTATTAATGTGCAGCCGGTTGCCGTAGGTCGACTCGCAAATCAGGTAATCGACCTGCGGAATCGGCTCCGGATCGCCCAGCAGCGGGTAGTTTTTACGACCGATGTCACCCGAAAAGCAAAGACTTTTTTTCTCGCCGTTTTCGTAAACGTTGATGACAATATGTGCCGCTCCGAGCAAATGACCAGCCGGCACAAACGTCACATCGATGCTGTCGCCGAGCCGAAACTTCCGGTTATACTGAATCGGAACCACGTTGTCCATGGATTCCCGCACCTGCTTTTCCAGAAATAAATCCTTTTGCAGGCTCGCCATTTTTTTCCGGACCTTCTGTTTTTTGCTTTTCCCCATTTCGTTGAGCCGCCGGTGGTTGAGCGAAGCTGCGTCTTGGAGCAGGAGGTTGGTCAATGAATAGGTAGGATCTGTACACAAAATCTGACCTTCGTAACCCTCCCGGTACAAATTGGGAAGATTACCGCTGTGGTCCATGTGGGCGTGGGTCAGCAAAACAACGTTGATCGAAGACGCTTCAAACGGAAAAAAACCGGCAGCCGATTTCGGCGATTCATCCTCCTCCGGGCTGTTGCCGTTCAAGGCGGCTTTTTTATCCATATCGGCCCCGCAATCAATCAATATTCGGTACTGGTCCTCTGTCTCCAATAGAAACATGCTACCGGTTACCTGACGGGTTGCCCCCCAAAATGTTAACTTCATTCGATTCGATTAATGCCTTCGATACTGATTCTCACGATCGTGCAGTTTCAAAGGAAGCTACAACTAGTTTTTATTTCGGTAGAACAACAGAAAAGGGCTATAAATTCTGGCTATTTTTGCAATATTACTGAAATCCGCTTTCATAAACTATCAGGAACCGGCACACCGACCGAACGAACAAAAAGGTCTTTCTTTTTCCAGTTCATGGCAACAACTGACCGTGTGTTCCCTATTTGTATTTCCATGCATCGGTATACACCATTACTACTAGGTTATTTTTTTGTTATCCTTTCGTTTTGTCAGGCCCACCCGGCAACGGATTCGCTGGCCCTGCAACGACTTCAAACAACGGTCAATCAACTGCAAACCAGCCCGTTTGTTCGCAATGGCACAGCCGCCGTTTCGGTGCGCCGGGTCCGCGATGGTGTGGCGTTGCTCGACGTGAACGCCCAGCTCAGTCTGCCTTCAGCCTCTACGCTCAAACTGGTTACAACGGCGACGGCACTGGCCGTCCTGGGTGACAATTACACCTTCCGCACGGTTCTGGAAACAGACGGTTCTATCCGGGACAGCATTCTGACCGGAAATCTCTACATCCGGGGTTCCGGCGATCCGACACTGGGCAGCAACCGCTTCGCCGAATTTGCGGATGCCCCCACCCTCCTGCGAACCTGGCGGGAAATGGTGCAGGGTGCCGGCATCAAACAAATCCGGGGTTCGGTCATTGGCGACGCCACGGTGATTCAGTCGCTGCCGGTGCCGGACACCTGGGTGTGGGGCGACATTGGCAATTACTACGGGGCTGGCATCTCCGGGCTAAATTTTAATGAGAATTTGTACCGGGCGGTTTTTAAACCCGCCAAAACCGTGGGGCAACCCGCCGGACTCCTGCGCACGGAGCCCGCTACGCCGTTTCTCCAGCTTCAGAACAACGTCCGAACCGGCCCCGCAGGCTCGGGCGACGAAGTGATTATCTACAACGCTCCGCCTTCGACCCAGGTGTTTCTGGAGGGAACGGTGCCGACGGGTGTCAATGAATTTGGCGTGAAAGGCTCCCTACCCGATCCGGCCTTTTTTACAGCTTTTGCCCTGCATGACCAGCTAACTCGAGCCGGTATTTTCGTCAACAGCCTGCCCCAATCCATCGGGCCCAACCGGATCGGAGCGCCGGTCGTGGCCGGAATACCGCCGATCACCCCGGCAACCAGACGACAACCCTTGCACCTCCATATGTCGGTACCGCTTTCCGAAATTGCGCGACTGACCAATCACCAGAGCATCAATTTATACGCCGAATCGCTGCTGATACTGGCTGGCAATGCACTGGCGAAAGCCCCGGTAAACACCGAACAGGCCGTTCAGCAACTGACCCGGTTCTGGCAGGGCAAGGGCGTCGACCTGAGCGGTTTTCGCCCCAAAGATGGCAGCGGTTTGTCGCCGGTTGGGGCGCTGACGGCGGCAAATCTTTCCGGCATTCTGGCAGCGATGTCGAAGGAGAAAAGTTTTCTTCCGTTTTACGACAGCATTCCTGTGGTGGGCGAGTCGGGAACGGTCAAAAGCCTGGCACGTGGCACACCCGCCGTCGGGAACGTGCGGGCCAAAAGCGGAACCATCGAGGGGGTACGGGCCTATGCCGGCTATGCCACCTCCGCCGACGGAGAACTCCTGAGTTTTACAATTTTGGTGAACAAATACAACCCCGGTTCCCTGAAGGGCGTCATGGGGTATCTGGAACAGATCATGGCCCAGTTGACAACCCTTAAAGTCAATGAATAACCCCCGTTTTTCTAATTCCGGCCGCTTACTTTCACGACATTGAACCAGTAGTCACCGATGGTTTGCGTAATGTCCATCAAGGTCTTGAAAGAAGACGGCTTGGTAATGAAGCTATTGGCTCCCCACAGGTAGGAATTGTCAATATCGATACCGGCGTCGGAGGTAGTCAGAATCACAACGGGAATATGCCGGAGTTCACGGTCTGACTTAATCTCCTGCAAAGCCTCGCGGCCATCTTTCCGCGGCATGTTCAAATCCAGCAAAATCAACTCCGGCAGCGAATGACCCGACGACTCGTAGCGGCCCGTTCGACGCAAAAATTCCATTAGTTCTTCCCCATCCTCAACAACACTCATTTCGGTCACCGGAAACTGCTGACGAAAAGCTTCCCGCGTTAAAAACCGGTCGTCTTCGTCGTCATCAGCCAATAGTATATGTACTGGTTTCGTGGGTTGTTGCATTGTCATGTATAGACTGCGTCTGCTTTTCGGGTAATAAAATGATAAAGGTCGTGCCCACACCGGGCTGGCTTTGGGCTGTAATCAGGCCCTTGTGATTGGTAACGATGCGCTTGCAAATGGCCAGCCCGATTCCGGTTCCCTCGTAGGTGCTTTTTCCGTGCAGGCGCTGGAAAATTTTAAAAATATGGTCGATGTATTTTTCATTAAAACCGATCCCGTTGTCGGCAACCGTAATTTGGTAATATTTTTTCCCGGGAATAAGTTCGGGGTACATATCGCCATCCACGCCCCCCCCCTTGATCGTAATAACCGGGGCCTTACCGGGCTGCGTAAACTTTAGTGCGTTCGAAATCAGATTGGAAAAAAGGTGGTCCATCTGGCTCTGTACGGCTTCTATCACGGCCAGTTTATCGATGTGAAAGACGGCCTCCGCAGCTTTTATTTTCAGTTCCTGATCCGACAGAACGCCCTGCACCACATCGGCCAGCCGCACCATCCGAAACGGTTCTTTTTTGCTGGAGATGCGGGAAAAATTAAGCAGGTCCTTGATCATTTTCGACATCCGCTCCGCCGATTGCAGAATCTTGTTCAAATACATCACCCCATCCGGCGTCAGCCCTTCTTCGTACCGGTCGCGCAGCAAATAGCCAAACGACTGAATCTTGCGCAGCGGCTCCTGCATGTCGTGCGAAGCCACAAAGGCAAACCGTTCCAGTTCTTCGTTCGAAATTTCCAGCAACTGAATTTTATCCTGTAATTCATCCTCGTAAGCCCGCAGTTGATCTTCCGTTTTTTGCCGGGTATTCAACTCATTTTCAAGCAAGTTATACGAAACAATCAGGGTTACGAATGTCAGAAGTGACAACGTAAAAATAATAATCAGCGTATTGCGAAACGAATTTTCGGCGGCTTTGGAGTAGGTTTCAAACCGGGCCTGCTCGATTTCGTTCATGGTTTTCAGCAATTGGCGAACCCGATCCATGCGGGATTTCCCCAGCAGCATATACGTCCGCGCAATGGAAATCGGCAACTTCTTTTTAACGGCATCGACCTGCTGGTAGGCCGTCGCGATTTTGGTATCGATCCGCTTCGACAGGGAATCGACATTCCGGAGTTGCTGCGGGTTGTCCGCGACGAGTCTGCGAATTTCGTTCAATTCCGGCGTAAACTGCGGCACGGCCACGTCGAAGGCTTCGAGGTAAATCCCGTCTCCGGAAGAAGCCAGATACCCTCTTTCGCCGGTTTCGACGTCCGTAATCAACGACAGGATGCGCCCCAACCGGTTGGTAACCTGTTGACTGTGTTCAATCCGGTCGCTGGCTTTCCGGTATTGGTTGTAACTGTACAAGGTCAGCCCGAACCCCAAGGCAATCAGCAACAAGGCCGTACCGAAACCGAAGGTGATCCGCTTTCTGACTGCTTTGGGCAAAACAGCACGCAAACCTTTCATAGACAGTTGGTCTGTTTACGGTTTACGGTTTTCAGTTTACGGTTTATAGTTTACGGTTTACGGTTGGCTGACGCAAGCCTTTATCGAGTGCGTCAGCCAACCGTAAACCGTAAACTATAAACCGTAAACCTAAACCAGATAATTACCGAATCGTTTCAACCACGAGATTGTGGTTGGTGTAAATGCAAATATCTGCCGCAATATGCAGGCTTTCCCGAACCATTTCTTCCGCCGTCAATTGGGAAGCGTGTTTTTTCAGGGCGATGGCCGCCGACTGGGCATACATGCTGCCGGAGCCGATGGCGGCAATCTGGTTATCCGGTTCCAGCACATCACCGGTTCCGGAAATAACCAGCAGGTCGTCTTTGGATGCCACAATCAACATGGCCTCCAGCTTCCGCAAATACCGGTCGGTGCGCCAGTCCTTGGCCAGTTCGATAGCGGCCCGTTTCAGGTTGCCACCGTAGGCATTGAGTTTTTCTTCAAATCGTTCGATCAGCGTAAAAGCATCGGCGGTGGAACCGGCAAAACCGGCCAGCACCTTGCCGTTCATCAGGCTGCGTACTTTTCGAACGTTACTTTTGGCAATGGTATTGCCCATCGTGGCCTGGCCGTCGGCTCCGAGCGCAATCTCGCCATTGTGCAGAATGCCAATGACGGTTGTGGCGTGAATTTTTTGCATTCGATTTTTTCAGTTTATGGTTTATGGTTTACAGTTTATGGAGTCTAGTCGGGAAAGGATGCCTAAACCATAAACCGTAAACTGTAAACCATAAACCCATTTTACACCAGCATCCCGAACGGATTTTCCAGCAGACCTTTGAACGTCTGAAGGAACGACGCGCCCGTTGCGCCATCGACAGAACGGTGATCGCACGAAAGGGTCACTTTCATGACATTGGTGGGTTTGGCCACCTCGCCTTCAAATTTGACGGTTTGTTTGATCGAGCCAATCGCCAGAATACAGGAATCGGGCGGGTTGATGATCGCCGTAAATTCGTCGATGCCGAACATTCCCAGGTTGGAAATCGAGAATGTGCTGCCTTCCCAGTCTTTCGGCTGGAGTTTTTTATCTTTCGCCTTGCCGGCCAGGTCTTTCACCTCGGCGGCAATGGTCGACAGCGTTTTCTGATCCGCGTTGCGAATCACCGGTACCAGCAGACCTTCATCGACGGCCACCGCAACGCCAATGTTGACGTACGAATACCGCCGGATTTTGTCGCCCAGCCACGAGGAATTCACCGCCGGGTGTTTTTTCAGCGCCAGGGCAGCGGCTTTCAGAACGAAATCATTGAACGACACTTTCACCGGGCTCACCTCATTGACTTTGCCGCGCAGATCCATCGCCTTGTCCATGTTGATTTCCATGGTCAAATAGAAATGTGGCGCGGTAAACAGGCTTTCCGACAACCGGCGGGCGATGGTTTTCCGCATCTGGCTCAGCGGAATATCTTCGTAACCGCCTTCCTGAGCCGCCGGTGCGGTTTGCGCAACGGGTGCGGGAGCAGCCGGTTTGGCAGCAGGAGCCGGAGCAGCTTGTGCCGGGGCCGGTTGAGCGGCAGGCTGGAAGGTTTCGACATCGCGTTTGACAATGCGTCCGTCGGGACCGGAGCCCTGCACCTGCGCCAGATCAACGCCTTTTTCTTTGGCAATCGTCTTGGCCAGCGGAGAAGCTAGCACCCGGCTATCGTGTCCGTTGCCGGTCGATGCTTCGGCGGGAGCTGCCGTTGGCTGGGCTTCGGCTTTGGGAGCTTCCGGTTCCGGAGCAGCCGCAGCGGGTTGTCCACCGCCTTGCAGCAGGGCCTGAAAATCGGCGCCTTTTTCGCCAACGACGGCAATCACGTCATCGACGGCCACCGCCGTTCCTTCTTTCGCACCAATGTACAACAGGGTTCCTTCTTCGTAGGCTTCCAGATCCATCGTTGCCTTGTCGGTTTCGACTTCCGCCAGCACATCGCCCGATTTCACGGTATCCCCTTCTTTTTTATGCCAGGCCACAATCGTTCCTTCAGTCATCGTATCGCTCATCTTGGGCATCCGGATGATCGATGCGTTGATGTTGGCGGCCGGGGCCGCAGGTGCCGGGGCTTTGGGGGCTGGTTGTTCTGTTCCGTTGGAAGCGGGTGCAGGCGCGGATTTTTCGGCGGGGGCCTCGGCCTTCGGTTCCGCAGAACCGTTGGAAGAACCATTGCCATCCAGCAAGGCCTTGAAATCTTCACCGGACTTTCCTACCACGGCCAGAATGCCGTCGATCGGTACAGACTGGCCTTTTTCAACGCCAATGTATAACAACGTCCCTTCGTCGTAAGCCTCCAGATCCATCGTCGCCTTATCGGTTTCGACCTCGGCCAGCACGTCGCCCGACTTGACGGTGTCGCCTACTTTCTTATGCCATTCAGCGATGACACCTTCGGTCATGGTGTCGCTCATCTTGGGCATTCGGATTAATTCTGCCATATGCGGTTTTGTGCAAGTATATCAGTAGTTCTGCTTCGAGTGTTCAAAATTAGAAGAAAGCGGGGAAAGTTGGTTAATCTAAGGCGAAGTTTCCACTTATCCGCTTTGATTTGCAAATTGCCGTCAAAAAATGGTTCACTTCGCCTTTTCCGGTTATCTCACCTATGAATCGTAGAATTTTCATTGAAACTGCTGTAGTTGGCGGTCTTACGGCTGCCGCTTCGACTTCTTTTTCTTCTTCAACGCCAGTATCAACTGCATCAGGCTGGTCTGCCCCTTCTAAAAGTAGTAACGAATTTTCGGCCGATGTAGTTGTCGCCGGTGGCGGATTAGGCGGCTGTGCGGCTGCGCTGGCGGCTTTGCGGTCTAATTTACGGGTTATTCTGACGGAAGAAACCGATTGGATTGGTGGACAGATTTCGCAGCAGGGCGTACCACCCGACGAACACCAGTGGATCGAAACCCACGGTGCCACGCAGCTTTACCGGACCTTCCGCACCGCCGTTCGCGACTATTATATCCGGAATTACCCGTTGACCGACGAAGCCAAAAACCGCAAACACCTCAATCCGGGCGATGGAGCGGTTTCGCGGCTGTGTCACGAACCCCGGGTGGCCGTGGCGGTTTTGCAGGACATGCTGGCGCCCTACCAGAGTTCGCAGCAGTTAATTGTGTTGCTGGAACACAAAATCACGGGGGCCGACACGTCCGGCGACCGGGTTCGGGCTTTGAAAGCACTTAGTTACCGCAGTGGAAAAGAAGTAGTGCTGACGGCTCCGTATTTCGTCGACGCCACCGAGCTGGGCGATTTGCTGCCGCTGACCGGCACCGAATTTGTTACCGGCACTGAGTCAAAAAAGGAAACCGGCGAATTACACGCACCCGAAAAAGCCGACCCAGGTAACCAGCAGTCCTTTACGGTTTGTTTTGCGATGGATTATGTTCCCGAGATCAATAAAAAGAAAACAGAACACCTGATCGAAAAACCGAAAGACTACGCTTTCTGGCAAAAGTTGGTTCCAAAACTTACGCCCGCCTGGTCGGGCAAACTGCTGGATCTCTCCTACTCGAACCCCTCGACGCTGGAGCCCAAAAAGCTGGGCTTTCATCCCGAAGGCATTGCGACGGGTTCGGCGCTGAATCTGTGGAATTACCGCCGGCTGATCAACAAAAACAATTTTAAACCTGGTACTTTTCTCAGTGATATCACGGTCGTCAACTGGCCGCAGAACGATTATTTTCTGGGTAATCTGGTGGGCGTCAGCGAGAAGGAATTCAAAAAGCACGTCGATGGCGGCAAGCAGCTTAGCCTTTCGCTTTTCTACTGGCTCCAGACCGAAGCGCCCCGGCCCGACGGTGGTCAGGGCTGGCCCGGTTTGCGGTTTCGTCCCGACATTATGGGCACGGAAGACGGTATGGCAAAATATCCGTACGTCCGGGAATCGCGCCGGATCAAAGCGGTTTTCACCGTGTTGGAAGAACACGTCGGCGCGGCCAACCGGGCGTTGATTACCGGACAAAAAACCGGCAACACGGCGGCAGAATTTTACGACAGCGTGGGCACAGGCTATTATCACATCGACCTGCACCCCAGCAGCCGGGGCAATAACTACATCGATTTCGGTTCGCTGCCGTTTCAAATTCCATTGGGTGCCCTACTTCCTCAACGGATGGAAAACCTGCTTCCTGCCAACAAAAATATCGGCACGACGCACATCACCAACGGCTGTTACCGGCTTCATCCGGTGGAATGGAGCATTGGGGAGGCCGTCGGACAACTGGTCGCTTTTTCTCTCGGTAAAAACGTGATTCCCCGCGCGGTCCGGGCGCAAAAACCGCTGCTGGAGGAGTTTCAGAACGTGGTGAGAAGCCAGGGAATTGAAACCCATTGGCCGAAATAGCATTGATTTGCTATGTACCTGGAGCAGAATTTCGTTATTCGGTGTTCGTTGTTCAATATTCGTTATTCAGTGTTCAATATTCAATATTCAGTCCTTGAGCCTACTATCTTCTGCATGGATAGAATATCGAACAATGAATAACGAATATTGAATATTGAAGTTTAATTATTCCCAAACGAAGTAATTATACCGGCGTTTTTTCCCGATCCAGCTCCCGCACCTGCTTCAGATAGGCCGGGGGCAGCAAAATCCGTTGGGTAATCGACCGCAACTGTAACCGCTCCAGAACCTTGTAAAGCCAAAGCATCGACGCCAGGACAGGCCGATCCGGTAAGGGGAGTCGTTCATGAACCGGTTTGGGAACCAGCAATGATTGTGCCTGCAACAACAGGCCGTACCGCCAGTTGCCCAACTCCTCCCGATACCGTTCAAAAAGTTTATCCGTAAACGGGCTATGCGCCAAATCCCGGTCCAGATGAAGCTGCCGGTCAAGTTGCCAGTCGGCATAATTCTGCGGAATCTCCGGAACGCCCATGCCCTCGCCCACGCGGAGAAAGGTATCGAACAGTTCCTCGCGTTCCGGGTTGGTCAGCGGGCGGTGCAGGAGTTGAAAAGCCCGTTCGGAATAGTCGATCAGCATATACAAGACGTCGCGGTAGGCCCAGTCGGGAATCTGGTACCCCCGGCTTTTTTCGACGCCCCCGTGAATCGCCCGCATCCGGTTGATGGCAGCCACGGCTTTTTCGTTCGGCATGAACACAATTTCCTGGGCATATTTAACCGTCGAAAACAACCGCCCAATCGGATCAGCGGGCAGTTTTCCGGTATAAAACAGCCAGTCTACCGCCCGGTTGAGGGCAAATTCAGCGGCTCCACCCGCAAAAATGAGGAGAATTACATCCGCATCTCCCCAAATTTTTCGAACGATTGAATCTTCACGAACAAAGTAGCGCATCAGTACAGTCGGCAGTCAGATGGTTTCTACCTTGATAACGTATTTTTTCTAAAAAAATGCCTCACCCTGTCAGCGCCGGGGCACCGTTGTGGTCGAAGACCCGGTCAGCGGTGGCAAAGCTTATAATTTCAACACCGTAAATTCGACGCGCCGGTTTAGTTTCTTATGGGCTTCATTATCATTGGGAGCGGCCGGGCGGTTGTCCCCGTAGCCCTGGTATTGAAGGCGGTTTTCGGGAATTCCCCGCTGAATCAGGTAGTTGGTGATGACCCGCGCCCGGTTTTCAGACAGGGACTGGTTCAGACGCCGGTCGCCCACGTTGTCGGTATGGCCCGCAATTTCGATGACCAGTTTAGGGTAACTTTTTAGCGTTTTCAGCAGCATGTCGAGCTGTGGATACGATTCTTTCCGCAGGATGTAACTGCTCTGGTCGAAATACACATTGTCGAGCCGGATTTTGTCGTTGACTTTCAAATCCCGGAAAACGCTGTCAGGTTGCACGGTTTTGGTCACGCCCACTTTCTCCATCAACGCGAGGTGTTCATAATTCGCGCAGGTGTCACAAGGCACAAACAGCACTTCCTCCATCGCATAATAGCCTTTTGCGGTTGTATTAATCACCACCGTATCACTCCGCCCCAGCGTAAAAGCAAACGCCCGACCCGGTTGGCTTCGTCCACTGAATTTCTTCTTCGAAAGCACCGCCTGCACCTGGTAAGCAGCCGAAACCTCGACTTTCGTCTGTTCGTCAAACGCTTTGATCACAAAGTCTGTCGTGTGGCTCTTCACCAGTTTGGCCCCGGATTGTGCCAGGCAGGCAGAAACTGGAAATATGATTAGCCAAACAAGTATCATGCAACAACGCATCGTGATTTTGCAAATTGGTTTACAGTTTTCCGTTTACGGTGGCTGACGCAAGCCTATCTCTCTCGCGTCAGCCACCGTAAACGGAAAACCGTAAACCGGTTAATTTATTTTCAAAACCGCCATAAACGCTTCCTGCGGAATTTCAACATTACCCACCTGGCGCATCCGCTTCTTCCCTTTTTTCTGTTTTTCCAACAGCTTCCGTTTTCGGCTGATGTCACCACCGTAACATTTTGCCAGAACGTCCTTGCGCAGGGCTTTTACGGTTTCGCGGGCAATGATTTTCTGGCCGATAGCCGCCTGAATCGCAATTTCGAACTGCTGACGGGGCAGTAATTCCCGCAATTTTTCGCAAAGTTTCTTGCCCCATTCATACGCTTTGTCGCGGTGAACGATGGCCGAAAGCGCATCGACCCCTTCGCCATTCAGCATGATGTCGAGCTTCACCATCGTCGACTCCCGGTTGCCCAGGAACTCATAATCAAGCGAAGCGTAGCCGCGCGAAATGGTTTTCAACTTATCGAAAAAGTCAAAAACTACTTCCGCCAGTGGCATTTCAAACTGGAGTTCGACCCGGTCGGCGGTCAGATACACCTGGTTTTTGAACAAACTGCGTTTGTCCATACACAAACCAATAATCGCGCCAACGTATTCCGCTTTGGTAATGATTTGCGCTTTAATAAACGGTTCTTCAATCCAATCGATGCTGCTCGGATCGGGCATTTCGGCGGGGGCGCTAACCTGAAGCGTTTCTCCTTTTGTCGTAATCACTTCAAACCGCACGGACGGCACGGTGGTAATCACGGTCATGTCGAATTCGCGCTCCAGACGCTCCTGCACAATTTCCATGTGCAGCATTCCCAGAAAACCACAACGGAACCCAAAACCGAGGGCTGCCGAGGTTTCCGGTTCCCAAACCAGCGAGGCATCGTTGAGCTGGAGCTTTTCCATCGCTTCGCGAAGTTCTTCATACTCGCTGGTATCGACCGGATAAATACCGGCAAAAACCATCGGCTTGACTTCTTCAAAGCCCTGGATGGGCGCGGCTGCCGGGGCAGCGAAGCGGGTGATAGTATCCCCTACTTTTACCTCTTTGGCCACTTTAATCCCCGAAATCAGATAGCCGACGTCGCCACACTCGATGACCTCCTTGGGTACCTGGCTGAGCTTCAGTGTACCGACTTCGTCGGCAAAATATTCTTTCCCGGTGGCCATAAATTTGACCTTATCACCCTTGCGAATGCGGCCATTTTTAACCCGGAAAATAACTTCGATGCCCCGGTAGGAATTGAACTGGGAGTCAAAAATCAGCGCCTGGAGTTCGCCTTCGGGATCTCCGCTCGGCGGTGGTACACGCTCAACGATGGCATTCAGAATGGCTTCGATCCCGATGCCTTCCTTGCCACTCGCCGGAATGATGTCCTCGCGTTCACAGCCGATCAGATCCACCATTTCGTCTTTCACCTCTTCCGGCATGGCACCGGGCAGATCGATTTTGTTCAGTACCGGAATGATAACCAGATTGTTATTCATCGCCAGATACAGATTCGAAATGGTTTGGGCTTCGGTTCCCTGCGCGGCATCCACCAGCAACAAAGCGCCTTCACAGGCGGCAATGGACCGGGAAACTTCGTAGGAAAAATCCACGTGACCCGGCGTATCGATCAGGTTCAGCGTGTATTTTTCACCTTTATAAAGGTAATCCATCTGGATGGCGTGGCTCTTGATGGTAATCCCACGCTCGCGCTCCAGATCCATGTCGTCCAGAAACTGGGCCTGCATGTCGCGCTCTCCAATGGTTTTTGTAAACTCAAGTAATCGGTCGGCCAGCGTGCTTTTGCCGTGGTCGATGTGGGCAATTATGCAAAAATTACGGATGTGCTTCACGCTTTGAAAACGGTTGTCTGTCTCGGTGTAAATGCAAAAATACTTAAAAAACCGCAGATTCTCTTCACCCGGGTAGTGGTCTAAGACCCTGACCGGGTTAGGGCGATGCCAACTGCATCAAGATCCCGCAGACATAACCCATATAGGTTCCAACAGCATATCCTAAAATCGCCATCAGAACACCCACCGGCGCCAGAACCGGGTGGAAAGCGGCCGCAATGATGGGTGCGGTGGCCGGGCCACCGATGCAGGCCTGACTGCCCACCGCCAGAAAGAAATACGGAGCGCGGATCAACCGGCTAAAACCGATCATCAGCAGGACATGAAAAAGCATCCAGACCACGCCAACCAGAATTAAACCGGGGTGATCGGCAATGGCCAGGATGTTCATTTTCAGGCCGATGGTGGCAATCATCAGGTATAAAAAAACCGTGGCAACTTTCGACGCACCCGCGCCTTCCAAATTCCGGGCTTTAGTAAAGGAAAGCCCAATACCGATGGCCGTGGCCAGACCAACAATCCAGAAAAACGGCGCATTCAGGCTAAACTGGCTGAGTAGCGGGGAGTTCCGGTCAATGTAAGGTGCAATCTGGTCGGCCAGCGCATGAGCAACCGCCGTGGCTCCGAAACCGACCGCCAAAATCACGACCAAATCGGTGGCGGAGGGAATTCGGCGAATGGCATTGACCTGATTCTGAATCCGTTCCTTCACTTCTTCCACCGCACTGGCGTCGGCACCCAGCCAGCGATCGATGGCAGCGGAATGGCCTGCGCCGTAGAGCAACGCCCCCAACCAGAGATTGGACACAAACACATCGACGGTAACAATGGCGGAAAACAGATTGCTGCTCGGCTGAAAAACCTCTTTCAAAGCGGTTTGGTTGGCTCCGCCACCAATCCAGGTACCGGCCAGCGTGGCCAGTCCGCGCCAGACAGCCTCTGGTCCCTGCCCGCCGACCAGTTCCGGCGCAACCTGGGCGATGGCCCAAACCGCCAGCGGACCGCCGAGCATGATGCTGATGGCCGAAGCCGCAAACATCAGGATGGACTTACGACCCAACCGCCGAAAAGCTTTAAAATCGACACTCAGTGTGAAGAGAACCAGGGAAGCCGGTAACAGGACGCGCGACACCACGGGGTATAATTCAGTGTTGTCGGCATCGACCAGCCCAAAGGTGTTTAATAAAGAAGGGATAAAGTAACAGAGAAGCGTTGCCGGAACGTAATGGTAGAATTTCTGCCAGAAAGGGCGTGCACTGTCAGCGGTGGTCAGAACCGCTGCTAAAATCAGAAAAAGGGCGCCGAGGGTAATGGGGTCTGACATCTGAGCTATAACAAACAACGCCGGCCTCAACCTGAGCCGGCGTGTTAAGATTACACTTCATCAACAAACTAAAAACCAATCGGAATGCAGCTACAGAAACCAAATTGAGCTGCCGAAGCCTTAATTATGTTGCGGCTGATTAAAATCAGGCCATAAGCTGTAGGAGGGGGACTCGAACCACCCACGGTGCGGTTAGCTACAGTACAACTTCTGGTGGTCAACCCCAGTCGCTTTTGCAAGCGGCATTATGCTGCGTTTATCCCGAACTCACCACCCCCGAGACAGGAGGGCACGTCTGCCAATTTCGACATCCTACAAGGTAAAAAGAACGCTGTCTAACCGGCCGCATGACCTTTCTGACCGATTGAACAATACAAAGTTAATGCAAAACCGTTGAAGTTTACAAATTCTTTAGAAAAAATTTGGAAAAATTTCTGTTTTCTCAAAAGATCACTTATTTTGTTGAGGATATTAAAAATTTAGCGGCTCAAATGGAAAAAAATTTAGAGATTGACAATGTCGATCTCAAGATCCTCACGTTATTGATGGAAGACGCCAACATGGCCTACACTGAAATCGGTAAACGGATTTTTGTCTCGGGCGGTACCGTTCACGTCCGGATGAAAAAAATGGAGCAGATGGGCATCGTTCGCGGTTCTCAACTGGTCATCGATCATACCAAGCTGGGCTGGGACATCAGCGGTTTTCTGGGCATCTACCTGGACAAAAGCTCCCTTTACGAAGACGTTGCTACCGAATTATTGAAAATCCCCGAAGTCGTCAACATCCATTATACGACCGGTATTTACAGCATTTTTGCCAAAATTGTTTGCCGGGACACCCAGCATCTCCGCGAAGTTTTACACGATAAAATTCAGAAAGTGAGCGGTATTCAACGAACCGAGACGTTTATTTCGCTGGAAGAACGGATTTCGCGACCGATTCCGTTTGGGGTTAATGTGCCTGCCGATAAGGAATAAAGAATTTACCCAACCATCCGGCATTCCGCGGCTTAGTTTACCCGGTTTTACCAAATTAAAGGGAAACTTTCCGATATTTGCCTAATCAGAATGGAACAGTCCCCCGGTCCGTTGTGTTATCCTGTAGACTTTTGCGTGTATTAGCCCGCAACCCATCATGAGCAAAGACGTTGAAATTTTAGAGAGTATTACCAATTCCGAATACAAGTACGGTTTCGAAACGCTGATTGAAGCGGATGAGGCACCGATTGGCCTGAGCGAAGACATCGTTCGGTTTATCTCTGCCAAGAAGAATGAACCGGAATGGATGCTGGAATGGCGGTTAAAGGCGTATCGGCACTGGGTGACGCTGTCTGAACCCCACTGGCCTAACCTCAAATACCCGGCTATTGATTATCAGGGACTTAAATACTACTCTGCTCCAAAGCAGAAAAAAACCATCAATAGCCTGGACGAAATCGACCCCGAACTGCGCGCGACCTTCGAGCGGCTGGGCATTTCGTTGCAGGAACAGGAACGGCTGTCGGGCGTTGCGGTCGATGCCGTAATTGACTCGGTTTCCATTGCCACGACCTTTAAAGTTAAACTAAAAGAACTCGGCATCATTTTCTGCTCGATGACCGAAGCGGTGCAGGAATACCCCGAACTGGTCAGGAAATATTTAGGCTCGGTGGTTCCACCGAGGGATAATTACTTTGCTGCCCTCAATTCGGCGGTTTTTTCCGACGGTTCGTTCTGCTACATTCCCAAAGGCGTTCGTTGCCCGATGGAACTTTCGACCTACTTCCGGATTAACGCGGCCGGAACCGGGCAGTTCGAACGGACGCTGATCGTGGCCGACGAAGGCTCCTACGTGAGTTATCTGGAAGGTTGTACGGCCCCGATGCGCGACGAAAACCAGTTGCACGCGGCTGTCGTTGAACTGGTTGCGGCCAAAGAAGCCCAGATCAAATACTCGACGGTTCAGAACTGGTATCCGGGCGACAAGGAAGGGAAAGGCGGTATTTACAACTTCGTGACCAAACGCGGTATTTGTGAAGGCGCTCATTCGAAAATCTCCTGGACCCAGGTTGAAACCGGTTCGGCCATCACCTGGAAATACCCGTCGGTGATTCTGAAAGGTGATTATTCGATCGGTGAGTTTTATTCGGTCGCGGTGACCAACAACTACCAGCAGGCCGACACCGGAACCAAGATGATTCACGTCGGAAAGAATACCAAAAGCCGGATTGTTTCGAAAGGAATTTCGGCGGGAAAAAGTCAGAACTCGTACCGGGGTCTGGTGCAGGTGTTCAAGCGGGCCGAAAATGCCCGGAACCACTCCCAGTGCGACTCCCTCCTGTTGGGCGATCGCTGCGGAGCGCATACTTTCCCGTATATCGAAGTGAACAACCAGACGGCGACTGTTGAACACGAAGCGACGACTTCGAAAATCGGCGAAGACCAACTGTTTTACTGCAATCAACGCGGTATTCCAACCGAACAGGCGGTAGCCCTGATCATCAATGGTTATGCCAAAGAAGTGCTGAACCAGTTGCCGATGGAATTTGCGGTGGAAGCTCAGAAATTACTGGAAATCAGTCTGGAAGGAAGTGTGGGATAATCCTGCTTTCTGACTATTCATAGAAAAGGCAGGCTTCGGCTTGCCTTTTTTGTTTTAAGCTTTCGGATTGGAACGAGGATGAAACGGATTAAAACGATTAAAACGGATTTTCATCTGCTCAAATCCGTGCAATCCGCTTCATCCGTGTTCCTATCCGAAAGCTTAAACCGTCTTATTCCAACATAACAGGAATATAAAGATCGGCTGCCGTACTTTTGCGTACAATACATAATCGGAATCTTATTTTAACTGACATTTATGCCCCTTTCCCTCAAAACCCCACTCAGTCGTTTCCGTTTCATTGGTATTCTGGAAGGTATCTCCTACCTCGTTCTGCTGGGCATTGCCATGCCGTTGAAATACTGGGCGGGTTGGCCGCTGGCCGTTAAGTACGTTGGCTGGGCACACGGCGTTCTGTTTATCGCCTACCTCATCGCTCTGATTGCCGTTGCTTTCGACCGTCGCTGGTCGTTCATCCGCGTGGTCGTGGCCTTTGTTGCTTCCTTAGTACCCTTCGGCACGTTCTGGCTGGAAGGGCGTTTGAAAAAGGAAGCGGAACAATCTGTCTCATAGTCAGAGCGAAACGCTTTTGCAAAAAAAATAGTCGGCACTTTGAATAACTTCCGGAGTTACCAACAAAACCTTTTGCGTATATTTCCCCGGACCAACTCCATTTCACCATCCAATTGTGTCGCCCGGAAGAAGATGAGTATTACAAAGAGTGCCCTAGTACCCCTTGCCATTTCGCTATTAACTGCCGCTATCCAGGTTTCCTGCTCTCAAACAAAAGAAACCTCGCAAACCACTGATACTAATAGTGATAGCGCCACGGTAGCGACCGCCATCCCGGTTTCATCGACCACAACAGAACCCGGAACCACACTCGACCCGGCAACGATTCCGGCCGGCAAGATCGCCGATGCCGCTACCATCCTGAGCCGAAAACAGGTGCCGATTTTGTGCTACCACCAAATTCGGGAATGGCGCGCCAAGGATTCGAAAAGTGCAAAAGATTACATCTGCCCCACCTCGGTTTTTGAAGCCCAGATCAAAATGCTGGCCGACAGCGGCTACCACGCCATTCTGCCGGATCAGTTGTATGCGTATCTGACCACCGGCGCCCCGCTGCCCAGCAAACCGGTCATGATTACGTTCGACGATGGGGACCTGGACCAATACGAAACCGCCGTTCCCATTTTGGAGAAGCACAACTACAAAGCCGCTTTTTTCATCATGACGGTGGCCATCGGACGACGCGGCTACCAGCCCTACATGGACAAACAGCAGATCAAGGACCTGGCCGACCGGGGGCATACCATCGGCTGTCATACCTGGGATCACCACAACGTCAAGAAATACCAGGGCCAGGATTGGGTGACGCAGATTGAAGAACCGACCAAAAAACTGGAAGCCATCACCGGAAAACCGGTCAGGCATTTTGCCTATCCGTTCGGCCTCTGGAACCACGAAGCCACCGTTGAACTGAAAAAACGGGGTTATCTGGGTGCCTATCAATTGGCGGAAAGGAAACGCGACGACGAAAATCCGTTGCTTTCCGTTCGCCGGATCATCGCCAGCGGTTACTGGAGTCCCCGGACGTTGCACAACAGCATGGTGAATAGTTTCAAATAGCATGGGGTTAAAACCGTTAAAACGGTTGCCCACACGGATGACTATTTCATACAATTGTCCCACGGTTCAAACCGTGGGCTTTTTTATGCCCGTCTATCCGGTTGTCAGATCAGTTTCAACACGTATTTCGAATACGGTATTTCCCCTTTGTGAAACACTTCTCCTTCCGGTCCCATGCCAAACCGCCGGTAAAAATCAGCCGCCGAAAGCCGGGCATCACACCACAGCGTATGGGCACCCAGATTCCGGGCTTCATCAATGACCCTTTTCAACAGGTGCGTGCCAACGCCCTGCCGCTGGCAATCGGGGCGGGTGGCAAATTTCCGGAAACGGGCGACCCCGTTTTCTTCAAATAGTGAAATAACCGCCACCAGATCTGCATCCTGGAAAGCCCCATAATGATGCCCTTCGGCGTCTTCTTCCAGCACCACGTAGTCAAACGGTTTATCGGGCCACAGCACCTCGTGACGCAGTGCATACGTATGTTCCGGTTTAATTTGTCGAATCGTCATCACAATACATCGGGTAAATTGCTAAGTTAGGGGTTCAATATTTTCCAGACCCCGTAAACGCATGGCACAGAAAAAATTTATCCTGAGCGAAGCCGAAATTCCCGAAAAATGGTACAACATCGTGGCCGACATGCCCAACAAGCCACTCCCACCGCTGCATCCGGGCACAAAAGAACCCATTGGCCCCGACATGCTGGCGCCGTTGTTTCCAATGGAATTGATCAAGCAGGAAGTCACGACTGACAAATGGGTCGATATTCCCGATGAAGTCCGCGAAATCTATAAAATCTGGCGTCCCACGCCCATGTTCCGGGCTTATGGTCTGGAAAAATTGCTGGACACACCCGCCAAAATTTACTACAAATACGAAGGGGGCAGCCCCGCCGGATCGCACAAACCCAACACGGCGGTTCCGCAGGCGTATTACAACAAACAGGCTGGCGTTAAGCGCATTACGACCGAAACCGGTGCGGGTCAGTGGGGTAGCGCACTAAGTTTTGCCTGTCAACTGTTTGGCATCGAGTGTGAGGTCTACATGGTTCGGGCGAGTTACGACGGCAAACCGTACCGCAAAATCATGATGAACACCTGGGGCGCCACGGTGTACCCCTCCCCCTCAAACCGCACCGAAGCCGGCAAGAAAATCCTGGCGGGCGACCCCAATTCGCCGGGTAGCCTGGGCATAGCGATTTCGGAAGCCGTCGAACTGGCGTTTCAGGACGAAAACACCAAATACGCCCTCGGCTCGGTGCTCAACCACGTGCTGATGCACCAGACTGTCATCGGTCTCGAAGCCATCAAGCAACTGGAGCAGGCTGGTGATTTCCCGGATATTATTGTCGCTCCGTTTGGGGGCGGTTCCAACTTTGCCGGAATCACGTTTCCATTTCTGCGGTATAATCTGGAAGAAGGCAAAAAAATCCGCTGCATTGCCGCCGAACCGGCTTCCTGTCCCAAGCTGACGCGCGGGGTGTTCCGCTACGACCTGGGCGACACGGTGGGCATGACGCCCCTCCTGCCGATGTATACGCTCGGTCACAATTTCATTCCGGCCCCAATTCACGCGGGCGGTCTGCGATACCACGGCGCGGGGGCTATCGTAAGCCAGTTGCTCAAGGACGGGCTAATCGAAGCGCAGGCACTCAAGCAGTTGGAGTGTTTCGAAGCGGGGATTAAATTCGCCAAAACCGAGGGCATCATTCCGGCACCGGAAGCCACGCACGCCATTGCGACGGCCATTCGGGAAGCGCAACGGGCCAAAGAAGAAGGAACGGCCAAAACGATTTTGTTCAACCTCTGCGGCCACGGCCACTTCGACATGAGTGCGTACGAGCAGTATCTGTCGGGCAAGCTGGTGGAACATGAAGTGACGCAGGAAGAAATTCTGGAGTCGCTGGCGGAATTGGATACACCGTTGATTGCCTGATGGTTAAAAACTTCAATATTCGTTATTCAATATTCATTGTTCGATGTTGTAAAGGTAAAATCAATAAATATCGAATAATAAATATTGAATAACGAATATCGAACAGTAAGTGAAGGAAACCACATCTTGATTCATGCTAACCGTAAATTTCGATCCTTTCCCCATCCTTTCTACCGACCGACTGCGAATCCGGCAATTGGTCGAAAGCGATGCGAATGATTTGTTTGCCCTTCGTTCCCATGAAACCCTGATGCGGTTTATTCCCCGCCCCCTGGCGAAATCTGTGGACGATGCGATTCTGTTGATCCGGGGATTTGATGAACTGATTCGGGCCGGCGAAAGCATTACGTGGGGAATCATGCTAAAAAACGAACCCAAAGTGATCGGAACCATTGGTTTCGTTCGCTTTCAGAAAGAAAACTACCGGGCCGAAGTCGGCTATTTGCTGCATTCGGACTACCACGGCAGCGGACTGATGCAGGAAGCCCTACTGGCGGTGGTTGACTACGGTTTTCGGGGGCTACAACTCCATTCCATCGAAGCTATTGTCGATCCGGACAATACCGCATCCGCCAACGTTCTGGAGCGAAGCGGTTTTCGGAAAGAGGGGCATTTCAAAGAAAATAAATTCTTCAACGGTCGTTTTCTCGATTCGGTTTATTACGCCCGATTAGCCCCGATTGAATAAATACCGGCATAAATTGTACTGGTCAAATGAGTCCGAAAAATTGCCTGAAAAAACAACATACATTCCAAAGAAGTTACTAAAAAACAGTGAATTACATCGCAATAATTATAGTTTTATAGAATAGACCACGCGTTTTACTGATTATGCCACAAAGTAGTCGATTTATACAGAAAGACCCGGACGTTGTATTGATCGGAGCCGGAATCATGAGTGCCACGCTCGGCATGTTACTCAAGGAGCTGGACCCAACGCTGACCATCGAAGTGTTTGAACGGCTGGATGTGTTGGCCGCCGAAAGTTCGGATGCCTGGAATAATGCGGGAACCGGCCACTCCGCTTTTTGCGAATTAAACTATACTCCGGAAAAAGAAGACGGATCGGTCGATATTTCCAAAGCCGTTAAAATTGCCGAGTCGTTCGAGGTTTCCAAAGAATTTTGGGCCTATCTGGTTCAGCAAAACATTACGCCCTCGCCCGAAACTTTTATCAACGAAATTCCCCATATGAGCTTCGTTTGGGGGGAAAAGAACGTCGACTATCTGAAAAAGCGGCACGACGCGCTCGACAATCACCACCTGTTCAAAGGAATGCTCTATTCCGAAGATCCGGCACAACTGAAAGAGTGGATGCCGCTGGTGATGAATGAACGGGAACCGGATCAAAAAGTGGCTGCTACCCGCATGGACATTGGAACCGACGTCAATTTTGGCGCCCTGACCCGCGCTTTATTCGACTACCTCCGGAAAATGGACGGCTTTACGATCCGGCTGGCCCACGACGTTCGCGACCTGGAACAGGAGAAAGACGGTACCTGGAAAATCACGGTAAAAAACTGGTCGACACGCAAGAAACGGGAACTGCGCACTCGTTTTATTTTCATTGGCGCGGGCGGTGGCTCCCTGCCCCTGCTCGAAAAAGCCGACATCCCCGAAGGCAAAGGTTTTGGCGGTTTTCCGGTAAGCGGCCAATGGCTGATCTGCAACAACCCGGACATCGTTGAACAGCACGAAGCGAAAGTCTACGGCAAAGCGGCTGTCGGCTCTCCCCCAATGTCGGTTCCGCACCTCGATACACGGATGATCGACGGCAAAAAAGCCCTCCTGTTTGGCCCCTATGCCGGTTTTTCAACGAAATTTCTAAAAAATGGCTCGTTCATGGACCTGCCATTATCCATTAAAGCCAATAACCTGTTGCCCATGATGGCGGCCGGTTTGCACAATATTCCGTTGACGAAATACCTCATCGATCAGGTGCGGCAATCGCCGGAGGATCGGCTGGCCGCGTTGAAAGACTATTTCCCGGCGGCCAAAATGGAAGACTGGGACTTGGAAACCGCCGGTCAGCGGGTTCAGGTCATCAAGAAAGACCCCGAAGAAGGCGGTATTCTGGAATTCGGCACGGAAGTCGTCTGTGCAGCCGATGGTTCCATTGCGGCCCTTTTGGGAGCGTCGCCGGGTGCATCGACCTCCGTTTCCATCATGCTCGACCTGCTAAACCGGTGTTTTCCCACCCAACTTCGTACGGAAGCCTGGCAGACCAAATTGAAGCAGATGATTCCGTCGTACGGGCAATCGCTGGCGACCAATGCGGAACTGGCGCACCAGACCCGGGCCTGGACGAGTGAAGTGTTGGGGCTCAAGGAGACTGAACCGGTTCTTTAAAGTAGTCAGATCATGGCAGCACCCAACGATGCCGTCCGGTTTGACGCGGTGATCGAGCGATTTACACACTCGATAGGAGCGCATTATATTGGTGTTCCCGACGAGGTGGTGCAGCAGTTTACGCAAAAGTCGGCAGTACGCATCATGTGCCTGCTCAACGGCGCCGTCGAGTTTCACTGTGCCCTCCGACCCAAAGGCGACGGTTCGTTTATGATCAGCATCGGAACCCCTATCCGTCAGCAGCTTAAAGTGCGGTTGGGTGACAGCGTAAAAGCGGTAATCTGGAAAGATGAAAGTGAATATGGCCGAAAAATGCCGGAAGAGCTTCAGGAGTTGCTGGCTATCGACGAAGAAGGAAACCGGTATTTTCAGGCCCTGACGCCCGGCAAGCAACGCAGCATCATGTATTACATCGACGGAGCCAAAAACGTCCAGGTCCGCGTGGATCGTGCCATTATGATGATCGACCGGTTGAAAACGAAATAAAATACAATTCTGTCGCGCCAGGATGTATTATGAAAAAAGCGGTCACGAACCGTGTGTTAGGCTGTTCGTGACCACTTCGTTGGCGTTTTAATCGTTACTGCGGACCCCGACGGCCACCACCTCCCTCACCCCGATTGGAAGAGTTTTGACGCTCCTGATACTGCCGGGGCGGCCGGTCGGCAGAGCGTTGCTGAAACTGGCCTCCCTGGCCCTGGGGCCGTTCTACCCGTTGCGGAGTGTTTTCACTTCCTCCACCACCACCCGACCAACGGGAGCGTTGGCTGGACTGATCCGGCTGGGGATAACTCCGGCTTTCGACCCGACGCTCGACCGACGGAGAGCCCGCACCCGGATTGTAGCTGCGGTTCGAACGGTTTTCGGAAGGGCTTTCCACCCGGTTTGGCATTGTTCCGGCACCGGACCGACTGTCAAAATCAGGACGGGTTGACGGACGGGAGTTCGACCGGTTGTCAAAATCGGGACGATTTGAATTCGAAGAATTGGAACGATTCTCGTAATCCGGGCGGTTTGCGTTATCAGCATTCCGGCGGTTGTTGAAGCCGTCGTTGCGGTTCATCGAATTGTCGCCCCGATTGGTTGCATTACGGTCATTGTCATAGCGGTTCGAACGGTTTGAGTTCGGATAGTTCCCGGCTACCTCATCCCGGTTATTGCCGTTGTAATTTCCATTTCCGTTATAACTTCCCCGGTTATCACCCCGAGTGGAATTTCCGTTTCCACCCCGGGCTCCATACGCGCCACGACTCGCAATATCGTTGGCCCGGTACACGGGTACACTCCGGCGGGTATAGCGTTCCATTTCATCCCGACGCGGGCCGTAGCCATACGACCGGTTGTTGTACCGGTATACGTTATTGATGATGGTCGTGTTGTGATACACGTTGACGACCCGGGTTCTGGGAATGCAATAGCTGTAAACGCGCGGGCTGGTGATGTACATCTGCGGAACAAACGTCCAGTAATTGAACGGAAGGTTGATGTTCACGTTGATGCTCATGCCTGGCCCGAGCGGAGCCCAGCCGTAGTAGCCACCACCGGAACGCCAGCTCACCCAGGCCGGTCCCCATTCGCTGTCCGGAACCCAGACCCAGCGTCCGTAATAGTCATCGAACAACCAGCGTCCGTAGTGAAAAGGTGCCCAACCCCAGTCGTAATCCGACACCCAGGTGTTACCATATTCCGTTACCGCCCAATGTCCGTTGGTCGCATAGGGTTGAAAATCACCCGGCACATCCGGCATCCAGACCTGACCGTAGGTCGGGTTTCGGGTCCATTGTCCATAAGGAGCCAATTCGTCGTAAAAGGACTCCACTGGCATATCGACGCCGGGTTGTGCCATCGTTTTTTGAGGCATCGCCAGCGCGATTAAAAAGAATAGGATCAACCCAAAAGCCGGTATGATTCGTCGTGTTTTCATGGCCCGTCGGACGTTAAAAGTAGAACTGTTCCTTTGATAAACGAAAGAGCCAAAGGTTTAATCTACTTTACAACAGTTTATCCAGCGTAATGGGCAAACTCCGAATCCGTTTTCCGGTGGCGTGAAAAACCGCATTGGCAATGGCCGCCGGCATGCCGACAATCCCGATTTCTCCCAGTCCTTTCACCCCCAGCGGATTCACAATGGTGTCGGTTTCTTCCACAAATATCACATCAAGACCCTGAATATCAGCATTCACCGGAACATGGTATTCGGCCAGCGAGTGGTTCATAAACCGGCCAAACTGGTGATCCATCACGCTTTCTTCCTCCAGCCCTTTGCTAATGCCCCACACCATGCCGCCAATAATCTGACTCCGGGCGGTTTTCGGATTCAAGATTCGTCCGCCCGCTACGGCAGTCACCGCCCGCGTTACCCGAACCGTTCCGAAATCTTCATCGACCTCCACTTCCACAAAAACCGCCGAATGAACCGCCCGGGCGTATTTGCGTTGCTCCAGCATATTCGGCAACGACGTCGATGTTTCACTCACGGCCCGCCCGCCATTCGTTCCGACGATGTCCAGCAGCGAAACCGCTACAGACGAATCCTTTTTGAGCCGGATGTGGGCATTCTCAAAAACAATCTCATCCAGTTTCACATCAGCAAATGGCGAATGCGGCATTTTTTGAGCCATTTTGAAGAGCTTTTTCCCCAAATCCTCGCAAGCCACTTTCACGGCGGAACCTACCGTGGCTGCCGTCCAGGAACCGCCCTGAATGGGTGCCAGGGGCATATCAGTATCTCCCAGTCGAAAAATAACGTCTTCTATGGGCATACCGAGCGTGTCGGCGGCAATCTGGGTCATAATCGTATACGTACCGGTTCCGATGTCGGCGGTAGCACTGCTGACCCGGAGTTTTCCATTGACCGTCAGCACGGCTTCCGCTCGCGCGGGCATGTGCATCGACTCCCAAATACCGGTGGCCATGCCCCAGCCGACCAGCGTATGGCCGTTCCGCATGGAGCGCGGTTCGGGGGTTCGGTTCGACCAGCCAAACTGCTCGGCACCCTGCCGGAAACATTCCCGTAATTCCTTGCTCGAATACGGCAGGTCTTCGTTCATGTCGCGTTCCGTGTAGTTTTTCAGGCGAAATTCAACGGGATCCATACCTACTTTATAAGCCAATTCATCGATGGCACACTCCAGGGCCGACATGCCGGTTACCCCACCCGGCGCGCGCATGTCGATCGGAGTATAGACATCCAGAGGCACCAGATTATAGGTCAACGTCACATTCTGAGCCGGATACAACATGCCCGCCCAGTTCACGACAATTTCGGTGTAATCCTCAAATTGAGAGGTTTCTCCCACGGCATCGTGCCAAATGGCCTCAAGCTTTCCATCCGCCGAAGCGCCGAGCGACACGTTCTGAACCGTAGCCGGGCGGTGTCCAAACGTAAACATCTGCTGGCGCGTGAGCGAAACCCGAACCGATCGTTTGAGTTCACGGGCGGCTAAAACCGCTAAGAATAACTGGTATTGCGGACGCAAACCGGCACCAAAACCGCCCCCGACGAAGGGCGAAATAACCCGGACGTCCTTAAAGGGAATGCCAAATACCTGCGAAACATACAATTGGCTGTTGGGTGCCCCCTGCGTTTTATCGTAAATCGTCAGCTTGTCGTTTTTTTCATACACCACCGTCGTAGCAAACATCTCCATCGGGTTGTGATGCTCGGCAGAGTGGACATACGTTCCCGAAACCTGCACCGCTGCCCGCTGGAAAGCCTTTTCGAAATCACCGCGTGGTTTGGGCGGTGGCGGTTTGAGCAAACTGGCAACGCCCGATTTCGGTTCCCGCGCCCGGTGCAGGTTGTGCTCCAGCGCCGTTTCGTGTTCTTCTTCTTCGTACTCAATCCGGATCAGCGAAGCCGCATACCGGGCCAGTTCCAGACTTTCGGCCACGACCAAAGCCACCGGCTGGCCGCTGTATTTCACCGTCGCATCGCGCAACGGCCGGAAGGGCGAACCCGGTGGCGCATCCTGGTCTTTGTAGCTCATGTCGAACCAGGCCAAACCGGGGCGGTTTTCGTGAGAAAACACCTGAATCACGCCCGGTAGTTGAAGTGACGCTTCGGCATCGATGCGGGTAATTTTTCCTTTCGCAATGGAACTGGAAATCACCCAGCCATGCGCCAGGTCCGCAGCTTTGTATTCAGCAGCATATTTTGCTTTTCCCGTGACTTTGGCTACACCGTCGACACGATTGATGGATTTTCCGATGTATTTGGTCATGATGCGGGTTCAAGTTTAGCGGCCTGTTTCAATGCCCGGACAATGGCGCGTTTGGCCAGTTCGATTTTAAACGTATTGTGTCCATATCCTTTGGCACCGGCCAAAAGAGCGTCTGCTACGGATTGAAAATCTGCTTCTGACAGATTTTGGCCCACCAGCATGGCTTCCACCTCGGGCTTGCGCCAGGGTTTGTGCGCCACCCCGCCGAGCGCAATCCGGGCGTCGGTGATGTGGTTATTTTCAATCTCCAGACCCACCGCCACCGACACCAGTGCGAAGGCGTAGGAAGTCCGGTCACGAATTTTGATATAGGCATTATAGTCCGAAAATCCTTTGGCGGGCAGATCGATGGCCGTTACCAACTCACCCGGCTGAACGGTATGATCGCGCCAGGGTTCATCACCGGGCAAACGGTGAAAATCCGCAAACGGAATGGTTCGATCCCCATTCGGTCCCGTCACCCGAACGACAGCATCGAGGGCCATAAGGGCCACGCAGAGATCCGACGGATGGGTGGCAAGGCAGGTCGTTTCAGGCTGCTGATCGCTCGTACCCAGAATGGCGTGAATCCGGTTGTAGCCATGAACTGCCCCACAGCCTGACCCCGGTTCACGCTTGTTACAGGGCGTTGCCAGATCATAAAAGTAATAGCAGCGGGTCCGCTGGAAGAGGTTACCACCGTTGGTGGCCATGTTGCGCAACTGCGCCGATGCTCCCGCCAAAATGGCCCGCGACAGCAGCGGATACCGGCTTTCGACAGCCGGATGATACGCCGTATCGGCATTCGTCACCAACGCACCAAGTCGAAGTCCACCGTCTTCGGTGTCGTCAATGGTATTCAGTGTCAGCCGGTTAATGTCTACCAACCGGTTGGGCCGTTCGACATTCTCCTTCATCAAATCGAGCAGGTTGGTTCCTCCTGCAATAAATTTGGCTCCCTCATGGGTTGCCAGTTCGCCTACGGCCATGCTGATGTCGCTGGGTCGGGCATACGAAAAACTGTTCATAGCGTCAGGCGTTGGGGTCAAGTTGCATCACTTCCTGAATGGCATCGACGATGTGGGGATAGGCTCCACAGCGGCAGATGTTACCACTCATCAATTCCCGAATGTCGTCGGCGGTTTTCGCACGGCCTTCCTGCATCAGTCCGACCGCCGAACAGATTTGACCGGGCGTACAGTAACCACATTGGTAGGCATCGTGTTCGATAAAGGCGGTTTGCAACGGATGCAGGCCGTTTTCTCCGGCAAGTCCTTCGATGGTGGTGACGTCCGAACCATCCTTCATAACGGCCAGCGTCAGGCAGGAGTTGATCCGTTTGCCATCGACCAGCACCGTGCAGGCTCCGCACTGGCCATGATCGCAGCCTTTTTTCGTACCGGTTAGGTTGACGTATTCACGGAGGGCATCGAGCAACGTCGTCCACGGTGCCAATTCCAGGTGGTGAACGGTGCCATTAATGGTGAGCTTGACGGCGTGTTTTTCCGGCAGCGAAGGTGCCAGGCTCGCTACAGAGCCGGGGGATAGGGTCGTTTGCATAGTGCGTGGTTCATAACGTACCAAGCTAAGCGACGGAAGCGGTTAAATGTTGAAGAATACAGTTATTTGTTAGGCTCCGGCCCAGGGAAGGCGCTGGCACCACCTTGCCCATTCTCGAAATATTAGCCGGTTTGATTGGTTTTCCGGTTATCGACGGCGTACTTCGTCGCAAACAAACCAAATCCGCGCCCTTATGAAATTGGGATTAGTAGCTGCCCTTTTATTCTGTATGCTGTCAGGTGTTTCAGCCCAGACGGTTTCCCGGTTTCCATTGAATGTGTTGTCGTTTAATATTCGGTACAACACGCCACAGGATGGGTTAAATGCCTGGCCGAACCGGAAGGAAATAGCCGCCCGTGTATTCACGGATTACCAGGTTGATTTTGCCGGTTTGCAGGAAGCACTCGCCGGACAGATCGCTGATTTACAGGACCAATTACCCCACTATGCCTGGATTGGCGTGGGTCGTGACGACGGAAAAACCCAGGGCGAGTTTTCGCCGATTTTCTATAACAAGCAGAAATTCGAGGTGCTGAAACAGGGCACGTTCTGGCTTTCCGAAACACCCGGGGTACCGGGCAGCAAATCCTGGGAGGCCGCTTTTCCCAGGATCGCAACGTATGCGGTTTTTCAGGATAAACGCAATGAAAGTCAAGTCTTTGTCATCAATACGCACTTCGACCACATCAGCGAAATCGCCCGCCAGAACAGCGCGAAACTGCTCATTGGCAAGATCAAAGAATTGAGCAATGATCTCCCGGTGATTCTGACCGGCGATTTTAACACGCCCGATGCGTCGCCTTCCATCAAGACTTTGACGAGTGATTCGACATTCAAACTCACCAACTCGGAAAGTCTGTCGGAAAACCCGCATACGGGCGGCACCAGCACCTTCAACAACTTCAAAACCGACCAGCGCGGCCCGGTGATCGACTTCATTTTTGTCGGCCCGGACGTAGCGGTGCAACGCCATGATTACCTGCCTATTTTAAAAGATCAGGTTTTCATTTCCGACCACTGGCCGGTTTTAAGCCGACTGGTTTATTAAAATTGATGCTGTGCCAGTAGCAAAAGATGTTTGTAGAAAAATTGGGTTGCGTACCCAGAGACACGCAACCCGCTTTTTCTACAAACATTCGTCCCCTACGCTGCCAAAAACGCCTGGTTTAATTTATTTCAGCTTGCCGACCGAGCTAAAATCGCCAATCACCGTAACACTCGGTTCCGGCCCTTTGATGCCGTCTTTGCCAAACTGGCGGGCAATCCCTTCGTGAACAAAATAGTAGGTATCCCAATAGTCGGCACTGTTGCACCAGACCCGGACGTCGAAATGAAACGCCAGCTCGGTTAGTTTGGTCACCAGAATGTCGTGTTCCCGGTTTTTCAATCCAGTCGGACAGGCATCCACCACACGTTTGATCGACGCCTTGACCGCATCGACTGCATTGGAATTCCCGGCGGCAAAAACCATATCGACCCGGATCGTTCCTTTCCCGGAAATATTGGTTACCGGTGACGTTGACAGTGCTCCGTTGGGCAGAATGATTGTGCGGTTGTCGAGCGTTACCAGAATGGTGTTGAAAATGTGAATGGCTTCCACATTACCCGTAAAGCCTTGAGCCGTAATCAGATCGCCCACCCGGAACGGTTTGAACGTCAGAATCAGCACGCCACCGGCAAAATTGGCCAAACTCCCCTGTAGCGCCAGACCCACCGCCAAACCGGCGGCACCGATGATGGCAACAAACGAGGTCGTTTCGACGCCCAGCGTACTGGCCACACTCAGCAACACCAGTACCTTCAAAATAGCACCCACCAGCGACAACAGAAAAGGCTGAACATCCCGGTCGACCTGCCGTTTGTTCATTACGGTGGAAAGCATTTTTACCACTTGATTGACCAGCCAAAGGCCGACAATCAGAATGACGATGGCCAAAAGAATTTTGAAACCGTAGAGCGTGGCAAACGCGACGATCTGGTCAATAACATTTTGAAAGGACGATTGGGTGGGTTCCATGCAGTTGTAGTTTTAGTTCCTACAGTTAAGAAGCAGAGAACCCCGAAAAGTAACATTTTAATGAATATTTATTCGCCCCAGATGGTTTAAAGCCAGTTTTTTCGTTTGAAAATCAATAAGGTTACCAACGATGACAGGATAATGGACCCCAACGCGATCGGATAGCCCAACTGCCAGCTCAGTTCCGGCATGTTGGCAAAGTTCATTCCCCAGATGCTCGCCAGCAAGGTCGGTGGCAGAAAAACCAGCGACACCACGGTGAAGATTTTGACGATCCGGTTTTGCTCCAGGTCGATCAAACCGAGGTAGGTATTTTGCAAGAACTCCAGCCGTTCGAAGATAAAATTCGTGTGGTCGATCAGGGAGTTGATGTCTTTGATGAGCGTTCGAAGCCGCTGCTGTTCCTCGTCCGTAAACCAGCCGTCGCTGCGAATCATAGAAGTAATCACGCGCTGTTTATCGACGACATTCTCCCGAATCGACATCGTTAGCTCCTGATAGTCGTTGATTTTCAAAAGCATTTCACGATCCAGGTTGGCTTCCAGATCCAGTTGGCGGTTGATGGATTTGATTTCCAGCGACACCACCTCGATCAAATCGGCGTCGTAATCGATCCGGGATTCGAAAATCGTGATCAGAATCTGCGCCCCGTCGTTGAACATCGACCGGCGCGACTTGATCCGCTTGACGGTATCGGCAAACGATTTCAGATCGGCGTTCCGGTACGTAAACAGCGTCTCGTCTTTCAGCATGAAACTCACCGGCACCGTCACATACATCTGTTCCTTGTCGGGAACCATGAAGTTGGAGTTCGCAATCAGGAAATCGTCTTCCTCGATGTAGCGCGAACTGCTTTCGATCTCGGACTGCTCCTGCTGCGTCTGGAAATTAACGTCAAATTTATCTTCTACGCTCTTGGTTTCTTCGCGCGTCGGGTTCTGTAAATCAACCCAGAGGGTGCGCTCGGTATCGGAAAACGAGTCAATATCCCGAACCTTCCGAACTGCGGCTTCATCCTGTTGGAATATGCGAATCATAGAATACGGTTACATCTCTAAACAATCATTTAAGGAATCCGCTTGCCCGGAATGTCGCGTCCGTTCTGGTGAAGCACCAGTTGCGTCACCTGCCCTTTTTCGTCCTTCACGAACGTCACCTGCGCCGGAACCACCTTCAGGTAAAACTTGGTTTCCGATTCCGGAAAAAGCTCAAAACGGTCCTGACCGGTGGCCTGCGCAAACAGTTGCGTGTCCGTCCGGGTCACGGTAATGCTGAAAGTCGGCGCCAGCTCGTATTTACCGACGTATTTTTCGAGGATTTCGGCCGACACCGTCGCATCCTTCGGGCCTGCTACCTTTTCGCCCAGCGTTTTCAGGACTTCAACGCCGTTGGTGTTGCGCGGATTCAGTTCCACCGACTTTGTATAATCCTTGATGGCCAGTTCTTTATCGCCGTTTTTCAGGTATGCTTCGCCCCGGCTGTCATACACATTAGACGACTGGGGATACGCTTCCACATTGAGATTAAAAACCGCCAGGGCTTCCTTCATTTTGCCTTCCCGCATTAAATCGTAGCCCAATTCGTTCATTTCATCTTCGTTCAGTGAATAGGCTTTGTCCGTTTTTAACTGCAAAAATTGCTGGAGGGCTTTTTCCAGCGATGCCGTCGCGAGGGTTTGCCGGAGGGCCGTCGCGATTGATTTTTTCGGTTTCTCATAGGGCTGGTCGTACAGGATATTCAGAATATTGGCCTGTATGGCACCCAAAACCGTTCCGCCGGTATTATTCAGTAAAATAACCGTGTGTTTGTCGTTGGGAACCCGGGTGAACTGGGTATTGAACCCGTTGATGCCTCCGCCGTGCGAAACGATTAGAACACTGTCTTTCCGCTGCCCGATCTTCGCGTTACCCACACCCCAACCGTAGGCATAATGCGCCAGCGCGGGCGTAAAAAGAGCCTTTTTTGAAGCCGCTGAGAGCAATTGATCCGTATACAAAAGCTGATCCCAGCGATACAGATCCTCCACGGTCGAATACAGTGAACCGGCGGCATACGGAATCGTCATGTCCAGGTAGGGCGCATTGACATAACCGCCCCCCCGTTTTTCGTAGGCTGCCGCCCGTTTGGGTAGAATCGGGCCGGGCAAATCGTAGCCCGTATCCTTCAGTTTCGCCGGGGTGAGAATACCCTCCTGCAAAACCGTCGCGTACGGTTTGCCGGTTACTTTTTCGATGAGAACGCCCAGCAGAAAATAGCCGGAATTGCTGTACGAAAATTTGGAACCGGGTTCAAAATCCAGCGGCAGATCGGAGAATTTTTTCACAAACGCTTCAGGTGCGTATGGGTCGCGGCTCATCGTTTCAAAAAACCGGGGAAAATTGGTATAGTTCGGAATGCCCGACGTATGCGTGAGCAGGTGATGAACGGTTATTTTATCGCCGGTGGCTTTGGGATAATCGGGCAGGTAGGTCGTGATTTTTTCACTGACTTTCAATTTCCCCTGATCGACCAGTTGCATGATGAGAAAGGCCGTGAACTGCTTGGTGACCGAACCTAGCCGGAATTTGGTGTCGGGCGTGTTGGGAATGTTCCACTCCATATTGGCCAGACCGTAGCCTTTTTTCATAATTACCTTGCCGTTTTCGGCCACCAGCACCGTTCCGTTGAACTGCCGGTTTTCGACGTACTGGCGCATGAGTTCCTCTATTTTCTCCGCCTTTTTCTGGGCGAAGGCGTACGGAACCATTAAAATCGTGAGAACAAATGCCAGGATTCGAGTGGTAAATCGTGTGTTCATGAGCTTGTTGGGAAGCGGTTAAACTGAAGGAGGAAGGTCGCTGCTGAAGCGATCGCCAAATCTACTTTATTCTGTTTGAATTTGACAGGGCTACTGAGCGGATGGAAAAGGTTTTTATCCATAAAAACGATCCGGTTTGAAACCAACCGGTTTGAGCAAATGAATTCTCCGCCGGCTTTTGTACATTTGAATTTCGCAAACGAGCCGACGCATGGGAACTACGACACTGGAAGAATTTTATAAAGAAACCGCTTCGCTAATCCCGGAAGGAATCGGCAAAGAGATTGGTCATTTCAATGTTTTCAAAATAGACGAGGTTACGGCTCAGCTTAAAGCAAAACCAGTGATGCCCTATAACCGGCGGGCCTATTACAAAATCAGCCACATCAGCGGGCGGAACCGAGCCGAATATGCGGACAAAGTAATTGATATTGAGAAAAATGCGTTGCTCTTTGCCACGCCCAAAATACCGTATCACTGGGTTCCGCAGGATGAAAACCAGTCCGGTCACTTCTGCATTTTCACCGCCGATTTTCTGGTTCAGACCAAAAGCGGTGTGGTGCTGGACGATCTCCCGATCTTTCAGCCCGGCGGTTATCCCATCTTTCAGCTTACCGACGAAGCGTCGGAAGACATCGCGTATATCTTCCGTAAGATGTACAAAGAACTGGCCTCCAATTATGCCTTTAAATACGATCTGCTGCGAAATTACGTCCTCGAACTGATTCATTACGGACAAAAGTTGCAACCCGAAACCGCCCTCTATCCGTCGCACACAGCCTCGGCCCGGGTGTCCTCTTTGTTCATCGAACTCCTGGAACGGCAGTTTCCGATCGAATCTCCGCACCAGAAACTCAGCCTGCGCACGGCCAGGGATTACGCAGAACGGCTGGCGGTTCACGTCAATCACCTGAACAAAGTGCTGAAAGAAAGTACCGGCAAAACCACCACCGACCTCATCAGCAGCCGGATCGTTCAGGAAGCCAAGATCCTGTTGAAGCAAACCGACTGGAACATTTCCGAAATTGCCTATTCGCTGGGATTCGAGGAAGTGGCTCACTTCTCTAATTTTTTCAAAAAACAGACCGCCTTCACTCCCATCGCCTTCCGGTCCTGAACCGCCTGATTTGAATTTTGCAAACGATGGATTGATGCTTGCAAACCGTGCCGGGTGCTGACCCGCTACTTTTGTTTCATTTGACTGAAACAAAAAACAACCATGGAATCACAACGTAAAATAGCCCTGGTCACGGGCGGTAGCCGGGGATTGGGTAAAAACATGGCCCTGCGTCTGGCTCAAAAAGGAATCGACGTCATTCTGACGTACAACAGCAAAAAAGAAGAAGCCCTGGCGGTGGTAGCCGAAATTGAACAAACCGGTCGGAAGGCGGCCGCCCTGCAACTCAATACGGGCGACGTCAAAAGTTTCGACGGTTTTTTTATCGACCTTTCGGCGGTTTTGCACGACACCTTTGCTACGGATCACTTCGATTTTTTAATCAATAATGCCGGTATTGGACTCTACGGCTCGTTTGCCGAAACGACGGAGGAAGCCTTCGATCAATTGATGAACATCCACCTGAAAGGTGTCTATTTTCTGACCCAAAAAGCCCTGCCCCTGATCCAGGACGGTGGCCGGATTATCAACCTGTCGACGGGGCTGGCCCGGTTCAGCCTGCCCGGTTATTCGGCCTATGCGTCCATGAAAGGGGCCATCGAGGTGCTGACGCGCTACCTGGCGAAGGAGTTGGGCGCACGCGGCATTGCCGTCAACACCGTAGCACCGGGCGCCATCGAAACCGATTTCGGTGGTGGCGTAACGCGCGACAACCCGCAGGTCAATCAGCACATTGCCGGTTTAACCGCCCTGGGCCGGGTTGGACTTCCGGACGACATTGGCGGGGTTGTGGCCTTCCTCTGTACGGAAGAAGCCCGGTGGATCAATGCCCAGCGAATCGAAGTGTCGGGCGGTCAGAATCTTTGAGGAACACGGATTCCGCGGATTGAACGGATTTTAACGGAAGAATATCCGTTTTGATCCGCGGAATCCGTGTTCCTATAATAATCCTTTCAGCGTTACAACCACATTGACGCCATTGGGAAATGCTTTCCGAATGGGCAGTTCCCCTGTTGAAACCGTAGACGAATAGGCGATGGGCCGGTTGCTGAAGATGGGCCGATAGCCAACTCCTAGACCGACCAGGGTTGTCGTGTTGAGTTTGAATTCGGTGTTGAGTACGGGTTCAACCGCCACATAATTGACTTGTCTGCTCGTAAAGTTCCGGTCTTTCAAATCATATTTTAGAAAGCCCCAACCCAGGAGGAGTTCCAGGCTGGAAGCGAATCGAGGGCCTTTCAGGAAATAATACGTGAGCTCCGTCCCTACCCCATTGATAAAAAGACGGGGTTGTTTATCAAAGCCGTCGAGGTTGGCCGGGGCTCTGAAACTCGTCAAATAAAAGGAGTGATAGATGGAAAGCGAAGCCTGAAACCGGTCGTTGATGGTCCGACCCACTTTAACCCCACTCAGCATCGTCGACTGATCCTGTAATTGCGTAAACCGCAGCGGCAAAACGATAAACCATTTTTTATCTTTCTGCATACGATCCTGTCCATAGCTGGCGATGGAAGCCCCGACGAAAAAAACACAGATTGACCAACGTGTTTTTTGATAAAGTGATCTCATTCTTACACCAGAAAAGGTTCTCCTAACGCTAAAATCCTGAGTTGATTATTGATTTTGCCTTCCGCGTAAAGATTTTTCAACACCGTTTCGGGTTCTCCCATCGGTTCATCGGCAGAGTCAAACGTTCCGTAATGAAAAGGAATGAATGTCTTCGCTCCCGTGGCATGAAAAGCATCGACGGCCTTGTAGGGGTCTTGATGATGCTGCCCCATAAACCACGTTGGCGAATAAGCCCCCGCGCCGATCAAAGCCACATCGATGGTCGGGAAAAGCGCACCAATGGATTTAAAGTGTGAACCATGACCTGAATCGCCCCCGTAATAGACGGTTTTCGTTTCGGATTGAATCATAAACCCACCCCAAAGGCTGGTGTTGACATCAAAAGGACTTCTGTTGGCCCAATGCCGAGACGGTAAAAACGTAATCTTCAAAGTGTCAGTAAGTTGATACTGCTGATACCAACCCGCCGATTGAATCGGGTTCGTAACCCATTTGGCCACGAGTTCATTGAGCTTCAACCCCACCAGGAACCGGGCCTTCGGATTATTACGCGCGATGGTCTTGATACTGTCTTTATCGCAGTGGTCATAGTGTGCATGGGAAACCAATACATAATCGATGTTCTGGAATTTTTCCGGCTCCACAGGCAACTCCGAATAGCGTTTCACAACCGGCAACTTCCCGAAAACAGGGTCAATCAAGATACGAATACCGGATAGCTGAATAAAAAAACTAGCATGTCCCAGCCACACAATTTTATCGGATGGTTCCGAAAGCCAATCCTCTTTTTTACGAACGGTAATTCGCCAGGTATCCCGTTTTTTCGCTTCCCGCTGCGGATTTCTTTCCAGCATAAACTTAAGGACGGCGCTGTAACTAATTACCGTAGGATATTCGTAGTTAATAAACAAACCATTCTGGTCCAAAGGCGTGCCTAACCAATCCGGCATAAGGGTTGGTAATACCGGATTGGAGGTGTAACTTTTGATGGTTGGCATGTTTCTTTTTGCGAAAAACCGCTTGAGGATCAATAGCAATGCTGTTAACATTTTTCCTGAAAATTATTGGTGACGACTCCATACTCAAAATCGGTTAGTGACCCGCTGTTTGCACCAGCAAGGTGGTCGGTGCATACCCAAAATGCTTTTTAAAGGCATACGAAAAGTGCGACAGGTTTTCGAACCCCACTTCGTAGCAGACATCGATCGGTTTCTTCTTTTTTTCGATAAACTGGTAGTGTGCCAGTTCCAGCCGCTTTTGGGTAAGCCACCGCTGCGGTGTGACGTTGAACGCTTTGCCAAAATCCCGTTTGAAGGTCGTCAGACTACGGCCCGTCAGGTAGCCGAATTTTTCCAGCGGCAAATTGAACATAAAATTCTTTTCCATGTAGCTGACCAGATCAATTTTACCGGGTTCCTCGAAGTTGCCCAATACAGAATCGATTCCCTGGTCAATCGCCCGGAGAATGTGGATGGCTTCGGTGATTTTCAACGCGGCAATCGTTTCGGGCAGATCCGTCATATCGAAATACGGAACCAGCGAAGCCAGACAACTTTCCAGCAACGGGTGGTTATTGAACCCATAGATTTTCTGCGATTCCGAAGCCTGGGGTTTCACCGGCAGGTTGGCGTAAAAATCCCTCAATCTGTTGGTCGTCAAATGCATGACGACGGTTTTATGCGGCTGGCCGTCTTTCGGATAATTGATGATCGTTGCCAGTTGATTTCTGGGAATTAAAAAAATATCGCCTTTCCCGAAAAAGTAGGTGGCATCGGCCTGCACAATTTTGGTTTCCCCCGAAATAAACCAGATCAGCATGTGGTGGTCGAACAGGATGTCCGACTTGAAAAACCGATCCTCGTACCAGGAAAGTTTGATGTCGTCGGTGATGTATTTGGCCTGATAGTCCATGTTTTTTTTGCTTTGATTAAATTAAATAAGCGATCCATTCCCGTAGGGAATGAACAGCGGAGCGTCGCCGGGCCGCCGGAGCGGTAGGCCAATTCGGTTATCCCGTATTCCGGCGTGCCGTCAGGCACGCAACATTGTATACCTGGCAGTCGGGTACCTCACGGCACGCCCGGTACGGAATGATTATCTACCTACGCTCCGCTGTGGAGCCCCTGACGGGGCAGCGAACGAATTGGATATTTACTGAGTAAAGAAAATTGAATACTACAAAAAATAATATAACCAAAACGCTTCTGGTCATACGGACTGTCCGCCGTCGATCAAAAAATTCGAACCGGTGATATAGGCGGATTCATCACTGGATAAATACGCAATCAAATTCGCTACCTCCTCAGCCTTGCCTAATCTTGACAACGGGATACTGTTGACCAGTTGCTTTTCCAGCTGATCGTCCAGGCCAATTTTATGCATAATTTCTGTAGCGATCGGTCCCGGACTTACGGTATTGACCCGGATTTTGCGGGGTGCCAGTTCGAGCGCGGCAATTTTGGCAACTGCATTGATGGCTGCTTTACTTGCCGCATAGACCGATGCACTTGGCGGAGAAATGGTGGCCGATGTGGACGATAACAACACCACGGATGCGTTGTCATTCAGAACAGGAATAAATTTACTCAGCGTAAAATAGGCCCCCTTGAAATTTACATTCATGATTTCGTCGAACATCGTTTCAGTCATCTGTTCAACAGGCGCAAACTTGGTGATGCCTGCATTGATAAGCAAAATATCGATTTTACCACATTGTTCGGCCACATCCGCTACCAGCCGGTCAATGTCGGCTAAACTGGATTGATCAGCCAGTAAACCGGTCACCTGTAAGGCTGCTGCCGCCTGTTCAACCGCTTCTTTTCGTCTACCGGTGATGATGACGTTGGCCCCTTTTCCATGGAGTGTTTTTGCGGTGGCATACCCGATACCGCTGTTGCCGCCCGTGATGACAGCAACTTTATCTTTTAAAGTTTTCATTGTACGATTTTTAACCTAATTAGTTGATCTCGAAGGTGATTCCCGTCATTTCCTCGCTCCAGGTCCACAGGCGTTTTGCGTTGGCTTCATCTACTGAGTACCGTTTCACGCCCGTTGACATTTCGGTGTCGGAAGCCAGCCCGGCAACCTCAACATCTTCGCAGTATACCCCGCCAACTGCATCGAGCAAGGGACTGGTGGCACACCAAACCGTCGTGGCCGCGCCCTGGGGAATGGTTTTGAGGGAAGCAGCTACTTCCGGCAGCATATTGCCGTCGGCATCCAGAAACCCCATTTGCTGAAAAAGCTCCAGGGGTGCTTCCCGACCCAATTCCGTGCCGCCGATGGAACCGGGGTGCAACGAATACGCCCGAACGTGGAAGACGCTGGCCCGGTTGTCGAGTTCAAGGGCGAATAAATTGCTGGCGGTTTTCGATTGCCCGTAGGCTTGCAGCGTTTCGTAGTCCCGGTTCAGAAAATTGGGGTCTTCAAAATCGAAAGGGGCAAATTGATGCCCGTGTGAGGAAACGTTGATCACGCGGGCGCCATTGGCTTTTTTAAGGGCGGGCCATAGCCGGGCCGTCAATTGAAACTGGGCCAGATAATTGGTTGCCAATTGCGATTCGATCCCCCGGCTATCCCGGCGCAGCGGCACCCACATGATGCCCGCATTGTTGATGAGCAGATGGAGCGGCCGACCCGACGCCCGGAATTTTTCGGCAAAGGCGTCGATGGAGGCCGGAGTCATCAAGTCCATCGTTTCCAGTTCGACGCGGGGAATGCCGGCCAGATTTCTCTTTGCTTTTTCGGTGTCCCGCGCCGGAACGATGACCGTGGCCCCGGCGGCTGCCAGGGTTTTGGTGGTTTCCAGACCGATGCCGGTGTTCCCCCCGGTTACGATGGCGATTTTGCCGGTGAGGTCAATGCCTTTGATGACGTCGCTGGCCGTGGAGGAAGCGTTGAATCCTGAACCGATTGGCTGCTGCAACGCGCCCTGATCATTTGTTTGTCCCATGATTTAAAACCGTTTATTTGTTTTTGTTGGGACAAAATTAGGCAGGGCGGTTCTGAGCGACTTTGTTTAAACGTCCGAATATACTTTGTTTAAAAGGCCGGTTTGTTAAAAGATGTCCGTTTGTAGGACTTACGTTTGATAATTCTTTACACTTTCGCTTTTGCCCCTAAATCCCCTAAAGGGCAGGGTTGTTAAGTTCTTCCGCTTTTCGCCCCCAACCCCCTAAAGGGGGCTTCGAAATCCGGATGTTTTAGCCTCCTTTAGGGGGTTGGGGGCGAAAAGCGGATCGATACGATCCTAATTTCCAGAACTTAACAGCCCTGCCCTAAAGGGGACTTTCAGCATCAGGAGGATTCTGCGTCCAAGTCCCCTTTAGGGGATTTAGGGGCAAAAAGACGAGTTTGGGCTTTATGCCCAAATATCATTCATTTCGGTCAGTACCAGCGGTTTGCCGTCCGTAACCACAATGGTATGCTCGTGTTGGGCCATAAAACCGCCCTTGTTTCCAACCATCGTCCAGCCGTCCTGCTGGGTTTCGGCATAGGTGGAAATCGTTGAAATGAAGGTTTCAATGGCAACGACCGAATTTTTCTTAAATCGGGTCGGATTCGAGCGGTCCCGGTAATTCGCTATTTCGCGGGGCTCTTCGTGCAGGCTTCTTCCGATGCCGTGTCCCGTCAAATTTTTGATGACTTTGTACCCCCGTTTTTTGGCTTCCGTTTCGATCAGATGCCCGATGTCGGCAACGCGAACCCCACCTTTGATCGTGTAAATGGCTTTCTGCAGAATCTGCTTCGAAGCGTCGATCAGCTTCTGGTGTTGGTTGACATCTTCGCCCAACACAAAGGAGCCGCCGTTGTCCGACCAGAAACCGTTCAGTTCAGCGGAAACATCAATATTCACTAGATCGCCCTCTTTCAGAATGGTGTTGTCGGACGGCAGACCGTGGCAAAACGCATGGTTCACGCTGATACAGGTCCAACCGGGAAATTTGTAGGTTAAATAGGGGGCGGATTTGGCTCCAAAATCCGCCAGGATGATTGCACCGTAATCATCCAGCTGTTTGGTGGTCATACCGGGTTGCGCATAGTTTCGCATCGCCTTCAAGGTGTAAGCAACTGCTTCACTGGCTTTCTGCATTCCGGTGAGTTCCGCTTCTTTCGTTATTGACATCGTCGTTTGATTGATTTATTCGTATAGTTCGCGACAGCCTGCGCCCTGGTTACCAAACCGATTTTAGCGGTTCTCTTTCTTTTTAAGTTCTTTTGCCATCTTCAAAGAGTGCTTCAATGAATTCAGGTTGTTCCAATCGCTGTGAGCAATGATAATATATTTTGGTTTTTGGTATTTTTTCTGAACCTTTTCAAGCGTATTCGCATATTCGGTGACACTTCCATCGTCTAAATAGCCCAAATTATCCGCATCAACCCCTTTGATTAAGCAGCCCCCGTAGAGAATTTTTTCGTTTTTAAACCAGATGACAATATTGTCTTCGGTGTGTGCCGGTCCGGGGTAATACGTTTCAAAAGAATAAGGCCCGACCTGGAAAACTGTATCTTTTGTCATTAAAAATTCTGCCCTTTTTTTACCGTTCTTTTTACTCAATTCATCGGTAAGAACCGTCGTATAGGTTTTTATGCCCTGCTGCCGGTAGTATTCGAGTCCAGCCGTTTTGTCGCTGTGCCAATGCGTTGCAAAACACATGACCACATTTTGGTTATGCTTTACTTTGATGCTGTCGAGCAAGGGTTGAAACTGGGTGGTGTCCCAGGGCGTATCAAACAGAACAACACCCTCTTTCGTAACAAGGTACATTCCGTTTGCCGGCACTTGAGAGTCTTGGTAGGTGTTGTAGGTTGTGTAAATATAAAAGTCCCCCGTTAGGTGCGCGATCTTAAGTTTTTCTGGTTTTGCCTGTCCAAACAGATTGGTTAGCGTGAAAAGGAAAGCGATTGTCAAGATACTGGTCCGCATGTTGCTCGTATAAATTAGTTGCTGATGGTTTGTAAAGTTACCAAGATCTGGTAACGGGACGAAGCTGGGGTCACTTAGTGAGGGGTCAATAGACATTCACATTGTCGGGGGCTGATTCTGTTTGAGATTGTGGATGAGGTATGTTTCATGCGTGCGCTTTTTGCTACCGCCAAAATTAAGGGATATTTCCGTCAAAGTTAGCCGGGCTTTTTTCAATCAGTTAAACGAAGCCCTGAATTCCAACGGACTTTGATTCGTTTTTGTCTTGAATAATTTGCTGAACGACTGCGAATGTTCGAACCCCAATTCAAAAGCGATTTCACCGACCGACAATTCAGTCGTGGAGAGTTTTTCTTTGGCTTTCCCGATCAGTTTTTCGTGGATGTGCTGTTGGGTCGTCAGCCCGGTAAGTTGTTTCAGCAAACTGCCTAAATATTTGCTGGAAATATTGAGGCTATCCGCAACATATTGCACGGTGGGCAACCCTTTCGAGAGCAATTCCTCCTGGTTAAAATAGTCATCCAATACGTCTTCCAATCGCGTTAAAATCCGGCTGTTGGTAATTTTACGGGTGATGAACTGACGTTCATAAAACCGCTCGGCATACGTAAACAGAAGCTCCAACTGGGCAATGATGACATCCTGGCTAAATTTATCGATCGGTGCGTTGTACTCCTGTTTTATGTTGTCGATGATTCCATTCATCAGCGTTTCTTCCCGATCCGAAAGAAACAACGCTTCGTTGGTAGCATACCCAAAATAGTCGTACTTCTTTATTTTTTTAGCCAGGGACGTATTCCATAAAAAATCGGGATGGATAAACATCATCCAGCCCTGGAGGTTAAGTGGACGACCGTTTTCTTCGCCCCGCAGAATCTGTCCGGGTGCCATAAATGCCATCAGACCTTCGTCAAAATCGTATTTCTGCTGCCCGTACAACAGGTTGTCGCAGCCCCGCTTCAGCGATACGGCATAGAAGTCAAAAATAACCGCCTGAACATCGGAATGATTTTTAAATTGAGATACATCCACCACACTGATCAGCGGATGATGCGGTTTTTCAAATCCCGTTAAGCGATGCCCTTCCGATATGGTTTTTATTCGGCGTGGCGTTGTGTTCGACATCGTAAAAAGTGGTTTTTAAAATTTAAACGGATATTTCAACCAGATTAACAGCAAGGGAATGGCCAGAAACGGAATTTCCAGCAAGGCCATTCTGTAGTCCCCTGCCCGCAACGCCAATGCCATGATCAGCACAATCGAAACAGCATTGATTACGTTAGCCACGAAAAACGTTTGGGGAAACAGCAATAGCAAACCCGCTGCAATGGAAGCCACCCCAAAATAAGGTAAAACGGCTTGGGAAATGCCCAGGGTTGCCATCATTTTTGCCTGTTCGGCGTTGCCGGGCTGGAAGGCATCCCACCCGTGTTTGATACCCAGAAAAGCGGATACCAGAAGAAGAATTAGGCTGATGATTTTCATTTTATTAATTTAACTTGAACTATGAGATTATTGACCCCGGAGGGGTCTGATGTTAATAGCAAATGCGTATTCTGAGCACTCCAGGCGTGCCGGAGGTACGCGATATAGGCTTAGTTGCGTACCTCCGGCACGCCTGGAGTGCTCAGAATACGCATTTGCTATTAACATTACGTGCCGCTGGCACTCAAACTACGGTTAGGCAAGGGCATCATCTCATAGTTCGCGTTAATTTAATTAAGTTACAAATAGAGGACTTTTTGCTTTTGCCCCTAAATCCCCTAAAGGGGACTTTACGCATCCGGATGTTGCCGCGTCCAAGTCCCCTTTAGGGGATTTAGGGGCAAAAGCAAAAGTCCTACATAAGAAAAATCATTTACCGTACATCGTCGAAGCACCCATTTTCCCGGCTTGTGCGATCAAAAACCGGGGCGCAATCCGGCTCATCACCCGCATGATTTTCGCCAGTCCCGGATAGATTTCGTCCTTATCATTTTCCATGCCTTTGAGGGCGGCATCCACAATTTTTTCGGGAGCCATCAAGGCGCTGGCACTAAATCCGTCTTCGTTCCTGAATTTATCATTCAAGGGTGTCGAACTTCCCGGCGCCACTAATTCGATTACCTGAATGCCCGTGTTTTTGAGTTGCACCCGTAAAGCCTGTGTATACGCCCGCAGCCCCGATTTGCTGCCACTGTAAATGGGTGAAATCGGGAAAGGCGACAGTGCAATGCCCGAGGTGACATTCACAATGGCCGCATTTTTCTGCTTTTTCAGGTGGGGCAGAAATTGCTGCACCATGCGGATGGGTCCCATCAGGTTGATTTCAATTTCGCGGGTGATGTCGGTCAGCTCGTGTGGCTGGTGCAGACTGATTTTCCGCATTTCACCGGCATTGTTGATGATGATATTCAGGGCGGGAAATTGCCGGGTTACCTGATGGTATAGCGTGGTGATGTCGTCGGCATTGCTCACATCACTCTGCATGGTGTGGACGGCTGGCAGTTGGCGTTTCGTTTCCTGCAATTTTTCCGCGTTCCGGCCGGTGATGATGACGGTGTTGCCCAGCGCAAGCAATCTGGAGGCAAATTCGATGCCGAAACCGCTGGTTCCGCCGGTCACTAAAATGGTGTTGTTCTGTAAGTTCATTGTTCTGATCGTTTGTTGCTGCAAAGTTCAGCAGGGATCAGAAAACCGCTGTAGCCAAAAGTCGCAATGTTGTAGCTGAAAGGGCGTTACCGGTTCGTCGTCGGTATGGTTTGTCCATCCGATTTGCGCTGCATGAAGTCTTCTTTTTGGGTAAAATACTCCATTCCTAACACCAGCAGCGTTGAACCGATGAACGATACCTTCTGCATGATGGCCAATAATCCCCAATCGCCGGAACCATACAAGTAGAGGGTATAGTAAAAAATCAACAGGCAGATGACACAGGCGAATTTTAAGACGTGAAGTTTTGACTTCAGAATAAAAACCGTACAATAAAAAAGACCCAGCAACGACAACGTACTCGATACCATCACCATCACGTCGTGCAAGGAAGTGACGATCAGGACATCAAGTGCGATGCTGGCAATCCCTACGGATTTTAAAACCGTAGCCGCATGGCGATTCGTCATCTTTTTTGACATATGGAGAAAGAAAATCCCAGACCCAACCGAGTGGAATGCCACGCCAAGAATGGCCCAGATTCGGGATGGATTGTCTGAACCGTTGATTGCTTTTGCCGCAAAGAGATTGCTGATGAAGTTTTTAGTCCAGTCAAATCCGACCGAATTTTTATCAAACAAGGAACCTCCGGGATATAGCAAGGTTGCTGTGATGATTAACATCACCGAAATAACGATGCAGAGTAAGACGGCGTGGTTCTTCATGGGTTTAATGACTGGTTAAATTCGGAGTTTTTGGTAGTAATTTTTCGGCCAGCTAATTGATCAGCTTTTAGTTTTCCAACGGAACCTCCACGGCATTTCTCTGCGCATCGATCTCAATCTGGATTGAATGCCGCTGCCGAATGTGGGTCAGCATCCAGGTCTTTTTAGTTTTTTTGATTCAGGGCTTGATGGTGCCAGAACCGTTGGGCGCAGTTTTTTTTCAAGTTGTCGAAAGGCGCTCATCATGTAGATAAGCATTGCAATCAGTACGATAAATTTCATAAATACGGTTTTTGCTACAGCTAAACAAAAGGAATCACTCTGTTCAACCTTGACTCTTAACTTGAATCTTTATATACTTGAATAAACTAATGTTTGATATAGAGAAAATTGAGTTATATAGATACTTTAAAAAGGTTCAAGGCAAGACTCTGCATCTTCCCCAAACCCGTAGTAGTTATATGATTATTCAATATTTCCTTTATAGTTCTATGCAGTTTAATTTGCCTTCTTTCAATGTCATCAGGATCTTATATCCACTGCTTTAGCGAATGATTTTACATTATCTTTTTGTAAAAACACAAATAACCTGTTTATAGATTAATATATAAGTCAAAATAATAAATTCTTTATTAATCTCGACTTATAGCAAATTTTTATTTTCATGTAATTTATGAATATAAGCAAGTTCTCTACCAATCATTTTCTGCTCTGCTTCTAGCAGCATTATATCTTGCTTTGCAAAATCAAATAAGGCTTTTGCTGCTTTACTAAAATTTATTTTAACTATATTTTCAATAACGTCCAAAGATACTGTAACAATTGACTCTATTGTGCCTAAGTCATATTTTAGTCTATGTATTTTCAATAGATTTACATATTCTCTAAGAAGATAATCTACCTTTTGCTCTATTTCCTTCTCATTATAATTTTTTTTACTAATCTCCAAAACCCATTCCTTTAATCGAGCCAGCTTCAATTGAGTATCTGAATCACTTTTGAATTCTATAAATTTTTCTAAATCAACATCTGCAGTAGCTATTGGAAATTTTTTCAATAAAACCGAAAGCACAGTACTTGTTAATGTGGGGTCACCAATTGGTAAATTATAATAACTACTTCTAATAATTGGTGTATAAGAGGACTGGTTTTTCCTATTTAACATTATAGAAAAGGCTCTTGCATTGAGTTGGTCAAACTCTCTAAAACGAGTAAGAAAATCCAGAAAATCTTCCTCGAATGATGCGCTATTTATTTCAAAATTTAAGGCAAGTTCCAAGGCTTGAAAGGTATAATCTTTGGAATGCTCGTCCCCATATTTTGTCTTATCAACAATAAACGAATCTTTTTTATATTCTGACAAAAAACCAGCTTTTTCTAATTTTTCAATTTCCTTGATTTTTTCTTTAAATTTCTTTTTACCACTTGATGTAGTATTACAAAATTCCTCCAAAGCACTTTTAGCCGTCATAGTGTAAACAATCCTATCAAAATAATACAGATCTTTAACCAAAGGTTCATCATCTAAGATAAACCAAGGATCAATACCGGTTACTCCAACTGATTCCATATATGAGTGATAATATACCATGTAACAATAAACAGAGTCTATATTGTTTCTTTTTATTAAACTTAGAGTCTATAGAAATAAATAAAAATCTAAAACAACATAGTATTAACTTGTATTCACTCCCCATAAAAAAAGGGAGCCCAATTCCTCAAGCTCCCTCAATTCTACAAAAAATTCCACTCATTTCCCTACATCTGGCTGACCATATTTCTCGCGGTACATGTGAAATAGCCCGCTTGTGTTTGTCGTCCAGATTGATGTGACAGCCCTGAATATACGCGCGTTCAATGACGTTGGTCCACATATCCAGCAAATCGCCTTTCAAGGCCACCAACATCGCGCATTTACCTTTTTCGAGTATGCCCACCCCATTCCCAATGCCCAGGATTTTGTCTATTCCTAACTTCTTCGTCAGCTTTAATTTTAACGCGAACAATGTGATTATTCCCTTGCCTACCAGTTGTTTAAGTGCCAGCGGCACGTAATGTTTGTAGCAAATGGGTATTCTGAGCACTCCGGGCGTGCCGATAGGTACGCAACAATCGCAGCGCGGTCGCGTACCTCCGGCACGCCCGGAGTGCTCAGAATACCCATTTGCTACAAACATTCGACCCCTCTGGGGTCAATAATCTCACCGTTTGGGTTCATTTCAGGTTTTTCTTCGTCCATAACCATCAACAGGCCGTTTGAAAAATGGCTGGCAAACGCTCCATGTTATTACGTCTCCTCACTTGCACAAAACCGTTTGTTGGTAGCCGGGCTATTTCCGGGTAAAATGGGGTAAAATGTATTTGACCAGGATATCAAAAGGCAATTTTGATTTGGCAGAATTGTAGCTATTACCCGAAAAGGTTACCACCAAATCTAAATCGCTGATCACCATAATATACTGCCCGCCATTCCCGGAAGCAAAAACAACCGTGTGCTTCCATTGGTCCGTCTTTATTTCTTCCGTATACCAGGCATACCCGTAATACGTAGGTTGCGGAATAGCGGTTTTATTTCTGGAAATCCGCACATTGGAGAAGTCTTCAATTTTTATACGCCCTTCCGTCATTGTTTTAACCCATTTTCCGGAAACAATTCTTCGGTTGTTATAAACGCCGTCATTTAAAACCACCTGCCCAATTTTGTTCATATCTCCCGGAGAAATGTAAAAAGAACCCGCTGTCGTTTCGTGACCGAGCGGATCTTTTGTCCACCGGTACTGGGTAATTCCCAACGGTTTGAACAGATACTGATCGGCAAACTCCGAAACCGACCTATGGCTGGCATGAGCAATGATGCCTCCCAATAGCATGGCATTGATCGACGTATAATCCCACTGAGTCCCCGGTTTATTTTTTAAGGGCAAATCGAGACAAAATTTTATCCAGTCCTGCGTATTCTCCATGTCGTCTTCACAATCTTTGCTTCCATCCCATTCTTCGCAGTCAAAACCGGATTTCATTTCCAGCAAATGTTCAATGGTCATGCTGTCTTTTAAAACAGTCCAGTTTCTGTAGGGCTTATACTCCGGAAAAAAAGGATATACTTTTTGATGTACATTTTTAATAAACCCTTTGTCGATCGCAATACCCATCAAGAGCGCCGTCACGGACTTCAAAGCAGAACGCGTATCGTGCAGACCGCCCTTCCGTAACCCATGAAGATAGGTTTCAAAAACAAGTTTGCCCCTTTTGGTTATGGTAACGCCTTCCAGGTTGGGATAGGTGCCATTGTTCCCTGCAATCGCAATGCTATCCAGGAGGTTGGTGGGCCTTTTCTGTGCAGTTCCGGAAGTGCAAAAGAATAGGAATACAATCAGTATTGTGAACCGTTTCATTCCGTTTTTCCTTTGAAGGTCGCATAAATGGCCATGGCGTGGCCGTGTCCCAATTCAAAATCCTCTTTCAGCCAGTTGGTTATTTCTGTCGCTTTAATATTAGGATTAAGTTTTCCGTCAATGATGAATTCTTTTTCTTCCGCTAATTTTTTAAAGTCCGCAGGTGTCTTTCCTGTCTTGGCTTTGATGTTGTCTATGTAGGCTTGAAAAGACATACAGATTTGCGTTTTGTTTGAGTTTACTTTAGTAAGACTTTCGCTTTTTGCCCCCAACCCCCTAAAGGGCAGTCTGTAAAGTGCTTCCGCTTTTCGCCCCCAACCCCCTAAAGGGGGCTTCAAAATCCGGATGTTTTAGCCCCCTTTAGGGGGTTGGGGGCAAAGATGAATTATCAGACTTAAGTCCTATTTAGGATAATAATCGGTTGAAACGGCTAAAATGCCAAAACAATTAATGGGATTGCTGACGACCATTAGCAATGCAGTATGCAAACCTGCCATTAATAAAAAGGGAGCCCAACCTCCTGACGGTTGAACTCCCCAATTCTACAAAAAATTCCGATTATTTCCCTAAATCCGGCTGGCCATACTTCTCGCGGTACATGTGGTACAACCGCTTGTGTTTATCATCCAGATTGATGTGACGGCCCTGGATATACGCGTGTTCGATGACGTTGGTGCGCATGTCCAGCAAATCACCTTTCGAGACCACCAGCGTTGCGTGTTTGCCTTTTTCGAGCGTGCCCACCACGTTGTCGATGCCCATGATTTTGGCGGTCGTGGAGGTGATCATTTTCAACGCGTCCTCTTTGTCGATGCCCCCGAAACCGGCGGCTGTTCCGGCCTGAAATGGCAGGTTGCGCGTCCGCCAGTAGGCTCCGTCGTAGCTCAGACTCACCGCAATACCGGCTTTCTGGAGCATTCCCGGCAGTTTATACGGCAAATACACGTCCTCGTCCTGGAGGTTGGGCAGGCGGTGCATCGGCCCCAGAATCACGGCGACGTTGTTCTCTTTCAGAAAATCGATCACCCGACCGGCGTCTTCTCCGCCCACAATCACCGGTTTCCGAATGCCCATCTGCTTCGCAAATTTGATGGCTTCGATGATGTCCTTGCCGTAATCGGCGCGGATGTACAGGTTTTTCGTGCCGTCGAACAGGCCCTTCATCGACTCAAATTTGAGGTTTTTCGGAGCCGGATTTTTCAGGGCGGCATAGGCCACCGCATCGGAAAACGTCGCTTTCAGGGCGTTGATGCTTTCCTGCCGCTGTTCGCTCTTTTTTAAACTGACCGAAAAATCCTCAAAATCGAAGCTGCGGGCGAAATACCCCGGCCAGGTCAGCCAGATGCCGTCGTCGGCTTTCAACACGGCATCTTCCCAGTTCCAGGCGTCGGACTGCACCACGGACGAACTTCCCGAAATGACCCCGCCCATCGGCATCACCTGTGTCAGCAGCAGGCCGTTGTTCCGGATGGTCGGAATCACCTCCGAATCGGTGTTGTAGGCAATCAACGACCGGATATTCGGGTTGATGTAACCGGTTTCCTGAAAATCGACCGTGGCCCGAACCGCGCTGATTTCCTGCAACCCCACCGTCGAAGCGGGCGAAATGATGCTCGGATAGACGTGTTTTCCGGCCACATTGATCACTTCCGCGCCGTTGGTGGGCGTGTTGCCGTCGCCGACGGCCGTAATGATCCCCTTGTCGAACAGGACCACCCCGTTATTGATTACCTGCCCGTTGCCAACGTGAATCGTCGCGCCCGTCAGGGCAATGGCCCGCGTCTGTGGCCCCGCCGGAGCCGGATTCTGGGCAAACCCGCTGAGCGAGGCCAGCAGGAGTATGGAGAGTGTTAATTTTTTCATTTTCTTGTTAGAAGTGAGAGATGAGACAAGAGAATAGAGACTACTACCCTTTTGTCTTTATTCTCTTGTCTCATCTCTCTTGTCTCATTTAGTTTCTGCTTCCCGTTCCTCCCCTTCCGCCATGACGCCTTCCACGTCTTCGCAGTGCCACATCCGCTGACGGCGGAAGGTGGGCCGCTGGGTCGAGGCACCACCGGTTTTGGCCGATAACATCTTCTGAATCAGCCGGGCGCGTTCTTTTTGCAAGTCGTCGCGTTTGCGGTCTTCGTCCTGCAGATCGAAATAAACCGTCCCGTCGATTATGGTTTTTTCGGGCCGGGCATAAATCGCCAGCGGGTTGTTGTTCCACAGCACGAGGTCGGCGTCTTTGCCCGCCCGAATGCTGCCCAGCTTGCTGTCAAGGTGAAGCAGTTTCGCTGGATTGAGGGTCACCATTTTCCAGGCATCTTCCTCCGACATCGCGCCGTATTCCACCGCTTTGGCGGCTTCCTGATTCAGTCGACGCGCCATTTCGGCATCATCCGAGTTGATCGAAACCAGCACGCCCGCCCGCGCCATCAGAGCGGCATTGTACGGAATGGCGTCTTTTACCTCCATTTTGTAGGCCCACCAGTCGGCGAAGGTCGAGCCGCCAACGCCGTGTTTCGCCATTTTGTCGGCCACTTTGTAGCCTTCCAGAATGTGCGTAAACGTGTTGACCTTGAAGCCCAGCGAATCCGCCACTTTCATCAGCATGTTGATTTCGGATTGCACGTAGCTGTGGCAGGTGATAAACCGCTTCTTGTTCAGAATTTCGGCCAGCGCATCCAGTTCCACATCCCGGCGGGGCGGCACGGCTTTGGCTTTCTCCTTGGCGTTCATCGAGTTATACGCTTTCCAGGCGCTGTCATACTCGCGGGCGCGGGTGAAATGATCGAAGTAGACCTGCTCCACCCCCATCCGGGTTTGCGGAAACCGAATCCGGACGCCATCGCCCCAGTTGGCCTGTTTGACGTTTTCGCCGAGGGCAAATTTGATAAAACCGTCGGCTCCTTTCACCAGCATTTCCTGCGGAGCTTCGCCCCATTTCAGTTTCACAATCGCCGACTGCCCGCCGATGGAGTTGGCCGAACCGTGGAGCAGTTGCGAGGTCGTGACGCCCCCCGCCAGTTGGCGGTAAATGTTGATGTCTTCCGAATTGATGACGTCGCTCATCCGCACCTCCGCCGAACTCGTCTGTCCGCCTTCGTTGATGGAATAGAGCGCGATGTGCGAGTGTTCGTCGATGATGCCGTTGGTCAGGTGTTTGCCCGTTCCGTCGATCACCTGCGCACCCGCCGGTGCCGCCAGACTCTTGCCCACCTGCGCAATTTTGCCGTTCTGCACCAGCACATCGGCATTGGGTAACACGCCGTCTTTCTCGTTGGTCCAAACCGTCGCATTCCGGATCAGCAAGGTCTGCGCTTTGGGTTTTTCGAGATTCCCCATGCCGATAAACGGATACAGCAATTTCCCGAACTGCGGGGCGGTTTTCTTCGCGGTATCCGCTTTGGCAATGGCCGTTGAAGAGAACGGTTGCGCCAAAACCGCCGTCCATTTCACAAGCTTGCCATCCGGCATTTCGCCTTCGCCTTTCAGCGTCGTACCGTCGCGGTAGCCGGTTAAGCGGGTGGTTCCCGGTTGTTTCTTATCAAGTTGAAGTTGCAACGAAATCAGGTCGTTCGTCAGGGCCACTTTCGGCGTCAGTTTCACCGTATCGGCCATCACGGCATACTCCGGTTTTCCCGGTTTTCCGGTAATGTTCAGCTTCAGGTTGCTGCGGTCGCCGATGGTCAGGTTGTAGGTTCCGCGCAAATCAGCCGCATTTTTATCCGTATACACGTACTGCTTTCCCCGAATCCAGTTTTCCAGAACCACATTATCGGCGCTGAACAGGTTGTCGGACGTGATGATGAAGTTCGCCAGCAAACCCGGTTTCAGGCTACCGACTTCATTGTCGATTTTCAGGAGTTGGGCGGGGGTAGTCGTCAGTGCCGCCAGTGCCTGTTGCTCGGTGAGGCCGTATTCGATGGCTTTGCGGAGGTTTGCCCAGAAGTCGGTTTTGTTCTTGAGGTTGGCCGTCGTCAGCGCAAACGGCACCCCGGCTTTCGCCAGCATCGCCGGATTGGCCGGGGCCATTTCCCAGTGTTTCAGTTCGGCCAGCGTCACGTTATCGGCATCCCAGACGTCCTCTACGTCGTAGGCTTGCGGAAAGTTCAGCGGAACAATCAGCGAGGCTCCCGTGGCTTTCACTTCTTCAATTCGCTGGTATTCGTCCCCGGCACTTTTGATAATATACTGAATTCCAAATTCTTCACCGATCTTATCAGCCCGCAGAACACCCAGTTTGTCGGGTACTTCAAAAACAGAGGGGACGGTTTGCAACTGGTTGAAGGCGTCGAGTGACAGGTTGGACTCGGTCGTTTTCCCGGCTTTCTTGTACCAGTCGGCGTCGTAATACGTTTGTCGCAACAGCGCCACCGCACCCATCGGCGAGTTCGGGTAGGTTTGGGTCGAGGTGCCTTTGCTAAATGAATAATGGCCCGACACCCGGTCGCGAATCACGACGTTGTTTTCGCGGTCATCGGCGAGGGTTACCAGCACCGAATTGCCCCGCGCAATGCCGTCGTGCGGGTGCGTCACCACCGCCCCGAAGCCCAGTTTCCGAAGTTCATTGGCCTGAGCGACATTGGCTTTGAAAATCGTTCCGGCGTCGGTTTCGGGCTGAATGGCCTGGTTCCAGTTGAAGGCTCCTTTTTTGTTGGAGTCGTATTGCGGCACACCCCGGCCACCGGCTGGCGGAGTTCGCCGGAGTTCGGGCATCCCGTAGTCCGAGTCGATGTCGACCAGGGCCGGATAAATGCGTTTCCCTTTCAAATCGGCCACCACGGTTCCCGCCGGAATGCTGACGGTTTTTCCAACGGCTTCGATGCGCCCGTTGCGGATGAGTAAGGTGGCCCCTTCAAGGGTGGTTTTTGAATCGACAATCAGGGTAGCGTTGGTGAAGGCATAAAGCCCCGGTCGTTCGTCGTAGACGCCATTCCGGGGAAAGGTAACCTGCGACCAGCCGATCTGGGCAAGGCCCCAGGTCAGCATACCAGTCAGGAAAATTTTCCTCATGAGGGGAATTAGTTAGGTGATGAGAAAGGAAGTCAATGTTACAAATCTACGAAAGGAGTAACGTCATCGACCTATCAAAATGAACTAAATCCCGGCAATTTCCTCCCAGAATCAACTTTTTTACTCAGAAAATAAACGACTTATGATGAAAACAGGAAGTTTTAGGGACAAAACCGGATTTAGAAAGCCGACTTTGAACAAAACGAAGAAAAGCAATATCCTTACCCCTCAGCTTTTTTCTTTTTTCCTACCAATCACCGGGCACCGTTTAAACGGTTTGGTTCGATCGAACAGGTAGCGGTACGTCACATGGGTTTTGACAATGGTCGAGCCGAGCTGGCTGACAAACCGCACCATGATGGGGTTGAAATCGCCTACCCAGTTCATTTCCAGCTCAGTATATTGAAAGGCCGGATTGTGATCGGCTTCGTGGGGCATCCGGAGGGCGATGGCCGCTTCGAGTCCTTTGCCCTGGTGGGCGGGCGCAACGCCAAAAACTACCCCGAACGCTTTCCGGTTGGTTTTCCGGATCATGTGCCACAAAAACTTCAGCTTTCCGATCAGATCGAGCTTGCCGTTGACGTGCTTGAACACCTGGTTGAGTTCGGGCAGGCAAACGAAAAAGGCGACGGGTTCATCGCCGTAGTAAGCAAAGTAAATGATGTTCTCGTCGATGACCGGTTTCAGTTTCTGCATCAGCACCTGGGCCTGAGCAGCCGTCATTTCCTTTACGCCACTGTGGCCACCCCAGGCCGCGTTGTAGATGTGCCGGAATTGCTCAGCCGCTGCGGGCAGTTGCCGCTTGTCGATCGTTCGAAAGCTGTAGTCGGGGTTTTCGTAAATACGCCGGGCGCGATCTTTCACGGCCTGCGACATCCCGGTCAGCTTGGACCAGGTGGTGGGAATCCCGAACGTAAACTGTTTGAAGTAATCCTGAAAACCGTACTCCTCGAAGAAAGCAATGTAATACGGTTTGGTGTAAGGCATGCAGTAATTCGGCTCCCGGTCGAAGCCATCGACCAGCAAACCCCACCAGCGGTCGCGATCACCGAAGTTAATGGGGCCGTCCATCGCTTCCATCCCCCGGTTTTGGAGCCAGGTCCGGGCCGTGTCGAAGAGCAAAAACGCAGCCGCCCGGTCGTCGATGCACTCGAAGAAACCCAGTCCGCCCGTCGGTTGGTCATTATCGAGATTCGCAATGTCCCGGTCTACGAATGCCGCGACCCGCCCGATGGTTTCCTGCTGGTCGTTCAGCAACACATACCGGACACACTCGCCGTTTTCGAACCGCTTGTTGCGGGCCGGATCAAAAACTTCCTCGACATCCGTGTCCAGCGGTCGGATCCACTTGGGGTCGTTGCGGTATAAGCGCACCGGAAACCGGATAAACTCCTTCTGGTATGTTGCGTTTTGGCCAACCTCAATTACCTGCATTCAGACGTCGCATAATGGGTTGCAAAGGTAGGTATAAAACGGAGAAATGCCACCGAACGATCAATGTGATCGGCATTGCTTTTCAATACCGCTCTTTCAACAAATTCATCATAAACACATTGACTTCCCACTGATTCACGACCGGCATCTGGGTATACGGCAGCGTGGGCAAATACGGCGCGGGGCCAAACTCGGTGGTGACGGTCAGGACGGTTTGGTTTTCGCGGTGTATGGCCACGACCTGATCCCACCAGTTCAGGTGCGCCTGAACTGCATCGGCCCATTCCGGGGCGCGGGGATCGTTGACCTGCGGACCTTCGGGATGCCCCACCCGGCTGTGAATGTGGTCGGTATGCCGAATGGCGGTTTTAACGGCGTCCTCCTGATTTTCGAGCAGCGATTCGTGGACGTTGCACCAGTGGGAAATATCGAGCGCCAGCCGGATGTCCGGCAGTTTTTCAAGGTAATCCCGGGTAATGTGAGCCGCAAACAGGGCTTTTCCCCGGTGCGTTTCGTGCGTGATCCGAACACCGGTTTCCGCCGTAATCCGGTCGGCGAGTTCAAAGAGCCGACGGTTCTGTTCGAAGGTAAAAAAGTCTTTCCCGGTCTGGCAATTGATGAACAACGGCCGGGCATCGATCAGGTGGCGCAGGTACTTTTCGTAACTGGCCGCGTGCTCGTCCAGATCGGATTCCAACGATTGCCAGTATTGCCCGATCAAGGCCAAACCGTGTTTCGCCAGACTATCCAAAATGGCGTTTTTCTCGCCGGTTTCGAACGGTAACGCCATTTCAACCCCGTCGTAACCAGCGGCTTTCACGTTCCGGCAAAACTGATCGAAGGGCAGCGTATTCCCCCAGGCAGGGGCAAAAAATTTAATAGTCATTCTTTTGTAGACAAGAGACGTTAGAATTGAGAATAAAGACCGCAGAGGTGAGAATGAGAGGTGAGCTAACCTGAATTGGCTACGCTTTTGTAACCATTGCCATAAAAATAGCCAGTTTAGTCTCTTGTCTCACATCTCTCCTCTTTTATCTTTTTATCAAAAAATCCGCCGTTTCCGAAATCCCTGCTTCGGTTTCGGCCAGCAGATCGCCGTCGAAAGAATCGATGGGCGTATAGCTGCTTTCGTGAACGTCTTTATACGGTTTGTTGGTCGCCAGATTGTACGCCGTGATGATCGACCAGCGGGGTTTGTCGGACAAATTGGCCGCCGACGCGTGCAGCGTGTTGCAGTGAAAAAACGCCGTGTCGCCGGGCTCCATTTCCAAGTATTCCAGCGGCATAATTTTCAACGCTTCGTTCACTTTTTCCATGTCTGCGCCTACCTGCTCACCGGAAAAACCGTGTTCGACCCGGCCCATTTTGTGCGAGCCTTTGATCATCTGCAAGCAGCCGTTTTCCTTCGTCGCGGGTGTCAGCGCCGTCAGCACGGAGAGCATGTCTGGAAACAAAAAACCGTTGTTTTTATACCAGTAGCCATAGTCCTGATGCCACTCCCAGGCCCCGCCGGTTCGCGGTTCTTTCTGCATCAGTTTCGAGTGGTAATGGGCTGCCCGCCCCCCCAGAATCTGCTCCACACCCTCCACAATCCGCGCCGACCGGGCAAACTTGCTGTATAAACTTTCGTCCAGCGCATACCACAACGCCAGTTTGGTTTTCATGCCCGAGGCATCGACGCGGTCGTAGGTCTTGGTACTCAACACCGTGTCGCCCACGGCCAGGCTGTAGAGCCGTTCTACTTCGGCTTCGGTAAACAGATTTCGTACGACCACGTAGCCGTCGCGCTGATAGGTCTGGAGGTGTTCACTAGTAAAGGGCATGGCTGTATGGGTGATGATAGAGATGAGACAAGTGAGAAAAGACTAAAAATCGGAGACGGTTTTAGCGCCGGGCCATACGGGATTGAAACTGCTGCCAGGCCGCCATCGTATTCCGCAGGTTGGTCGGTTTGTCGCCTTTCATGGCGTAACACTGCACCCCGATCGGTCCACGAAATTTCAAATCCTGAACCGCAAACCGAACCAGTTCGTAGGTGTCGAAACTACCCGTTCCGAGCGGCAGAATGTATTGATTCCAGATGCCTGTCGACCCGTTGTCCATTCCGGCGGCATCGACATTGTTCGCTCCGCTGATGGTGATCATTTTCAGGTGCGGTTTCAGGGTCGTCAGCAAGCCTTTCCAGTCGCCCCGTTCTGCCTTGGGTGTGGTGGCCAGCCAGTGACACAGGTTGAACGTCAGCCCGACGTTGGGCCGGTCGATCTGCTGAACCAGCCGCAAGGCGTGGTCGACTTTTTCGACGTAAAAGCTGACGTGCGGATAAACCGCCACCTGCAAGTTGGCCGCTTTGGCCCACTCACCCATTTGCCGCAGCTGACTGACCACAATGGAATCCGCGGTAGCGGATGGCGACGTAAACCGCTTGCTGTCACTGACGATAAACGGAGCCAGAACGGTTTTGGAGCCTTTCAAGGCCCGGATGTACGGTTCGATGCGCGGGTCCAGCGTTGGCGAATCGAGGTTAATCTTGATATAAAAATACGAGCCGGTAAACCGGTGTTTGTCCAACGCGGCTTTCATGCCTTCGAACGAATCCAGGAGGTTGATTTCGACGCCGTCGTAGCCCAGACTTTTGATGAAAGCCACCTGCTGATCGAAGGTTTTGTAGGTCGAATCGCCCCGGATGGCGTTGTGCAGCACGAAGAAATGATTCTGAATTTTCGAACCCTTCTGCGCCAGCGCGCAACCGCTCAACACTATTGCAGCGAAAAAGAACGCCAGTTTTTTCATAAGTTCCTCGTGATGAATTTACATCGCCCACTCTTTCCGCGCCAGCGGAGCCGCCAGCAGCGCATTGGCGGCATTGTTTCCGACAAACAGTTCCTTCTCTGGATTCCAGGTCAGTTTTTCGCTGATCTGACAGGCAATCAGGCCAATCTGCGAAATCGAAATCGTCCGGTGGCCCACTTCAATCGGTTCCAGGGTTTTGCGACCGGTTTTGACGGCATCCACAAAATCCACCTTGTCCCAGAGCGTTTTCGACAAATCCAGTTCACTGCCCGCCGGTTTGGATGTGAGCAACGCCGGATTGCTGCTGCTGATGACGCCCGGATAATTATCGACCAGAATCCAGCCTTCCGACCCGATGTATTTGATACTGGGTTTACTCGTCGGGCTTTGCACACAGGTCATTTCAACGCCGTTGGCATAGCGGTACGTGACCGTGAAATTGATCATCGAGTTCCAGAGACTTTTCGGAAATTCGCCTTTCCCCTCCACTTCCACCGGCCCCGAATATTCGCTGTTGTTGGCCCATTGCGCCACGTCGAAATAATGCGCACCCCAGTTGGCAATCATGCCCTGTGCGTAAGTGTCGACGCGCATCCAGTTCGGTCTTTTCTGAAGATCAGAGGGCGTGTGAACCCGCATTTCGGTATACGGCACGAAGGGCATCGGTCCCAGCCATAGCTCATAATCTAGTTCTTTCGGGACGGGCATGTCGGCCTGCGCCGGAACCGGGTCGGGGTCCGACGGAAACGAGATTTCGATCTTCTGAAGCTTGCCGATGCGCCCATTCCGAACCAGTTCAACCGCCTGATTCTGGGGACGAACCGACCTAAATTCGCTATCAGTCCGGTTCACGACACCGTATTTTTTCAACGCATCGACCAGCGAGCGGCCCTGATGCACACTCATGCTGAGCGGTTTTTCGCAACTGATGTGTTTTTTGGCCTGGGCCGCCAGAATCCCCATCGGAACGTGCCAGTAGTCGGGCGTCGAAATCATCACGGCGTCGATGTCTTTGCGGGCAATGATCTCCCGAAAATCGCGGTGGGTCGAACAGCCGTTGTAGGTTCCGCTGGCGGTTTTTTGGGCATAGTGGCTTTCAACAGCCGTTTTGGCTTTGCCCATCCGCCAGCTATCCACGTCGCAAACCGCCACCACCTGCGCGTCAGACACATCGAGCAGGCCCGGAATTCGCGCCCCAATGGTTTTGAGGTCGGAACCCTGAAGATTCTGTCCGTAGCCCTGGCGACCGGTTCCGATCAGGCCGACGGCAATGCGGTTGGAAGGGGCGTTTTTACCGAACACCGAAGCCGGTACGATCGTTGGAATCCCTACCGCTGACACGGCACTAGCCGCAACGGCACTATTTTTCAGAAAATGACGTCGTTTCATGGCAAGGGTTTGATTTTGATGGTCCGAAACGCAACACTATGGCCGTGGTCCTGGAGCAGAATGTGGCCTTCCGGGATGTCGGCAAAACCCACATAGCTGTTAAATTTGCTGTCGGTCACACCCTGCCGGAAGCCATCGGTGGTTCGGTTGGTGGTCAGGACTTTCACGCCATCGAGCCAGTGTTCGATCTGGTTGTTGTTGACGACAATGCGCGACCGGTGCCAGACATCCATTTTCACATCCGGTTTGGTCGCGGCCACCACATCGTAGATGGATGCGGTTTTAAGATCCTGGGGCAGCTTTTTCCCATTATAAATATAGTCGGCATCGTCGATAAGCTGGTATTCGTACCCTGCCTGCGAGCCGATGGCGGGTTTGGGCAGTCGTTCCTCGATGAAATACTTCACCCCGCTGTTGCCGCCTTTGCCCAGTTTCCACTCGAACACCAACTCGAAATGGCGGTATTTTTTCAGGGTGACAATGTCCCCGGCGTCACCGGATTCGGCCCCGTCCTGGAGTTCGCCACGCAGTTCGCCGTCTTTCACAACCCAGCCTTTGGCGGGAAACCGGTCGGCGTAGGCTCCCCGCCAGCCGGTGGTGGTTTTGCCGTCGAAGAGCAGTTGCCAACCCGCTTTCTTTTCGGACGGGCTGAGGGTGTTAGCCGGTTGTGCGAGGGCCAGCGACGACAGGCTGATACCAACCGTAATGAGTTTTAGGGCGATTCCATTCATAGCAGCAAAATTCTGCTAATTTATTTCATTTTTTTGACAGCCCATTTGCAAATACTATCACAAAATTTGCATCTTATCCCTTGTTCTGAAAAAAGTTGCAAATCTTACCTCATTCATCACCCGATGCGCCCTGATCGTCTCCTGGTTCCGCAACAACCCCACCGCTCGTTCGACTTACGGCACGAGCGGCTGCCGTTTTTTACCAATCCGTGGCATTTTCACCCGGAAATCGAATTAAACTTCGTCGTAAACAGTACCGGTATGCGGTTTATCGGACACACCATCGAGCGGTTTTCCGGCGGTGAAATTGTGTTGCTGGGGTCCAACCTGCCGCACTACTGGAAGAATGATGTGGTGCATCCGGAAGCGGAAAATCCGGCATCGGCCGAAGCCATTGTCGCCCGGTTTGCGCCCCAGTTTGCGGGCGAACCCTTCTGGGAACTCCCCGAAACCAAACCGATTCAACGGCTCCTCAACCGGGCTGGCATCGGCCTGAAACTCCTGGAACCGCTTCGGACGGACGTAGCCCGCCAGCTCGTGGCCTTGCTGGAGAGCGAAGGACTGGCCCAACTAACCGCCCTGCTGCACATCCTCGACCAGATTGCCCACTCCGAAGCCGTGCTGCCCATCGCGCCGGGATACGTTCCCAATCAGCAGGTCACGCGGCAAAGCGAGCGGCTCAGCCGAGTGATCGGCCACCTGATGCAGCAGGTCGAAGCCCCTGTTTCGCTGGCGGAAATCGCCGAATTAGCCAACATGAATCCGGCCGCGTTCTGCCGGTATTTCAAATCGCAAATGGGGCAAACGCTCACGCAGTTTGTCACCGATCTGCGCATCCGCTACGCCTGTGACCTCCTGACCCGAACCGACGAAAGCATTACGTTCATCAGTGAACAGTCTGGTTTTGAGAACATCTCCTATTTTGTCCAGGCATTTCGAAAAAAGCAGGGCGTCACCCCCGCCCGGTTTCGGCAACGGTTACGCGGGGTGTAACTCGTTTTTCATCGAACTGACACTGCTTAATCAGCCTTACAGACTTTTCAGGTAGGCGATACTCTGCGGCACCTGGGTGGCAATGCTGGGGCTCTCATCTTCAATGTAATAGTGTTCGACACCCGCTTTTTTGGCGGCTTTCAGAACGGCCGGCAGGTCAATTTGCCCCGTTCCCAGTGCCACGTCGTTTTCCACCGGCGTGCCGCCCGACAGGTTGCCGACAATCCCTTTGCGCAGGTCTTTCAGGTGCATCAGCTTGAAGCGTTTGCCGTATTTATTCAACAGGGCCACCGGGTCATGGCCCGGAAAAACCGTCCACAGAATGTCCATTTCGAAGCCCACATACTTCGGGTCGGTTTGCTGCACGATGTAATCGAACAGGGTTCCGTTCTCGTGTTGCTGAAACTCAAAGCCGTGGTTGTGGTAACAAAACATGATCCCAAAATCATCTTTCAGCTTCTTGCCAATCTGGTTGAAATCGGCGACGGTTTTCTTGGCCATGTCGAGCGTAAACGGGCCTTCGTGTGGAATCCAGGCCACGCGGACAAACTTGGCGCCGAGGGTTTTGGCATTCTGGCCCACTTCCTGCGTTTTGTTGAGCGCATCGGGATAGCCCACACCAAACGACGAACACTTCATACCGCGCTCATCGAGGAGTTTGCGCAGTTCAGCGGCTGTTTTTCCAAACAGATTCGAGAACTCCATATCGGTGATTCCCAGCGCCTTGATTGTATCGAGCGTGGCAGCCACGTTTTTCTGAAAACTGTGTCGATAGGTATAGGACACCATGCCGGGGGCCTTCGGAAATAACTTCTTCTGGGCGAAAACCGGCCCCAGGCTAACCAGAAATAACAAAGCGACTATGGTATTTTTCATTCGGCGATTGATTGAGAATGTACGTTTCGATAAAAAGTCTTGAAAGGCCCCGATTTACTGTTCATATTGCGACCCTAACCACATCGGCAACAGTTTATGAATACGCGGAAACGCTCCTTCCTCTTTCTGTCGTTTCTCCTGACCAGCTTTTTTTTCGGTGCTCAGGCCCAGATTCCCAACGTGACCCGCGACCTGCTGAATCAGGGGGCTTATTTTAGAGCGTCGAATTACGACATCACGCCTATTTACACGATGGCCGGGCCGGAAGGAAAAATTCTGGGCTACCCCTATCTGGATACGGCCTTTGCCAAAACGACGGTTTTGTTTTACCAGAACATCGCCAAACCGGGCGTTCAACCGATTCAGGAACTGGTTAACGTCCCCGTTCGCTACAACATCACGGCCAACGACCTTGAATTTCTGATGGACAACCGAACCGTGAAAGCCGTCAGTGGCGAACGCGTGAAACAGTTTACCATAGAACAAAAGGGACAGACGACGACCTTCATCAATGCCACCGAAGCCGGTGCCCCGGCAGACGTTCGCGGTTTTTTCGAACAGGTGAGCGACGGAAAGCTCAAACTCCTGATCCGACATCAGATATACGTTAAGAAACCTACCTACAACGTCGCCTTAAGCACCGGATCGAAAGATACTGAATTGATCAAAGAAGCCATCTGGTATACCAGCGATGGCAAAACGCTCACCAAATTCACTCCCGGCCGCAAAGGTCTGTTGAGCATCATGAAAGACCGGGAGGAGTCCATCAATGCGTATTTGAAGGAGAAAAAACCGGATTTAAAAACCCGAACGGCCTTGATGGACGTATTTGCGTACTACAATTCACTGTAAAGGACGGGCCATCGGTTTTTTGAAACTACTTTGCTGTTAACTTGCAGCCCAGTTTCACCTTCATTGACATTTCTTCATTTTAGTATGAAAAGCCGGCGTTCGTTTCTCCGTTTGGGAGCTTTATTTCCACTGTCTCATTTTAGCCTGAAGAGCCTGCCGGGTTTAACGGGTAGTCGAATCGCGGGCCAGCCCCTGGTGGTTTCTACCTGGGACAGTGGCACCATCGCCAATGGCGGAGCCTGGCCGGTGTTGCAAGGTGGCGGCAAAGCCATCGACGCCGTGGAACAGGCCGGTATTGCCATCGAAAACGACATCAATTGCTGCGTCGGACTGGGTGGCAATCCCGACCGCGACGGTCGCGTTACCCTCGACTCCTGCATCATGGATGACCAGTTCAACTGCGGCTCCGTGGCGTTTCTGGAACGAATCAAACACCCGGTTTCGGTTGCTCGGAAAGTAATGGACACGACGCCCCACGTCATGCTCGTCGGCGAAGGCGCGCAGCAGTTTGCGGTTGCCAACGGTTTTGTGCTCGAACCCGGCACCTTGTCCGCCGATGCCGACAAAACCTACCGGAAATGGCTCGAAAAATCCGAATACAAACCCATCATCAACGTCGAAAATCAAAAACCGTCTCCTTCCAAAGGCAAAAAAGCCTTCGCGCCCAACAAACTAGAGGACGGAACGCCCAACCACGACACCATGGGAACCGTGGCACTCGATGCCGCCGGGAATCTGTCGGGGATGTGTACGACCAGTGGAATGGGCTTCAAAATGCGGGGGCGCGTCGGCGATTCGCCCATCATCGGCGCGGGCTTGTACGTCGACAATGAAGTGGGGGCCGTTACCTGCTCGGGTCAGGGCGAAGAAGTAATCCGGATGTGTGGTTCGCACCTGGTCGTTGAGTTCATGCGCCAGGGAATGACGCCCACGGAAGCCTGTCGGCGGGCGGTCGAACGAATCATCAAACGCGACCCTGTGAAGGCCAAAGACTTTCAGGTCGGTTTCATCGCCCTGAACCGTCGGGGCGAGGTGGGAGCATTTTCGGTACAGAAAGGATTCAGCTATACGGTCACTTCCGCCACCATTCAGAACAAAGTGTACAAAGCCGAAAGCTATTTTAGCTGATTCCGGGCCAACGTCCGCTCCGGGAAACCGCTTTCGGCAAATCCGCCGATCTTGTGGTAATGGCGGCTATGCGGTGCGTTTTTTTCGTACCTTTGCGCTTTCAAATCCAGACCCGATTCAAAGTGTCTTCTATCCTTCGTATTGCATTACAAAAGTCCGGGCGGCTGAGCGAGGATTCGTACCAGCTGTTCAAAGAGTGTGGCATCCGCTTCGACTACGGCACCGGCAAGCTGAAATCCGTTTCATCGAATTTCCCCGCCGAGTTTCTTTTCCTGCGCGACGATGATATTCCGGGTTACGTCGAAGACGGCGTGGCTGATCTGGGCATCGTCGGTGAAAACGTGGCCGTCGAATCGGCCCGCAAGATTGACACCGTCCATCGGCTCGGTTTTTCCAAATGCCGTCTGTCGCTCGCCATTCCACGCGGAAACGAGTGGAACGGCATTCAGGATCTGAGTGGTAAAAACATCGCGACTTCGTACCCGCTCATTCTGGGGAATTACCTGCGCGAGCAGAACATTTCGGCGGATATTCATGTCATCAGCGGTTCGGTTGAAATTGCACCGGGCATTGGTCTGGCCGAAGCCATCTGCGACATTGTCAGTTCCGGAAGTACGCTGTTGAGCAACGGATTGAAAGAAGTGGAGGTTATTTTCCGCTCCGAAGCCATCCTGATTGCCCGTTCGACGCTGGAGACCGAAAAGCAGGGTCTGCTGGACAAACTACTGTTCCGGATCAAAGCCGTTCAGGCTGCCAAGAACAACAAATACATTGTGTTGAACGCGCCGAATGCGGCCCTGGATCAGATCAAATCGCTGTTGCCGGGCATGAAAAGCCCCACGGTGACGCCCCTGGCGACCGAAGGCTGGAGTTCGGTGCATTCGGTCATCAACGAAAACGATTTCTGGGAAAACATCGAAGCCATCCGTTCCGCCGGAGCGCAGGGCATTCTGGTGATTCCCATCGAAAAAATGATTTATTGATTGGTAGACAAGAGAGGATAGACAAGAGAGAAAAGACGTTTCTGCGTTTGCTTTTTGTCTTTATTCTCTTGTCTATCCTCTCCTGTCTCCTCATGAAAATCCTTTCTTTTCCTCCGCGCACCGACTGGCCCGCGCTGCTGGCCCGGCCGGTGCAGTCTACCGAAACGATTGAAAAAGCGGTTGCCCCCATTCTGGAACAAGTTCGGACTCAGGGTGATCAGGCGCTGGCGGAACTGTCTTTGAAATTTGACAAAATCGCCTACACCGGTTTGCCCTTCCAGCCCGGCGACCTCGCAGCCGCCGAAAGCCAGCTTTCCCAAGAACTGAAAACCGCCATTCAACAGGCGTACCAGAATATCAGGACGTTTCACGAAGCACAGCGGCAACCGGTCGAAAAGATCGAAACCATGCCGGGCGTCACCTGCTGGCGTCGGAGCGTGGGCATCGAGAAGGTCGGGCTGTACATTCCGGGCGGAACGGCTCCCTTGTTCAGCACGGTTTTGATGCTGGGCATTCCGGCCCAACTGGCGGGCTGCAAGGAGATTATTCTCTGTACACCCAGCGATCACCCGGCGATTCTGTATGCCGCCCAACTGGTGGGCGTGACCCAACTCTTCCGGATTGGCGGGGCGCAGGCCATTGCCGCGATGGCCTATGGAACAGCCTCGATTCCGAAAGTGTACAAGATTTTTGGACCGGGCAACCAATACGTGACGGCAGCGAAAATGCTGGTCGCGAAGGAAGGCATGGCCATTGACATGCCCGCCGGGCCGTCGGAAGTGGCGGTTTATGCCGACGACACCGCCGTTCCGGCTTTCGTGGCCGCCGATCTGCTGTCGCAGGCCGAACACGGTGCCGACAGCCAGGTGTTGCTGGTCTCTACGAGTAAAAGAATGGTGACGACGGTCAATTTGGCGTTAACGACGCAACTGGAACGCTTGCCCCGGCGCGACCTGGCCGCCAAAGCCATCGAAAACAGCAAAGCCATTCTGGTTGAAACCCAGCAAGACGCCATCGATCTGCTGAATGACTATGCCGCTGAACACCTGATTTTGAGCATTGAAAATGCCGAAGCCGTGGCCGAACGGATTACCAATGCCGGGTCAATTTTTCTGGGCAACTACACCCCCGAATCCGCGGGTGATTACGCGTCCGGCACGAACCATACCCTGCCGACCAACGGTTTTGCCCGTGCTTACAGTGGGGTTTCGCTCGATAGTTTTGTCAAGAAAATCACCGTACAGCACATTTCATCGAAAGGCATTCGCAACCTCGGACCCACGATTGAGGCCATGGCCGAAGCCGAATCATTGCTGGCCCACAAGCACGCCGTGAGTCTGCGGCTGGCGAGTTTGGAATGAGGTTGGCAATAGATTTGTTATATTGCTTAAAATACAAAAAGCATGAGCCAGCTACTGATTGAAATCGATTCTCCAGAGGATGAAGCCATTTTACTGTCACTACTTCCTAAACTGAATGGTAGGGTGCTGGAAAAGAAGGAACAGGCAAGGCTCTCACTGAGAGATGTTTTAGAAGAACTTTCTAAAAGTGGAATTGCCGAGAAATATGGTGATCCATCAGAATGGCAACGCCAAATCCGTACCGACCGACCTTTACCTGAACGTGAATGATGATTATTGATACAAATATTGTTATATATTCCATCCAATCAGAGTTTGGTGTCCTCCGGGATTATCTGGAAATAAACCAACAGAGTCTCCGGGTTTCAATGATTACTAAAATTGAAACATTAGGATATCATAAACTCACCGCAGAAGATCAGAAAAAGTTTGAAGTTTTCTTTCAGATTGTCCCAACTTTTGCCATTAATAATCCGATAATCACCGAAGCCATCCGTTTACGGCAACAGCGTAAACGCTCCCTGGCCGATTCCATCATTGCTGCGACGGCTTTGGTGTATAATTTACCCGTTTTAACGAATAATACCGCCGACTTCGAAGATATATCGGGTCTGCAGGTTATTTCATTACAATCGATTACGTAAGTATTTTTTGATTTTATGTTTGACCTCAATACCATCCTCCGCCCCCACATCATCACGCTGACGCCCTACTCCTCCGCCCGCGACGAATACACCGGAAAAGAGGGGATTTTTCTGGACGCCAACGAAAACGCATTTGGTTCGACGATTGACGGGTCGACACTAGACGGGTCGGCTTCGGAGGAACACTATAACCGCTATCCCGACCCGCACCAACTGGCGATCAAAGCCAAACTGGCACCCATCAAGGGCGTTCGGCCCACGCAGATTTTTATCGGCAACGGCTCCGACGAACCGATCGATCTGCTGGTTCGGGCCACTTGCACACCCGGTTCGGATTCCATCCTGATTCTGCCGCCCACCTACGGGATGTACGAAGTTAGTGCGGCCATCAACGACGTCCAACTGATCAAAGTACCGCTAACAACTGATTTTCAGATCGATGTCCCGGCGGTTTTGGCAGCCATCCAGCCTCATACAAAATTGCTATTTGTCTGCTCGCCCAATAACCCGACCGGTAACCTCATCGACCGGGAAGCAATCTTTACGCTGCTCACCCATTTCAACGGATTGGTGGTGGTCGACGAAGCCTATATCGACTTTGCGGATACCAAATCGTTCACGGCTCAACTGGATCAATACCCCAATCTGGTGGTTCTGCAAACCTTCTCGAAAGCCTGGGGGCTGGCGGCTTTGCGGTCGGGCATGTGCTTTGCGTCCGAAGCCCTGACCGAGGTCTTAAACAAAATAAAACCGCCGTATAACGTCAGTGGCCCAACGCAGCAGTTGTTACTGAAAGCCCTCAATCAGGTACCAACCAAAGATGCGATGGTGGCCCAAATTCTGGCCCAGCGGGAAGAATTAATTGCGAAACTGCTCAATTTACCGCTGGTTCGTCACGTTTATCCTTCAGACGCCAACTTCATTTTGGTGAAGTTTGACGATCCCAAAGCGGTTTTCGACTACCTCATCGACCAGCAAATTATTGTTCGCGACCGGCATCGGGTTAAACTGTGCGAAGGCTGTTTGCGCATCACCGTCGGAACACCGTCGGAAAACGAACAAGTGCTGGCCATGCTGAAAACGTACGCAAACCGCTTGACTACAACCGTTTAAGTATCAATGAATCGTATGAAAAGAAATTTTTCTCTGCTGATCGTATTGTTGGTTGGCTTGGCAATCAGCCAGCGGGCCGAAGCGCAAACCAACAACTGGGCCATTGGTTTCCGTATCGGCGAACCGGCCGGTGTCAACATCCGGAAGTATTTCGGTGAAAACCACGCCTTCGACCTGAATGTCGGCACCTACGGCGGTATTTATGGCAACCGGCGCAGTTACCGCAAAGGGATGTATAAGAATGTCGGTTTTACGGTTCAGGGGCATTACCTCTGGCACGGCGGCATTGGCAAGTCGGAAACCCTGCATTATTACTTCGGCTTTGGCGGGCAGTTGAACAGCCGACGGTATTATCCGGATCAGTTCAGCCTCGTCAATGCCTACGATAACACGATTTCAATTGGCGGTTCGGGCGTGGCGGGTCTGGAGTATTTCCTGCCCAACAAACCCTTCTCCGTTTTTCTGGAAACCGGCGCTTATGTTGAAGTAATTCCCGCTCCGTTTTTCATGGGTCTGCAATCCGGACTGGGGATACGGCTGAATTTATAGGTTATTTCGCGGACGGGGCCGCCCGGCGGTTAAGCGGAGAAAAAGAGAGTCAAGCGGAGAAAAGTAATTCTGCTTAACTCTCTTTTTCTCCGCTTAACTCCGCGTTACAACGTTAACCTGCTTACCTTTCCTCTATGTTCAAAATTTTCAGTTCATCGGCTGGATCGGGGAAGACCTATACACTGACCAAAGAATACCTCAAACTGGCATTGGGGGACCGTCCCCAATCCGGCAAAGGCTTTGAATCCCACCAGTTTAAGAACATTCTGGCGGTGACCTTCACCAACGCGGCAGCGCGGGATATGAAGGACCGGATTCTGGAGCAGCTCCGGAAAATTACCTCGGGCGACCTGAACTCTCAGCTTACGGAATTAGCCAATGAGTTACAGCTTGAACCTGCTGAACTGCAAAACCGGGCGCGGCTGACGTTCCATTCCATTCTGCACGACTACTCTTCCTTCTCCGTTCTGACCATCGACAGCTTCGTGCAGCGCGTCGTGACGGCTTTCACCGACGATCTGGAATTACCGTACAGTTTCGAGGTCGAAATGGATACCGATGCGGTTTTGCAAACAGCTATCGACCGGCTGCTGGAGAAAGTGGGGCAGGAAGATCACCCCTATTTGTCGGAAGCCCTGGAAGAATTTTACCTCGATAATGCGTCCGACGGGAAAAGCTGGTATAGCCTCGCCGGTACGCTCGCCGATTTCTCCAAAGGCCAGTTGGGCGACCGGAACTACGAGTTCGTGCAAAAACTCAAGGAACTGAATCCCGAAAATTTCCGGACCATTCGGCGCAACCTGCGCGAGAAAAACCGGGAAATTGAGACGATGATCGAGCAATTGGCTCAGCAAGGACACCAACTCATTCAGGAGGCCGGTATTCCCGAAAAGGCCTTTTACTACGGCGACAAAGGCGTCGGAGCGTATTTCAAAAAACGTATTTCGCTCTTTTCTTTTCCGGAAGATCCCAACTCGTATGTGCGGAAAGCCATCGACGACGACATCTGGCATTCGGGGAAGAAGAATTTGACCTCCGAACAGCTTCAGATTGAGGCTATTAAAGAACAATTGCGGGAATATATTCTGCAAATCGAACAGCTTCGGCAGGATAGCCTTCTGCGCTACCGGACATTCGGAGCCATCGAACAGCATTTGCAGAAAGTAGCCTTGCTGAAGCAAATCAAACAGGAGTGTGACGATTTGTTACGCGAGCAAAACCGGATTCACATCTCGGAATTTAACCGCCTGATTGTGAAAGTGGTAGCCGAAGAACCGGTTCCTTTCATATACGAACGGCTCGGCGAAAAATTTCACCATATTCTGATTGACGAGTTTCAGGATACATCAAAACTTCAGTTTGTCAACCTTTTACCGCTAATTGACAACAACTTAGCCTACCAACGGTTTAACCTCGCCGTGGGCGATGCGAAGCAGGCCATCTACCGGTTTCGCGGGGGCGACATGGACCAGATCGTCGCCCTGCACAGCGGCAAACTGGATTCACTTCTGTCGGCGCACGAAACCAGTGACATGACCGTTGAGCGGCTATCCGGTTTGCAACACCACCTCCAACCCGACCGGCTGGCAACCAACTGGCGCAGTGCAGAATCCATCGTGGAATTCAACAACGGCTTTTTTCGATTCATGGCGGATTTCTACGCCAATACGGATTTCCAAAAAGTAACGGAGGTGTTCGATGAGCAATTCCGGCAGGCATCGGCCAAAGCGGGTGTACTCGGTCACGTTCAACTTGATTTCATCGAAAAACCGGATCGGTTTGCGGCTAAAAACGCCGACGGGGATGAGCCGGATTTCAACGTCCAAATGGTGGAGCGCACGCTGCAACTGATTCAGAAAGCCGTGGCCGATGGCTATCAGTACGGCGATGTAGCGGTTTTGTGCCGGTTTAAGAAAAACGCCCGGCGGATTGCCGACTATCTGGAAGCCAACGACATTCCGCTCACCTCAGAAGATTCGCTGACGCTGCAATCGTCGGAACGGGTGCGATTTCTGGTTTCGCTGCTGCAACTGCTGCACCAGCCCGAAAACCGGATGGTGCGCTACGACATGCTGTTTCTGTACCACCGGCTCATCAACCCCAACCTTCCCGATGCCGCCTGGATGGAGTACATGGACAAGATGGCCAAAGCGGAAGATGAGGAAGATATTTTCGGGCTGGTTTCAAAAATCGACAAGGCCAAGCTCGATCCGACGGCTTTGCAGCAACTCAGCATCTATGAACTGTGCGAAAAACTGGCCGACTACTTCGATCTGTACGAAAATGAGCGGGATAGTGCCTATCTGTTCCGGTTTATGGACGAGGTGCTAACCTACAGCAGCCGGTACAGCAGTCACCTGACGGATTTTCTGAAATACTGGGAAACCGCTCAGGAGAAAGTGTCGGTCAGCACCCCGGCCGACCAGAATGCCGTCACGATCCAGACAATCCACAAATCGAAAGGGCTGGAATACCCTGTCGTCATCATTCCGTATGCCGATTGGTCGTATAAACCGCGCAACAACGAGACGATGTGGGCTGACCTGTGGCCATTGGGTGAGGTGGATGAACTGGCCATTCCGGGTGTGGGTCATCAGGAAATCCGGCGGCTGCAAACCGCATCGATCACCATCAAAAAAGACCTGGACGAAACCCCCCTGGCAGATCAGTACCAGGACGAACTGTACCGGACGTTTGTCGAGTGCATGAATCTGGTCTATGTGGCCTTCACCCGCCCCACCGACCGGCTGTACATCATCGCGGCCAAGCAGGATTTTTCGCCAACGGCCAAAGACGGCGGCTTTAAAAATGCCAACGGCATCGACTTCTGGTTGTATACCTATCTCACTGATCTTCGGGGCAATCCCTGTTGGGAAGAGGGAAAAATGAGCTACCCGCTGTCTGATTTTGTAACCCAACCGACCAAACATTCGTTAACCCTAAGTGACGCTTTCGCGGTTACCGTTGGAAACCGGGAAGGAAACCAACCGCTTCGGCTCCGGCGCATCGAGCGGACCATCGACACGTCGGCCTTTGAAAAAAGCCGGGCGTGGTGGCAAAAAGTTTGTACGGCCCTGTCCCTGATTCAGAAACCGGAGGACTCGGAACGCGCCATTCGGCGGATGGTGGCCGAGGGGATTTTGCGGGCGTCGGAGCAGGATACGATGTGGTCGGCTTTGCAAACCGTGTTGAACCATCCCGACATCAGTCCGCTTTTCGCACCGGCAAACCGGGCTGACAACAACCGCCGGATTCTGGTCAACACCGGTTTGAACGGAAAACCGCAACGAAACGGCCCCAATCGGGTGGTTCAGTTTCCGGGCAAAGTGGTGTTGGTCAATTATTTGACCGAAGAGTCCGATGAAAACGATCAGGCCAAAATGCGGTCTTTTATGAAACTCTACCATCAAATGGGCCATGCCTCGGTGGAAGGCTGGCTGGTGTCCATTCAGGACGGCACGGTTATTAAATTGAATTAATCAGCTCAACCTATGAAATATTCGTCTTGGTTTTTATCGGTTCTTTTAGCCACGCAGGTTGCTCTTGCGCAGGAGTATCCGATCACCGCCGTTCCGCTTTCCAAGGTCAAAATTCAGCCCGGTTTCTGGTACAACCGGCTGGAAGCGGCCCGCAACGTCACCATTCCGCACGCGTTCCATAAAATTGAAGAAACCGGCAAACTCGACAATTTCGCCGTGGCCGGTGGCCTGAAAAAGGGAACGTTCAACGGCATTCGATTCGATGAATCCGACGTGTATAAGGTCGTGGAAGGAGCCGCCTATACGCTCCAGAATAAATATGATCCCAAACTCGACCGTTACCTCGACAGCCTGATTACGCTCTTTGCGGCTGCTCAGGAACCCGACGGGTATATTTATACGATCCGAACCATTTTCAAAGACAGCACCGGTTTAAAGGACTGGATTGCCGGACCCAGCCGGTATGCGTTCGAAAATGGCAGTCACGAACTCTATAATGTGGGGCACCTCTACGAAGCCGCCATCGCGCATTTTCAGGCGACTGGCAAGCGAACGCTACTGGATGTCGCCATCAAAAATGCCAACCACCTCGTTAAAACGATTGGCCCGAAACCGGGGCAGATGATTGTGGTGCCGGGCCACGAAGAGACGGAAATCGCCCTTGTTAAACTGTACCGCTTAACCGGTGAAAAAAGCTACCTCGATCTGGCCCGGTTCTTTGTAGACATGCGCGGCAGGGGCGATAAACGGTCGTTGTACCAGGATGCTCACAACCTGGGCCCAACGTATTTTCAGGATCTGAAACCGGTTGTCCAGCAAACCGAAGCGGCTGGCCACGCCGTCCGGGCGCAGTATCTGTATGCCGCCATGACCGACCTGGCAGCCATTCAGCACGACCAACCGATTCTGGATGCGGTCATGAAGATTTGGGAAGATGCCACGACCCGCAAGCAGTACATCACGGGGGGCGTCGGTGCGCGTGAAAACGGTGAAGCTTTTGACGAACCGTATGTGTTGCCCAACGACGCGGCTTATGCCGAAACCTGCGCGGCCACGGCCAATCTGCTCTGGAACCACCGCCTGTTTCTGTTGACCGGCGAATCCAAATACATGGACGTTTTCGAGCGGGTGTTGTACAACGGTTTTCTGGGGGGCGTCTCGATTGAAGGCAATTCGTTTTTTTACGTCAATCCGATGTCATCGAACGGCAAAAAAGACTTTAGCAACGGCGAACCGGCCCGGCGCTCGCCCTGGTTCGGCATCAACTGCTGCCCAAGCAATGTCGCCCGATTTTTGCCGTCGCTGCCGGGTTATATCTACGCGCTTCGCAACAACGAGCTGTTTATCAACCTCTTTGCCGATAGCCAGACGGAGATCACAATGAATGATGTGCCGGTCAACATTCAGCAGCAATCGAATTATCCGTGGGATGGTGCCATCAAAATGACGGTTTCGCCCAAAAAAGCCATTGCCTTTCCGCTTCTGATCCGCGTTCCGGGTTGGGCTACCAACCAGCCCATGCCGGGGGATCTGTACCGGTATGTAATGCAAAACGCGCCTTCGATTAAACTGACCATCAATGGAAAAGTGACGCCGGTTACAGTTGAAAAGGGTTATCTGAAATTGTACAGAACCTGGAAAACCGGTGATGTGCTGACGCTGACATTTGATATGCCGGTTCGTGAAGTTGTCGCAAACGAGAAAGTAAAAGCGACCAAAGGGAAAGTGGCCATCGAGCGCGGCCCGATTGTGTACTGTGCCGAAGGAGTAGACAACAACGGGCAGGCACTTGGCATTACTACTTCTATTAATCAGTCTTTTACGCCAGAATTTCGAAAAGAGTTGCTGGGTGGCGTAACGGTCTTGAAATCGGCAGGAGCAAAACCGGTTACGTTGATTCCGTATTATGCCTGGAACAACCGGGGCGCCACTGAAATGGCAGTTTGGTTTGGATCAATAGGAAAATAACGGGATATGGAAAATTGCCGCGCTATTTTCCATCTATTAAAATTCGGTCAACTTAGACGTAGCGCATCACAAAAAGTAACGCCCCTGCGTTACTTTTTTATTTTATTATTTTTCGGAGTCAGTTTACACCCAATTTCTTGCCGAAGAAACTTACCGAAAACTGCTAGCGTTGACCGGAAAAGAACCGCCGAAAATCCGCATGAACGTTATTGTCAAGGAACCACCCGAATTCCTCCGTTTGTTCGTTCACAAGCTCTGGTACATCTCGGCAGACCACATCGATCAACAGGACATTTGCCTGCCGGTTTTGCAGTATGAGTTGATGTTCAATTTTTCGGAACACTTTTCGGTAAGCGATCCGAACGAGGCTCTGATAATTGAAGACGAAGAAAACTGGATCAGCGGTTTGTATACGCGTCCGCAACGAACCGTAACGTCGGGTAAGCATGAAACCTTCGGCGTTTTTTTGAAACCCTGGGCCTTGCAGTCGCTGACGGGAATTCCAGCGTCGGAACTAACCAACCAGATCGTTTCGGGAAGTACGGTTTTTCGCCAATCGATGAACGAACTGAATGGACGGATGCAGGATGCGTCAACCGCTGGTGAAAAACTGGCTCTGCTCGAACGCTTTCTGGCCAAACGCCTGATCGACAAAGACATTCCGGCTTATGTGGTTTATGCGGTCGACTTTTTGCAGCGAAGCCGCTGGCACGACGGAATCATCAAAGCGCTGGCCCAGGACCTCCGAATCAGCCCGAAATCGCTCACGCTGGCGTTTAAAAAGCACATCGGCATCTCACCCGGGCGGTTTTTGCATCTGCGGCTGCTCAACGATCTCACAACCGATTTAGCTCAAAAACCGCATCAGTCGCTCACGGAACTCGCCCATCAGCACGGTTTTTTCGACCAAGCCCACCTGAATCACCTCTTTAAATCCCTGACGAATCTTACTCCAGGCGATTACCGCGACCATGTTCTGGCGGGTGCCATCGACCCCGCATCACCCTGTTACATCCGGGCCTCACCGAATCGCGGGTAATTTTTATACAATTCTCCCAAGCCGCTGTCGCGTACTTTTGCCTCAAAAAACAAATACAATGAGAAAAGTAAAACTGTACATCGCGACGAGTTTAGACAGTTACATTGCCGGACCGAACGGCGAAATCGATTGGTTGTTTACCGAGGGAGAATTCGGATACGACGCGTTTATGGAAACCGTCGATACGACACTAATGGGGTATGAAACGTACAAATTAATCGAAACCTTTGGTGATTTTCCGTATAAGTCCCAGACGAATTACGTCTTTACCCGAAACCCAAATCGACCTGAAGCAGCTTACGTGCAATTTATCGCAAGTGACGTGGTAGCATTTGTTCAGGCATTGAAACAGCAGGCCGGGAAAGACATTTTTCTGGTGGGCGGAGGACAGATCAACGCTATCTTACTCGAAGCCGGGCTGATCGATGAGCTTCAGGTATTTGTCCATCCGATTATTCTGGGAAAAGGCATTCCGATGTTCCAGTCGACGGAAAAACCGCATCCCTGGCAGTTGGTGGAAACCAAAACCTATGAGCGGGGACTCGTGGAGTTGCATTACCTAAAAGGCTGAAAACCCGGCCGGATTAGCATTTCAATTTGTTCGAAACCTATGAATCATAAATGAAAAATGATGAATGTAAAATGTTAAAGTGCTGGTCCGGCCAATCCTTTAACATTTTACATTCATCATTTTTCATTTATGATTTCTAGTAAAACTTATTGTACTGTCCGCTCCGCTTTTTTCTCCAATACCTTTTCTTCTCTGGCGGCTTCCAGGCGCAACTTGCCGTTTTGGCGTTCAAAAACCTTGAAGAGCACCATGAAATAGGCCAGCAAGAGCGGTCCAATGACCAGACCTAAAATGCCGAAGATCGGTACGCCCAGCACGATACCGGTTAAGGTTACGAACGGGTGAACATCGCCCATTCGCTTGGCCAGCATGACCCGGAGCAGGTTGTCGACGTTGATGATCACCACGGCTCCAACCACCAAAATGCCGATTCCGTCACCGGTATTGCCCTGTGAAATCATCAGAATACCGGCGGGCCCCCAGACAATCGGCGTTCCGAGAATCGGAATAAAGGCAAAGAAGAAAGCGACCGTACCCCAGAAAACTGCATCGGGCACCCCAAAAATCCAGAGGGTCAACCCGGTCAGAATCGACTGAACCAGAGAAACCAGTGCCTGCCCCAGAATATTGGCATTCACCATATTTTTCAGATCCTCCCCCAACTCATCGAGCGTATCATCTTCAAAAGGCAGGTATTTACGCAGCCCCTTCAAAAACTTTTCTTCCTCCATGAAAATGAAGTACAAGCCGACGTAGAGCAATCCCAGCGAAATAATGACATCCAGGGTACCACTCAAAATCGAAGGAAACTGCTGGCTGGCAAAACCGGCGCTCTGCTTCACCAGGTTCTTGATGTTGGCCTGATCGGTCAGTTGAATCCCGGTGGCTTTTTCCAGTTTTTCGATCAATTGCAGAATTTGGTCGGTGTGCTGGCTGTAATACTGAATCCGGTTGATCAACAATAAACTGAGTGCCAGAAACGGCATGATAATTACCACAACCGAAAAAAGAATGAGTAAAATGGTGACCAGCAAACGGTTCCATTTTCGTTTGTGAACCAGATTCGTGAACCAGGGGCGAAAAATGACGTAAATAATCCCGGAACCCAGAAGGGCAATGGTGTACTGACGCAATCCAATCAATATGAACCCGGCTATAATAATCAGGCTGACAATTAAAAGAACGCGCTGCTGTTTGGGGGTATAAATGGTGGCCATCGGCGGTTGAAATAGGTAATATATCTTATAAACTCTGTTTGTTACGCCTTTTGTTTAAACGGGAACATATATGAAAAAACTTTCAATTATAATCCCATTTTTTTAAATTCGCTTTCAACCCATCGTATTATGGAGGTACGAATCTATACTGTCGGCCATTCTAACCACGAAACTAGCTATTTCGGTGAGTTATTGGAAACCGTTGGCATTACCTGCGTGGTCGACGTGCGAACGATTCCGGCCAGCACCTATAACCCGCAGTTCAATCGGGCCGCCCTTTCGGCCTTTCTCAAAAACCGGCAAATTGCCTACCTGCACCTGCCCGAAGAATTCGGTGCCCGGCACGACCACCCTGAACTGCTGGATGATTTCGGAAGAGTCGATTTTGAAAAAGTACACCAATCGGCTGCTTTTCAGTCGGGTGTAAACCGGTTGCTGAAGGGACTGGAGCGAAACTTTGTCATTGCGCTGATGTGTTCGGAAGCCGATCCGCTGGACTGCCACCGATTTGCGATGATCGCCCGGTATTTAACCGAAAACGGGTTTGAAGTCTACCACATCCTGCGGGACAAAACCATTCTTTCCAATGCCGCCCTGGAAGACGAACTACTGAAGAAATACCGTAAAAAAATACCACAACCCACCCTTTTTGATCCGGACATCCCACGAAACCGGCAACTGGATGCCGCTTATCGCCTTCGTAATCAGGATATTGGCTGGAAGACAACCGAAACAGACGCCCCTAATGAGGCCATTTAATTTCCTTTTCGCATGATCCAACTCTTTACCATCGGTTTTACGAATAAATCTGCGGAGCAGTTTTTCAACCTCCTGCGCCGTCATGATGTCAGGGCCATTGTCGACACACGCGTCAACAACGTTTCCCAATTAGCGGGTTTTGCCAAAGGGGCTGACCTTTCTTTTTTTGCCCGTGAACTGGGCAACATCGGCTACGAACACAAACTGGATTTTGCTCCCACCAAAGAACTGCTGGCGAAATACCGGAATAAGGAAATTGGCTGGCCGGAATACGAAACCGCCTACCTGAACTTGCTCGACCTGCGGAAAGTCGGTCAGCATCTGGTTGTTGAACAACTTCACCAACACTGTTTGCTGTGCAGTGAGCACACGCCCGAACACTGCCACCGGCGTTTGCTGGCCGAATACCTGCAACACCGGTTTTCCGGAATCGAGATCGTTCACCTGATCCGTTAAACGATGAAACTTCGATTTGTTTGTCTAGCCAACTCGCTAAAAGAAGGTGGGCGCTGTCTGGCCGGGATCGTCCTGAATGGTGACGATATCGCCTATGCCGGTGACAAACCGCTCTGGATTCGACCGGTTTGTCTGGAAAATCCGCACGGACGGATCGCGTTTTTTTATGCCGCCGGCATTCAATTGCTCGACATTGTCGAAATCACCGTCGGCCGGGCCGTACCCGACAGTTTTCAGGTCGAGAACACCACTTTTGATGTAAAAGGTATGCAGGTGGTCGGACGCTATTTTTTTCCTACGGCCCTACTCAATGTGCTGACGGAAACCGACTCTCCCACCCTGTTTGGCAGCACATCCCGCTCCGTTCCGGTCGATGAAGTGCATGAACTTTCGTATTCCCTGACCCTCATTCGAATCTATCGACCTACATTTTACACGGTTTTGAAGGGCGAACGGGCCAAAGAGCAACTGCGAATTTTATTTTCGTACCACGGCGTACCCTATGACCTGCCGGTAACGGATCCTGAATTTCTGGAATTCTACCGAAACGATGCTTCGGCGACGCAGAATCTGGCGGATGTATATCTAACGCTTTCGTTGGGCATTGCCCACGAAGGAAAACACTATAAGTTGGTCGCGGCTGTGGTGTATTGATCAGTTTACATCACCTTTCACATCGTCGTTATTCACGGATTTGCTTTTCTTCTTTTTCTCTTCAAACGTCATTTTTCCGATGCGGTAGGAGAACGTTACCTTCACATTCTGGTTGTAGAGATTCATCACACTTGTCTGGGAAAGCAGGGGTGAGTCGAGCGTCGTACGCATGGTTACGCCATTCCCCAGGAAGTTTTCAGCCGCCAGCCCAATGCTGCCGCGCTTGTTGGCGAAATCCTTTTTCACACCCAGCGAATACATATACATCCCGCCCATCGTTCCCTGCAACTGCGGCTGTGGACTGCGGTAAAATCCGAATCCCTGAATCCCCCAGCCTTTGTTGAGCGTCCACTGCGACATCAGCCGTCCACCGATGCTTAAACCCTGATTACTAATCTGCTGCGAGCGTCCGTCGACTCCGGCCGTCATACCCTGCATGTATACATAATAACCGTCCAAACCGCCGTTGATGCTCCATTTGGATGTCAGATTGGTGTTAAAAAACAGGTTGGCCCCGAAAGTCCGCTGCACACCGATGTTCTGAAACGTCGTGATGATGCTCCCCGCCAGCGTATCCGATGGCAGCCGGATTTGCGTCAGCGCGTTGTTGGTCAGGCGTCCGAACAGAGCGGCATTCAGGTATGTTTTCTTGATGGTCGAGCTGATGCTCAGTTCCACATTGTCCGTCAATTCCGGCCGCAAGGTTGGATTTCCGACGCTGATGTTCTGCGGATTGGCCGCGTTGGGGTTCGGGTTCAACTGTTGCAAACCGGGCCGCTGAATCCGGCGGTTGTAGGCAGCTTTTACCGTTGCTCCCCCCTTCAAACTCTTCGATACGTTGATGCTCGGCACCAGGTTGCTGTAACTCGGAATGGCCAGGGGGGTCGTTTCGTTGCTGGTGGCCGTGATGCCGGTGTGTTCGTAGCGCGTCCCGACTTTGAAGGTATATTTTGTAGGCGTCACGTAGGTATACGACACGTAACCCGCTCCAATGTTTTGCGAATAATTGAGTGAACCGGATGGGTTGGTCGGGTCAAAAACCAGGTCGCCGGTGGTGCCGCCCACCTGATACTGATAGCGGCTATCGACCTGACGCATAATCACTTTCGCACCAAATTCAAGCAACTGGTTCTTCTGAATCGGCGTTTGGTAGTCGGTTTGGAGGGTGATTTCCTGGTTGGTGTTGTTATTCAGGTTCCGTTGACGGGCGGTTAATTCTCCGCCGTTGTTCAGCAGGTCAGCGTAAAAATTATTCACTAAACCGGTGCGGCTGTATTGCGTCGAAATGCTCCACTCCTGCTGCGGTTTGAACGTGCGGATGTAATCCAGGTTGATATCCACCGAGTTCGATAAATCTTTCCGGTCGACATCGCGGTTGGTTTTGCCCTGCAACGAATCCCCGAAATACGTGCTGGTCAACTGGTTCTGTTCCTGAACGAAATTGCGGGTACCGTAGCGAATATTCGCCGTCAAAGACTGGTTTTTAGCCAGATCGTAATCCAGACCCAACGTATATTGGCCGAAAAGCGGTTTATCAAAAGCCGTAGCCTGCTGGCTGGTCCGCATCGGGACGCCACCGATCAGCGTCGTCTGGTCGAGGCTCGACGACGCCCGGTTGTAGAAGGCCCGGCCAAAACCGCCCAGACTAATGCCCAGTTTCCCCTGCCGATACGACCCGTTCAATCCCAGATTCGACCCGCGAATTCCGGCTCCGGCGTCGACGTTCAGCGTCAAACCGTGTAGCGTATTCTTCTTGGTCACAATGTTGATGATCCCGGCGGCTCCCTCGGCATCGTACTTGGCCGACGGGCTGGTGATCACCTCCACGGATTTGATCATGTCGGCGGGTAATTGCTTCAGCGCATCGGCAACGCTGCTGGCAACGATGGTCGACGGTTTGTTGTTGATCAGCACCCGGATATTCTGGCTACCCCGCAGACTCACGTTGCCGTCCAGATCCACCGACAGCATTGGAACCCGTTTCAGCACATCGGTGGCGTCACCGCCTTTGGTCGTGACGTCTTTGTCGGCATTGTATACCAGCCGGTCCACTTTATCTTCAATCATGGGTGCCTGTCCGGTAATGACCACTTCGTTCAACTGGCGCACATCAGGCTGAAGTTGCACATTTCCCACATTCAAATCCGTGCCTTTGGCAATGGTAATCGTTTTGGAATCCGTGTTTTTGTAGCCAATGAAAGAGTACTGAAGGCGGTATTGACCGGGGGCCAGTTTGGTCAGCGAGAACTTCCCTTTTTCGTCTGAAGTCGTTCCGTCGATGGGCTTGTTGGTGGCGGGATTGATCAGCGCAATGGTGGCGAACTCGACCGGTTTTCCCGACGTCGAGTCGATCAGAATACCGGATATTTTGCCATTACCCCTGGGCGCATCCTCGGCTACACCGGTAAATTCTTTCTTCTTCTTTTCGTCCTGACCGCCGAAGCTACCACCCGGAGGACCGCCCCCGGGAGGGCCAAACTGGGCCATGGCAGCCGAGAGACCGGTGAAGAGAAATACGGCGAGGAGGGCCGGGCGAATGATTGAAGTAAATCCTTTGGTTTTCATGATAGACCTGCGTTGTCTTGGCAGGTTACAAAGGTTGCCTTCGGGAACTCCTTACGAAAAAGAATGTTGCAAAACCGGGATTTTCGGGCGCAGAATCGGCGGTTTTCGGTGCAGAATGCCGACCGATGCCGTTCCAAAAAATCGTCTATTTTCCCAGCCATTCTTTCAGCTCCGCAATCCGGTCTCCGCTGACGAACGCTTCCAGCCGGGATTTAGGTTGCAGGTCGAGCCGCCATTTCCCGGCCGAATAGGTGTAAATCGTCTGAATGGCGGACAAGGTCACCAGAAACTGCCGACTGATCCGAAAGAATTGTTTGGGGTTGAGCAGCGTCGTTAGCTTGTCCAGGCTGTAATCGACGGGTAGCGTTGCGCCGTCTTTGGTCACCAGAAACGCCATACGTTCATCGAGGAAAAAATACGCAATTTCGCTCGTTTCCACACTCCGGATTTTCGAACCGACGGTAATCATAAACCGGTCTTTGTAGGTCGTTTCCTTGAATGCCCCCAGCATCCGAACGAGCGCGTCCATATCCGGTACCGCCATCGGAGCAGTTGGGGGTGCCGACGAAGATGGTTGAGCAAAGTGCTCCTTCAATTTTTTGTATTTGGTAATGGCGGCAACCAGTTCGTCGTAACTCAGTGGTTTCAGCAAATAGTCGATGCTATTGACCTTAAAGGCCTGAATCACATACTCATCGAAAGCCGTCGTAAAAATAATCGGCGTCGTCAGCTTCACCTGCTCGATGACCCGAAACGCCAGACCGTCCTGCAAATGGATGTCCATAAATACCAGATCCGGTTTTTCCGGCTGGGGTTGGCTGAACCAGGCCACAGCTTTTTCGACCGATGGCAATGTAGCCAGCACCCGGATTTCGGGATCGTAGCGATGCAGCAGACTTTCCAGTCGCTGGGCCGTCAGTCTTTCGTCTTCCAGAATAACTACCTTCATGCGATAAGCGGAATTTTAACCACGAAGGCGCCGTCCTGCTCACCCACCCACACGGGTTGGTCGGTCAGGAGCGCGTAGCGGTTGATGATGTTTTGTAAACCCACCCCCGTCGATTGTTCCAGTTGCTCGCGCGGCTGAATCCGGTTCGAAACTACGAGGTACTCGCCCTCGGTTTTGATCCAAACGTGCTGCGGCATTTCGGGCGTCATCCGGTTGTGTTTCACCGCATTTTCGACCAGCAGTTGCAAGGTCAATGGCGCGATGCAATATTGATCGACGGTCTTTTCAGGAATGTCGATCAGGACGTCGAAACTGTCTTCAAAGCGGATTTTGAGCAAAAAAGTGTAGGATCGTATGAAATCCAGTTCGGTTTTCAGCCGTACTTTGTCGTTGTCCTTTTGCTCCAGAATATACCGATAGGCCCGCGAAAGCTGGTCGATAAACTGTTCCGACAAATCGGCATCGACATGGACCAGCGATGAAAGAATGCTCAGGCTGTTGAACAGAAAGTGCGGGCTGATCTGGTTTTTCAAAGCCGCAAACTGGGTCAAAACCGCTTCTTTCTCCAGCCGCTCCGCGCGAATCTGAATGTCTTTTAGTCGTCTGTTGGCCCGGCGATTGGCCGACAAATAGAAGATCGACAGCATGATCACGATGGACAAACCGTTGTTGGATCGCTCGAAAAACTCCCAGCGGTGTGGCCGATTGGGCGGCTCCTCCATCGGTGGCTGGTCTGAAGCCGACCGGTGGCTACCCACTTCCGGTCGCGGAATGAACCGGACCAATTGATGCCGGGCCTGATCACCCGCCAGATTCAGCCCCATGCCGGCGGTAATGGCCAGCAACAACGCCAGCACCTGCATCGGCAACTTAAAATCGACCAGAAACTCTTCACCAAACCGGATGGACGTCCGATCCAGAATGATTTCCGTGATGTAAATCCAGACGTAGTAGATCGCAAACGTCACCACACCCTGCCCCAATAGAAACGGCAGGGATTGCACCAGAAACGGCCAGTTTCGTTCCGGCAGGTTGACATACAACAAAATGGGGTAATAGATAACCAGCACGCTCAAAGCGAGTTGCGCAATCTGGCGGGAGGTTAACCGGTAGGCCGTTTTCGGATTCATGCACCGCGAAGGTCCATCATAAGGCTGGTAATGTAAAAAGAAAATTGCAGAGTACGGTTTTTGGAGGTCCGAACCGGTTGTTTGAGGAGCAGAATCCAACTTCGCCCCCCCCCGAAGCCTGAAAGGCTTTAATCACTAGCCCCGGCGGTAGGCCGGGGGGGCCGGGGGAATACGCCGGGGGAATCGGGGCGATATGCCGGGGGTCGGGGCGATATGCCGGGGAACCGGGGCGATATGCCGGGGGAAACCGGGGCGATACGCCGGGGGAACCGGGGCGATATCCCGGGAAAACCGGGGCGATATCCCGGGGGAACCGGGGCGATATGCCGGGGGAAACCGGGGCGATACGCCGGGGGGGCCGGGGGAATACGCCGGGGGGAACCGGGGCGATATGCCCGGGAATCGCGGAGGAACGGAATCTCGCATCACACACAACAACCCCTCCCCGAATTCCGATCCTACCCATGCCCACGCCCCCCCGGCCTACCGCCGGGGCTAGTGATGAAAGCCTTTCAGGCTTTGGGGTTTTAGCATTCTGTCGCGCTGAGTGCCAGGCCGGCTTCTGAGGTTTCTTTGTATTTGGTGGACATGTCGCGTCCGGTGGCTTTCATGACCTTGATAACGGCATCCAGCGAGATTTTCTGGTTGGCGGGCGTTCCGGCGGTGGCCAGCAAAAAAGCATTGTAGGCTTTGACCGCGCCCATCGCGTTGCGCTCGATGCACGGAATCTGGACGTACCCGCCAATCGGGTCGCAGGTCATGCCGAGGTGGTGCTCGATGCCGATTTCGGCGGCCGCTTCGATGGCTTCAATGGAATGCCCGGCGCATAGGGTCAGAAAAGCCGCTCCCATCGCCGACGCGGTGCCGATTTCGCCCATGCAACCCATTTCGGCCCCCGAAATGCTGGCGTTGTGTTTCACCAGAAAACCGACAGCGGCTGCGGCCCACATGCCCGCCCGGAGGGTTTCCTTGCTATAATGAAAATGGTGTTTGGCCAGATAGGTCAATCCCGGAATCACGCCCGATGCGCCGGAGGTCGGGGCGGTCACGACAATACCGCCAGCCGCGTTTTCTTCCGAAGCCGCCAGGCAATACGAGTTCAAAAAGATCAGAAAACTATCCGACGACTGGGCCAAACCCCGCGCCTGCTGAAACAAAACCGGTGCTTTCCGTCGCAGTTTGATCGAACCCGGCAAGGTTCCGGTATGCCGCAGGCCCCGCCGGACGGCCTTGTGCATGAAGTCCAGAAGCTGGTCGATCCGCAGGTTGATCTCTTTGGTCGAACGGCCCGTTACGGCGGTTTCGTTCGCCAGCATCAGTTGCTCCAGCTTCAGTTGATGGTCCGCCAAACGGGTTTTCAATTCCTTCATCGTCTGATACTTATACGGCAACTGGATGGCAGATTGATCGACGGCTTCTTCGCCTTTTCGGAGAATAAAACCGCCCCCAATCGAGTAATATTCCTCTTCGTAAAGCCCGTTTCCATTCGACACCAGCTTGAATACGACGGTATTGGCATACGGCGACTCGTACTTTTTGCGCTCAAAATGAATGGAATTCGCACCCAGGTCAAACGTCCGGCTTCCGACCACCACCGGATACGTCACCGCCGGATCTTTCAGCATCGCCATCAAGGCCACCGGGTCGGTCGATTCGGGTTGCCAGCCCAGCAAACCGGCCACAATGGCGCGGTCTGTGCCGTGGCCTTTGCCGGTTGCACTCAGTGAACCATACAGATGAACATGAATTGAATCTGCGGATTCTACCGTGGCCTCGGGAAGGTGCCGCAACCGCTCCAGAAAATCATAAGCCGCCTTCATCGGACCAATCGTGTGCGAACTCGACGGGCCGGGGCCGACTTTAAACAAATCGAAGATGGAAGTGGTAATGGGCGAATTATTCATGAAATAGCGTCAGGAATGTCGATGAAGTTGTATATTTCCGAACCTTTTTATGGGTAACCGGTGGCTTTTTTGTCATCATTAAGAAATCAATAGCACGATTCGTGCTTTCCTAAACCGAATGAAACGTTTTTTATTCCCTGCGGCTGTTCTGCTGGCGGCTTCGTTGACCGCGGCCCGGTTCTTCTCCGACGCCCTCCAACCACCCGCTTCCTCCCGCGAATGGCCCGAATACCTCGGCGGTCCCGACCGGAACCATTACTCGCCACTCGACCAGATTAACGCTTCCAACGTCGGTAAGTTACAAATTGCGTGGGAATATCATTCCAAAGATTCGGGGCAGGTGCAGTGTAACGCCATCATTGTCGACGGAACGTTATACGGCATCACGGCTTCCTGTCAGGTGTTTGCGCTCGATGCGGCAACGGGACAGGAAAAGTGGCGGTATAAAGAAGCCAACAAGGGCGGAGTCAACACCACCCGGGGTGTCACCTACTGGAGTAACAACGACGACAAGCGCATTCTCTTCGCTTCCGGCTCCAACCTCTGCGCCGTCGATGCCCGAACGGGCATCCTGATTCCCAGCTTTGGGACGGATGGGAAAGCCAGCCTGAAAGCCGGACTTGGTCCCACCGCTGCCGATAAGTTTGTCATCTCCAATACACCCGGAACGATCTTTGGCGACGTCATCATTATGCCGTTGCGGCTCTCCGAAGGCTCGGATGCAGCCTTGGGCTACATTCAGGCTTTTAATGTGAAAACCGGAAAAATCGCCTGGGTTTTCCGGACAATTCCGAACCCCGGCGAATTCGGCTACGAAACCTGGCCGAAGGACGCCTATAAAAATACCAACATTGGTGGAGCCAACAACTGGTCGGGCATGGCCATCGATCGCCAGCGCGGCATTGTGTATGTTCCGACCGGCTCGGCGGCTTTCGACTTTTACGGCGGCAACCGCAAAGGCCAGAACCTGTTTGCCAATTGCCTGCTGGCCCTGGACGCCAAAACCGGGAAACGCATCTGGCATTACCAGTTTGTTCACCACGACATCTGGGACCGCGACCTGCCCGCTCCGCCCAATCTGATTACCGTTAAAAGTCAGGGCAAAACCGTCGATGCTGTGGCGCAGATCACCAAAACCGGACACGTTTTTGTTTTTGACCGCGTAACCGGAAAACCGCTTTTCCCGATTAAGGAAACGCCGTATCCGAAATCATCCTTGCCCGATGAATACACCTGGCCAACGCAACCGGTTCCGACCAAACCGGCACCTTTTTCCCGGCAGACCATTTCCGAAGCGGATTTAAGCCCACTCGCCGAAAACCGGGATTCGTTGCTGGCAACCTACCGACGTTCTAAAGTCGGCCCGTACCAACCGCTCGGCAAAACCCCGACGCTCGTTTATCCCGGTCTGGACGGCGGGGGCGAATGGGGCGGTGCCGCCGTCGATCCCGATGGCATTATGTACGTGAATGCCAATGAGATGGCGTGGCTGTTGAGTCTGCGTGATACGCCGAAAGACGAAGAACTGGCCCACCTGAGTCCGGGCGAAAAACTGTATACGCTCAACTGTGCGGTTTGCCACCGGCCGGACCGCAAAGGCAATCCGACCAGTGGTTATCCGTCGCTGGTCAACATCGGGCAACGCCGGGATCGGGAGTTTGTCAGTAAACTCATCACCTCCGGCAAAGGCATGATGCCCGGTTTTACGCGGTTTTCCGAATCCGAAAAACAGGCGCTGACGGCCTTCCTGTTCGGTGATGAAAAGGTAGAAGCAACCTCCGCGAAACCCGGCAAAAAGGAACCGTATGTACCCTATAAATTCAATGGCTACACCAAATTCCTGGACAGCAAAGGCTACCCCGCCATCCGCCCGCCCTGGGGAACGCTGACCGCCATCAACCTCAACACGGGTGAACACCTCTGGCAAAAACCGTTCGGCGAACTGAAGGAACTGACCGCCAAAGGCATTCCGCAAACCGGGGCCGAGAGCTACGGTGGCCCAGTCGTCACAGCCAGCGGTTTGCTGTTCATTGCCGCCAGCAAAGACGGCATGTTCCGGGTCATCGACAAAAAAACCGGGACGGTATTGTGGCAAACTGAACTCCCGGCGGCTGGGTATGCGACGCCCAGTACGTACGAAGTGAACGGCAAACAATACATCGTCATCGCCTGTGGCGGCACCAAGCTGGGGACGAAAAAGGGCGATAGTTACGTCGCCTTTGCGTTGCCGTAGGCTCGATCAGGAAAAAACCGCCGTGTAATCCCGCACAAAACTTTTGAAATCGCGGGGCGGCTTACCCGTCACCTCCTGAATGGCCGAAGAAACCGCCGAAGCTTCCCCGCGGGCATAATGGGCGTAGTCTTCAATCAACCCGTCGGCCTGCCATTCGGGAAAACCCACGGAGTGCAACGCCTGCCGCAAATGGGCGGGCGGCACATCGATGTAAAGAACCGGTCGGTCGAGGACGTCGGAAAAGTGAGCCGCCATCTGCTGATGCTTCAACCCTTCGGGGCCGGTCAGATCGTACGTTTTGCCTTCGTGGCCCGGCTTGGTTAAGGCTTCGACTGCCACGGCGGCAATGTCCCGGATGTCGACGATGCTAATTCGGGCATCTCCTGCCGTGGCAAAGAATTTCCCCTGGTTCACGATGGGGTCGCGGAAACCCAGCAGGGTCTGCATGAACAGATTCGGGCGAAGAAAGGTAAACAACAGTCCGGATTCACGGATTTTTTGCTCGATGGCGGCATGATACCGCAAAAACCGGACGGGCGAATGAAGGTCGGCGGCAAACTGGGAAAGTTTTACAAGATGCTTTACACCAGTTTGTTGCGCCACTGCAACGAAGTTCATTTGCAGCGTTTCCGCCTGTTCCGACGAGTTGGTGAGCAGAAAAGCCCGTTCGATACCGTCCAATGCGCGAACCAGGCTTTCGGGATCGTTCAAGTCGCCGACCACCGGTTCGGCACCGTCGAGTTGCGCCAGCGTTTTGGCATTTTCCAGAGAACGCACCAGTGCGCGGAACGGGATGCCTTTGGCGGAAAGTTGGGTGGCGAGTTCGGAACCAATCGTGCCGGTGGCACCCGTAATAAGAATCGAAGGGGAGGTTGATTGTGTCATGATTGTGTTGGTTTGATCGGACAAATTTCAACCTTCTTTCCCGCCCAAAATTGTAAGAAAACGAAAGAGCGGGCATCCGTCACCCCGACGAACACCCGCTCCTTTTAGCACGGTTCCTTACTGGGTTGCCAGCCTGGCCCGGATTTCGCGCAAGGTCTGTTCTTTCAGCAACTGGCCATCTTTGAAGACGGTTTCCAGCAACCCCGTTCCTTCTTTTTCCCAACTCACCTGGTCTTCCATCACCGTCGTACCGGTTTCGTCGCTCACCAAACGAATCAGCCCTTTCGCGCTTTTCTTCGTTCCGTCATCGGTTTTGGGATCTTTGAAAATCGCGCGTCCTTCGCCGTTCACTTCACCATACGTGGCTTTCACGGCAAACCCGAAGGTGTCGCGCGTCACGTACTGGTAGGTGTAACTTCCGATGCCCAGCACCACGTTCGTGGAAGCAAACCCTTTCTGGTACAAGCCTTCACAAATGGCCTGGCAGCGTTCGAGGTTGATGCTGTCGCCGTAAATCAACCCGATGTGAGAGTCCAGCACCTTGAAGCCTTTATCCGTAACGGTTCCGCCAAAAACCTCCCACAGACATTCGATGGCTCCTTTGTATTCCGGGGTTCCTTCGCGGGCATCCGGATCACCGCAGATGATTTTGATCGGGTCTCCACTGTCGGGGCGAATCACCACCTTGCCGTCGCGGGCCAGAATGAGCGGTTTTAGCTGGGGCAAATACCCGGTAATGACCTGCCAGAAATCCCAGGTATCGGACACGATGCTGACCACGCCTTTCGGGTACACATCCTGAATGAGCCGCCGGAAAGTTTCAATTTCGCCATCCTGCATCCCCATACACATCACCGAATGTTCCGTCGCCGGAACGCTCCCGCCGATCAGTTCGGTGTCGGAGTTGGCACCATAATACTGTTCCAGAAAATCCAGGGCGGGAATGGTGTCCGTTCCTGTAAAGCTCAGTAAATGAGCCGCTCCACTCAACAAAGCCGCTTCGAGACCGCCCATCCCGCGAAAACTGAAATCGTGGCCCTGCCAGGGGACAAACGCCGGATCACCACCTGTTATTTCGGCATAGCCGTCCAGGATTTTCCGGTATTCGAAGGCCGTTGTCGCACTGGTGCAGGGCAACCACAGGATGCACGACAGGATGGTTTCCAGAAAATTAGTCAGCCAGAATTCTTCGGGGCGGGTGTTTTTGAAGGTAAACATCGGCATCCGCATCGGCACCCGCGTTCCTTCCGGAACGGCTTTGATTTCGAGCGGCAAATAGCCCAGATCATGTAACTTTTCAATGTGATCGTAGGTAATCGCACCCGGCCCCAGGTAGCTTTCGATCCGGCGTTTGTATTCGGCCACGACGGTTTCTTTTGGGCGGGCGAAGAAATTCCGGTTGTAATCCTCGATCAGGTATTTTTTGATAAAGTACTGTAAGCCAAAGAAAACCACGCGATCGACCTGCTCAAGGCGGCTTTTGCGGGGGGTCCAGTTCGAATAGACCAGTTCAGTTCCGGTGGGGTATTGACGACGGTGGTCTACTTTGTAACCGTCGGAAAGATTGAGGGTCGTCATTGGTTGGAAAGGTGTGGTAAAAAGCTGGAAAATGAGACTTGATTCAGAAGAGGATGGGTGATTTCGCGAATGGAATCCGTCGTAAAAACCCGTTTGAACGAGGTCGCCAGCGGCTCAAGGCCCCGGCTGAAAATCCCGTGGCTGACCATCAGGTACAAATCACCGGCCCCGTGTTTTTTGAGTTCATCGGCCAGGCCCACGAACGTGCCCCCGCCGTCGCAGATGTCGTCCACGATGACGCAGGACGCGCCTTGCAAATCCGGCCCCGATACAAGAAAGCCCGACAAATCGCCGGTTTTGACATCCCGCCGTTTGCTGCATTCCACCACCTCCATACCGCCCAGGGCTTCGGAGAGTTTATAGATTTTCTTTAACGCACCCCCATCCGGTGCAATCAGTTTACAGTCACCGATCTGCGTAAGGCATTGCGCAACAAACCGGTGGTTGTCAATCACTTGAACCCTATCAAGTAAAGCGGGCGTTACGTCGGAATGGGGATCGAAAACCGTAATCTGGTAATACTGCTGGGCATTCAGCAGGTCGGTGTAGACTTTAACAGTCAGCGGTTCGCCCGGCACCATAACCCGGTCCTGACGCGCACCGGGGAAATACGGAACGAAGAGGCTGATGCGTTCGGCACCGGCCCGGCGCAGGGCATCCGTTGCCACCAGAAGCAGGCCCACATCCTGAAACGTGTTCAGGCGGGTCGTGATCAGTACGCTGGTTTCGGCCAAAGGCCCGCTTAATTTCAGGTGTGGTTCTCCCCCATTGAAAGTGAACGCCTTGAACGGCACGGACGGACCGTAGGGCTCAAAACCGGGAGAAAGGTGTAGATAAATCATTTTGCGTATTTTTTACGCAAATCAACAAAACAAACTACATAGTAACTACATTTTGCGGTTTTTATTTGCCAACTGTTGAGCAAACGGTAAACCGTTCGTTCAAAGCTCGAAGTAAAAACCGCACTCTTTCATCTTAAAGTACTGATTTTCATTAAATTGAAACAGATTCGCCGGACGCCCTTTCCCATCGGATCGTTTTTCGTTCAATTCCGTCAACAGCCCGAAGCTCAACACCTTTTTCCGGAAATTGCGCCGGTCGATGGGTTTGTCGAGAATCGTTGCGTAGAGTTTTTCGAAGTCCGAGAACAGAAATTTCTCGCTGAGCAACCCAAATCCAACGGGTTCATACCTCAATTTGCTGCGCAGACGCTGCAAGGCGTGTTGAATGATTTCGGCGTGGTCGAACGCCAGATCAGGTAAGTCCCGAACGTCGAACCAGCGGACATCGTCAGCATCCGTCGAAGCGGCAATGGCAAAGGCTTCCGGCTTCACGAGGGCATAATAGGCAACGGCAACCGTCCGGAAACGGGGATCGCGATTGGGCTGGCCGAAGGTATAAAGTTGTTCCAAGTAATTAATGGTCACATTGGTTTCTTCGCTCAACTCGCGGTGAACGGCGGCTTCCAGGCTCTCGTTATCCAACACAAAACCGCCCGGCAACGCCCAGCCCCCCCGATACGGTTCCAGCTTTCGCTGGATCAACAGGAGGTGCAGGGCCTGGTTTCGATACCCGAAAACCACGGCATCGACGGCTACTTTTATCGTTTGGTGAATAGTCATACCGGGGCAAGTATACGACAAAAATTACGCATCCGGCCCGGCGTCTTAGCGAGTGGTCATCCGGAAAAGCCCGTTCTACTTACAATTTCAGGCTTTTGCGATACAGTCCCGGCGTTTGTCCCGTTCGCTGTTTGAATACCTTGTTGAAGTGCGACAGGTTGTTAAAACCGCTTTCGTAGCAGACATCGCCAATGCTGCGGTCGCCGGTCAGGAGCTTGCGGGCCTGGGTGATGCGGAACTCGTTGACAAAATCCGTGAACGTCATCTGGGTCATTTTCCTGAAATACCGGCAAAAAGCCGGCACCGTCATGTTTGCCAACGAAGCGACATCCTGAATGTCAATGGGTTGAATGTAGTTGGTTTCCACAAATCCATAAATGCGATTGATCCGCTCCTGCTCCCGGCCGTTCAGATCGAGGCTGATGCTTTCGGCGTTCAGGATCTGGTACTCGGTCGAAACCGCCAGTTGCTGAAAAATGGTCAGCAACGCCAGCATCCGTTCAAAGGGTGGCAGCGTCACCAGCGACGCGACCTGCTGCCCCACCTGCTGCTTGGTTTGCCCGTAAAATGACATGCCCTGGTGCGCCCGCTCGAACAACCGTCGAATGGCCTCCATTTCCGGTTTTTGCAGAAAATCCTTCCCCAGAAAATCTTCGCGCATCTGCACCACAATTTCCTCAAACTCCCCGACGATTCCGTGGCTAAAATTCAGGTGCGGCAAATTCGGCCCTAGAAACACCAGTTCACCATCCGAATAGGTAGAGACGTGGTGACCAATGTGGCGTTTGCCATTGCCGCGCGGAATGTACACGATCTCGTATTCGGGGTGGTAATGCCAGTAAACCCAGCAACTGTCCGGCTGGGTGTGGTGCATCAGCCGGAACGAACTCCCGAATTCCGGTTCTATTTTTTCAAACTGCGGTTTCATTGTTTAGGATCGAACAGATGCACTGTTAACATTTTGGAAACATGATATTGGGTAAATAAATCAACGTAGCACCAAAATAAGATAATTAAACGAAAATAGAAGTGAAAAAACCGCCTTATTTTTGTAACCAGAATGAATCAGAATACAATGAACATAACACTCGACGAAAAACCGTCAACCACACCAAGCCTCCTGCAAAGCCTTCAAACGTTTTTTACCAATCCGCAGGCGCGGGCTGTCGGACTCGTTTTCACCACGGAAAGCCTGTCACTGGGCGGTTGGGTGGCGCATATCCCTTACGTCAAAGAAAAACTGCACCTGACCGACGCCGGTTTGGGCATGGTCCTCTTTGCCATGCCGGTCGGGCTGCTGCTCATGAACCCCTTAACGGGCTGGATCATTGCCCGGCTGGGGGCCGCCCGAACCTGTTTTTTGAGTGCGTTGGTGCTGTGTTTCAGCACCTTGATCCCCATTAATGCCCCCAACGTAGCCCTGATGGCCTTTGGCTTGTTTCTGGTGGGGCTGAGCGCGGCCTTGCTGAATGTGGCGATGAACACCTGCGCAGCCGATGTCGAACGGGAACAAAAGATTCTGATCATGTCTTCCTGCCACGGTATGTGGAGCCTCGGCGGTATGGTTGGTTCGCTGCTGGCCGGCATTCTGATTGCCATTCACGTTTCGCCCTCCATCCACATGCTCGCCGTCACCATCGCGCTACTCCTGCTGACGATTGCGCTGCGTCCCATCCTGGCGACGATCCCGGCGCAACCACCCACCGAATCGTCGGCGGCTTTCGTGAAACCGAATATGCTGCTGTTGCTCATGATTTTCATTGGTCTGGCCGTTGCCATGGGCGAGGGAGCGGCTCTCGACTGGAGTGCCGTTTACCTCCACGAATCAACCGGTGCCTCCAGCCAGATTGCCGCGCTGGGTTTTGGCTGTTTTTCACTGGCGATGACGATTGGCCGGTTCATGGGCGACGCCATCATTCCGCGTTTCGGAGCCAAACGCATCCTGAGTGTGGGCAGTCTGGTAGCGGCTTCGGGGCTGTTTCTGGCCATTCTGGTTCCGGTTCCGTTGGTGGTGCTGGCGGGATTTGCCCTGCTGGGCGCGGGTTGTTCGCTGATTGCGCCCATATTGTATACGGCTTCGATGCGCGTTCCGGGCATTCCGGCAGCCACCGGTCTGGCCACTTTTGCGACCTTCAGTTTTATCGGTTTTCTGGCCGGACCGCCCGTCATCGGTTTTGTGGCCGAAGCCTACGGGCTGGCCTATGGACTGGGTCTGGTCGTCGTCGTGCTGTTGCTTTCTGCTTTCATTTCACGAAAAGTAAACGTCTGATAAAACTAGGACTTTCGCATTCTGCCCCTAAATCCCCTAAAGGGGACTTGGACGCAGCTTAATCCGGATGCTAAAAGTCCGGCAGCGGCCGACCGTCCTTTAGGGGATTTAGGGGCAGAATGCGAAAGTCCTAAAAACATTCAAAACGCGGTTTCACCGCTCCATTCTCTACATTCACTCATGAAAGCTGCCATTTTTGACATGGATGGTGTCATTGTCGACACCAATCCCCACCACCGACTGGCCTGGCGCCAGTATTTTGAACGATACGGAAAACCGCTGTCCGATGCTGATTTTGTCCAGTACGTTTCGGGTAAACACAACAGCCAGATTCTGACGCACCTCTTCACCGATCGCACGTTGTCGGATGCCGAATCCCGGCAGTTGGCCGCCGAAAAGGAAGCCTTGTTTCGGGAATTGTATCAGCCCGACATTTCACCGGTGGCCGGTTTAACCGACCTTCTCCAATCGCTGCGGAATGCCGGTATCTTGACCGCAGTCGGCACCTCGGCACCGCTCGAAAACCTCGATTTTGTGATGGATGCGCTGGATTTGCGTTCGTGGTTTACGGTTTTACTCGACGAAAGCAAGGTCAGCCGACCGAAACCGGACCCGGAAATCTACCAAAAAGCGATGGAACTGCTGGGCGTTGAACCCCACGAGAGCGTCATTTTTGAAGATTCAACCACGGGCATCCGGGCGGCCAAAGCTGCGGGCGCTTATGTGATCGGACTGGCCACCACGGACTCGGCCGAAGAACTGCTGCGAGTGGGAGCCGACGAAGTAATCCGTGACTTCACGGAACTGACGCCCGACCGGTTTCAGGAATTGGTCAGCCGCTCGGTCCCGGTTTGATCGGTTTTTAAGACCGTAACCGGATCATTCAAATGAATACTGCCGCCCCGAACAACCCGCGCCGTAAGCCCGCCGTGGCCGCGCATGGCGTTGTAACCGCCCGGCCCCAGGTTGGTTTCCATGCGTGAACAGGGGTGACATTGTCCGGTAATTTCCAGAATAACCGCATCGCCGATCTGAATCTGATGGTCTTTCAACGCCAGCAGGTTCAGCCCGGCGATCACCAGATTTCTCCGCAGCAAAGTCGGGTCGAGCGATTCACGCCCGGTCAGGGCGGCCACCACCGGCAGGTGTTCGGCCTGAATCAGTGTCACATGCCGGTTGCCGCTCCGCCCGCTGTAGTGATCGCCCAGCAGTCCCTTCTTCTCCGAAACTTCGACTTCACGAACCACTTCGATGGCACCGTGTTTCTGCGGCCTAATCCCCAGCCACTCTACCTGCCCCGAACGGGGAAAGGTTTCCAGTAAAATCTTCAACTGATTTTCCACAAATTCTACGCTTGATGGACTGTGAAGGTATTGATTTTTCCGCATAGAGATGAATATGACGTATAGATGTTACGGCAAATTACTACTAACGGTTACCCTACAGTCCCAGCTATTTTTTTGTACAATTCAAATACAATAACCCATACGATCCTCAAATACATTTTCAGTAACCTTTCCAAAACAGGTTTAAATATTTAATGATTTTATATTAAAATATAGAATTTTAAAAAAATATTGTTCTATTTAAGACCAATTATTCCAAATATTGTGTTTATTTTGAAATAATCAGTCCAGAACTGTACCTAACCTATTTTTCACTTACTCTATTAAATTCTATGACAAAATGTGTACAACTCACATTTTTCCTGCTACTCTGTGCCTTCCTGAGCCACGCTCAGCAGAAAGCCATTCGTGGTAAGGTCATTACGGCCGAAGAACGCACGGTTTTGCCGGGCGTGACGGTGTCGGTCAAAGGAAACCAGCAAATTGGAACGGTGACCGGCGCACAGGGCGAGTACCAGATTAACGTCCCGGCGGGTGCCACCACGCTCGTTTTCTCCTCCATCGGCTTCCAGACCCAGGAAGTGACCATCGGTTCCCAAACCACCATCGACGTTTCGCTGCCAACGGACACCAAGCAGTTGACCGAAGTCGTCGTCACCGCCGTTGGGATTACCCGGGAAAAGAAAGCCCTGGGCTACTCGGTGAGCACCATCAACAGCAGCAAAATTGCCCAGATTTCGGAACCGGACCCGCTTCGGTCCCTCTCGGGAAAAGTGGCCGGGGTCAACGTACAGGGATCGGGCGGGGCCGCCGGTGGTTCGACCAACATCACGATTCGCGGAAACTCGTCGCTTTCCAACAACAATCAGCCGCTGTTCGTTGTCGATGGAGTGCCGTTCGACAACTCTTCGTTTCTGACCGATGGCGGTCAGCAGGGCGGGGCGAGTTTCACCAACCGCGCCTTTGACCTCGATCCCAACAACATCGAGTCGATGACGGTTTTGAAAGGGGCAGCTGCGGCAGCCCTCTACGGTTCGCGGGCGGCCAATGGGGCCATCATCGTGACGACTAAAAACAACCGCAAGAAGTCAAAAAAGGGCCTGGAGATCACGTACAACACTTCGTATTCGTACGAGAAACTCGCCAAAGCACCGGAATACCAGACAACGTATGGTCAGGGAACCGAGTGGGACACGCGCTACGGCGTATTTGGAACCTGGGGAGCACCCTATTCTCAGATCGACTCCATCCTCCACCCCATCGGCGTTCGTCTGCCAACGGTTTTCCCGGAATTGGCGAACAAAAAGGTCAAATACGAACCGTTTGGTCAGCAGAACTTTGAGAATTTCTACGAAAACGGCTTTGTCTACGAAAACGCTTTCAGTGTGTCGGGGGGCAACGAAAAAGCCAGCCTGACCGCCGGTTTTTCGCGGACGGCCAACAAAGGGATTGTTCCCGAGAATAAAATCAACCGGACCAGTTTCAACATCGGCGGCAATGCGCAGTTGGACAACGGCTTCTACCTCAACGGGTCACTGACGTACGTAAACATCGACCAGCGCTCCCCGCAGCTTACGTCCAGCATCGGGAACGGCCCCTCGGCCATCGAAATTCTGCCGTGGACGCCCAACAGCTACGACCTGACCAACTACCCCAACACCAACCCGCTGACCGGCGGCAGTGTGTATGACCGGGTCGGGATCGACAACCCGTACTGGTCGGTAAAAAACAGCCCGTTTACGAGCAAAGTGGACCGGTATTACGGAAAATTCACCCTCGGATTCGATCCGTTTTCGTGGTTGAATGTCCAGTATACGGCGGGTTTCAATGCCTACACCGACCGTCGCCGGAGCGTGAACGGGAAGAATGGCGAGATTTATCCAAACGGAAACGTCACCGACGACAACATCTACCGCCAGGAACTTGATGGCAACCTGCTCATTACCGCAACCCGGGATTTCGGACCGGATTTCAGCTTGCGGGCCATCATCGGCAACAACGTCAACCAACGGCTGACCGACCGCCAGCTCGTGTTTGGCGATGGGATTATCGTGCCGGGCATCAACGATCTCGACAACACCCGGATTCAGCAGACGTTCGGCGGAAACCTGATCAAACAGCGGTTTATGGCGTTTTTCGGGGATTTTCAGTTGTCGTACCGCAACTTCGCCTTCCTGAACGTGGTCGCCCGGAACGACATTTCCTCGACCCTCCCAAAAGGAAACCGGAGTTACTTTTATCCGGGCGTCAACGGCTCGTTTGTTTTCACAGAACTCTTCAAAACCAACCCGGCGATCCTGTCATTCGGTAAAATCCGCCTGGGTTACGCCGTGGTCGGTAACGAAGCCAGTCCGTACCAGACCCAGACGGTTTACAACATCAACCCGTCGTTCACGCATCCCGGACCGGTCGACATTCTGGCCCCGTTCAACGGCGTCAACGCAATGACCTACAGCAACCGGCTGGGCAGTGCGACGCTGAAACCGGAGTTTATCCGCGAATTTGAAGCCGGTACCGAATTGCGTTTTCTGAAAGACCGCATCGGAATCGACCTGACGTATTACCGCAAGATCAGTACGTCCCAGATTTTCACGGTCGATGTCGCACCGTCGTCCGGTTATCTGACACGGGTGGTGAACCTCGGAAAAGTGCGCAACGAAGGCATTGAACTTGGTCTGGACATCACGCCGATCCAGTTGTCCAACGGGTTCAAATGGAACATTTACACGGCTTTCACCCGCAACCGAAACCTGGTGCTGGATCTGGGTGGCGCAACCGAACTCTATTACAGCCAGGCGAATGCAACCAACACGATCGGCAGTATGCACATCGTTGGCCAGCCCTACGGTTTGATTCGGGGCAGCTATTACCTGCGCGACGACGAAGGCAACCTGCTGATCAACCCGGCCACCGGCAAAGCCATTCTGGCGGATCGTCAGGGACCGGTCGGCAATCCGAACCCAAAGTTCACGATGGGAATCACCAACACCTTTACCTTCAAAGGCTTCACGCTCGGTGCGTTGTTTGACTGGAAACAGGGCGGTGATCTGCTGTCGGTTTCGGTGGCCGAAATGCTGAGCCGGGGCATCACGCGCGACAACGAAGACCGCAACAAGGTGCTGGTGCCGGTGGGCGTATTGGGCGATCCAAACACCAAAATGCCCATTTTGACGGCCGACGGCCAGAAACAACCCAACAACATCCCGATTTCGGTCAACGAATATTATTTCGGTACGGGTGCTTTCAGTGGCAGTCAGGGAACCGCCGACGAGTTCCGGGTTTTCGACGCGACGGTTTTCCGCCTGCGTGAAGTGTCGCTGGCCTACCAGATTCCGGCGCTCTGGCTGGCGAAAACGCCCTTTGGATCGGCAACGATTTCGCTCAGCGGTCGCAACCTGTGGTACAAAGCTCCCAACTTTCCTAAATACATGAACTTCGATCCGGAAGTAAATTCACTGGGTGCGGGCAATGCCCAGGGCTTCGAACTGGTGGCAGTTCCAACCACCAAACGGTATGGCGTCAACCTGCGGTTTACGTTCTGATGCGGTTTTCTCTCCAACATTTACCGAAACTTATTTATGAAAACGATATTTAAACTGTTCCTCGGGGCTTTTCTCGCGCTCACGTTCAGCAGTTGCAATGATTTTCTGGACATCAACGTCGATCCAAACACCCCGGCGCAACCGGTGCTGGATCTGCTTCTTCCGGCTACGCAGGTTTCCATTGGCGTCCACATCGGCGGGGGCGCCACCAACCGCGTGGCAACGGTCATCATGCAGCACGCGACGCAAAACGGCCCCAGCCGCTTCGACATGAGCGGTTCGACTTTCCAGACGCCCTGGAACGGTATTTACTCGGAAGCCCTGAACGACCTGGAAATCATCATCCGGGAAGGAACCGCCAGAAGCCAGTGGAGCTACGTCGGAATCGCCAAACTCGAAAAAGCATATGTTTACAGTGTGCTGGTCGATCTCTGGGGCGATGTACCGTTCTCGGAAGCGTCGCAGGGTGACGGCAACCTCAGCCCGAAATTCGACAAAGGGGCCGATATTTATGCAGCCGTTTTCAAGCTGATCGACGAAGCAGTGGCGGATCTGAACAAGACGCCGTATGTATCGCCGGGCAATGCGGATCTGTTTTACCGGGGTGATCGGCTGGGCTGGATTCGGGCGGCCAACAGCCTGAAACTGAAGCTCCTGAATCAGATTCGACTCGTTCCGAGCGAACAGGCGCGGGTGAAACAGGAAATCAACGCGCTGATTGCCGGGGGACAGTTGATTCTGACGAATGCGCAGGATTTTACTTTCAAGTTTGGTGCGACCGAGACCCCCCAAAACCGCCACCCGATTCACATCAGCGACTACCGCGCCACGAAGGATTTCTGGATGGATCAGGGCTTTATGGAGCGTCTGTACAATGCCGATGATCCGCGGCTACGCTATTACGTGTATCGCCAGACCAACAATGCCGGGGTCAATTTCACCCGGACCAGCAACGGTTACGGCGGCCGCTTTACGGGTGACCCCACCGGTGCCCCCGCCGACAACGCCGTTCGGGCTACGTTCGGTCTTTATCCCTACGGCGGTTTATACGACAACAATCCCATTAGCAATTTGCCAGCCAGCAACGTATTCTTGACCAACGCGGGCGTCAATACCCCGGCCAATTTCCGGGTGGTGACCACGGCTGACGGCACCGGTGCCGGTATTTTCCCGATCGTTACGGCTTCGATGGTCAACTTTATTCTGGCCGAAGCTGCGCTGACCCTTGGCACAACGGGAGATGCCAAAGAGTATTTCAAAAACGGGATGACCCTGAACCTCAATAGCATCAACAGCTTTGTGCAGGCTCCGGGAAATTCAGGCACGCAACTATCGGCCACGACCATTACCAATTTCGTGACTGATCGGCTGGCAAAATTCGACGCGGCTCCGGCAGCCGGAAAACTGTCGGTGGTGATGACCGAAAAGTACATTTCGCTGTTCGGAAACGGCATCGAATCGTACAACGACTACCGCCGAACCGGCATTCCGACGCTGATGGCTCCGATTTCGCCCCTGAATCCGTTCCCGCTGCGGTTTACGTATTCACAGCGTGAGTTGAACACCAACACGGCGGCCCCGGCCCAGAACAATTTTGTAACCCCGGTTTTCTGGGATTTGTAAACGGTTTACGGTATTTGGTTTACGGTTTACGGTGGCTGACGCATACTTGCTGACGCGTTTTATTGAGCAGGCGTCAGCCACCGTAAACGGAAAACCGTAAACGATAAACTAACTTAAAACACGGTATCAAAAACCGTCAGAACTATATGAAATCACTTGTTTATATAACCTTGTTCTTAACCGCGCTGGTCATTTCAGACGCCTGCCAGACCAAAGATCCCATTCCGCTGGCTCCCGCCGGAGCGGTGGCGGTGGCGAAGGTCAATGCCGCCAAAGCGTATTTTGACGTCACGAATCTGGCGACCACGGATTTTGAGTTTCAGTTGAGTGGTGAGGATTTTGGTCAGGGCGTCGGTGTTAAAGCCATTGAAGTCTGGATCGGATTGAACAGCCCCAAAATTACGCTGGCGGCTTCCATGACCTCCTGTGGCAACGGTGTCGGCTGTCTGTATCCGAGTGGTTCGCTGGCACCATTGCCCAGCCGTCTAGTAGCCAATGACAAGTTGTGGAAAACCTTCTCGACCTTCCCGGCAACGGTTTCCATCAAAGCCAGCGAAGCCGCTGCGGCCGTTGGGGTGTCGCCAACGAGTCTGGTGCTGAACGATACGTTTCAGCTAAAATTTGTGGTCCAGACCAACGATGGCCGTCGTTTCGATGCGTTCCACGACGGGATTTGTGACGAAACCCGGGGGCAAGTGGGCGATTGCCGCCTGGTGATTCGGGTGGATAACAAGAAATCGTTGTACCAACCTTTAAAATAAAACAATATCTTCATCAGCGAAACGGTAGCGTCGTGCCGGTTACGACCGGCATGACGCCTACAAAACCATCTTAACCGACTTGTCATGCAAAAAAAACCGCTTTTCCGGCTGCTGGTCTTCGGACTGGGTTGGCTTCCTACGGCCCTGCTCGCCCAATCGACCCTAACCATAGAGCAACAGGAAGTTCTGGCGGGGCTGGACAGCAAATCGGCCCACTACGGCACACTTTCCAAACAGATTTGGGACTGGGCCGAGGTGGGATACCAGGAACAGAAAAGCTCGGCTTTGTTGCAGGAAGAACTGACCAAAGCAGGTTTTTCGGTGAAAGCCGGGGTTGCCGGTATTCCGACGGCTTTTGTGGCCACCTTCGGAAGCGGCAAACCGGTCATCGGCATTTTGGCAGAATACGACGCCCTGCCCGGCATCACACAGGATGCCACGCCTGACCGAAAACCACTCGACACCAAAAAAGCCGGACATGCCTGCGGACACAATCTGTTCGGACCCGGTTCGGTAGCGTCGGCCATCGCGGTGAAAAACTGGTTGCAGAAATCCGGCAAAGGCGGCACCATCAGGCTCTACGGAACCCCGGCGGAAGAAGGCGGTTCGGGAAAAGTGTACATGGTGCGGGAAGGCCTGTTCAGCGATGTAGACGTGGTTTTACACTGGCATCCCGCCGACCGCAACGGAGCGGATCCGTCGACCTCGCTCGCCAACATCACCGCCAAATTCCGCTTCCGGGGCATTGCGGCCCACGCAGCCGCGTCTCCCGATCGCGGACGGTCGGCCCTCGACGGCGTGGAATCGATGAACTACATGATCAACATGATGCGCGAACACATTCCGTCGGATACGCGGGTGCATTACGTCATTACCAAAGGCGGTGAGGCCCCGAATGTCGTGCCGGACTTTGCGGAGGTCTATTACTACGTCCGGCACAAAAACCGGACGGTTTTGCAGGATGTCTGGAAGCGCATGGTGAAAGCCGCCGAAGGAGCCGGTCTGGGTACGGAAACCAAAATGGAATACGAAATCATCGGTGGCGTCTACAATCTGTTGCCTGTAGAGACTCTGGCGAAACAGATGCACAAAAACCTGAGCCTGGTGGGTGGCGTCACCTACACCCCGGAAGAAACCAAATTTGCCGAGAAGCTGGGCGAATCGTTCGGGGCGACATTTGGCTCCATTCGGAAACCGGGGGAAGCCGCAGCGGTTTCACCTTTCTCGAATAACGACCTTCTCAGCAGCGCGTCGACGGACGTGGGCGACGTGAGCTGGGTGGTTCCGACGGTCGGGCTATCAGCCGCCACCTGGGTTCCGGGAACGGCGGCCCATAGCTGGCAGGCGGTGGCATCGAGCGGCACAAGCATTGGCGTCAAAGGCATGATGGTCGCGGCTAAATCCCTGTCGCTCACCGCCATCGATCTCTTCAAAGATCCAACCCTGATTCAAAAAGCCCACACCGACTGGGAAAAAGCCCGCGGTGGTGCTGCTTTCAAATACGAAGCCTTGCTAGGCGACCGGAAACCGGCGCTGGATTACCGGAAGTAAGAGGTTTACGGTTTTCTGTTTACGGTATTCGGTGGCGGTGACGCGTGCTGCTAAGAATGCGTCAGCCACCGAATACCGTAAACGGAAAACCGTAAACTATTTCAAATACCCCTTTGCCGGGCTCAGAACCGCACGTTTTGGGTAGGCCACACCCCGGTAACTGGTTGGAACGTTCGGGTCACCCCGCTTGTAGGTCGGCAGTTTGGGATAGGGGTAAATCGGGCGTTGAAACCGGATGCTGTTGCTGGCGACGCCACCGCTGTAAGCCGTAGCGATCAATTGATCTGGGGCCTTGCCTTCCTCCACCCAGTTCATGAGTGCGGTCAAAATGTCGTGATCCCGATCCTGCGGAACCGTCAGTGCCAGACTTTGCCCACAGTCGTTCAGGCCCGGCCCTCCCCCGCAGTGTGCCATACCGGGTATCAGAAAAAACCGAAAAAAGTCAGTGGTCTGCTTTGCGCCCCCCTGCGCTTCCACCACCCGCTCGTAGTAGGTGACGGCATCCTGATACGGAACGAGCGGATCAGCGGTTCCGGCATACATCAAAATCTTTCCCCCGCGTTTTTTCAGGGACGACAAATCGGGATTGTTCGCGTTCAGAATGGGGGCCAACACGGAATCCATCCGGTCCTGATCGCGGTCAAAATCGAAAGCCGAGAAATCGAAGTTCGGGCCAAAAACCCATTTGTATTGATAAAAAAGCGAACCCGGTGCCTGTTTCGGATTCTGCTGGTATTCTAGCCCGGCGGATGAGTTTTCGCTCCCGAGTGGCAGGGGTGTATAGATTCGCTCACCCGTTCGGGGGTTCGTTGGTCCGGCGTATACTTGTTTCAGGGCGGTCAGTTGCGCGCTGGTCAGGCAGGTGCCGTCGTCGGTACCTGCCGGGCATTTGGGAAGCGTTTCGGGATCAAACCGGCACGCCCGGGGGTCGGTCAGAAAATTGTCGCCGGGCGCTCCGCCATCCTTCCCGGCACAGGCTTTCACCACCGCCTGGGTGATGAGCGCAATCTTCTCTTTCGGCAGAAACGCGCTTCCCGCTAACTGATTGGTCACCTTGTAATTCCAGACAAAACCGGTGTGCAAATGGGTGCGGTTATTGGCGGGTGCGCCCGCTAAAATACCGTCATAATCGTCCGGATACCGCTGCGCTTCCATGAGTGCCTGCTGCCCGCCGGTCGAGCAACCCGCGAAGTAGGCACGCTGGATCGGCTTTTGATAGTGGGCCTGGGTGATGGCTTTGGCGGTTTTAGTCATCTCGTGCGTGGCCCGGTGGCCAAAATCTGCCCAGCGTTCGGGGTGCCCCACGGCTTCATTCGCATTCGGAGAGGTCCCCATGTCGGTATTGGCCGTTGCGAAACCGCGCTTCAGGCCATTCACCAAAGCTCCGTAGGCAATACTGCCAGCTCCTCCGCCCGTACCGGTTCCCAAAAACCGGCCATTCCACCCGGTTTGGGGAAGCCACACTTCGATGCGGATATTCGACTCTGGCGAAGGTTTCAGCGTAGCCGCCACCCGGCAGAAAGCAGGCAGATCGGGAACGGCCACGCCACTGCCTGGCATTCTGAACGTTCCGGCGGCTACACACTCGGCCATCGTGATGGTGGCTCCCGGAAACGTCTGTCTGGCAAGCTGTTGGCAGGAACAGGAAGTGCTGTCAGTTTGGGCGTACAAGGTAAGATTGCTGCTGAAAGCAAGAAGAAGTGCGGGTATTGTAGAAGGTTTCATGAGATGGCAAAGGGCGTTTTCAAAGGTAAAGAAGATACGGTTGTCTCGCGGAGTTGAGCGGAGATAAGCAGAGAAAAAACTACTCCGCTCGACTCTGCTTACCTCCGCTCAACTCCGCGAAACAACTTTTCAGAAAATAAATCGTACTTTGCAGCCTGAATTCGTTGCGGGTTAACCATCTCGAAATCAGCCTATTTTTTCTTTACGCAATCTATTTTATTCCTATTGACTATGAGCGAAGTAGCCAGCCGATTTAAGCCCGGTGTGATAACGGGCGAAGGCGTCACCGAAATTTTCCGTCATGCCAACGAAAATGACTATGCGCTTCCGGCGGTCAATGTTGTCGGGACCAACTCCGTCAATGCTGTGCTGGAAACCGCAAAAGCCGTCAACTCGCCGGTTATCATCCAGTTCTCGAACGGTGGTGGTATTTTCTACGCGGGAAAGACCCTGTCGAACACCAATCAACAGGCGGCCATTGCCGGTTCGATTTCCGGAGCCCTGCACATTCATAACATCGCGGAATTATACGGTGTCCCCGTGATTCTGCATACCGACCACTGCGCCAAGAAATTGCTGCCCTGGATCGACGGCCTGCTGGAAGCGGGTGAGAAGCATTTTGACCAAACCGGAAAACCGCTGTACAGCTCTCACATGCTCGATTTGTCGGAAGAACCGATCGAAGAGAACATCGAAATCTGCGCCAAATATTTCGAACGGATGGCCAAAATCGGCATGACGCTGGAAATTGAATTGGGCGTAACGGGTGGTGAAGAAGACGGCGTCGATAACTCGGACGTTGATGATTCGAAACTGTATACCCAGCCTTCGGAAGTAGCATATGCCTACGAAGAACTGTCGAAGATTTCTCCGAATTTCACCATTGCCGCAGCTTTCGGAAACGTCCACGGTGTTTACAAACCGGGGAATGTGAAGCTGTCGCCGATCATTCTGAAAAATTCGCAGGATTATATTCAGGAGAAATTCAGTACCGGCCCGCTGCCCGTCAACTTCGTTTTCCACGGCGGATCGGGTTCAAGCCGGGAAGAAATCCGGGAAGCCATCCGTTACGGTGCCATCAAGATGAACATCGATACCGATATTCAGTGGGCTACCTGGGAAGGGGTTAAAAACTACTACGAAGCCAACAAAGATTATTTGCAGGGTCAGCTTGGCAACCCGGCAGGTGCGGATTCTCCCAACAAAAAATACTACGATCCGCGCGTCTGGTTGCGCAAGGGCGAAGAAAGTCTGGTAAGCCGATTGAAAGTGGCTTTCGAAGACCTGAACTGCATCAACCGACTGGCGTAAGGAAGTAAGAGTTATGAGTTATGAATGAAGAGTTATGAGTCGGAAGACTGGTAACTCTTTTTTTTGTGCCTTTACCGGACGAACCCGACCGTTCGCTCATTCATCTGGTCAGACTTTCTTTTCGGCCGATCATTCCCCCATTTCGTCCTGTGCGGTGCTGTAGGTTGACAAAACGCCCCTTTTCCGGTGCAATTTTGAGTCGTTAATCACACCGGGGACCGCCGAAAACCGCTTAGAGTAGGCACTCACAACCACACAATACTATGAAAAAGCAACCATCAAAACTCACGCTGAAAACCGACCAAATTGTCGCTTTGTCGAAATCGCAGGCTGAAAACATTGCCGGTGGCCGCCCGCAACTGATTTCCAAAGATATCTGCGGAAGCAATACCCCAGGCTGTCCGGTTCGGGTATAAACTGCGATTCTGGAACGATTGCCCAAATGATTAGTCCGGCATCGGTAAGGCCGGGGTGTTCACCGTTTTATGGGTGAACACCCCGGCTGTTTTGTTTCCTAACGTACAGCCCCGTCTTGCCATCCATAGTAACGCTTTTGAAAACACCCTGATCTTCGGAATAAACAAGTCCGACAGTTGCTTCTAATTCACGCGTAAAAAGCAATTAAGAATGAGCAATTACCGCATTTAAATCCCGGTTTTTCTACGTTTGTATTATTACATAGCGGTTTTTTAGTAACCTATTGGTTAGTTACTTACCACTACCCTTTCTACATTAAAGTAGGGACAACCCGATCGACTCCAAGGATTATTTTTCAAGTGCATTGAACGGAATGAGGAATTTCTAAAAACTAATCAAGAATTTACTATTTATCTTCGGGTGTAGGTAATCGCAATACTTCCGTATTCTGTATCTTGAGGGAACATTACGAAACGTGCCATGAAAACTTTATCTTTTTTATCCATGACGCTGAACGTCATGTCCATTTCCCGTAGATTTACGACAACGAAAGAATGCCCGCACTGCGGTCGGGATCAGTCGGCAGCAGAACGCATTCCCCGCTCCCTGCTCGTCAAGAGCCTTTTGTTTTATGTTCCCACCCGTACCTACCGTTGCCTGGGCTGTCGAAAAAAATTCGTTAAAATCGGTACTGATTAAACACCTTCACATCTTTTTTTAATCTTGAGAAGAAGTAAAATCTTCACCTCACCATCATTCATTCCGATGTGGTTTTAAGGTATGATTACGAGTGAAATTAAAAACATAATATACTGATCATATCGCCGAACATTGCGTTTTAACTTTAATTCTCCCCATTCCAAAACCACCATTCACACAACAATATCCTACGCCGTCGATTGTCTTATTTCACATACGATAATTTGCGGGGAATGGTAAAAATCTCGGTCTGCCGACCGTCGATATACCGAAAATTCTGTCCGTCGAAAAAACCGTCTTCTTCCAGCATGATCCGCACGGTTTTTTTCCACTCCGGCACATCGACTGCCGCATTCAGTTCAATGGAATAGGCGGTATTCGCATACAGTGGATAATCACCCGAGCCGGGAACCCCACTCTGCTGATCCCACATCCCGATGGTCGGGCCAGCCGCATGACCATGAACACCAATGGGATGCGTGTAAATGGTACCCCGAATGCCCTCCTTCTTCGCCTGCTCCAGGGCTTCCAGAAGCAATTGATTCCCGGTTTTTCCAGCCTTATACCGTTGAGTCAGGATGTCCTGCAACCGGTTTCCCTGCTGAAAGGCCTTGCGCAGCACTTCCGGCACTTCGGTCTCGCCGGGGCGCAAAATGTAGGCATGTTGCTGCTGATCCGTATTGAGCCGCAGGTAGGTGATGCCAAAATCGACGTGCAGCAGATCGCCCGGCATGATTACTTGGCCGGCGGGGCGTTTGGAGAAGGTTTTGAGGTGATCGAAGTCTTTGGGCGACCCGCTCCCCTGCACATCCACCGTGGGATGAAACCAGGTTTCCAGGCCCAGTTCGGTAATCCGCTGGCGAAACCACCACACCACATCCTCGGTCGTGGTGACGCCGGGCTGAATGACCTGTTCCGAGAAGCCTTCCTGAATAATCTGGTGCGACAACCGGCAAATGAGCGGGTAAATGGCCATTTCCTTCTCCGTCCGCGTTTCCAGCCAGCCGACCGACAGCTTCTCCGCCGACACCAGCTTTTTCTGGTCGTCAGCCGGTAATTTTTCCAGAAACTCACCGTGTTCCGTAAAGGTCAGGCCGTCGGCGTGGGCGTAGTTTTTGGAGAAGTTCAGCGCGATTTTCTTCGGTTTCCGGTCCTGAATAATTTTTACCAGGGCCTCCCACTGGTTGGGCCGGACGTCGATGTCCCAGGCCCCTTTGAGCAGATTGCCGACATCATAGCGGGCAATCGCCAGTTTTTCCACGCCTTTATCGCCCCCCTGATCGAAAAAAACCATGATCGTCCGGCGTCGGGCCGACAGCCACGTGCTGGGCAACATGGTTTTCAAAACCGGGTCTTCGTTGTATTCCCGCGAAATAATCACCCACATATCGATGCCCTCCCGGCGCATCAACTGAGGCAGCAGGTTGTTGAAGCGGTCTTCCAGGATTTCATCGACCACGCGCGCCCGTTCGCGTTCGTTCAGGATGGTGGAAGGGGAAAGCGGTTGGGCGGCTAAACCGCAGGCCGAAAAAAGAAGTAGAAAGAGCGAAAGGAGACGGTGGTGCATAGATGAAGTGAAATGTTATTATTCGTTAAAAATACGGATTTTCCGCTCTGGTGAGCAACGGTTGGCTATATTTCGGCATCTTGCAGGAAAATAGATCGCTTCATATACCGCTGTCTGCCGAAAAAACCGTTACAAATAGGTTGCCTCCGTGGGGCAGAATGGTTATTTTCCACTCCGTTTGCTTACCGTATACTTATGAAATACACGCTTACGATTCTTTCCATCCTTTTTTTTGTAAAACTGGTACCGGCTCAGGGCATCCGGGGAACGATCAAAACGACCCAAGGCGAGGTGTTGCCCTACGCGGCTATCGTGGTCAAGGGAACGTCGAGCGGGGCCATTACCAATTCGGAAGGCCGGTATGAAGTGCCGTTAAAACCGGGCAAATACGCCGTGGTTTTCCAGTATTTGGGCTTTCAGGCGCAGGAAAAAGCCGTCGAAATCGGCAGCGACTGGCAAACCATCGACGTGACCATGGAGGAACAGGCCTTTCGCCTGCAGGAAGTGCAGGCCCGAGAAGGCAAGGAAGACCCCGCCTACAGCATCATGCGCCGGGCCATTGCCAAAGCCCGATACCACGAGTTGCAGGTGATGAGTTACACGGCCAAAGCCTATACCAAAACGACCTTCACGATTACGGATCTGCCGATGCAGTTCATGTACAGGAAACAGTTGAAGGAAGCCGAAAAGGAAGGTTTTAAGATCGGCGTTCCGATGCTATACGAATCGGTTTCGGAAGTGACGTTCAAACAGCCTAATACCTACCGTTACCGCCTGATGGCAACCCGTAATTCGATGGGCGACAACATTTCGGTGAGCGATTATTTCCTGACGAGTTTCTACCGCCCGGAGGTCAATAACGCGGTTTCGCCCCTGTCGCCGAAAGCGTTTGCCTACTACAAATTTGAATACCAGGGCACATTCAGCGAGCGCGGCATCGACGTCAGCAAGATTCAGGTCAACCCTCGGGCCTACGGCGAAGGCGTTTTTCGGGGGTATATTTTCATCATTGAAAACAGTTGGGCCATTCACAGTTTGCAGTTGGAAACCCGCAATCCGCTGGGTTTCGACATCAAAATCCGGCAGGTCTACAGCCCGGTGCAAAACGTCTGGTTGCCGGTCAATCAGCGGTATAACCTGGACGGCAAAATTATGGGGGCGGCCGGCAATGCCCAATTCATTATCAGCCAGACGTTTAACAGTTTGAAAGTCAATCCGGCGTTTGTAGAGGATGTTAAAATTGTGGACGAGAAGTTTGAAAAACCGGCGGTTTTGCTCTCCAACAAGGATATAAAAGGACAAAAACTGGAGGATAAAATTGCCAAACAGAAGGAATATTCGACCAAAGATTTCAAAAAGCTGCTAAAAGAATACGAAAAACAGGAATACCAGGCCAAGAAAGAACGTAAGGAAGAAGTCGAAGTTTCCCGCAACGATTCCACGGTTGTCGACTCGCTGGCCGGTAAACGCAGCAACGCGTTCTGGGATTCCCTGCGGACGGTTCCGCTGACCTCGGCCGAACGAATCAGTTACGTCAAGCGGGACAGCCTAAAAATTGTCCGAAAAATTGAAGTGCAGAAAGACAGCACCAAAGCCGTTCGGGATTCGACGAAGAAAAACCGGTCGAGCAAAACCTTCAAACCAGGCCAGTTGATTTCGGGCAACACCTGGAATTTCACGAATCGTACCGCACTCACCTGGGACAGCCCGCTCCAGAAAATTTATTACAACACGGTGGAAGGTTACACCTTTGATATGGGACTACGACTGCGGTATTTCCTCCGAAAACCAGAACGCGACTCCACCCGCCGACGGGTGGTGAACAAACCGACGCCCGACCTGACGATTGGCGGAGCGGGACGCTACGAATTTGGGATAAAGCGGTTGATCGGTACGGGAAGTATGGGCTACACCTATAAAGGTACCAGCGTCGGCATTATGGGCGGGCGCTGGGTCAACCAGTTTAATCCCAACGAGCCGATTAGTCCGTTCCTCAATTCGGTGACGTCGTTACTTTTCGAAAAAAATTACGCCAAATTGTATCAGCGCGACTTCCTGCGCCTGGGCGTTTCGGCCCGTCCGTTCGAGAACCGGATCACGGTTTCGGGGAGTCTGGAATACGCCGAACGAACGGAACTGGCGAATTATAAGGAGAACCTGAAACCGTGGATCGACTGGAATCAGTTCAGTTACAGCCCCAACCGGCCGACCAACGCCGAACTGGGCTCTGCGGCTTTTCCGGTGAATCAGGCGCTGACGCTCAATCTGGCGGTTTCGGGAAAACTGGCGGCTACCCGCTACCGGATTCGAAACGGTCGGCGGGTGGCAAGTCGCAACAACAGCCCCGAACTGACGCTAAACTATCGGAAAGGGATTCCGTTCAATTCCGGTAACACCGAAGTGAGTGATGTGGATTATGATTTTGTCCAGGCCGGTCTGAGTCATTCGTTCGAAACCGGTATTCGGAGTCGCCTGAGCTATAATGTGTCGGCGGGCGGTTTTCTGAACGACAAAACCGTCTTCTTCCCGGATTTCAAGCATTTTCAGGGCAACGAGTTTTTCCTGCAACAGGGCGATCCGACGTCCATTTTCAGGATGTTACCGTATTATCAGTACAGCACCGGAAAGCGGTTTGTGGAAGGCCACGTGCTGATGGAATACCGCAAATTCCTGATTACCCAACTAACGCTCGTTCGGTTGACCGGTTTGAAAGAAAACCTGTTTGTCCACTACCTCGGCACTCCCAATTCCAAAAATTACACCGAAGTCGGTTATGCCCTCGACGGCCTGATTCCGGGCATTTTCCCGTTTTTCCGGGTGGAGGTGATTTCGCAGTGGCAGGATTGGCAGTACCAGAAACTCGGTTTCCGGATCGGAACGACGCTGAAGTTCCGGTAACCGATTCGTTTAATAACTCCGGCGGAGTTTTCTGTCAATAGAACAACAACGCTGGAAAATTCCAAAGCTCCGGCGGAGCGTCCTTTATTTTCAGGACGCTCCGCCGGAGCTTTTTCTATTGACGGCATAATTTAACTATTGACAGTATGCCCCGCCGGGGCAAAATACAATCCGCATTTTAAAATTCACCGTTGTCGATCGCGTTTCGCGAGTGATAACGGTGAATGGAGGCAAGTTAAATCCGAATTAAAATACCCTAAAAACCTTTAAAAGCGGCATTTCACCTAAAACCGCCTATTCAAAAAGACGTAAAAGGGCGTTAAAAATACCGCTGTCAGGGTCTTCGACCGTATCGACGGCCCGGTGCTAACAGGGTATTTTTAACGCCCTTTTAACAAAAATTTCATTCGCTTTAAATCCCGTCGGGCTTAGTTTGTGGCAAGCAAAGCCAGACAATGGGTCTTATCCACCACATAACGCTAACGGTCAGCCTGATTTGGGCGGTACTATTCCGGGTCTACCCGGCGGTAGCCGACTCGGTTTTTACCGCAGCGCCAAACGTCCAGACGACCGTTCTCCGGGATACCCACAAAACCCATCCGATTCCCGACTCAGCCGTTTTTCTGGTTCAGGACGAAGACGAGCAAACCTCGCTGCGCGTCACTTCTGATTTTTTGCCGTCACTTCCGGTTGCTTTGCCGGGTCTGCTGATGGCGCTGGTGCTGCTCCAACCCATTTTGCGGATTACGGTTACCACACGGGTGGGGCTATCTCAGCCTTACTACCTGTTATTCTGTTCGTTACGCATCCCTTCGGTTTAAAATCTCCGGGCTGATTTTGCCCCAGTGCCTCCCAATTCTTTACCGCCATCCGGCGCAGTACGCTCTTAAAACATACATACAATTCATCATGAAAAGGATTCTTCTTTTCGTGTTTGGGTGCTTGGTCAGTTGTCCAATGGTTTCGTTTGCACAAAGCGATACCCTGCGGCTGACACTCGCCCAGGCCGAAGCACAGTTCCGTCAGAACAATTTGCAACTGATGGCGACCAAACTGGGCATCAATGAAAACCAGGCCTACGAGTTTCAGGCGAAACTCTGGAACAATCCAAGCCTCTACGTTGAACAGATGCCGTACAATGCCCAGACGAAGGAAGTAATGCCAGTCCGGCAGCGGAATTCGGAGCAGGTAGTCCAATTGCAGCAATTGCTGCTGCTGGCTGGCAAACGGAACAAACAACTCGCGATTGCCCGCACCAATACCGAGCTGGCCAACGACCGGTTTTACGACTTGTTGCGGACGCTCAACTACCAGCTACGAACCACGTTTTACGACCTGTATTATACGCAGCAGGCGCTCCAGGTGTACGAACAGGAAACCGGCACGCTCCGGCAAACCGTCAGCTTATTTCAGCAGCAATACGACAAAGGCAATGTGCCGCTGAAAGACCTGACCCGGTTGAAAGCCTACCTGTTCAATCTGACCTCCGAGCGCCAGCAACTGCTCCGGAAATTGACCGACGACCAGGCCGATCTGGCTGTCTTACTGAATGCCAGCCCTTCACTCACCCTACAACCCGTGCTGGAAAATACGGAGGCCGTTCAGCCTGCCGTCGGTCAACTCAATCTGAATGAGCTGATTAAAACCGCTGAAGAAAACCGCTACGATTTGAAAGCGTTCCGGGACCAGGCCATTCAGGAAAAGCAGAATCTGGCGTTGCAGAAGGCCATGGCGGTTCCGGATTTGTCGGTGCAGGCCACTTATGATCGCAATGCGGGCTACATTCCAAACTACGTGGGGATCGGCGTTGGCATCAATCTGCCGGTTTTCAACAAAAATCAAGGCAACATCAAAGCCGCTGCCATCCGGATGCAGAGCAGCCAGCAGGCCACGGATGCCTACACAGTTCAGGTCGAAAGCGATGTGCAACGGGCGTTTAAAAAAGTGCAGCAAACCGATCAGGTGTACCGCACATTCGACCAGAAATTCAATGGCGACTTTAGCCGCCTGATCGAGGGCGTCACGACCAATTACCGGAAACAAAACATCGACGTGGTCGAATTTCTGGACTTCTTCGACTCCTTCAAATCCAGCCAGATTCAATACAACCAACTGCAAAACGACCGGATGCAAAGTCTGGAAGAACTCAATTTTGCCGTTGGTACCACCCTATTCACGAAATAAGCAACGGTTTTAATCCGCACGGTCATGCAAACGAAGCATCTCTTAAAAACATTGAAATTTTCAACCCATCCGGCTTGGTATTTAACGGCCTTTCTTCTTATGATCGGGTTGGCCGGATGCCAGTCCTCAGCCAATCCAGAAGACAACGCCGACGAAGCAACAACGCAGAAAGTCAATCTATTGGCCACTGCCAAACTGGATACGGCCCGGCTGCTGCCCGTCAACAACGAACTGAACCTGACCGGCAAAATCACCTTCAACCAGGACAAGGTGGTGAAAGTGTTTCCGCTGGTGGGCGGGCACATCGAAGAGGTCAAAACCGACCTCGGCGATTACGTGAAACGCGGTCAGGTACTGGCCATCATTCGTTCCGGCGACATGGCGGATCTGGCCCAGCAGGCCATTTCGGCGAAAGGGCAACTGGCCGTAGCCCGGAAAAACCTTCAGGTAACGGAAGACATGTCGAAAGCCGGTTTGACGGCCCAGAAAGACCTCATTGCCGCCCGCGAACAGATGCAAGCCGCTCAGGGTGAAGTCAATCGGGTGGCGGAGCGCAAAAGCATTCTTGGCGGTTCGGGTTCCATTTATGTTGTAAAAGCCCCGGTTGACGGTTTTGTGGTTGAAAAAAATGCGGCTCAGGGCATGGAACTCCGCTCGGATGATCCCGAAAATCTGTTCACGATTTCGAACCTCGACCAAGTCTGGGTGTTGGCCAACGTCTACGAATCGGATCTGGCCAACGTGAAAGAAGGCTTCCATGCGACGATCACTACCCTCTCCTACCCCGACCGGATTTTTAAAGGAAAAATCGATAAAATCTTCAGCGTCCTGGACCCCGAAAGCAAAACCATGAAAGTGCGGGTGACATTACTGAATGCAGATTTTACGCTGAAACCGGAAATGTTCGCCAATGTGCGCGTTGAGTATGCCGGTCACGAACAACGGGTTGGCATCCCGGCCAAAGCCATTGTGTTCGACAAAAGCCGCAATTTCGTCGTGGCCGTCAACTCCCGGAATCAGCCGGTGGTGCGCGAAGTCGATCTTTTCAAAACCATCGGCGACATCACCTACCTCAACAGCGGCCTGAAACCCGGCGACCGGGTCGTGAAACAAAATCAACTGCTGATTTACAATGCCTTAGGAAACTAATTGAGCGATTTGTGATTGAGCGATTGAGTGAGCTGCTGGTGTGCGGTTTTACTCATGACCTCATCACAGCGAAGCTTATTCACTCATTCGCTCAATCACAAATCACTCATTGAACAACATGAACAAGTTCATCAAAAATATCATCTCGTTCTCGCTGAAGAACCGGTTTTTTATTTTCTTCCTGACGGCATTAGCGGTGGTTGCGGGTTTTGTCAGCTACCAGAACACGCCCATTGAAGCTTTCCCGGACGTCACCAATACCCAGATTACCATCATCACGCAATGGCCGGGCCGGAGTGCGGAAGAAATTGAGAAGTTTGTGACGATTCCGATTGAGATTGGATTGAATTCGGTTCAGAAAAAAACCGACATCCGCTCGACCACGCTGTTTGGTTTATCCGTCGTCAAAATCATGTTTGAAGACGGTGTCGACGATGCCTTTGCCCGTCAGCAGGTCAACAATCTGTTGGGCAGCATCGACATTCCTGATGGCGTCAAACCGGATGTGCAACCGCCCTACGGCCCAACCGGCGAGATTTTCCGCTATACCCTCAAAAGCAGCACCCGCACCAGCCGCGAACTGAAAACCATGCAGGACTGGGTAGTGGAACGTCAGCTCAAAAGCGTGCCGGGCGTGGCGGATGTCGTCAGTTTCGGGGGCGAAGCGAAGACGTACGAAATCTCGGTCGATCCGCGCCGGTTGCTCGACTACGGCATTACGCCCCTGCAATTGTACCAGGCCGTCGCCAATTCCAACGTCAACGTCGGCGGTGATGTGATCGAGAAAAATTCAGAAGCCTACGTCGTTCGCGGCATCGGGTTGCTGAAAAACAGCCAGGACATTGGCAACGTCATCATCAAAAACGCCAACGGAACACCGATCATGGTGCGCAACGTGGCCCAGGTTTCGGAATCGGCGTTGCCGCGATTGGGTCAGGCCGGGCGCGACAACCAGAACGATGTTGTCGAGTGTATCGTCGTGATGCGCAAGGGCGAAAACCCCAGCGAGGTGATTGAAAACGTCAAAGCGAAAATCAACGAACTGAATACCAGCATTTTGCCAGCAGACGTTCAAATCGACACGTTCTATAACCGCGAAACCCTGATTCATTTTGCGACGCACACAGTGACGCATAACCTGATTGAAGGACTCGTTTTCGTGACAGTCATCGTTTTCCTGTTCATGGCCGACTGGCGAACCACGATCATTGTCTCCATCGTCATTCCGCTGGCGTTGCTCTTCGCGTTCATCTGTCTGCGGCTGAAAGGCATGTCGGCCAATCTGCTCTCGATGGGGGCCATCGACTTCGGGATTATTGTCGACGGCGCGGTGGTAATGGTGGAAGGAATCTTTGTCACGCTGGACGAAATGGCATTGCACAACGGAATGCCGAAATTCAACAAACTCGCCAAACTCAGCGTGTTGCGCAAAACCGGGACGGAAATGGGCAAGGCGATTTTCTTCTCCAAACTGATCATCATCACCTGCCTGATTCCCATCTTTTCGTTTCAGAAAGTGGAAGGCAAAATGTTCTCCCCGCTGGCCTGGACACTCGGTTTTGCCTTACTCGGCGCGTTGATTTTCACCCTGACGCTCGTACCGGTTCTGGCGAGTTTTCTACTGAAAACCAACGTTCGGGAAAAACACAATCCGGTGGTCAACGTCATCACGAAATACGCGACCAAAACCTTTGGCTTCACGTTTGCGCACAAAAAACTGAGTCTACTTTTTGCCTTAGGTCTCGTGGTGGTGGGTTTGTCGGGTTTCAAATTACTCGGAACAGAGTTTTTGCCAGAACTGGACGAAGGCTCGATTTACGTCCGGGCCAGTATGCCGATGAGCATTTCATTGCCCGAATCAGTCAAACTGACCACGCAAATGCGGCACGTTTTCGAGCAGTTTCCGGAAGTGAAAGGCGTCATTTCGCAAACCGGCCGACCCAACGACGGCACTGATCCCACCGGTTTTTACAACATCGAATTTCTGGTCAGCATTTTCCCGAAAGAAGAATGGAAAAGTGGGATAACAAAAGCGCAACTCATCAGTCAGATGCAGAAAAAGCTGGCGGTTTTTCCGGGCGTCGATTTCGGGTTTTCGCAGCCGATTATGGACAACGTGGCCGAAGCGGTTTCGGGCGTCAAAGGTTCGATTGCGGTCAAAGTCTACGGCCCGGATTTGTACACATTGGAACATAAATCCAACGAAATTCAGAAGCAACTGGCCACCGTCAATGGCATCACCGACCTCGGCGTGATCCGCAACATTGGTCAGCCGGAACTGCGGATCGAGCTGGACGAACAGAAGTTAGCGCTCTACGGCGTCGATAAAGCCAACGCCCAAACCGTAGTCGAAATGGCCATCGGCGGAAAAGCCGCGACGCAGATTTACGAGGGCGAACGGAAGTTTGACCTCCGGATTCGCTACGACCAGCCGTTTCGCTCCAACGAAGCCGAAATTGGCAATCTGATGGTGCCAACCAACAACGGTTCGCAGATTCCAATCAAGGAAATCGCCAAAATCTACACCCAAACCGGCCCGATCCTGATCTACCGCGAAGGCAACCAACGCTACGGCGCGGTGAAGTTTTCGGTTCGGGGCCGCGACATGGGAAGTGCCGTGACGGAAGCGCAGCAGAAAGTGACGGCCAACGTCAAACTACCCCAGGGCTACTCGATCAAATGGGCGGGGGACTTTGAAAACCAGCAACGGGCCACCGCCCGGCTGGAACAGGTGGTTCCACTCAGCTTGCTCGGTATTTTCTTCATTCTGTTCGTGCTGTTTGGCAACGTCAAAGATGCCGGGCTGGTGTTGTTCAACGTGCCGTTTGCCATCATCGGCGGCATTGCGGCACTGCTCATCACCCACGTCAATTTCAGCATTTCGGCCGGGATTGGCTTCATTGCGCTGTTCGGAATCTGTATTCAGAACGGGGTGATTCTGATCTCGGTTTTCAAGAAAAACCTGCACAACCGACTCAGTCTCAACGATTCCATTAAACAGGGCGTGATTTCGCGGGTGCGGCCGGTGGTGATGACGGCGATGATGGCGGCTATTGGGCTCATTCCGGCGGCCATTTCCACCGGCATCGGTTCCGAAACCTCCAAACCGCTGGCGATTGTGGTCATCGGTGGTCTGATAACCGCCACGTTTTTGACGCTTTTCATCTTTCCACTGGTCTTTTATGTGTTCTATCGGCCGAAAACCCTGGCGCCCGTTTAAAAATATTTTGGCAATGTTTTAAGAGAATCGGTACAGACCCGCCAACTTTGGCGGGTTTTGTCTTGACGACATGAAAGCATTTTTGATTCTTTGCGGACTTTTTTGGTGGAAAGGAACGATCGGTTGCGCCCAAAGCGTTGCAATCCAAGCTCCTGTGGATTCTGTGGTCAAACCAACGCGGTATCCGGTTCGGTGGACGCTCAACCTTGATTTTCGGAATTCGTTTGTCAACCGGCAGCCGGTCAATGTCTGGGGAGTCAACACCGGAATCGTGTTTGGTGAGAAACGCCATCAGGTGACGGTTGGCTACTATTGGTTGTCTTACAATTCCTATCTGCGGCTGATCAACTGGCACCGCAATGCCGCCAAACGACTGAATATCGAGTATTACACCAAAACCGATATGGCCTACGGCAGTTTGATGTTCTGGGGTAATCCCATCAACAACCGCCGGTGGCTGTTCAGTATTCCCGTCGAAATTGGCGCAGGAAAAGCGTCGGTCGTTCGCCAGGACACCCAGACGGATACCTTACGGGGTAACTCCCGCCGGGACTTTTTTATGCCGGTTCAAATCGGGGTTTACGGGCAGTGGAAGGCTTCGCGCTGGATCGGCCTGAGCGCCCAGCTTGGTTATCGCTACTCGGTTTTTCAGACTAATGTCAGTCAGCATTACAACGGCACCTACTACAGCGTCGGCACCACCCTGTATCCGGAATTTTTCAAAGACATCTGGGGCTTCATCCGCTACCGGAAATGGGAGAACAAACCGTTTTTCAGCGCCCCAGCCACACTTTAAAATCCGTGATCCGGTCGCCACTGACAAACACCTCCTGCCGCGCTTTCGGCTCCAGTTCCAGCTTCAGTTTGCCCCCGGAAAAAGCGTGAATGGTGCGAATGGCGGGTAAACTGACCAGAAAGGAACGGTTTACACGAAAAAACTGCCGGGAGTCCAGCAGGCTTACCAGTTTGTCGAGGCTGTATTCAAGCGCGAAATTCTGGCCGTCGCGGGTGGTCAGAAAGGTGGCTTTGGCTTCAAAAAAGAAGTAGGCAATGGTGGCGGTTTCGATGCTCCGGATTTTCGTACCCACCGTGATCATAAACCGCTCTTTATAGGCCGTCGGACGGGCCTGTCCCAGCAGGTTCAGCACCGCCGAAAAGTCGGGCAAGGGCGGAGCCGGTTCCGAAAACGCCCACCGGAACGCTTTGTATTTTTCAATGGCGGCCACCAGTTCATCGTAATCGATGGGTTTGAGCAGGTAATCGATGCTGTTGGCCTTGAAAGCCTGGAGTGTATATTCATCGTAGGCCGTCGTAAAGACAATCGGCGTGGTCAGCTTCACCTGCTCGATAATCCGAAATCCCAGATCATCTTCCAGGTGAATGTCCATGAAAACCAGGTCCAGATCCGGCATCGGATGGGTCTCAAACCAGCGAACGGTTTCGGCAACTGACGGGATTTGGGCCAGCACCTGAATCGTCGGGTCATAGGTATGCAGCAGATTCTCCAGCCGCTGAGCGGTCAGCTTTTCGTCTTCAATAATCAGCACGTTCATGGTAACAGGGGAATTTTAACGACAAACTGATCGTCCTGCTCACCCACCCAAACCGGCCGGTCGGTCAGCAAGGCATACCGGTTCATGATATTCTGAAGGCCCACGCCCGTCGAGGTATCGTTCTGCGGACGAAGTTGCAAGGGATTGGCGACGATCAAGTATTCGCCTTCCGTATAAATCGACACCAGCAGCGGTTTTTGCGCCGACATCTGGTTGTGTTTCACCGCGTTCTCGATCAGCAATTGCAGGGTCAGGGGCGCGATGGCATACCGGTTTGCTTCGGTTTCCGAAACGCTTATCACCACCTGAAGCTTTTCATCAAAGCGAATTTTGAGCAAAAACGTGTAGGCGTCGATGAAATCCAGCTCCGTTTGTAAACGGGTCCGCTCGTTGTCGCGCTGCTCCAGAATATACCGGTAGGCTTTGGAAAGGCGATTGATAAACTGCACCGAAAGCTTCGCATCGACCTCGACCAGCGACGACAAAATGCTGAGGCTGTTGAAGAGAAAATGGGGATTTACCTGATTTTTGAGGGCCATAAACTGGGCCTGCGCCGATTCTTTCTCCAGCCGTTCGGTCTGAATTTCCAGTTCGAGCATCCGGGCGCCGGATCGACGGTTGGCCGCCAGGTAGAACGCCGACAGCATTGCCATGACCGTAATGCCATTGTTCATCTTTTGCCGCTGGTTCCGGTTTCCGCCCCCACCACTGCGGAGCCATTGCTCGACGGGCGGGCGGTGACCAGCGGGCGGAAACTGCAGGTTGAGCGAATCGGCCATCCCCGCCCGAATCTGGTTAAAACCGCCGTTAAAAACTACCGCCAACGCACTGGCAACGAGCAGAATGCCGATCTGAACGGGAAGTTTCATTTCCACCAGCGCCCGGGAGCCAAACCACTGCAACACCCGTTGTTGGAGCCAGTCGGTGACCAGAACCCAGCAGAAGAAAAAGAAGATCGTCAGCGGTATTTCGAGTGCCCAGAAAGGCAGGGAACTTACCAGAAACGACCCATTGATCTGATCGATGTTCATGTAGAGCCGAATCGGCCAGTAGATAACGAAAATGCTCAGGGCGAGTTGCGCCTTCTGCCAGATCGTAAGGTGGTCAGAACCCGGTGCCTTCATGCGAAACAAGATCAGGAACCAAAGGTGATGTATTTTTCGATGGTTTTTTCCTGAATGGCAAAAGCTTTTTCAACGGTCGTTTTACCCGTCACGATGCTCAAACTATAGGCTCCGCTCGCCAGACCCGAGATGTCGAAGTTTTGACGAAGTCCTTTCTGCAAATCTACGGTTTTGCGATACAGCACATGGCCGTTCTGATCGCGCATCAGGATGGTGGCCGCTTCGGTTTTGGGTTCAATGAACAGCTTGATTTTCTGATCGGTGGCCGTCAGGAAAATGCTTTCGGACGATTGGGCCAGGGGCGAAACATACGACGTTTGGGCGAACGATGCGGTTCCGGCTACCAGACCCAGCATCAACAGGATTGTTTTTTTCATGATTGTGTTCCGATTCCTCGGCGATTTAAACGGGATTGATTTTGTTTGCTTGAAACAAAGTTGCACCCGGCAGCCTGCCCTGGAAAATAAAAGAGGATGAGTGACGAAAACCGGCGGATGAATCGGCCTATTCGGGGGAAGAATCCAGCGTCAATTCTGGGAAAAGTGAAAATTCGTAACTTCTTAAAGAACAGCCTGACTGCGGCCTTTCAAATCACAATGCAGGAAATTACACTTCGCTTAATCGATTAAAAAAGACAAATCCCCGGTGAATACCGGGGATTGTGCAAAATAAAACCAATTATTACAAACTATCTAAAGCGCGTAACGCTTTAAAGCGTCCAAGTTAGACCCGTTTTAAATAGCTATCACCTTTTAATCGCTGAATGCCCCAATTTCATAGATGAATGCCCCGTTAGAGCGGTTGAATCTGTGCGGTAATTGATGTTTTTTTTCGTACCGCTTGATATTGTAAAATCATTTTTGCTGCTTTGTAGTGTATTAGATTCTTAGTACACTATAACGATGATCGAACTCAAAAACCTGACGTTTGGCTATAAGCCGAAAAAACCGCTGTTTCGGGACTTGAATCTGTCGCTGCAGCCGGGCAGCATTTACGGCTTGCTGGGTAAAAACGGCGCGGGTAAATCGAGTCTGCTGCGGCTGATGGGTGGCCTGCTCTACCCCACGGCGGGCAGCGTCGACGTGGCCGGGTTTACGCCCCGCAAACGGGAACCGGCGTTTTTCCAGGAACTGTATTTTATCCCGGAAGAAATCTACCTGCCGTCGGTTTCGCTTAGTCGCTACATCGACACAATGGGGCCGTTTTATCCGAAATTCGATGAAGGCCAGTTTCGGAAATACCTCTCGGAGTTCGACGTTCCGCCGGATCAGAAGCTCACGGCGATGTCGTATGGTCAGAAGAAGAAAGTCATCATCAGTTTTGGGCTGGCCACCAACACCCGGGTGCTGATCATGGACGAACCGACGAACGGCCTCGATATTCCGTCGAAAAGCCAGTTTCGGAAAATTGTCTCTTCGGCGCTTGCTCCCGACCGGCTCATGCTCATTTCAACCCACCAGGTCCGGGATCTGGATCACCTCATCGACGGCATCATCATCATCGACGAAAACGAAATCCTGCTGAATCATTCCCTGGCCGACATCGGCGACCGGCTGTTGTTCAGCTCGCTGAGCAGCGTTACCGAAACCGATCGGGTGCTATACGCCGAACCGTCGTTACGCGGGTATTCGGTGGTGCTGGAAAACACGGAGCAGGAAGACAGCAAAGTCGATCTGGAGCGGCTTTTCAACGCCGTTGTCACCAACCGGGCGGGCATCAAAAATCTTTTCCAATAACCGCTATGCGCTTCGTCTCCATCCTCCAAATCCTGCTGGCTGCGCTCCTTTCGGGCCTCCCCGCCCCCCTGCTGTCTTTCGTCTCCTGTCTCACCTCTCTTTTCTGACCCATGAACCAAACGTTCACTTTTCACCGCTTCGGCCTGGTGCTGAAACTGCACCTAACCGAACACATTAAATCGTATTTGCTGGGTGCCGGCCTTCTGTTCGGACTCCTGATTGCCATGTTGTTGCCGAATGCCGTCCGAATTACGGTCTTCAGTACCAATGTGTATCAAAACCATGGCATTCTGTTTGGCCTGTTTTTTTGTGGTGCCTCAGCCTGGTTTGCCAGTGAATCCTTCCGGGTGGTGAGCACACCCCTCCGGGGAATTCCGTATCTGTCCCTACCAGCCTCTCAACTGGAAAAATACCTGGTCGCGTTTCTGATGCTGATTTTATTTATACCAGTTTTTCTGGGTGTATTTTACGCCGTCGAAGGCATTTGTTTCTCGATCATTAACCCCCGCCTTCCAGCGTCATCGCCAAAGTATGAGTTGCTCAATCCCATTGGACCATACATGGATCCGTTTCTGAAATATCTAACCTACATAACGCCTTTCTTCTTTTTTGTGGGTTCCATTTTTTTCGTCAGGCTACCCTTCGTAAAAACCGGTGCTCTCGCGATTACGTTACTTATCGTTACGGTGGCCTTTGTCAATGATTTTATCATTCAGCTGCTCTTTCCCGAACGGGATCATTACGGTTTCACGCTGTTTCAGGAAGTGAGTTTTACCCAGGATGGGCGGTGGTATTCGGTCGAATTAGCCGGTGCATCCAAATGGATTATCAATGCCATTTTACTGTTGATGATTCCTACACTCTGGTATATTGCCTACGTACGTTTCAAAGAGAAAGAACTTTAAGTATGGATTTTCTGGATAAAAAAGCCATTTACCTGCAAATTGTCGATTACGTCTGCGAAAAAATCCTGCTGGGTCAGTGGCCGCCGGGCGACCGGATTCCCTCGGTTCGGGACCTGGGTGTCGAACTGGAAGTCAACCCCAATACGGTAATGCGGACGTACGATTTTCTACAGCAGAAAGACATTATTTACAACAAACGGGGCATCGGTTTTTTTGCCGCCGACGAAGCGGCAGAACGCATCAAGTCGTACCGAAAAGAACAATTTCTGGAAACCGAACTACCGTACTTTTTCCGCAACGTATACCTGCTGAACATCAGCCTCGAAGAGATTGAGGAGCGGTATAAAGCATTCATCGAAACCGAATTCGACGCAACTAAAATTGACTAATCGGTGAAGGAAAGTTGATCACCGCCTGCGGTATCTGTCTTTACTCCAAAAACCACAAACCGCATATGAAAACAAGTAATAAACTTCTGATCGCGCTGTTCACCGTTGGTTTTCTGACGCTGATCGGCACCAATCTGGCACTAAGGGCCGAATACGACAAGATCGACTTCAAAAACCCTTTCCATGGTCTTTCGACCCTGACGATTAAACCGTTCCGGGTTCTAAAACTGGAAGGCAACAAAACGGGCATTGGACTCCTGAGTGTGCAAACCGGGACTCAGTTCGGCATTCATTTACCGGACAAAAACAAAGCAGATTTTACGTTCCAGTCGAAGGGTGATACCCTCATTATCCGCTACCAGGCACCTGCCAATTCCTGGCAATCCCGTGTGTATTATAAGTTCGATTCAAGTCCTGTAGCGATTATTATGACCCCAGCCTTGCAGGCTTTGTACACCACGCGAATAAGCTGTATCTTGAAGGATATCAAAACTGAAAAGCTGTCTATTGTTCAGGAAAACGCAGGCATCATGCTTACGAACTCAGCCATCGAAAATTTGACGGTAACCAACGAGCAGGGAAGCGAACTGCACACCAAACCGACCAACCGCGTCGGCACTGCCCTCATCATCTCCCGCGACAGTTCGGTTTTCAAAGCCGAGCGCGATATTTTTGGGACGCTCGCGCTGCAAAACGACAGTCTGGCAACCGTGAACGTGCCGGGCGGTTTGCTGAAGAAACTTCAATAAAGTTAATTATACGATTATAGCATTGACAATTAGCCGAATACGTAATCTCATTATAACTTTCTTGAAGAAAATAGGAATCTGTCGTTTTAACAACACGTCCATACCGGTAGGTTATGCCTACCGGTAGAAAATAAGTAATTCTTGTTTACTCTTTCCGCCAATGCCGTTAGGCATGATCATTTTGTAGAAAATGGGAATGAGTTGCCAGGTGCCAGTTCCGGAGGAACGACCTATGTAGACATCGCATCCAATAAGCCCAATGGGTCGTTCCTCCGGAACTCGTCCACTTTTTGTTCAGGCATCTGCTACAAGAAGGTCATGCCAACGGCATTCGGGGCCGACCGTCCCTACGCGGCCAATGCTCTCATCGCGTTAAATAAGGTACGGTTTTAACCGGCGGTTACGCCCCTATGGCTCCAGAGCCGTTTGTTTTTCGGTTACCGACTTCACTTTTTCGGGAGAGAAATAAACCGGAAAATACTCGTTTTTAGCCCAGATTGAAAACAAATCCCGGTAATGTGGGCTGGCCGGGTCGCCCGACTGACCAGGGCTGTTGATACCCAGCGTTTTGTCCCAATCCTGCGTATCGACCAGAATCCGGAACGAGGCACCGTGTTGCTGATTCAGGGTATTCCCGGTGCTGTTGACCGTTTCGCCATAACCGCCCCTCGGAACCGGACCAATGGCGTAGTCAGAGGCCTGTTCTCTGGTCATCAGGTTGCTCAACGGATGCGTGAGGTAAATGTGCTTGTTGCCGGTTTGCCCATACCACCAGTGCGTCCGGTCATAGCCCAGTCGTTCGGTGAGATCGGCCAGGGCATTTTCCAGACAACCCAGTAACAACTCCGTCCGGTCGGTATTTTTCAGTGGTCCCTCAGAATCCGCCTGCACCCATTGAACAAACCGCTCCGTTGGAATCGAGGGCAGATATTTCCAGGCTTTTTCCGGAACCACCATTTCGTAGACGGCCGCCCGTAACTGCGTTTCCCAGGCCACATACACAGCCGCCGGAATGGAACCGGGTTCGAGGGCAAAGTCCCAGGTCAGCAACTGCTGACGCGCCCATTCGACGGGTTCGTCATCGGTTTTCAGGTTTTCCAGCATCGGCACCAGTTTCCGGGCGGTCATGGACAGATAGTCAGACTGCAAGGCTTTGAAATCGGCCAGCGAATGTTTCGGTTTGCTTTTCAGAACTTCGGCAATTCGGATTGCCCGCGTCGGCGACGACCATTCCCAGCCGATGGCGTTACGGTAGGGAAAGTTGGCGGGTGTCAGATTGTTGTTGGCGGTTGTCAGAAAACCTTCCGCCGGATCGGTTTTGTGGGGAAGTTGCTGAATGGGCAGAAATCCGCCCCACTCGAACCGCCCGTCGCCCGGAACCGGCACGAGGCCCGTCCAGTTTTTCCCCGCACTGGAGGACCGGATCGGTGAAATGCCGGTGGCCTGCCAGCCAATGGCTCCTTTTTGTGTCGTGGATGGCAGGCCACCGGATGGCCGCCCAGCCCAAACCATGTTTTCGCCCGGAACCCGGCTGTAGGTGCAGGCCTGCCGAAATTCGGTCCAGTTTTTCGACTGGTTCATCCGCAAACTGGCCAGATAGGGCGCACAGCCGGTTTCGAGCCAGGCCGCCCGAACGGCATACAGTTTGTGATTTTTCGCATCCTCAAACACCACCGGCCCATGCCGCGTATACTTCAACGGCACGACGACCGGTTTTTGGTCTTTGACGGCAATCGTGTCGGAAATAATCCGCACGGTTTCCCAGGCTCCTTTGTATTTGTATTGATTCGGATTGGCGGGATTGGCTTCGTAGACGTACAGGTCTTCGTTATCGGTTTCAAATATGGTCAACCCCCAGGCACCGAATTCGTTATGACCGACCGAAACACCCGGTAATGCGGGCTCCCCGGCCCCGACCACATTCCAACCCGGCGCGTGCAGGTGAACCCAGTACCGCAGCGACGGAACCACCTGCGCCCGGTGCGGGTCGTTCGCCAGCATCGGAAAACCGCTCGCCGACCGCTGACCGCTGATCACCCAGTTGTTGGAACCGTCGCGCGGCTTTTCATCCAGCGGCCGGTTTATTCCGGGTCTTAGCAACGCTTCTTCCTCCGTCGCGCCCAAACCGCTGTCCTTGTCCGTAAACCGGATCGGCAACCGAAACGCTTCGTACAGTTCCAGAATGGGTTGAAACAGCTCCGCGCCGTTGACGTGCAGGGTCAAATCGGGTTCTCCGGCTTTGGTTGTGGGGTGAAACCAGGATAATTCCCGGACTTTGTCCGGCCCCAGCAAATGCACCAGTCGCCCGAAATCCAGTTCCGACCGCACGTTTTCGAGCAAACCCTGGTGGCGGCTGATGACCACTTCGGGCGTCCAGAAACCGGGTTGCGTTTTCAGCAGTTTGAACTCGACCGGCAGTTTCTCCGGTGTCTGATTAATCTGTCGGATGTAGGCATTGATTCCCTCGACGAAAGCCCCCACGATCTGCGGGCCATTGGGGTGATAGTGTTTCAGTTCCTGTTCCAGATTACCCCGAAACCGGAACAACCGCGTCCCCTGATCCCGTTTTATTTCCTTCGCTCCGAGCAGTTCGGCGACGGTTCCGGTGGCCTGTCGACGCCAGATTTCAAGCTGAAAAAGCCGGTCACTGGCGGCATTGTAGCCCTGGGCAAAAAACAGATCGTGCTCATTCCGGGCGTAAATGTGGGCGACGCCCCAGCGGTCGCGGAGGATTTCGACGGGTTGCCTTAGTCCCGGAATCTTGAGTTTTTCCGTCGATTGGGTACAGGCAACCGGGCTGCTGAAGAGGAGCCAGAATGCCGGGAGCAAAACTGTTAATCGCATGCCTTTACGATGATGAGACCCGATTCGATCCTTTATTCTTCGCATGCGGTATTTTTAGATAAAATTCCTGAATCAGTTCTTCTTCAAAAACGCCAGCACCTCGCGCGCAAACCCTTCCGAACCGGACGTATTGCCGTGACTGCCCGGTACGGTTTTCAACGTAGCATTCGGCAGCAGTTTCGCCAGATCGCCCGCCCGGCCGTTGTCTTCATCCTGATCTCCGGAAATGATTAGAACCGGAATTTTCACCTTACTCAATTCTGCAGGACTGGTCGAGGGTTGCGTTTGCTGCTGAAAACCGAGCGCCAGCGTGTCCAGCCCTCTGGTTTTGGCGGAATTCAATGCGCCCTGAAACTCGGGATGTAAATGGGCTTTTCCGCTGAACAGTTCGGCAAAGGCCATACGACGCGCCCAGTTCGGATTGGTGAAATCCGCGCCCATGCCGCCCAAAACCGCCGAACGAAGGTTTTTGTCCAATACCAAAAGCCGCGCCGTAATGATGGAACCACGCGAATAACCGACAGCGTCGTAGTTTTTCAGTTTCAGGAAATTCATGAGCCCCATGATGTCGCGGGCTTCGGCGTCGTTTCGGTAGGCTTCGACGGTGTGCGGTTTGTCGGACAGGTTGTTGCCCCGTAAATCCAGTTGCACCACTTGATACCCGGCATCGAGCAGCGATTGTCGCAGCACGGCTTTCTGCCAGGACGTTCCGTTACCCATAAAACCGTGTACGAGCACCACCGGTTTTCCCTCACCGGCTACTTCATAATGGATTTTAGTGCCGTCAAATGAGGTAAACAGCGGTTCGCGGGAGGATTGTGCCAGCGACATCAGCGGCAAAGCCAGCAGAAGCATTGCGAGACGGTTTTTCACGGAGTACGGGGTTCAGGCTGGTAAGATACGAATAAAACCTTTCCCGAGTCGGTTGGTTATGTACGAAAACCCGGCGGAAAAGTCACCCGTCGTGGCACATAAACCAGAAACTGTATGGAAACTTACAATCCGGCCGAAGACGAAAATCAGGGCGTGGCCTCAACCATGGCGCGCAACAACCCGAATGCAGGTGAAGAACTGGAACCGGACATCAGCCCGTCCGGAAACCTCCCCAGTCCCGACCCGGATCTGGAACAGACAACCTTATACGAAGAAGAAGACGGCGTTTCGAGTGAGGATTAAAAGTTAAGAGTTAAAAGTTAAGAGTTAAAAGTTAAAAATGGGCTGACGCATTCAAACTCCAGCCAACCTACTTTTAATTTTTAACTCTTAATTTTTAACTCTTAATTTTTAACTCTTAACTCTTAACTCTTAACTCTTAACACCCTATTCCCACTCGATGGTGGCCGGGGGTTTGGAGGAAATGTCGTAGACGACGCGGTTGACGCCTTTGACGCGGTTGATGATTTCGTTGGAAATATCGGCCAGGAACTCGTAGGGCAGGTGTGCCCAGTCGGCCGTCATGCCGTCGACACTCGTCACGGCGCGGAGGGCAACGACGCGTTCGTAGGTGCGTTCGTCCCCCATTACGCCGACGGACTGGATTGGCAGCAGAATGGCACCGGCCTGCCAAACCTGGTCATAGAGACCGTATTTCTTCAAGCCGTTGATGTAGAGCGCATCCACTTCCTGCAAAATATGCACTTTTTCCGGAGTGATATCGCCCAGAATCCGAATGGCCAAACCGGGGCCGGGGAAAGGGTGGCGTTTCAGAATGGCGTCGGGCAGCCCCAGCGCCTTCCCAACCGTCCGAACTTCGTCTTTAAACAGCGTGTTCAGCGGTTCTACAATTTTCAGCTTCATGAAAGCGGGTAAACCGCCGACGTTGTGGTGCGATTTGATGGTAGCCGACGGCCCTTTCACCGAAACCGATTCGATGACATCGGGATAAATCGTACCCTGACCCAGCCAGTCCACGTCTTCGATCAGATGCGATTCCTGGTCGAAGACTTCGATGAACGTGCGGCCAATGGCCTTGCGTTTGGCTTCGGGATCGGTCAGGCCGGCGAGGGCGGTATAAAACTGGTCTTTGGAATCGACGCCTTTGATGTTCAGACCCAAATGGCGGTAGGAGTCCAGAACCTGCTCAAATTCATCTTTCCGCAACAAACCGTTGTCGACAAAAATACAATAGAGGTTTTGGCCAATGGCGCGGTGCACGAGCGTGGCCGCCACCGACGAATCGACGCCCCCTGAGAGGGCCATTACCACCTTGTCGTTACCAATTTTTGCTTTGAGTTCAGCAATGGTCGATTCCACAAACGACTCGGCGGTCCAGTCCTGCGAGCAGCCGCAGATATCGACGACGAAATTTTTCAGGACGGTTTTTCCCTGCGTCGAGTGCGTCACTTCCGGGTGAAACTGAATGCCGTAGGTCGGTTCATTCTGAATCTGGAAGGCTGCCACGCGAACGGTTTCGGTTGAGGCAATGATCTCGAAGCTATCCGGTACGGAGGTGATGGTATCGGCGTGCGACATCCATACCTGGGTGTTCACTTCCAGCCCTTTCAACAGCGGATTTTCGGTATTCAGCGTGCTCAGTTTGGCCCGGCCATATTCCCGGATGGTCGACGGTTTGACCTCTCCCCCGCTCGTATGGGCCATCAGTTGGGCACCGTAACACACGCCTAGAATAGGCAATTTGTGCCGAAAAGCGGCCAGATGAACCATGGGCGCATCGGCGTCCCGAACAGAACACGGGCTACCGGACAGGATAACACCCTTAACATCAGGGCTGATCGTGGGAATGTGATTGTAGGGATGGATTTCGCAGTAAACGTTGAGTTCGCGCACCCGGCGGGCGATGAGTTGGGTGTATTGCGAACCGAAATCGAGAATCAGTATTTGTTCGGTTGTCATGATACGTTTCTAAAAACCAAAATTAGGGTGTTTTTAGGAAACTGACAACTTTAACGTTTGAATCCCGCATTTTGTAAATCAGCAAAGGGCCGCAACCGCCCGAAAACCGTTGCGGCCCCTTCCCGCTTTACCGGTTTAGCAAGATCTTTTTCACGACTTTCCGGCTCCCTACCTGCGCAGAAACCACCACCGCCCGAACCACCGATTCCGGCACGTCGACAACTTCTTCGTGGTAATTTCCAGTCCCGGTTAACGCCTGTTGCCAGACGAGACGGCCCGACAGATCGGTCATCCGCAAGGTCGCCACCTGTTTTTCTGGAACGAACAGCCGGATGTGCAGCCGACCCGCCGATGGATTCGGATACACCAAAACCGCCAGCGATTCGTCAACGGTTTCGGCACTCAAACGCGCGGAGTTCGTGCAGGTCAGGTTTTTGGGGCCACCCGGCAGGAAATAATTCGTTCCCACTACCCGAACTTTGATCGACTGGTTTTGCCCATTCAAAAGGCTGTTGGGTGGTAAAAAATTAAAACCGTGTTCGCCGTTGCCCTTCTTTGCATTCTTCAGATCCTGCCGGAAATGAGTGGCCGTAATCGTACCGACGACAACATTATTGGCCAGAAACTCCACCGTAATCGGCGCATTGGGGTAATCCTTGTGAAAGACCCACCCCCAGATGTTGTCGCAACGAACCCCATCCAGATTCCCGCCGTAGTTGGTCCCCGGCGGATTGGTGGTCGCAACCGTCTGCGTTGGCGGTGGCGTCACCACCGGCGGATTGGGCGGGGGCGGATTGTCAACCGGCGGATTGGGCGGGGGAGTTCCCGTACTGGCGCAGGTGAGGTTTTTGGGGCCACCCGGCAGGAAATAGCTGGTGCCTACCACCCGAGCCTTGATGGCCTGATTCTGTCCGGTTCTGAGGCTGGCAGGAGGTAGAAAATTGAACCCGTGCTCGCCGTTGCCCTTGTTCGCATTCTTGAGATCCTGCCGGAAATGAGTGGCCGTAATCGTACCGACAATGACATTGTTAGCCAGAAACTCTACCGTAATCGGCGCGTTGGGGTAGTCTTTGTTGTAGACCCACCCCCAGATGTTGTCACAACTAACGCCGTCCAAGCTCCCGCCGTAGTTGGTTCCCGGCGGATTGGTAGCGACTGCCGTCTGGGTTGGGGGTGGCGTTACGACCGGCGGGTCGGTCGGGGGCGGATTGTCAACCGGCGGGGTGGTTCCCGCAGAAGCCTCGATCGTTACTTTGTGGAAGGTGAAGGCGCGCATTCCACGGCTGTTTTTCAGGAAAGGTCCCCCAAACGGCGTTTTAGAATGATGGGGAAGGTAGGTTATGCCCGTTGCCGAAATCGGTTTGGTGAGCTTCAACGTGATCCGGTTTCCTTCCGCCGTTCCACTTTCAATCACACGTTCCTGTTGAACGTTGGCGTAATCGAAATAGATAAAATCCCGGATGTCCTGCGTAACGCCGTTTACGACCGTGTCCTGCTTCCATACCATGTTTTGCCCGGCTTCAAACTCCAGGACCACCTCTTTCTTCTCGGCGGTTTTGTAATACGCTTTCCGAATGGAGGGCGACGTAATGCCGTTGAGATCCGACGAATTATACACATCGCGGGCAATCAGGCGAAACACCTCACTGGCAAACTGGTACTGGCCTGCCTGACCGTAGTGAACCCCGTCGTAGGCCGGTAGTCCCACCGTGGCAATGGCTTCCGTGCGTGGAAAAAGCTGGGGGGTCCTTCGCTGGAAATCCCGCAATTGGGAAGCGCCTTTGTTGGAATCGGGCAGCAGATTATTCTGAACCACGTAGAATTTCCCGACGTTCGGATAATCCGTTTGCCAGTAGCCAAACAAAGTTTGAATGTCCTGCTCGTAGCCAATGGCCGAACCGCCCCCCGCTTCGTTTTCGCCCTGCCGCCAAATAAACGCTTTCACCTTGTTGGCAACGCCCGCTTTTTGAGCCCAGTAGAGAAGCCGGCCATACAACGTCTGCGGATCGGCCGGGTTGGCCGCGTTGCGGCCGATGTGGCTTTTGATCGAGGTGCCGCCCACCGACCCGTTGATCAGACAGGTTGGCATGCCGTGTTTTTCCAGAATAAGACGCTGGATTTCGGTCGCAATCAGCCCCACCTGGCCTTCCTGAATGTTGGATAACCGCCAGACGGTGTCGGGTACCGCCCCCGCACTATTTCCAAACGCCCGGACGAAATTGTTGCGGTAACTGTAGCTGTTAGGGTAAAAACCGGTGAGATTCGACTGGCCCATGCACAGAATCACATCGCCACAAACGATGTTGTCGCGGGTGTCGACCAACACGGAATCAGATCCCGCAACCGCATAGACCATGAATTTATACTGATTCAGGCCCGCTTCAATCGTCGGCGTAAGCTGGAACCGGGATTCACCGCCGTTTTTGGAAACCGCCGTCCGCAGGTATTTCCATTTGGCGTTGTTTTTATAAACCCAGACCGATGCGTGGGAGTAGCTGACCGATTGCAGTCGTCCGGCAATCGGAACCTCCGCTTTGTTCTGATGATCACGGGGATACAATTGCAAGGCTGCGGGCCACTTCTGCCAGACGATACCGATTTGGGCAATTGAAAAATAAGGAGAAAAAATGAGTAATAACCAAGAGTAGACAATAGAGTATTTTTTCATGGACACACGTTTACAAGTTACGTGCGTAAGATTTAAATTATCTCTATGTCAATCAATTCGTTACGATCAAAATATTACTTAATTTATTATTCGGTAACAACACACAGAAGTGGCTAAATCTGGTAATTTTCTACGGGTAGAGTAAGTACTTTTTCCGCATTTCCTTATACTGGCTCAAACCGGGTTCCCAGGTTTTCCGGATGGCGTCTTCCGACAACCCCATTTTCAGTTGCAGGGGCAACTGGTCGTTGCCATACAGCTTGTGGATGTAATTCGTTGCCAGGAAAAACTTGTCCTTATCGACGGCTTTTTTGTAGAAGTCAATTACGTATTTGAGCGTCAGCCCCTGCCGGGTCGCATCGATCCCCGACAAATCCATCCCGTAGCAAAGCTGGCCTTCCTGGGGCGGATTCATGGCCCCCGGTTTGTCGACAGGGGTAAACTGATAAGACCCGAACTTCGGATTTTTAGGGCCACCAATCACCTGAAACTGTTTGTCGGTTCCGCGCCCCACGCTGACCACCGTTCCTTCAAAGAGGCAGAGCGTTGGATACAACAGAATGGCTTGCTGGTTCGGCAGGTTCGGAGAAGGGGCCACCGGCAGCGTATACGGAAGCTGGTGGGTGTAGTTTTTTACGGGAACCACCGTCAGCGGACAAAGCAGATCGGCCGAGGCCGTATCCGGCCGTTTCAGCCATTTTTCCCCGTTGATCATCCGGGCCAGTTCGCCCACCGTCAGACCGTGGAGAATGGGAACGGGGTGCATACCCACAAACGACCGAAACCGGGGATCGAGAATGGGGCCGTCGACATAGCTGCCATTCGGATTCGGGCGGTCCAGCACAATGAACGATTTTTTGTTTTCAGCACAGGCTTCCATTGCGTAGTGCATCGTGCTGATGTAGGTATAAAACCGCGTTCCAACATCCTGAATATCGAAAATGAGCACGTCCAGCGAGTCGAGCTGGGCGGGTGTCGGTTTGCGGTTGGCACCGTATAAGGAGATGATCGGTACACCACTGCGCGGATCGCGGCCGTTTGCGACATGTTCCCCGTCGGTGGCCTGCCCGCGAAAACCGTGTTCGGGCGCAAAAATGGTTTTAATGGTGACGCCTTTTGCCAACAGGCTATCGACGAGGTGCGTTTTGCCAATGACGGAGGTATGGTTGACGATCAGCCCTACCCGTTTGCCGAGCAACGACGGCAGGTAGAGGTTCATTTGTTCGGCTCCGGTGCGGATGGGTTCTGCCGTTGCAACGGTGGCGGGCTTCTTGCCGGATTGGGCCGTGCAGCCCACCGACGTTCCCAAAAAACCGGCCAAGCAGGCGATGAAGAGTAATTTAACGGATGAAGTCATGGTTCGTCTGATCATTTATACTGCAAATCTGTTACATTTATGTGGTATTTTATAGAAAACCGTCTCCAGGTTCGCCGTTTTTCGGTGATTCGATCCTGCCAAATCCTGAAATTCTTCTCTGGCTCTTCTATTGTCCAACGCAAAAGCTCCTGCCATTCATACCCTACTCTGCCAAAAGGCAAACCCGTTAGTGGACTGTTACGAATTTTCGTTAATTGGTGCAATCGTTTGAGCAACGCCTACTAATCTTCTCCTGCATGAGCCGCTCAGGAATTAATTCTAATTATTCCTTGCTCAGTGTTATGGTTTTTCGTTCATTTATCCGGTCAGTGAACCGTTCGTTCGAATAATTGGCTTTGGCTACAAGAATTTTATAATTTATCTGGATAGCTGAGAAATCGTATAAAACCGAAGAATAATTAACAGACATCTTGCGAAGCTAACGGGGGTTAGACAGCAAAAAATCTCTAATTTGATTAGCAGTTCAAGAGTTATTTCAAATAAGATTTGGTCAATAATAACCATTATTGACTACCTAAAGATAAAATTCAAATCGGGTTTGGGCAGATTTATCTAGTCATCCTGGATGGGTACCGGGTGCTGAAGTACATTTTCCCCATGCCGATCCTAAAAAAGTGGTGCTGGTGTCCCAGAACAGAACTTACCCGGATTGGGAAGTTGATAAGGAAGATATTTTACACCTATTCTTGGTAAAGGGGTATTGGAATTAAACAGTTAATTGGTAAAATTTCATGTGGGAAAATTTACTATTATCGGCTTTTATAATAGAACTGATCGTTTTATAGATCAAGGGGAACCGAAACAGTAGTCGAAAAAAAGCAGAGTTTGAACAAAAACTTGAAGATGAATACAGGTCAGCTTTACAAGGCACAGACAAGTCTAGAGCCCTTTATGCAGGCCGAGCCTACTATTCCTTTTTGCGCGAAGGAAAAACCCTTACTATATACGACGAACAAGCGATTACGAACGATTTGAGTACTATGAAATAATAAACAATAAAGGGTTTATAAATTGATTCGCAATCAGATTGAAAAACTTTTACGATGGCATTACAATGAGTTTATTTTTAGGTATAGTTGCAGAAATATTGTTAAAGAATGCTTTGAAGCATCAAAGAAGCGACTGTCTATACATGTAAATAACAAATAATTGACATTTAAGTCTTTTAGGATTTAGAATGAAGGCTCAGTTATGGACGAAAAGACCGACATATTAGAGCTACGGTTTACGGGCAGTGGGATTACCCCTGCATCTATTAAGGCTAAAGAGTCATCTAAACTTCTCCTTGGTCTTGAAGATGCTTTATTGGCTGTTGTAAAAAGAGACAACCCAGATATAAATTTAGATGAAATTTATTTAAGTATAACAAGTATTCGTAATCAAAGTGCAGATTACGGTTTAACACCCAGTATTAAATCTGTTTTTGTGGCTGCCCTGCTTTCTGTTTCTGCCTCTCTAGAAAGTGGAAGTTTAGATGATTTGCCAGTAAAAACAATTAAAGGACTTCAGCTCATTTCAAAATTTGTAAAATCTCATCAATGTAGTGCTGAATTACGACTTAATAGTGCCGTTCAAGCGAGTATCCATCCTGACACTAATATTGAAATACCTAATTCGGCTTATATAGACGGAGACACTACAATATATGCCACAGTTGCAAGGGCTGGCGGAAAAAATCCGACGGTTCATTTAAGGCTATCAAATAATGATGAATTAATTTATGTCCATACTACAAAGCATTTTGCTAAACAATTAGCTCAACGCCTTTATGACAAGGTTGGCTTGTATGGTACTGCAAGATGGGAAAGGGTCTCTCGAAACATTGTTGAATTCACTATAAAGGATATTACAGATTACGAAGGATTAACTTCATACGAACGATTTAAAGAGTTGACAAAAAATATCGGCAAACATTGGGATAAGGTTAACAACATTGAAAGTGTCCTTATGAGAGATGATTTTGATGAATAGAAATTATGGCAAAACGTGTAGTAATTGATAGCCAAGTTTTTTTATGGGGTGTTCGAGAAGTGCCCACAGAAGGACTGGAAGATTTAATTCCCAGAACTAAAGCTTTGTTTGAATACCTTATAAACAATGGCTATGAAATCATTCTACCAGCACCAGTACTAGGAGAAATCTTAATTACAATACCATCCTCTGAGCGAGATGATGAAATATCTAACTTAAGTAAACTCTTTACAATCTACCATTTTGACGCATCTGTAGCAAAGGTATTTGCAGGAATGATGGAGCGTTATCTTAAGGAAAAAGACAAAAAAAGTATCACTTTATTGTCTAATGGTAAAGAGTTAACAAAAGGAAGGATTAAGTTTGATTACCTAATTTGTGCTATTGCAGTTTGCGCAAAAGCTGAATGTGTTTATAGCCTTGATCCTGACTTTCCGAAATTTGTGGCTGACTATATCCTGGTAAAGGATATACCACCATTGCCAAAACAAAAGCCTGAGCGTGCTCAACTTTCGTTATTTCAACCCCAAGAAATAAAACATGAAGGAAGATCGACCACTTAGAATTAAATGATTAATGATAAACAGGTGAAATTTGGCCACGAGTAAAGTGGTTGTTAAAAGGATTGACAAAAAGAAAAGGGCCGAAAAGTCGATATAGACTAATTGACCCTTTCAATGTGGTGGGTGGCTGTGACACCCCGCCGACAATGGTAACTGTTGGAGAATCGAAGCTTGCTTCCACCCGTGTATGCCACCGCGCCCATCGATTTTATTACTACGTTTATCATCATGACCGTATTTTTTTTAAGTGAGTTGAAATAACTCTTCAAATTTTCTTGGGATTTGTTAGTCTCCCATACGGTGTTTGCAATTAAACCTGCAAAAACAGATACAACTAAGTCTCCTCCAATTATTTTTCCAAGCAGCAAGAACATTAGTTTCTTTGCCTCTGACAAAGCTACATTCTACTAACCCGTTTCGATTAAATTTTAGTTCCTAAAATGCAGACTAATATTATGGAAGATCTAAGCAAAGGCTTATCTAATAGATAATTATGCAACTAGATTTTTTACAAGTACTTGTCTCATCTCATATTGCTAAAACACTGAACATTATTTAAGTATTTTTAGCTATTATTGAGTAGAAACCTACAATATGGAATTCTTAAGTAGTATAAACCGAATTAATATGACATCGTTTCTACCAAACTCCCTTAGAACAGAAGTAGCTGGTGTAAAACATCACGAAGCGCTTGTAGTTTGGGCCTTACTAAAAGAAGGCAGCCAACTCAACTTAGTTCGTGAACCAGAAAACCAATTTGACTCAAAAGCTGTCAAGGTTCTTTTCGGGCATACTATGTTAGGATACATTCCTGCAAGAAAAGCAGGTACAGTTTCGCGGTATATGGATGAAGGTGGTTCTTATGACGCAAAAATCATCCATACAAGTCTTTACGAACCGGGAAATCTGGCTATTTATATTCAAATTATCCCTTTTAAATATAAAGAAGAATCAATCACGACTTCCGGTTCACTACCACAAGTACCCGTATATATTACTAAAACTAATAACCAAAGCCCGAAAAAAACTAGCCCTATGGCATTTAGGAACTTTTTAGAAATAGAAAATTACGAAGATTATTCCGGGAGGCTTACCAAATATATAGCAGAGATTCGGCACACGAAGCTTAATACTTTTAAAGTATTGATGTCCACGATTGAGGATGTATTAGAAAGCAAAGTATTAAGCTATGTTTTAACGCTAGAGATGCAGTGGGATAAATTACAGGCTCAGGAAAGGCTTGCTAAAAGTCACGATGATGCAGAACGTCGCACGCAGGAAGCTATGGCATTGTTAAGGCAATGTGAAAATACCTTAAAACACACCCTTTCCATTGATGATAAAATAGATTGGGATTCATTAAAGCAAAAAGGCCAATATAAAGTTCCCGATCCCCGGCTTGAGCTGTTTATGAAAAAGCAAAGTATCGCAAAACCTAAGGAGCCTGAATACTTTCCATTTCCAGAACCGCCCCAATATATTGAGCCTACCTTAAGCTTCATGGAAAAGCTAATTCCTTTATTGAAACAAAAAGCAATTAATATAGCAATTGAACAGTATGATTTGCGGGTTAAAGACTGGGAAGATATTAGAGATGGAATTACTGCTCAGAATAATCAGATTACTGCTAATTGTAAGCTGGAGTGGGAAACGTACAGTGGCCGAATTACCCAAATCGAGCGTCGAATGGAGGAAGAGTATGCAAAGTGGAATGCTGAAAGAGAAGAGTTCTATAAGGAACAAGAAGAATTAAATACCAAAATTGATAAATTAAAATCAGATTATCTGCTATCCATCCCCGCTGCCATTGTTGAATATTGTGACTTGGTACTTTCTCGATCCATTTACCCTCCATCATTTCCGGCTACTGCAACAGTAGATTACCGGCCGGAAAATAAAATGGTGGTTGTGGATTATTCCTTGCCCGCCCCCAATGATATTCCTACACTGAACCAGGTTAAATACATTGCTTCCCGAGAAGAGTACAAGGAAACTTTCATTTCCGAAACCCAGGCTACAAAACTTTATGATAGTGTGGTATATCAAATTGCCATACGAACTATTCACGAGTTATTTGAAGCCGATCAAATCAACGCAATAGATTCAGTCAGTTTCAATGGTTGGGTTAATTCTGTAAATCCTGCAACGGGTAAAAAAGTCAACAATTGCATTGTCACAATTTTGACAACGAAGGAGGCTTTTACAGAAATCGATCTAGAGCATGTTGATCCAAAGGCGTGCTTTAAAAATCTTAAAGGTGTGGGATCAAGTAAACTAAGTACCGTGACGGCAGTACAACCCCTGGTAACAATAGATAGAAGTGATAAGCGCTTTACCAATCATTATGAGGTTGCCCATACCCTAAATGATTCCATGAATTTAGCAACTATGGATTGGGAGGATTTTGAACATTTAGTACGTGAAGTGTTTTCCAGTGAATTTAACCAAAACGGTGCTGAGGTTAAGATTACGCGGGCAAGCCGTGACGGGGGCGTGGATGCAGTAGCATTTGATCCTGATCCGATACGCGGAGGGAAGATCGTAATTCAGGCTAAACGATATGCCAACACCGTGGGAGTTTCAGCAGTTCGAGATTTGTATGGTACGGTAATGAATGAAGGGGCAATAAAAGGAATTTTGGTAACAACTGCTGACTATGGCCCTGATGCCTACGAATTTGCTAAAGGGAAGCCTTTAGCATTGCTAAGCGGTTCCTATCTGCTTCATCTTTTAGAAAAACATGGTCATAGGGCGCGAATAGATCTAAAAGAAGCCAAACAGCTTAATAAAAACAATAAGTTTAGTAAGTAAATGTTCCTTTGTAAAACGCGCGAAAATGTAAATTCTGATTTTGGGGAAGCTTCAACAGATGCCGAAACGGGAGAAGATCACGATGGTCATCAAATATCTTTCACCAAATGGGAATCATATTCGGATAAGCTTGAACTTTATTTAGAAGATCGAATAAAATACGCACTAGGTAAAGAGGACATTAAACAACCTTTACACTATTAATTAAAAATATGTAACCATTATTCCATCGTGGCTGTATTCAAAATGATGCCGTAGTTTAAAGGATAGAACAACCCTCTGTCTAAGGGTTAAATATGGGTTCGAATCCCACCGGTAAGTGGCCATTTACGCTTCTTACTGGTGCACGAAACTCAAAGCCCGTCAAAATATAAGGGGCTTTTTTTGATTCAACACTATTTAGATAATACAATTCACTCCCTTACAAAAAAATTTAGGGCACCAATTACCTTACTCCACCTGCTCAACCTCCTTTACCCCATCCTACCAGATCGACACCATCGCTTCCCTTGAATCTCCCGGTCCACCTCGACGGCCTACCGCTGGGTAGTCAGGATAGAACGTAGCTGAACCAGTTCTGTATATTCCGAAATTGATTGGCTTCCCAACTCCTGACAAACAAGCAAAATTCCTCAATAGGCTGATTAGGTAGTCCCGCTCGGATCCATTACATTTATTATTTTATAGAAACCTGTCTCCAGGTTCGCCGTTTTTCGGTTAATAGAGGAAACCAATTTGCTGAAAAGGGTCCTGATCTTTAAAATCTTTTCGCTTGAACGTTCCGTTTTTTATTGCCCGGCGCATTCGCCATACGCCCACAACGAGTTTTTCAGCGACCGTTACCAAAGTTGGTATTGCCAGCATTGCCATTGGGCTGGCCAGCATCATCGTGGCCTTTGCGGTTTTGTTTGGCTACAAGTACGGGATTCAGCAGAAGATTTTTGTGTTCGGTTCGCACATTACCGTCTCGAAATTTTCCCTCAATAATTCGTACGAAGAAACGCCCCTGGCACTCAAGACACCCCTCTACCAGCAGGCCAAAAACATCGACGGCATCCGCCACATTCAGGCCGTGGCCACGAAAGCCGGTATGTTGAAAACCGCCGACGAACTTTCGGGGGCGGTTTTAAAAGGCGTTGGCCGGGAATACGACTGGAGTTTGTTTCAAAGCTCGCTGGTGGCCGGTCAACTGCCCCGGTTTTTCAACGACAGCGCGCAGTGTAATCCGAATTATTCCTGCCAGATCCTGATCAGCAAGCGGATTTCGGAACGGCTTCAACTCGGCGTCGGCAAGGATGTCATCATGTATTTTATTGGAAATACTCTGCGACCCCGCAAATTGCAGGTGTCGGGCATTTACGACACGGGCCTGGAGGAAGGCGATAATGTGATGATCGTCGGTGATTTGCGACTGATTCAGCAACTCAACAACTGGGGAGCGGATTCGGTGGGTGGGTACGAAATCTTCGTCAAGGATTTCAAACACATCGATGAGACCTATCGGCGGGTTCGCGATGCGGCTTCGCCCGACATGCGCCCGATGCGCGTCACGGATACCTACAAACCGCTGTTCGACTGGATGATGCTGCTCGATCAGAATACCAGCATTTTTCTGGTGTTGATTCTCTTCGTAGCCGGGTTCAACATGGTCGCCATTCTGCTGGTGCTGATGATGGAACGAACGCCCATGATCGGCCTGTTGAAAGCCTTCGGCAGTCAGAACTCCCTGATTCGGCGGGTCTTTTTCTACGTGGGGTTGAATATGGTCATCAAAGGTTTAGTGATTGGCAACCTGCTGGGCATTGGCATCTGCGCGCTTCAGTATTATTTCAAACTGATCCCGCTCGACCCCAAAAACTACTACATGGACACGGTGCCGATTGCCTGGAATTTTTCGGTGATCGCCCTGGTGAACCTCGCCACCATCACCCTCATTGCCCTCGTGATGTGGCTTCCCACGCTGGTGGCCACGCGCATCCAACCGATCAAGGCGTTGGTTTTCAAAAAATAGATTCTAAGGGTTACAACCCACCGCCACAAGATGATCCATCCCTACGGGATTGTTCTATGGGACTGATCGCCTATGATTCGGCGGGTCAAAACCCACCGCTACAAGATGATTCATCCCTACGGGATTTTAACGATTCGCGGATGATCAAAACCCACAATCCCGTAGGAATGAATCAGGTTGTAGCCCTCATTTCCCGATCATCATCTTTTTGGTTTGCAGCGTCGTCCCCTGGCGCAACCGAACAAAGAAAACACCCTGCGCACCGCTCAGTGATACCTTTTGCCGCTGGGGACCAACCCCCTCGACGGACTTGCGGTACCAGCCCCGGCCAGCGGCATCGACCACCGACAGTTCACCCGGTTTTCCGGCTTCCAGGGTATAGCGAATCTCAAAGTTACCGTCCGACGGATTCGGCCAGACCGTCAGCAAATCACCCGATTCGGCTCCCGAATCCTCCACCACACTCAGGCGGCTTCCCACCGGACAATTCAGGGATTTCGGCGACCATTTCAACACAAAACTGCTGTTCTGCACTTTGGCACTAATCTGAAAGGACGCCCCCGTTTTGACGCTGGCGGGTGTAGGGAAGCTGTAGGCATGGGCCCCGTTTCCTTTGCCGGAGTCCTTCAGATCCTGCCGGAAAATATCGGCTTTGACCGTACCGATCGGGATATCATTGGCAAAAAACTCCACCATCAGGGGCGTGTTCGGCTGGTTGCGGTCCCACACCCACCCTCGCATACTGCTGCATTCCACCTTGTCGAGGTACCCCTCGAAACTACCCGTTACCGTTCCGGAAACCGGCACCGACGCATGAACGACCAGCAGAAATGAAGTCCGGGTTGTCAATTGGCCGTCAGTAGCCGCATAGGTCAGGCTAAAGCTGCCACTCACCTGCGGGATGCCGGTCAACTGACGGCTTTCTCCGGCAAAGTTCAGCCCGCCCGGCAAACCCGTCAGGCTATACGTCAGCGGGTCGGCATCGGTGAAGGGTGGCAGGGTGGCTGAAAAAGCCGTATTCAGGGTGGCCGACAAAGGAACCGTCGCGGGAGCCTGCGGGGGCTGATTACCGGTTTCTGTGGGCGGAATTCCCGTGCCAGATCCCGGACACGTAAGATTTTTGGGGGAGCCTTTCAGGGCATAATCAGAATCTTTTACTTTCGCCCGAATGGCATACAGTTGGCCGTTTTTCAGGTATTCAGGCGTTGTAAAACTGTAGGCGTGTGCCCCATTGCCTTTTCCGGCATCCTTCAAATCCTGGCGAAAAATGTCCGCATTGACCGTACCGATGGAGACGTTATTGGCAAAAAATTCAATCATCAGGGCTGTATTGGGCTTGTTGCGGTCCCAGACCCACCCCCGAATACTGCCGCATTCCACCTTGTCGAGATAGCCTTCAAAATTTCCCGTCACCGTTGTCGATGGGGGTACGGAAACGGCCGGGCTTACCGTCAAAGAAATCACCAAAAAACTGCTGGCCAACTGGCTGTCCGTCGCGGTATAGGTCAGGCTGAATGGGCCGCTTACCGTTGGTGTTCCCGTAATGACCCTTGTTCCGGGCGTGAATCCTAACCCATTGGGCAAGCCGTTCAGCGCATACGTCAGCGGGTCGGTGTCCGTAAAGGGCGCTAACGTGAAGGTATAAGCCGCACTGACCGTGGCCGACAGCGGAGATATTGCCGGGGGTTGCGGTTGCTGGTTAACCGGTTCCGGCACACTACCGGTCGTGCTGACCACGAGTGAAATCAAAACCGGCGTGGTGGCGATGCCATCCGACGCCGAATAGGTCAGATTGAACGTGCCGGGTACCGTAGGTGTACCGGTAATATCCCGTGAAATCGGATCGAACGACAAGCCACCGGGCAACCCGCTCAGGCTGTAGTAGACCGCACCATAGTCGGCGTCGAAAAACATCGGCAAGGTCCACGAGAAACCCGTGTTGACCGTGGCCGACAAGGGGGCGATGGTGGGCGCGAGCGGTACATAGTTGGTCGGCGGACAGGTGACGGTTTTAGGTCCCTGCTTGAGTGCGAACGTGCTGCCCTTGATCCGGGCCGACAATACGTGCGGTTTGTTGTCGTACAGACTTTTAGGCGGTTCAAACGCATAGGCGTGTAATCCGTTGCCTTTCCCGGCGGTTTTCAGTTCTGACCGGTAAATATCGGCGACGGTAAAGGCGATCACATTCTGCCCTTCCAGAATCTCCACCACCAACGGCGCATTGGGTTGCTTGCCGTCCCAGGCCCAGCCCGAAATAACCGTGCAACTGGCCGTGCTCAAATAGCCGTCGTAGGCGGTTACGGGGTTCACTTTAACAGTCTGAGCGTCAGAAAAGGGGCTTTCACAACCGGCGCTTTGCCGGCATCGGGCCTGGTAGGTGGTCGTTGTGGCCGGGCTTACCGTTAGCTGGCTCCCGCTTTGCCCGGTGTTCCACAAAACCGTCTGGGCGCACCCGGCGGCTGTCAATACCGTACTCTGTCCGGCATTGATCGCTGTCGAACTGGCACTTAGCGTCGGCACGGCAGGCGGACTGGGGCAGGCACCGATCAACAGCGGGTTACTGTATTTAAAAAGTCCGTCGGTATTAAAAATTTTCAGGCGGTAATACGCCACAGCGGACGCATCCGGATGGGTGAACGCGTAGGCCTTTTCAACGACACTATTACCCGATGCTGCCACCTCTCCCACCTTGCCAAACGTCAGCCCATCGGCACTGAATTCGACTTCAAACCGGCTGGCGTCTTTTTCGGAACTGGTCGTCCAGTTCAATGTTTTTTCCGCTCCGGAAACCTGTCCCGTAAAATTGAGCAGGGTAACATCCACGGCGGAAGGATCCTGATCCGGAAACTCGGCAAAATACTGGTCCAAAACCGTCAGCCGTTTGTCGATCCAGTTCAGAATGTCCGTGTGTTCCGACAGACGTAAGGTTGCGGGCCACCGCAATTCTTCGCGTTTGTAGGCCCCTTCATGGGTCAGCAGGGTGGTATTGTCAGTCAGGTTCTTTTTGTAATTGGCATTGGTCAGGTCGCCCTGCCGCAAGGCCAGCCACCGTTTCTTCATGCGGCTTTTAAAACCGTTCGGATTCAGCGTTAACAGACGGTAATAAAAGCCGTTGAACCGCACGTTTTCGCCAACCGGGTCCACCGACCCGTAATAATTCCCCAGGGTTATATCAAAATCCCAGGGCAGAAAAATGTAGGGTTCGTTTTCTTTGTAGCGGGCAATAAATTGATTATTGCCAAAATTGTCATCCGACGCCCCCACCGCATTTAAAAACAGGAAATTATCGATCAGATTATCCAGTTTAAACTTCCCGGCCACCTGGTTTTTAAAATCCGCATCGGTCGATTTATTGATAAAAGTTGCAATGCCAAACAAACTATTCCAAAAAGGCGTTTTGGGATAATCCATCTCGTAGCCCGACCAGGTTGCCGAATTATTGTCAAAGGGCGATAATGGGTTGTTATTGAAAACACTGGTAAACCAGGTCGCATCGGTTTTAGCCCCCGTTTTATAGAGTTCCCCCCGGATTTCGCCATTGTCACGCGTCTTTTTCAGCTTGAGTTGCTTGCGGTCGAGATCTTCCGTGATGACATAGACACCGTTGTAGGAATTATTAATAAACACGTCACAATACCGGGTTCTGATGCCGGGCAGCGCTCCGGCCTCCTGACCGGCATAATAGAGTTGATGTATTTTTAGCCAAATCGCCCACGAGGCCACGTTGTTGACGCGCAGGGGTTCGTTGTAGAGGGCCAGAAAAAGCCACTTGCTGTCTTCCCGCATGCCGAACAGCGACGTTTCAAGTTCTTCGTTTCCAGCGGGATCCTTCCACAATTCCAGGTTATAGGATTTTTTGGGATTCAGCCGCGAGGTATTGCCTCTGACCCGAACGCCCATGCTATACGAACGGGGCAAATCTCCCGGATTGGCGATTGAAACCGTGCCTTTGGTGCGGTTATCGTCTTCACTGATGGCCACCCCATTGGTGTTGAAAGCAATGATGGGAAAGTTCGTAAAAAAGAGTTTGTAGTTCCCGGCACTGCTGCCGAGGGTGTATTCTTTCCCAATCTGAAAGGCTTCTCCCGTTGCGGAATACGCATAACTTTTGTCGAAAACCAGCGTCAGAGACTGCGGAGACGTCGGAATAACCGGTATCCGGTTACAAACAATCAATTTTAAACCGTTGTCAACTTTATAATCTTCCGATGCAACCGTTATGGGTTGGGCAGTGGCATTTAAAATGCCCACCAACCAAAGGCAAAGCAGATAACCAGGCAATAGCCGACCAGGCGTACATGTGGGTTTCATGAAACAGTAGTTTGGAAGTTTATTCTATAAAATCCATCACATCTCGTTTTCTTCAAGCATAATTTGCTTGCACACCCATTCAACACAGGAAAACCGGCAACACATCTACCGTTTCCTGATCCTACTTAATGATACTCAATGCCTATGCGACTACACACCTACCAGATACAGCATTTACAAACATAGAATATTTATAAGTATTTATTTGTATATACACATCTTTTTTTACCCATAACGGTCTGATAAAGGTAATTATTTAACGATTTTATGATATTATTTCAATAGATACAAGGAATGGGTCGTCCAATTTATCAAACGGCTGCATAAATATTTTACGTATTTTACTATCAGTATATACGTTACCCCAATAGTACAATTCAACTATACAAATTATCAGACATTAATCAGTCCTAAAACAACTGTTTCGTCGTCTATGAAAACTTTTTAGAGCAATTACCAGTTGCATATTTCAAAACCGGCATTGTTTTTATACTAGTTATAATTACTTACTTATTCATACTTTTAAAATTAACTTCGACAACCGTATCGAATGAAATGTTCGGAAAACGAAAAAGGTCGTCGGGTAAAAGTGGTGGCTTTTACCTAACGACCCAATGAATTGCGGGATGAAAATTGTTAACCCACGTTTCCGTATCAATACCGTTCGACTTCGAAGCGAGATACCCCGCCTTCGTAGTGAATGTTTATTTTTTTCGCAGTACCGGCATAACCTGGGGTCTGGTAGACGCCCCCGCCTATTTCGTCAAACCCATCGAGCTTTTTAACGGTCAAAGCACCCTGCGTTTCAACCTGACAACCGGCGGTTTTCGGGATCTTCAGCGTAACCGATGTCACGCCCGACTCGATCCGGACGTCGGATTGCGGAGCGCGATCTCCCAGTTTGATCTCAATGTCGGCCGCACCGGCTCCCAGTTTAACCGACTTCACGGCGTAGGCACTCAGGTCAAAGTTGGCCTGCCCGGCGCCAATGCCAAAGTCGAACGTCCAGGTGGGTTTCGGATTCAGTCGCAAATCCACCAGATTGACCAGTTCACCGGATTTCAGCTTGATTTCATCGTCGTCCAGTTTCAGTTCAATCTCTGCCGAACGCGATTCGTCACTGCGGTTGACCGACATGCTGTATTTGCTGACGCTCATCTTGGTATCGGCTTCGACCAGGCTGTCGGACGGTGCGCCGATGTAAAACCGCCCTGCTCCGCTTTCAAATTTCAGCGAAGCCTGCTGAATAACGGAATCCATCGGTTCGGCAATGTGGCTGGTTTGCACCCGGGGTCGGCTTTCATCGCGATCACCGTCATCATTATCATCCTCATCATTGCGATTATGATCTGAATCATCGTCGTCATCGTTATTATACCGGTATTCGTAGCGGTCGTTATCCCAACGATTGCCGTGAAACATGCCCACGATCGCCAGGGGTACAGAAACCGCCAGCAGAACGGTGGTTACCAGGGCGGCCGCCGAATTCGACTTCGCAAAGATCAGATTCAACCCGGCCAGAATAATCAGCACCGGCCAGAACCGCGAGAAGAAACTCCAGTCGATGTAGAACCAGCCGTAATTATGAGCCAGAAACACCACGCCGAGCGTGATCAGGGCGATGCCCCAGAATAATCCTGTTCGCTTCATGTTGGATCAGAGCGGTTGTTGTGGCGGGTTGTTGGACGCATACGGATCGGCGTACGGATCTGAGCCGCTGGTGTAGCGGTCACTGGACGGCGGGCCGTCGTTGTGTGAGTCATTGTTCTTGTTCCGGTCCTTGACAATCAGCCAGGCGCCAATACCGATCAGGATGAGCGGCCACATATCGCCGAAGTTGATATCGAACCAGCGGTCGAGCAGAAACAGGAAGCCGATTCCGACCAGAATTGACCCTCCTACGAGGTTACCATTGCGTTCATTCGTATTCATAGTGGTGTACTGATTAGTTAAAGGTTCTGTTTTAAACGACGCATAATAGCCGGAAACCCGTTCCGGTAATACAATCCACAAGATAACATAAATTATCAGGGACGGGACGTGGGGCAGGAAAAAGCCAGCCACGAAAAGGACCCGGATCAAGGTCCGGTCGATGTTAAAATACTGGGCCAGTCCGGCGGCTACCCCGCCTAACATAGCCTCGTCGCGAAGACGTTCCAAACGTTTAGTCATGAGCGTATTAGTTAAAATACGCTGTAAACGTATTGCGGTTTTCAGTAGCTTAAAAGGAAGAAAGGAAGAATGGACGCCGATTGGGATGAAAGTACGCCAGGACTGATAATAGGTAATACATACTACCGGGTTTAACCTAATAATTCAGTCGTCGGTTTCCAGAGCCTCCAGAATATCCATCAGTTCGCCAAATTCGCGCGAACCGGGGCGGTCTTCGTCGCCCCCCGTGAGCGCAATTCCCTGAATTGGCAGGTCGGCCAGCAGGTTTTCGATCGAATCCGGCGTAAAACCGATGCCGAGCAAAACCGGGTACCGGGCCGCCAGCGGTTTAAGCGTCGCTTTCAACTCCTCATCCAGGTTTACGGCACCTTTACTTTCGAGGAGAAAGTAATCGACCTGATCGGATTGAACGGACGAAAAGAAGGTTTCCAGTTGATCGAGCGTCAGCAAGGATAAGTCAGCTTTCAGAATGATCCGACAATCGAAGGTCGACAGATATGGCAACAGGGCTGCTTCTTCAATCTGGAGGACGTCGGGCTGGTAGACTTCCAGCAACCGCTCAATTTCCACAACATCGATCGAAGCCGTCTCCCCAACGATGTGTACCCCGGCCACCCACGAACGAATTTCTTTGAACGTAGCCGGAGCCACGTACTGCTCCGCGTTTTCGTCCATGGAAAACCCCAGCAGATCGACACCCATGCCGGCGCAATACCGGGCGTCGCTTAAATTGGTTACATTACTGATTTTAACAACTGTTTTTAAAGCCATGCGCAGGGATACGGTTTACGGTTTATCGTTTACGGTTCATGTAACCCGAATAGGGAACGTGTAAACGACGGAAGCCGAAAACCGGTTTTGGTTGAAGCTGCAAAGGTAAATCCGGTTTCTGCATTGCCCACCCGATAGCGGTAATTATTGTTTCCGAACCCCCACCTGCTCACACCATTCCAGCACCGGGCAGGTCGGGCAATGCGGCAGTGGGCCGGTGCAGATGTGCTTGCCAAACGGCATCAGCAGCCGGTTGATATCGATCCACTGGTCAACGGGCACTTTTTCTTCGAGGGCTTTCAGGGTCTCCTCCGGCTGCCGGGTTCGAACCAAACCCCAGCGGTTGGTGACCCGGTGAACGTGAACATCGACGCTAATGGCGGCCTGTCCGGTAGCGACGCCCAGCGTCAGATTGGCACATTTCGGCCCAACGCCTTTGAATGAAATCAGGGTTTCAAAATCGGCGGGAATCTGTCCGTTAAACTCATCCACTGCCCGCCGGGCAATGCCCAGCATGGTGTAGGCTTTCTGTTCAGGGTACTGCGTCCCATTCAGAAGCGGGGCGAGTTCAGCCGGGTTGAGTTTCAGGAGTTGGTCGGGCGTTCGGGCCACAGCAAACAGCCGCAGGGAAACCGGAATGGTGGTTTCGTCCAGCGTGCGAATGGAGATGATACACGCGATCAGTTGTTCAAACACCGAGTTATACCCCCGCTCGAACAAATCGAATAGGGCGGCTTTCGGATACGGCCGGATGGCGTCCTCAATGCGGCTCAGAACCAGTGATAAATCAAAATTGGGCTTCACGCTCTCTTTAACTCAAAAAAAGCCGGGTGGTTTATGGTTTCCACCGAGAGTTCACAGAGATTTGCAGCGGTTTTACGGATAAACGATCCCGAACGCTCAAAACCGCCTTCAACGCTCTAGAAATACGACCATGCGCACTGTAGTTTTATTGGTGATTTCCAACCTGTTCATGACCACCGCCTGGTACTGGCACCTTCGCTACAAGGGCGAAGCCTTGTGGAAAGTGATTCTCATTAGCTGGCTGATTGCGCTGGTGGAGTACTGTTTTGCGGTACCGGCCAACCGCATTGGCTCTTACCAATTCTCCGCTTTCGAACTCAAAACGATTCAGGAAGTCGTCAGTTTGCTGGTTTTCGTGGCCTTTGCGGTTTTGAATCTCAAGGAAGAAATCAAGTGGAATTACATCGTCGGCTTCGCGCTGATTGTCCTGGCAGTCTTTTTTGTGTTTAAGAAGTGGTAGGTTGCAGGAGAATGGGGCACAGCTAGTAGACTTTACGGCTCCGCTCCTTTGTCCTGTTGATCAAGCTGTATTCTATATAACCGATGACAACACGACGCGATTTTCTAAAAACAACCGGTAGCCTGGCCGCAGGGGCCTTGCTGTATCCCCCTTTTGCGGAAGCCGCCAAAGTCAAAAATGTGGGTATTCAATTGTATACTGTCCGGAAGGAAATGCTGGCCGACGCCGTGGGAACGCTGAAACAACTGGCGAAAATTGGCTACAAAGAACTGGAATCGGCCCGCAGTGACAAAGGGAATTATTACGGGTTGAAACCGAAAGAAATCAAAAAAATTGCCCACGACCTCGGCATGAACGTCCGCAGCGGTCACGTCCACATTGACAAGGACTGGAAAAAATCGGTCGACATGGCCGCCGAAGCCGGGCAAAGCTACCTGGTGTGCTCGTCGCTGCCGTCTGAAGGGCAAACCGTTGCCAATTACCAGCGTTGCGCCGACACGTTTTCCAAATCCGCCGAGGATTGCCAGAAAGCCGGTCTGGTGTTCGCCTACCACAACCACGATTACGAATTTGAAAAGAAAGGCGGCAAACCGCTGTACGATATACTGGTCGAGAAAAGCGACGCCAATCTGGTCAAAATGGAAATGGACTTAGGCTGGGCCATCCTGACCGGCAACGATCCGCTGAAGTATTTTGCCAAGTATCCGGGCCGTTTTCCACTCTGGCACCTCAAAGACATGGACAAGGTGAAAAAGGAAAGCACCGAATTTGGCAAAGGGCAGATCGATATTGTGAAGATGTTAAAAAACAGCGACAAATCCGGGATGAAGTACTTCTTTGTCGAACAGGAAGAATACCCCAAAACCGCCATGGAAAGCGCCAAATATGACTTCGATTATCTGGCGAAACTGACGTATTGATTTAACGTTGATTTAACGGGCGGGGAACGGTCCTACGATTTTTAACAAGCTGTTTGAGTTAACCGGGAGAGCCCTGGAAGGGCGGTCTGTCAATAGGTAATCGCCTACATCGGCTAGTGGTAGCTCCGGAGGAGCGGCCTGAAGATGTTTTTAGGCCGCTCCTCCG